>JBGATG010000005.1:0-221088 GCA_044229315.1 Bacteroidia bacterium
TCAAAAAGAAGCCAGCGAATTTTACAAAGACGTAAATAAGGACAATAAAGAAACGCCTGTAATGACCGGATTAAATTCCAAATTAATGAAGGTTGATGGTAAACTCGTAGAATACACCTGGAAAGTTGGCGGAATGTATTCGCCAGCTATCGAAAAGATCGTGTATTGGCTAGAGAAAGCTTCGGGTGTTGCTGAGAATGCAGCGCAAAAGAACGCTTTGGATAAGTTGGTGACATTCTATAAATCGGGAAATCTTAAAGATTTTGACACGTATTGTATCGCTTGGGCTCAAGATACTTTGTCGGCTATTGATGTAGTAAATGGATTTATTGAGACCTACGAAGATCCAATTGGTTTTAAAGGGACTTTTGAATCGGTGGTTTCGGTAAAAGATATGGAAGCCAGCAAACGCATCAAATTAATTGGCGATAACGCGCAATGGTTTGAAGACAACTCTCCTATTTCGGCAGAGCATAAAAAGAAAAGCGTAAGAGGAATTACTGCAAAAGTTATTAATGTAGTTATGGAAAGCGGTGACGCGGCTCCAAGCACGCCAATAGGTATTAATTTACCAAATAACGAATGGATCCGCGAACAACATGGTTCTAAATCTGTGAATCTTGGAAACATTGTGGAAGCTTACGACATGGCTGCCGGCGAAGGTGTAGTGAAAGAATTTTACATCAATGAGGAAATTCAAGAGCGCGTGAAAAAATACGCCGGTCTTGCTGATAAATTACACACGGACATGCATGAAGTAATTGGTCACGCGTCGGGGCAACTGGAAAAGGGAATTAAACAACCTTCGGAAACTTTGAAGAACTACGCGTCCACTTTAGAGGAAGCGCGTGCCGATCTTGTAGCGCTTTATTATTTATACGATAAGAAATTGGTTGACCTTGGCGTGATGTCGAATTTAGATTACGGAAAAGCGGCCTACGATGAATACATCACCAAAGGCTTATTAGTTCAATTATCGCGTTTAAAAATGGGGGACAATTTAGAGGAGGCGCATATGCGTAACCGTCAATTGGTATCGGCCTGGGTGTTTGAAAAAGGCACTAAAGAAAATGTAATTAGTAAAACTATAAAAGACGGTAAAATGTATTATGTAGTTAACGATTACGATAAGCTCAAAAAATTATTTGGCGATCTTTTAAAAGAGATCCAACGCATCAAATCACAAGGAGATTATAAGGCAGGACATGATCTTGTAGAGAATTATGGCGTGAAGGTTGATAAGAACACGCACAAAGAAGTTTTGGATCGTTACGCGAAATTGAACTTTGCTCCATACGCAGGCTTTATACAACCAAAATTAACGCCGGTAATGCAAGGCGACAAGATCATTGATGTGAAGATCGAGTATCCAAAAGACTTTACAGAACAAATGCTGTATTTCGGAAAAAACTACGCATTCTTGCCGGTAATGAACAATCCTTCGCCGTCTAAAAATTAATAAAACTGTACTACGAGAAACCTCCTGAAAAAACAGGAGGTTTTTTTTATGCCTTTATTCCTCTAAAGAACCTTACATTTCCTGAAATATCCTTTAGAAGATCCATTTGCGTGAAGATACTTTTGCTTTGAGCATAGGTTTTTACTGCTTCGGCAGTTAAAGGATTTAATTCAAAATATAATTTCCCGCCTTTATCCAAACGATCTTTACATAGATCAATGATCTTTTTGTAGAAAATAATAGGGTCATTGCCTTCCACAAACAAAGCCAGGTGCGGCTCATGGTCCTTTACATTGGCAAGGATCTGATCGGCTTCACTAGTTTTGATATATGGCGGATTGCTAACAATGATAGAATAATTCATCATCAAGTCACCGTAACCGTCAACTGGAAGTTCAAGAATGTCGGCCTTAATAAATTTCACATCAGCACTATTTCTCTCGGCGTTCCTGTTCGCAACTTCCAGAGCATTATCACTTACATCGCAAGCTTCCACAGTTGCTTGAGGCAACAAACATTTTAAACTGATAGCAATACAACCGCTGCCGGTTCCAACATCAAAGATCCGTCCTTTAAGCTCCTTATTTCCTTTATAGATGATCTCTACCAATTCTTCGGTCTCCGGACGAGGGATCAAAACATGTTCATTTACGTAAAAAGGAAATTTATAAAAGTAAGCCTCTCCTAACACATATTGCAAGGGCTTTGCTTTTGCAAGATCTTTGGCCGCGTCGTAAATAAGTAATAATTCGCTTTGATTCACATGGTCTTCTGCCCTGCCCAGCATATCCTCGCGCTTGAACTTCAAAAAATGTTCAAATACGCGAAATACCATTTCATTGATCTCACTTTTAGAATAAAGTTTATCCAGTTCTGAGTAAAAAAAAGACACAAGGTGTTTCACCTTATTTCCGGCAACGCGCATATTAGTAACTGATAAGTTTTGCCGAGTAATTAGAAGTTGGTGTTGTAACGCGGATCAAAAGCAAACCTTTGTAATTATTGATCTGATCGATGTCCAAAATAAAACTATCTCCTATATTTTGTTTTAAAATCTGCTTACCATTCACATCATAAATCTCCAAAACACCTTTTGAATCTTTCTTCAAGGTGATCTCTACTTTCTGATGGAAAGGATTTGGCTTTGCGCTAATACCTTCATTTAAGTTCAACTTCTCAACTCCTGTAAAGATCGTGCACAACATGGCGGCCATTCCATCTAATTTTCCATTTCCATACACTTGGTTAGGCAAAGTTCCCGTAAATCCATCACTGTAAGTACAATTTGAGATAGCTTGTTTTACTTGCTGATTGCTTGCGTTTGGAAATGCCTGCAAATACAGAGCTGCCAATCCCGCTACAACAGGCGACGAAGCCGATGTTCCCCCGCCCTGAATATGCATACTTCCTTGAGCCACCGCACTTGGCGCATTAGTGATCATAAATGTTTGCAAAGAAAGAGGCATAGCACTAAACACATTTGCGCCCGTTGCAACAACATCCGGTTTCAATAAATTTCTTCGTGTTGGTCCCTGACTACTTGATCCTTTAATTTTCCCGGGTACTTCGGTTGACGTTTGCAGTGTATTGGTATGATCATACCATTTATTCAAATTAATATAATTCCCAACGGTGATCACCTCATTGCTACATTGAAACCCTGAAACAATGGTTGAAATAGTGTCTGGCATTACATAATACGACATTCTTGGATACAGCGTTGTTGTTGGCAATCCTGTACTCTTCAAATTAAAATCCCAGGCATCGTGCTTACCACTCCCTTTGCTTTCTATTCTCCACAAATAATTCAATGAATCAACCACAATATGATATAATGCCTCGTAAACTCCTGAAGAATTAATAGACGCGTCTGACTTCACAATACCAATACGTTGGTTGTTGTATTTAAGCGTATCTACTTGCTGAGTAGTTAAAGCGTAATTATAATTATGAAAAGGGATCCTTCCAAGATCAAAACTACTTGCGCGATTAACCCCGATACTGGTTTGTACATTTTTAATATCACTTGTATCGGCGTAAATATAATAGTAAAGATCAGTGGCGTTATTTTCAGAGAACCATGAGAACAAGGTATCCGAATTTGTAAGCGTTGTTTTTACGTGATATCTGTTTGTTCCGGCATTTCCCGAAGCAGCCACAAGCGCTCTTCCATTTTGAGCCGTTAAAAAATTATTGATCAACAAAGACTGTACATCTGTTGCATCGTGACTTCCATAATAGTCTCCAACGCTGGCATTGATCACACAAGGTTTGCCCAATGCCGTGGCTTTATTGAAAATATAACTCACAGCATCCGAATAAATAGGGTTAGTTGAATTATTAAAATTCAATGCAACAACAATAAGATCGGCTTTTGGTGCCCCGCCTTCAAATTTTCCAGTGGCAGAACCATCACCAGCCGCGGTTCCGCACACGTGAGTTCCGTGTCCGTAATTCGCGTTATCGTTATGTGTACAAACACTGGCATTAATTTGCGCAGCCGTCCACTCTATTCCATAGTTGTAAGGTTGAGGAACTGTAGATCCGGAATTTTGATTCATGTCCCAAATAGAAATAATACGTGTATTTCCACTTGCGTCCATTAGGTCCGGATGATTAAAATCCACACCCGTATCAATAATTCCTACAATCACTCCGGTTCCATCATACGCTTGTGACAAAGGCGCCATTCCCTGCTTCACCGGTTTAATGCGATTCTTTAACATAGCAGTATCGTTCATCGTTTTGGGATGCGCGGGGCGATACTCGATGTATTTTATGAGCTTTGACTGCAATAAATTCGAGATCGAATTCAAATTTGTCCTTACCGAAGCAATATTACCCGAATAATAATTCACTTTAACGCCCAATTGATCCTGCTGACTCATCAATGCGGAAATATTGCCCTCAACCAGCACGTCAAAATTCGTGGGCATGGATCTATCAACCAATTGTGACTTTAAAAAAGCATTACAATTGTTTTGCGAAAACATCGTAAATTGCAGGACAATAGCCAGACCTATTAAAAGTGATCTTTTCATACTCTACTAATTTACAACAAAAAAATCTAATCCTGAAGACCGGATTGTTTATACTCTTTACCGCTTTATCAATGGAACTTAGGTCTCAAAACGATAGCGTGATGGTGACCGAACTGAATTTTTTTAGTGACGGTTTATATTTAACAAACAATGATCACAGGCATAATAAAGCCATTACAAAGGATAAGATCATTACATCTATTAATAAGGACCAGGTTGATTTTTTTTACAAGCTAACAAGCGGGAATAAAATTGAATATTTGCGTGATGGGAATACAACGCCTATTGATCCTGCAACGATCTGGGGGTTTGTGCAGAACAAAACCCTGTTCGTCAATTTTAAGGGTGTGTTTTATCGCGTTCCCGTTTTTGGAGCTATCAGTTACTTTGCGGGTGTGATAGAAGTAACCGGATACTACACTGGAATTTACGATCCCATGTACGGAATGGGTGGCGGCCGACCGGTTAAAACAAAAGAAGTCAATGAATTTTTAGTGAGTTACTACGATGGAAAAGTGATGTTGTTTGATCTTGATCAACTGGATGCAATTTTTAAAACAGATGAAACTGTTTACAAAGAATACAAAAGTTTAAGCAGACGCAAGCGTAGGAAACAAATAACACGTTTCATTAGAATGTACAACGATAGACATCCAGTTTATTACCTGAAGTCAGATCTCCCTATTAACTCCCAGCCCAAATAAGGAAAAATCATATTTCACCGGATCATTCGGGTCAAATTGACGTAACACTTCAGTAATTTCTTCAACTGCTTTCCAATCGTCTTGCTTACGCTTCAACAATCCCAATTTACGACTCACATTTCCTGTATGCACATCCAAAGGCAAACACAATTGCGAAGGTCTTATGCTTTTCCAAATACCAAAATCAACGCCCTTTGTATCTTTTCTCACCATCCATCGCAAATACATACACAAACGTTTAGCACTTGAGTTGCCTAAAGGGTTTGAAATATGCTTTTCTGTTCTTTTCTCGTGGCTAGGTTTAAGAAACTGCACACGGAAATGAACAATAGCGTTCTTAATGTTTTGATCATTTTCCTCTAAGCCTTTTGAAAATGCGGCTTCCATAGAACCATGTTTTGCATAAATATTCTTCAGTGATCTAATAAAAAATTTACAGTCCGTTCCATTGAATGTGCGATGAACAAACTCGTCAAACCTTTTCAGATCTCTGTTAGTGTGTTGCGATACAAATTCAAAAGGAGAGTCATCCATCAATTCCATCAAGCGAGTTGCGTTATTAATGATCGAACGGCGATTTCCCCAGGCAATGGTTGCAGCTAAAAATCCGGCGATCTCAATATCTTCCTTCCTTTTAAAACGGCGTGGTATCAATATCGGATCATTCTCAATAAATTCTTTTGTATTGAATTGAAGGAATTTTTGATCCAGCAATTGCTTTATGTCTTCGTTTAATTTCAATCGTCTTTTGTAAGATCAAGATCCTTTAATTTTGGATTTGATTTATGAATTCCCCATACGGTAAAAATGGTCATTGCGCCGCCAAATGCGATCGAAGGGATCAGACCTAAGAATTTTGCGGCAACACCGCTTTCAAAAGCACCGATCTCGTTACTTGAGTTTATAAAAATACTATTTATGGCGCTTACTCTTCCCCGCATATTATCGGGAGTCATTAACTGCAAGATACTATGACGAACCACAACGCTAATATTATCAAACGCGCCGGTTAACGCCAACATACTAAATGCTAGCCAGTAATTTGTGCTATAGGCGAAACCAATAGTGCAAATTCCAAAAGCAACTACCGACCATAATAACGCTTGTCCTGCTTTTTTTCCCGGAGGCTTAACTGCCATAATAAGAGCCATCAATACAGCACCAATTGCCGGTGATGTTCGCAGCAATCCATAAGCTTCCGGACCAAGGTGCAGGATCTTATCATTGAAAGCGGGAATAAGGATCATTGCTCCTCCAAATAAAACAGCAAAAAGATCAAGTGACAAAGCGCTAAGAATCATTTTATTCTTAAATACAAAATTCATACCCGCCTTCACACTCTCTTTAATAGATTCGGTATTTTCAGGAATAAAGGTTTGCTTATATGAAATAGAGTAAATAAAAAAGAACGCGCATAAATACAAAACAATATTTAGCAAATAACACCAATCCGAATGCAATTCGCCACGGTAAGCATAGATCAATCCCGAAAGAACAGGGCCTAGAATGGCGCCAATATGCCACATGGTGCTATTCCAAGTAGCAGATTGCGTATATAAATTTCTTGGGATAAACGAGGTCATAAATGGTTGCATACTGGCAGACAAAAAAGAGCGAACAATTCCAAAAACAAAAACGATCACAAACAAGGCCGTTAAACCAAACGAACGCATGAAGGTGATGAAAGGCGCACTAGTAATGTAAAGAGCAATAGCTCCAATCAAAAGCATAAAAAGACAGGTAAGGATGATTTTTTTACGATTAAGCAGATCGGCATAATGTCCGCTAAATAACGAAGTAATGATCGAAGGGATAGCTTCTGTTAACCCTATCATTCCAAGCACAAATTCCTCTTTAGTAAATTCATAATATACCTGCAAGTTAATTGTACTCATTTGCAATTGTATACCAAGGGTAAGAAAAAAACGAGCCAGGGTAAAGTAACGGTATTGCTTTATCTTAAATATCTCGAGGGAAGCGGTATCGAAAATACTCATAAACCAATGCAAATTTATTTATAATAATTTTTATATTAGCATTTAGTTTGGAAAGTAACTCAAAACATATCAACCTCAAATCCTTATCTGAGGATGATCGCCCTCGCGAGAAAATGATGCAAATGGGTCGCCAGCATTTAACCGACGCAGAGCTACTGGCAATTATTCTCGGCTCAGGAAGCCAGGAGGAAACTTCCATACAATTAGCACAACGCATTTTACGCGATCACAAAAATGACATTAACGCGGTTGCAAAGTTAACACTGGAGGATCTTAAAAAATTTAAGGGCATTGGCGATGCCAAGGCCGTGAATATTTTAGCGGCTTTTGAATTGGCCCGCAGAAGAAAAGATGTGGATGGTAAAGAGGATCAAAAAATAAGTTCCAGTAGAGATGCTTATCGCATTCTCAACGAAAAATTATCTGATCTGCCGCACGAAGAATTTTGGATGGTATTGCTTAACCGAGCTAATAAAGTGATCAAAGTAGAGAATGTAAGCAAAGGTGGAATGGCCGGAACTATTGTAGATGTGCGCATGATCGCTAAATCGGCGTTGGAGCAAAGAACCAGTAGTATTATTTTAGGGCACAATCACCCGAGCGGAAATTTAAAACCCAGCTCAAACGATATCGATATCACCAAAAAAATAAAAGAAGCGCTTCAGTTATTTGACATCACTTTATTTGATCACCTGATCATTGGTGATGGCGCGTATTACAGTTTTACCGACGAAGGAATTTTATGAGCATTACAAAGAACGATCCCAAAATAATTAAAGCGTGGACCTTTTACGATTGGGCCAATTCGGTGTTCCCGTTAGTGATCACGTCTGCTATTTTTCCAAATTTTTACGATGCTGTAACGGCTACAAAAAACGAAGCAGGTGAAATTATTGGTCACACCGTAAGCTTCATGGGTGTCGAGTTTGAGAATCAGAATATTTATTCTTTTGTTTACGCCTTTGCATTGTCCATAGTTGTTATCATCGCTCCTATTTTAAGTGGTATTGCAGATTATCTGGGAAATAAAAAACGTTTCCTTCAGTTCTTTTGCTATTTGGGTTCACTCTCATGCATGTCGCTTTACTTTTTCTCAAAAGATCATCTTGAATTAAGTTTCATTCCTTTCATAACAGCTACCATTGGTTTTTGGGGGAGTTTAGTTTACTATAACTCTTATTTGCCAGAAATCGCGAGCGAAGACCAACAAGATCGGGTAAGCGCGCGGGGGTTTGCACTCGGGTATTTTGGAAGTTCACTATTATTGATCGTTTGTTTAGCAATTATAATGGGTGTTGGAAAAGAATATACCCGCCTTTCGTTTCTATTAACCGGACTTTGGTGGATGGGCTTTGCACAAGTAACTTTTGCACGTCTTCCAAATAAAAATCACGCAGAGCATAAAGCCAACAAGGAAAAAGGACTGCTTTATAAAGGATTTAGCGAGTTAAAAAAAGTTTTTGCACAGGTGAAAACGATGCCCGACCTAAAACAATTCCTTTCGGGTTATTTCTTTTACAACATGGGCGTGCAAACTGTAATGGTAGTAGCGGTATTATTTGCGCGTAACGAAATTACCTGGCCCGATGAAAAATCAAAAACCACATCGCTGATCGTAAGTATTTTAATCATTCAGTTTGTTGGAATTGCCGGCTCATTTCTCTTTTCACGTATTTCAAGATCAATCGGGAACATTAAAGCCTTAATGATCGCTATTTTAATTTGGGTCTTTATTTGCGCGTTCACTTTTGCTGTGGCCAGATTGCCAATTCACTTTTACATCGTAGCATTCTTAGTTGGCTTTGTGATGGGAGGAATTCAAGCGCTTTCGAGAAGTACGTATAGCAAATATCTACCACAAACTGAAGATCACGCCAGTTTCTTTAGCTTTTACGATGTGATGGAAAAATTAGGAATGATCCTTGGAACAGTTTGTTTTGGTTTGATCAGTCAAATTACCGGGGGAATGCGTAATTCTATTTTAGCCTTGATCGTTTTCTTTGTACTTGGATTTTTGTTGCTGATAAAATTAAGCCGTAAGCCTAATCCTTAAGCAAAATATAGTTTCGGTTCTCCCCTACTCTCCAACCGAAACTCTTTTCAATAAAATGCAGGAATTTATTCTTAACGCTGATGTTGATCTTTGATCTATCGTACTCAAATTTCCAATTTGCTTTAGAAATACGTTCCTTATATAAAGCTGGATGCGTTCCTTTAAATTCATCCAATAGATCAATATTAGTGTAGTCAAATTCTTCAACCACAGGAATATTCTCCTTCATCCAATTGTCATCATGCCACATTTTATGAAAGTTCTCCTGCTTGGCTTGTTGCGCTTTTGGCGATTTAACCCAGCCGTAATGGTAAATGGACGCATTGATGTGTTTGACTTTTAATTTCTCTCCATCCCTTGTTCTAAATCCTTGTGCGTCCTTGTATGAACGAATACTCTTGTCGTTTTTTATAATACGGATCTCGTTGCTATACCATCTTCTTCCTACGCCTACATAATTATAATGTCCGTAAAAATGCTTGTAATCAAAAAGTAAGCCCTGAACTTCTTTATCGTTCTTATATTTTTCCATGGCGGCTCGGATAGCCGGAAGATCATTTTCGTGCACACATTCGTCCGATTGAATATAAAAACACCAATCGGAATCTTTTCCAATAGCATCAAACACTTTATTGGTCTCCATAGATAAAAGCAAACCACCCTCGCGTTTTGAATCATCCCAAATAGTTTCAATGATTCTTATTTTGTTTGACCTAATAGATTTAATCAATTCCAAAGTCCCATCATCACTATTTCCAACGCCCACCACAAACTCATCGCAAACAGGCAAAATGCTTTGAATAGCTTCCAATACAGGATAATCGTATTTAATAGCATTGCGAATTATGGTAAAACCGGTGACCTTCATTTTAAAACGGATATCCAATACCAAAATTAATTACCATTTTACGTAAAGGTTTCTTATCATAAGTGAACCTATTTCCTTCCGCGTATTTAGGATCTTTAATTGGTACCGCGAAATCAAAACGCAAGATAAGAAAATCCAGGTCCCAACGAATACCAACACCGCCGCCCAAGGCAATTTGATTGTAAAATTTATCTACGCGGAATTCACCATCGGGCTTATCTTCCACTTTCTGTAAACGCCAAATATTTCCGGCATCTCCAAACACCGCGCCATAAAACGATTTGATGATCGGGAACCTATATTCAATATTTCCTTCCAATAATAAATCGCCAATTTTATCAAAACGTGTTGAACTATTTGTTGGATCGTATCCGCCCGGCCCCAATGTACGCGCACGCCAAGCACGAATGGTGTTTGGACCACCGGTAAAGAAACTTTGTTCGTAAGGCAATACGCTTAAGTTCTGTAAGGTTTTTCCAATTCCTCCGGCCATGCGATAGATCAATTTGCGTTTTGGCCCTAAGGGTATGTAAATTCTGTACTCCAACTCGGCTTTTAAGAAATGAGCAAAGGGAACTCCAAAAATAGTATAACGCCCCGCGGTGTCTTTTTGCGTGCCTTTCAAATTATAATAGGCTCTCAAAATATTTCCAGAAGACATTCCCAACACCCTTACATAGTGCACCGTTTTTTTACTGGTCAATACATTTTCTTGTGATGTATAAACTACACCTGCTTTCGACAATGTAGTAATGTGGTCAACAAATGAATTTTGCAAGAAAGCGTCATGCAATTCTGCCAGATCTGTTTTAAACGCCTCTGATAATTTTGCTTTTACGCTATAGATCTCAAATGGTGCGATCTCATATTTGAATAAACGGTTCTTCGAACGAAAATTCAAACCATACTCAAAGCTCAAGATATTTCTCACAAAAGTTGAGCGTGCCTGGTAATTAAGGGCGGTTTTGAAATACGTTCGTGGCAACATCTCATTCCTAAAAGGGAATAGAGAAAAAGGAAAGAAAGCCCGAGGCACCGAGAATGTAAATTCCGGACCAATTTGAAAGGTATTGAACAATTGCTGGATCTTTGAAAGCGATAAGAGATCGGGATTATCCTTTGAATCTCCAATTTGCGATTGCGCGGTAAGGGCTCCTTGTAATTTGAGTTGTATTACCTCACCTCCCTTGAGTAAATTCTTATTACGATAGATCATGCTACCGTCAATACCCCGGTTTTGATTAGTGTTGATCAATTCGGTTTCTAAGGTTATAGATTGTTTAATAAGTGGCGTACATACTATGTAACAGTTGAGTCGAGACGGAAATTCATCGCTCTTAAAGAATTGAACAGTTACGCCCTTAAAGACGCCTAGTCCCAGTAAACTTTTAAATGTAGCCTCAGCCGTGTCTCTAATGAAGAAGGCGCCTTTTTGCAGTTTAATAAAGTCAGCAATTAGCGTGGCTTTATATTTCAAAGGGTTGTTGTGCAGGAGTTTTATATCCTTGTTCTTCGGAACTGTTGTGTCTTTGAACGCGATCTCTCTGATGTTCCCAAAAACCTGTTCGGTGATCACATAAATTTCGTTGATCCGAAATTTTGTATGATTCACAAAAACAATGGAGTCATCATCACTGCTATACCGGCGCGCAAATTTGCGCAACACCAATTCAACTGAAACATAATTGCCTGCATAATTACTGTCCACATTGTAATTGATAAACGCCGACTCGAAAAAATAATATCCTTTATTTAATAAGAATTTGGTAATTCGTATACGCTCGTCATTTAATTTAGCTGCATCGTAACGTTCACCACGCTTTAACAAAGAGTGAATGGTGTCGGAATAAAACACGTCGGCGATCTTTTTGTCCTCCGATGTATATGTTACACGATTAATATAATATCCATCGCCGGGAGAAACATTGAACGTAAGATCAGCTTTTCCTCTTTTTATCTTACCACTTTTTTTAACCGGGTTGAAATCAACACACCAATCTACTTTGTTATTGAAAAACCCCTTACTGAATAAGAACATTCGCAATTGGCTCGCGGTTTGATTGGCTAGTGTGGAATCAAACACAGTAGGTGGTTCACCTATATTTCGAATATTCTCGCGCGTAGTTGGCTCCTCCTTATTCAAAAGCTTTGGAACCTTAAGTTTCTTTCCCGTCTTTTCACGTTCAATATTCTGCTTATTTACTTTTTGAATACGTTTAGCGTTGCGAATATCGTATTCTTCGTTTCGCTTCTCCTTTTTTGCTTGAACAATAGAATCGTTGAACATATTGTACCATCCCACATAGAAAGGAAGTACACCAAAGAATTTTCGATTAGGTTTTTGTTTATAGAAGGCTTCAAATTCCTCGTTATCGATCTTGGTAGACTCAACGCCCCTTAAGTGTACTTTATTGAGGAGATACTCATCCTTTTTTAATCTGCGCGTTGGATTGCAGGCGTTAAAAAGAAAAAGAATACCGGCAAGAACAAGAAGCGTTTTTCCGGAAACAATTATTTTCTTAGAAAGAAACAATGGTTAACTTTACGTGTAGCGAATTTAACGTTTATATATGATTAGTAAAAGCCAAATACAACATATTAGGTCACTACATACGAAGAAGCAACGGTCAATAGATAAACGTTTCATCGCCGAAGGCATAAAAACTGTTGCCGAGATACTGGATCAAAACGCCGGCATCGTAAACGAGGTTTTTTGCACAGAGGAATTCTATAATACCTATCAAAATACCCTCAGTTCAAAAAAGATCAAGACCACGAAGATCAACGAAAAGGAATTATCTCAAATTAGTCAGCTAAGTACGCCTAACGCGGTGGTGGCGGTATGCGATAATTTGCCGATTTCAAAAATTAGCAGCGACCTCAACAAAACATTCGCGTTTTACTTAGATGATATTCGAGACCCCGGAAACTTTGGAACCATTGTGCGAATTAGCAGCTGGTTTGGCATAAAAGATCTGTTTTGCTCTGAAGAAACCGTTGAATTGTACAATCCTAAGTGTATACAGGCCTGCATGGGCGCGTTTCTCAGGGTAAATGTTCATTATATTCCGCTTAAAGAATTAATAGCCGGCGAAAAGATAAAACATGTTTACGCTACCGAATTAAAAGGGAAGAACATCTATACCGAATCTCTAAAAAACGGGCTCATTATTATAGGAAATGAAGCTAATGGTATTCGAAAAGAAACGCGTGAACTTGCCGGTGAGAGCATTACCATTCCATCTGCGTCCGGAAATACCGAATCACTGAACGCAGCGGTTGCCACATCCATTATTGCATCAGAGTTTTTTAGAAGAAGTTTATGATTTCTTTTTGAGAACGTTGCCCTTGAAACGGAGTTTGATCATTCCGCCCTTTACATTGCAAAGTACATCCACCGTTCTATCCTGGCGTTCATACGCGCTTTTAGTGTCGAATTTTACGGCAATTGTTACCGTTTTTCCCGGGGCAACCGGTTCCGTGGCATAATCAGCCGAGGTGCAGGAGCATTCAACTTCGTAATCATTCAATATTAAGGGCACATTTCCAATATTGGTTACTTTATAAAATAACTGAACAACTTCCCCTTGATTTACGGTTTCGAAACTTTGTTTCTCATCGTCAATTTTTACCTGGGTATTTTGGCTAATTGCGAATCCTGAAAACACGAAGAAAAGAAAGAGAAACACATTCCTCTTCAAACAAAAAATCCCTCCGATTAACTCGAAGGGATTTTTCATTGCAATGTTATGATTATCCACCAGCTTCTTCTCCACCCGGCTTAGCTTTAATTTCGCCTTTGATCTTCACCTTTTTCGACGCGAATTTAGCGTTTGAACTGATCGTGATATTTTTCTCAAAACGACCAACACGTTTTGTATCATACTTTATCTTGATCACTCCGCTTTTACCCGGCGCAATTGGCTCAGCTGGCCATCCTTGTTTACCGTCGATGGTAGTTGTAGTACAACCACATTCAGCAGTAACCGCGGTAATGGTCAATGGCGATTTACCTACGTTAGTGAATTTAAATTCCCTGATCCCGTTCGCATCCCACTCCAAAGAACCAAAATCGATCGTTTCCGATTCAAATTTCATGTCAGGAGCATTAGGATCCGCACTCGGAACAACCGTTTCCTGCGCGTTTGTAGTTAACGCAAGTCCGGCTACAAGGAATAAACTATATAATAGCTGTTTCATATTCTTTTTAAAGAATTAAATATTAACCTTTTTTCTCAGTTGGAGCACCTTGAGGGGTTTTGTTCTCAGGGAAAGCTTCTTCAACCGGTTTTTGTTCAACGTTACCTTTAATGGTTAGAACCACGTTACCGCTTTTTGCGTTTGAGTTCACAGTAACAGTTTTGTAGATACCACCCACGCGGTTTGTATCATACTTCACCTTAATTACACTGCTTTTACCAGGTAAGATTGGTTCTTTTGGACATTGAGGAACAGTACAACCGCAGCTTCCCATACAGTTAGTAATAACCAATGGTTCTTTACCGTTGTTTGTGAATTTGAACTCACATTCGCCGTTTCCACCTTGCATAATGTTTCCATAATCATGCACCATTTTGTCCATTTTAATGTCGGCAGTACTCGCTGGAGCAGTAGTTTGAGTTGCAGCAGCCGTACCGTGATTGTGGCCATCATTAGCGCTGTGGCCTTCTTGCGCAAAACTAAAAGCAGTCATTCCCGCGAATAGTCCTAGTGTCAATACAAGTTTTTTCATTTTTCTGTTGGTTTTAAGTTTACAGTGATAAAGATAATAAAAATCGTGCCATAAAGATATGCGTTACTGGCTAACTTTCCTTAATTTTACGATTTTTAACAGAATTAGGATTCCTCAAAAATGGAGATCGGAAAGACATATAATCCTCAGGAAGCAGAAGCAAAATGGTATCCATATTGGATGAAAAATAATTTCTTCGCGTCGAAGCCCGACAAGAATAAAAAACCGTATACCATTGTTATTCCTCCGCCAAATGTTACCGGCGTTTTGCACATGGGACACATGCTTAACAACACCATTCAAGACGTGTTGATACGCCGCGCGCGCATGTTGGGCTATAACGCGTGTTGGGTTCCCGGAACAGATCATGCCAGTATTGCAACGGAAGCAAAAGTTGTTGCGCTTTTAAAAGAAAAAGGAATAAAAAAGACAGATCTTTCACGCGAAGATTTTTTGAAACATGCCTGGGAATGGAAAGAAAAATACGGTGGAATTATACTTGAACAACTAAAACACTTAGGCGCTTCATGTGATTGGGACAGAACCAAATTCACGATGGACGAAGCCCTGAGTGACGCGGTTTTGGATGTGTTTGTTGACCTTCATAAAAAAGGACAGATCTATCGCGGTGTTCGCATGGTGAACTGGGATCCGCAAGGTTTAACTGCGGTAAGTGATGAAGAAGTAATTCACAAAGAAAAAGACTCACAATTAGTTTATATAAACTACAAAATAAAAGATAGTAACGAGCATGTTACGATCGCTACCACCCGCCCGGAAACAATTATGGCGGATACAGCAGTGTGTGTGCATCCGGAAGATGAGCGTTACAAACATTTGAAAGGAAAATTTGCGATCATTCCATTGATCAACAAAGCGGTTCCTATCATTTTTGACGACTATATTGATAAAGAATTTGGAACAGGTGCTCTAAAAGTTACGCCTGCTCACGATATCAATGACTACAATCTTGGTATCAAACATAAATTACCGGTAATTGATGGCTTAACTGCTGATGGAAAAATTAGCGAGGCCGCGCAAATTTACGTGGGCATGGATCGTTTTGCATGCCGTAAACAAATTACTAAAGATCTGCAGGAACAAGGATTTGTTCCAAAAGTTGAGACCATCAAAAATAAAGTTGGTCATAGCGAAAGAACAGATGCCGTGATAGAACCACGCTTGAGTATGCAGTGGTTCCTTAAAATGGACAAGGTTTCAAAGCCCGCGCTAGATGCGGTAATGAGCGGTGATGTAAAATTAATTCCTGAAAAATTCATCAACACTTACAAGCATTGGATGGAAAATGTACACGATTGGTGTATCAGTCGCCAATTGTGGTGGGGACAACGAATTCCGGCTTGGTACACAAACGATGGAAGAACTGTTGTCGCAAAAACAGCAAAGGAAGCAATGCATCAATTGAATTTGGCAACCAATTCTTTGTTGGCTGGCATGGACGCCGATCGCGATCATGGGATCACCGAAGAAATGATCAAAGAAGAAGAGAAAAAACTGATCCGTTCGGAAAATGAATTAAGACAAGATGATGATGTGCTGGATACCTGGTTCTCGTCTTGGTTATGGCCATTAACTGTTTTTGATGCCGATATTATTAAAAAAGGTTGGGAGAATGCGAATGAAGATCTTAAATATTACTATCCAACAAATGATCTGGTAACTGCGCCGGAGATCTTATTCTTTTGGGTAGCAAGAATGATCATTGCCGGAAAAGAATACACAGGGCAAAAACCATTTACCAATGTGTATTTAACCGGAATTGTTCGCGATAAATTAGGTCGTAAAATGAGTAAGAGTTTAGGAAATAGTCCCGACCCGCTCGACCTCATTAAAAAATACGGTGCCGATGGTGTTCGCGTTGGAATGTTATTGAGTTCCCCTGCGGGAAATGATCTTTTATTTGATGAAAGTTATTGCGAGCAAGGCCGGAATTTTGCCAATAAAGTTTGGAACGCTTTCCGTTTGATCAAAGGATTTGAAGTTGGAAACGCACAGCAAAGTGAGGCTCAAAAGGCAGCAATTTCATGGTTTGAACATAAATTAAGCGAGCAAATTGAAGTGATCAATGATCACTATTCTAAATATAGAATGAGCGATGCTTTAATGGCAACTTATAAATTGGTGTGGGATGATTTTTGTGCCTGGTATCTAGAAGCTATCAAACCCGAATTTATTGATGGAAAAGCACAGCCAATAGATAAGAACACTTACGATACCACGATCCATTATTTGGAAAAATTATTGATCATCATGCATCCTTGGATGCCATTTATTACAGAGGAAATTTGGCATTTGATAAAGGAAAGAGACGCAAAAGATTGTTGTATTTTAGCTCAGTGGCCACAACCAATTACTTTGAACACAAAGCAATTGGATGAATTTGAAATGACCAAAGAACTTGTTGCGATGATCAGAAATGTGAGGGCGCAAAAACAAATTTCTCCTAAAGAAAAATTGAGTTTAACCACGCGATCAAACGAAAGCATGTTTGACGCTGTGATCATTAAACTTGCCAACCTCAGCGAATTAAAACATTCAAAAGAAAAAATAGAAGGCGCATTCAGTTTTGTGATAAAGAATAGCGAATTCTTCATTCCGCTCGCCATGAATTTGAACATTGAGGAAGAACGCGGACGACTTTTGAAAGAAATTGATTACAATAAAGGGTTTTTAAAAAGTGTTCAGTCGAAACTGGCCAACGAAAAATTTGTTGCTAACGCCAAACCGGAACTAGTGGAATTGGAACGAAAAAAAGCTGCAGATGCTTTAGGTAAAATCAAGACCTTAGAAGACCAACTTTCCTCTCTAAAATAACTTCAGAATCCGCGTCCACTCTGTTAAACAGCGGTTTTAACACTTCTAAAACGGTTTTAGCTTGAGCGCTGTGAAAAAGTCGCAGAAAACCTGATGAATTTTGAATTATCTTCGCTGAGCATTAAAAAAACCACTATTAATGAAGAAAATCGCGCCTGTTGTATGTTTTTACATACTAACAATCAATTTAAGTTTTGGTCAACATAACCAAATCAATACTACAAAACGGAAAATGGTCAATGAAGAGTCCGTAAAAGGCGCTTCAGTTTCTCAATCAGCCGAACAAAGTGCTTATTTTGGGTACGATCATAAGATCAGTGAAGTTATGATCGGAAATACTATTCCAAGTGGCTTTCCCACTAAGGAAGGTTACCCAACCAAACAGGAATATTTAACCGTAATCAATAAGTGGATCAAGGAAAATCCTGCATTCATTAAACCGGAACTTAAATCAACTGAAATAACAGATAAATAAGTTATCATGAAAAAATTCATCTACCTCTTTTTATTATTTTGTGGATCACAAGTTAGCGCACAAACGTTAACCTGTTTAACACCTACTTTGGTGTTTAGCGATCCAACTGTTGGTCCAGCTGCAATTTCTCCAACTATCAGTTGTGATTTTGCCGGCTATTTAAGGATAAATTCTAATCCTTCATCCGATGCAGGTCCTACCGCTTGTAATAAGCCATGTTTGCGCTTTTTCACAAGCTTAACCAATGCCAATTCATTAACAAACAATACAGTCACTATTAATGAAGGCGCTGCCACTCTTTTCACCAACCCAACCGGATCAACGCTTTATTCGTGGTACGTATTTGGATTGAATCCTTCCTTAGCTCATGGTTACACCCTGTGTAATACAAGCATCGCAGCAAATATGCAGTACACCGTAACAAGTTGCTACGATAACGTTATTCTTAACTCTGGCACTTGGGTAAACACTTCGGCCAACAGTTGTCAATCATTCACTATCCCTGCAAATAGCGCTATTGGTAACGCTTCTTTCTCAATTACACCTAATGCTGCGGCTGCAATTGTAACAAATAATGGTAACGGATATATTGATCTTGATCCGAATCTAATGACACCGGGAACGTATACTATTACCTATACGTTTGCTACAAGTGCGTGTACTACGAGTGCGACACGTACTGTATTGATCACAAATCCATATGTTGGTGCTGGTTCAAGTTTCTCTGTTCCTACGCCAATTTGTCCAAATGGTCCATGCATCAATCTTAATAGTCAGTTATATCCAACCGCTTGGGGACCTGGGACCTGGACCGGATCCGGAGTTAGTTCAGGTTCATTTTGTCCAAACTCGGTTGGTACAGGAACGTATTTAGTTCAGTATTCAGTTGGTATCACTTCACAATGTAGTGCTACTAATTCAAACGTTTATACTGTTGCAGTTCAACCAACAGCTAACGCAGGAACAACAAAATCTCTTACGTGTATCAATAACCCAACTATCCTCGCTGGTAGCGGCGGTGGCACATATTTGTGGTCAAACAGTACTTTAGGAAATAATTTCTCTTCATCAGCAAGCCCTACTGTTGGATTCGCGGGAACTTATTCCTTAGTTGTAAATAATGGTAGTTGCTCATCCTCTCCTGCAACTGTGCAAGTAGCAACAAACTTTACGGCGCCTACGTTGCCTAGCACTGCTGTGAGTAATACGATCAATTGTATCAATACAACAGCAACAATAACGGCCACGGGCTCCGGTATAACCTATACATGGTCAGGTCCGGGAATAGTTTCCGGAGGGAACACATCTGCTCCTACTGTAAGCGTTGGAGGAACTTATAACTACACTATTCAAGGAAGCGCAAATGGCTGTACGGCCACATCAAGTCAGGCAGTGGTGCAAAATACCGCAACAACAATGAATCTTTCTACATCCGGTGCCGCTATCAATTGTACAAATAACGCCACCAGCATTTCGGGTGATCAGGGAACCTACACTTACACATGGGTAGCTCCGGCAAGCGGAACAATTGTTTCGGGTCAATCAACACAAACATTAAATATTCTTGGAACAGGAGTTTATACATTAAACGCCACAAACCCTGCTAACGGTTGTATAGTAACAAGAACGATCACACCAACAACAAATACAACAGTCGTAACGCCTAACATAAGTCTACCTACTCCTGTAATTACGTGTTCTAATCCAACGGTAACATTGAACGGAACGCCTGCAGCCGGTGTTTCTTACACATGGACAGGTCCTTCAATTGTTGGATCGGCAAATAACCAAAACGCGCAAGTGAACGCCGTTGGTGTTTATACGTTATCAGTTACAAACAGTACTAACGGTTGTGTTGGAACGCGTACCGCGGCGGTCACCTCAAGTACTGCGGCTCCTACAACACCAACAATCAATCCTGCCTCGGTTGTTCTAGCTTGCCCTGCACAAACTGCAGTTGTTACAGGCACCGCAACAGGTGCTACAAGTTATAGCTGGTTACCTCCTGCGGGTGGATCTATCTTAAGTGGTGGCGCAACGGCAACGGCACAGGTTACGAGTTCAAGTCCTGGCGCGTTCACAGTGGTTGCAACTGGCACAAATGGATGTATCTCTACCGAAACAGTATTAGTTTCTCCAAACACCAATGCGCCAACGTTTACATTAAGTAATCCTAATCCTAGCATTACATGCGCAAGCACAACGCCATCAACAACAGTTAATATCACATCAACTGTTACAATTTCTTCATACGCGTGGAGTCCTGCAGGTGGGATCTCTGGTCCTACAAACACTGCGTCGGTTACATTTACAGCAGCAGGAAGCTACACCGTTGTGATCACTGCCACTAACGGTTGTATCTCAACAGGAGTTGTAGCGGTTGGTTCGGCAACAACACCGCCTTCGGTAGTTGCCGGAACGGGAACTGCATCGATATTATCGTGTACAAATGCAACAGTAACAATTACGCCTTCTATCACACCATCTTCTCCAAATTATACATACACCTGGAGCGGACCAAGCATTGTTGGAAGTCCTAACAATAGCAGTGTTGCAGTGAACGGTTCAGGAACTTATACCTTAGCAATTACGGATACAGTTACCGGTTGTAGCAGCGGATCATTCACTGTTGCAGTTACAGGAAATAACACACCTCCTACGGTTAACGCTTCGTCAAATTCAACCGTTGGAATTGGCTGTTCAGCTTCAACAACAACAGCACAATTAACAGCAAGCTCTTCCAATTCGGTTACCTATTTATGGAACACTACCGCAACAACAGCAGTAATTGTTGTTAACACCGCGGGTGTTTACACCGTAACGGTTACCGACGCTTCAACGGGATGTACGAATTCAGCAACAGTGGCGGTACTTAACAGCGCAACAGCTCCTGGCTTTAGCGCCGTTGCAGTTGGCAACTTCCCTTGCGGTGCAACAAGCAGCACGCTGCAACTTGCCGCTGCATCCAGCAGTTCAAACTCGATCAGCTACGCTTGGTCGGGCGCAAGTATTGTGAGTGGATCAAACACAGCTTCACCAATTATTAATGGTCCTGGTATTTATACTGTTGTTGCAACCGACAATATTACAGGTTGTACTGCTACAAATACAATTGCTGTATTCTCTCCAACTGTTGTAGCCGACTTTACAGTTAATCCTAGTACTGGTCAAGCGCCATTAGCGGTAACATTCAGTAATACCAGTTTAGGCGCATCAACTTATTCGTGGACATTTGGTGATGGTTCTACTTCTACATCAACAAATCCTGCAAACACATTTACAACGCCGGGAACTTACACAGTAACTTTAGTTTCAAGCAATGGATTGTGTTCAGATACCCACACATTAGAGATCAAAGTAACCGGAGGTTTAGGAACAATTCCTGAGATCTTCACGCCGAATGGTGATGGTAAAAATGATCCGTTCTATATTCCAGGACTGGACGCGTATCCAAATTGCGAACTTCAGATCTTTAACCGTTGGGGTAATATGGTTTACGAATCTAAACCTTACAAGAATGATTGGGATGGAAAACCAAACAAATCATCTATGGGTACAGGTAAATTACCAACAGGTACTTATTTCTACATCTTAGATCTAGGTGATGATAAAGAACCGGAACGCATACGTAAAGGATTTGTTCAATTAGAATATTAATATTTAGACCATGAGAAAAATGAAATATAGTTTAACCGTATTAGCCTTTGCTTTTGCGTTGAACACACAAGCTCAGCAGGAAACACAGAACTCGTTCTACATGTTCAACTCCTCTTTGCTAAACCCAGCTTACGCGGGAAGTCGCGATGCATTGAGTTTGATCGCAGACGCACGTTTACAATGGGTGAAATTTGACGGAGCTCCTCGCACTAATTGTTTTACACTACATACGCCGTTAGTGATCGAAAGCGTTGGTTTAGGATTGAATGTTTTGAACGATAGGATCGGAGCTTCTACACGTAATTCGGCATTTGCTGACTTTTCGTACAGGATCCGTTTAAATAAGAATAACGATCGTTTAGCATTTGGTTTAAGAGCCGGTGCCGACATCATCAGTAATAATTTCGGGAAACTTGCCGTGAACGATAACACTGATCCGATCATCCTGCAAAACTCTTATCAAAAAACCTTATTCAATACCGGTGCCGGTATTTACTTATATGGTAAGCGTTATTTTGTGGGTGTAACTGCTCCTAAAGTTGTTGCTAACAAAACAAGTAATATTGATCAATTTGCATCCAAAGAAGCTTTGCATATTTACTTCATTGGAGGATATGTTTTCAAATTAAATAGTATCTGGGATCTTAAACCGGGTTGCGCAGTTCGTTACACTGCTAACGCCCCTCTTTCAATAGATGCCAACTTATCTATTTTCTTCAATCAAATGATATCGTTTGGTGTGATGTATCGCCATGGCGCGGCAGCCGGCGCAAATGTGATGTATCAATTGAACAACACATTCCGTATTGGTTACGCTTACGATTATTCAACCACAAACATGACCAAATACACTTCGGGTACGCATGAGATCTTATTAGGATTTGATTTCTATAAAAAGACCGAAACAGTTCGTTCACCGCGTTATTTCTAAACAGAAGAAAAAATTAAGAAGATGAAATTGAAGAAATTCATAGTAGCAGTCGCCGTTCTATTTTCAGGAGTTGCATTGTCGCAAGGCTTTAAGGAAAAGATAGCCGACAAGAAATTTGATAACGAAGAATTTGCAACAGCATCGGAGATGTATGCTGAATTAGCGGGAAAGAAAACTCCTAAGACAAAATATTTTGTTCGCGCGGGAGAAAGCCATTTAAAAATTGGTGAGTACAAAAAAGCTGAAGTATTCTATGGTCAGGCATTCACCAATCAAGGAATGACAGACAAGGATTACTACAATTATTACCAGGTTTTAAAATACAATGGTAATTACAAACGCGCTGCCGAAGTTTTTGCTAAGATCAATACATCGGAATACAAGAATGTACGTTCAGCGTTGACGCACCACGCCGATTACCATGAGTTCTTAAAAGATAGTTCTAATTACAAGGTTGGAACCATCGAAGGAATTAACAGCGATCAAAGTGAATTTGGTGCTTTCCCAGTTGGTAAAGACGTTTATTTTGCTTCTTCTCGTCGTAATTATGGCGCTATGCACAAAAAGTATGGTTGGGATGATTCATATTACCTAGACATGTACATGGGAAATATGGAAGCAGGTAAAGTAACGCACATTCACCACGTAGGTGATCATATGAAAACCGCTTACCATGAAGGTCCTTTAGTGATCACTAAAGATGGAAATACCGAATATGTTACACGCAACAATATCAATCATAATCACGGCGTGAAAGGAAAAGACAATCACGTAAATTTAAAGATCTTTTATCGTAGTAAATTAGCTGACAAATGGGAAGAGTGGAAAGAATTCACTTACAATAGCGCTGATTATTCTTGCGGTCACCCAACTTTAAGTGATGACGGTAAAACCATGTACTTTGTTTCGGATATGCCAGGCGGAATGGGCGGAACTGATATTTGGGTTACACGTTTAGAAAATGGAAGCTGGAGTAAACCTGAGAATTTAGGGCAGGCTACAAACTCTGAAGGCAAAGAAATGTTCCCTTACTTATTTGAGAACGAGATCTTATTATACTCTAGCGATGGCAAACCGGGCTTAGGTGGTATGGATCTTTTCTATACAGTTCCTTCTCCTGATGGAGGATTTGAACCACAAAACTTAGGATATCCTGTGAATACATCATTTGATGAATTAAGCGCTTTCGCAACGTCGAACAAAAGCGGTTATTTCTCTTCAAACCGTCCAGGTGGACTAGGTAAAGATGATATCTACACGTTTGAATCTACAAACCCAATCTTCAGTACACCGGTTAACTTCATCGTAAAAGATGTGGTTACTAAAGCCGTATTAGCAAATGCTGAAGTAAGTATTTTGGATGATGCAGGAAAAGTTGTGGGTAAAGTGAACAGTGACGAAACCGGTCACGTAAAATTCAACTTGATCCCTGGAAGAAATTATAAATCAAAAACTAAAAAAGACGGATATAAGAACCTAGATATTCTTGTTCCGGAAAAAGACCTTGCGAAGCTCGCGAAAGAACCTAAAGACCTTTACATCGAGAAAAAGATCTTTGGATTACTCGGTTTAGTGAGCGATGCTGATAACAATAACCCGATCGCAGATGTAAAAGTTACAATTACTGACGCTTTCAATAAATCAAATGTGAAAGTTTATAACACAAGTAATGTTGGTGATTTTAAAGAGATCTGGGATAAAGTAAAAGAAGGTGATGATTTTAGCTACATCGTTAAGATGGAAAAGAAAGGTTACATTACTAAAACTGTAGGGGCTGACATTTCGATCATGAAAGACGGAATGGTGAAATTACATGAGGTAACCAACTTAAAGATGAGCAAGATCAAAGTTGGTACTGATATTGGTAAGCTCGTTGACTTAAAACCGATTTACTTCGATGTTGGCAAATGGGATGTGAAACCTGATGGCGCTAAAGAATTGGATAAGATCGTTGCTTTAATGCAAGAGAACACCGGAATGGTGATCGAATTAGGTTCGCACACGGATTGTAGAGGTGCGGCAAAAGCTAACTTAACGCTTTCTGATAAGCGTGCTAAATCAAGTGCCGCTTATATTGTAACCAAGGGCATTGGCAAAGACCGTATTTTTGGTAAAGGTTATGGTGAAACAAAACTCATCAACAAATGTGCTTGCGAAGGCAAGAAAATTGTGAACTGTAGCGAAGAAGAACATGCTGCAAATCGTAGAACAGAATTCAAGATCGTTAAGATCAAAGGCTAATATGCATGGGACAAAATGTTCCACCCAATTAAAACCCCGACCGAAACGTCGGGGTTTTTTTAGTTCTTAAAGTTAACCCAAAGGGGGTTTCGTCCGCCTCAGCGGATCATAAAACTTAAACTACTTTACTCGAGTCAGTTCGTAAATTTCCTCACTGTATTTTCCCTTCATCGATCCTGCAACCTTAGCTTTGAAGTGATCCTTATCAATGCGCGTGTAAATGATCTGCTGTGGGAAATCATGCTTCTTATTTTCAAAGGTAAAGATGTTATTCAAAACCTGTTTCAGTGGAAATTCAACAGCAACTTGCTTGCCAACTTCGGCCACATAATTCCAGTGACCTTTCTTCTTCAAAATAAGTAAAGTTTCTTTAAACACCGTATCTCCTTTTACAATTTCTCCTCCGCTTCCTTCTACTCTATTACTCCCCTTTGCCCAGCTCTCAAAGAATTTTCCATTTTTGGTGGACGCTTCCCATTTTCCAATGAGCCAATTAAATGTTGTATCATTCTGAGCCTTGCAAAATGCCGATCCCATAGCTAAAAGAAAAATTATCTTTTTCATACTGATAAAATTACAAAAATGTTTATAAATGCCTTTTTATTTCCCGTATAAATATTGAAATTTAGCTGTACACATGGACAAGGTCTCAGCAAAAAAGAAAATAGAATCTCTTAGTAAAGATCTGGAACAACATAATTACAATTATTATGTTTTGGATAACCCGACCATTAGCGATTTTGAATTTGACAAATTGCTAGAGGAGCTGATCGCGCTTGAAAAAGAGCATCCGGAATTCTTATTGCCAACCTCGCCAAGTCAGCGCGTAGGCGGACAAATTACCAAAGAATTTAAAACTGTAAAACATAAATACCCAATGCTCTCTTTGAGCAATTCGTACAATCAAGAAGACCTGGAAGATTTTGACAGAAGAGCGCGCGAAGGTTTAGGACTTGCAAATGATCTTTTTGGTGCTTCTGATCTTGAATATTCCTGCGAACTAAAATTCGACGGACTTTCTATCGGTTTAACTTATGTTGATGGCGTTTTACAAAAAGCGGTTACGCGCGGAGATGGCGTTCAAGGCGATGATGTAACAACCAATGCCAAAACAATAGGATCTATTCCGCTTACGTTGAAAGGAAAATTTCCAAAAGAATTTGAGATCCGCGGAGAAATTTTTTTGCCCCACAAAGCATTTGAAGAAATAAATAAAGAACGTGAAGATATTGGCGAACCGCCTCTGGCAAATCCACGTAATGCTGCAAGTGGAACCATGAAAATGCAAGATAGTGGCGTGGTTGCTAAACGCAAATTAGATTGTTACTTGTACGCGCTTTACGGGGAGAATTTACCTTATCCCGGACATTTTGAAGGCCTGGAAGCCGCAGCGAGCTGGGGTTTTAAGATCAGTAAACAATCCAAGCTTTGCAAAGGCATTGAGGAAGTGAAAAAATTTATTGATCACTGGGATAAACAACGCGCCAAACTTCCGTTTGATATTGATGGCATTGTGATCAAATTAAATAATTACAAGCAACAACAACATTTGGGCTTCACAGCAAAATCTCCGCGCTGGGCCATCGCTTACAAATTTAAAGCCGAACAAGTAAGTACCGAATTACAAAGCATCACGTATCAAGTTGGAAGAACGGGAGCAATAACCCCAGTGGCAAATTTAAAACCTGTTCTTTTAGCAGGAACAACTGTGAAACGCGCGAGCTTACATAACGCCGATCAAATTGAAAAATTGGATGTGCGCATTGGCGACCAGGTTTTTGTTGAGAAAGGTGGAGAGATCATTCCAAAAATTATTGGGGTAGATCTTACAAAACGTCCTGCAAGTGCCAAGGTCACAAAATACATTGAAAAATGCCCTGAATGCGGAACGCATTTAGTTCGTATTGAAGGTGAAGCTTTACATTACTGTCCTAACGAAAATGGTTGCGCGCCACAAGTGAAAGGTAAAATGGAACATTTTGTTGGGCGCCGCGCGATGAACATTGATAGTTTGGGCGCCGAAACCATTGACCAATTTTACAATGCTGGCTTAATTAAAAACATTGCTGACCTCTACGATCTTAAAAAAGAACAATTGCTTCCACTCGAGCGCATGGCCGAAAAAAGCGCGCAGAATATTATTGATGGAATTAAAAATAGCGCCAACGTTCCCTTTGAACGCGTATTGTTCTCTATCGGAATTCGTCATGTTGGAGAAACTACTGCAAAGAAGATCGCCAAGAAAGTAAAGAATATTGATGCTTTAATGGAAATGAATGTTGAGCAATTAGTAGAGCTGGATGAGGTTGGTGAAACCATTGCAGAAAGTATCATGGCTTTCTTTAATGATAAGGAAAGTCGAAAAATTATTGAGCGACTTAAAAAAGCGGGGCTTCAATTTGAGATCAGTGCTGACCAGCAGCAGGCAACCAGCAACAAACTGGAAGGAAAAACTATTGTAGTGAGTGGCGTTTTCACCAAATTCAGCCGCGACCAAATAAAAGATCTTATTGAACTAAATGGCGGAAAGAATTCCGGCTCCATTAGTAAAAAAACGAGCTTCGTTCTGGCCGGAGAAAATATGGGTCCCGAGAAATTGAAAAAGGCCGAAAGCCTTGGTGTTCCTATCATTTCAGAAGATGATTTTGAGAAGATGATCGGGTAATTCCATGTTCGCGCCAGGGATTGAGCCATTGTTTGAGCTCCTTTTTTGTGAGGTACGAACAAAAAAGAGCGAGTGGCGAAAGCCCGGTGCCTTGAGCTCCATAATTCCACAAGCGAAAGGTAGGCGCCCAAATAAAACAAACAACTTATCGTTTATACCCGTGTATTCAACTAGCTATCTAGTTATTCCTTTTTTGTTACCTTTACCTACTAAATGAATTACGGCATTTGTTTATTAAGCGTGGTTCCTTGCCGAAAAGAACCATCAAACGCCAGCGAATTGGTGACTCAATTATTGTTTGGCGAAACCTACGAAATTGCCGAAGAGACCGAAGAGTGGTTCAAGATCTCTACCTCTTACGACTCTTACCTTTGCTGGCTTAGTAAAAAACAACATAATTCTTTAAGTGAGATCGCTTACAAAAGAATAATAAATTCAAGACTCAAATGCAACGGAGATCTAGTTCAGATCGTGAAGAACAAGAAACTCAACACGAATATTCCTATCACTATTGGATCAAGTTTGCCTTTATTAGTTGAGAATGATATGCAGTTTGACGACCATCATTTTTCATTTGATGGTACTGCAATTGACACGGCAGCAAAAGGAAATGCACAAAAAATAATTCAAACCGCCTATTTGTTCTTGAATTCTCCTTATTTATGGGGAGGCAAAAGTCCATTCGGCATTGATTGCAGCGGATTCACGCAATTGGTATTTAAGCTTAACGGACATAAAATACCCCGCGATGCCTCGCAACAAGTGGAACTCGGCGCGCCTTTAAGTTTTGTTGAAGAAGCCGAAGCTGGTGATCTTGCATTTTTTGACAATGAAGAAGGACGCATAGTACACGTTGGCATTTTATTAGATAACCTAAGTATTATTCACGCAAGCGGGCAAGTGCGCATTGATCGTTTTGATCACTATGGCATCTTTCATTCCGACAGAAAAAAATATTCACATAACCTCAGAGTAATAAAACGCATTTTATGATACAACGTATTCAATCTCTTTTCTTAGCCCTTTGCGGCATCGTGTTCGTCCTTTTTACATTCATGCCATTAAAACAAGTGGTAAAAGAAGGGGTTGCAAATGACCTTACCGCGATCTCGGGTTTCAACAAGAATTTTTCGTACAGCGTTTCGTTTGACACGGTTTGTGCGTTTTGCTTCATTGGAATAGCGTGCGCCATCATTGCCATCATGTGTTACAAGCAACGTTATTTGCAGATCCGTTTTTGTTATATCATTGCCGGAATTGGCGCGCTGGCACTCATACTTTTGAATGCTACAGACGCTACCGTTGGTTTCAGTCGCTTCGAATCAACGCCAATGCTTACCAATATTCTTTTAGCCGTTACGGTAGTTTGTGCAGTATTGGCCTCTGTTTTCATCAAAAAGGATATTAATTTGTTAAAAAAGGCGGATCGTATCCGCTAAAAAGGCGTAAAGACCTCGCTTTTCCTCAATTTTTCGTTATTTTCGTTGTCTTCACTGACTCTCTTGAAGGCACTGAGATACATATCGTTAGCTCTGGTTATTATTATCCTGACTTCAGGTAAAGGCAATGGCGATAAAGCCAAAGATCCGGGTTCTTCTATTCCACATTTCAAGAACAAAGCGCAGTTGGTTCATATGATCGATTCTTTGTTGGAAAAGGAAAACATCACGCCAAAAGAAATTGATGAGTTGAATTTATGGGCAGCGGTTTTGAAGATCCAGAAACGATCGGAGTTCATTCACTTAATTGATTCATTACTAGAGAAAGAGAATATTTCGGCTAGAGAAATAGAACAACTGCAATTATTGTCGCAACAATTCAAATTTGAAAAACCTGTAGAAGAGGAAAACGATCTTGATGACCTTGCAAACTTGCATTTTTATTCAGAAACTGAAGAGTTCAAATTGTTTCCGGTTTATCCTTTGGACAGTTTAGAGAAAGAGTTCACCATTTCTTTAGAAAAGCCTGAGAGTCACAATTATTCAAATCCGTTTAACGGCGTACTCACTTCTTATTTTGGATGGAGAGATAAACGCATGCATAAAGGAATAGACATTGACCTGAACAAAGGACAACCTGTTGTTTCGGCTTTTGATGGAAAAGTACGTGTGGCAGAACGTAACAAAGGCGGCTTTGGGAACCTGGTGATCATTATGCACGCTAACGGACTTGAAACCGTTTACGCGCATCTTTCAAAAATAAAAGTGAAGAAAGGTCAAGTTGTACTTAGCGGACAATTGATAGGCTTGGGTGGGAATACCGGACGCAGTCGCGGTTCACATTTACATTTTGAAACGCGTTATAAAGGGTATGCTTTGAATCCACTTTTATTTATCGAGTATTCAGAAAATAAACTGTACCACTACTCTATCACCATTAAAAAAATAAAGAAAGATCTGGTTGCTTATCCGTCGAACGCAGAAATGCACAAGATTGAGAAGGGCGAAAATTGGAGAAAGATCTCAGAACAAACGCACGTTCCAATTAAAAAACTGAAAGAATTGAACGGCAGCAAAACCTGTTATTATCTGCGTCCGGGAACTTCCCTGCGCGTGAACTAATTCTTATATTTGCTCTCATGGCAAAAGTTATTCCTTTTAAAGCAATTCGTCCCGAACCCGATAAAGTACATTTAGTTGCTTCGCGATCGGTTGACGGTTATAACACCGCCGAATTAAAAGAGAAACTTGCCGGAAATCCGTACACATTCTTACACGTGATCAACCCTGATTACGATGATGGCATTAAAACAAAACCAGGATCAAGAGAGCGATTGACCAAAGTCAAGAATCGTTTTAAAGCCTTCGTAAAAGAAAAGATCTTTATGCGCGATGAAGCGCCGTGCTATTATATTTATCGCCAAGTAAAGAACGGAAATACCTATACCGGAATTATTGCTTGCACCAGTATTGATGATTATTTCAGTGGTGTGATCAAGATCCACGAACAAACTTTAACGCAACGCGAAGAGAAATTAAAAGAATATTTAGAGGTTTGCGAATTTAATGCGGAACCTGTTCTGTTTTGTTACCCAAACAACAAGACCATTGATTCTTTTACAAATGAAACTATAGAAAATCGTCCTGACTACGATTTCACCACAACTGACAAAGTTCGTCATACGCTTTGGGTAGTGAAAGACAAAAAATCGGTTGGAATGTTGCGTGATGAATTTGGATCTATTCCCAGTATTTATATTGCCGATGGGCATCACCGTTCGGCCTCCTCTGCTCTTTTAGGAAAAAGTAAGCGCGAGAAAAGTAAGAAGAACACCGGTGAAGAAGCATATAATTTTTATTTGGGTGTTTTCTTTCCCGAAACACAGTTAAAGATCTACGATTACAATCGCGTGGTGAAAGACCTTAATGGAATGAGTGAGGATCAATTCATTTCAAAATTGAATCAATATTTTACGGTGAAGAAAGAAAGTGGTGAAGATTTTAAACCTCGTCGGAAACATGAATTATCAATGTACCTCAATGGAGCTTGGTATTCTTTAAAAGTGAATGATGGTGTTTACAATCCAAAAGACCCTGTTCATAGTTTGGATGCCGCAATTTTGACCGAAAAACTTTTATCGCCTATTTTAAATATCCACGATCTTAAAACAGACAAACGCATAGGATTTGTTCCAGGAGTTAAAGGCAGTACGCAACTAAAGAAAATGGTGGACGAAGGAAAATTTGCCTTGGCGTTTGGTTTATATCCTGTTACCATGGAGCATTTAAAATGGATCGCTGATACAAACAACATCATGCCCCCAAAATCTACTTGGGTTGAGCCAAAAATGAGAAGTGGATTGGTGGTTTATAGCTTTGAAGAATAGCTTGGTCTTCAATTGGCGGTTCGGCCGTGTCACCCTGAGCGTAGTCGAAGGGTGTAGCGAAAAGACTTTTCAAACTGCAAATTGTAATTATCTTTGTATGAGATGTCAGTTAAAGAAAATCTTCTTAAAATAAAACAAGAACTCCCGCCTTCAGTAGCTCTTATTGCCGTTTCCAAAACAAAATCAAAAGATCTTATTGTAGAAGCTTACAACGCAGGGCAACGTGATTTTGGCGAGAATTATGTCCAAGAGCTTACCGAAAAACACGAGCATTTACCAAAAGACATTAACTGGCATTTTATAGGACATTTACAAAGCAATAAAGTAAAATACATTGCACCTTTTGTTTACATGATCCATGGCATTGACAGTTTCAAGCTTTTGAAAGAGATCAATAAGGAAGGCAAAAAAAATAACCGCGTCATTAATTGTCTGCTGCAATTGTTCATTGCCAAAGAAGAAACAAAATTTGGTTTGAGTTTTGAAGAAGCGGAAACAATTTTAAATGGCGAAGAATTAAAACAACTCGAAAATATTTCTGTTAAAGGTTTTATGGCTATGGCCTCGAATACCGAAAATGAAGAACAAATTCGCGAGGAATTCGGATCTGTAAAGAAATTCTCATCAAAATATCCATCACTAACAGTTTTAAGTTACGGCATGAGCAGCGATCTAAAAATTGCCGTAGAAGAAGGAAGTACCATGGTGCGCGTGGGCAGCAGTATTTTTGGCGAAAGGGATTACACCAAATAATGGCCAAGAAGATCCATATTGACATGGCCAGGGAATTTGAACTTGGCATCAATCTTCAAATGGTAAAAAAGATCGTTGATCACATTGAAACGCAACCCCAGATCATTACGGAGGCTCGGAAAATGATGTTCGACAAAGATCCGCGTAAAAGTATGCGGGCGTGCTGGCTCTTAGTTCATGCTACGGAAAAACATCCTTCTTTGGTAAAAAAAGAATTGCCTTACGTTCTAAAATTACTAAAACAACCCAACAAAGATACAGGTGCCATTCGTGAAGGCCTACAGCTCTTTCTGATGCTTGGCGTTCCCGAAAAATTTTGCGGTGAGTTATTTGATATTTGTATTCATCACGCTAAAAATGGATTGATGCCTCATGCAGTGAGAGCCTTTTCTATTCATCTCCTTGGCATCATTTGCAAAAAGTACCCTGATCTATCTTCCGAGGTCTTATTAGTTCTAAATGAATTAGAGTCGTTCCCTCAACCTCCTTCTATTGCCCATAGCGTTAAAAAAGCAAAAAAAACGCTAAGCAAACTGTAACATTTTTACCTTCATCTTCGTTAGATGAGTATGCGTAAAAAACTAACCCTCGTTTTAGCCATTTTTGCCGTGTGCATTTTTGGCACTTTGTCTTTGGCCAGAACCGGCTCAGGAAGTTTCAAAAAAAGCCTGCCTACCGGCAAGGCAGGTAAAACAAAAAAGCAAAGTGGTCCGGCTTTAAAAAGCGGCGACATTATTTTTATTGTCAACCCTGCAGGGCAAGGCAAAGCTATTCAGTTAGCCACCAAATCAAAATACACTCACGTAGGTATTGTGTTTGTTGAGAACGGAAAAACTTATGTATATCATGCGGTGGAGCCAGTAACTAAAAGTGAATTGAAGGATTTTGTGGATATGAGCGCAGATGGAACCTATAGTGTAAAACGATTAAAAGACCAAAGTATTTTGACAACCTCGGTATTAGCCCAAATGAAAAATGAAGCTACTCAAAAACTCGGCATTCACTATGATCTTGGCTTTAACTGGGGTGATGATGAATTGTATTGCTCGGAATATGTTTGGAAATTATACGATCACGCCACCAAATTAGAGATCGGGAAACCGCGTCCACTTAAGGAATTCGACCTCACACATCCAAAAGTAAAATACATTATGGAACAGCGCTACGGAAAAAACATTCCTTACAATGAAAAAATGATCTCACCCGGCGACATGTATGATAGCGCCTTGTTGGAGGACATCAAACCGCAGTGATCTTTTGCCACAGATTACGCGGATTCACGCAGATTTCTTTCACAGATTTTTTGAGGATCTAAAATCTGTGCAACCTACCTAATCTGTGAAAATTTGTGCAATCTGTGGCATTAAATCTTAAACCACAATAAAGTACATCAGATTTATGGCGTTCATCACACTCACCGCTATTAATGAGTAGTTCACCATATTCATATTATTGGCAAAAGCCAAAAACGTTATAAGTGTAATAGAAATTCCAAGAAAAATAAGCGGGACAACACGCCACAAACGGTATTCCGAATCTGAAGTACTAACTGCCACTTTTACCACTTTTTGAAACAAAAAATCTTTACCCAAATACATCAGTGAATTTGGCAGAGGCACTTGAATTTGATCCGAAACATAAAGTTTGTACTCGTCGTTATGTTCGTCCCACACTTTTAAAAAACGGATCTCTCGTTCATCGCCATCGGCTCTTTCATATTCATCTACGATGGCTTTGGAACATTTGGTTTCGGTGTAAATGGCCGGACCATACATACAAAATATCATTTCGCTGTAAATTAAAACAGAAATGATATTGAAAACATTCAGGACCTTATAGCGCCGGGTTTTCTTTAGTTTCTCAATTTGTATGATCTGTTTGTTACGCTTATAGGTGATCACCTCTTTAAGCTGTTCAGGAGTTAAAGGAACGCGTTGCGGCTTCTTATTCCCTTCAACCGGCATTAATTTAAATTGATCTTTTTATCTAACAAATAGTTATTGCGAATAGAACTATTACGCAAGATAAGTTCGCCTAAGAAACCGGCGAGGAACATCATGCTTCCAATGATCATACAGGCTAGTGAAATATAAAATGAAGGACGTTGCGTGATCAAACGCGCTGGATAATGCGTTAGCACACAATAAATTTTGTAAGCACCTAAATAGAATGCGAATCCAAATCCAATTAAGAACACAAGCGTTCCCACCAAGCCAAAGAAGTGCATTGGTTTTTTTCCAAAACGTGAAAGGAATGTAAGTGTAATAAGATCCAAAAAACCATTAATGAAACGATTCCAGCCAAATTTACTAGTACCGTATTTACGCGCGCGATGTTGAACAACCTTCTCGCCTATTTTTGTAAATCCTGCCGCTTTTGCAAGCACTGGAATAAAGCGATGCATCTCACCATATACTTCAATACTTTTTACCACATCTTTTTTATACGCTTTTAAACCGCAATTCATGTCGTGCAATTTAATGCCACTCATTTTGCGTGTGGTATAATTAAAAAGTTTACTCGGAAGATTTTTTGTTACGGCGTTATCGTAGCGTTTTTGTTTCCATCCGCTTACAAGGTCATAATTCTCTTTCGTTATCATTTCAAACAAACCGGGAATTTCATCTGGACTATCTTGCAGATCCGCGTCCATTGTAATGACCACATCTCCTTGCGCAGCTTCAAAACCAACATACAACGCAGGTGATTTGCCGTAATTTCTGCGAAACTTTATTGCTTTTGTATTGGGGTCTTTCTTACTTAAACCTTCTATCACTTGCCAGCTCTTATCCTTACTTCCGTCATCAACAAAAATGATCTCGTAAGAGAACTTATTCTCAGTCATTACCTTAACGATCCACTCATGGAGTTCGGGCAAGGATTCATCTTCGTTAAATAGGGGAATTACAACTGAGATATCCATAAAACACAAAGCTACGAAAAATGCTGAAGAACAGGGTTTTAATTAGTTAATGAAAGTAAAATTATCCAATGGAAATTGTTCAAAAACCTAAAAAAAGCTGTAAATTTGCAGCGGGTAAGTCTTTCACGACCAGCTCCTGCTGAATCCCCCAGGCTGGGAACGGAGCAAGGGTACGCGGTTGAGCGGTGCGATGGAAGTAGCTTACCCTTTTTTTATTTCTTTTTTTGTGTCACACTGAGCGGAGTCGAAGTGTGATTTTTTATTTGGGCGTGCCCCTCGCCCGCAATAACATGTAAGCTCGGGTCGGGCTTTCGCCACTCGCTCTTTTTGCTATGGAAATTTGAGGGCAAAAAGGAGCTCAAACAATGGCTCAATCCCTCACGCGTGGATGGAAATAACGGACAAAAAAAACGTCTTTCAAAATTGGATCATTCGAGGCGGACGAAATTTAGAAACCGGAGTTTACTAAACGTAAATGAGGATTTTCAAATTGAGTCCAACGAAGAAGGATTCAATTTTCAAAGACGTTACCCGACTTTAGTTACTTCCGCAAAGTTTCCTTTGATCTTGAATCTCCAGGTAGTATCGAAAATTTTCGGCAGATAACGCTTATAAAGGAGCATACGCGCGTTCTCTTTTTTATCATCCTCTCCTTCTCTGCCAACGGCGTTGAATTCGTAGAAATTAACCTTAGGATGTTCCTTAATGTAATTGATCACGATCTCAACGATGGTGTTCATCACAGTAAATACTTCTCCACGATTTGTAGTGACGTATTCCTCTCCTTCAAACTCATCATTGATCACACCAAACACAATATTGGAGTGTAAGATATTATCCTGCAAACGACCAAAGCGCACTTCGTATCTTAAACCACTAGTGGTATTAAAATAGTAAACGCCGGCACTTGGAATGCTGGGAAATTCAATATCAAATATTCTGTCTTTAGCCAACTACCTCTTCAAGTTTTTTTTTAAATCTGTCGGCTACTACCAGATCCTTGCTACCTGCAGTATAAACGTAAAATCCTTTTCCTGTTTTTGCTCCCAAATGTCCGGCGGTTACCATATTCACCAACAAAGGACAAGGCGCGTATTTCGGATTTCCAAAACCATCCTGCAACACGCGTAAAATATTCAAGCAAACATCCAATCCAATAAAATCAGCTAATTGCAAAGGGCCCATTGGATGCGCCATACCTAACTTCATTACCGTATCAATTTCCTCAACACCCGCTACACCTTCGTGTAAGGTAATGATCGCTTCGTTGATCATTGGCATCAAAATTTTATTGGCAACAAATCCGGGATAATCATTTACCTCAACAGGAACTTTTCCTAATTTCTTAGAGGTTTCCATGATGAGATTACAAACCTCATCCGTTGTTGAATAACCACGAATAACTTCAACCAATTTCATTACCGGAACCGGATTCATGAAATGCATTCCAATTACCTTATCAGCGCGTTTTGTTGCAGCGCCAATTGTAGTGATAGAAATTGAGGATGTATTGCTCGCTAAAATTGTTTCTGCTTTACACAGTTCATCTAACTGACGGAAAATATCTAATTTCAATTTCACATTTTCTGTTGCAGCTTCCACAACAAGATCAGCATCTTTCACCGCGCTTTTCAGATCAGTAAACGTTTTTATATTTCCGAGAGTTTTTGCTTTGTCGGCTTCCGTTATACTTCCTTTTGCAACTTGTCTGTCAATATTTTTTCCAATTGTAGCAAGCGCTTTTTGCAAAGCCGCATCACTCACATCCATCAAGCTCACATTGTACCCAAATTGCGCAAATGTGTGCGCGATACCATTACCCATGGTTCCGCTTCCTATTACCGTAATATTCTTCATAATTAAGGGTAAATCTACATTTCTACTTACTAATTAACAAAGTAAGTTTTTAACTGTAAATATGAAAAACTTTTAATGAATATTAAAGGAATTTTGATACTATTTTAAGTTCTGAGAACGCTTAAAAATGCATATAATATTCCATCGTTAATTGCTTGTAATCTGGCGAATATTCCAGGGGATCGCCGGTTCTGATGTACAAGATCTCCTCGGTAAAATGATGTTTTCCAAAGCTAAATTGCATGATGTGGCGTTTATCTTCTTCTTTGTCGGGGCTGTTGCGAACGCGAAGTAATTTAGATAAGTAAAGGTTCTTCTGCTCAGCCAGTTTGCAAAAATATTCGGCCTCTTTTTTAGGCAAAATAAGGTAGAATTTTCCTTTGGGGGATAGAATTTCATGCACACCTTCTGCAAGTTCATTAAAAGGCAAAACATCTGCGTGACGGGCTGTAGAACGCGTGGTATCGTTACTTTTGAGCGAGTCCACAAAGTACGGAGGGTTGGATACAATGAGGTCGAATTTCTCTTGATGATCTTTCCAATAGCTTTGAAATGCCTTATTCACTACCTCTATTTGTTTACTGTAGATGCTTTGATCCACATTCTCGGTGGCTTGCTCAAATGAGGATCGATCGATCTCTAAAGCGGTAATATGCGCCGGAGTTTTTTGAGCCAACATCAGGGCAATAATGCCTGTGCCGGTTCCAATGTCCAATACACGTTTGCACCCGTTAACATCCACCCACGAACCCAGCAATACCGCATCGGTGCCCACTTTCATGGCGCACTTGTTTTGTTTTATACTGAATTTTTTGAATTCAAATACGTCATTGGACATAAATTGCTTTTAGCAAATTAAAATTAAGAAAAATAAGCGAGAAAGTAAAGAGACAGGTGTGGAAACAAAAAACCCCGAATTACTCGGGGTTTTAATTTGTTAATAGGATGCTTTTGTATCCGTACGGCCTAAGTTCTTACCGTAACCTGAAGATGCATTGTAACGCAACATGATCTCTAATCCTCCTTTTAAACGCGAAGAAGGCGTTAATTGCGATACGTTAATATCATATGCAAACCCTAAAGCGTATTTGTCATATTGCCACAAGAACGCAGGAATGATGGCGTCTTTGTAACGATATGTCGCTCCCCATGAAATGGCATGTGGTTTTTTGATCGATGTGAATTTTGATTCGTCAACAAGAACATACTTGAACATCAAACCGGTGATGAACTCATGATGTTTCCCCTGGCGTTGAACAATTAAACTTGGATCCAGAGCGATCCTCATTTTTGGAATGAAGAATTCTCCGGTCATGTAACCAATAAAACGAGGATCTAATCTCTCAGAGGTTGTAAAGAAAGAACTCTTGGTTGGCTTAAAGTGATAAGCTGCAAAACCACAATCAAATTTACTTCCGTCTTTCGCGCTAATGTATTTTTCGCTTTGGGCGTAGCTAAAGTGTGCTCCTGCACCAACATCCGTAGATAAGATAGAACTGTGTGGTGGTTGTTCACCGTTTGGTAAACTGGCATCGTATTCATAGTTACGATATTGAGCGCCCCAACGTAAATTAGAAGTACTAACGGTACGATAATTCAATCCGAATTGGAAGCCTGCAGAAGCTTTCATTTGGCGATTGATACGTGCAGCATACATCATTCCGATGTTTGGTAACAATGTACTCATCTTTGAATCACCTGCCACGTCGCGGATCATATTGAATCCCCAGCCAATTCGTTTTCCTCTCAATTTTTTTGCATAGCCACCATCGTATGAGATACCATACGTTTGGTAAGCTTTAGAAGCTCCAGTAACATAACTCCATTGCGTACGATAGTTCGCCATCACGCGCGTATCGTAATTCAACCCAAATAGTGCGGGGTTCAACGTGGTTGGAGTTTCAAGGTATTGTGAGAAATGTATGTCTTGCGCCTGGTTTTTGTAACCAAGCATCAACAACATTCCCGCCAATACTATTCTATATCTAGTTTTCATAATACGTTATACCTATTGGTTTACCTGATGAGTGAGACATTTCCTTTAAGCGAGTAGCCTTTTCCTTTAAAGTCCTTTCCTTCCAGTCGATACACAAACACGCCTGTATTTAAAGGTTCTCCATGGAATGTTCCATCCCAGCCTATCGACTGGTCTGTAGTTTCCCACACTTTTTGACCCCAGCGATTAAACACCTGGAATGTCAAGCTCTCTAAACAGTAACCATAAACTTTCAATGTCTCGTTCTCGGCGTCATCTCTTCCGTTAGGCGAGAACGCGTTAGGAACGAACATTTCACCACAATCATCTATCACCACCACGTTAATGGTATCGTTAGAACAACAACCTCTGCTATTACATCCGGTTAAGATGTACATATTGGTTTGATGCGGATAAACTGTTGTATTAGCACTGTGTAAATTACTGATCATATACGGCGGACTCCATTCGTACGAGAACGCGCCTGTACCTTTCAGATCTACCTCCATACCAAATCGTATAGTGGTGTCACTGCGCGTCATACCCGGCGAAACGATGGTTGTATTTGGAACGTCAACTACTTTCACAAACTGGAACGTTCCGGTTGCTACGGCAGGTCCGTACTGGTTATCCACCGTTAAGAACACATTGAATTTACCAGGTAAATTATAACACACCGTTGGCGCTTGCAATGTAGATGTGTTAGGCGCTCCACCAGGGAATTGCCACTCTACATATTGTGGACCACCGGCATCGGTTGTATTTGTAAATGTGACGCACTGTTTTGTACATATCGTATCATTCTCAACAACCGTAGTAAACGTTACCGCGGTAACCCTTCTACAGTCAATCACACGTATGGTGATCGTATCCTCCCGGAAGCAGCTGTTGATCTGATCGGATCCTCCATTTCCGTTGAAACTTGATCGAAGTGTGTACGTCATCAATGCCGGCAATTTCGTGACCGGAGAAATTATGACACACGGATCCGACGTTGGTGTTTTAATAGATCCTTCATTCATGAGCGAATTAGATGGCGACGAGAATGAATACCACGTATACGAAGGGACGACACCCGGCTGCAACGTAGCGTTCATGTTAACCGCGCATAAGGTCAATGTATTTGTTGTGATATCAACGATATCTCCTACATAACAAATTGAATTTGTTGGAACACCGTTAATAGTTGGAATTTGAGCCGCAGTAATTGGTTGAGGAATGATGGTACAGCTTACCAAACGTTGCTCGGTAACGCAATTACGGAAATCTTTCATCTCAACGGAATAGGTGGCACTTGTGGTTGGACACGCTGTGGCCAGTGGCGCCAGCACTCCTGCACCCTGTATACTTCCTACCACGGAGTTAGGAACACTCCAGCTGTACGTATACGGCTGTGGTAATGTTGTATTGGTATTGATCACCGAAAAATTAAAACATCCACCCAAACACGCTATAGGCATTGGAGGCTGTACGTTTAATGTTGATTGAGGTACAACAGTTACTGTAATAACCGCGGTTCCTGAACACACCGATGTAAATCCTGTTACGGTATACTGAGTCGTTGTTTGAGGACGAGCAATAACCGAGTTACCAATACAAATACTTAAGAATCCTCCAACGCAAGGTGCCCAATTGTAAGTTGAACCACCATTGGCGTTCAATGTTACCGGTAAAGAGAACCTAGGTGTATTGTTAGCGATACAAGTTGTAAAGCTTGATTGCGACACACCAATTTGTAATGGCGACATTGACGCGATACAAACTGATTTAATTGAAGGACAAGCAAAGGCTGTTGATGTTCCAACAACGGTATAACAACCGGCACCCATGGAAATGGATGGCTGCGCAATAGTACTTGTGAACGTGGATCCACTCCAGGTATAACTCATGGCCCCGGAGGCTGTGATGGTAGACGTATACCCGGCACAAACCGCGTTGGCTGTTGTATTGAGTAAAATATTAGGTCCGGCAATAACCGAAACAGTAACCGCAGCATTAGCTGTACAACCATTTAATTCTCCAAAAACATTATAACTTGTGGTAATGGTTGGTGAAGCTGTAACGTTAGGACCAACACTTGGTGTAAGACTTGTTGGAGGTGTCCATGTGTAATTGTTCGCTCCGGATGCTGTTAAGATCACACTTTGTGTTGCACAAATGGTTGGTGTAGCAGGTAAAACTGTAATGGTAAATGGAATATTCGCAACAGTAACGCTAACCGTATCAACACCAGTACAGCCGTTGGACTCACCTTGTACAGTGTAAATGTATACACCAGCTGTATTAAGTGGGCCATCTACAAAGACACTTCCTGTTGATGTTAATGTTGGTGTATTTCCTGAGGTCCATGTATAATTTGTTGCGCCATTGGCTGTGAGTGTTACGTTATTTGAAGGACAAATTGTTGGACTTTGTGGTGTAATTGTAACCGGAATTGCAGTGTTAGTGTAAGTGATCTGCACGTTCACAGTTCCACTGGTACACATTCCTAATGACCCTACAACAGAATAAACAACTACTGATTGCGTTGGACATGTAACGTTGACGGTACTGTTATTAGAAATTACCGTACTACCTTCTGTCCAGGTGTATGTTGTTGCACCTGTAGCCTGCAAATTCACTGTTTGAGTTGGACAAACAGTTTGATTGGTAGTTGCAATTAACGGTAATGCTATTTGCACAGTTACAACTTGCATCGCCGACGAAGTTGGGGCACAAGTTGGACAAGGGCTACCTAATACAACAACAGTATATGTTCCAGGCCCAGGGAAAGTTACCGCTGTAGTTGGACTTGCACCTGTAGCAGGAGCAAATGTTACCCCACCAGGCAAAGAAGACCATGTGAACGAGTTTACACCTTGGGGAACACTCGTTGCAGTTGCAACCACTGTTTGTTGAGGACAAGGAATGTTTGTTTGAATATCGAGACCCATTGACTCGATACGAATATCATCAATAGCAATACTTGGATTTGCGCCGGCAACACTACTGTTTCTCCAAACAAAACCAATTTGTAAGTTTGGAATATTTTGAGCTGCTGGAGGCAAGGCTATAGAAAAGAAACCCCACTCGCTTGTGGCAACACCACATCCAGTAGTTGGATTTAAAAACCCTAAGGAATTCCATGTACCATTGAAATAAAAGAGCTCACAGTCATCCACTCCCGGCAAAGCTCTCACCACATAGTTAAAACTAAGCTGACAATTAAAAAAACCTACTGTAGAAATTGGAGGAGATTCGACACGTTTGTTTGTGTTTGAAGTTCCTGTAGAAACATACGTTGCGCCTTGGTCAATGTTCAATGGAAACGCAGAGTTACCACCAATGTGAAGTGATCTGTTATCTGTACCACCGCAACCTAAAGGCGTACAAAGACCGGGGTTTTGCCCTTGCTCAGTTGCACTAATGTACCATTCATTGGCATCAGCACCGTTACCGGGTGCAGCCGCAAGAGGTGTTACAGCCCAGGCACCATTAGCGCTGGCAGCAAATAAATGTGCGGCATTACCATTGTTACAGCCATTTCCAAAACCTTCAAACCAAGGAATCTGACCTTTTGAATGCGTCGCAAGTAAAGAGAACAATACAACAAGCGAGTAGATAATTTTCTTCATATTTTAGTTTACTCTAAAGAATTGATAATTACGTTATTAAATCTATAAGTAATTTACGTTGTTTAGCTTTTAAATTTAACTAATTTTCGCAAATTATGCTAATAGTTTAGTAAATAGTACTTCTCAATTAGTAAAGGGATAAAGGTAGCTAATTTCAGAGTTATTAACAAATTGTTAATAACCATTTTAACATTTCACCCCATTCCTAGAAAAATGCTATTTGAAAGACTTATACGGTTACTTCGGTTCAAAGGTTTGGAGAAAAAGCTCTTTTCCGTCAAAAACCGCGTAGTTACTGGAACTCAGCCATTGTCCTAAATTGATATAGCGGGATTTTCCGCCCTCGATAGGCATATCTAAAGCGAGGTGACGATGCCCAAAAATGAAGTAGTTTACCGGGTGGGTTTTAACATAATCCTTGCTGAAAAGGTAGAGCCACTCCTTCTCTTCCCCCAAAAAAACCTCATCGGACGCCCCGGTGGCTACCCTACTTTTAATACTTGCGGCTCTGGCAATGGTGAATCCGAGGTTTGGATGAAGGCGTGCGTAAAGCCATTGGCAGATCCTGCTTGTGAAAATTGCTTTAAGGAATTTATATTTTTTATCGCCGGGACCTAATCCATCACCGTGCCCAATAAAAAAAACTTTGTCGTTGTATGTCCGTGTGATTGGATCGTGAAAAACTGCAACGTTCAATTCTTTCGTGAAATAATCTTTCATCCACAGATCATGATTTCCTGTAAAGAAATTTACTTTGATCCCGGAATCAGTTAACTCAGCAATTTTTCCAAACAAACGCGTATACCCCTTAGGAATTACATGTTTATACTCCCACCAAAAATCAAAAATATCTCCCACTAGATAAATCTCTTCAGCATCAGATCTAATAGAATCCAACCAACGAACAATTTTTTTTTCGCGGATCAAACTGCGTTCATGATCGGGAATTCCTAAGTGAAAATCGGAAGCGAAATATATTTTTTTACCTGGTGTCACAGAAAACTATTCTTAATATATTCTTTTGGTCGTAAATGATGTAAGTTGAACGTAAATCGGATCGTATTAAAGAATCCAATATTATTCAAAGTTAAATTATCTTTTATATCGGTGCTATACGCTAAAGGAAAAAATATCTCCACCACATCATCAACAATACTCGCGCTTACACCAAGATCCCACAAAACCTGTTGTTTATTCATTGCTACCTTCTCTGCAGTTCCAACATCGGCAAACAAACGCAAAGGTGCACGCCATATTTTTGGCGACTTAATATTCGCTGTGACCAAATAAGAACTGCTTTGCCCAATTGGTGTCCAAACCTTAAAAGCTCCATCGGCATCAATAAATTGTTTTGAAGAAGGTCCGCTATACTCAGTTCTTCCAATAAAATTAGCTTCGTACAAATAATCCTGAGGGCCGGTAATTCCAGCCATACGGAAACGGTATGGTCCTTTTTGTTCGGCTGTTCCCAGTAAAAACGTTCCGGCAAAAACACGAACTTGTACGGCTTTATTCTTGGAAACAGTGATGTCCTGGCTATATGTTACTCCCAATTTTGCCATCATCCCATCTGTTTGAACATTTACATTCACGTTGTGTGAATTAATTGCTCTCCCGTTACTATAGTTATAGGTCACCGAGGTAATACTATTCACTAAACGCATATTGAACTTTAATGTTGTGGCGGCGATGTTACTATAAGTATAGCTTAACTGTTCCTTGAAGATCATATTGTAATCGACGCTTAATGTGTGACGAATATGATTGGTCTTGTCGCGATTCTTGAATTCAAAGAAAAGATTAGGTTTCAATTTGATATAGCTCAAAGGAAATTCTTTATTCTCTCCTTCGGCGGTAAACACTTTAAAATTCTCCTCTGCAAAGCTTTTAGCAAATACTCCCGCGCTTATTTTAGTGAAAGCGTGTTTAGGGTAAAAATTCAAATTCATTTCGCCAAAACCAACCAAACTTTTACTTGCAAAACCGTACATAGGCGTTAAACTAATGTCCAGTCGCTTATCGTACACACTATAATTATGTAAGCAAATTCCAGCCATCACACCATTGTAAGCGTTGAAACCGGCAAGCGGTAAATAATTAATTTGATTTTTTGTTGGATCAGGGATCTTGGTAAGGAAATTAAATTGTAAAGGTTTGCGTTTTTTAAAAATTCCTGAAGTTCGGATGTAATTATTTTTTCTATTCACGTCCGGCATTAATTCCAAACCATCGATCTTAAAATAATCTACATCGCTTGGCGGAAAATCGCAGCGACGAATAGAATCTGATCCATCAAACCAGGCAAATCCAACGGGTTTACCGTCTTTGTAGCCGTAAATATTAAATGGAACCGCTGTACCCGTTTTGTTCTTCACTTTAATAATGTAGCTATTGTCTTGCTTATTTCGTTTTATACTTTTTATTTTGTAATCGATCTTTGCTGTACCGCTTAATAAGTATTGTTCGAACCAGGCAAGGTCGTTTCCACTGAAATACTGCAAGGTGTTTATTAGATCTTTCGGTGTTGGATGCTTGAACTTATAATTCTCAAAATAAAATTGCATGGCTTTTTTAAAGGATTCATCTCCCATGTAATCTCTTAAATAATCAACTACCACAGCAGTTTTAGCATAAACTATAGCTCCATAATTGAAATAAGAAAAATCTTGTGAATGTGTTTCTATTTGTTGGTCCAGATTCGCTTTTGCAGCAAAAATATATGCGGCTTCCTTTTCGCGCCAGTACGGCATTTTATTTAATCCTAAAACTTTCCAACTTGAATCAATACCAATAACAGCCTCACCAATTTTTCGGCCGGGATATTTCGCACGCACATAATTCATTTCATAAAAGGAATTTATTCCTTCATCCAAAAATGGATTGTCGCGTTCATTGCTTCCCAAAATGCCATAAAACCAATTGTGACCAACCTCATGCGCAATGGTCACATCCAATTCCAATCGTGAGCTCACAGAACCGATAACCGTGATATTTGGATACTCCATTCCTCCGCCCGCCATGATCACTCCATCAACAGCGGATACATTGTTATAAGGATAATCTCCAACCATGTACGAATAAAAAATAGTAGATTCATTCACGTAATCCAATGCGTCTTGCCAATAATTGGTTTGCTTATTTGTAAAATAAACCCAGGTATCAACTACCTTGTTTGTATTCGGTAATTGGATTTGATCATGCAAAACATTGAATCGCTTATCGGCAAACCATGCAAAATCGTGCACACGATATTGTTTGAATCGGATGGTTTTCCACTCTTTACTTGAGGGCGGAAAACTCATATCATTGCTAAAATCCTGTTTTTCCATGTGCGTGAGTGTGCGCACAACATTATCATTCAAAAAATTTTCTTCCGCTTCGTTATCTTCTCTGTCGCCGGTNNNCGAACTCACTAAAAAATTCCCCCTGATCCAAATAGGGCATTTGATGCCATCCTTCTGCATCATACACTGCAGGCTTTGGATACCACTGCGTCATGTAATACGCTTGCTCATCGTGACCCAAACGCGAAAATTTTGAATCAGGAATCTTTACATAAAAAGGCGTGGTGATCTTGATCGTATCCAGCGAACGCAATGGTTCATTTAAAATTAACTTGCAGATATCGATATGTTCGGCATCGTATTCTAACTTCACCGATTTTCCATTCACTTTAAAATCCAAACTATCAATATAACCGCGTTCTTCGGTTTTTGAAAAATAAAATTCGGTACGTTTATTTGTCAGGAGTTGTTTCGCAAGGGCAGTTTGGTGGTTTTTGTATGCGTTTGGCCACAAGTGAAAATAAATATAGCTTATTCCGTTACTTGCTTTATTGATATATTGAATTTCTTCAAAAGCTTTGATGCTATGTTCAACATCATTTAACTTCACATCTATCTTATAATTTACCTCTTGTTGAAAGTAAGTTTGTTGCGAAAATAAATTCGCGTAAATAGCAAAAATCGCCACAAATAATTTGCAGCGACTTAATTTAAAATTGAATATTTTCTTTTTGCTAAGAATCAATTATTGTTTTACTGTTTCTCCTCCATCACCTGAACTTACCGGTTTTCCAGCAAGGGCCAACTCCACGGCTTTATCTAATTCTTCTCCTCTCAAATTTTTGGCGAGGATCTTTCCTTCTTTGTCTAACAACACAGTGAACGGAATCCCTTGTACATTATACAATCTTGCCGCCACACATTCCCAATATTTCAGATCGCTTACTTGTGGCCAGGTAATTCCATCTTGCTGAATCGCTTCTACCCAGGCTTCTTTGGCTTGATCCAACGATACGCCATAGATCTCAAATCCTTTGTCCTTATACTTTTTATAGATCTTCACTACATTCGGCATTTCAGCTCTGCACGGTTTACACCAGCTTGCCCAAAAATCGATCAACACCACTTTTCCGCGCAATGAAGATAAAGCGATATCTTTTCCACTTGGATCCGGCAAATTAATATCCGGAGCTTCATTTCCAACATTAATGGCCATACTTTTGCTCACCATATCGTGGAACATTAAAATATTTTGATTGTTAGGGTATTTTTTAAGGAGATTTTGATCCAAAGCAACAAATATTTTGAAATATCTTTCCGGATCCAAAGCCTGAATAGCAATGATGGAAGCAAATTTGTCTGTATTCTTTTCAATAACAGCTGCCAACTTCGCGTTCTCGGATTCAATGATGGCCATATAAGGAACCTCCATCGTTTTACTTAAAGAATCTCCACGCTTTCCGGCCAATTCAGGATTTGTTGCCTGCAATTTATCCAAACCCAAAGCAACAGCGGCCATTTGAAACGCTTGTGTTAAAGAATCTCTTCGCGTTTGCATACCGCGAGAAAGTTGATTGTATTGCATAAAAAGATCAGTTTCCGCACTTCCCTGAACTTTGTAAGTATTTCCAAGATCGCTGATGTTACCTGTCAATGTAATTTTGTCGGCTGAATCTAACACCAACATCGCAAAACTTTGATCGGTAACTTTTAACCTGTAAAATCCAATTTTAGGATCATAATTTGTGAAAGCGAAATCTCCTTTTTCATCCACAGTTGTACTATCTACAATAACCGGTTGTTGCCCCGATAATTTCTCGAGGTAAATGGTCTCGCCTTTTGAATTGGTGAAGTTGCCTTTTAGTTCAAACGCGCTTTTTTTTGTTGATTCATCACAAGAGGTGAACGCGAAAAGCGCCGCGGCGATAATTAATAGTTTTTGCATTTTTATTTTTTGTCTAACGTTTCTTTTACTAAGGTATTCAATAATTTTGGGTCCGCTTTCCCTTTGGTTGCTTTCATCACTTCACCAACAAACATTCCAAGCAAACCAACTTTTCCTCCTTTATATTCATCAACTTTTGCAGGGAATTTCTCCAGAACAGAATTAATTTGCCCTTGTAATTCGTCGGCATTACTGTTTTGAATAAGATCAAGCTTTGTGGCAAGTTCCGTTGCGTTTGCCTGAGGATTGGTGATCATTTCCGGAAATAATTTTGTTGAGGCAGCTGTATTACTCACCTTTCCTTCATCAATTAATTTAATGATCTCAGCGATCTTTGCAGGCTTCAATTCAAACTGTGTAATATGAACCGCTCTTTCATTTAATGAAGAACGAATAGTTCCCATAACCCAGTTTGCAGCGCTTTTGTAATTTTTAGTATGCGTTACTAATTCATTGTAGTACGCAGCAATTTCTTTTAATTCTGTTAATTGAAACGCATCGTACTCACTTAATCCATATTCTTTCGTATAGCGCTCAAATAATTGCGCAGGTAAAACCGGCAATTTACTTTTTACAGTATCAATATAATTTTTTGTAACGTAAACAGGTTGAAGATCCGGTTCAGGGAAATAGCGGTAATCATTTGCACTTTCTTTACTTCTCAAAGAAAATGTACTTCCATTCACGGCGTCAAAACTTCTGGTCTCAACGGCTACAGTTTCATTTTTCTCAACCAGATCAACTTGTCTCTTAATTTCAAAATCAATGGCGCGTTGAACATTTCTAAACGAGTTCATGTTCTTCACCTCTACTTTTTTTCCAAATTCTTTGGATCCTTTCAAGCGAACAGAAATATTTGCATCACAACGCAAACTTCCTTCTTCCATATTTCCATCGCAAATATCCAGGTAACGCACTAATTTTCTTACTTCATTTAAATACGCGTACGCTTCTTCTCCTGTACGAAGTTCTGGCTCGGTTACAATTTCTAACAAAGGAGTTCCCGCACGATTCAGATCGATCAACGTATGAAAAGGATCAACGTCGTGAATACTTTTCCCTGCATCTTCTTCCATGTGAATACGCGTTAAATTCAAACGTTTTTCCTGATCTTTATCCTTGTAATTTACATAACCGCCTGTGCAAATTGGCGTTTTATCCTGTGTAACCTGATATCCCTTTGGAAGATCGGCGTAAAAATAATTCTTGCGCGCAAATTGGTTTTCTTCGCGAATGTTCGCGTTTACCGCTAAGCCCAACTTCACCGCAAATTCAATAGCGCTTTTATTTACCATTGGCAACGTGCCCGGATGCCCAAGAGAGATCACGCTCACATTGGTATTTGGCATGGCGCCATATTCCGCAACATCATTACTGTACATTTTTGTTTTGGTGAGTAACTGAATGTGACACTCCAAACCAATAACAGCCTCGTATTTTTCGTAAACGCTCATTAAGGCTGCAAAGATAATATTATTTCGGGTTTTTTATTTGGCAAAAGCATATTGCATCTTTTAATTTTTTTTTGGACGTGCCCCTCACCGGCAACATAATGGAAGTTCGGGTCGGGCTTTCGCCACTCGCTCTTTTTTGTTCCCTTTCGATGGAAACAAAAAAGGAGCTCAAACAATGGCTCAATCCCTCACGCGGCACTGGAATTACCGTTGTTTCCATCGATCGCGCCAGGGATTGTAGCGTAAAGCCCGGTGCCCTGAGCTCTAAATTTCCAAGGGCGAAGGGCAGGCGCCCAAATCAAAAATCATAAGTGCAGTTTTACCCTCCCTGCTCCATAGAAATATTTCTTGTAATAAGTTTCCCCAAGGTCGTTGATCATTACCCCTTTAGAAGTACTCGCATGCACGAATTTATTGTCTTTTAAATACACGCCCACATGGCTCACATCCTTGGTGCCGGCGTTAAAAAATACAAGGTCGCCCTCGCGTAAATGACTAGACTTAATATGTTCCGATTCTTTATAAATGAGCGAGGAATTTCGTCCCACTACGACACCGTAAACTTTTTTGTAAAGTATTCCCGTAAAACAACTGCAATCCACACCGCCCTTGTCGCAGCCCCCATATTTATAGGGCGTTCCGTACCAATCGCTAATGAATGAATACAGTTTTTTATTGCGCACTTCTTTCTCCGACACATTTAGTTTTTCGGCAACAAGTGTTACTTTATTTGAAGGGACGGATTTAATGGTGATCTTATCTTCCACATCTTTTTTGGGATGACAGGCCGAAAAAAGCAAGGAGATCCCCAGCACCAAACCGCTGATTTTTGGCGCGGACAAAATGATATTTCCAACATTGCTCTTCATCGAAAAAAATGCCCCTTTGCGAACTACAAGTTACCCTATCTAAAATGTTAAAATTCAAGGGCTTGATCCTAGTTATTTACAAGCTGTTGTTAACAATGGGTCGAATCGCTTGTTTTGAAATTATCTTAACGTTATCTTTAAACACTTAGGAGCTACTAATGGAAGATTTGACCTCAAAACCAACCAATGTGAAGACCAAGATCCCTTTGGACACCCTCAAAAAAGCGTACAAATTAATGTGCACGGCCAAAAGTATGACCGAGCTTTATGAGGCCAACAAAGAGATCACTGCAAAATATGTGCATGCAACCAGTCGCGGCCACGAGGCCATTCAAATTGCGCTTGGTTTACAATTATTACCTCAAGATTATTTAAGTGCATACTATCGCGATGACAGTATTTTATTATCTATAGGTTTAACGCCGTTCGATCTCATGCTGCAATTACTCGCCAAACGCACTGATATTTTTTCGGGAGGTAGAACGTATTATTCTCACCCTAGTTTGCGCAGAGATGACATGCCAAAAATTCCGCATCAATCAAGCGCAACGGGAATGCAAGCTATTCCAACTACAGGAATTGCCATGGGAATTCAGTACAAAGAGAAAATGGCTTTGTTACCAAATTACAATGGAAAAAATCCTGTTGCGGTTTGTTCATTAGGAGATGCGAGTTGCACCGAAGGAGAAGTTGCCGAGGCATTTCAAATGGCAGTTCTCAAAAAATTACCAATACTTTATTTAGTTCAGGATAACGAATGGGATATCAGCGCAAACGCGAAAGAAATTCGCGCGCAGGATATCACGGAATTTGCAAAAGGATTTCATGGCTTAGAAGTAAGAACCATTGATGGGACAGATTTTATTTTAAGTTACAATACGGTTCAAGAGTGTTTGAATACTATTCGTGAAGAGCGCAGACCAATGCTGATTCACGCTAAAGTTCCTTTATTGAATCACCACACCAGTGGTGTTCGTAAGGAATGGTATCGTCACGATTTGGAAGAAGCGGCGAAAAAAGATCCATTACCACGTTTACGCAATCAATTAATTATTGGCGGTGTTGATGCGAATGAAATTAAAAAGATCGAAGAAGAAGCTGCTATTTATGTAGAAGATAATTATAGAAGAGCGTTAACAGAGGAAGATCCAACACCTGAAGATCTTGAAACACACGAGTTCGCTCCAACGGAAGTTACCGAAGAAAAAGGTGAACGTAAACCTGAGGGAAAACAACCAACAGTAATGGTGGATAGCGCTTTATTTGCTATTCGCGAATTAATGGATAAACATCCTGAGTGTTTGTTGTACGGACAAGATGTTGGCGCAAGATTAGGTGGGGTATTTCGTGAAGCTGCAACATTAGCTCAACAATTTGGCGATCATCGTGTATTCAATACACCAATTCAAGAAGCATTTATTGTTGGTTCAACTGCTGGAATGAGCGCCGTTGGATTAAAACCAATTGTTGAAGTTCAGTTTGCCGATTACATTTGGCCGGGCTTGAATCAATTATTTACAGAAGTGAGTCGCAGTTGTTATTTAACCAATGGCAAATGGCCTGTGAGCATGATCTTGCGAGTGCCAATTGGTGCGTACGGAAGTGGCGGACCATATCACTCAAGTTCTGTTGAAAGTGTACTCGCAAATATTCGCGGAATTAAAATTGCGTATCCAAGTACCGGCGCCGACTTAAAAGGATTAATGAAAGCGGCGTATTATGATCCAAATCCTGTAGTGATGCTGGAACATAAGGGACTTTACTGGAGCAAAATCAAAGGTACCGAAGAAGCAAAAACCATTGAGCCGGATGAAGACTATGTTATTCCATTTGGAAAAGGAAGAATGGTTTTGGAAGCAAATGCAGATGAAGTTTCAAAAGGAAAAACATTAACCATCATCACTTACGGAATGGGTGTTTATTGGGCTAAAGAAGCTGCGAAAAAATTCCCTGGACAAATTGAAATTGTGGATCTAAGAACCATTATGCCTTTGGATGAAGAAATGATCTTTGCAAGCGCACGCAAACACAGCAAAGTAATCGTGTTAACCGAAGAACCGGTATTAAATGGATTTGCGCAAGGTATTGCGGCGCGTATTTCTGATAATTGCTTCCAAAGTTTGGATGCCCCCGTGAAAGTGATTGGCTCGAAGAATTTACCTGCTATTCCATTGAATTCTACATTAGAGAAAACAATGTTGCCAACTCCTGAAAAAGTGGAGAAAGCCATTGCAGAAATGTTAGCTTACTAATTCTATTTTTATGGTGAAGAAGATAGGTTTGCCTGCTTTAGTGCTTGTTCTTCTTTTTCCTTTACTTTTTATTAATATTAAAAATTCCCATGACTGGGGCGACGACTTTGCGCAATACATTCATCAAGCCAGAAACATCCTAATTGGAGAGTCGCAAAACAACACCGGCTATGTTTACAATGAGAATTATTTTGTAGGGCCAAAAGCCTACCCTGCCGGATTTCCTATTTTAATGGCAGGATTTAGTCGCTGCGGGAACGATAGTTTAAAGGGTTTGAATCGCCTTGTTTCCTTTTGCTGGGTAATGGCGTGTTTTGTAGGGTTTTTATTTTTACGAAAGCGATTTAGTTATTTAACCGCGTTGCTCGCAACACTCATCATTGCTTACAATCCTATGATGGTAAGTTATAAAGCAGAAATACTTTCCGATCTTCCATTCGCATTTTTTTCCTTGCTGAGTTTGTATTTGATAGATAAAGAAGAAAAATTATGGTTATCTATTCTTATTGGAATTTTAATAGCATATACAGCGCACATTAGAAGTATAGGATTGATCCTGGTGGCTATATTTATCGCTTACAAACTGTTGCATACGCGCAAAACATCAGAGGCAAACCCATACAAATTTCTTATCATTTCGTTGAGTTCCTTTGTTCTTGTTTATTTTGGCATCAAACTCATTTTCCCTTGTGAAACTAATTATCCGGATCTTTTTTCATCAGACGGTGCTTGGACAAATTTAAACAAACAAACTTCCTATAATATTGATTGGCTGGATAATTTTTTGGATTCGTATGAGATAAAAAATTACTATTACATCAGCGTAATTGCATCAAGCGCTTTGATCGCGTTTAGTTTTATTGGCTTGATCAAACTTTGGAAAACAGAAAGAACGAGTCCCGTTTTTATGTACACTATCGCGTATATTACTGTGATCATCACGTTTCCGTATGGCGATGCCGGACTACGTTTTTTATTTCCTCTACTCCCCCTCATTTTCTTGTTTGCTATTGAAGGAATGAAGATCAGTTTTGGTGCGCTCAACATGCGGGGAAGCAGGCTGGCTGTGGCTTTCGGAGCTTTGGTCCTTTTTTCATATCATGAGCAGATCGAGAAGATCGTAGAAAATAAAGACACCGTCGTAGAAGGTCCGCAAAAACCTTCGGCACAAAAAATGTTCGAATATATCAATCGAAATTTGGAAGCAGGTAAAGTTGTTCAGTTTGATAAACCGCGGGCTTTGGCTTTATATACACCAATGCGCGGGGTGGCCATCAATCCACAACAAAAAGATCTTGAGATCAAAAAAGAAATCATAAAATTTAATATCGATTATATTTTGACGGATGATATTTTCACTGACCAATTGATCAGAAACTTCGCTAATTCGGATACTTCCTATTGCAAAAAAATTTACGAGGTTGAGGAGCTTCACCTTTATAAATTGAATCCTTGATCGTTTTCGTTTCGCCGCTAAAGGGGCGATCTTCTACATCGTATTATCTTTCTAAAACGTTTGGTCCCTAAAGGGACCGAGAACTATTACTTCTGGTTCGTCCCTTTAGTTGTGACATATAATAGAACTAGATCGAACCAACGTGACCACCCCTAAAGGGGTTCTGTTCTCCTTTGTCGTTTTGCCTTACCAACATTTGGTCCCTACGGGACCGAAACCTTTATTTGTGTTTCGTCCCTTTAGGGACGACATGTTATAGAACCGTTTTCAAACGGTGATCGTCGCCCCTTTAGGGGCGGAACGTATCCCAAATTGTTTCGTCCCTAAAGGGGCGACATTTTTCGGTGTTATTCGTTCTAAAACATCTGGTCCCTAAAGGGACCTATTCCTATATTTATTTGTTATCTCGTAAAGCGCGATGGACAAGGCGTTCACCACATTCATGGATGAATTTGTTCCAAACATTTCAATGTGATATTTTTCATCACACAGATCCAATAATACTTTTGAAACACCATTTCGTTCGGCGCCTATTACAAGGGCAATTTTCGATTTCTTGATGTTAAATTCACCGATCAGCCTACTGTCGCTTGTGATTTCTAAGGCAGTGATTTTGTATTTCTCTTTTTTCAGATCAAGAATACTCTCTACAACATTCTCGCTTAGTTCAAACGTCACCAATTTATTCGCGTCCCTTGAAATTCGTTTCACTGAACGGACTTCGGGACTCGGACTTTCCTGATCAAAAATGATCTTCTCTATACCAAAACTTTCGGCAACTCTCAATATCATGCCAATATTCTCTGGCGTTCTAATTTTATCGCACACCAAAACTATTGGGAATTTCTGTTTTTTGAACTTATTTTGGCCGTGAGTGGTTTGCATTTTGCTTCAATAAAAAAGCCGGATTACACCGGCTTTTTTAAATATAGATTATGATTTTTAGGCGTCGATCTTCGCGTATTTCGCGTTCTTTTCAATGAAATCACGACGTGGTGGAACCTCATCGCCCATCAACATACTGAACACGCGATCTGCTTCGGCAGCGCTGTCAATATTTACCTGACGTAAAGTACGAGTTTCAGGATTCAACGTTGTTTCCCACAATTGTTCCGCGTTCATCTCACCCAAACCTTTGTAGCGTTGCACGTTCACTGAATCGGCTTTTTCTCCGCCCATTTCTTTGATGGCAATATCGCGCATCTCCTCGTTCCAGCAATAACGCTGATCTTTTCCTTTTTTCACCAAATACAAAGGAGGCGACGCAATATACACGTGCCCTTTTTCCACCAATTCTTTCATATGACGGAAGAAGAATGTGAGGATTAATGTTGTAATGTGAGACCCGTCCACATCGGCATCACACATGATCACAATTTTATGATAACGTAATTTTTCCAGATTCAAAGCGCGGTCGTCTTCTTTGGTGCCACGAAAAACTCCGAGTGCCGTAAAGATATTTTTGATCTCTTCGTTCTCGTAGATCTTATATTCTAATGCTTTTTCTACATTCAAAATTTTTCCACGCAACGGTAAAATAGCCTGGAATTCGCGGTTACGTCCTTGCTTTGCTGTTCCACCCGCCGAATCACCCTCAACTAAAAACAATTCGCAAGCATGTGGATCGCCACTGGCGCAATCGGCCAATTTACCCGGTAAACCGGAGCCTGTCATCACATTTTTGCGTTGCACCATTTCGCGTGCTTTACGTGCAGCGTGACGAGCAGTTGCAGCTAAGATCACCTTGTCAACAATGGTACGCGCTTGCCTTGGATTTTCTTCCAAATAATTTGAAAGCGCTTCACTAATTGCTGTATCTACTGCGCCAATTGCTTCAGAGTTCCCTAATTTTGTTTTGGTTTGTCCTTCAAATTGCGGTTCAGCCACTTTTACCGAGATCACCGCGGTCAATCCTTCACGGAAGTCATCACCACTGATCTCAAATTTCACTTTACTTAATAGACCGTTCTTGTCGGCATAATTTTTTAATGTACGAGTCAATCCCCTACGGAAACCTGATAAATGCGTTCCTCCTTCGTGAGTATTGATATTATTTACATAACTCTGCAAGGTCTCGGTATACGATGTGTTATACAACATCGCCACTTCCACAGGGATCGCACCGGCATTGTTCTCGATGTAAATTGGTTCTTCAATTAATTTTTCTTTTGCACCGTCAATGTATGTTACGAATTCACGTAAACCACCCTGACTATAAAATTCTTCTGTAGGATGATTTCCACTTTCATCTTTTGTACGCTCATCGGTCAAAGAAATACGAATTCCTTTATTCAAATAAGACAACTCGCGTAAACGTGTTGCAAGTGTTGAATAATTATACTCGCTCACCGTGAAAATACTTAGATCGGGAGTAAAGGTTTGGATCGTTCCTCTTTGCGTGGTTTCTCCAACTGTTTTTGCAGGGTAAAGTGGTTTTCCTTTACTGAATTCCTGTACAACAACCTTTCCATCACGATGAACTTCAGTTTTTACGTGAGATGAAAGCGCGTTCACACAACTTACACCTACACCATGCAATCCACCTGAAACTTTATACGTGTCTTTATCAAACTTTCCACCTGCGTGCAACACGGTCATAACAACTTCCAAAGCACTCACGCCCATCTTCGGGTGAATGTCGGTTGGAATACCGCGACCATCATCTTTTACGCGAATAGAATTATCTTCTAAAATTGAAACCGCAATGTTGCGGCAAAATCCTGCAAGGGCCTCATCAATGGAGTTATCTACCACCTCATAAACCAAATGGTGTAATCCTTTAATACCAATATCCCCAATGTACATTGCGGGTCTTTTTCGTACTGCTTCTAAACCCTCTAAAACCTGGATATTATCGGCGCCGTAATTCTTTTTATCTGCTGAAGTTTCTGACATAAAATCGTCTGTTTTTCTCTTTAATTATTTCCTTTAAATATACCGATTTTAAGTGGTTTTTTTGGTGCTTTTTTAGCCAAATTTTACTAACAAAATATTAATAGTATTTTTACTGGAAATTAGAGTTTTTCCACTTAGGAATCCCATTATGATCTGGCACATCACACGATACCTTGTTACACTGGCTTTGCCTTCATTTTATAAGAAAATTGAAGGTAAAAATGTGAAGCAATTACAGGTAAAGGGTCCAGTGATCATTGCCATGAATCATCCTAACGCTTTTATGGATCCGGTTTGCATTACCTGGGTTAGTTATCCAACGCGCGTAAACTACATGGCAAGGGGTGATGCCTTTAAACCGGGCATCGCGGCATTTTTACTTGGGCAATTAGGAATAGTTCCCATTTTCCGCATGCGCGATGGCGGACGTGAAGGACTTCAGAAAAACGATGAATCCTACAGGGTTGTAAATAGTCTCCTTAAGAAAAATGCCAAGATCATCATTTTTGCTGAGGGGCTTTGCGTGCAGGAAAGACGTTTGCGCCCCTTGAAAAAAGGGGTAGCACGTATGGTTTTTGGTGCCTATGATTTTTTAAAAAACGAAGATCTCATTGTTGTTCCTGTGGGCGTGAACTATTCTGCTCCCTCCAAATTAAGAAGTAAATTATTTTACAACGTTGGAAACCCAATACCAGTGCGGGATCTAGAGGCATCCTATAAAGAAAATCCGGCGAGGGCACAAAATCAATTCCTACAATTACTCGATTCGAAGATGCGTGAATTGGTGACGCACATCAAAAATAAAGAGAATGATAAGGTAGTTCCACTACTTGAAGAAATGGTGATGAAGGATTGGTTAAAACGCAAAAACCTTAAGAACTCGCTTGAGAATGAATTTGAGGTAACAAGCCAGCTTACGGAGCTTATAAACAGTTTGGACGAACAGGAACCCGAAAAAATGGCCAATTTGAGGCAAAAAACCCTGGATTACCATGCCGTGGTACGCAAAAATAAAGTCCGCGACTGGATAATTGACCCTTTAAACGCCTCAAAAATAAAGTCTGGAAACTTGATAATCAGATATATACTGATTGTCTTAGGCTTTCCAGTTTATGCTTTGGGTTGGTTAGCCGCGTATTTACCCTATAAACTGAGCGAAAAAGCCACTAAAAAGATCGTAAAAGGGAACAAGGAGTTTTACGCATCCATTGCATTGGGATTGGGTACTTTTATTTTCATTTTTACATTCCTCGCCTGGTTCTTTTTGATATATGCCTTCTCACCAAGTATTTTGTTTCCATTGATAGCTCTGGTCGGGTTACTCGTGTGCTCGCGTTTTGCTTTACTATTTCATTTCTTCCTGATCAAAACATTTGGTATTGCTCGTGCTCTGAAAAACGAAAGCGTTTATAAAAAATTAAGTGAAAAAAGAGCTGAGATCATGGACATTATAAGTGGTTTAACAAATTTTTAAATTAAAACACAGAACTGGCACGCCCTTTGGTAAGTATAAAAGTCGTAAATTGACTATAGAATGAAAGCTACTAAACTTAAATTATTTTCCGCCGCAGCTGTTCTGCTACTTATGTTGTGCTCGGCCGGGTATAAATTAAGCAGAACCGAAACTATTGAACAAATAGTGGAATCGCGGAGTTCAAATGAGAATCTACCGAACAAATCAAATACCGCTTTTAAACAAGGCGAGATCTTGAGTTACCGTTTACACTACGGTGCGATCAATGCCGGTGTTGCAATTTTGGAAGTGAAGCCTGAATTGATAGATGTGAGCGGAAGAAAAGTGATGCACATTGTTGCGAATGGATATACCAATGGCGCCGCGGATTGGTTCTTTAAAGTGCGCGACCGTTACGAAACCTATATGGATAAGGACGCTTTAGTTCCTTGGTTGTTCGTGCGTCGTGTGGACGAGGGAGGATTTAAATTCAGCCAGGATTATACATTTAATCACTACACTAAAAAAGTAGATGTAGGTAACGGAGAAAAATTTGATGTGCCCTCAAGCATCCAGGATATGGTTAGCGCGTTTTATAGCGCGCGAAGCATGGACCTGAGCAACGCAAAACCCGGAGATCTTTTTTCTTTGACATGTTTTGTTGACAAAGAGATCTGGCCTTTACAAATTAAATTCATTGGAAGAGAAACTATTAAAACTGATCTTGGAAAATATAAATGTCTACGTTTTAGACCGGTGGTGCAAAAAGGACGCGTATTCAAACACGAAGAAGATCTGAACGTGTGGATCAGCGATGACAAGAATCATATTCCAATGCGTGTGCAGGCAAATGTTATCATCGGAAGCATTAAAATGGATATTACCGACGCCAAGAATTTAGCGAATCCTACCGGTGAAGTAAATTGAAAAAATCTTCTCATTAGTTTGAAGTCAAAAGTTTAAAGTTTGACCGTATGGAGTCAAAAACTTTAAACCTTCAAACTTTTAAACTCTATGCGGGATTTTTTTTCATGAACACTGCGCATAAGAACGCGCACGGGAATGCAACAACCAAGAGAGATATCAATTTCATTGTTGCAGCTTTGAACGCTGAAAGATTTGCGATCATCATATCAACGGCTTTATCTACGCCCATAGCTTTTACTTTTGGGTCTTGCGCTAATCCAAGTTTGAATTCGGCGCTTTGGTAATACGCTTTGTACAGATCCAAACTATTGTTGAATTCAATGTAGTGATAAGCAAACAAGATCATTGCGGAGAACAAGGTAATGGTTAAACCTGTTTGTCCGGCCTGCTTTCCCGTAATGAACCCACCATTCTCCGACTCACGCACCCATCGCACGCCACCAAAAATAAATGGAATAATAGCCAATAAAGAATACGCGTGCGCCCAACGGTAAGAAAGGTCGAAGGTGTGTCCACCCTGCCAAATAAATAATTTGAATGCAACAACGAGTGCAGAATAAATTGCAGCGAGAATAAAAGCCTTTTTCCTCATCTTATCCGTTCATGCTGATAAGGAATTCTTCATTTGATTGTGTTCGGCGTAAGCGATCCAATAAAAATTCCATCGCTTCCTGAGGATTCATATCGCTTAAATGTTTACGCAACACCCACATGCGGGTAAGCATATCTTTTTCTAATAAAAGATCATCACGGCGAGTTGAAGACGCAACAAGGTCAATTGCGGGATAAACACGGCGATTAGACAATTTACGATCTAACTGCAATTCCATGTTACCTGTTCCTTTAAATTCCTCAAAGATCACCTCATCCATTTTACTTCCTGTTTCAGTTAACGCAGTAGCAATAATGGTCAACGAACCACCGTTCTCAATTTTACGAGCAGCACCGAAGAAACGTTTTGGCTTGTGTAACGCATTCGCATCTACCCCACCCGATAATACTTTACCGCTGGCAGGAGAAACTGTATTGTAAGCACGCGCTAAACGTGTGATACTATCTAATAAAATAACAACGTCATGCCCGCATTCCACCATACGTTTCGATTTCTCAAGAACGATGTTGGCCAACTTCACGTGCTTATCCGCAGGCTCGTCAAATGTTGAAGAAACAACTTCCGCTTTTACGCTGCGTGCCATATCGGTAACCTCTTCCGGACGTTCGTCGATCAATAAAATGATCAAATAGATCTCCGGATGGTTATACGCAATAGCGTTTGCAATATCTTTTAATAGAACAGTTTTACCTGTTTTTGGTTGCGCTACAATTAATCCACGTTGTCCTTTACCAATTGGCGCGAACATATCCATCACACGCACACTCATGTTCTCTTGCGGGTGACCCGTCAATTTAATTTTTTCGTTAGGAAACAATGGTGTTAAGTATTCAAACATCACGCGATCGCGTACATACCCTGGCTCGCGCCCGTTGATCTGTTCTACCTTGATCAAAGGGAAATATTTTTCACCTTCTTTTGGAGGACGAACACCACCGGTAACAACATCACCGGTTCTTAAACCAAATAATTTGATCTGTGATTGAGAAACATAAACGTCGTCAGGTGAATTATGATAATTGTAATCTGAGCTGCGTAAAAAACCATAACCATCTGGCATGATCTCCAATACACCGGTTGCAAAAACGATATTATCAAAATTGTAATATATTTTTTCTTTCTCAGGCGTTTTTGTTTGCTCCGCTTGCGGAGTTTCCATACCCGTTGATTCATTACTTTGTGTTACTTCAGCAACAGGAGTTTCTACTTTTTCGGTTTGAAACGTAGTGATGACCTCATCATCGGCAGCTTCTTCATTTGCGCTTTCCTGATTTGAGTCTTCCTGGATCGGATCAAGTTTTACGATCTTGCGGGGACGCTTTTCTCTTTTACCGTCCTTATCCTTTTTGGGATCTAGTTTTGCCATAGATGCTTATTTATTCGAAATTTTAGAAATGAGATATCTGTTCAAGAATTAACCTTAAACATAATTATTCGATTATTAGAAGATGTGATTTAATGATTTTTTGACTGATTGTTATTTACCGGAAAAGGCAAATAGCGAATTACGATACAATGATACTCATTTTTATTCAAACCAAAAATATTTTCATAAAAAAAGACCCTGTTTTTAGAGGGTCTTTCGAATATGGGGAAATTTAGTCCCTTTCATCAATGATTTGATCGGGTTTAAATGGTTTAGTATCAAAAACGAATGATTTATCCTCTATTGGAAGATTGGGCTTAAATGTCTTTATATCATACACTGTCATACTTTGATCCTTCATCATCACCTTCATTTGCAGCACTTGTTTCTTTACTTTATCAACGTATAACTTAATAGTATGGTATTTTTTCTTCCCTTGATCAACAGTTGGAATAAGATCGATAGCGTGACAAACTACTGTTCCCACTTTTTCTTCGCCAATGTATTTGTATTTAAATCCCGACTCGTAAATAGTAAAGATCTTGCTAGGATTTAACTGATCGTTATTAGTTGCATCAAAGGTCTTGATAGTAACTTCTTTGGCGTCTTTATTGTAATTCCAAATAGTTTTTCCATCGCAAACGATGTTGTTTCCCGGAATATCCAATTTAAACATTTGCCCTTTTACCACAACTTTTCCCGCTTGTTTTTCGATCTGCTTTTTATCTTTATTGAACATGGTCAATGCAAAATCAGCAGAAATTGTTTTGTAAGTCTTGGTGGTTTTACTTAAGTCGTCGAGGATCGCTTTCGCCTTTGGGTCCTGGTCCTGCGCATTCATATTCAACAAGAGAACCGAACCTAGTATCATCAAAAAATTCTTCATAAATAGCTTTTACTCTTTGATTCCAAATCGGGTGCCAAGTTAAACACCCTTTTTCTTAAAAGTTCCTAAAATAACTACTTATTTTTTAATTTTTGTAAAATTTCTTCCAACTGAGCCATGTCTTTGATCAACACTTCGCGAGCCTTTGAACCTTCAAAAGGACCAATAACTCCGGCCGCTTCCAATTGATCAACAATACGCCCGGCGCGGTTGTAACCAAGTTTAAGTTTACGCTGTAAGAAAGAGGCGCTACCTTGCTGGAATTGAACTACTAATTTAGCGGCGTCATCAAACATTTTATCACGTTCAGCAAGGTCAACTTCTCCAATATCACTTCCTCCGTCTTCTCCAACATATTCAGGCAATAAGAAAGCGTTTGGATACGCACGTTGGTTACCAATGAATTCTGTGATCTTTTCTACTTCCGGTGTATCCACAAAAGCACATTGAATACGTATAAGATCATTTCCGGTGCTTAATAACATATCTCCACGACCGATCAATTGTTCAGCGCCACCCGAATCTAAGATCGTACGTGAATCAATTTTACTTGTTACACGGAAAGCGATACGCGCAGGGAAGTTTGCTTTAATTGTACCGGTAATAATATTTACTGAAGGACGTTGCGTTGCAATAATTAAGTGGATACCGATAGCGCGAGCAAGTTGAGCCAAACGTGCAATCGGCGTTTCTACTTCTTTACCGGCGGTCATAATTAGATCCGCAAATTCGTCAACTACCAAAACAATGTACGGCAAGAATTTATGTCCATTATTCGGATTTAATTTCCGTTGAATGAATTTGGCATTGTACTCTTTAATGTTTCTTACTTGAGCGTCTTGCAACAACGCGTAGCGATTATCCATTTCAATACAAAGTGAATTCAACGTATGGATCACTTTGGTGTTGTCGGTAATGATGGCGTCCTCTGAATTTGGAAGCTTCGCGAGGAAGTGACGTTCGATCTTATTGAATAAGGTCAACTCCACTTTCTTTGGATCAACCAACACAAATTTAATTTGAGCCGGATGCTTTTTGTAGAGTAAGGAAACTAATATGGCATTTAATCCAACCGATTTACCCTGACCCGTTGCACCAGCCATTAATAAATGTGGCATTTTTGCAAGATCAGCAATAAAAATTTCGTTACTGATAGTTTTACCTAAAGCAATTGGTAATTCAAAATTTGAATTATTGAATTTCTCCGATGCCATGATGTTGCGCATTGGCACCATTTCAGGCGTTTGATTTGGAACTTCGATACCAATAGTTCCTTTGCCCGGAATTGGCGCGATGATACGGATTCCAAGTGCAGCTAAACTTAGGGCGATGTCATCTTCAAGATTTTTAATTTTTGAGATACGAACGCCTGCAGCAGGAACGATCTCATACAATGTAACTGTTGGGCCAACCGTTGCCATGATCTTTTCGATCTCAATACCGTAGTTTTTAAGTGTATTGATGATGCGATCCTTGTTGGCTACTAATTCTTCCTGATTTACTTTTCCGTGACCTGTTCCGTAATCATTCAATAGATCAAATTCTGGGAATTTATACGACCCAAGATCCAGGGTTGGATCATACTCACCAAATTGTTCGACCAAAGTTGCCGCTTTATTTTCTTCTTCAATATTTACCGGTTCTTCAACTGTTTCTTTTACTTCAAACTCTGCCTCGCCGGTCTTGTTCATTGAATTCGTAGCTACCTCTTTCTCAACTTCCGGCTCTGTATTCAAAAGCAATTCCTTTATTTCGTCGCGTGCATTTTTATCCAATTGCGATTCGATATTTGCAAGTTCTACTTTTTCGTGAACAGTTAATGGCGGCTCATCAATGGAAGGTTTAACTTCAAATGTATGTAAACGCTCTTCCTCTTCTTTTGCCAAACGTTGCGCTTCTTCGTCCACCACTTTTTCAGGAGTTAGTGTGGTTTCCGAATTTTCTACCACTTCCTGTTCGTCTTCCACAAGTTCAGGCTTAGGCAATTTGAAAGAAAGATTGATAACTAAAACTAAGAACGTCAACATAGAAAATCCTAACAACACCAACAATCCGGCGTTGCCCAAAACATTTGTAACCTGTTCGTTGATGTAATAACCGTATCCACCACCAATGAAATTTAATTTATCCTGGAAAATGTACGATAAGGTCAACGATGACCAAACCATAATGAACAACCACTTAGCATTGAAAGCCGAAATGTTGATGAACTGACGTTGCACTAATTTTTGCGCTCCGTAAATAGCGAGAACGGGAACCAAAATAAAAGAAGCGACCCCAAATCCTTTGTAAATAAAAAAATGTGCTAAAAGCGCTCCGAATTTCCCCAACCAGTTTTGAACTTTAGTTTCACTGCTCAAAAATTCATTCAGTGGTGCCATCACTTTATCATGGTCCACTTCATTTGTAAAGAAATACGAAACAAAAGCAACAGCAAAATACGCACCAAATAGTATCAACACCAAACCAATGATCTTTTGAGTTTGTTCTTTTTGATAAACGGAAACAACTTGCTGCCAGCGTAATGTCAGCTTTTCCATTGTGGAAACTTTAACCACCTTGGCTTTTTTAACCTTCACAGGTTCTTCAATTTCCTCTTCGGCAGGTTTTGCCTTTTCCTTCTTTTCGCCTTTAGGTTTGTTTTTTCTCTCCTTAGGTTTTTTAACCTCTACTTCTTCCTCATCAGAAGCGATATCTTCAATATCCTGTTCGTTTACTTTTTCTTCAACAAACGTAGTTTCGAGAATAGGAGTTTCCCTGAATTTATTTTTCTTTCCAGTGCTCATTGTAGCTAATAAATTTAGTGCAATGCCCTTTTTGGCCGATTTTAGAGCCGAAATGTTGTTAACTATGCCCTGTTGAATACAAAATAGCAATTTTAGCAGTGTTTTCAGGCCTTCCATGGCGTTTTTATCCCAAATTTTCTTTCCTTTTTACCGCAAAGGACGCTAAGAAAAAGAGTTTAATGAACCTACGGTTCACTCTATGTTCGAAGGCTAAGAACGCAAAGCCAAAACGGACCTATGGTCCGCCTCGTTTTATGCTTGACTTTGCGGAATAGTAAGGTCTTTGCCTGCTTTTAAAACATCGATTTCGTTCTAAAAAAATAAAACTTTGCGCTCTCTGCGATAAAAAAAGCTTGCTGTTTATGGAATTTGAAAGATTTTTCATCTTAATTGTAAAGATTCACATGAAAAAGATAATAGCATTGGTTTTATGTATAACGGCGTTTCATACAAAAGCCACAGAAACAGAAAAACAGGTTAAGACCAAACCTGATAAAATTGTTGTGTTCACACAAGGCGCGCAAATTCACCGTAACGCGCTGGTGAATGTTGTTCCCGGCCAAAATACAATTGTGTTCACGGGACTGGAAAACTGCATCAATACCTCGGCCATCCAAGTTGGAGGAACAGGCGGATTTATCATTACTGATATTCAGCACATCGTTTTTTATCCCGAATTTGAAAAAGCAAAGGAGAATGGTGACGCGAAATTCAAAAAATATTTGAAGAATATCGCCGATAGTATCAAAGAATTGGATTATGTATTGGAAGATATCAATTCTAAATCCGAAGCTTTGTACACTGAGAAAAATGTATTGTTGAATTACAATTTATACAAGGGCATCTCTAAAAAAGACAGCATTGCTTATTTAAAGGATGGCTTGTCGTTTTTACGCGAAAAATTGTATAACATCAACTCAGAACTTTTAAAAATAAAAAAAGAGCGCGAAAAAATTCAGATCAAAAAAAGCGCGTTAAATCAACGTCAAATAGACATCAATAATGAACTGGCAAATCAAAATAACGTAGGAGAAACCGAGCGCGTTGATTACCGCGTGATCGTTCACTTGATCTCTGAAACTGCTTCTCAGGCCAATTTGAATTTCAACTATTACATCACTAGCGCGGGCTGGACACCTTCCTACGACCTACGCGCATTGTCGACCGAACAAAACGTAAAACTAACATTCAAAGCTCAAATTCATCAGCAATCGGGAATTGATTGGAGTAATGTGAAATTAGTACTTTCAACAGCAAACCCAAATCGTTCGTATGACATCCCGCAATTGAGTCCGTGGTATTTAGGTTTGAATACATATCGTAAACAAAAACCAAAAACATTGTCTTACGAAGGTTACGGTGACGCGAAAGCAGCCGGCGCAATCAGTAGAGAAGATCTTGACGAAGTAGTGGTAAAAGAAACAGAAAAAGACGCTGAATTCGCTTACAACTACGTTGCGGTGAACGAAAATTTAATTGAAACAGAATACGAGATCAAATTGAATTACAATATTCCAACCGATGGCAAAGAACATTATGCCGCTATTATGGTGAAAGACCTTAAAACCCAATACCGTTACAAGGCAATCCCTAAATTGAATAACAATGTATATCTAACGGCCATCATTCCTGATTGGGAAGAAGTAATTGCGATGGCGGGACAAGCTTCTATTTACTACGATGGTTCGTATATTGGAACTACAGGATTAAATCCGGGAGGCGTTGAAGATACAGTACAATTGTCCTTAGGAATTGACAAGAATGTTGCCATTAAACGTGCAAAAGTAAAAGATAAGAGTTTCGAGAAATTTTTTGACAATGATAAAGTTCACCAATACACGTATGAGATCACAATGAAAAATTCTAGAGCACAAAAAATTGAGATCGACATTGAAGATCAATTACCGCTTTCGCAGGATAAGAACATCGTGATAGAGAAAAAGGAATTGTCCGGTGCAAAATATGAAGAGATCAGCGGAATTTTGAAATGGAGAACCACCGTTGGCGCAAAAGATTCCAAGAAACTCACACTTTCTTACCAGGTAAAATCACCAAAAAATTCTCAAATAGCTTTTGCTTATAATTAAAAAACTAAAAAGCGGATCGGTAACCGGTCCGCTTTTTACATCAATTTCGAAAGCCCGAATATGATAGCGAATAGCCCCATAAATAGCACCAAAACATAGAGACCTATACCTTCGCAAAACATCACGGAACGCGAAGGATCTTTAGGATCCACGTAAACTTCCATTTCATCATGTATCTTCTCGAGTTTCGTTTCAGCTGTCTTTTTCAAATGTCCGGCCTGTCCACTTAGGAGCTCAACCAAATAGATCAACGAACCTTTATACTCTTTGCTTCCTATTGAGTACACATAGTCCGCACTCACCTTATAAGGCGATCGCGACGTTGAATACTTCTTATGGATCTTAACTTCTTTTGAAACAACCTTTGCACGCACACGCGTCCAGGATCTTACCTTAAAATAAAGTTTTATGAACCTAAATGCCATCCAAATGGCCAAAGATCCAATGACAAGACCGAATATTCCAGTAAAAATAACCACTAAAATTTGGGATTTATCTTGGGTCCAACATAGTCGCCCTTGGTAAGTGTTGTTTCAAATTGTTTTTCGCGATCCTTCCATGTGATCTTGAATTTTAGGGTCATATTTGGCGGGAATTCCTTTTGCCTGAAAATAAAAGTTCCGATCAGATTTACGTAATTGTTCCTGGTGTATTCTCCCCAATCAGCCTCCTGCCAATTTATTTGACTTGCAATATTCCTATTTTCTATTGGTAAGCTTAAAATAGCTCTTCCATTTGAATACTCCACTTTGAATTCTTTTAATTCGTCGGGCAAAAAACTCTTTATCTCACCCTTTTCATTTTTATAATCCAACTGCAAATTTACATCCTTGATATTATTTACATTGGGCATTATTTCGTTCACACTTACATAGATCTTTAATGGATCACTCCCTTCTTTAAACTCATAGGTCAAAAAAGAAGCAAAGGACTCCTGAAGCATCTTTTGTTCGCCATAGGGAAGTGAATCCCTCTCAAATACAAATTTATCTTCAGCAATAGCATATGTAACTTCCTTTGACCCACAATTTGTGAGCAACAATGCCAAGAATAAAACCGGGATAGAATAAATAACTTTCATTTATCTTGGAAAATTTTTAATTTCTTGCTCAAACATCTTTGTAAGAATCGGTTCCATAAATTCTCTGATGAATTTTTCTTCTTTTGATTCCTTCTTTATTGGCTGTGCGAATATGATGGTTTTTGTTTTGCTGCCTTTCTTATAAGTGAATACCATATTCACCGAGCCTTTGGCGAGATCACGACTTTTAAATTTTGTCACCTTATTGTCGTTCATCGCCTTCAGGATCTTGTTCTCAAATTCAGCGTCGGTAGCTACTTTTTTAGTGTTGTGTTTGTTTCGCTCAATCCACTCATAAAAAACGCTATCTTTTTTCATTTCTATATGATTCATCAAAACCCCATCTTTGTCGCTCATTTTGTAATCCACCACAAGATCCTTATCCCATCTACTTTGCGCATTGCACAAAAAACAAATAGCGCAAAAAACGATCACTAAAATTCTATTTTTCATTCTCTATCCTTTCTTTTACCAGTTGCCATAACACAATTCCCATACTCACCGCCACATTGAATGAGTGTTTTGATCCTAGTTGTGGAATTTCAACAACAACATCGCTTGCATCCACTACGTCTTGTTCAACACCATAAACCTCATTTCCAAATACCAGCGCCAAACGTTCTTCTTTTGCCGCTTTAAAACTATTAAGTTTTGTGCTTTTATCTGCCTGCTCGATCGAAACAATTTTATAACTCATTTTCTTAAGTTCTTCAATTGCCTCCAATGTTGTTCTTTTGTGCTCCCATTGCACTGTTTTTGTAGCGCCCAAAGCGGTCTTTTCTATCTCTTTATTTGGCGGACTTCCTGTTACTCCACACAAATAGATCTTTTCCAATAAGAACGCATCGGCTGTTCTAAATGCCGAGCCAACATTATGCAAACTCCTTATGTTATCCAATACAAGCACAATAGGGGTTTTTTGGGCGTTTTTGAAGCCTTCCTCGCTTAATCTATTTAGCTCTTCATTCTTTAATTTCTGCATAAAATTTCAAGGTCTATCTCACAAATATTAGCTATATTTAGGCATTCAAATTTATTGTTTTCTGTGAAAATAAGTAAAGAATTCAAAATAGGGGTCGTTGTTGTTCTAGCCATCGCCGCTTTTTTATGGGGTTTGAACTTTTTAAGGGGCACAAATCTCTTCTCCAGCAAAAACTATCTGTACGCGGTATATCCAAAAATTGAGGGGCTGATCCCTGCAAGTCCTCTAATGATCAAAGGTTACAAAGTTGGTCAGATCAAGTCTATAGAGCTGATTACAAAAGGGGGAGAACCTCAAGTTTTAGTAACTTTTCTTTTAACTGAAGACGTAAAGATCCCAAAGAACTCGAAAGCGAAAGCAATAAGTTCTGATCTTTTGGGAACAAAAGCCGTTGAGATCGAATTCAGTTCAGAAACAACATTTGTTTCAAATGGTGACACATTGATAGCAGATGCTGAAATTGGACTTCAACAATCGGTTAACGCACAGATCGCTCCCTTAAAGGCTAAGACTGAAAATTTGATCGGAAGTATTGACTCGGCGGTTACGGTTGTAACTACAATTCTTAATCCAAAAACTCGCGACAATTTGGAGAAATCCTTTGAAAGTGTGCGTAAAGCTATTTTAACCTTAGAACAAACTGCGTATAAGTTGGATGACCTCGTTGGAAGTGAGAAAGCAAAGATCTCGGGAATCCTTTCGCATCTAAATTCGATTACCTCTAACATTGAAAAGAATGGTCAGAAGATCGATAACATTCTTACAAATTTCAAAACAATAAGTGATACCATAGCCAAAGCACAGATAGCTGAAGCGATCAACAACACAAGCAAGTCCATGAAAGAATTGAACATGTTGCTTTCGGGAATCAATGCCGGACAAGGAACACTTGGTAAATTGGCAAAGAACGACAGTTTATATTTCAATCTTAATAAATCAACCGCCGATCTTGATAAATTGCTTAAGGATTTACGTTACAATCCTGAGCGTTACATCCATTTTTCGGTATTTGGAAGAAAAGATAAAAACAAACCGAAAGACTAAATTTTATGCTGAGTCCTGTTGTATTTAGTATTTTATTGATCTCCGTTGCAGTATTCTTTACTTACCACACGCGCAAGATCCGCCGAAACATCTTGATCGGAAAAGATCTTGATCTTAGTGGAAATAAAAGCGAGCGTATTAAGACCATGCTTAAAGTTGCATTTGGCCAAAGCAAAATGGTGGTGCGGCCGGTTGCCGGCATTATGCACCTCTTTATTTACGCAGCGTTTGTAATTACTCAAATTGAATTATTGGAAATTGTTATTGACGGCGTTAGCGGCGGGCATCGCACCATTTGGCATTGGGTTGAAGGTGGCGCACTTTCCGGCCTTTACACCTTTGTGATCAATTTTATCGAAATTCTGTCTGTTCTTGCGTTCATTGCAACCATTACTTTTCTATCAAGAAGAAATATCGTTCGCCTAGCGCGTTTCCAAAAACCGGAAATGAAAGGCTGGCCAACTAAGGATGCGAATTTAATTCTATGTGCCGAGATCTTTTTGATCACGTGCATTATGTTGATGAACTCCGCGGATCTTGAGTTGCAAGCGCGTGGGGAAACTATGAAAACAGCGAATTTCATTATCTCCTCAAATTTGCAAGGACTTTACGCGGGCATAAGTTCAAGCGCGTTACATTTAATTGAACGCGTCGGTTGGTGGGGACACATTATGGGCATTTTTGGATTCCTTGTGTATTTACCGATTTCGAAACATTTGCATATTCTTTTAGCTTTCCCAAATACGTATTACAGTAATTTAAAACCAAAAGGAAAATTCTCAACACTTGACGCTGTAACGGATGTTGTAGCGCCAAATTTTGATCCCGCGTATCAGCCAAAAACAGATCCAAATAATCCTGTTCGTTTTGGAGTGAAAGATGTACAAGATCTAACCTGGAAGAATTTATTGGACGCTTATACTTGCACAGAGTGTGGAAGATGTACGTCGGCTTGCCCGCAAAATTTAACCGGCAAAAAATTATCTCCGCGTAAGATCATGATGGACACACGCGACCGTTTAACCGAAGTTGGAAAGAACATGGATAAGAACGGCGGAACGTTTGTAGATGATGGGAAATCTTTATTGGGTGACTATATCACCACGGAAGAAATTTGGGCTTGTAACACGTGTAACGCCTGCGTACAAGAATGCCCTGTGAATATTGATCCATTGGAGATCATTGTAGAAATGCGCAGGTTCTTAGTAATGGAACAAAGTCAAAGCCCTGCAGAATTAAATAACATGTTCAGTAATATTGAAAACAACGGAGCACCTTGGCAATTTAGTCAAAGTGATCGTGCCAACTGGACAAACGAAAATTAATATGAGTAAGGAGCCAATAAAAGTAAGAACAATGGCAGAAATGACTGCCGCGGGAGAAACACCGGAAATATTATTCTGGGTTGGTTGCAGCGGAAGTTTTGATGATCGCGCAAAGAAGATCACCAAAGCTATCGTGCGCATCTTAGATCATGTTGGAATTAAGTTCGCCATTTTAGGAAGCGAAGAAGGTTGTAATGGTGATCCGGCAAAGCGTGCAGGAAATGAGTTTCTTTTCCAAATGCAAGCCATGAGCAATATTACAACTATGAATATGTACAACGTAAAGAAGATCGTTACAGGTTGTCCGCATTGTTTTAATACATTGAAAAACGAATATCCATCTTTGGGTGGAAATTATGAAGTGATCCATCATACGCAGTTAGTTCAGGAATTGATCAACCAGGGAAAATTGAAAGTGCAAGGCGGAGAATTCAAAGGAAAGAGAATTGTGTTCCATGATCCATGCTATTTAGGCCGCGGTAACAACGTATATGAAGCGCCGCGTGAGATCATACAAAAACTGGATGTGGAATTAGTGGAAATGAAACGTAGCCGCGCTAACGGATTGTGCTGTGGTGCCGGCGGTGCCCAAATGTTCAAGGAATCCGAAAGAGGAACCAAGGAAGTGAGTACTGAAAGAGCGGAAGAAGCTTTGGCTTTAGAGCCGGATGTTATTGCTTTAGGTTGTCCGTTTTGCAATACCATGATAACTGATGGCGTAAAACATTTCAATAAAGAAAATAAAACTAAAGTACTAGATGTGGCAGAGCTTATCGCAAATGCTAACGACCTTTAACATGAGATTTTTTCTGATCATAATTTCTTCTTTTTTCCTTATTGGGACTTTCACATCATGCCAGCCCGATGTGGTAACAAAACAGGAACAAGAAAAAGCTGACAGTTTAAGCATCAAATTAAATTCCCCTGAATTAAAATCGCTGAACGCGCAATTATTGGAAGACCCGAGAAATCCGGAACTTTACATTAAACGCAGCGCGCTTTGGATCCAATACAAACAATTTGACGCCGCCGCAGGCGACGCGAAGCGAGCTATTCGTATTGACAGCACAGTTGCGTCGTATTACGTTGCTTTAGCCGACGTTTACTTTGCAGAAAATAAAACGCGTCAAACCAAAGAAGTATTAGAGCGAACTGTTGTAAAATTTCCTGAAAGCACCGAAGCGTTAATGAAGCTATCAGAATTATTTTTCATAGTAAAACAATACAAAGAAGCGATCGAGAACATCAATAAGGCTTTAAAGATCAATGAGAATATTGCAAAGGCTTATTATTTGAAAGGAAGTATCTATAGAGAAAGTGGTGATACAAGCAAAGCCATTTCAAGTTTAGAAACCGCCGTTGAACAGGATAATCGTTTTGCGGATGCGTACTATGATCTTGGCGTTATTTATGCCGCACGTAAAAACCCACTTGCATTCGATTACTATGCTAACGCCATGAGAGTTGCACCGGGTTATAACGACGCGCATTACGCCAAGGCAAAGTTATTGCAGGATATGGGCAAATACGATGAAGCTATTGCAGAGTACAATGCCCTGCTAACTAAAGACAGAAATTATGCGCAGGCGAATTATAATATCGGCGCCATTTATCTTGACGTAAAGGGCGAATACGAAAAAGCGATAGAATATTTAAATAAAGCCCTGGAATCAAATGATCAATGGCCCGCTGCCTATTTTGCCCGTGGATACAGTTACGCAAAACTTGGCAATAAAATTAATGCCGTGGCCGACTATAAAAAATGTTTAAGCATTGAACCTAATTTTACCGAAGCCACTGTTGGTTTACGTGAATTAAATTAACATCCTTAAACGAATTTAGACCTTTGCGGGTATCAAAAAAACATTAAATTTAGAACATGGAACCAAAGATGAAACACGTAGGCGTTGCGCTTCAGGGCGGTGGAGCACATGGTGCGTTTACCTGGGGGGTATTAGACAGACTTCTTGAAGAAGAGTCTTTAGTGGCCGATGCCATGTGCGGTACAAGTGCCGGTGCTGTGAACGCGGTAGTTTGCGCCTATGGTTTACATACCGGTGGTCCGGCTAAAGCAAAAGAACTTTTAGAGTCATTGTGGCGTAAAGTTGCATTAAGCGGAAGTTTTCTATTTAAACCCGGATTTTTTGATCAAACCTTTGGGAGCGGAAATATTTATAATAGTCCGGGTTATATGTGGTTCAACGCGCTTACTCAGGTAATGTCGCCATACAATTTCAATCCTTTCAATTACAATCCACTTAAAGATATTTTGTTAGAGCATATTGATTTTGAAGAATTGCAACGCTATAACAAAAAGAAATTATTCATTTGCGCCACAAACGTAAAAACAAATCGCGCGCGCATCTTTTCAAATAAAGAGATCACGGTTGATACCATTTTAGCGAGCGCTTGCCTTCCCTTCTTGTTCCAGGCAGTTGAAATTAAGGGCGAATATTATTGGGATGGCGGTTATATGGGAAATCCACCCATCTTTCCTTTGATCTCAAACACCAATTTAAGCGATATAGTTTTGATCAAGATCAATTCCATTAATATCAATTCTGTTCCAACCACCGCGCGTGATATTGCGGATAGAGTGAACGAAATTTCATTTAATAGCAGTTTGATCAATGAAATGAAATTGATCCACTATCGTAATGAATTGATCCGAAACGGGATTTTAAAGACCGATGAAAAAACCAATCGTGAGATCTTTGTACACACGATCAGCGGCTACGAAGCATTGAGCCAATTAAGCTACAGTAGCAAAATGAACACGTCATGGGAATTCCTTGTTGCGTTAAAAGAAAAAGGTCGTGAGATCGCTTCTAAATGGCTTGAAACGGATTTCAAGGAAGTTGGATTGAAATCAACCTTTGATGTGGAGGAACATTTCTTCGGTAAATTTTAATTTTTTTCGTTAATGCAATTGGCAAGTGATCGTATAAAAAAATCATTCGAATTTCTTTTTAGATCGCAGATCATTATCTTTTTGTTCCTGGCTAGCTGTATTTCTGCACAAAGTTTTTACTCGGTTGATCCTTTGTATCTAAAAAAACGCACAGAGAAAAGGCCTTTCCAATATTCTTATCCCGACACCACCATCGAAAAAGCGCATCAGTTCATTGGTAGAAATTTTTTGGGGAACATTGGACTTTCCAATCCACAGTACCTTCTCAAATTTAAAAGTAGAACCCTTGGCTTTAAATTAACGGATACGCCTTTGGAAGATTACATGATCAAGAAAGAGAACATTGACTATTATCAAACTAAAGGCCCATTTGCTTCAGCAAACGGCATAGCAGGATCAAAACAGTTGCAAATGTTCCGTTTGTTATTCACCAATACATTTAAGAACAAACTAAATGTAACCATTCGTTTGAACCGTTATACCTCGAGCGGCTATTATACCAAACAACAAAGCTTCACAAACAATTTTTATACATCAACCAATTATACAACTAAGAAACAACGTTTTGGATTTAACGCCTATGTATTGATCAATAATAATCGCTTCCAGGAAAATGGAGGGATCTACGGAGATACGCTTCGCCAGCGTTTTTTAACGGAAGCAAAAGAACTTGTGCCCGTTAAGTTAAGCAGTGCTTCGCGTAATAACAGCGAAATAGCCGCGCAGTACAACAATTGGTTCAGGTTAACTAAGGATAGCTCAAATTTTAACGCGTTCATTGGTTTGCGAACGGCTTACAGTGTTTTAAAATATAGATATAGGGACCCAAACAGTGGAACAAGTTCCTACTACACACTTTTTTATGTTGATACCGCTGCTACAAATGACAGCACACGCGTTGGAAAATTCAATAATGAGATCAATTTGACTTTTAGATCGAATGCAAAGTTTAGTTTGGAACTCGGTTATGAAAATGAGATCGCTCAAGTATGGCAATACAGCGATACCACTTTTATGAACCATTTATTGAATGTAAAATTAGATCGCTTAACTACAATTAAGTTATCTGATAGTGCAGTGATCAAATTGAATAACACACTTTCGGGATCATATATTGCCTCGGGGCCTTTTGCAGGAAATTATAAAGCGGAGAGTTTTCATCAGCTCAACTACACCAAAAATTCAAAAACAAAAACATCATTTTACATGCATTTGTTATCGGAAGAGCGCACGCCTGATTACATTTTTAAACACTGGTACAGCAATCATTTTAGCTGGGATAACAAATTCAACAATGTGCAAATGAACGAGGCTGAATTAAGTGCGAAGATCTCGTTCATTACGCTAACCGGAATTTACAGAGGTATTTCAAACTATCTATATTTTGATCAATTGGCCTACCCTATGCAATATTCAGGAACTATTAATAACACAGCTTTCAGGATCAATTTAGATAAAGTTTTCTTTAAGCACCTTGGAATTGGCGCAGCTCAAACCTGGCAAAGCACCAATAGCAACGTGATCGCTCTGCCTAAAAGCGTTTCAATGGCTTCATTATTCTATCGCGGTAATTTATTCAAGAACAACTTACAATTGGCTGTTGGCGGACAAATTGAATATTATGATGAATTCAATCCATACGCTTACATGCCAATGACACAAGTATTTTATGTTCAGGAAAAATACAAAGCAGGAAATTATTGTTTTGTTGACGCATTCTTGAACGCACGTATTAGACCGGTGACTTTTTTCTTGAAAATGGAAAATATTTTGCACGGATTGCTTGGCACAAATTACAGCATGGTGCCTGGATATTATCAGCCTGAAAGAGCTTTGCGTTTTGGCTTAACGTGGTTGTTCTTTGATTAACGGTGGTAGCGGATTACAAATACGCTAATGCATTCAACTAAAAAAGGGAGCCGATCGCTCAGCCCCCTTCCATAAACCCAATACTTCGTTCGGGTTCTTTGATCGCTGCATTACTCACACAGGATCAAATTTTATTGGAATGTTATAATAACAACTCACCACTTTTCCACTTTGCTTCGCGGGGATCCACTTTGGCATTGATGTAATTACTCTCAAGGCCTCTTTATCGCATTCAGGGCAATTTTCTACACCTTTCAAAATAACGGGATCTTTAATGTCCCCATCTTTATTGACTATGAACTTGATAAATACTTTACCACCTATTTTTCCATCTTTTGCCGATTTGGGATATTTCAATTCTGATCCGATGTATTTAGCCATTTCCTGAAACCCTCCTTTAAATTCGGCAGGCTCTTCAACTGTAGTAAAAATTTCTTCTGTTTGCGCTTTAATTCCTAAGCTCAGGAGTAAAGCAAGTAACATTGTTATTTTCTTCATGTTGTTATGTTTGGTTAGGCAAATATGTAACGATTAAATGCTCGCCGCTATCAATAATTTACAAATGGCGGGGGAATATCGCTAAGTGGCGGTATTCGCGTGAGGGATTGAGCCATTGTTTGAGCTCCTTTTTTGCTTCCAGAAAAATTTGAGCAAAAAAGAGCGAGTGGCCCTTCGACGGGCTCAGGGTAAACTCCAAGCCCGACCCGAACTTCCAGAGAATATTTGGTGAGGGGCACGCCCAAATAAAAAAGCCGGAACACAAGTCCCGGCTTTTAAAATTAGTTGCGCTTCGACGGAGTTCATCTTGAGCGCAGTCGAAAGGCTCAGCGTGACACCGCCCTACATCCCGCTTGTTCCGCTAAGAATGGTAAAATTAATATTCTCAGGATGTTCTTCCGGTTTTACGGTAATAACCGGGATCTTACTCAAGTGAATTACTTGCTGTGTATATGGACCCAAAAAGAACCCACTCAACTCTGCATCCTGATCACTCATGATCACCAAAAGATCAGCGCCAACTTTTTCCGAATACTTTACCGTTGCAGTTGCACGATTTTTTAATCCTGAAACAACATCCGAGCTATACATCACTCCTTTTTCCTTCGCCAATTTCTCAATTTGATGCAAGATCAATTCCATTTGAGGTTTGTGGTGCTCATCTTCAGGCCCTAACAACGCAACCGCGTAAACGTGCGCACTAAATTGCCTTGCCATTTCTAAAGTATATACCACTTTCTGACGCGAATGTGCGCTGCTATCAATTGGAATTACAATTTTATTATACCCTTTATGATCCGCGCCTTTACTCATGGTCATAACCTGGCAACTTGCTTTTGTAATTACACGTAAGGCGTTGCTTCCAATAACCAATTCCTCCATTGGGGAATATCCGTGAGTTCCCATTACCACCATCGAGGCGTCAATTTCTTTGATAGTCTCAACCACTTCATTGGCCGGACTTCCTGTTTTAATAATGCAATCCACAGCAACACCAAACTCTTGTCTTACCTCGTTGGCTAATTCGTCCAATTTATCCGCCACCTTTTTCTCAAATGCTGCAGTATCGGTTAGCTGTACAACCGGTAAAAAAACATTTTGACGTGTAAACGCCGAATTGATGACATGTAGTAAACATACCTCTCCTTTTGTTAACTGAGCAACAAAGGCGCCATGTTGAATGGCCATCAATGAGGTTTCGCTAAAATCGATAGGAATAAGGATCTTTGATGATTTAAAATGGATCATATTATTGATTTTTATTGAATCAAAGATATGCGTTTATACGAGAAAAACAAGTGTTTTTTGGGCTATTTTAGAGTGAGTTGAACCACGCTTTCTACATGGGCTGTTTGTGGGAACATATCTACAGCCTGTGCTTTATCAATACGATATACCCCCTCCATGAGAGCAAGGTCGCGGGCCTGTGTACTTGGATTACAACTTACATAAACAATACGTTTAGGTTTTAGGTGTAATATTACATTCACCACTTCCGGATCCATTCCTGCACGTGGCGGATCGGTAATGATCACATCGGGATTACCATGTGTATTTACAAATTCAAATGTAAAAACATTCTTCATGTTTCCCGCTGTAAAAAATGTATTTTTTATACCATTGATCTCTGAATTTTTGAATGCGTCTTTTACGGCTGCTTCTACGTATTCAATTCCAACTACTTTTTTACAAGAGCGCGCCACGAAATTGGCAATAGTTCCAGTACCAGTATAAAGATCATACACAACATCCGTTTCCTTTAATTGCGCATACTCGCGCGCAATTTTATAAAGTTCGTAAGCTTGCTCCGAATTTGTTTGATAGAAAGATTTAGCACTTATATTGAATTTCAAACCTTCCATTTCTTCGGTAATGTGATCTTTTCCCGAATACGTAACAATATCAAGATCCTGGATAGTATCATTTCCTTTAGGATTATGCACGTATTGCAGAGATGTGATCTGTGGAAAACTCTCTTTCAAATACTTGCACAATCCTTTCATATCCTCCACATTATTCTCGAACATGCTCAACACCACCATCACTTCTTTTGTTGACGTTGTGCGGATCAATACCGTTCTTAAAAATCCTGCTTTATTGCGAATATCAAAAAAGCTGAAGTTGTTTTTGAAAGCGTAATCGCGAATTGCTAAGCGAATTGAATTACTTGGCTCAGCTTGTAAATAGCAATTATTAATATCCAGGATCTTATCAAACAAACCCGGAATATGAAAGCCTAATGCATTTTTATTAGCAACTTCAACATTATTTTTGATCTCTTCGTTAGTTAGCCATTTCTTATTTGAAAAGGAGAACTCTAATTTATTTCGGTAAAAATACTCCTGTTTGTTTGCAAGAATGGGAGGCAATTCATCAAACGTTAGTTTTCCAATGCGTGTAAAAGCATCGGTAACATATTTTTGTTTGATATGTAGCTGTGTATCGTAATTTAAACTTTGCCATTTGCAGCCACCGCAAGTTCCAAAATGTTCGCACTTTGGGTCAATTCTATTTGGAGATGGCTTTACAATACGCGTTACTTTGGCTTCGGCGTAACTGTTCTTCTTGCGATGCACCATCACATCAACAACATCTCCCGGAACCGCGCCATCTATAAAAACAACAAGATTCTCATGCCTTGCAATAGCTTTTCCCTCGGTAGACGTATCTACTACCTCAAGTCCCTGTAATTCAAAGTTCTTTTTGATCTTGCTCATTTTTGCGACTGGGCAAAGTTAAGTATCTTTGGCACATGGCTAGGTACTTTCTCAAACTTTCTTACAATGGCAGCGATTTCAACGGCTGGCAGGTTCAGGAAAATACCCCCAATACCGTGCAACAGATCATTCAGGAAAAGATGAGTATGCTGCTGAAAGAACCTATTGAATTGGTAGGGTGCGGGCGTACCGACGCCGGCGTTCATGCCAAGAATTACGTAGCGCATTTTGATAGCAATAGCAAGGATCTTACCAGCAATAAAGCGCATTGGATCTATAAATTCAGCACTATTTTGCCGCCGGAGATCGCCATACAGGATATCATAGAGGTGGATGAAAAAGCGCATGCAAGGTTTGATGCCTTATCTCGGACTTACTATTACTTTTTACATCAACAAAAAAACCCTTTTATTGAGCGCTTTAGCTATTATGTGTATGGCGATCTGGATTTTGAATTGATGAACAAAGCAGCGAAAACCCTATTAGAATACCAGGATTTCACCAGTTTCAGTAAATTGAATACACAAACGCACACCAATAATTGCAAGATCACTAAAGCCGTTTGGCAAAAAGTTGGTGAAGGCGAATGGCGTTTTACAATTAGATCGGACCGTTTTTTACGCGGCATGGTGCGCGCTATTGTTGGCACGCTTTTACAGGTTGGTAAAAATAAAATAACCATTGAAGAATTTAGAAAAGTAATAGAAGCAAAAGACAGAGCAAAAGCAGGAAACAACGTTCCTGCAAATGCGTTATTCTTAGTGGCTATTGAATATCCAAAAGATCAACATAGTGAGTGAGAAAAAAGAAAATAAACTGAATTTCGGTTTGATCAAAAGGATCCTGAGTTACTCAAAACCTTACAAGGTACTATTTGGGCTTTCGGTTGTTCTTACCTTATCACTCTCTACATTGGCAATTATTCGCCCGCTGTTAGTGAGCGATGCTCTAACTAAAGACGTTTCAGAGAACAAAAGTATTCAAGATCTTAATACCTCTTGTCTCATCATATTAGGATTTATCCTGTTTGAAGCTATTTTGCAGTTCACCAACATTAGCATTACAAATTACTTAGGTCAGAGCATTGTAAAAGACCTGCGAAATCAGATCTACCGTCACATTTTAAGCTTGAAGAATACGTATTTTGACAATACGCCTGTGGGAATGTTGGTAACGCGTGCAATCTCCGACATTGAAAGCTTAAGTGATGTGTTTTCCGAAGGATTTATAGTGATAGCCGGGGATTTTGTAATGTTGTTGATCTTTGCGAGCGTGATGCTATGGAAGAATTGGGTGTTGGCACTTTTGGTGTTCACCACTATTCCGCTTTTGTTTGTAGCGACTGCATTATTCAAAAATGGAGTAAAGAAAACTTTCAACGAAGTAAGGAATGCGGTTTCTAATTTGAATACGTTCACCCAAGAGCACATTACCGGAATGCGGATCATTCAATTATTCAATAAAGAAAAAGACGAGCATGAAAAATTCAAAGTGATCAATCAACAGCATCGTAAGGCTAATATTCGTTCCATATTTTATTATTCTATTTTCTTTCCTGTTGTGGAGATCCTTTCTTCCGTATCAATTGCTTTGGTAATTTGGTATGCGGGCGTTAAATCGGAAACGTTTCATGTGACCCTGGGAGATCTTACATTCTTTGTAATGCTCACCAACATGATGTTCCGCCCTATTCGAATGCTTGCTGATCGCTTAAACACTTTGCAAATGGGAATTGTAGCAGCGGATCGTGTATTCAAAGTATTGGATACAAACGAGGTTATTCCGGATAAAGGAAAAATGGAATTTGCAAAGATCAACGACAAGATAGAGTTCAAAGACCTTTGGTTTGCTTATGTAAATGAGAATTATGTATTGAAGAATATTTCCCTGGAGATCAAAAAGGGAGAACGCATTGCTTTTGTTGGCGCCACCGGTTCGGGAAAAACAACCATGATCAATTTGCTGAGTCGTTTTTACGAACACACTAAAGGAACTATTTGTATTGACGGAAAAGGAATAGAAGAATATTCACTTGCGTCGTTAAGGAAGAACACCGGTGTTGTATTGCAGGATGTTTTCCTATTTAATGATAGTATTTTCAATAATATCACGCTTCACAATCCGGATATTACAAAAGAACAAGTTATAAAAGCTACAAAGCAAATTGGTTTGTATGATTTTATTATGAGTTTACCGGGAGGCTTTGATTATGAAGTAAGAGAACGAGGGATCAGTTTATCAGCCGGGCAAAGGCAATTAATAGCCTTTATTCGCGCCTACGTTTACAATCCGGAGATCTTTGTATTGGACGAGGCAACCGCCTCTATCGATACGCCAACTGAAATGCTTTTGCAAAAGGCAACGGATATCTTAACACAAGGAAGAACATCCATTATCATTGCGCATCGCCTGTCTACAATAAAAAACGTCGACAAAATCATTGTAATGGAAAAAGGCGAAGTAATTGAACAAGGCAATTTAAAAGAATTGCTTGGGCGTGAAAGTAAGTTCAAGATGCTTTACGAAATGCAGCAGGGGGAGTTGACGGTTTAATGTAGTTGCCCTTCGACTACGCTCAGGGTGACACGGCCCTGCAGTTGTCTAAATAGACATCCTTCCATCCTTCATCACCAACATACGATCGGCCATTTTTGCCAATTCATTATTATGGGTCACGATCACAAAGGTTTGCTTTAATTGATCGCGAAGTTTAAAGAAAAGTTGGTGTAATTCATTTGCGTTCTGAGAATCCAAATTCCCACTTGGCTCATCGGCAAAAATAACTTTGGGATCATTGATCAAAGCACGGGCAACTGCTACGCGTTGCTGTTCTCCTCCACTCAATTCAGATGGCTTGTGCGAAGCGCGGTCTTTTAAATTGAATAATTCCAATAACTCCAGTGCCTTTTTTTCAGTTTCCTTTTTCGACTTATCTGAAATGAAAGCGGGAATACAAATGTTTTCTAACGCAGTAAACTCCGGAAGCAAATGGTGGAACTGAAAAACAAAGCCAATATTTTGATTACGGAAAGCAGCCAGCTTTTTATCATTGAGTTCAACTACATTTTGTCCGTCAATTAAGACTTGTCCACTATTGGGACGATCTAATGTACCCAAAATAGTAAGTAAAGTGGTTTTACCTGCGCCCGAAGATCCCACAATGGAAACAACTTCGCCCGCTTGAATTTCAAGATCAACTCCTTTTAATATTTCGAGTTTATCATATGATTTATGTATTTGTTTAGCAACGATCATTTTATCCAAGATACAAATAACACATTAAAGTTATGATTAAAATTCCTAATATATCCAATACTAATCCAATTTTGAACATATCTTTTGTGTGGATCATTTTAGTACCAAAAACAATGGTATTGGCGGCCGTGGCAACAGGGAGCATAAATCCAATAGAAGACGCGAATGTGGCTGGAATCATCAACAGCAAAGGTGAAACGTCCATGTTTTTTTGAAGCGCCATCATTACCGGAATTGCCAATTGAATACTGGCAATATTACTTGCAAATTCGCTAATAACGGTAACCACACAACAAATTCCAAGGATAATAAATATTACCGGAACACCTTTTAAAACTATTAGCTGACCAGCCAGCCAATTACTTAAACCTGTTACCTCAAATCCATAAGCCAAAGCAAAACCCGAGCCGAACATTAAAATAATGTCATAACGGATCTTTTTGGCATCATCCCAAACCAACAACGCGTTTCCTTTGTCCTTTTTACTTGGAACAAGAAACAACAATAAAGCGGCAACCAAAGCCACAAAAGAATCATCCACATATTTTGGAACCGGGAAAAGATTGGTCCAGCCTTTTATTTTAAACGAATCAAATTCCAGGTCGGCACGTGAAAACCATAAAAGAATACAGCCAATAAAAATTCCAAACACCCATTTTTCTTCGTAACACATTTTTCCAAGCTTTTTATATTGCTCGCGGAAATACTCTTTTCCGATCTCAAATGAGTGCAAATTCTTTAAATAGTATTTACTCAACACAAAATAGCAACCAATTAAGAATGCCGCGGAAATAGGATAACCGATCATGCTCCATTTTAAAAAATTGAATTCATATTGACTAGCGTATGTTTCTCTAAACACTTTAAAGAAATACATATTCGGTGGCGTTCCAACGGGCGTTGCCATTCCGCCAATGGTTGCCGAAAAAGCAAGACCCAACATCATCGCTGCTGCAAATTTTTCTTTATCGTGTTTTAAATAGTCGCGTGTTTCGTGAACGAGCGCAAGCACTGCACCAAATAACATAATAGTGGTTGCCGTATTACTGATCCAATTACTGATCAAATACGTTGAGAGCATTGTACCAAACAAAACCGTACGCGGACTTTTCCCAACTACCGAAAGCGTTTTGAAGGCGATGCGTTTGTGTAGATCCCATTTCTCAATAGCAAAGGCCAACATAAATCCTCCAAAAAATAAAAAGATGATACTGTCGGTGTATTGCGAAGCCACTTCACCAACTTTTGCAATTCCAAGAACGGGCATCACCAGTACTGGGATCAATGCCGTTACAGCCAAACTCACAACTTCACTTATCCACCAGATCACCATCCACAGCGCAATTCCGGCCATTAAGGTGATATTCTTGTTTGCGGGATCAAGGTCAACAAATAGCCAAACCAGAACTGCAAGTAAAGGACCAAGGATCGTATAAAAATATTTGGAGTTGAAAGTAATGCTATAAAAATAGCATTTTATTTGAAACGTCCTTTAGAGGCAGAAACCACGGAGTACACAGAGTTTTACACAGAGATCACGTAGAGCTAAACAGCTTCGCTCACTACTTCCTTCACGTCATTAGGAAGTAAGCGTTTTAATAAAGCTTCTATACCCGCTTTAAGCGTCATGGTACTGCTCGGACAACCGCTGCAAGAACCACGCATCTGAACGGTAACAATCCCGTCTTTTAATTCTTTGAATGTGATCAAACCTCCATCCTGTTCTACAGCCGGACGAATATATTGTTCCAACACTTCAATGATCTTGTTCTCTACATCATTTGAAGGGGCGGCGTGTTGAGTGTTCACACTCACGGTTTCTTTGAATGTATTATCTTTTGCAACTTCTTGTTCCGGCAATTTATTTACAACAGCATTACCTTTATTCAAATAATCGGTAATAAATACTCGCAACTCATCGCGCACTTCTTCCCAATCAACGGCATCGCTTTTTACAATGGAAACAAAATTAGAAGCGATAAAAACTCTTTTCACAAAAGGGAACTTGAACAAAGCTTGCGCAATTGGAGCGTCTTTAGTTTCGCCCGCAGAAGCATACTCGGCTCTTGCCCCACTCACCAATAACAATTTATTGGCAACAAACTTTAAACTTGCCGGATTTGGGGTCTCCTCGGCGTAAACTATATAGGGAATATCTTGTGGATTCATGGTGTTTTGCCTTACAAAAATACGAAGCAAAAAGGGATATTTTCATTAAATTTGTTTAAAGTTTTGTCGGAAATGCAAATTAAAACAGACTTCCTTATTATTGGTTCGGGCATTGCCGGACTCAGTTTTGCTTTAAAAGCCGCTAAAAAGGGTAAGGTGATACTTATTACCAAAAGCAACCAGGACGAAAGCAATACTAAATATGCCCAGGGGGGAATTGCCGCGGTTTGGCATGATGGGGATAGCATTGAAAAACACGTTCAGGATACACTTATTGCTGGAGCCGGATTATGCGACGAAAAGATCGTACGCATGGTGGTGACTGAAGGTACCGCAAGAGTAAAAGAATTAATAGACCTGGGAACTCAATTTGATAAGAACCAAAAAGGAGAATATGATCTGGCTAAAGAAGGTGGCCATTCTGAGAACAGAATTTTACATCATAAAGATATTACCGGTTACGAAATTGAACGCGCGCTTTTAAGTAAGGTAAATAAAGATCCAAACATTACTGTGTACGATCACTACTATGCCATTGACGTGATCACGCAACACCACTTGGGAGAAATCGTTACTTCTAAAACTCCCGGCATCACGTGTTATGGCGCTTACATTTTAAATACACGTAACGGACATATTGATACCGTGCTTTCAAAAATTACGGTGATGGCAACGGGAGGCGCGGGTAATGTTTACGCCACAACTACAAATCCAACTATTGCAACGGGCGATGGAATTGCGATGGTGTACAGAGCAAAAGGCCATGTGAAAGACATGGAATTTGTGCAGTTCCACCCTACTTCACTATATAAACCCGATGAGCACCCAAGTTTTTTAATTACAGAAGCGATGCGTGGTTTTGGTGCCGTATTAAAAAGCCAGAACGGAGAGGAATTCATGAATCATTATGATTCACGCGGATCATTAGCGCCTCGCGATATTGTGGCGCGGGCTATTGACAATGAAATGAAAATGCGAGGCGATGACTTTGTTTATTTGGATTGCAGGCATTTGGATAGAAAAGGATTCATTGAGCATTTCCCTAATATTTACAATAAGTGTATTAATTTAGGCATTGATCCTTTCATAAAAATGATACCGGTAGTTCCGGCGCAACATTATCTATGCGGAGGAATTATTATTAATGAATTTGGTCAGAGTACTATCGAACAATTATACGCCATCGGCGAGTGTGCTTGTAGCGGGTTACATGGCGCAAATCGTTTGGCCAGTAATTCCTTATTGGAAGCATTAGTATTTGCACATCGCGCCTATGAGCATGCCATTGGTGCTATAGGAAAAGTTTCGTTCAATGATAGCATTCCAAATTGGAATGCCGAAGGAACAGAACATCCGGAAGAGATGATCCTGATCACACAATCAAAAAAAGAAGTGCAACAGATCATGAGTAATTATGTTGGAATAGTGCGAAGCGAGTTGCGTTTAAAACGCGCCTTTGATCGTCTGGAAATCTTATATAAAGAGAATGAAGCACTTTATGATAAAACAATTTTATCACAAGAATTGGGAGAACTTCGAAATATTATTTGCGTGAGTTATTTGATCATTAAACATGCCATGCGTCGTAAAGAGAGTGTGGGCTTGCATTACATGGCGAAGAAGTTTGATAAGGTCAATACGCGCTAGATCACATTTTTTCTGGAAAATTTCAGCTCAAGCGCATTATTTTCTCGACGAATTTTCTTCAGGTTCCGTCGCGAAAATTTACGCCTAAGAAATTCGTATTTAAGCCGCAAAAACAACCAGATTTGTCGATTTTTGTTTTTAGGCAAATAGATTTACTTGGATCATAAAAAACTGACTATCAATGCACTTCTATTGCTTCCAGTGGAATATGCGTAGGCAGTACCGTAAAACTACCTATGTAAAATACGTAGTTTTACGCTTGACATTGGGGTACAGATAGGCTAGGTTTGAGATTAACTAAACCCACTGTACTATGAAAGCACTACACATTGCCGGCACCGCCAAATCTCCAGAGATCGATTTTAAATTAAACGGCGAATTTTCTATTAGCGGAAATTCTTACCCAGAGAATTCAGGTGAGTTTTATGAACCAGTAACCAAATGGTTGATGGATTTCTTTAATGACAATCCTAAGTCAATTAACCTCAATGTGGATCTCAAGTACGTAAACACATCAAGTATCAAATCTATTTTAACTGTGATCACTCAAATACGCTCGGCTACGGATAGCAAAGTAAAAGTGTCGTGGATGTATGAATTGGAAGATGATGACATGCTTGCAACCGGAGAAGATCTTCAGGAAATGTGTAGCCTGCAATTTCAATTTATTGAGAAGAAGTAGGCTTGCGCTTTGTTAGCGCGTTCACAAAAGCTCGTGTTCCTTCCATCATATCGTACCAAAATCCTTTTTTATTGAACGAAGTGTTCTCTACGCCTATTGTAATAGGTTTATCTGTTCGCGCATAGGTTCCAAATAATTTATCCCAAAAAATAAAAGTAGTTCCAAAGTTCTTATCGTAAAACTCGGGGTTATTGCTATGGTGTAAACGATGTGCGCGAGGAGAGATCAAAATGTATCTTCCAACCCATCCCCAGTTCCAATTTAAATTGGAATGCAATAATTGATCGTAAAATTCTTTGATAATAAGGAAAGCAGCAAAATACTCTATAGGCGCGCCAACTAAAGAAAATAAAATACTATCAAACATCATCAATACCCCCTTCTCAAGAAAATGGCCACGTGAATTGGTGATCAAATTAAATTCGGTTGCCGAGTGATGGTATTTATGTAGTTCCCAAAACACACGTGTATGCATAAAGCGATGCCAGAAATAATGTTTGATATCGCCAAGACAAAACACAACCGCAAATTGCAAAAGATGATTCGGGATCAGCTGAATTGGCGTAAATCCGCCAGCTTTTACAATAACGCTCGACAGCACGTAAAAAAATCCGAACGAAAACAATAACGCGAACATATCGAACATACTAAAAACTGTAAGTATCCAGCACCAAAGATCGCCACGTGCGCTGGCATTACGGATCAGGAAAAGGCGTTTAAGCGCGCTATTGTCCCAACCCATGGCTACGAGATCGATAGTGGCAGATGTAGCAAAAATAGCAAGGTTGGTAACAAAGAAGGTGATCGTTAAGTTCTTTAGATTCGAAGCCGTTAAAAACAGATCAGCGATCTGCTTCCACTGCATATTCTTCAAACGTGGGTAATAATAGATGGCGGGAATGGCAATGAGTACAATTACCAGGATGATGATAAATACGTATCTCTGTTTTTTCATTGGCTCAGAAACAACAAAGGCCGGAAGAACCGGCCTTTGTTTTACGCTTTCTTTTTGAATTGAATATTACCAAAGAAGTCCAATACCTTTTTGAATACATCAAAATATAGGGTAACCATCAGCACCAGGCTCATCATCCAAATAACGCCGATGTTGAACCAAAATGTTGGAATAAGATTACCAAATAAATTTTTGCGTGGCGCAAAGAAGTGCGCGCGACCTAATCTATCCGTTGGGTCCAGGAATACCGGATCACTCTGTTGGATCAATTTACCGTCTTTTTCCAAACTCTTCTCCCCGCTAATATCGTTAGCGTTCTTCACCATATTGGCCAAAGCAACGTTCTCATAATCCTCACGCAACTTCACAAATGCTTTTCTCTCTTCATCCGTTTTTTGCATCTTTAAAGCTGTCTCATCATATTTAGAACGCGCCGTGTTCTCAACATTGATATAATACTGCTTTAATTTCTCTAGATATTTTTTGATGCTTGTGATCACTTCAGGTCCATAATTCTCAACATTCACTTTGTCGAGGTTTTCAAACTTGATCTTAGGAGAAACTTTCATTTCCTTTTGGATCTCGTCGTGTACTAATTGAATGTCGATCGATAACTCCTTCAATGACTTTCCATTTTTTTGCTCGTTCTCGATCTGAACAAATTTATTCTCCAGTTTCTGACGCCAGTAGTTATTCTTGTAACCGGCAATACTGATACTCTTGTCGTACTTGTAGAAATTTCGCTCAAATTTATTTTCCTTGAACTGGTTCACCGCTAAAGCCTCAAATGCCCAGCGACTCGCCATGGCCTCACCTACAACCGGCACACCGCCTTGTTTTGCAAGCGTTGGATTCAATTTATCGAACTTCACAACCACACCCGCTAATAATAATTGAGGAATGATCAAGAATGGAATTAAGATGTAAATGGTAACCGCGCTATTGAACGCCGACGAAATATTTAAACCAAGCATATTAGCAAAACACGACGTAGAGAATAATACCAACCAATAATCGGTATACATGCCCTTGATACCAAGCACGGAATTTCCAACGATCACAAACGTTAAGGTTTGAAACGCAGAAAGCACGAACATGATAATGATCTTGCTCCACAAATAGCTTCCTTTACTTAAATTCAGGAAAGACTCACGTTTACGAATCTTACGATCGCGAATGATCTCCTCGGCACTCACCGTTAATCCTACGAACAGGGCAACCACAACCGACATGAACATGTAGGCCGGAACGTTTTCGTTATCGCTAAATATATATCCTTTTGAGTTGATATCATCCGTATTGAAGTAACGCACCAGAAACGCGAGAATGAACGCCAATAAAGGCGCTTCAATGAAGTTGATCATCAAATACTGTGTATTTGTCAACTTACTCTTCACGTCACGAGTGATAAATACCACGAACTGTTTAATGATGTTCGGGATCTTGAAAATACTCTCAGGAATATCAGTATGCTTTTTTTCTGAGTGGATGCTTGACTCAATGAGTTCCTTGTAGTGTTTGTTCCAATCGGCAGGACGCATTTTACGCGTGTGCGTTAAATTCCCGTATTCATCCAATACCTTACTCTCAATGATGTTAAAGATCTGCTCAGGATTTACGTTACCGCAGTTCCAGCATTCGGCTTCTTCCGCGTTCACATGATTCACCAAACGTTTGAAATAACTTACAGCATCAACAGGATTTCCATAATAGATCGGATAACCACCCACGTCGAGGATGATCATCTTATCAAACATTTTGTAGATCTCAGAAGATGGTTGGTGAATTACCACAAAGATCAACTTTCCTTTCAAAGCCAATTCCTTCAAAAGGTCCATGATATTCTCTGAGTCACGCGACGATAAACCCGAAGTAGGTTCATCCACAAATAACACCGCAGGCTCGCGAATCAATTCCAAACCAATGTTCAAACGTTTACGCTGACCGCCGGAAATTGTTTTCTCTAAAGGAGAACCAACTTTTAAGTTCACCGTTTCACTTAAGCCAAGATCGGCCAATAATTCATTACACTTCTTTTCAATTTCGTCATCGTTAAGATTCCCGAAACATAATTTAGCGTTATAGAATAAGTTTTGAAATACAGTTAATTCTTCAATTAAAAGATCATCCTGGCTCACGTGACCAATTACTCCTTCGATCTTGTCTTGCTCTGTATGAATATTGATACCGTTGATCTTCACAGAACCACCGCTTGGCGTTTCCATGCTGTTCAATACGTTCAATAAGGTTGATTTACCCGCACCTGAACCTCCCATGATCCCGATCAACTTCCCACTCTCTTCGTTAATGTTCACATCACGTAAACCCAACTTACCGCCTTTGAATTTGTACTCTAAATTCTTTACTTCAAATGTGATCTTCGCTTTTGATTCATCCGATAAGAATCTGCTGATGATATCGGAATAATAGATCGGTTTTATTTTTGAAGAACGAATAGAAGAACCGGGGATCAAAATATGTACACGTTCTTTTGAAACGATCTGCCCATTCAATTGCAATTCCTGTTTTCCATAAATACGCATGGCGTACATGCCAACGCTATGAATTTGGATCACACGGATATCATCCGTTGCGTTCTCAACGAAAATATGTTTGCATGAATTCTGATAACCGCCTTCTTTGTTATTCATTACAAGAAGATCCGGACTATTGGGAACCTTGTCACCATGATCTTCAACAAACGATTTTAGATCGGTGAATTCGTTGTTAGGAATATTAAATGTTTCCGCCACAGTTGTAACGAATTCATATTCCTGTTCGCTGATCTCGTTGCTGGAGAAAATAAATTCAAGCAAACGAATAAGCACGATCACTTTTTGTGTTTGAACAAGTTCCTCGTTGATCTGGGTACAGATCTTTAAGATCTTTACAGAATTTAATGAAGTACGTTTTGAATTACCATCCTTCTTTTTGCTTGCCGCTTGGTGAGTTTCCAGATATTCATCAAATATCTTAAGATAGGTCTCAACCTGCTCCTGGCTTAACTGTTGCTTTAAAAAGGACTCTACGATCAGCCTTCCAGTGTTGTTGATCCCATCTACTTTCGCGATGATCGCGAACATCTGCATCAGGGCTCGGAGTATTCGTTCACTCATAAAATCTTATTTTTTCTGTACGTTTATCGTTTGATAAAAACAATTAGCAATCTTTTTTACTTCTTTCACTTCACTCTTACTCAAAAAAGTCTCTTTGGCGTTGAACACATACGAGGTAATTCCATCGTCTTTTAGTGTTGCCACATAATTCTTAAGTATCTCAATGACAAAGAACCCGGTGAACTTATCCTTTTGGTACTGCTTTACCGCTTTCAACACCATCGACTTTGTTCCCGATCGGATCTCAAGGTCATGTGCGAAATCAAAATACAAGTGACTCTTGCAAAAGATCATCAAGTAGTATTTATTCGCTACTTTGAAGATCTTTATTTCGCCCCCATCTTTAAAAGGATTTGTTTTTAACCCATCGGCTGAAACAAACCCGGCCTCCTTTTCATTATACAGGCTATCACGCACAAAACCCATTTCGCAGGTATTTTGCGCTCTCAAGTTAATAAAAAAGGAGATGCACGCTATTAAAAAATAGACCTTCAATTTCAAGAATCTAATATAACAAAAAAGGATAAAGCTTGCTACTTTATCCTTTCAAATTTGTTAATTTAATGCTGTTTATTTCTGCTTGAATCCTATGAGGATAACGGCGCAACCAGAGCCCGGATTTTTGTTGGCATCCAACTGAGCTTCAATGATGGCTTCGAGGGTTGATTTTACTTTAAAATCCCAATATGGAGCATTCTTTTGGTTACGGTTACTGAATAAAAGGTGGCGATCCTGATCGTAGATATTGAAGATCAAATTTCCATCGGTAGTTCCACTACAAGCAGCAATACGGTAGGTTGTTTCGCCAAAAAAGGTAGTATGGAATTCAGCCGTTTCCTCAGAGTTCAATAACAAAGAACGGTATTGCTGACCATCAGAAATGAATGTTGAAATAATGTGTTTAGCACAAATGCTGGCAATAGTATCGCACTGAGCAGTAGCTTTGTTAATAGTAAAGCTCAATAAGAAGGTGATGATTGCTATTGATAATTTCTTCATGATATTACTTACGAATTACTTGAGTTAACGATTTTAGTTCTGATCTCAGCGATCTTAGCACCAATTTGGTTGATCTGCTCTTCGCTTACTATCACTTCAGTTGTGCTGTTGATATAAGTTACTTTTTTCAATGAATCGTGCGTTGGTTCAACGAAATTGTATTTGAACGAAATGCCTTCGTAGATCTTAGAAAGATCGTTCAACTGCGTAGCCAAAGCTTTCACTTCTTCACCGGGATAATTAGATAAGATCTTGATCAAAGAACCCAAGGCTTGTTTTTGCTCGGCAATTCTCCATTTTAATTCATTTCCTGATTTTGCTTTGTAAGCTGAGTAAGAGAAGTGCATACTTTCGATCCAACCACCTGTAAGGATCAAGCTACTTACATCGTTACGTTGGTTGTTCTTCAAATAAGCATCGCTACTGCGGTAAGCCAAACCTACCAACACTAACATACTATCTTTGTTCGTTACATTTCCTTCAATACGTTTCATGGTAGTTGCGTCGAATGCAGAAGAAACGCCAAGTTTATCAGCCAATTGTTTCAAAGCACCTAAGTAACCAATTGCATCCTGAGTTTGGTTGTATAATGAAACATAACCAAGATCTGCACCGTAAATTCCAAGATTCAAAGCACGTAAATAATCAGTGCTGTAAGTATTCACTTTATTAGCGGTATGCAAAATAGCTTTATCGTAAGTAACTCCACTCTTTTGGATCAAAAGCGCTGTTTGGATAGGCGACGGAACTGAGAACAACTCCCCCCCAACGTTAACAACCGTGGTTTTGATAGTATCAGGTACCTCAACTATATCTTCCTTACCGTCTTGCTTATCCTTATCGTCACCACCGCAGGCAGCAAAAAGAGCGATCGCACCTGCCGCGATAAATATTTTTTTGTTTAGCATAAATTTTTTAACGTTCATCGTCTAAAAAATAAAGTTTATATCCAGAAATGTGTCGCAAGTAAATAAATTTAATTGAATTGGCAAAATTAATAAAGGGCTAAATTGAAATTAACTTATGAGCACTTTTTTAACCAAAATCGATGATACTCATCACTTTAGAAGTAACGTTTCCGTTGAGCTCGAAATACGCTTTGAGCGTGTAGGATATCCGTTGTTTCTCATTGGAATTTTGGAGTACTTTTTTCCAATGCTCAAGTAGATCTTGGATATTTAAAACGTTACGAACTGCCCCCAAATTCACGAGGTCAACAGCCTCATTGTATTTCTGAAATGAACTACCATAAAAAGCTACCGGAATGAAGTAAACCGCCGGCTCCAAAATGTTGTGGATCCCGTCGTTAAACCCACCCCCAACATAAGCTATGTCCGCATAAAAGTAAGAACGCGAAAGCATTCCCATTGTATTTAAAATCAGCACATTAAAATCATTATCCTGACCATCGCTGAACACCGAATAGTTTAAACCAGCCGTTTTGAGTTTTTGCTTCAATTGATCGATAGACGCGTTGTCTATCTCGTGGGGTGCAAACAGCAGCTTTACATTTGGGTCGTTAAGTTGCTTGTATGCCTCAATAATGAGCTCTTGGTCTCCGGGCCAGGTGCTTCCGCCCATGATAAGTTTACTTTGCCCTTTGAATTTTTCGAGCTCGGGGATCGGTGTGAATTTCTGCTTGATCTCTAAAACCCTGTCAAATCGTGTGTCTCCGCAAACCGATACATTTGCGTAGCCAATGGTTTGAAGCAATTCTTTTGAGTGCTCATCTTGCACTAACAACACTTCAAACGCCTGCAATGAGCGTTTAAAAATACCGCCATACCATTTAAAAAAAGGATGATGATCCTTGAACACAGCCGAAACCAAATAAGTTCGAGTACCAGAATCTTTTAGCGCGTTCAAAAAATTGATCCAAAATTCGTACTTGATAAAAATAGCCATACTCGGCTTCACAATGCTCAAAAAATCACGCGCGTTAGTTTTTGTATCCAAAGGCAAATACGCGATCACGTCGGCGTGCTGGTAATTTTTACTCCCTTCAAATCCGCTTGGTGAAAAGAAGGTAAGCACGATCTTGTATTCGGGATATTTTTGTTTGATGGTTTCAATGAGCGGACGACCTTGCTCAAATTCGCCCAGTGAAGCGCAATGCACCCAGATCTTTTTAGCTGAATTTAATTTTGAAACTTGTTCCTGTAATTTGCTTCGCCAATTTTTTCGGCCGCTCACCCACAATTTTGCTTTGGGATTAATAACAGAAGCCATGCGGATCACAAAGCCATACATTACTACCACAAAATTGTATAGGAACATATTAATTATAAAAATAGTTTTTAGGCGTGCGGCTGTATAAAGGAAGGATCCACCCTGCTCTAAACCCAATTAAAACATCCACGCGCGATTGTGTGTCAGGTAAACCCGTATCGTAATTTAGTTTTCTTACGCTTTTGGTAAACCCTTCATAAGCTTCAAATCCCATGTAAAAATTGAGCAAGCGACTATCACTCAGATATAAATAACCTAAAAATTGTGAGGCCACAATTCCATTGCTTAATCGATCGAATCCATTGCGAATAACTCCATTCACCGCAGCAACCTGCACGTTGGCATCAACAAAATGAATGCGATGCTGCATGTAGCCAAGTCCCGCGTCCAACACTAAACCCGAATTTTTATTGGCAGAACTAAACGGTAATAATTTTCCGGCATGCAATACAATATCAATAACTCTTTCCGACGCTCTCAGATCCGCCGGATAGCCGGAATTGTCAACCAAAAAACCATCGGAATTTTTCATTTGACTCAACACATCCTCCTTCATGTTACGACCAAAACCGTAATTGAAATCCAAACCAAACAACACATTCTTTTTGGTTTTGTACATGAAGTTAAAACCGGTGGTCAAATTACCGCCATAACGTTTTCCCATGTCGGCAAAAGGAAGATCCCCGCCAAAATGTATGCCTACCAATGGGGCGGCAATGGGTGGAATACTGTCTTTTTGCGCGGAACAAATTGCAGCCGAAAAAACAAAAAATATGAGAATGAGTTTCTTCAAAGTCTTCTCCGTAAAAATAGCTAAAAAAACTCAGGCGGAAACCCTGTTTTTATAAGTGGTAATATTGGTGTTAACTGTATCGGTTTCAACCAATCCGTCGCGTAGGCGAACAATGCGATGGGCGTGCATGGCAATATCTTCTTCGTGCGTTACAAGAATAATGGTATTTCCATTCTTATGAATATCTTCCAACAACCCCATGATCTCAATAGACGTTTTACTATCTAAATTTCCGGTGGGCTCATCGGCCAAAATAATAGCAGGTTTGTTCACTAAAGCTCTGGCAATTGCCACACGCTGGCGTTGCCCCCCACTCAATTCATTTGGTTTGTGCTGCATGCGATCGGCTAATCCAACTTGTTCCAACACTTCTTTCGCGCGCTCTTCTCTAGCAGCTTTTGACATTCCTGCATAAACAAGCGGTAAAGCAACATTATCCAAAGTAGTAGCGCGAGGTAATAAATTGAATGTCTGGAATACGAATCCAATTTCTTTGTTTCTAATTTCGGCGAGCTGACTATCACTCATGGTGGCCACTGAATGCCCATTTAAAATATATTGTCCGTTTGTTGGCGTATCCAAACAACCGAGCATATTCATTAGCGTAGATTTTCCGCTTCCCGAAGGACCCATCAACGCAACGTACTCATTTTTTTGTACGTTAAGCGATACATCACGAAGCGCGTAAATAACTTCTTGACCAATTTTATAAACCTTTTCAATATTTTTCAGAACAATGATGTCGCTCATGATGTAAAGTTATAAAGAATAAGCGGGCTCAACAATCCGTTTGTGTATTTTTACCTCATGGGCCAGGGCAAGAAGATCCAATACTTTTTAGTGCACACACTCAAATACTCTAACAAGCAGGCCCGTACGCTTATTGCTGAAAGGAGAGTGAGAGTTGAGAATGAGGTGATCGAGAAAAATGTGCTCATAAATCACACTTCAGAAATTGCCGTTGATGGAAAAATTGTTCGCGCCAAACCTCGGTACTATAAATATTATAAGCCTGTTGGATTTGTTTCTTCATTGAATCCGAACGTTACCGATAGCTTGTATCCGATTTTTAAAGAACATTTGCCCTTAGTAATTGCGGGCAGATTGGATAAAGCTTCCGAAGGCTTATTAATTGTGACCAACGACGGCAAATGGGCCAAACGAATTACAGATCCAAATACGCTTAAAGAGAAAGAATATGTTGTGAAGGTGGATAAGAGCATTAATGGTGATTTTGCAGAGAAAATGAGTGGCGGTGTAGACATTGGCTTTTATATAACTAGGCCATGTAGGTGCAAGATACTGGATGAGCATACCTTCAATATTATCTTAACCGAGGGCAAAAACAAACAGATCAGGCGCATGTGTAAGAGCCTCGGCTATAAAGTCACTTTTTTAAAGCGGATTCGAATAGATAAAATATCCATTGAAAATCAAGAAGTTGGCACTTTTATGCTGTTAAAATAGTAAAATATGTTACAACATTAAATGTTATAACATACATTTGTTTCATCAACTAAAAAAAAATAGACTTATGAAAAAATTATTTATCAATGTAGCAACATTCGCGATCACAGGATTTGGTTCGTTAGTAGCTCAAACAAACTGGAAGATCGACAACTCTCATTCTAAAATGGGTTTTATGGTTACACACTTAATGGTTAGTGAGACCGAAGGAAAATTCAAGATCTACGAAGGAACGGTTCAATCAAAATCTGACCTTGATTTTACAGATGCAAAGATCGAATTCTCTGCGGATGTAAATTCAATTAATACAGATGACGAAAAACGCGATGGGCATTTGAAAAGCCCTGATTTTTTTGACGCAGAAAAAAATCCAAAGATCATTTTCAAAGCAACGAGCATGAAGCCTACAAAAGTGAAAACCACGTACACTTTAGAAGGTGACCTTACCATGAAAGGCGTGACTAAAAAAGTAAAATTAGTAGCGGTTGGATCAAGCAAAACAGTAAAAGATCCTTGGGGAAATACCAAATACGGATTTAAAGTAGTTGGAACCATTAATCGTAAAGATTGGGGATTGAATTGGAACGCTGCACTTGAATCGGGCGGTGTTGTGGTAAGCGAAAATGTGAAAATTGACATCACCATAGAGTTGAACAAAGCTCAATAATAAATGATATATTTAGAGGCCGGTTATGCCGGCCTCTTTTTTAAATGACCTTAGAAAAGAAAATACAGCAACCAAAATTTAAAACGCAGCAACACAAACTCGGCGTTAATTTGTTGTATACAAGTCACCTTATCAATCACTTATTGCATCAGCAATTCAAAGACCTCGAGATCACCCACCAACAATACAACGTGATGCGTATTTTGCGCGGGCAGCATCCAAACCCTTGCAATTTAAAACTCATTAAAGAGCGTATTCTGGATCGCATGAGCGATGCGTCGCGCATAGTTGACAAACTCATTGCCAAGGGTTTTGTAGAACGAAAAGAATGCAAGTCCGACAGGCGAAACGTCGACCTTCTTATCACTCAAAAAGGTCTTGATATGCTTGCTTCGCTTGATCATGTTGACGAATCCTTTGTTGACCTGTTCAAAAATCTAAGCAAAGAGGATATCAAAAACCTCAACGATCTACTGGATAAACTCCACGAACACATCTAGTTCCCCTATCTCCCGCAGATAGCGCTGATAAGCGCTGATGTTTTTTGATCGCGGAATCCGCGGAATCTGCGAGAAACGATCCTTCATTCTTTGTTAAAAAAGCCCTGTTTTTGTGTAAATTAATAGGCCGCTTTGGTTTGCTTAAAGATCTTATAATGCTAACTTTGCAAACCTTAATTAATTTAGGACATGAAGATATTAGTTGCAATTAGTAATGTACCCGATACTACTACTAAAATTCAGTTCACCGATGGCGATACAAAATTCAATTCGCAAGGTGTTACTTACGTTATAAATCCTTACGACGAGTGGTACGCTTTAGTGCGCGCGCTTGAATTGAAGGAAGCAAACCTAGCTGAGAAAGTCACCTTGATCCATGTTGGATTAGCGGATAGCGAAGCAACCATTCGTAAAGGTCTTTCATTAGGCGCCGACGATGCTGTGCGCGTGAACGCTGAAGGTCCGGATGCATTTTTTGTTGCGGAACAAATTGCTAACTATGCGAAAGCAAACGGGTACGATCTTGTGTTAGTTGGAAAAGAAACGATCAACTACAATGGTTCTTCAGTTGGGGCGATCATTGCTGGCTTGTTAGATCTTCCTTTCGTCTCTCTTGCAACCAAGTTGGATCTTACTGGAAACAAAACAACCATCGAACAAGATGTTGACGGAGGCGTTCAAGTTGTTGAATGTGATCTTCCATTGGTAATTAGTTGTGCTAAAGGAATGGCAGAACAACGTATTCCAAACATGCGCGGAATTATGGCTGCCCGCACAAAACCCTTAACTGTTGTTGAAGGAAACGGTTCGGCAGCATTAACCACTATTAAATCTTACGCTTTGAATCCGGGAAGAACAACCTGCAAGATGATCAGCGAAGATAATATTGATGAGTTAGTGAACTTATTACACACCGAAGCAAAAGTTATTTAATTAAGAATTTAGTTTGAAATTAATATGTCAGTACTAGTATATATAGAAGTTGCAAAAGGAAGAGTAAAAAAATCTTCTTTGGAGTGTACCAATTACGCTGCAAACATTGCAAAACAATTGAACACCACTGTAACCGCGGTTGTTAATAACGCCGATGACGCGCAAGTTGCGGAATTAGGAAAAGCAGGTGCTACAAAAGTGTTGAAAGTAAAGAACGATAAGATCGGAACTGATTCATTGTTGATCAGCGCCATGGTTGAGCAAGCTGCGAAAGCTGAAGGAAGCAAAGTAATTATCTTTGCTTTTGATGTTGTGGGTAAAGCTTGTGCGCCGCGTTTATCAGCAAAATTAAAAGCAGGTTTAGTTGCGGGCGCCATTGACTATCCTGTTGTAAATGGCAATACATTTGAAGTAAAAAAGAATGTGTTCTCCGGAAAAGCGAACGCTACTTACGTGATCAATTCTGACATCAAGATCATTTCATTATTACCAAATAGTTTTCCTGTTCAACTAAGCGGGGGCACTGCAAACGCAAGTGATTTCAATCCTGAATTACCAGCGTCACGCATCACCGTGAAAGAAACACGTTCAACTTCAACAGGCGGAATGATCCCGTTACCTGAGGCTGAATTAGTAGTAAGCGCCGGCCGTGGATTAAAAGGTCCTGAGAACTGGAAATTAGTTGAAGATCTTGCGGCAACATTAGGCGCAACAACCGCGTGCTCTCGTCCGGTTGCTGATATGCACTGGCGTCCACATCACGAACACGTAGGACAAACAGGAATTGCTATTCGTCCTAATTTATATATCGCTATAGGAATCTCCGGAGCTATACAACATTTAGCCGGTGTTAATGGAAGTAAAACAATTGTTGTGATCAATAACGACAAAGAAGCTCCATTCTTTAAATCGGCCGATTACGGTATTGTTGGCGACGCGTTCAGCATTATTCCTAAGTTAACCGAGGCTATCAAAAAGTTTAAAGCGCACCAAAATTAATTCGGTTTTTTTTCTTAAATTAGAGTCTTACAAATGAAGAAGGTACAGTTAGAGATAGTTGGTTTATCGTACAGCCAAACTCAAAGTGGGGCCTACGCCTTGGTTTTGGGAGAAACTGCCGGTAGCCGACGCTTACCTATCATCATTGGAGGTTTTGAGGCACAGGCCATCGCTATTGAGCTTGAAAAGATGAGTCCAAGCCGTCCTTTAACTCATGACCTATTCCGTTCATTTGCCGAAGTGTTTGACATCAGCGTTACCGAAGTGTTGATCTACAACCTTGTTGAGGGCATTTTCTACGCCAAACTTTTATGTAATGATGGAAGTCGTGATGTGGAGATCGATGCGCGTACAAGTGACGCAATCGCTTTGGCGATCCGTTTTAAATGCCCGATCTATACTTATGAATTCATTTTAAAGAGCGCCGGTATTGTATTGGATGACGAAAGCTCTACTCCGCCCGAGCAAGAAACTGCAGAGAAAGCAACGAAATCTGAATCCAAGTCAAAATCAAAAGAAGAAGATAAAGGCGAATACAAAAGTAAAAGCACAGAAGAGTTAAAAGGTCTTTTACAGAGTGCCTTGGATGAAGAAAAATACGAGTTAGCTTCGAAGATCCGCGACGAACTCAACAACCGAAAAAAATCCTAATTGAACCTCGCCTCCGAGATAAAGAATTGCATTAGAGACGTGCCTGATTTTCCAAAACCAGGCATTCTTTTTAAAGATATCACCCCTATTTTTTACGATCAGGCTCTGTGTACTAAGATCACCGATGGCTTTATAGCTCAGATGACCGAGACACCCGACGCTATTGTGGGCATTGAGAGCCGCGGCTTCCTGTTTGGAATGTTAATGGCAAATAAATTAGGCAAACCTTTTGTTTTAATAAGAAAAGCAGGTAAATTGCCATACAAAAAGATAGGTTTTGAATACGCCCTCGAGTACGGCAGTTCTAAAATTGAAATGCACGAGGACGCACTGAAAAAAGATTGGAAGGTAATGATACACGACGATCTTTTGGCAACCGGAGGAACAGCCGAAGCGGCAGCGCAACTGGTAAAACAAGTTGGCGCCAAAGTATTAGGTTTTAATTTTGTTGTAGGCCTGGATTTTTTGAATGGAAAAGAAAAATTAATTAAACACACAAACAATATAACATGTCTGGTCAATTATTAGATACCCCTGTAGGAATGAGTTTCCAAATGAGCGAAAATCAAATTGCGATCGCCGATATGATCCGCAAATTTGGAAAAGATCACATTTATCCAAAAATGATGGAATGGGACGAGAGTCAAGAATTTCCTGTGGAAGTTTTCAAAAAACTTGGTGAACTTGGATTAATGGGCGTACTTGTTCCAACCGAATACGGTGGATCGGGATTTGGTTACACAGAATACGTAACTGCCATTACAGAATTAGGAAGTATCTGCGGATCTATCGCCTTATCAATGGCTGCGCATAACAGCTTATGTACAGGGCATATTTTGCAATTTGGTAACGAAGAGCAAAAGAAAAAATATCTTCCAAAATTAGCGAGTGCGGAATGGATCGGTGCTTGGGGATTAACCGAAGCAAATACCGGAAGTGACGCTATGCGTATGAAATGTGTTGCAAAACAAGATGGAGATTATTGGGTGTTGAACGGAACTAAGAACTGGATCACACACGGTATTACTGGAAATGTTGCTGTTGTTTTAGCACGCACCGGAGAATTATTAGATAGTCACGGTATCACGGCATTTATTGTTGAAAGAACAACTCCAGGATTTAAAGGCGGAAAAAAAGAAAATAAATTAGGAATGCGCGCAAGTGAAACTGCAGAGTTGATCTTTGACAATTGTCGCGTACACAAATCACAAGTGTTAGGAAATGTTGGCGATGGATTTGTTCAAGCCATGAAAGTATTGGACGGTGGACGTATCTCTATTGCGGCGTTAAGTTTAGGAATTGCAAAAGGCGCGTTGAACGCGAGTATCAAATACGCGAAAGAGCGTCAACAATTTGGTCAGCCAATTGCAAACTTCCAGGCTATTGCTTTCAAATTAGCCGATATGGCAACTGAATTTGAAGCAGCGGAACTATTGACATTCCAAGCAGCAGATCTTAAGAACAAGCATAAAAAAATGACCAAAGAAAGCGCAATTGCAAAATATTACGCGAGTGAAGTTGCGGTGAAAGTAAGTACCGAAGCGGTTCAGATCTTTGGTGGTTATGGATACACAAAAGACTTTCCGGTAGAAAAATTCTATCGCGATAGTAAACTTTGCACCATTGGTGAAGGTACTAGCGAAATACAAAAGTTAGTGATAGCTAGAGAGCTCCTTAAGGATTAGTTTTAACAATTTGCTATTTATATTAATTAGTCAGAGGTTACTATCTCTGGCTTTTTTTTGCTATCTTCATATATCTAATTCAAACAACATTGAAAAAGTTCATTCTAATATTAAGTTTAAACTGGTTTCTTGCAGTTCAGATTCATTCACAAGTGACCTATAATTCTTATGCCGCTATCTCAAATATTGCCGGCACAACAATGACGGTTACCAATCTTACTGAAACACCCTCGTTTTCTTTTACCGCGGGAGGTAATTTACTGATCATGCAAATGCAGGATAACGTGATAGGCAGTAATACATCAAATAATACGAGTTTTGGCAATCTTGGTTCTAATGGAAGTGCGGGATTATGGGAACAAAGAACAATTTCTTCAATTACCAGATCGGGAACAACTGCAACAATTGTTTTAACTGCAGCTCCTTCGGGTTATAATTTAGGCGCGAATTCTGTAGTGCAGGTCATAAGCTTTCCTTTGTTGAACGCGGCGGCTTATTCAACTACCGCAAACATTACCGGTACGGCGTGGAACGGAACCATTGGTGGTGTTGTAGCATTTGAAGTTGGAACTATACTTACACTGAATAACAATATTTCAGCAAACGCATTAGGTTTTAGGGGTGGTAGCGTTTCCGTTAATTATTATGGTGGGGGAACAACATGCTCTACAATTGATTATGGTGGTGTTAGTACGGCTAGTAATTGTGGTAATAAAGGAGAAGGAATTTACAAAGCAACAACTATTACATATACCTATGGAATGGGCCACATATTAAATGGTGGTGGTGGTGGTGGACAAGATATTAATGGTGGCGGCGGCGGCGGTGGAAACTGGACTGCCGGCGGAAACGGTGGACCAGGATGGAACGGTTCCGCTGCCGGTTGCACAGCTCCCAGTGCAGCTGGTATAGGAGGAATTGCATTATCATCCCTTATCCCGTTGAATAGAATATTTATGGGTGGTGGCGGTGGTGGTGGCCAACAAAATAATTCTACATCCAGTGCCGGAGGAAGGGGTGGAGGAATTGTTGTGGTCAAAGCAGGCACATTGGTAACAACAGGTACATGTGGAACACCACGACTCATAAGCGCTAATGGCGCCACGGCAGCATTATCGGGTAATGATGGTTGTGGTGGAGCTGGAGCAGGTGGAAGTATTGTTCTACAAATAGGAAGTTTTGGCGTGGTAAGCGCATGTCAATTAAGCATTACTGCTAATGGTGCAAGCGGTGGAACAGTTAATACATCAACGCACGCAGGGGGTGGCCCTGGAGGGCAAGGTATTGTTGTGTTCTCAATAGCGCAACCTACAGCAAATATCACTACTCAAACCAATAACGGTAGTCCGGGCTGTAATAACAATTCTGTTCCTTGCAATAATACCACACCAAGTGCCGGAGGCTCTAATGGTTCAGGGATCATCCCAAATATCGGCGGCAATTTACCAATAGAATTAATGAGTTTTAATGCCAAGAAAAATGGGCAGAATGTCAGCCTTGAATGGGTCACGCAGACAGAAAGCTATAACGATTATTTCACGATCGAGCGAAGTTTGAATGGGATAGATTTCATTGGAATTGAAATCATAAAAACAAAAGCCAGAAACGGGGATAGCAGATCACCTCTAACCTACACAACATTTGATCCCTCACCTGATCCGGGCACAACTTATTACCGCCTAAAACAAACAGATAAAGATGGTATGTTCAAATATTACCATCCAGTAAGTGTGAAATTTGACAAAGTGAATTCTATAAGTATCTCTGTTTTCCCTAACCCAAATAAAGGTGAGTTTACTTTAAACATCTCGGGTTTAAGCACTGGCTCAGACATCGAAGTTAACGTGGTAGATATTAGTGGAAAGGTCGTTTACAATAGCTTATTGCAGAATTCCGTTCAAAACAATACCATAAAGATATCTCCTAAGGAAAGATTAACACCGGGCGTATATGTTTGCAAAGTTCAGGCAAATGGGATCAATTATCCTGTTAAAGTCATAGTTCAATAATACCATAAAATACGCGACAGTTTCTTTCAGAGATCTTTGCCAAAAATCCTTAAATAAAAGCCGCTCCTAACAGCGGCTTTTTTTATGCCTTTAATTTCCTTAAATTAGAAGTCTAATTTTTGAGTATGGAATTTAAAAGTGATACCGAAGCTATTCAGGCATTTGTTGGAAAATACAAAGCGTTGAATTCGGAAATAGCCAAGGTGATCGTTGGACAGGAAGAAACAATCAAGAATGTTCTCATTTCTATTTTTAGTAACGGACACTGCCTATTGGTTGGAGTTCCCGGTCTTGCAAAAACGTTGTTGGTAAATACAATTTCCGACGCGCTTGGATTAAGTTTCAATCGTATTCAGTTCACCCCCGATCTGATGCCAAGCGACATTATTGGAAGTGAGATATTGGACGAGAGCCGTAATTTTAAATTCATTAAAGGACCTTTGTTTGCCAATATCATTTTGGCCGATGAGATCAATCGTACGCCTCCAAAAACGCAAGCGGCACTTTTAGAAGCCATGCAGGAACGTCAGGTTACCGCAGCGGGAAAGAGATATAATTTAGATCAACCATTCTTTGTATTAGCAACGCAAAATCCAATTGAACAGGAAGGAACTTATCCTTTGCCGGAAGCTCAATTAGACCGTTTTATGTTCAATATCTGGTTGGATTATCCTTCATTCAAAGAAGAAATGCAAGTAGTAAAACAAACGACTACAACTTCTAACGTAAAACTAACTCACATTCTTTCGGCACAAGAGATTTTGTTTTTCCAAAATTTGATCAGAAAAATTCCGGTAGCTGATAATGTGATCGAATATGCGGTTCGCTTAGTGAACAAAACGCGTTTGAATTCGGAATTCAGCGCCGATGTGGCAAAAAAATATTTATCCTGGGGCGCAGGACCTCGTGCTTCTCAATATTTGATCATTGGAGCAAAATGTCATGCTGCTATTAACGGAAAGTTTAGTCCGGATATTGAAGATGTAAAAGCAATTGCTATCCCAATTCTTCGTCACCGTATTGTGAAGAATTACAAAGCAGAAGCTGAGGGCGTGGCCATTGAGGAGATCATTAAACAATTATTGTAATTTGCATGGATGAGTTGTTGGACGAAGGGAAATTAGACCCAAAGAAGTTCTTTGATAAAGAACAATACAATACGCTTACGGTTTCATTAACTACAGGTTCTCTTTTTAAAGAAGACGACGTTGATGTGATCATAAGTTTGCTTGACCCTAATATTGACCGTGAGGATAAAGAAGCAAAGCTTGCTTACCTAAAAAACAAAAAACTCGGAAACCTATTAATGAAGGCCGTTACTGAAGCGGAAACTTCAGAAGATTGCGCCAAATTACTGTGCATTTGCTGGGAAAGCTGCATTGATTTTAAAGACAATTTTTTATTCTTTGTTGAATTTGCTTGCAACGACGATTATATGTCGGCCTTAGAAGCCGCAACAGTTGTGGAGAATACAGAAGACATTAAAGACGAAGCCGCTTTAGCAAAAGCCATTGAGATATTGGACAATTGCAAAAAGGGCCACAAACAAATTATCTCTGATCTAAGAGAAAATATTTTAAGCAGAACAAATTAATATGCAAACATTAAAGACCTGGATACCTGTTAAAGACGATTCCGATTTTTCAATTTACAATATTCCCTTTGGAATTTATAGCGACGCCAATGTAAAGAATCGTGTATGCAGCGCTATTGGCGAATACATCATCGATCTTTTTGAATTGGAAAGCAAAGACGTGTTCGATATCAATCGCTCTGTTTTTGAGAATCAGTTCTTAAATGATTTTATTGAATTAGGAAAACCAATTACAAATAAAGTAAGAACAAAATTGCAAGAGCTTCTTTGCGATGAAAATTCTTTTTTAAAAACAGATAAAGCATTCTTTGATAACGTATTTAAAAAGCAAAGCACAGTAAAAATGTTGATGCCGGTAAGAGTTGGCGATTATACCGATTTTTACAGCAGTATTGATCACGCCACCAACATTGGCACCATGATCCGCGATCCAAAAAATGCTCTGATGCCAAACTGGAAACATTTACCGGTTGGATATCATGGAAGAGCAAGTAGCATTTGTGCGAGCGGCCACAGCTTCTATCGTCCAAAAGGGCAACAAAAACCAGCTGATCAGGAAAATCCTGTTTATGGTCCAACAAAATTATTGGATATTGAATTAGAAACCGCGTTTGTTATAGGTAAATCTACTCAAATGGGTGATACCGTTAGCACCGACAAAGCCGACGATCACATTTTTGGAATGGTATTGTTCAACGATTGGAGCGCGCGCGATATTCAGACATGGGAATACGTTCCATTAGGACCATTCTTAGCTAAAAATTTTGCAAGTACGGTTTCTCCATGGATAGTTACTTTGGAAGCATTGGAGCCGTTTAGAGTAAAAGGTTATGTGCAAGACCCTCCGCTTCTACCCTACCTTCAGTATAAAGGCGATAAAAATTTAGACATTCATCTGGATGTGTATTTAAAACCTCCGAACGGGGAAGAAACCCATATCATTGGAAGTAATTACAAATACATGTATTACACCATGGAACAACAGCTAGCGCATCACACAGTAAACGGTTGCAATATTAACGTGGGCGACATGATGGCCAGCGGTACTATTAGTGGTCCTCAACCAAGCGAATTTGGCAGCTTGATGGAGCTTACATGGCGCGGAACAAAGCCCATTAAGCTAAAGGATGGCAGTGAGCGAAAATTCGTTAACGACCATGACACCATTACCTTAAGGGGCTATTGCAAGAAAGATGGTGTTAGAATTGGCTTTGGAGACTGTACTGCCACAGTACTTCCGGCCAAGTAAATAATTTTGTAACTTTGCAACATGAAACGCCCAAGGCGTTCCTTTTGAACAAAACAAACAAATTACAACACATGAATTTATTTGATACAGAACTACAGGAGCAGGAAGATGTTTTAGTAATAGAACAAAAGCAAAAAGCATTGGTTGTTTACAACGATGACTTCAACACCTTTGATTTTGTTATTGAAAGCTTAATGAAGTATTGCGGACATGAACCTGAACAGGCAACGCAATGTACCTATTTGATCCACTACAAGGGTCAATGTGCGGTAAAGAACGGTTCTTATAAACAATTAAAACCTATTTGCGAAGCCTTACAGGAAAAAGGACTCACGGCAAAGATCGAATACACCAATTAACAAGTATGCGTTATTTAAAAAGGACAACTGTTTCGGTTGCTTTACTCAGTGGAATTGTTTTTAATGCGTGTCATAGAAATGCTGTTACCGGACGCGTAGGTTTGAATCTTGTTCCCGAAGGTGAATTAATGCAGATGAGCTCTCAGCAATATCAGCAATTCCTAGGCGAGCATCCCCCAATGAAGGAACAAAAACCCCCATTGATGGACGGCGATCCACGCGTAAACTTAGTGAAAGGTTGTGGTGAGCGCATACAAAAGGCCGTTGAGGAATTTTACAAACAAAAAGGATTAAGCAACGAACTTAAAAATTACAAATGGGAATTTAATGTTGTTGATGAGAATACAGTGAATGCCTGGTGTATGCCTGGAGGAAAAGTGGTTGTTTACACAGGCCTACTTCCAGTAACGCAAGACGAAAAAAGTTTAGCTGTTGTAATGGGTCACGAAATTGCTCATGCGATTGCTCGCCACGGAAATCAACGTATGAGTCAAGGTTTATTAGTGCAATTTGGAGGCGCCATGCTTTCAGTCGCCCTTTCGCAAAAACCTCAAGCGGTTCAAAATTTATTTTTACAATCATTTGGCGTTACATCGGCGCTAGGAATGTTGAGCTACAGCCGTAAGCACGAAACAGAAGCGGATAAAATGGGCTTGATGTTTGCAGCAATGGCGGGTTATGATCCTGAAGCGGCAATTGCGTTTTGGGAACGCATGGCAGCAAGCGGTGGACAAAAACCACCAGAGATATTAAGCACGCATCCAAGCGATGAACGACGCATTGCAGACTTAAAGAAGTTCATGCCGGAAGCAAAAAAATATTACAAACCACAATAAAATAAAAAAGCTCCGAAACGGAGCTTTTTATTTTAACTTCATCAACACATCTCTCAATTTTTTCATTCCGCTCACCGCGGTATCTTTGATCTGCTCGATGTTTTGAATATGTTCTAAGTTGAAGTCGCCGGGGTCAACTAGCCATTTTGGGATAGTGGAAGGCGTGTAATTCACAAGTCCTGCAGCGGGATAAACATTCAACGAAGTTCCTATTACTGTAAACAATTCCGCTTTACCAACAACTTCAATTGCCGGCTCCATCATGGGAACCATTTCACCAAACCAAACTATGAACGGACGTAATTGCGAACCTAATTCGCAGGTATCCCCTAATTTTATTTCCCAGCTTTTTAAATTGTAGATCTTACTTGGATCAACCGAACTTTGCGCTTTCACAATTTCTCCATGTAAATGGATCACACTCTTACTTCCGGCGCGTTCGTGTAAATTATCTACGTTCTGTGTAATAACAGTAACATCAAAATACTTTTGAAGTTCAGCAATGATCTTGTGCGCTTCGTTTGGTTGCGCTTCCATTACTTGTTTACGGCGCTGATTATAGAACTCTGTCACTAAAGCCTGATCTCTTTCCCAAGCGTCCAAAGTAGCAACATCCTCCACCCTGTATTGCTCCCATAAGCCACCATGATCGCGGAATGTTTTGATCCCGCTTTCGGCGCTCATTCCGGCACCACTAAATATGACCAGCTTCTTTTTCGACACTTTACAAATTATCTTTCACAAATTTCAGGATCTTATTATAAACATGGTAGCGCGTGAATCCACCAAAAATTCCGTGATTTTTATTTGGATAGATCATCATATCAAAAGGAATGTTCTTGCTTACCATGGCTTTTACCATCTCGTAAGAATTTTGCACGTGCACATTATCGTCAAATGAACCGTGGATGATCAAGAATGGATGCTTGATCTTGTCCACAAAATTAACCGGTGAGTTCTCTTCGTAGCCCTTTTTATTCTCTTTTGGCGTACGCATGAAACGTTCGGTGTAAATATTATCGTAATATTTCCAGTTTGTAACGGGAGCAACGGCAACAGCAGCTTTAATAAATTCTGCGCCTTTAGTGATCATTTGGCAAGCCATAAATCCACCATAACTCCAGCCCTGGAAGCCAATACGCGAACGATCTACATACGGTTGATCACCTAGCCATTTTGCAACATCGATCTGATCGGTTGTTTCGTGTTTTCCTAAATGCAAATACGTGCAATGTTTGTATTGTCTTCCTCTTCCTAAAGTTCCTCTTCCATCCACGCACACCACAATAAATCCTTCCTGAGCCAATAATTGGTGCCACATGTATTCCGAACCTTCCCAGTGGTTATTCACTTCATTGGCGCCCGGACCATTATACGCGTACATATACACAGGATACTTTCTAGCCGCATCAAAGTTTGCAGGTTTCACCATAAAACCATTCATCTCTATTCCTTCCTGGTTCTTTACAGTAAAGAATTCTTTTTTACCCAAGCCCATTTCTTTGATCTTATCTCTCAGGGTAATGTTGTTCTCTAATAATTTTACCAACACTCCTTCACCATCGCGCAATTCAAATACAGGAGGTGTATTCGCATCACTCCACGACGAAATATAGAATTTGAAACCGGTAATGAATTCAGCGTCGTTGAAACCTGCCATAGTGCTCAAGCGTTTTTTCTTTGTTCCATCTAATTTAACAGAATAGATATCGCGATTGATAGCGCCGTTTTCAGTTGACTGATAATATAAATTCCCTGATTTAGCGTCGTAACCTTTAAAAGCAATGATGTCCCATGGACCCGACGTAATTTGCTTGATCAATTTTCCTGTAAGATCATATTCATATAAATGATTGTACTCGTCACGCTCACTCGAAATGATAAATCCTTTATCACCAACAAACGTGAGGTCATCAGTTACATCCACATACGTTTTCGCTGAATCCGTGTAGATCACTTTTGAAGACCCATTCTTGCAATCCACAAACAATAATTCCAATTTGTTTTGCAAACGATTCAAACGTTGTACTGAAAGAACACCATCGTTATTAGTGAATTGCAAACGCGGTAAATAAATATCTTTATTTGCGCCAACATCTACTTTCACAGTTTGAGACGACAACACATCAAACACGTGGCAGGTAACTACCGAATTATCCTCGCCAACCTTTGGATATTTGTAAGTGTATTTTTCAGGATAAAGATCTCCTTTGTAATAGTCCATGGTGAATTCCTTCACATTGGTCTCATCAAAACGAATGTAAGCTAAGTACTGAGAGTTATTACTCCAGCTAAAGTAAGCCGCTTTACTAAATTCCTCTTCATAAACCCAATCGCCCCAACCATTTTTGATTTTATTGATGGCGCCATCTTTTGTTACCGCAATTTCTTTATTCGCTACAAGATCTTTGATATACAAATTGTTCTCACGCACAAATGCGATCTTCTTTCCATCAGGTGAAAATGTTGGGAACATGATCTTACCAGCCTCACAAACCGGACTTGTAGTTTTTGCCTTAATGTCAAATACAAAATAATCCGCTTTCCACGAACGACGATAAATTGCTTCATAATTTTCCATGAACAACATTTTATCTTCGTCCGGACTAAATTCATAACTCGAAATATCTACCGAACGTTCTTTATATTTTACATCTTTAGCGCTTACAAGATCAGATACTTTATTTCCGGTCTTGATCTGAAATTTGGAGATCTCATAATAGCCATCCTTTTCAGTAATGTCGGTATAATTCAAACCGTCTTTCATGGCGTTGAATCCCTGGATACCTTTGGCACCGTAAGTATTTTTGTGCCATACATCTTCTACAGTGATACGTTGAGCCGATAAATTAAATGATGTTAATGCTACAACTACGATCAGTAGCTTTTTAAATAAACTGGTATTATATTTCATAATTGGTTAATGCTGTTCAAAGGGCCAAAACACCGGGTTTTGATCCAATATTTTTACCCCGTGAATATAGCGATTTACCCGTAAAAATGGCAGTTTTACTCAATAAAAGCAAGAAATATGAACAAATACTGGGCTTTTAGAAAAATAATTTATTAGCTTAGTAGAAAATATCAATATTATGCAAAAATATCGTGCGGTAATTATAGATGATGAAGAGGATAGTCGTAGCAATACCAAGAGTATGCTCGAGAATTATTGTCCGGAAATTGAGGTTGTTGGTGAGGCCGGCAACGGCATGGATGGCAAGGTAAAGATCCAGGAATTGAAGCCACACGTGGTGTTTCTTGACATTAACATGCCCGGAATGAATGGTTTCCAGATGTTGGAGGGCATTTATAACCGCGATTTTTGTGTGATATTTTTAACAGCGTACAGCGAGCACGGTATCACTGCCGTAAAAGCGGGCGCCGTTGATTACCTTTTAAAACCGCTCATGTTAAGCGAGCTTCAGGGCGCTATACGTAAAGTGATCCAACATTACGAAGGAGCGGCGAAGACTGGCGACGGAAAAAAAGAGCAAGACAAGAATTTAGTATTGATCAACCATAGCAAAGGATTTACGTTAGTAGATTACAAAGACATTGTTTGGTTAGAAGCAAGTGATAATTATACCAACCTGTTTTTGATAGGCGGTAAAAAAATAGTGGCGAGTAAAACACTCAAGGAATTTGAGACCATTTTACCGGATACCATTTTCTTTAGGATCCACCGTTCGGCTTTGATAAACGTAGCGTTTGTTAAGGAATACAGCCATAACGAAGGCGGTGTTATTTTGAGCGATGGAACTCATGTTACGGTAAGTAAAGCAAGGATCCACGAATTTGCCGATTTCATTAAATCTAAATCCGTTTCTCCAAAATAAGCTGTGCGGCATATGCCATCAAAAAAACTTTTTTGGCTATGTGTAATTGCGCTCATCAGTCAGTTTTCTTATTCCCAAAATCTTAATTTCAATTATTACAAAATTGGAACCGAAGAAGGCATGAATAGCCTTAACGTGTTCAATTTGCAGCAAGATGGCAATGGCTTGATGCATGTGACCACGGATAATGGGGTTTACATTTACAATGGACAGAGTTTTAATTTGGTAAAGAATGACCTGGTCAACCCAACAATCAACTCATCGTTTGTCAAGGATAATTCCACCATTTATCTGTCTACCCGCGAGCAGGGCATCTACGAAGTAAACTACAAATTAAGACAACAAGTTCAAATTGGGCCTTCCAAACTTAACAGTCCTGTTGATCGCATATTGGTCACCGAGGGCTTCATGTACATATTGAGCAGTTCGATCCGACTCGAGGTAATAGATCTAAAAACAAATCAATTGATAGGCGATGCGGTAAAAGAAAAAGACAAGAACAACCAGGCGCATTGTGTTTACCAAACAAAAGATGGGAAAATATTGGTTGGCAGAAGCGATGGATTATATGAAATGCAAGGAGCAACTCCCAAAAAACTGGATCTTATAAAAAATCTTCCTGCTTACGCGCTCACCGAAAACAAAGAAGGTGAACTAGTAATAGGCTCTGCATCCAAAATGTTCTTTGTAAAAGACAATAAATTATTACGCGAGGTAGTTCCAACGTACAAAATAAAAACAACCACCTACTCGCCTGATGGCGAAAAAAGCATCAATAAGATCGTTTGCGATAATTTTGGAAGGATCTGGTTCTCGTCATCGCCAAATGAAAAGATATACGTGTACGCCAATGGGATCACGCACGACGTTTTTGATGAATTGAACATTGCCCCTATTCTTATCAATTGCATTTACAAAGACAGGGATGAAAATATCTGGATCGGCACCATGGATGATGGGATCTATGTGATTCAAAATAGTTTTTTCTCCAATATTTCCATTAATCCAAACGACAAGCCACTCAGCGTAAATAAGATCCTATTCAAAGACAATTTGATCTTAACAGCAACCAGCAACGGCTTGTATGTTTACAATTACCTATTGAACGATATTAAAACTGTATCTGCACCCGATGATTACTTTCAAAATCCTATTGACGACATTAAAGACGTTGGCAACTCCATTTATTATTCGAAGCGTAGCCAATTCGATCTTGCCAGTAGCATGATCGTATCAGGCGCGGGTTCTTACAAATTCAAACCCGTGCTTTCAAAACTCATGCACAAACTTCCCGACGGCAATTTGGTTATTGCCGATTGGCAAGCCAATGTGCTTTTGACCAACAGCGATGCTTCAAAAACACTTGATACTATTATTTCCTTCCCTGATTTCTCAAAAAATGTAGTTGCTTTTTACGCTCACAACGATTCGCTTTTGGTAGCAACCAACAAAGGATTGCTTTATCATAACTTTAAAACCGGAAAGACAATTTCCTCAGGTAAAAATCCAAATAAAAAGGTGACCCACATGGCTTTGATAGGCGGACAATTGATGATATGCCATGAGGATGGAATAGAATTTTTGAACACCGGCGAAGAGATAAAAATGCTGGGAAATAAACCTTTAACCGGCGTAAAAAAGATCCGTGAGAAAAATGATATGATCTGGATCATTACCACTGACGGTTTATTTATTTGCGATAAGAATTTAAATCCCTTGAAGATCTACAACCGTTCAAACGGAATTTCTTCAAGCTCCATCAATGATCTTTCATTCAACGATCAATTTACCTGTATTTCAACCGCGAAAGGTATTTCCATTGCAAGAACAAACGATATTCTTCAACGCCCAACAACCATTGCGGCTGTTACCATCGACATGATCAAGATCAATGAGCGTTCAAGTTATTACGACGGGAAAACAATTGATCTCAAAGCAAACGATAATGATGTGACCATATTTTTTAATAGTCCTTATTACAGTCGCCCCTACAAACAGTTCTTCCGTTATAAATTAGATAATGGTAATTGGACCCAAATAGCCGACAATAATCTATCTTTCAATATCCCTGCCTTAGATGGAGGCATCTTGCATAAGATCACCATGCAGGTTTCTACTGACAACATCAATTGGAGTGCGCCAACGGTTATTGAATTACGAAAAGAAGCTAAGTTCTCTGAATCAAAATACTCGTACATCATTATTGTTTTCCTTGCAACAATTATCGCAGTTGCCATTTCTTACGTAGTTATCCGTCGCGTTAAAAAGAGAGCGCTAAAACGTATTGCCGACGAACAACAGATCAATATGCTCAAGCATCAGGCTATGAATTCATTATTGAGTCCGCATTTTATTTTCAATTCCCTGACCTCGATCCAGAATTACATTAACTCTAACAATAGTTTAAAAGCCAGTGAATACCTTGCAAAATTCTCTCGTTTGATCCGTATGATCATTGAAAAAGCCGCGCAAGGAGAAATTATTTTAAAAGATGAGATCACGCGTTTGAGCTATTATTTGGAATTAGAGAAAGAGCGCTTCAAAAATAAATTTGACTACTACATTGTGGTAGACGAAAAATTGGATGTGAATACTGTAACTATTCCAAACATGATCATTCAACCCCATGCCGAGAATTGTATTATTCATGGTATTCTTCCAAAAATGGAGCATGGGCGTTTGGATATCACCTTCAAGAAAACCGACGCAGGAAAATTATTGATCACTATTGAAGATGATGGCATAGGATTAATAAAAGCAAAAGAGCATTCAAAAACGGGACATAAAAGCTTAGGAACGGCCACAATTAAAAATATTTTAGAGTTGAACTCTAAACTTACAGGCAAAACTCAGGTCGTAACTATGGTGGATAAATCAACATTAGGAAAAGGGCAAAATGGTACCATTATTACGCTGGAATTGGAATTATGAAGACCAAGAGTCTCATAATTTCGTTAAATGGTGTAAGATTTTGCGGTTGAATTTGGTAATTTAGCAGGAATAGTCAAAAAAATAACATATTTATTGGTGTTGGTGGTGGGCTTAGCGTTTGGCCAAAAGCGGTATTTTAGTGATACCACCGGTATTTGTATTGGCGATAGTACTTTTTTGATTTTACCTGCTTCGATTCCCAACACGGCAAAGATCACCTGGATCACTCCAAAAAATATTGAGTACAATATCAAACGCATTAACGCTGCCAAGAATATTGGGAAATATTTTGTGACCGTTAAAGAAGGAAATAAGATCACAAAAGACAGTACCATTGTGATGTTCATGACAAAACCAAATTTTAATTTGCGAGATACTACCGTTTGTAAAGGCGTAACCTATGTTGCCGATCCCAAAGAACCTAAATACAAATACAGCTGGAACACCGGCGAAAGTACGCCACGTTTACGAATTGACAACTCGGGGAAATATTGGGTAACAGCGAGCAATAAAGGCTGTTCGTACACAGACACCTTTAAAGTAAACATTGCTCCGGGTATTCAGGTATCATTTCAAAATGAAATAACGTTTTGTTTAAGCGAAGAACAAAAACCTTTGAAAATAATTACTCCCCCAGGCACAAAAGTGTTATGGAACACCGGCGCAACCAGCAACACCATAAACGCCACCAAAGAAGGCAAATACTGGGTAAAAACAGAAAATAAAGTGTGTGGCACACGTTTCGATAGCGTTAAGGTAATGTTGAAGGCCTGTGATTGCGAAATGATGATCCCCAATTCGTTTACACCAAACGAGGATAACAAGAACGATTACTTCTTCCCCGTTTTACAATGCGATTACAACTATTACTCGTTTACCATTTACGACAAATGGGGAAATCAGATCTACACCACCAACAACACCAATGGTAAATGGGACGGTAGATTCAAGGGGAATTTATGTGAAGAAGATATTTACGTGTACAAAATTGAAAGTACAGAAAAAGATAGCGGAAAAAAAGTGAACCGCAGTGGCAGAGTAAGTTTGATACGGTAATTTAACCTTCCTTTATAGCAAACCTGTATGTTTCGACACCAAGGAAAAACACGAACATTAAGGCATAACTTAGGAATAGCTTCATTGCTATCTTTTGTTGCGGGCATGGTAAATGTGGTAGGGTTTTTAGCCGTTCAGAGATTAACAACTAATGTTACAGGTCATTTTGCGTATTTCATTGATGAACTGTTTAAGTTCGACTTTTGGAAAGGTTTTGTTTATTTTCTTTACATCTTCTTTTTCTTTTTAGGCTCTTTTATCTCCAACCTACTTGTTGAACTGATCTCAAAAAAGAATATCAACTACGTATATATCATTCCAACGATCTTAGAGGTCATCATCTTGTTCACATGTGCATTTTTAGGTGAGTTACTAATCTCTAACAACCCCGACACACTGGCCTTCTGTCTGTTATTCGCTATGGGCCTTCAAAATTCGCTTGTAACCACCATTTCCAACGCAGCTGTGAGAACAACTCATCTAACCGGTTTGTTCACCGACCTAGGCATTGAATTGTCCCAATTGTTCTTTTACAAACAGCCTGAGCAAAAACACAAACTTATGTCGTCCGTAAAATTACGTCTTACGATCATCGGTTTCTTCTTTATTGGTGGCGTTTTAGGCGGTACATTTTATACAACACTACATATTCATGTTTTGGCAATCGCGGGTTCTGTTTTAATTTTAGGACTCATAGTTGACAGTGCGAACATCAAACGACATTCAAATGAATAAATTAAACAACTTAGTTAGGAAGTTTTCCTTACCTACAAAGATGTGTACCTGGTGCACATGATGTATGAAAATAAATGTAAGAACGGTCCCACGAGTATGTTATTACTCCAAAAAATTGATTCCTTATTATACGCAGAGCTTAAACGGCACCACCCTTCCTTAAAATTTACGTGAAAACAAAGAAAAACATAGTTCAACAACACGCAAAAGAAACAAGCTTAAATCAAACTCAGGCAATCAGATCTTTTTTGATTTACCTCAGCATATTCCTGCCGCTCCTTTCCATAGCGCAATCTTACGATATCTACGCCATAAAATTTGGCGAGCGAAAACGCTATGTTATGATGGCTGATCAAGCTGTTGGTTACAATGGTAGCGATAGCACAAAAGTCTATTACATGTATTGGGTGTTAAAAAATAAAGACAAGGTTATTTTAGTTGACGCGGGTTTTACTTCCGACGCAGGCGTTGACACCAACAATTTTACGTTCACGCAGCCCGACAAACTACTTGCTTCCATAACTATAAAACCGGAAGAAGTCACCGACATTATCATCACACATCCGCACTGGGATCATATAGGAGGAATTGATCTTTATCCAAAAGCTATGGTGTGGATGCAGGAGGAGGATTACAATGATCTTATTGAGAAGAAAAAAGACCCCGAAGCAAGTGGCTACACTAAAAAAGACATTCAAAAAGTACTGGATAGAAAAGCAAAAGGCACTATTACACTTTTAAAGCCGCTTCACGACCACGTGATCCTTCCAAATGTTACGGTTTTGATAGCAGGATCAAAACACACGCCGGGATCACAGTACGTTATGGCACACAACGGGAAACAAAATGTGATCATCGCGTCCGACAACTGCAAATATTATCGTAACATCAGTGATATGCTTTCAAGTCCTGCCACCAAAGATCAGAAAGCCTACATCCGCAACCTAAGAAATATGAAATTATACATGTCGGGCGATATTGATCTTGTGATCCCGGGACACGATCCTTTGGTGTTCACTAAATTTAAAACGGTATCAAAAGATATTGTGGAGATAAAGAAGTGATCACTTTATTCTGATCCCAACCACACAAATATCATCGATCTGCTCAAGCACACCTCGCCATGCACTCAACGCATTTCGCAGCTTTTCTTTTTGCTGTGAGGTTGGCAATTGAGAGATCTCTAAAAGCAATTGTTTGAACTGAACATATTTGAATTTCTTTCCTTTAGGTCCGCCAAATTGATCAGGGAAACCATCGGTAAAGGTGTAGATCATATCTCCCTCCTGAAGTTTTACAGAATACTGAGTAAATGGAACTGCTGTTCCGCTGTGTTTACCAATTGGCATCTTATCCGCCTTCAACTCCATTACCTCACTTCCCCTCACAATTATCACCGGATTATTCGCTGCCGCGTAAGTCAATTCTCTTCTTAAGAAATCAATATCTACAAGGCTGGCATCCATTCCATCCTTACCTCCTTCTTCACTTCCGTCTTTTTTTAGGCGCTCAATAATATTTGTTCGGGTATTGTTTAAAATATCGGCTGGCTGCATTAATCCTTCCTTGATGGCATTTTCCAAACAAGAGATATTTAAAATACTCATGATGGCGCCAGGCACTCCATGACCGGTACTATCGGCAGTTACCAATATAAAGTGATCATTTTTTAGTTTTGCCGCCCAATAAAAATCCCCACTCACCACATCTTTAGGCTGAAAGAACACAAAATACTCTTTCAGGTTTGCGTCCAACAGATCGCTGGTGGCTAAAAAACTGCGCTGAATACGCTCAGCATAATTTATACTATCAGTGATCTCGCGATGTTTTTCTTCTATTAAGTGTTTTTGAAGTTCGGTCTCATTTTTCTGTTCCTCAATAATTGCATTTTGTTTACGGGTGGTTCTAAGTGCCTTCAAAATAAAGATCGCGAATACCATCAACAAAACAAATCCGGCACCAACCGACCATAACACGATATTCTTCCTTCTTTGCTCTTCACGAACCGTTGCATCCTTTTGTTCTTGCGCTTGTTTTGCAGCTGTTTGTTTTTTATCAAACTCATATTGCAGTTCTGTTTGCAATATTTTCCTGGTGCTCTCCTCACTCGCAACACTATCTCTATAAGCCACGTAATTCAAAACACTCCTATATGCCTCCACCCAATTCTTACCTGCAGAATCAACTGCCGCCTTTGCTGCCCACGAATCACGCAACAAGGCTTTATCGTTTGCCTTTTTTGAGTACGTTAGAGCCTCCTTAGCAAAAAACATTGCCTTCGCATTGTTCTTCTTCATCATTTCAATGCGCGCGGATTGATTATAAATAGCAGCAATATTTGAAATATCTCCTACTTCCTTTGACAAGTTCAAAGCCAAGCCAAGATACTTCTCGGATGAATCAATTTGTTTTAAAAGATAGTGATTTAAGGCAATATTGAAATACGTTTGTGCCAAACCAAAAGGATCACCCACCAATTCGCGATACTTTTGGGCAAGCATTTGGGTTTCTATTGCTTTTTGATATTTGCCAACCTCGTAATAAACTACCCCTATGTTATTATAACAAATACCTATGTTTGGATTGTCTCCTAATTTCAATAAGATCTCTAGCGCCTCATTAAAATTTAAAAGAGCCTTATCAAATTCCTTCTGACTTAAATAAATAAGTCCAATGTTCAAGTATGATTGGGCAATTCCCTGTTGATTGTTCAGTTCCTCCCGGATCTTTAATGATTTGAGATGATATTGTATGGCTTCGTCTAAACGACTTTGTTTCCTAAGTACATTGCCAAGATTATTGTAAGTGGCAGCCATGCCCCTTTTATCGCCGATCTGTTTCTTAATTGCAAGTGAAGCCTCGTAATATTCAATTGCTTTGGGATAGTTAGCCAGTTGTGCATTAACATTCCCAAGATTATTAACTGCTTCGGCCTTGCCTTTAAGAAAATTGGACTTATCGGCAACTAATACAGCTTCATTGGCATACTTTTCTGTCTCCGGGAAATTACCTTGCAGAAAAAATTCCCACGTGAGCTTATTTAAACTTTTTACTTTGTTGGAATCGCTAGATTGTTTTGGAATAAGCGTTAAAAGAGAATCAATATTTCTGTTTTGAGCAAACGAAAACGTAGAGATGAAAAAATAAAGCGCACAAACCGCTTTTATGAACCTGTTTAAATTGAAATTACCGAACAGCCTTTTCATATATATCAAAGGTAACATAATCTATTTAAATAGACTGATCATTATCCTTTTTATATACGTAGTTAATAGTGATCCCACCACCGGGGCGGTTATTTTCCTCCGTTGGAAATTCCTCGTCATCCTTTTCATCTTCCCAGTCGTATTTACGAGGAGGAGCCGGGCCTTCTTTTCGGTAATTGAAGGCTGTTAGCAATCCGGCAAGCGCGCCAAACAAATGTCCTTCCCAACTTATTTCTTCTTTAAAAGGAAAAATGCCCCACATGATACTGCCATATAGAAAGACTACCAATGCCGACACAACCATCAAGCGCAAATTCTTTCTAAACACACCACTGAAAAATAAAAATACGGCAAGTCCGTAAATTAATGTGCTGGCTCCAATATGATAAACAGGATGATTTGGATTGTTTCTTCCGCCTATCCACAACCACAATCCACTAACAAGCCATATCCACAAAAAAACTGGTTTGGCAATTTTCTTGTACCAAAAGAATAGCATCATTCCCAGGATCAAAAGCGGTAATGAATTTGAAGCAATATGATTTAAGTCGCCGTGAATAAAAATGGAAAGGAAAATTCCTTTTACACCTTCCCATGTGCGTGGAAGAACACCGTATATGGCTTGATTGTCATCATTAGAATAGCCATATAAGAATACAGCCCAAATAACCATTAGGAACACAATGGGCCAAAAGGAAATGCTGTAGAGTTTCTTTAGGAGGTAATTCTTCACCTATTAAGGATAGCAAGATTGCGGCCATAGATAATTGGGTGACATTAAGGCATAATTCAGGGCTATTTATGCCACGGAGGCACCAAGACTCAGAGATACACTGTGAAACTCTGTGTCTTTGTGTCTCTGTGGCGAAAAAATGCACTATTTAATTGGAAGCATAATCCGCGTTAACCAATCCTTAGGATCGGGAACCGCAGTAGCATCGGTGATATAAAATTCGCGGAGAGGACCAATTTGTTCCAAATTGTATTTTACACAATACTGACGAATTTCTTCATAAGCCGAAAACAAATTCTGGTATGGCCCGTAATAATTATAGATCAACATTTTTCCCTCTTCCAAAACAACAACCTGGCTGTTCTTAGGTTTTTTGCTTGGCATTTTCTCAATAGGAACAACGCATTCAAAAATAAAATTACTGGTATCGTTGTTGTAATAAATAGCGCCCATGGATCCAAAGCGTTTTGATCCTGTTAATTCAAGATCCTTTGCAACCAAACCATAGTTCTTTGCCATGGCATCACCCACCTTTCTTAAGGGAGCCGAATCAATTTTAGTCATGGTTAGCATTTCCGGAACAAAAAATATTCCCACAAACCCTTTAGCGTCGGTAAGATCTTTTTGTTCCTTAATAGCCAAATGATTTGCCTCTACGGTGTACGAAGAATCCTTCTTTACCTTTTTCTCGGCAAGATCGGCTTCGTTTGGTCTGCAAGAAAAAAGCAGCAAACTAACAGTGATATAAAACAGATTCTTCATTAGTTCGTTCTTCCCGGATAAACTTTTAATGCCTCTTCTAAACACTGCAACGCATTTTTAAGATCGCTACGATTTAAGATGTAAGCAATACGCACTTCATTTACGCCTGCGCCCGGTGTTGAATAAAATCCGGTTGCAGGTGCCAACATCACGGTTTGATTATTGTAGTTGAAATCTTCCAATAACCACTGGCAAAATTTATCAGAATTATCAATTGGCAATTTGGCAATACAATAGAACGCTCCGCTTGGCTTAGGACAAAATACGCCCGGAATTTTATTGATAGTTTCAATAACGAAATCGCGGCGTGCAATATATTCCTTCTTTACTTCCTCAAAATAACTCTTTGGTGTATCTAAAGCAGCCTCTGCCCCTATTTGTCCGTAACTAGGCGGACTCAAACGTGCTTGAGCGAATTTCAAAGCCGCGCTCATCACTTCTTTATTTTTGCTGATCATAGCGCCAATACGCGCGCCGCATGCACTGTAACGTTTACTAATAGAATCCAATAAAACAACATTGTTCTCAATGCCCGGCAAATGCATCACACTTACATATTCTTTTCCGTCGTAACAAAACTCACGATACACTTCGTCGCTCAACAAGAACAGATCATATTTCAAAACTAATTCACGTAAAGCATTCAATTCATCTTTGGTATACAAATATCCCGTTGGATTACCCGGGTTGCAGATCATGATGCCTTTTGTTTTTGGCGTGATCAGTTTTTCAAATTCTGAGATTGGAGGTAACGCAAATCCGCTTTCGATAGTTGAACGAATTGGTTTCACCGTAACATGCGCTGCCATTGAGAATCCATTGTAGTTGGCATAAAACGGTTCAGGAATGATCACTTCATCGCCCTCGTTAAAACAGGTCATCATAGCAATGGAAATTCCTTCACTTCCACCGCAGGTAATGATCACATCACTGGCGTCAATATTGATATTATACTCCTTGTAGTAACCGCAGAGTTTTTTGCGATAGCTTTCGTTGCCCGCGCTATGCGAATACTCAAGCACCTTTATATCAGCGTTTTTTACCGCGTTAATGAAAGTTGGTGGCGTTTCAATATCGGGCTGACCGATATTTAAATGATAAATTTTGATCCCTTTTTTCTTAGCTGCGTCCGCAAATGGCACAAGCTTACGAATAGGTGAAGAAGGCATGGAAACGGCCTTGGTGGAGATCTTTGGCATTGGATTATTGGTTAAAAAAACAGTAAAGATAAGGAAAATTTATTGGCTTTTTTGTACTTATTAACAGCTCCAATACATCAAAATAGCAGTATATTTGACGGTTACATTTTTTTATGGCAGGTGAACCAAGAATTGCAGGAGAACAAAGGAAACTCTATCCTTTTCAGGAGGAAGCAGTGAACAACATTTTTGGGAAACTGGTGAGCATGCCTACCAATGCAAACCTTCTTTTTCAATTACCAACCGGTGGCGGAAAAACCATTATTTTTAGCGAGATCGCGCGCCGTTATATTGCGCAGTTCAATAAAAAAGTACTTATTCTTACCCACCGTATCGAGTTGAGTAAACAAACCAACGATGTACTTACCGAATTAGGGATCAAAAACAAAGTGATCAACAGCGAGGTAAAATCATTGCCCTCACAAACCGAGTTTCAAAGTTTTACAGCTTTAGTGGAAACGCTGAATAACCGTTTGCAAGAGAACGATCAATTTTTAGAAGATATTGGATTGGTAATTGTGGATGAGGCTCACAATAACTCTTTCCGTAAAATATTTCATTACTTCAGCGATGTAAATATCCTTGGTGTTACCGCAACTCCTTTAAGCAGCAATAAAAAATTACCCTTATACCAAACTTACAACGATCTTATCATCGGCGAAAGCATTGCTACTTTAATTGAACAAGGCTATTTGTGCGAAGGTGTTACATTTTCATACGACGTGAACTTAAGTTCGCTTCGCGTGGGAAATAATGGCGAATTTACGGTTGGCTCTCACGAATTATTGTACACGCAAGCCATCATGCAAAGTAAACTTATTGAGGCTTATGAAGAAGTTGGCAAGGGAACAAAAACATTAATATTTAACGCAGGTATCTTAACCAGTCGCGCTATTTGCGAAACCTTCAAGAAAAAAGGATATCCTGTTCGCCATTTAGATTCTACCTTTAGCGATAAAGAACGTGCCGAAACTTTAGAGTGGTTCCGTAATACAAAAGATGGAATTTTAACTTCAGTGAGCATCTTAACTACAGGGTTTGACGAACCCGAAGTGGAAACCATCATGCTAAACCGCGCTACAAAATCATTAACGCTGTACCATCAAATGATCGGTCGTGGTAGCCGTGTTCTTCCAAACAAAAAACAATTTAAGATCATTGATCTTGGAAATAATTCCCGCCGTTTCAATTTATGGCAATATCCTATTGATTGGAAGCACGTATTTGCGGCACCTCATTTGTATCTAGAGCATCGTTACAAAGATGAGTGGGATTATGAATTGGAGAACGATTACGATATGCCGGCCGAGATCAAGGAACGTTTCCTGAATTCGAGCGCTGAAGCATTTATTGTTCGTGATAAATATTTAATGGCCTTGCGTAAGGGAATTAAACCCGGAACTGTTTTGGATGATAGTTTAGAAGATCATTTCCACCGCATAAAAGACAACGCATCCGAATACGCTGAAGCCATGGAGCTTTACAATTTGCTTATTGAAGAAATGAAATACCGCATCAAGCAATTTGGGCGATGCATTAACGCTACCAATAACTATAACGACTGGCAATACCAGAACTACAGCAGCAAATTGCGTCGCAAACTCGGAAATTTCTTTGTTGAATAATGTACACGCGTTTAATTTATAGATTATCGGGTTGGCTTTCCATCATCACAGGTTTAGGCTGCACGCTTAGCATTTACCAAATGCGTTATGTGATGTACGGTGTTATGTTTGCCATTTTAGGATTTATTTTCGCTGGCATCAACATTTTTTTAAATCAGCGTTTTGAATTTGATGAAGTGAAATGGCCCAAAGGCTATATCGGCATGCTCCTCTCTTCTATTCCTGTACTTTTTTTGTTGTTCGTTATTTTGAAATTCCGACGCTAACCTGGTTCGAGCACAATAGCAGCTTTAAAAAAAATATCCATTGCTGAGCTAAGAAAAATGATAGCGGTAAAAAACGACCGCAAACTTTCTAAATTCAATCGCTTTATGTTATGGGTTAATTACCTTGTAGTAATTGCCCTCATTAGCGGCTGTTTTGCAAAGTATATTTCTCCGCTTGTATTTTGGTTAATTGCCTTTGCCGGACTCGCCTTTCCGTTTGTATTTCTTGCCAACCTTGCCTTTATGATCTATTGGTTGGCGCAGTTCAGAAGGGCGTTTTTTATCTCACTACTTGCCGGCATTTTCGCGTTTCCAACCGCTTCAAAATATATTCAATTCAATAATTCACCGGGTAATGCCGCCAAAAGTTTCAAGATCACTTCTTATAACAGTATGTTATTTGATCTTTACAATTGGCGCCATAACGCCGAAACCAGAGAAAAGATCTTTTCGGATCTTGCCGAGATAGATTCGGACATTATTTGCTTCCAGGAATTTTACACCTCCGAAGAAGAAGGTGATTTCAACAATATTGATTCCTTGACCTCTTTATTAAATCTACAAAATTTTCACGCCGAGTACACCACCACCTTGCGCAAATACGACCATTGGGGCATTGCCACATTTAGTCGCTTTCCTATAGTAAATAAAGGAAAGATCGTTTTTAATACACGAAACAACAATATGTGTATTTATACCGATGTAGTGATCAGAAAAGACACCGTAAGAATTTACAATGTGCATTTACAATCCATTAGTTTCAGTAAAAAGGATAATCAGTTTTTGGAAGACATTAAAAAAGGGAATGAAAGTGAAGAAGATCTTGAGAAGAGCAAAAATGTATTACGTCGCTTAAAACGTGCTTTCACAAAGCGCGCCAAACAAGTGGAAGCCATTAAAACGCATATGGCCAATTGCAAGTACAAGATCATTTTGTGCGGTGATTTTAATGATACAGCAGCCTCTTATGCTTACAAAGAACTGAGCGAGAATTTAAGTGACGCTTATGTGGAGAAAGGCAGCGGCTTTGGAAGAACCTATGCCGGAGAATGGCCACAATTCAGAATTGACTATATTTTTTACAACGACGGTTTTGCTTGCAATGATTATAATAGAGCCCAGGAAACCTTCACTGATCACTTCCCTATTACTGCCCATTTATACTTTAACCCCGAATAACCAAAAGTATCCGGGGCTTCGATAAATGTGAATAATTTTCAGCAGAGAAAATTGCTATTCCTAATAAAGAATATCTACATTTAAGAAAAATTAAACCTATGAAAAAACTCATCGCATTCATCGCCATTTTAGGCATCGCATTTAGTTCGTGTAATGGAAAATACACTATTGCCAAACGTAAATACAACAAAGGATTTTACATCGCTAAAAGCGGGAACAATAACACAAAGCCTTCTGTAGCGCCGAGAGCTGCAAGCGTAGTTGTGGCTGAAGAAAAAGTAGAAAGCGTAGTTGTTGCAAAAACAATTGAGGCTCCTGTTACAATTGCAGCTATTGAACCCGTAAAAGAAGTGGTTTCTAAGGAGATGAAACCACAAGCTTCTCCGGCACAGCATTCGCATAAAACAGCACCGGTTGCTTCTACAGCCAAAAACAATTATGCTCCGGCTAGCGAGATCAAGCCTTTGGAATTCAACAGATCTATTTTAAACGCTGCCAAAGGAAAAGGTGATGGAAACTTAGTGCTCATGATCATTCTTTGTTTCCTCTGGTGGTTGAATTTGATCGCTGTTTACATGCACGATGGCGGTGTAACCACTAACTTCTGGATCACTTTATTATTGGATTTCACGTTGATAGGCGGCGTTATTTTCTCTTTATTGGTAGTATTGGATGTAGTTGACCTCAGTTAACCGTAATATAACCAGTATTTTACAATTTTAACAGTAAACTAACCATATAAATCACTAACTTTAACCATATAAAAACTCAAATTTTAGACTCATGAAAAAAGTATTATTAGCATTAGCATTTACCGGTTTAGTAACTGGTTCGGCATTAGCAGGTGAAACACCAAAAGGTGATGACAAAGCAAAAGCAAAAAAGGAGTGTTGCAAAAAAGATGGCAACGCTAAAGCATGTGCCGGTGAAAGTAAAGAAGCTACTTGCTCAAAAGGCGAAAAGTCTTGTTGCAAGAAAAAAGCTGAAGCTTCAACTGCTACAGCTGCAGCTGACACAAAAACAGCTGAGCAAGCAAAAAAATAAGTATTTAGTTTAATTTTTAGAGGCTGTCAATTATTTGACAGCCTTTTTTATTATCCGTAATTTTACGCCGTATTTGGAACCCATGGAAACCCTCGAACATAAGACCATTTTAGACGCCAATCTTCTGCCGGAATTAAAGCGCATTGCACATAAAGTATTTTCGGGTCAGCGTATTACATTCGACGATGGCGTGATGTTGTACAAACACGGTTCTCTAGGATTTGTTGGAAGCTTAGCCGATCATGTTCGCAAACAAAAGAATGGCGATCATGTGTTCTTCAATCATAATTTTCACGTAGAGCCCACCAACGTTTGCGTTTACTCGTGTACGTTTTGTTCGTACTCACGATTGATCAAGCACCGTGATCAAGGCTGGGAATTAAGTGTTGATCAAATTTTAGATATCATTAAAAAATATGATGGGCAGGCTGTTACCGAAGTACACATTACCGGTGGCGTTGTTCCAAAACAAGACCTTGCATTTTACAGTGAATTATTTAAGCGCATCAAACAACACCGTCCCGATCTTCACATTAAAGCTTTAACGCCTGTTGAGTTTCATTACATCTTCAAAAAAGCGAAAGTGAGTTATGAAGATGGATTAAAAATATTTAAAGAAGCAGGATTAGATAGCATTCCCGGCGGTGGTGCCGAAATATTTGACAAAGATATTCGCGATCAAATTGCAGGAGGAAAATGTACGAGTGAAGAATGGTTAGAATTGCATGAGATCTGGCACAAAATGGGAAATCACTCCAATGCCACTATGTTGTACGGACACATTGAAACATTTGAACATCGTGTGGATCACATGAATCGCTTGCGCGAGTTACAGGATAGAACAAATGGCTTTAACGCTTTCATTCCTTTAAAATTCCGCAACAAGGATAATCAAATGAGTCACGTACCAGAAGTAAGTATCATTGAAGATCTGCGCAATTACGCCATTGCCCGAATTTATTTGGACAACTTCATGCACATTAAAGCCTATTGGGCCATGATAGGAAGAAGCACTGCGCAATTGGCTTTGAATTTTGGAGCCGATGATCTTGACGGAACCATTGATGATACTACCAAGATCTATAGCATGGCCGGATCCGAAGAACAAAATCCTAAATTAACCACACAACAATTAGTGGATCTCATTAAAGGTGTTGGACGCACTCCTGTTGAGCGCGACACACTTTATAACATTGTAAAATCTTATTAAAAAAAACATATGAAAAAAATCCTCCTACTTATTACGATCATTGGTCACACTTCACTTTTTGCTCAAGAACCGGCAACAACTCCAAAGGACACATCCTGGAAAACTTCAGGTTTTTTTGGTTTAAACGGCAGCCAAACTGCACTGCATAACTGGCAAGGCGGTGGTCAAGACAACATTGCCATCAATACCATTTTGAACGGGGATGCTACGTATAATAAAGGTAAATTAACCTGGGCAAGTAAATTTGACCTTCAATATGGGGTTGCCAAAATAGGCTTGGAATCGCAAAAGTTCAAAAAGAATATTGATCAATTATTTGCGCTTTCAAAATTAAATATCGACGCTTTTGCTAAACATTGGTATTATGCCGCGCAAGCCGATTTTAGAACACAAATGGCTCCGGGTTATACTTATGCAGGAGATTCAATTGTTGGGCGCGCTAGTTCCGATTTTTTATCGCCCGGTTACATTCAATTGGCTTTGGGATTAGATTATAAACCGGCACCTTATTTTTCGGCGTTTCTTGCGCCTGCTGCCGGAAAGATCACCGTGGTGAATCGCCAGCATTTGGCAGACGCGGGTGCTTATGGTGTGGAGCCGGCGGTATATGATGATGCAGGAAATATGACCACACCCGGAAAGAAAACACGATTTGAGTTTGGAGGCCGCTTAGTTTTAAAATTCAAAAAAGACATTTTTAAAAATGTGAACTGGGATTCTTACCTCGATCTGTTCTCAAATTACACAAACAACCCCGGCAATATTGATGTTGTGTTTAACAACCTGTTTACTTTTAAGATCAACAAATATTTTACCGCCAATATCATTTCACAAATGCAATACGACAATGATATTACCATTAAATATGATTGGGAAAAGGACGGAAAATTTGATGGACCACACGATATTAACGGGCCTCGTTTACAAGCTTTAACTACCCTGGCCATTGGCTTTGGTTACAAATTCTAAAACTTGAAAACGAAAACACCATACCTCCTACTCTTCTTAGTATTGTGTGTTTTTTCAAAGGCGCAAACCAGCGATCCTGTTTTTATGTTAAAGCCTGTGGTAGGTTTTAACGCTTGCCAAATTCACGGCGACGCTGCAAGCGGGTACAATAAACCCGGAGTTGCGGGCGGAGTTGTATTAAATACGCGCTTCTCAAAAAAGTATTCCCTCGATCTTGGTTTTTTGTATTCGCAAAAAGGTGCCTGGAAAAATCAAAATCCCGATAAAGGCGATTACAATTTTTTTAGAGTGAATGTAAATTATTTGGAGATCCCTGTTCTTTTGAACGCGCAATTAAATTCGCGGTATTTCCTCACTATTGGTCCTTCCGTTGGGTATTTACTCAACTTTAATGTTCACCTTAACGCCATTGATTACAGCTCGCTTTACACCTTCGAAAAACTGGAGTTTGCCAGTAATTTTGGATTAGGCAGAAGATTAAAGGGTAATTTTTTAGTGGAAGTAAGAACCAACAATTCTTTTCTTCCTATTTTAAAGTATGGGCGCGCGGCTAACGCTGTATTCTTTCCAAATCCTGTGGCGCGTTTTTTTAATAAGGGTTTATACAATAATATTTTAACCGCGTTTATTATTTACGAAATTCAACCAAAAAAGAAAAGTGAGCCCATCCAACCATAAAATAGTAATTGCCATTACAGGCGCCAGCGGAAGTATTTACGCCAAAGTGTTATTGGATAAGTTGAGTAGAATGCCTCAACAGTACAAAGAAATTGGTTTGGTGTTAAGCGATAATGCCCGCGAAGTTTGGAAATTGGAATTGGAGAATGAAGACTATAAAAATTATAACTTCAAAATTTGGAGTAAAAATGATTTCATGGCGCCATTTGCTTCGGGTTCGGCAAAATTTAATACCATGGTTATTTGCCCTTGCAGCATGGGCACTTTAGCGCGAATTGCCGGCGGCATGAGTAATGATCTTATTACACGCGCAGCCGATGTGATGTTGAAAGAACGTCGCAAATTGATCTGTGTAACGCGCGACACACCTTTAAGTTTGATCCACATCAACAACATGAAAACTGTTACCGAGGCCGGAGGAATTATTTTACCTGCTTCGCCTTCGTTTTATTCCAAACCAAAAACGTTTGAAGACCTGGCAGCTACCATTGCCGATCGCATTATTGATTTAATGGGATTGGAGAATGAGAGTTATAGGTGGAATGATAAATAATTACTTTATTAGGGCGTGCCGGCGAGGTTCGCAGGCCACACAATGGAAGCTCACTCGCCGTCGGGCTTTTCGCTACAAGCCTGTTTGTCCTTTGCTAAGTTTGTAGGGCTGCGGTGGCTCCGAAGTCGCCTCCTCGCCCAACAAACTTTGTGCAAAGTCCTGCACAGGGCTTTCCGCTTCAATCCCTCACGCGCGGCGAACCAACTAATCGTAAAAAATTTCAGATTGCTATAATTTATAGCCATCAATCCTTTAAGGTGAAGTTACCTTTGAGTTATGGTTATAGAATTAGAACACGGGTTACATGAAAATAAGCTTCGTTTATTTTTAAAATTCCCTTATGATGCGAAATTAGTTGGGCTTATAAAAACATTTCATGGCGCTAAATGGAGTCACAGTAAAAAGGCCTGGCATATTCCTTACGCTATGGAAATGCCGGATAAGCTTAAAATTCTATTTACCGAGCGAGGTATGACGTTAAACTACCTCAACGAATTTATGGAATTACCGGTGGTGCATTCTGAAAAGCTAAAACCCAATGACGCTTTGGCCGGATCAAGCGCTGCACACGTGGAGAAGATCAAGATATTGATCCATTGGATGCGATCGCGCAGGTATAGCGAGAGTACCATTGGAACGTATTGCGATGCATTAAGAACATTTTTGCGATTTCATTGCAATAAAGCGGTGGAAGAAATAAATAATGACGATGTAGTTCGGTTCAATAATGAGTATGTATTGAAGAATAAATTTTCGAGCTCTTTTCAGAACCAGGTAGTGAACTCCATTAAACTATTTTTTAGAATAGTTGAGAATAAGAACATAGCGATAGAGAAGCTTCATAGACCAAAGACTGCAACGGTTCTTCCGAATGTGTTGAGTAAAGAGGAGGTTCGGGCTATACTGAATGCGCACAGTAATATTAAGCATAAAGCCATGTTGAGTTTGATCTATAGTTGCGGTTTACGAAGAAGTGAATTATTAAATTTAAAATTGAAAGACATTGATTCTAAGCGAGGACTTGTTATCATAAGAAAAGCCAAAGGGCAGAAAGATCGCGTTGCTCCTTTGTCGGATAAAATTCTCCAACTGTTGCGGGATTATTTTGTGGCCTGCCAACCAAAAGAATGGTTATTTGAGGGGCAAAGCGGAAATGGCCAGTATGACGAACGAAGTTTGGCCAATGTCTTAAAGCAGGCTCTTACTAAATGTAAGATCACAAAGCCTGTGAGTTTACATTGGTTAAGGCATAGTTACGCCACTCATTTGTTGGAGAGTGGAACTGATTTGCGTTATATCCAGGAAATTTTGGGCCATAGCCGGAGCCGAACCACCGAGATATACACCCACGTGAGCGATAATAGTATTAGAAAAGTGAGCAGTCCATTTGATAACCTATGAGAAAAATGGCTTATATTTACTATACCAATAGAACCCATAAAATGGCCGTTTACTGCCACCCGTTGGCAGTAGGAGGTGATAAAATGGCTCCTATAGGGTAGTTATAGTTAATTGTGGCGCAGAGTAAACCGAAACACGGCCCACGCACCTTAAATAATTTTTACTTACGCACTGTGCTCACAAAACGCTCATCCACCAGCGTAAAAATTATTTCCGCAGCACACCCACCACACTCACGCTCACCCAAACCCGCTGCAAGACTTCGTCGTGAAAAATTTATTCGTAGACTAATTAACGTTGATCAGCAATGTTGCCCGCCGCTGTAGAATCCAACGCACGATTCGGGCAACCACACTGGACGCACCTGGGTGGCCACAACTAAACTATAACACCCAGGCAAACGCAAGCGGGTTGACTGCGTAAATAAACTTTTGTATCTTTAAAGAAACGTTGTAGGTAAAACGAAGATGGTGTTTCAAAAACCCGCCTGCGCTTGCCTGCGCTACGTTAGTAGCAATGCACCCGCATTTCGGTTGACAAATTTCGGTAGACAGAGGCAGCAGTGTAATTTAATTTCTCAAGACTTAGAACGCAATCGCTGGAAGCCCTGTTTTTAGTTTTTTCTTTTCCTCCTTCTGCGCTGCGGCGCATAGTAACAGCCATCGCCTCAACCCTCTTCTGCGCGAAGCGCATTTTGGCTATCGCAGCTGCGGCCGCTTGTCTTTTTTCGCTTCGTTCCTCAGCTGCAAAAATCCAAACCGCCTCGCGCCGGCGCACACAATATGGTGTGGCGGGAAACCGCCACGTTTGTGCGCGTGCCCTACGGGCCATAATGCGCGGCCTCCGGCAGGTAGGCATGTAAGAATGCGTAGTTTAATTTTATTTTCCCAAAAAGAATTGCAAAAAAAGAACTTTATATTATCTTTAAATGTAATTAACTAATATGAAAAACTGATCCTAACTACAAGGTTTTCACTATGGCCAAACGCAAAACAAAAAACACAAATAATTTTCATTTAAACGCATTAAAAGCTCTTGGTAACATCAAACAAATTGCTTGGTACGAAGTTGAGTTCGATCCGGAAATTGGAGACACTACTGATCTCAACCAAAAATTGTCACAACTTAAGGAATACAAATTTAAAGACTTTCATTTAGAAGCTGAAGAAACAAAACGTATTTTAGAATACGGCTTAAGCAAAATAATAAATCCTCATTACGAATATTTTACTGGTCGGCCTAATACACGTAGGACTGATTACATTTTGGCGATACAACAGTTTATTGATAAGATTTTGAAAGGGAAGTCCTTGGTAATTATTGACCCTTACATTTTCCCAAAAAAGTGCGATGATGACTACGTTAGCTTTTTAATTACTGTTCTTAGTGCGTATTTAAAAAAATTGTCAAGCATTACTTTTGTCACATCTCCAAAGTTTAACATAACGGTTCAAGAAAAGATTTTTAATGAATTAAGGGCTCAAAATTCAGACTTAACAGTAACCTTAAAAACAACGGACGAATTTCATGATCGCTTTTGGATTTCACCAAGAAACAGAAAGGGGATTTTTATGGGGACTTCATTAAACGGCCTTGGTAAAAAATACACATTAATTGATTACGTTAACGATGAAGATATACGGATAATATTATCTGAACTCAAGAAAATACTAAAGTAATTTAATAAGAATGAAAATAGATAGCCACCATGATTTATGGCAAGTAATTGGGAATAGCTTGCTTGCTGAATACTCTGCAACTCATACAGGAACTTATTTTGACGCCAGTGCTAAAGGCGACATTGGTGAAGGTACATTTCGAAATTGGCTAACAAAATGGTTGCCAAAGAGATTTGAATTAGTAGAAGGGCGTGTAATTGACAAAGATACAAAACCAACGTCCCAAAGAGATGCAATTATTTTCGATAGTCTTAATTGCGCAATAATTAAATATGTTCAAGAAAGTAAGCAGGTTAATTTATTGCCCATTGAGGGCGTTAAAGGTATTATAGAAGTAAATCATTCTAGCCCGTCGATAAAAAAAGTTCTACATGATGCAGATAAAATTGCAGATGTAAAGAAAATGGTCCAATGCCCTCAAAGAGATGAAGCTGTAGTTTTTAGGAGAGGCGCTACTGAAGACGGGGATCTTCTTTGGCGAATGATTAATAATCCTAAGAAATTTGGATATATATTCATTCAAGATATTAAGTGTAGTCTGAAGAAATTAGCTGAAGAAATAAAAGAAAAAAATTATAGTCTTGGAATTGACCAAAGCGTTGACGGTATTTTTGTTTTAGGTAAAGGTGTAATTCTTCACGGAGAACCTAACGGTTGGCTTGTAACTCGATTAAATGGTTCCGATTTATATTACATGGAAATGGAACCTTGGGATGTGCTATTAACGTTAGTAGCTATTATAAACAAGAACTTGTCCATTGAATCAAAAGCATTTACAATTGATTTTGAAGAGTACTTTAGAAATACGATGGTTGAGAGACGCGACAAAATGTTTAAGGAACGAAAAACCATTGACAGCTGCAGTGATTATGTCCATCAAATTTCAACTTTTTATAAACCAGTCCTTCCCAAGTAAATAATTTTGATTAATTAGTCAGCCAATTTATACAAGCTGTAATTTCAACATGGTCAGTCGCAACATCATTTAACTCTTGTGTCTGTAGTTGATTTACAAAGTTCGCCCAAATATGTTCTGTCTTTCCTGTTAATCCTAAATGTTCTTCAATTGCTCCTCTTTTCCAAAGCCAAATATTATGAGCCAAGAGTTTATTATGGAGGTTGACAATATTCGTTTGTATTGGTAATTGTGCCGCTAAAAATGCAAATGCATTTGATGCTGACATGGCACTATTTCTGTTTGTCGGATATCCATCGGCTTCAAGCGCGATTCCATTTGCCGCGGCAATTTGTCCCATGTGCTGATGGCATGCTACCAGGTCTACGTCGGCTGCCTGCAAAAAACCATCACTAACCGCATTTCGAAAAGCGTAATCAAGATCTACAATCGCTTTTGTAGGTAAATCCATAGCCGTTAAAACCATCATCGATTTCCGCGTACTTGCAACTCCACCTTGCCTTACCAAAGCATATTTATAAATTCCTAAAGTTTTCCCTGTAACCTTTTCAAATATTTTAGGTAATACTCTTTGTTCTGTTTTCCCCTCCGTTAAAACCACTTTTTCTGAAAAGAGAATGTTAGAAGAATTACTTAGCGAAAACATAAGTTGTAGTTGACTAGGTGCATCTGTTACCACTTGTGGAATTGCTGCCTTTAATGTTTGTCGCTTATAGGTTCCTTGCGGATGTCTTTTCCTAATTAGAACCGCGTTAGCAACGTCCTCATGAGTAACCATCATTGCAGAATGAGTAGAAAATATTACTTGATAACCTTGAGTAGAAAGTGTTTTTAAGGCGTCTCTAATTATTTCAATTGCTTGCGGATGTAAATATAGTTCAGGTTCATCTATAAGAAGCAAAGTTGTAGTGCCGTGATTTTGGGCAGCTCTTTTCAGCTCTGCTAAATGCCTAACTAATGCCATTTGGATTGAACGTTGGGCTCCATGGCCAAGTGATGAAATATCTCTTCCTAATGGGGATTGAGGTTCATAAACCTTTATGGTTCCTTTATTAAAAACGTCCTTAAGCTCAGGCGTTGGGACATGAAGTTTAATATTTACGTCAGGAAAGAAATTATCTATTTTTCGATTAACTGCCGTGTCAAATTGAGTTAGTTCTGGAGCTCTGTTTAATCCGTCAGCATCAAGTATTCCTTTTAGCCCATCTAAAATACCTCTCACCTGTGCACCATATTGGTTTTCTATCGGTTCAATTATTTCAGCAAGCAGTTTACCAATAGTCGTACCTGCTTTTGATTTACTTACATCTTCCTCTGCATTTTCCATTGCTCCAATATGAATCGGTTCAGGAAATAGAACAGTCAAAGCATTATCAATTCCATTCGGATTTAAGACCCAAGGTTGGTCAGGATCGGTAGCAGTAGGATTAAAAACTAATAAACGAATATTTGCTGCTGTATCATTTGGTTGGTTTTGAATTCTCTTTATTTTCAACTGATCATTAATAATATAAGGTTGGATACTGTTTCTATGATTTGCAGTCAGTAAATTCAATAGCGTACCATCAATACCATCTATAACTCCTTCCATTGAAACGGCCGTACCGGCTTGATTAAATGCGTCTCCACCTAAACTGCTTCTTCGTAACAGCCATTTTATAGCGTAAAGAATATTTGTTTTTCCTGCGTTGTTATAACCAATCAAAGGTGTATAGTCAGAGAGATCTAATGTCTCCGATACAATCGACTTGTAGTTGTCAATTTTTATTTGTGATATTCTATGCGCCATATTTTACAAAATGCTAAAATGTTAAGGTTGCCATCTTTTGTCCCATACACCAAGTTTGATACTGTTATAAGTTTATGTCATTAAATTCATCTGGATTAAACCCTTTTTTCTTTTGCTCTTTTTTGGGATTTTCTTCTGTTATTTCGTTGTACAACGGCATTTGATTTATCCCCGATGAAATTGCTTCATCTTCCATGGAAATTCCTTTTGAACTTGCTTCATTCAGCACTTTCAGTGTGTCTTTTTCAAGTTCCTTTGTGCTAATTGCTTTCGCTCTTTTTTCGATTGGGGGATTTAATTTCTCAGATTTTTCAAATTCAATTACTTTTTCTAAAATGTCTTTTGGTAAATCTGATTCGGATTTATAAGCTAACTCAATAAATTGCTTTGCGAAGAAACTGTCAATTTGAATTCTTCTTTTCGTCAAGTGTGCGAACTTACCGAGAACTCTGCAAATATTATCTCTTTCATCAGGGCTTAATTGCTCAGCAAAGTCATACTCTTCTATTTTTTTCAAGCTAAGAATTATTTGTTCTAATGAATCAACGGAGATTACAAAAACATTGTAGTCAGCAAGGTTAAAAACAAAAGTTGCCAATTTTTCAAGTGTATTTGTCGGGACAACGAAGAATATATCAGGCTTAACATTTTCTTGCTTTGCGTATTTCTTTGCACTTTCTGCCTGGGTTTTAAGATAGTTTTGAAAGTTTGATAAGTCATCACCAGCAGGACTTTTCGCATCAAAGATTACATACTCGCCGCAAATTTTTAGAGTATTGTCAGGCTCGCCCTTAAAAGGCACTTGGGTTACATATTCCACTGTGTGTTTATTGCAAATACCCTTAATCATATTCTTAGCATTGTCTTGATGCTTAGCCCATGTCTCTTTTAAGGTTTTTAATCTGTCTATTTCCAATTGATTTCGTTCTTCCAACTCTTTAGCTCTTTCAGCCTTAATTTGATTTTGTATTTCGTTTAATGAGGATAAAGAAGTTGAATGTTCCGTTTTACGGAAGTCTTCGTCTTTTAATAACTGTGTGTTTTGTTTTTTTACCTCAGATAACTCAATTCGGATTCCTTCTAAATCTTTTTTGATTTCAGCTAATTCAATCTCTAGTTCTCCCTTTCTATTTGTTAGGTCTGTTACACTCTGTGTACTTGTCGCATTTTCTTCCGAAAGTCGAGTGTTTTCGGTTGTTAGATGCGTGTTTTTAAGAGTTAAAGTGGTTGTGTCGAGAGTTAATTCATTAATTCGCTTTACTTGATTTTCAATGGTAGTTGTCGCCGAAGAAATGTCACCACTTAATGTTGTTATTTTTGTTGTGCCTTCTGAAAGTTTTTCATTAAGCTTATCAACTTCTGTTCCTTTTTGAACAGACTGGTCTCTAAATGTTTGCACATCCTTTGTCAAATCTGAAACAGCAGAATTTGCCTTAAGAAGATCTTTGTTTAGGCTTTCTGAGTTGGACAACAACTTCTGCAAATCAGAAGCAGCATCAACTAATTGTGTTTTAATACTACCCCAGCTAAAAAGTCTGCCAAAGAACCCAATCGTTTTTAAATTGTCGAAGAGACGTTTAAGATTGTCAAAATTGTCCATTGTTATTTTTTAAATTAATCTAGTTTGTCAATGAGTGTACATTTCTTACTAACATTCTTACTTAAATTTAATCATAATTTCGTTAGAAGCAATTTGTAGTCCAATAGACTACAGTCTTTTAGAATTTTAACCGCCTGTCGCCCAATTCCATATGACTTAACAGAAATTTTGGTACATTTATATTGCTTAATAAACAGAAATGGAAGTTAAAATTACCCATAGTCAAGTTGACCAACTATCAATAAATCCTGCTATAAAGTTCACAGTTGAATTGGTTTTTGAAATTGCAACAGAAATTCCCACTTCAATTTCAGGAAGATTAAGTTCAAGTAATGACGGAAAGGCCATAACTTTTCTTCAAGAGTATACAGTTAGTAATTTCGAAGTCGGCTTGTTAACCAGCAACGTTAAGCAGGTGGTATATCATAATAATACTAAAAGAAGTATTCAAATAGAATTACATGCCGTACTAACTCAGAAGGCAATTGATCATATAGAAACTTTAAGAGAAAAAGACCATGATAAGTCTGTAAAATTCAATGTTGAAGTTATAATTAAAGCTCTAGATTATGGAGTTGATAATCAGGCCGGAGAATACCTACGATTTTCTTCTAAGAGAAATTATGTGTTTCATGAAATTAAGCAAAGCGACTGGATTAAACATTTTGCTCCAACCCTTGGTATTGGCAATTTCTTAATATTAGAATTAAAAATCCCTGAGAAGAAACAAGTATCTGAGTTTTGGATTGAACTTTATGAAAAACTGAATCAGAATGTGAAAGAGATGGAAACTAGTATACGCTCAGGTGATTGGCAACAAACTATGTTTCTCGCTAGAAAATTCTATGAAAACATAAAAATCGGGGATAATAAACCCGGGCATAAGAAGTTTAAGCAAGAATTTGATAAATTAATGAGCAAGGATCAGCATAGCGAAGAAGGTATAAACAATTTGTACGATGCTATATGGAAGTTTTTCGAATTTGTTTCTAAGTATGTACATGATAAGGACAAACAAGGGCATTTAAACCCATTACCTGTTTCTACAAAAGAAGATGCCCATTTTGCCTATGCGCTTGCGCTTGGCCTTCTAAATTTAATGGGAAAGAAACTAAGCTCATAAATTAATACTGCTTTAATGTTTTTGGCCGTTCCCCTTCGGGTCGGGCTTTTCGTTCCAATCTTTGCAGGAGGCAGGCAAAGGATTTCCACTGCAATCCCTAACGGATAGAGGCTCTATAATTCATTTTATGTAAAGGCTACACTAACGGAAAAACTCAAAATCTCTTCAAAATTGATTGCATACTTTAACAATAAAAAGCGAGTTTTGTCTTAAATTTACAATAACTCCAAAAGTTCCTCAGAATCGCCATGCACCTTTGTTTAATAAATTAAAAATAGAACAATGAAAAAAGCAACAGCAATTATAGCGGCAATGTTTATTACAACATTTGCATTCGCTCAAAAAGTAAAAGAAGCAGACGTGCCGGCACCGGTAAAAGATGCTTTCTCTAAAAAGTATCCGGGTGTAAAAGCTGAAGAATGGGAAAAGGAAGGTTCAGACTTTGAAGCTGAATTTCATCAAAACAAAGTAGAAATGTCTGCTGTGTTTGACGCTAACGGAACTTTCAAAGAAGTTGAAGAAGAAATAAAAACGTCTGCTCTTCCTAAAGCGGTTACAGACTATTTCACAAAGAATTTTGCAGGTTACAAACTTTCAGAAGCGTCAAAAATAACGGATGCTGCCGGAAAAGTGTGGTACGAAGCAGAAGGCGAAAAAGGCAAAGAAAAAGTGGAAGCCATTTTTGATGATCAAGGCAATTTCGTTAAGAAAACGGAAGAGTCAGGAAAAGAAGATGACAAGGATTAATTCTCTATGAGCAAACGGTTCTCCTTTCTCTTATTTGTTACTGTATTCTTCTCCGTTGCTCTGGCTCAGAATACATCAGTTACTATTTCAGGAATAATTAAAGACAAGGCAGCTAAGGCTGCTTTGCCTTTTGTTACTATTACCTTAAAGACCGAAAAAGATTCTGCCTTTATTACCGGAACAATCAGCAACGAAGAAGGCCGCTTTACACTTTCAAACATCAAGCCTGGCAATTACAGGCTCGAATTTTCCATTATTGGTTATAGCGCAAAAAAACAATCCTTATATGTGGGTAGTCTCACTGAATTTCTTGATCTCTCTACCATAGAACTTGAAGAAGATACCAAAACACTAGGTGAAGTTGAAATTACAGCCAAGCAAGATGAAGTTGCAGGTAAAATGGATAAAAAAACATTTAATGTAGAAGATAACGTTAGTCAAAGCGGTGGTTCTGTTTTACAAACCATGCAAAACCTTCCCGGAGTCACTGTTCAAGATGGAAAAGTTCAAATACGTGGCAGTGATAAGGTAACCGTTTTAATTGATGGCAAACAAACTGCCCTAACAGGTTTTGGAAATCAATCTGGCTTGGATAATATCCCCGCCTCTGCCATCGAAAAAATAGAGATCATTAATAACCCTTCTTCTAAATTTGATGCCAACGGTAATGCCGGTATTATAAACATCATTTATAAGAAAAATCAAAAAGAAGGTTTTAATGGTAAAGCGGGAATATCAGGTGGCTTAGGTGCTCTATGGATCAAAAAAGAAAATCTCCCAACCATAAGACCACAATATCAAAACACACCAAAATTAAATCCTTCTCTTTCCTTGAACTATCGAAAGAAAAAAGTGAATGTGTTTTTTCAAGGCGATTATCTCTACACACAAACCCTTAACAAAAATGAGTTTGTTACACGCACTTATACAAATGGAGACATCATTAACCAACAAACAAAACGCAACAGAACAACAACGATCGGTACAGCAAAAACAGGATTTGATTGGAATATCAATGACAGAAACGCTTTTACCCTTTCAGGATTGTTTAGTAGCGAGAAAATTCTTGACCGTGGCGACGAGCCTTTTTTTAATTACGATAATTCGGAAAGAAAACGTTTGTGGCAGTTCTTAGAAGATGAATTAAAAACAACAGTTACGGCCTCCTCAGCTTTCGAACACAAATTTAAAGAAGCGGGGCATAAATTAAACATTGGCTTTAATTATACATTCCATCGCGAAGATGAAAAATATTTCTTCGATAATATTTTACCAACGTTCACAGGTCATGATGCTTTTAAATTAATCTCTGATGAACATGTGGGCGATTTAAATATTGATTATGTTCGTCCATTAAAATACGGCCGTATCGAAGGTGGCCTTAAATTCAGAAGAAGAGTTATTCCAACGAACATGAAATTCATTCCGGGTTTAAATTCTCCTTTAGATACAATGGCAGGTGGTGAGGCAACCTACGACGAAACAATTCCTGCTTTATACAGCAACTATGTTCTAGAAAACAAAAAGTTTGAATTGGAAGCAGGAATTCGCATTGAGTACGTTGATCTCAAATACAAAGTTAATCCCAATCATAATACTTATAAAAGCAATGGATATAGTTACACTCAACCATTCCCCAATGTTCGTTTAGCTTTCAAAATAAACGATAAGAACAAGATCTCCGTTTTCTATAACCGCAGGGTTGACAGACCTAACGAAGTTGATATTCGCATTTTCCCGAAGTACGACGATGCAGAGATCATCAAAATTGGTAATCCCGCCCTTGGTCCCCAATTTACAAATCTCTTTGAGTTAGGTTATAAAACAAGTTGGCAAAAGGGTTATTTCTATTCTGCTGCTTACCACCGTTTAGCCGATGCTACAATTACCCGTATTGGAAGCACAGATAGCACTAAGCTCATTTATAATATCATGCAAAATGCAGGACGCAGTTATAATACCGGAATTGAAATTGTACTTTCTCAAACTATAGCAAAATGGTTTTTAATGAATTTCAATTTGAACGCCTATAATAATCGCATTGACGCTTTTTCAGTTACTAATCTTTATCCTGTAACAAATACGTTCACCGCGTCCGCTCAGGAAATTTATTCGGGCAACGCTAAACTCAATTGTACATTTAAATTGCCAAAGAGTTTTGACGTGCAATTAACAGCTATCTATTTAGCCCCTGATATTATTCCTCAAGGCGAGATCGGAGAACGTTTTTCTTTGGATATTGGAATGAAGAAGGCAATCCAAAAAGGAAAAAGTGAATTGTTCTTAAATGCAACAGATCTTTTAAACACTATGCGAATTAGAAGGAACATTCAGGGAGACGGTTTCAAATATGTTAGTACAGACTATTATGAAACGCAGGTAATACGAATAGGTTATAACTACAAGTTCTGATCCAAGTAAACCAGTAACCGTAGACCTGTGTGTAAGCCAACGCACAAAACCCAAGCACATGTGCCACTTTAGATCAAGGAAGAAAATTTTTATTTAGTGGCACATAAGCTTGTGTTTTTCTCCGCCCCATGCTAGAGGTGCTAAATTAGAACAGCTTACGCACAGAAAAAAACTAAAAACAGGGCCCGTTGGGCAGTACGTAGACAAGACTTCGGAAAAAAATAATATCCGCAGACACTTAACTGTGTGAAAACTGTGTGGGGTGCACAGCTACTAACCGGCCGTCTTGCCCAATGCGGCGGGAGAGGTTAAAGAAAGTTTTGTATCTTTAAAAACCCTTTAGTAGGTTAAAAAGCATTAGTGTTCCAAAAGCCGCACTGGGGCAAGGCGGCTGAACGTTAGGTGCAACCGTGTGACGACAGACGACAGACTGCAAAAATCATTTCAATGGGACTTTTAAATATACTTGACAAATTACTTCCAGATCGATTCATAGACGAAACGACAAGAAAACTCTTGCTTGAAAAGTTTGGTGCATCTGGGTATTGGTATCCATTGCTTGGCGACACCAAACCAGACAATATGGAGTATTTTGAAATCGACACTTTTAAAACAAATTTTGGCGACAAAAAATTATTCGACTTGGTTAAGCAAATCGGTGAAAACAAAATAAATGAAATCAATGAATCGACCGACGACACAAAAATAAATGTTGACGAAATTGAGATTACTAATAGTGAAACATATTACTGCAACGACAACGTTGATTGGGTAATTTATTGTTCGCACGAAAATACCATTTCAATTGGTGGTAAAATCCTTCTCGACACATTAAAAAAAGAGTGGAAAGACTGGAAGAAATTTGCAGACACTTGGGAACCTAAAGCGTGACAAACACGGCAGCACCTAACAGCAAAGCTTAGCGCCAGCGGGCAGACTCGGTCATCGTTCGCGCGCAAAAATAAGGCCACTTCGTGAAAATAGTTTGCGGCTCACTAATAAACTAAGTATCTTTAAATAAACATTTGTAGGTTGGGACAGGTGATGTTTCAAAAGCCCGCCGGCGCCAAGCTGCAAAACGTTAGGTGCAATTGTATGACGAAGAACTTAAAGTATATATTACCTTGGACTTTTCTAGTTTTGTTATCTTGCCAAAATCAAGACAACGTTCCTTATGAGCTAATCAACGACATTAAGACGGACTTCAAAATTAAATTCTTAAGTGATAGCGCTTATCCACTATACTTCCAAGACAACTCCGCAAAACAAGAGTTCATTCAAAACTGCAAAGAATTTATTCCCGAAAAAGACCTTATTAATTTGCTAAACAAACATGTTAAACCATTCAACTGGGACAAATCCAGACTCGGGGACATTGTCTTAATATCTTCCGACAGCCTTCTGAAAATTAATTCGACTTCTAAAAAACAAAACTATTTATATTGCATTTCTGCTCCAATAATTGACGACAAAGGGGAAAATGCGATAGTAAGAATGTATATGCAACTACCAGACGAACAAATCGCTTATGGCGGTGAGTGCGTTCATTTATTCCGACGTTCAAGCGACAAGTGGACGGAAATCACAAGAGAAAATTGCATAAATTATTGACGAAATTAACAACAGCACCTAACAGCAAAGCTTAGCGCCAGCGGGCAGACTCGGTCATCGTTCGCGCGCAAAAATAAGGCCACTTCGTGAAAATAGTTTGCGGCTCACTAATAAACTAAGTATCTTTAAATAAACATTTGTGGTTGGGACAGGTGATGTTTCAAAAGCCCGCCGGCACCAAGCTGCAAAACGTTATAGTTAATTGTGGCGCAGAGTAAACCGAAACACGGCCCACGCACCTTAAATAATTTTTACTTACGCACTGTGCTCACAAAACGCTCATCCACCAGCGTAAAAATTATTTCCGCAGCACACCCACCACACTCACGCTCACCCAAACCCGCTCGCAAGACTTCGTCGTGAAAAATTTATTCGTAGACTAATTAACGTTGATCAGCAATGTTGCCCGCCGCTGTAGAATCCAACGCACGATTCGGGCAACCGCACCTAGACGCACCTGGGTGGCCACAACTAAACTATAACACCCAGGCAAACGCAAGCGGGTTGACTGCGTAAATAAACTTTTGTATCTTTAAAGAAACGTTGTAGGTAAAACGAAGATGGTGTTTCAAAAACCCGCCTGCGCTTGCCTGCGCTACGTTAGCAGGCATAACCGCGACATGACATCCAGACAAATATTCATCCTGACAATCGCAATCTTGGCCTCGCTGACTTCTCACGGACAGACGAAAAAAAAGACCGTTCTGTTTTCTCAGTGCGACACCGTTAAGGACTCAAGACTCGACGACGTACTTAACACTGACATAAAAAGCACAGACGACGAAATAACAAAATGGTTAAATAAAAACTCGAGCGGCAAAAAACTTAATGCTAGTGCTGAGTTTAATTTCATTCTAGACAATAAAAAAGGTGTTTGTCTAAAACGCTTTACTGTCTTTGACTCAACTAAGACAAACTTTAAAGACTTCGCAGACCTGATTTCAAAACTCGCTGACTATCCCGAGTTCAAAGAGCTCGCAAAAAAATCTACAAAAACAAGACTGTTACGCGGACTAGTTTATATCGACAAAAAACAATACAAAATTGGCTTAGAACTCGTAATGAAATGATTCCTAATTAACGGCGGACACGTAAGCGAGACGTACCTGCGTGGCGGTTACGACCTGCTAACAGCACCTAGTGGCCAGCGGGCTGAATCGGTCATCGTTCGCGCGCAAGATTAAGGCCACTTCGTGAAAATAATTTGCGGCTCACTAAAAACCTAAGTATCTTTAAATAACCTTTTGTAGGTAAAAGGAAGATGGTGTTTCAAAAACCCGCCTGCGCTTGCCTGCGCTACGTTATAGGCAACCCTTACAGACGACAGAGAAAAAGTAATAGATGGAAAATATCATTAGACATTTTGACAAGTACCTTCCATTGGGCGACAACGAAAAAGAAGCCTTAACAAGTCGCTTGACAGAACGTAAAATAAAACGCAAGCAATTTATTTTGCAAGAGGGTGACATTTGTAAGTATTTCACTTATGTACTAGAAGGTTGTTTTAAAATGTATGGCGTTGACAATTCAGGTGCCGAGCATAATCTAGTATTTACTGCAGAGGACGACTGGATAACCGACATAGACAGTTTGCACAAAGAGCGACCATCAAAATTATTTATTGAAGCTATTGAGCCTTCTACTATCCTTCAAATTTCTAAAGGTGATCTTTGGTATTTATACACGAATTATCCAAAGTTTGACAGAAACTTCCGTGTGATCATTGAAGACAAATATATTGAACTTCAAAACCGACTTCTTCAAACGTTCAGTACGACAGCTTATGAACGGTATGAAAGTTTCTTGGAACAATATCCTAATCTAGCCAATCGATTGCCTAATACGCAAATTGCATCTTATCTTGGCGTTACCCCTGAATTCCTTAGCAAAATAAGGAATGAGAGAAGCGTAAAGTAACGTACCCTTAATCTACATTAAGACTATTTCTTAAACAAGCTTATAGGCGTTAGCTGTTCGTTCATCGCATCTTTGTTGTGTCAATATTGACATACAATTTTTAACCATAATACGATGAACAATTCAACACCTAAAACAAAAGTTGCCATTATTGGCTTAGGCAATATTGGCAAGGCAGTCGCCAACAATTTAACTAAAGGCAAGCATCCGGTAATTCTTGCTTCACGAGAAATAGAAAAGTCTAAAGCCTTTGCCAATGAGTTAGGCAGTTTGGCAACCGCTAAAGAAACCATTGATGCGATTAAGGAAGCAGACGTTATTATTCCAGCCATCTCCTTTGGTGCTTTGAAAGATTTTTTCAAAACTTATTCGGTTGAATTAGACGGGAAAATCATAATAGACGTTTCTAATCCAATTGCGCCTAATGGAAATGGTGGCTTCAAAAAAATCATTGGGGAAAATGAATCGGCTGCGAATATTTTGCATGAATTCATTCCTAAAAGTGCTAAACTAGTTAAAGCCTTTGGTACGTTGGGAGCGGGAACATTATTAAGCGATGCATTTGCACAAACAGAACGAAAAGTTTTGTTCTATTCATCTGACAACACTAACAGCAACAATAAAATCGAGGAATTAATAACCAATAGTGGATTCGATCCACTTCATGTTGGTGGTTTAGACACAGCCATCCGAATTGAAGTATTTGGTGACTTGCATCAATTTGGGCCATTAGGCAAAACGGTAACACTTATAGAAGCCAAAAGCAAACTAACAAACGAATAATTGACTTTAAAAATGAAAAAAATAATCTTCAGCGCAATGCTTCTAACATCTTTAGTTGCTTGTCAAAATCAAACAGAAAATAATTCAAACAATACAAATCAAACAAAAATGGAACAGACCACAGAGAAAACAGCTATCGAGAAATTACTTTTCTCCTACCGTGACGCTTTAAACGTATCGGACGTAAATAAAGTATTACCGCTTTATACCGCAGACGGTGTATTTATGCCATCAAATGCGCCATCGGCAATTGGACAAGAACAGGTTAAAGCATCTTACGAGTTCGTATTTAAAACCATTCAACTAAAAATCGATTTTTTTATTGACGAGATAGTAATTAATGGCGACTATGCTTTTGCGCGGACAACTTCTAAAGGAACAACATTAATTCATGCCAACGGCCAAACAGTTCCAGAAGAAAACAGAGAACTTTTTGTACTTCAAAAAATAAGCGGACAATGGAAAATAAGTCGCTATATGTTTAACAAAATGAAATAACCTGACAATAAGGGCAGCCTATAACCAGCCGTCTGGCGTAATTGGGCGGATGTATCTCATCGCTCGGAGCAATTAACAAGGTCCCTTCGGGAAATTTAATTTGCTCTCGCTAATAAACATTTGTATCTTTAAATAAACATGGAAGCTTGGGAAAGATGGTGCTTCGAAAACCCAACTACGCCAGGCGGCCATACGTTAGGCGCAACCAGACAGACAGACATGACATTTTCATATCGACAAATATTTTCGCTCTTAACGACCATTGCTTTCCTGACAAATTGCACGACAGGACAGTTCATTACTATTCGCTCTGACCATTCAGCTTTAGTTAAAGTCTCGGACGACTCCGCTTCATTTTATAAATCTTCCGTTATTAAAAACTATATATCGACAAAGAAAAGTACACAGTTCACAATACTAAACATAGACTCCTTAGGTAATTATCTAAGTCCATATTTCAATAAGAATTATTTCAAATTTCAATATTCCGGTGACTCGCTAACTTTTACCGACGGTTATGGACAAGCATTCGTTGACGCCAATGACAAGTCATGCTGTCATCATCAAATCGAACTAGCCTTCGACAGACCAATTAAATCAATAAGGACAAAAAATAAATTTGTAAGACTTAAAAAAAATAAAGTAACTATTTTAAAACAACGCGACAAATTTTCGAAAGAAAATACAGCCGTGACAATTTACCTAGACAAGTAAACTGTGTGTGACTGGCAGCACCTAACAGCGGCTTGGCGCCACTAGATAAAGTTCCTCAACATTCCATTTCACCTTACAAGCCTAAACTGCTTATGCTCGTGAAGATTTGCCGAAATATCTTCAGGAGTTAAGTGCTTTAAAGAAACCTCTTTATTAAAAACTACATCAATTGTAGAGTAGCAATGCTGAACCATAGCGGAACAAAATAAAGAATTATCCTGGGCAAGGACATTATCTTTCTTTCGCTTCTCTTTGTCTTTTAATGTAAACAAAGCTCCAAACACTTCTCGAATAGAATACTTAGTATTGCCGCAAACGAGGTTCAATCCTTCGGTAATGATCTTCTTTTGCAGATCTTCACTCAATCCAAAATCGAGTACCGCCATATTGGGAAATAATTTATCGTCGAAATATTTATCAGCACGATTCTCCTGAACGCCAAGCTTAATTTGCTTGCGATGAAATTCGAGATCAGATTCAATGATCCACATGTGTCCGTCGAGTCTTGTGCCACTGAACAAGAAGGCGTGCGACCACAAACTAGCCTTACCGTCCTTGGTAATCAATTTCTGTGCCTTTTTAATAGAATTATCAATAGGTGTATCAGCGCCTACCAAACCTATGCATCCGGGTTTGGCGTATTGTTCAACAAATTGCTTGTTAGTTAGGTTTTTTATTTCGAGGATGCTCGTGCTCATCTTACAAAGTAAAGAAAAAAAGTGGTAGTTCAACATGATCATCCCTAAAGGGGTTCCTGTCGCGCTTTCGTTATGGTATTACCACATGGAGTCCCTAAAGGGACTCTTCGTTGAAGATAAAAATGTTCGGCCCCTACGTGGCCACGTTTGTCTTTGTATATTTTTTCCTGAGATGTTTGGTCCCTACGGGACCGAATGGAATTACAAGGTTTTCCTAAACAACATCAACTCTTCTTCTTCCAATACAACATTGCGTTCGAAATGAAAACCTAAGCGCTCTAACAAACCAATTGAATTTTTATTGATGAACAAGGTGATGGCATCTAACGTTTTCATTTCAAAATCTGTTTTTGCAAATTCAATAACACTTTGCGAGCCCTCAAAAGCATAACCTTTTCCGGCGTAACGTGGCAAGAAAGCAAAACCAAGATCAACATTTTCTAATCCTTCCCGCTTTACCAAACCACACATTCCCATTTTTTCTCCAGTGCTCTTTAATTCCACGCAAAAAAAACCAAAACCATGCTCGGCATAACCGCGTCTTAGTCTCCCTTCAATAAATTCTATCGCGTCTTTTTCGCTATGTATATTCCTCTGACCAATGTACTTTATCCAATCTTCGGTATTCAATAGCTCTTGAATAAAAGCAGCATCCTCTTTGGTGAATTCGCGCATGATCAAACGCGGGGTTTGGAGCGTTCTCATTTTTTCTTGCGCACAAAAACCCTGGTAAAACAGTCGGCACAATTTGGACTCAGCACCAAGGTATCCCTTCCTCTAAATTCAAAATATTCGGATTGCTTTTGCTGGCGTTGATCTTTTTTAGAACCGTGAACTATGAACTCGGTCATTTCTCCTTTAGGCCAAGGGGCTTTTTCTACTCTGTATGGCCGCGAATAAACAATTTTCTCATTCTCTAGTTCAGTGTGAATACCTTTGGCCGTAAACTGGATCTTTATTTCTTTATTTTCGGATACCGGCGTTGTAACTGTTCCGGCAAATCCTCCGGAAGTTTCTACCCACACCCAGGTGCCAATTAATTTCTTAGCCAATTTTGATTGGGCATTAAACCACAATGAAAGAAACAAGAAAGGGATCAAAAACAGAATTCTCATATTAACTTGTTTTGATCTCCTCTTTTCCATCGGCATGTTTTGCAAAACGTTTCTTCTCACGCGCATGCACCTGGTCGTATTTTGGCCAAGGCCAACCACCAAATTGGTCTTTGTGATAATCTTCAAAAGCCTGGTTAATTTCTTCTTTGGTATTCATTACAAATGGTCCGTACTGAATTACCGGTTCGCCAATTGGCTTTCCTTGCAATACTAAAATACTTGCACCATCATCGCCGGCAGTTAATGTAGTTTCTACATGCGCCAGTAACTCCGCCGCATTATACTTTGGTAATTCTGTGCCCGACACATTCAATTTCTCGCCTTCGTAATGGTAAATTGTTCGGTTTATTCCCACCGAAGCTTTTGGCAATGTCCATGTGGCACCCGCACTCATTTTAATATTCCAAATAGCCACTTCATTTTTTGCATCCGCCGCCCATGAATCAGGCGGAGGCGAAGGCGCTTTATGATCTTCAATTTGTCCGGCAATAACTTCCACTACGGTAGTTTTCCCTTTGGCATCGGTATGTTTGTAATTAGAAATATTCTCCTTCCAAAGCATTTTAAAGTAGGGCTGCACCATTTTATTTTTCTTAGGAAGATTCAGCCAGATCTGGAAAAGTTCCATAGGGTTTTCTTTTTCTTTACTGATCAATGGGAACATTTCTGAATGTTGTACACCTTTTCCGGCGGTCATCCATTGTACGTCGCCATTTCCATACCTTCCCGAAGCGCCCATAGAATCCGCATGATCCACAATTCCTTTCCGCACCACAGTTACCGTTTCAAAACCTCTGTGTGGATGGCCCGGAAAACCGGGAACCGTTTTTCCGTGATACATTCTAAATCCATCTTTAATAATAAAATCATCGCCCATGTGGCGACCTTTTAAATATTCAACCGAAGGCCCCATTAGGTCGTTTCCCACAGGGAAATTATCTTCGTGATGCACGCAAAATAAGAATGGATCGGACGTTTCCCACTGGAAACCCAGGGCTTTTGTTTTAATAATAGGATCTGTTGACATAGTTTCGGTTAATTTTTTTGCCGCGCCCGCCATAGGCAAAGCGAACGCAGATGTTAAGGCTAATGAAATGCGGGAAATAAAATTCCTGCGGGGCAGTTTATCGCTCATACTTTAAAATTACAAAAATTTAATCGTACAACGGTTGCTTTGGCTTCTTGAGAACGATCTTCTTCACATTATTTCGCTTTAACCATCCACGAATAAGATCGTCGGCGTCAGGATAGTAATTCACCGTTTTAATATAGTTCCTGGCTTCTTCCACATTACTAAAGGAATCAGATTCCGTAATATATCCATAGCCGGCAAACTTCCCATTTTCAATCAAGATCATCGAACGTTCGTCGTGATCACGTCCGCGATCGATAAGTACAAAATTGGGTTCGGCATAAATGTAATCTTCTAAAATTTCCTTGGCGCGTTTATTGTAATCTTCTGCTTCCTCTTCCCCATTGCAAATTCCATTACATTTTTTGATCTGATGATTGAAGCAAACCGAATCTTCGCCGGCCAAGCCACTATAGCGCATACATAAGATATGTTCATCCATCCAAGATTCTAATTTTTCTCGGGCGCTTGCATATCCGGTAAATGAACACAGGGCATTGTCGGCCTCTTCATATTCCACGATCTTAAAATTGATGATACCTTCGGGATTCTTGAACCAATCAATACAATGCGTGAATTGGTGAGCCTTGCGTGCGCGGTTATATTTTGGCTTATGTTTCTTTATTTCTTCAGCTTCCATTAATAAGGCTATCAACTCACTTCCGGCAGGAACAAAATCCACATTGAACAATTCGTTCAGCATTTTTTGCCCTTTTTGTTCTTTGCTATTGAAATGCCCTAAGGCCCGGTGATACACATTAATACTTTTCCCAATGTAAATGATCTCCTCTTTCCGGTTCTTAAAATAATACACCCCACATTCCTCAGGCAATTTATCGAGAATGTATTTCTTCATTTTATCAATGCGGCGCGTCATGAGCTCCTCCACTCCTTGATTTTTATATTGGGGATTCATGGATTTAAGCTGCATTAAGAGATCAAACAATTTAGCGGTTGCCACGGCATCGCCTTCTGCCCTATGTCGCGCTTCGTTCTCAATACCAAGGGAAGAACATAAAGTTCCGAGGCTATAGGATATTTTGCCGGGAATTAACTTTCGGCTTAGGCGTACGGTACAAAGCGTTTCTCTTCGGTATTTTGCGCCGAGAGATGCAAATTCATCGCGAATAAAGCCATAATCAAATCCCACGTTGTGCGCTACGAAAATTCGGTTCTCGGTCATTTCCCATACCTTTTGCGCGATCTCGTGGAACTTTGGCTTACCCGCCACCATATCGTTGGTGATACCTGTAATGTTGGTGAAATACGGACTGATGTTACACTCCGGATCAATGAGTGTAGTGAATTTATCAGTTACCTGTAAACCGTCGTGTAAAAGAATGCAAATTTCAGTGATCCTGCCTTTCCTGAACTCATACTTTCCTCCGCATGTTTCTATGTCGATAATGGCAAACATGGCGCAATGCACAACAAAGGTATTTAAAATGCGTTATATGCCCGTGTTAGATAGTGCTAATTTTATTAAATTCGTTATAAATTCATTCACATGAAAAAAGCAATCACGTTAGTCCTTTGTTCAATGGGACCAGTTCTACTTTCCCAGAAACCTTTTTCCGAGACGCGTATTTACAAGATCTTAAAAGACCAGCGCGATGAGCAGTCTCTACCGCTTGCAAAAACTACCGCCACGGTACAGCATGTGGACAGCACCTTATTTTGGCAATGGAATCCTAATCAATTAAACTGGGACGCTAATCCGTATAAGAAAAGAGACCTTTTCACATATGATTCCAATGACCGTTTGACCAGCAGGGTTGAGATGGGCGGAACTCCCTGGAGCAATTCCTTCAAAGAGGATTACACCTACGACAATAATAACAACTTAACCAGTACTAGCAGCTATCACTGGAATGGTAGCACTTGGGAAAATGGCAATAAACAAACGTGGACCTATAATGCAGCGAACAAAATCATAGACCGTGCATTCTTTAATGGTCCCGGTAACACTTGGACAGGACAATGGCATTATATGTATACCTATAACTCCGGACAAGATCTAAGCCTGGAACTTCATCAAGTATGGACCAACAACGCCTGGCAAGATTTTGAGAAAACTATTTTTACGTATGATGCCAGTCATAATAATTTAACCACAACTGTTCAAACCTGGACGAATTCGACCTGGGTCAATAGTCATAAAGATACTTATGCCTATAATGGCGCGGGGGCGGTTACAAGTTATACCGAACAAACATGGAATGGAAGTGCGTGGGTAAATAGTACAAAACAGATCATTAACTATGACCTTGGAAACGATCCGGTGGATTTCTTTGGCCAGGTTTGGAATAACAACACATGGGAAAACGATGCTCAGGCAACCTTTACATGCACCAATCACGACATTGTTAGGGAAGAATGGCAGTATTGGGATGGAAACACCTGGATAAATGATGACATATATACGTATACGTTTACGCCAACGCACAAAGAATTGCAGTCCATTCACTACACCTGGGGCGGTACAAGTTATGGCAACTGGGCCAAATATGTACACACCTACAATGCACATGGCGATCAGTTGACCTATAAATACTTTAGCTGGAACAACAATGCATGGCTACAGGTATTCAGTGATTCATGGAAATATGACGCGAACAACTTTAATTACTGTACCGTTAACCGTTCTATTTATGGTCCGGGCTATGGAGATAGTACATATACCTATTATAAAACCGTTGTTGGCCTCAAGGAAAACGCCTTTAAAGAAAATACATTAATAGTATATCCTAATCCGGGCAAAGGCATTTTTACCTTGGAAACCAAAGAAAACACAGGGAAGGTTGAAGTATTTGACATGGTTGGAAAGACCATTTACCAAGGGAAAATTGAGAGTTTGAACACCAAACTCAACCTTGTTGATGTACCTAAAGGCATATATATAGTAGTAGTTACCCAAGGAAAAACACGAGAAACAGTGAAAATTGCCTTAGAATAAGCTTTTAAAAAATATTTTTGCCCTTTTGAACAGCGTCGTTAATTTCTTGTTGATGACGCTTTTTTTATGATTTCCCCTTGGGAAAACGTGTTTTTTGATGTGTTTTACTTGGGTAAAATTGATGCTTCCCAAGGGCAAAATAGTTGAAAACGTCGATTTTAGTTAATAAAGTTTTTTGTTGTTATTTGGTTTTGTAATAACAAATCGCATATATTTGCTTCAAATAAAAATAGTTCTCATAACTAAAAAACCAAATTATGGCAAAAAAAGCAAAGAAAGCAGCTAAGAAAGTTGCTAAAAAAGGAGCAAAAAAATCAGCTCCAAAAAAAGCGGCTAAGAAAGCTGCAAAGAAACCAGCTAAGAAAGCTAAAAAATCAGGCGCTAAGCGTAAGCCAAATCCTGCATTGTTACAACCTTACCAACCAAGCTCTATCTTAGGTGCAGTTGTAGGTAACAATCCAATTCCACGTAGTCAAGTGGTGAAAAAGATGTGGAACTACATCAAAGCTCACAAATTACAAGACAACAAAAACCGTCGTATGATCAACGCTGACGACAAATTGAAAGCGATCTTCGGTGGAAAAAACCAAGTATCAATGTTTGAAATGGCTAAACACATTTCAAAACACTTGAAATAATAGATCAAACACAACAAAAGCGGGACATCCAAAAGGTGTCCCGTTTTTATTTGCACTAATTCAAGATCTAATAGCTGTGAAGATCACTCATCTTTAAAGAAGCTTAACTTCTTCATATCAATGATCTGGATGTTCTTGTAGTAAAAATGTAAGATCTGCTCGTAAGAGTAACCCTGCTTACTCATACGCATAGCGCCTTCCTGACACATCCCTAAGCCATGGCCATAACCGCGCCCGGTAAACAGAACAGAATCATTATTCAATGGCTTTATACTAAAGAAGGTTGATTTCAACTGAAGATCCTGGCGAACCAATTTCAAAGGCACTTTTACATTGCTGCACTCCAAATTGGTCTTTCTTTCCTCTTGTTTAAAGTTAAGCGCAATATCGCGAGCCAAAGGATCACTGGTTGGATAGCCGTGCTTCAAGCGCAAATACGTTAGCCAATCTTCCGTAAGCATTTTCCGCTGCCAATTGGAGTTTGGCATTTTGATACTGAAACTATCGTTTATGCTTCGCAAATATGTTGTTTTAGCACCCCACACATCTTCGCTGTTGGCGGTTTGTCCACCGCTATTGCTATGGAAGGCTGCAATGATTAGGTTCAGCGTTTCATCTACCACCACCTGACCTTTTGTGGCCTCAATCGCTGTTGCAATACTTCCATCCCTTGGTTTTCCATAGTAAACCTGGCAATGCACCTGGTCGCATAAACTAAATCCCTCGAGCACGTGTTTGTTGATGTGCGCCAGGGCAAATGTGCGTGCCAACACTCCTTGTACTTTATAAAATTCCTGGTTCCAGCGTGTACCGGTTTCCGCTTCCGTAACGCCAGCTACGTACTTATCTACCTCAACGTCGTTAATGATCTTCAAATTTCCTTCAAAGGTTGAGAAGATCATGTTTTGAGGATAGACCCGTGGCTTACGATCGGGATTGATCAATTTGATCTTCAGTTCTGCTAAAGGATTATTGTTTTCTGCAACGAACTTGATGTATTTGTACTGACCAATCCTTTTATCGCCACAACTAAGTTCAACGCTGTCGTTCTTGTAAATGAGTTTGTAATTTAATTCCCCACTGCTTTCCGAAACAAAATTCCCGTCGGCCACTACCCTATACGTTCCCGCATTGATATACACGTAATTTGAAACCACTTTCAAATGCGTATAGATCCTCACCATAATGGTTTCGGTAGGAATAAAGAATGAAGTACACATGAACGCGACCAAGGCCAGCTCCACAAAAAACAATCTCTTATACATCCGCCTCAACATTAGTTCAGTTTTAAGTATTTTAATAATTGTTCTGCCAATCGTTTGGAAGCACCTAAACCGCCCAATTGATCATATAGTGACGCGTAGTCATTTAAAATAGCCTGACGATGCTTCGTGTTATTTAAAATAAGATCTAGTTCCGTTTTTATATTTTCGGAAGTAAGATCTTGCTGCACTAGTTCTTTCACCGCCGGTTTATCCAAAATAAGATTCACCAAAGAAATATATTTGATATCCACCAATTGCTTGGCAATAGCAAACGACAAGCCTCCGGCTTTATAGCAAACCACTTGCGGTAAATTATAGAGGGCGCTCTCCAGGGTGGAAGTTCCTGATTTAATAATTCCCGCGGTCGCATAGGTCATCAGTTCATATGTTTGATCAAACACTACGCGAATTCCCTTTTGTTCCAACCCCTTATAATAATCCTTTGATAAATTATTGGAAGCGCCTATCACAAATTGATAGCCCGCAAAATCATCTTTCACATTCAGCATAATTTGCATCATGCGTTCAATTTCCTGTTTTCTGCTTCCGGGCAACACCGCAATGATGGGTTTATCTGAAAGTTTATTATTCCCAATGAAATTCTCTTTACTCGCAAATGTTTTTTTCTTTTCTTCTATCGCGTCTAATAAAGGATGTCCAACAAATTCCACATCGATGTTATGCTTGGCGTAAAACGGCTTTTCGAAGGGAAGTATCACAAATAATTTTTTAGTGAACTTACGAATGATCTCCACCCTATTCTCTTTCCAGGCCCAAACCGTTGGGGAAATGTAGTAATACACATTGATCTTATGTTCGGCCGCCCATTTGGCCATGCGTAAATTAAATCCGGGATAATCTACTAACACCAATGCATCCGGTTTATAGTCAAGGATAGCATCTTTTACTTTCTTAAAATTCGCCTTAATGGTTCTTATATTCTTCAACACATCCACAAATCCCATAAAGGCCATTTCCCCAATATGGATCACTGGTTTTGTTTTAGCAACCGCTTCCATAAGCGGACCACCCGTAAAATTAAATTGAATGGAACTATCCAAACGTAATAATTCTTTCATGCAATTGCTTGCATGCAGATCACCACTTGGCTCGCCCGCTATGAAGAATAGTTTCACGCTTAAAAAAATGTCATATAACCCAATATCAGGGCGTAGATCATCACACTCCAGATAATTCCTTTTGAAAATTCTATCAATTTTCGATTCATACTCAAATAGAACCACAACAGGTCTATTCCGCAACTGATCTTAAATACATTGATCAATAATTCCTGGTTCAATACGTAGCGTACATTATCCTTCGGAATATTTACATCGCGTTGAAAGATCAACCAGTAAATTCCCCATATGATCCAGGGAGAAGCTAATCCAAGAGCCATCCCGATCCACATGTTGTTGAATTTCTCAAATTTATTTACTTCCATTCTTTTACTTCTTTCAAATACGCGTGCGCGGTAAGATCCGCTTGCGTTGGTACTACCGAAATATATCCATTTGCCAAAGCCCACTCATCGGTATCGGTAGCTTCCGGTTCAAAGTTCACAAATTCCCCTGTGAGCCAATAGTAATTTCTTCCGTAAGGATCTTTACGTTCGTCAAAGCGCTCTACCCAATTTGCTTTCGCTTGTCTCACAAATTTAATTCCCTTGATATCATCTTCGCGTAACTTTGGAATATTTACATTGTAACAAACGCCCTTAGGCATTTTCTTGTTAAGCGCGTGTTCAATTATTTGTTTGATGAATTTTGTGGCTGCATTAAAATCCGCTTCCAAAGCATAATCGCATAAACTGAATCCAATACTTGGCGATCCCTCTAAGGCGCCTTCAATTGCTGCGCTCATGGTTCCGCTGTAAATAACGTTGATGGAGCTATTGCTTCCATGATTGATTCCGCTAAGCACAAGATCAGGACGTTTTTTCAAAATATTATTTACGGCCATCTTCACGCAATCCACCGGAGTTCCCGAACAAGCCATCTCAGTTGCAACACCATGAAAATTTGTTTTCTCTAACCGCAAGGTTGAATTGATAGTGATGGCATGCCCCATTCCACTTTGCGGTTTATCGGGCGCCAACACCACTACTTCGCCAAATTGTTTTGCAACACTCGTTAAGTGTTTTATTCCGGGCGAAAAAACGCCATCATCGTTGGTAACGAGTATCAATGGTTTGCTCATGAGATCCTTTAAATTTACCCTTATAATAAACGCGATCTTCCCTGTTTGGTGCATACTTTTTAGCCTTGTTTTGTTAATTTTTAAGCATAATTAAGACGCCTTTGGCGGTGTTTATAGGCCATATTAAGTAATTTTGTCATGAATTGGTACTTGGTATTCCATTTGATACCCAGTATGTAAACTATAAAACTATGATGATGTATGATATGGGACTAATGGTGATCACAGGCATTTTTATGCTTATTGGCCTATTGGTTAGTTCTCGTTTAAAATCAAAATTTGCGAAGTACTCGCAAGAGCGCTTAACGCGTGGTATTAGCGGTAAGGAAGTTGCCGAAAAAATGTTGAAGGATAATGGGATCTATGATGTGAAAGTGGTGAGTGTGCAGGGACAATTAACCGACCACTATAATCCCGCTGATAAAACCGTGAATTTAAGTCACGACGTTTATAATGGACGCCACGTGGCTGCTGCTGCAGTTGCCGCGCACGAATGCGGACACGCCGTGCAACACGCAACGTCTTATGCCTGGTTAACTATGAGAAGTAAAATGGTGCCTGCGGTACAAATTGCTTCTACTTTAATGGGAATTTTATCGTTCGCTTTGGCGTTCGCATTCTATAGTATGCCAAGCATGGGTAATACGCTAATGTTGGTGTTCATTATTCTTCAGTCGGCTATTACCTTGTTTACCATTGTAACTTTACCTGTGGAGGTTGATGCCAGCAGAAGAGCTTTGGTTTGGTTAGACAGTGCCGGAATTACTTATGGACAAGAACATGATGACGCGAAAGATGCTTTGCGTTGGGCTGCTTACACGTATTTTGTGGCTGCCTTAGGATCGATTGCTTCATTACTTTATATGATCTTAAGATTCACCGGGAACAGAGACTAATTTTAATTTTCAAATTGAAAAGAGAGGCGGAATTTATTTCCGCCTTTTTTGTTTGCCTGAATAGCCACGGAGTCACGGCGACTCAGAGTTGCGCGGAGAAAACTCTCAGTGAAGCTCTGTGTCTTTGCGTCACCGTGGCAAGAAAATCAATTCTTGCCTTGTTTCTTCTGATCTAAATATTCCTGATGCTTTTTGCTTTGTTTACGGCGTACGTAATAGATCACCGACGAAAGGATAAAGAATCCAAAAAAGAAAAGCGCGCTATCGTTATCTTTCTGTATCAAAAAGAAAACACAACCAAGGATGCCAACCGCACCGCCAATGAGCCATAAACGCTCTAAGAATTTAAATACATTTTGTTCCATTATAACTCGTCGCTTTGTAATTGAATGGTTGCTACAATATTTTTAATTGAATATCGCGAAAAATCCTCGTTGCTTTCAAGTCCACGCCCAATGATCTTTTGCGTTGGCGTGGTGATCGTCACCATTTCTTTTGTGTAGATCCTATGCGTGGCTTTATCCCAGGTCAATTTTTCTGTTTCCAGTTTTTCCCCCTTCGCATTTACAACTTCTACCGCGTATCTTACCTCCATTCGATCGGTTATCTCGTAATGAATAGCGTATTGGGCCTTCAGGGTACTCGAGATCTTCTCTTCATCATCAAAGAATGTCACATTTACTCCCTTTGAAAGGATCGTAAATGGTTCCGTTACGTTTTTATCAAATTGAACCAAACGATTGGCTTTGATCACCACCTTCAATAAAGCGCTATCGGTATAAACAATAGAAACGGTATCAGCGGTACGCGAAGGCGTTAAATGATTTTTTGGGAGCGCCATTACGTCCTTAAGATCGTTTGTGCAAGAATAAAAGAAAATAGCAACGACCGAATAGAACAGAATATGTTTGGCCAGTTGTTTCAAATTAGTCGTATTTGAATTTACGGAACCAAAGATCTTCGAGGTAGGTTGAGTTAAATGTAAAGCCAAAATTTACGCGGATGAAATTCTCTTTGATCAAGCCATTGTTTTGTGTTCCTGTAGTTCCGTATTGAACACCAATATTCATCAATCCAGTTCCGCTACGAATTCCAATTGGTAAACTCAAACCTGCGCTAACACCATACGTTGTCACATTGGTTTTGTTCAGATCCAGATATCCTGAATTATAAAACGCGCCGGCGCGGTATTGTGTACGTTTGAAATAAGTCCCTTTTCCTAACACGTATTTATCCGGCACGTAATTGAAACCTATTGAGGCGCGCATATTGTTCTTTAATTCATTAGCGTAATCAAACATTTTAAAATGACTCCAATCGGTAATAGCGTAATCCATTACAATATTCAACTTCTCCCCTTTCTTAATTCCAAATCCGAATCCTTGTTCCAGTGGCAAAGTGATCTTCCCATTCTGATCAAGGAATCTCAGAACTGTATCTTTTGGCACAATACTTCCATTAGCATTTAGGAAATAGTTATAAGAAACCAGATCGTAACGCGCTTTAACATTATTATTTAGCGCCATGTAGTAACCAAATACAAATTTTATCTTTTCGTTCAATACCCGTTTATATTTTCCAATAGTAACGTTGTTCGTGTCTTTTCTTCTCACACGAATACTGTCTTTAGTAAATCCGGTTTGAATACCAAAATTCCCGGTAAAATCATTAATGCGTAATGTTCGTTCGCGAATGGTATTGTAATAGGTTAGTGAATTTGGATAACGCACATCTACATAATTCACTGTAGAACCAAAAATATAATTCGCATTAAAGCCAATGCTAAAGTCGCTGGCCATCTCGTGCATGGTTTCTTTGAATTTATAAGAGCTTCTTGATATCCCCTTTCCTTCTAACACGCGCTTTGCATTCCGTGTTCTGAATTTTCCGAGGCTCGATTTGAGTGGTGCTACTCCGTAACCCAAAAACACTTTATTGAATCCGCCTTCGCCGGCGTAGTTGTAGCTCACATCACCAACGTTCGGCACCGCAGTTTTACTTTGCATATTGTAACCAACATTGGTATAAGGCATAATTCCAAAGGCTGCACCACCGCGACTACGAATTGGGAAACCAAGCGTTCCATAATTAAAATTGGTACTCCATTTTTTTACGGCCGCTGAAGAAGAGCTAGTGAAATTAGAGGTATTGAAATTTCCACCTACTTCGAACGTAGCGAATTTAATAAGAGAATACGAAGCAGGATTCCCGGTATTGATCATGACCGGGAACAAAGAATCAGGTTTCAACGCTATACAAGTTCCACCCATGGCTTGGTTATGCGCGAAGGTGTTTTGATTGAGTTCACCCAAACCAAAACGTGAGTAAGGACTAAATGTATTTATTTGCGCAATGGCAACATTACACAAGATCAAAAGCGTAAGTATGTATTTACTTTTTGTCAAGCGTAAAATTCAATATGTGATTCAAGCCTTCCAATACCAGGTTAGGGTGCGTAAAGATGCTATTTTTTTTCAAGTGTTTACTAAAGAAGTTACCATCGCCACCGGTTATAACAATTTTTATGTGTGGATAATTTTGTTTGTATTCTGCTATCATACCCTCTACTTCTTTAAGAGCCCCAATTAAAACGCCGCTTAAAATGGATTCGTTGGTATTTTGCCCGATTAGTTTGTTGTAGTTCTCATCTTTCTCTACCAAGGGCAACTTGCTGGTAAATGAGTTGAGCGCTTTAAAACGCATTTGAATTCCCGGCGAGATCGCTCCTCCCAGGTACTCATTTTTTGCATTCACAAAATTGTATTTAATGCAGGTGCCGCAATCAATACACAACACATCCGAATTAGGATAAAGTCCAAATGCCCCAATGGACGCGGCCAAACGATCAGAGCCAAGCGTTGCACTGCTTTGATAAAGATTTTTTAAAGGGGTAAGTGTATTATGCGTGAACAACGAAACCGCCAAGAGCTTCTCATATTTATCCAAAAACTGACCGTGTTCGCCCGTAACAGAACCAATGATCACATGCGAATGAGTTAGGACGAATTTCTCCTCTTTCAAAAGTTCAGTAATGGAATTGAAGGTTCGAATCTCCTGCATTTTAGTGCCGGAAAAACTTGCAGCTTTGATGCAGGTATTACCAAAATCTAGGGCCAAATGCGCCATGCGGCCTAAAGATAGCTCAAATCCCAAGGGCAATTTGGTGCTTTGTGAATTTTTTGCATTATGGAAACAAAAAAAGCCCGAAAAATCGGGCTTTTTACGTGGTACCTCCAGGAATCGAACCAGGGACACAAGGATTTTCAGTCCTTTGCTCTACCAACTGAGCTAAGGTACCAGCTCATTTTCAAGACTTTAGACCTCCTAAAAGTTGATCTATGGTCTTAATTAGGAGGGGCAAAAATACGTCTTTTTTTTTAATTACAAAAAATCCTGATAAAGATCATATTTCTTTCTGAGCCGAGTCATGGTGCGCCGCGTTTTAGCGCCATAACTTTGACCTATAAAATTTATTTATGGAATATATAGGACAATACCACGAAGCTGCGGCGGTGTTAATAGCCAGAGTGCTATTAGGAGTACTTTTTTTCTTCCAGGGTTATGACGCAGTATTCAATATAGGCATGCCTCGTGTGATAGAAGCGTACAAAAATTCTTTCAGCAACAAACACATTCCCGCCGGCCTTATTGCATTGGCTTCGTGGTTTACCTCGCTCACTGAACTTATATGTGGATTCATGCTCATTTTGGGATTCTTTCAATACACAGCACTTTTCTTATTAGGATTGAATCTAATTATTGCAGCTATTGGATTTGGAATGAATACACCGATGTGGGATTCTAAGTATGTTTTACCTCGTTTGCTGCTGCTGCTTTTTCTTTTGTGCGTGCCGCCAGCTTGGGATGCATTCTCAATTGACCATATCATCTTCAAATAAAGGCGAGAAAAGATGTTCCGTCCAACAACAAAAAACCCCGGTCTTTCGATCGGGGTTTTTTAGTAATATCTCTAAAGATTATTGAGGAACTTTATCTTTCATTTTTAAGAATTCGCAATCATCTTTTGCATACGCTTTCCAAGCACCGTCTTTTTCGATAGCAGTTTTTAAGTTGCTTTCAGCTTCAGCTGTGTTGTTTTGACGAGCGTAAGAAACAGCTTTCAAATAGTAGCTATATGCTTGATCTTTCTCGTTGCTAGCATCGATAGTCTCTTTTACAGCACCAGCGTTACCAGATAAGAATTGAGCTAAAGCTTTGTTATGTCCTTTGAAATCACCAAAGTTACTTACAGCGTCAGCATATTTACCATCACGGATATTGATGATACCCATGTTGTATTTTGCTTCTGCAGCTCCACCGGCTTTTTTGTATAATTCCATTGCTAAAGCACGGTTACCTTTTTTAGCTTGGATAATACCCATGTTGTTTGCAACTTCAGGTGCACCGTTAGCTACTTTATCAGCGCGGTTAAACGCTTCTTCAGCTTCAGTTAATTTGTTTTGCATTAAGTATGCACCACCTAAGTTGTTTGAAGTTCTCCAATCAGAACCGAAACGCTTCTCAGCATTTTGGTAAACTGTAACTTTTGTATTTACATCAGTAACTAAGTTAGCACCGTACAATAACTCTTCTAATGATAAGCTATCAGGAGTAGTGTTGATCAATGCAGTGATTTGATCATCGTTACGAGAGATCTTATCAACCATAACAGTTACCTCTGAACGACGTAATTTTGGAAGGATCTTGTCAGCTAATTCAGTATAAGTCTTAGAAAGATTTTTGATCTCTTTGCGACGTTGATCAGCATCAGAGTACATAGTAAGAACACGTAAGATAAGATCTTTATCAGCCATTGTAGAAGCTTCCATCAATGATTTAAAACCTTCCCAGTCTTCTTTAGTTGTACCAACTGTGTATTGTTCTTTTGTTTTACCAAATGTATTGTCTTTGTTCTTGTTCTTAGCAAATTCACTCATTACAGCGTTAGAACCTGACTTAGCACGATCTTTCGCTAAGTTCTCATTCTTATCAGTTTCACCGTCTGGCGAAGCATAAGCTGAAACATTGATACCATTGAATTTGTACCAAACTGAATTGATATTCATTTTTACGAAATCGTTGAACGCCTTCATTTCGTCTGACTTCATTTCGCCAGGACGAACATTTGATTGATTGATCAAATAATAGATATGCGTTGTTTGATTTGCAGGATATGATTTTTGGAAATTATCTTTACCCATCATTGGCTTCTCATCGTTACGAACCAAAAGCGATGTAGCTAACGTTCCGTCTGCCAATTTAACAGGATCAAATTTCTTTACTTTTTTCTTTACACTTCCTTCAGCGCGAAGTTCAACAATAGCATTACGCATTGGAGTTTCGAAACCGAATTTTTCTGAAGTATAGTTGAAAGTTCCACCTGAAGAATAGCCAATTTTTTGACCACTTCCTGTAGCTTTTTCACCCACCAATACCAATGGTTTTAAGGTCTTCTCGTTTCCGTTTGAAGATTTAATAACTGGAGTAAGAGTTAAAGTTACTTTCTTAGCGAACAACTTAGGATTGAATTTTCCATTTACGCTGAATTGAACGCTGTCCCCGATCATTTCAATTGGACTAGGAGTCAAAGTATATTGAATGTCCTTTTGCTTTTTTAACATTTTACCAAGTCCGTCGCAACCTGATAATACCACGGCTACGGCTAAACCGGCACCAACTGTACGTAAAAAATTTGAATTCATCTTTTTAGTTTTTTTTGTGAATTTATACTAAGTGGAACAAAAGTAGAAAAATATATCAATTAAAAGAAAGTTTTTTTAACAAAATAAAAAAAATCCGCCTTTAGAGCGGATTTATAAGGACTTACACCCTTTTAAATAAGATTTAGATTACTTTAATTTCGCTGCTTTTTTTGCGATTTTAGACTTCAAATTAGCCGCTTTATTTTTGTGGATAATGTTACGTTTTGCTAGCTTATCAACCATAGCCGACACTTTTGGTAAAAGCTCTTTTACTTCCTTTTTATCGGTTGACTCACGTAGTTTTTTAACGGCCGTACGCGCAGTCTTTGAGTTATAACGGTTACGAACGCGTTTTGCGTCGTTTGATCTGATACGCTTAATAGCCGACTTATGATTTGCCATTTCTTTAAAATTAGGAGCGCAAATATAGCACATTTTTCGGAATTGCAAGTGTTAAAAAAGAATTTTCCTTATGCTTAAAATAAGGTTACTTTTGTGTAAGGCCCCATGAAAACACTAGTAAACATAGCACTTTGCAGCCTTTTTCTTCAGGTATCGTGGGGTTTTGCTCAGTTTGTTCCGGGCAATTACGAGAAGAACCTGGTACCTAACGGAAGCTTCGAAAATCACCGCAAAAAAATACGCGATATCAGGGGTGCTATTCCATGGAACCAGATAGCCTCTGTGGATTACTACCTAAAACCTGTGGATAATGACACTACCGCCCAAAAAGGCGCTAAAGATGGGGATTGTTACGCTGGTTTGCGCTATCAAAAAAAGTACAAGGAGTTTTTACAGGTGAAGTTGGCAGAATCCTTACATCGCGGCAGTACATACGAATTTACAGCCTACATCCGTTTGGCTTTTTGGAGCAACGCCGTGCTAAAATCGTTTGGAGTTTTATTTAGCAAAGCGGGGTATACCGGACCCGGTAGCGCCATGAAAGCAAACATGGTGGATACTATAGCCAAGAAAAATGGATTCATGAATAACTGTAGGTGGATCCGAATCCACGGATTTTATAAAGCCGATGGCGGAGAGAAATATATTACCATCGGGAATTTTGCACCACAAATTAAAAAAGATCTTCAACGCATGAATATTTTCAAGCGCGGATTTAAAGAGGCCTACTATTTTGTGGATGATGTTTCGCTATATCGTCGTAAAGAACCCGATGAATATATTGAAACGGTTATTGTTGGTCCGGACAAAAAGAAATTTGAAGAAGACAGTGTGTTAGCTGTGAAAGCAGATATTAAAGTTGGAGATAAAGTTGCCCTGCAAAACATCACGTTCAATCCCGGATCGTATTACATTACACCCGAATCGCATGCAGAGTTAAATAAACTGGTACAATATCTTATCCGTAATCCCGATATTACTATTCAGATCAACGGACATAGCGATAACAGTGGTATGAAATTCAAGAATCAAAAAATGAGTGAGTATCGTGCGCGGGAAGTGTTTGAATATTTGATACGAAAAGGCGTTCAAAATAAAATGTTGTTCAAAGGTTATGGAAGTTCAAACCCAATAGCCAGTAATGATACCGATGATGGCAAAGCGAAGAATCGCCGCGTTGAATTCGAAATAATTAAGAAGTGATGAATTAATATGAAGATCGTTACTATTATAGGAGCCCGCCCACAAATTATTAAAGCTGCCGCGTTAAGCAGAGCGATCAAAGAAAATTTCTCAGGAAAAATAAGCGAGGTGATTGTGCACACCGGGCAACACTACGATGAGAACATGAGCCAGGTATTTTTTGATGAATTAGGAATACCTCAGCCAAATTATAATTTGAATGTGGGAAGCGGAAGTCATGGCAAACAAACTGCCGCCATGATCAGTGGCATTGAAGACATATTGGTAAAAGAAAAACCGAATGCCATTGTTTTGTATGGAGATACCAATTCAACCTTGGCAGGCGCTGTTGCCGCTTCAAAGATCCATGTACCGGTTGTGCATATTGAAGCCGGCTTGCGTTCATTTAATAAAGCGATGCCCGAAGAGGTCAACCGTATTATGTGCGATCACGTAAGTATGCTTTTATTCTCTCCAACACTTACAGGCTACAAGAATTTAGTGAACGAAGGTTTCAAAGAAATGAATCCTGCACCCTACTCGGCTAATAATCCAAAGATCTATCACAGCGGTGATGTGATGTACGATAACAGCATGCATTTTGCTTCGGTGGCCGAAACAAAAACAAGTGTACTAAGCACCAACAAACTGCAAAAAGGAAAATTTATTTTAGCAACTATTCATCGTAACAACAATACAGATGAACCGCCTCGTTTGAACGCTTTGTTCAAATCATTGAACGATATTAGCAATGAGAATGGATTGGATGTGATATTACCTTTGCATCCACGCACTTCCAAATTATTGGAAACAAATCTGGATCCTGCGCTTTTAAAAGCGGTTCGCGGAAATTCAAAATTCAAGATCATTGCCCCAGCATCTTTTTTGGAGATGATCGCTTTGGAAAAAAATTGCGCCATGGTAATGACCGATAGCGGTGGTGTGCAAAAAGAAGCCTTTTATTTTGAAAAACCCTGCATTATTCTTCGCCCGGAAACCGAATGGGTGGAATTAGTAGAATGTGGTTCGGCCATTGTAACAGATGCTGATGAGAAACGTATTAAAGATGCTTTCAAGAAATTGTACACTGCAACAAATTTAAGTTTCCCCAAATTCTATGGCGACGGAAAAGCCGCTCAATTCATTTGTGCCGAAATGCTGAAACATTTGTAGATGAAGCTGCAGTTCATTTGCTTTATTAGTTTTCTATATCTTTTCTCTGGTTGTTCGAGAAGTGCTTTTCTCATCAAAAGAAAATATAACAAAGGTTTTTATGTAGCACATTCTACAAAGGTGAACCAAACAACCCTTATCCGGTTTCCGGAAAACAAAACCGAAACTGCTTTAACCGATCTACAACAGGATCAATCTGCGGCAAATTCGTGTAAGCAAGATCGCCTAGAAAAAACTTCTGTTGATCCTGTAAAAATATTAGCGCCGCTGCAAAAATTATCTAACACTATTTTAAAAAATGCCGTTTCAAAGAAAACCTCGGTGCGGTCCGGCAATTCAGGAACCGGTAATACAGTTGCGGCATCAGTTGCTATGTTGGTTGTGCTAGTTGCTATTCTTGCTTTAGTAAAAACCTTCGGGTTTATTTATACGCTGATGGTTTGTTTTATAATAGCCTTTACAGCGGTGGCGATCTTCTTTATCATACGGTCGCATTTAAAATACTGATCCCCGGCTTTTGGCCAGGGATCAAAGAAACTTATCTCAGAAAATACTACTAGAACAAGAATCCAATATTGATACGGATCGCTCTTGCGGTTAAACCTTGCTGCAATTTCGCAAAACTATAACCGTCAGCAGCTGTGTAGGTGTTGTCCAATCCTTTGGTAAGGTATTTCGAATCGGCTTTCATAAGTCCTGTGAACGCCTGAAAATAATTTACAGATATTAAAAGGGATGTGCTACCGGCAATTCTGTATTCTGTTCCCAATCCAAGATTCATTCCAACTCTGAATGGCGCAAGCGAAGCGTCCTTTCCAAGATTGATGTTTATCGCTGCCCTTAACGCCCGCACGAATTCCCAATTCACCTCCAAACATCATAAAATATTTCATACCACTGTATTCCTGAGTCATCATCTTTAACATCGCGGGAATTGTGACGAACGTAGTTTTATATTTACGCTCGTTCATCACATATTGCGTATTTCCGTTCAATTGATCGTACTCGCTGTTCTTTAAACCATTCTTTGCTTCCACCATGTTATTCTCTTTATCCACAACAAGTATCGCGTTAAAATCAGGGTCATTTCTATATGTGATCCATCCTCCTTCAAAATCTCCACCAATTCCTGTCTGGAAGCGAATGATATCTGAAAGTTTGAATTCCATGATCATACCAAAACCAAAGCCAAACACCGCTCCACTTCCTTTAGAACCCGTGTTATCGCTTTTTAACCACGATGGTTGCGGCGTAGCTCGAATACCGAACCTGAATTTCTTATCAAATTCCGCTTGTTTAGGTGTTTCTGTAGGTGTTGTTGTTTGAGCAATTGCCGCTACCGACAAAAAGAACATACTGCTTAAAATTATTAATGACTTTTTCATAATTTGTATCTAAGTTTAGGTTTTAGATTATAACTTTACAAAGATAAAAATTTATTTATGTTACAAAACACCTTTAAAGCAGCCCTCATTTTGCTAGTGTTCTTCCTGTTTTGTACCTGTTCTCATAACCGCATGGAGGTTGATATTGAAACGGTTAGCATTCCCCAAATAAAGTTTCAGCGCCTTGAAAAAGATGTATTTTCCATTACTAAAGATAACATTGATCAAAAAACCATTGAGATCAAAAACAAGTACGGAATGTTCTATGAAAGATACCTCAGCGGTTTTATTGATCGCGGAGGAACTCAAGACACCGCTTACAAAGAGAGTATACTTAGTTTTGTGAATGACAAAGATATGTTAGGTGCTCATGATCTAATTTTGAATACCTACACTGATGACGAAATGAATACGATCAAGGATCAGATCATTAATGGCGTGAAACGTTTTCATTATTTTTTCCCTAAAAGAAAATTGCCAAAGTATATCACTACTTGCATAAGCGGATTTAATTATTCGGTTGCCAATACTGATAGTACGCTGGCCATTGGACTCGATATGTATTTAGGCGAAGGCGTCATTTATTATAAAATGCTCGATCTTCCTCAATATCAAACACGCGTGATGAATAAGAATTACATTCCAAGTGATCTGATGCGCGGTTGGATGCTGAATGAGTTTGATAACTCCAGTGCGGTGAATAATTTATTGAATCACGCGGTGTTTTACGGTAAGATATTCTACGCGGTGCAGGCTTTGGCGCCGGAAGCGCACGACAGCATTATTACTGGTTATAACACAAAACAACTCCAGTATTGTAAGGAGTACGAAAAAAAATTGTGGGGCTACATGGCCGAAAAGAACAGACTTTATGAGAACAACATGCGTACTATTCAGGAATTAACAGGCGAAGGTCCTTTTACCTCAGCCATTAGCAAAGAATGTCCTCCGGGAATTGCAAAATGGATAGGCTGGCAAATTGTAAAAAGTTACATGGATAAAAATGAAGATGTAACTTTGGAAACTTTAATGAATGAGAAGGACGCGCAGAAGATCTTGAATAAAAGTAAATACCGTCCTTAGTTATGAATGATGATTTAACGAGTTATGAAAGTAAGTGAAATAAATTTTAAAGTATTGGTAGATGAAGATCATTTGCCTGTGGATATAAAATGGGAAGCAAGCGACGCCGGAGAAAAAAGTCATGCCAAAAGTATGATGATCGCCTTGTGGGACGCTAACGAGAATAATACGCTTCGTATTGATCTTTGGACAAAAGACATGAGCGTGGATGAAATGAAAAAATTCTATCACCAAAACGTGATGACATTAACGGACACTTACATTCGTGCTACAAGCGATGAGGCAACTGCAAAGAAAGTGAAAGCTCTTTTTAATGAAATAGGAAAAGATCTGGGCGTTTTAAAGTGAGGGAATTGTTTTTCTCTCAATAAATCCTCCACCCACAAGATCATCTCCTTCGTAAATTACCGCGCTTTGTCCCGGCGCAACGCCACTCACTGGAGAATGGAAGATCACATCTAATTTATTGTCGATGGTATTAATGGTAGCTAAAGTTCCTGCGTCTTTGTAACGGATCTTTGTCAAGCCAACAAAGTCAGAAGGCAGTTCGTTGTATTTGATCAAATTAAAATCGCGCACACGCAAATGATTTTCTAAAAGATCGTCTTTATCACCCAAAATAATGGTGTTTGTTTCAGGAATGATCTCTTTTACAAAAATTGGTTCGCCCATCGCAATTTCTAAACCTTTGCGCTGACCAACAGTATAAAAGGGATAGCCGCGATGCTTCCCAACTTTTTTATCCTTATAAATATAATCTCCTCCATCCACTTTTGCTTCAAGATCAGGCATGCGGTGTTTTAAGAAAGAGCGGTAATCATTATCGGGAACAAAACAAATATCATAACTCTCGCTTTTGTTAGCCAAGTCATAAAACCCTGCATCCTTCGCCATCTCACGGATCTCCGATTTTTTGAATCCTCCTAACGGGAACATCGTTCTGTTCAAACAGTCCTGATCCAATCCCCACAACACATACGTTTGATCTTTTGTTTGATCAACACCTTTATAAATTAAAGTGCGGTCATTTTCTTTTCTTAAGCGCGCGTAATGTCCTGTAGCGATGAATTCGCAATCCAACATGTCTGCACGTTTCAATAAAGCATCCCACTTAATATGTGTGTTACAAAGCACACAAGGATTTGGTGTTCTTCCCGCCAAATACTCTTCAACAAAATTATTGATAATGAATTCGCCGAACTCTCCGCGAATATCTAAAATGTAATGTGGGAAACCCATATCAACAGCCATCGTGCGCGCATCATTGATGCTATCCAAACTGCAACAACCGGTTTCGCGGGTACTTGAACCTGAACTTGTATAATCCCAGGTTTTCATAGTGATCCCAATAACTTCATAACCTTGTTCATGAAGCATCATAGCGGTAACACTGCTGTCGATACCGCCACTCATGGCCACTAATACTTTACCCTTTTTACTCATGGGGGTACAAAGGTACTAAGAAAAGTGTTTCAAATAAGAGGATGGTGAATGTTAATCTTTTATAAGTTTGAGCGGCTTAACACCTTCTTTCCCCACAAAATGAATAAAATAGACGCCTTTTGCTAAGTGAGAAGTATGGATAATGGACTCTCCTGTAATTTCTTTAGTAAGAACTTCTTTCCCTGTTAGGTCAACGATTTTTAATTGAAATGCAGGTGGTGAAACGACCTTCAACTCATCTTTAAAAGGATTGGGAAAGATGGATATATTCTTTTCGGTCACATTTGTTGAGGCGATGTCAGTACACGGGATCACAATTTGCGTGATGGAACCTGTATTTGTGCATGTTCCTGAAGCAACCGTGATGGTATAAACTGTTGTTGTAGTAGGACTATCATATGCCGTTCCAAAATTGGAACCTGTACTCCAGGTATACGTGGCTCCACCTATAACACTCATTGTAGCCTGCGATCCCGCGCAAATGGTTGGCGACCCCAAACTCAAGGTAAATTGTGGGAGAACAGTAACCAATACCGTTTGCGAACTAATGCAATTAAAATTACTCCCAGAAACAGAATAAACAGTAGTAGCAGTTGGACTCACTGCCGCAGTTGGTCCCTGAACACTAGTGCTCCAAGTATAACTATTGGCGCCGCCTGCAGTTAATGTAGTACTATAACCCTGACAAACACCTACTGGATTTACAGTAACTGTTGGTGTATTCACCACCGTAACAAGTGCTTTAGAAACTGCAGGACACGTGCCTGTGCTAACAGTTACCTGATACCATCCGTTATTTGCTGTAGAGGCATTTAATATTGTTGGGTTTTGCGCAGCGCTTGTAAATGACAATGGACCTATCCATGAAAATGTTGGCGTTGTAGTAGCTGAATGATTTACATTTAAAAAAATAGGCTGGCCTGAGCACACATTTGTTGTAAACGTTGTAACTGTTGCAGTGATAGGTGAAAATTGTTGACCAATAATTCCAACATAGATATCATAATCTTCTGTTTCGCCTCTGCCTATGGTTGTGCAGGGATTATTGATAATGCCAAACTGTTCGCACCTTACGCGCATACGGTATTTACCAATCGGTGTTGCCGGCGGAACCGTTACGCTAAATGAATAACTAGCAGTGTTAGTGGTCCAGGTGCCAAAATAAAAACGCTCCGACGGAACCGTAAAGACATTATCGTTGTTCCAATCAATATATACCGACGATTGTGTATTGTATACAGCAACACCGCCTATTGTAAAATTGACTGTAAATGTTTGTCCAGCCGTTACCGCCGCATAATTTTCGCAATAATAATGGTAGCCGTCAAAATGTCCTCCACAACCTCCGGTATAATTTGCAAGATTAGTGGATGCACCAACGGTTGACACATCGGAGATCCAACGCTCTACACAGCCACTGGAATAGTTTGACAAACAATACGGCGCGGGATTATTACTTTGCGCCTTAACTCCAAAAGCAACAGCAACTATTATGAGCGTAAGGAGTTTTTTCATATTCTTATTCCTTAATTACTTTCACTGCCTCCGAATCTTTATCAAAATAGAGGAAGTAAATTCCTTTTGAAAGCGTAGAAATATCAACCCTGTCTCTATCTTTTACTTCACGTTGCAAGATGAGTTTCCCGTTTACATCCAATATTCGAATGGAAGTCTTTTTGTAAAGAGAGAAATTCAACACATCGCCAGCAGGATTTGGAAATACTCTTATTCCTTCCAAAGGACTACTATCAATAACATTGGTACATGGCGAAACATTTTGCGCTATCGCAATTGAACTGGTGCATGCCGTTGTGCCACTTCCAATAACTGTATAAGTTGTGGTCGTGTTTGGGATAATTACGATAGTAGGACCATTTCCTGCAGGAACCCAAGTGTAACCAAGAGCGCCAAAAGCAGTTAATGTTGCTTGGTCTCCAGCGCAAAGTAAAGTTGATGTAGAACTTACGCCCATTAATGGCGCCGGAATAACAGTTGGACTTATGACCGCTGTTCCTGTACAATAAGAATTAAGTCCGGTAATAGTGTAAAAAGTAGTGGCCATCGGATTAGAGACCACCACGGAGCCAGTGCATGAGGATAAATATATACAAGGGGACCAACTATAGCTTTGCGCGCCGTTAACGATTAAGGTCGTAGGCATACCGGGACACACACTCAAATTACTTATACTAACGCCGAGCATAAGTGGCGATGCTGTTCCAATGACCACAGCTAAACTTGCACTACAAGATCCCGTTGCACCTTCAACTGTATAAGAACCTGATGGTACATTAATATTTGCTTGCAATATATTTCCTGTAAACGTAGATCCGGTCCAGGTATAAGAGTTTGCTCCGCTAGCATTTAATGAAACCGTAAAATTTGAACAGGCAACACTCGAACTGCTTGTTGCATTTACATTTACAGCCGTATAATTTACAACCGACATCGACGAAGTTGAAGATGGATTACAAGCGCAAAAGCTGTTATCACTAATGGTCCACACAAACACATTTGTTCCCGACCCAATTCCGGTGACAATTGTTGTAGGAGAATTAGGAGAGGCAAATGTTCCGCTCCCCGACATCACCGACCATGTTCCAAGTCCTATAACAGGAGTGTTTGCCGCCATAGTAGCAGTGTTACCCGAACAAATAATTGTTTGACTTGCGCCGGCATTAGACGTCGTAGGATTTGGACTTCGAATGACCGCTGTTGTAGAAGTTGAAACGCAATTTCCATTGGTGATGGTCCATTGTAATACATTAGTCCCAATAGCTATAGCAGTTACTCCACTATTCGGAAACGTTGGCGACGTAATAGTTAGCGCACCCGAAATTAACGTCCAGGATCCGGTTCCTATACTTGGTGCGTTACCGTTTAAAGTTGCAATTGTGGCGCACGAACATTGTATAGATCCAGCATTTGCCGTTGTTGGTGATTGATCTATTGTAACACTTGTTGTTACTGAAACCGGACAAGCCGTGCCACAAGAAACTGTTACTGTATAATTTCCACTGTTAACGGTTTGAGCATTTAATATATTCGGATTTTGTGAATTGGATGTGAAGCCGTTTGGTCCGGCCCAGGTGTAACTTGGCGTACATTGTGATGTAAATGTTGTAGTTAAACTTAAGGTGTTTCCCGAACAAATACTTGAATTGCTACTTGCAATTAAATTACTGATCACTGGCGACGTTGTTCCAACATACACATCATAGTCTTCGGCTTCTCCGCCCGTATAGTTATTACACGGATCAATTAGATTCCCGTTTATTCCAGCCGCACAGCGAAAACGCATTCGATATGTTCCGTTGGGTTGAGCGGGAGGAATTGTAATCGTAAATGTTCCCCAACTTCCCGCAGGAATTGTTCCAACCGATGCTGCCACTTGTTCCGAAGGATTTGAAAAAACATTATCTCCATTCCAATCAATATATATTGCTAAACCTTGCGCGTAAATTTGTCCAACCTGAACACTGAATGACACAACCTGCCCGGCGTTCACCGAAAGATTGTGTTGGCACTTATGATAAATATAATTTCTGCAACCAATAGAAGGAAAGTTTTGAGAATTGCAACCGGAATTAAGATTGCTGATGTTCACATTACCACTGAAGGTAATCACGCTATGAATAAAATCGTTCACAAAATTACCGGGCATGTTTGATGGTCCGGGATTATTGCATGGACATTGCGAATACAAGGGATAACAATACGGCGTTGCAGGCATGCCAGGTTGAGCGTTGGCAAAACTGAACGCGATCACAAAAAATAAAAAATACGCTTTGGTAAATGATCTAATCACATCTTAAAGATATGAAAAGCGGTGAAAAATAAAAGTACCGTAAACTTCAAAAAAGGTCGGAAAATCCAATGACCACCATGACAACGACAAAGATTATGATAGCGATTACTTTTTTCATAGAACCCTCTACAATACTATACGCTGCTAGTATTTAAAAGGTTGAGAATTGTTAATCAGGAAGTTATTTACCCTTATTTGTACCTTCTTTTGGGGTAATTGTACCTGTACCAGCGGCTTTTTTCGGCTCCTTTGGCTTTTTAACGGGGATACCATTCTTAAATGTTTCCTTCTCTTTTAAGGTACCGTCTTTGTTATTATAGATCCAAGTACCTTCTTTATTTCCACCTTTATAAATTCCTGTGGCGGCAATTGTTCCGCTCGGATAAAAATACGTTGCCTTGCCTTCCAATTTTCCATTCACATATTTTCCATCGCCTTTCACAAGCTTACCATCAAAATATTGTTTGAACGGACCATCTTCTATCCCATTTTTAAAACTCTTTTCCTCTGCTAAAGTTCCGTCAGGCAGATACACCAAACATTTTCCATCCTTTTTTCCGGTTTTGTAATTGTCCTTGCTGATCATCACTCCTGCGTCATCATAAAAGATCCACACGCTGTCTTTTTGTTCCTTAATATATTTTCCCGCCGCCATGATCTTGCCCGTAAGTTGATGATACATTTTTGTGTACGCAATATCGCCACCATTTTTAAAATACGTGATCGCACGTTTTGCTGTATCACCCGGATAGTTATTCCTAAAAGTTCCCACAGGTTTATCATCTTTGAATTCTCCTTCGTAAACAATATTCCCTTTGTCATCTTTCTTCTTCCAATACCCCTGCTTTTTTCCGTTAGAATCAACAGTTTGCGCGTTTACCGAGTAGGTTAGTAAAATAATCAGTACAAGAATTACTTTTTTCATATCCGCTATAATACAAATGTTAGGCTAAAGATACCCAAATTGTGAAATTTTTAGAAAATTGTTGATGGTTTTTGGTAATTATTAGGACAATTTTGCCACGGGGACTCAAAGACACAGAGGTTCACAGTGAAACTCCGTGACACCGCGACTCCGTGGCGACCTAGGAAAGTAAATACTTATCCTCATCCATTTTGATCACGCCATCATCGATCAATTCGTTGAAAGCCTGGATCCAGGTATCATTATGGTATTTGCTCAGGAGGATTTTCATTTCTTCTATGGTTTGCGACTTCGATTGAAGAGCATCAAGAATGTCATGTTTCACCTTATCATAGTTCTTAGGCTTCTTACTTAAACACACATCACAATATCCACAATCAGCATTATTGAATTCATTGAAGTAATTAAGCAATTGAACCTGGCGACAAACTTTATCGTTGTTCGCGTAGTTGATAACCGACTTAATTCGTTTGTGGTGATTATGTTTTAATTGCGCATAGTTCTGTGGATCCAATTCAATTTGTTTGGCATCAACTCTACCCAAAATAAAGGTCAGCTTTGGCAAACTGCTTTGAGGAATATAGGAGATCATTTTGAACGAATGTAACAATTGTAATTGCTTGGTAAGATCATCCAATCCCAATTTCACTTTATAAACCAGTTCTTTTTCGTTGATGTACACGTAATCTTCAAAAATTCCCCCATAAGTTCTCAGCAGTGTTTTGATCAAAGGTTCGTAGGAAGGATTCTTGATCTGGTAATCATACAAATTTTCTTTATTACTCAACACCATCACTTTCGAAGGCTCAAACCCCGCATCGAATAATGAAAGATAATTTTGTTTCTCCAGGAATTTAATACTGTTGTAAACAATAATGGGATTCAAATTGTAGCTCTTGCACAACAATTCAATATCCAGATCAACGCTTGTGCCCTCGCCTGCTCCAATGGCAATTTGAAAATAATTACCAATGGCCTGATAGGTTTGTTTTATTTGTTCCAGCGTTGGAAAAGCAAATTCAAAATTATCCAGCAAACGTTGTTCATCACGCTTATTAAAGAAAATAGTTGAATATGCTACCTTGCCGTTTCGTCCTGCCCTTCCCGCTTCCTGAAAATACGCTTCAATACTGTCGGTAAGATCCAAATGCACTACAAAGCGAACATCGGGTTTATCAATTCCCATTCCAAAGGCGTTGGTAGCGCAAATAACTTGTACCTTATTATCTATCCATTCTTGTTGAACAGTTTTTCTATCGTCGTACTTTAATCCCGCGTGATAGGCTTTTGAAGAAATATTCTTTTGCGAAAGCATTTTGCTGATCTCTTCTGTCTTTCTTCTATTTCGCACATAAACAATTCCTGATCCGCCAAGATTATGGATCATTTTCAATAATCGCTCGGGTTTATTTTCCTCCAACTGCACTACATACCGTAAATTCTTCCGCAAGAAAGATTGATGAAATACATTTTGATCTTTGAATTCTAAACGTTCCTGGATATCCTTGATCACTTCTTTAGTTGCACTTGCAGTTACGGCAATAATGGGAACTTTTTCAAAATATGCGCGCACTTCAGCTATTTTCATGTAGCTTGGCCTAAAATCATAACCCCATTGCGAGATACAATGCGCTTCATCGACCGCGATCAATGTAATTGGCAAATAACTCAACTGCTTTCTGAAATCTTCATTTTGCAAACGCTCGGGCGAGATGTATAAAAATTGTACATGCCCCATGGATGCGTTATTCAAAGCAATTTGAATTTGCTTATAGTTCATGGCCGCGCTGATGGCCACAGCCGAAATTCCTCTTTGCTTTAAATTATCAACTTGATCATTCATCAAAGCAACCAAAGGAGAAATAACTAAAGTTGTTCCTCCACTAGCCAGACCCGGAACCTGAAAACAAACCGATTTACCTCCGCCTGTAGGTAAAAGCGCTAAAGTATCCTTACCATTAAGAACCGAAAGAATAATATCTTCCTGTAAAGCACGAAATTCATCGTAACCCCAATACTTCTTTAAAATGGAACGGATATTTTGTTTTTGGTCTTCGATACGACCAAGTTAGAAAATATTTCTCTAATCCATGAAAATGGAGATGTTGTCCACTTCTATGCGTGAACCTCCGCCGGTTGTGCCCTGGTAGCGGAACGCAATACGTGTGGCTGTAGTTTTGTAAGGATTCAAAGAAATATTTCCGCTATAGGTCCACACGAAAGCGCCAGAGGACAAAACAGGACTCAACGTGGTCCAAGTAACACCTGCAGCATTTGGATCACCCGACACGTAATTATTAGAAACTAATACCTGAAGTAATGGTCCTGAATAATTTATAGCCGTTTCAAATGAGAAATGCGGATTTGGCGCGCCGGCAATATTCAATACAGGAGAAATGAACCATGTGTCTGCGGCGTAGTAATTGCTACCTACTTTATTTTGACATTCCACATAGTTCTTTCCTCCATAACTTCCGGCCACCCAATTAATAGAAACAGAACTCAAAGGAACCGCGTAATTTGTCCAACCATTCTTATAAATATTTCCATCTTCAAAATCGGAAACTAAATACGGACAAGAACCTGTACCTAACTGAACTTCGTTATAATCTCTGATGATAAATTGAAGATCCTGATTGTATTGAGAAACAATGGCCGAAATTTTTCCTAAACCACAAGGCGTGTTAGCTGCGGCAAAGCCCGCGTAACCCGACGTGCGAACAGCAATAGATTTTCCAAACGCATTGGCCAAATATCTATCAATGCTATTCTTTCCTACAGCATCCGCAAAAGGCTTATTCTTATCGCCTGCCATGAACTCAACTGTATCCACAGTTACCAAACGCGATTGGTAAGGCGAAATCTCAAACGTATTTGTATTTGCCGAAGTTGTGTAGCTCTTTACATTTAATAGTTGGTTAAATGTAACTTTAGTTGGTGTAACTGGATTGCCCGAACTGAGTTTCACAACGTTCTTTTGTAAATTCACAGAGTCTATTTGGATCACATTACTGTAATCATTCAATATCAAATTATTTAAATTGATACGGAGCTTATCGCCCACGGCAAGTCCGCCCGCTTCTACCAATTTAATTTGTAAACCGCCCGTAGCGTCTTCTACATAAACTGTTTTGTAAATATTGCTGCTACTTTCGTCTGCGGTAACTGTACATTCCAAATTCACATCGCCGGTAAATCTAAAGATCTTGTTTGGACCCGAACCCGTGCTTGGCCAATAGTATTTTAGATACGTACTATAAATAGAATCGATCTTGATGTAACCACTCACCGGCAAAGGATCCAATGGTGGAGGAAGATCATATTTCTTTTTACAAGAGAATATTCCCGCCAAAACAATTACTATCAAAACTATCTTCTTCATTCTAATTCTCCTTTACTAAAACATCATCCACTTCATAGGTTGTGGAACCATTAGTAGTGGAACTCCTATATCGATATGCAATTCGTGTACTTGTACTCTTGAATCCATTCAGAGAAATATTTCCTGAGGCCGTCCACACATAACTTCCCGGATTATTTGGCGACAAATGAATTCCATTCAATTGAGTCCAGTTTGCAAGCACTGGTAATCCCGACACATAATTTGTACACACGCGAACTTCTAAAGTATCTCCGGCAAATTTTGCGGCTGTTCTAAAACTTAAAGTTGGGTTTGTAGAATTACTCAAGTCCATTGGCGGAGAGATCATCCAGCATTCGGAATTTGTATTTCCCGAGACATAACCACTGCATTTTGCAAATTTATCTACGTTAAAACTAGACGGCGTCCAAGAAGTTGCAGCAAGTGTATTTGTTACTTTCACTACTAGCCAATTCTCAGAAGGTATTGCTGTATTAGAGATCGTAGCATCATTAAAATCTTTTTTCAAATACACCTGGCATCCTCCTCCGGTCATTCCCGCTTCGTTTGGCCAACGGATCTCCATTTGCGCATCGCCCCGATAAGCAGTTCCAATTCCTATGATACTTCCATTACCTGTTGGAGTTGTGCTACCGGCGAATTTCGCATAGTTACTTGTGCGTACGATCAATTGCGCGCCCAGGCAATCTTCCAAAATTCTATTCTTGGAATTTTGTCCTACTACATCCGCCCAATATTGTCCGGCATCACTTGGTGTAAAAGCAACGCCGGTAATTTGGATCAGATCACCCAAATACGCGTTCATGTTCGACGTAAACTGAGCTACGCTTAAAACACGAGGTTGTGGTTTTGCACCACTTGCGAACTTCACACAATATTTCTCCCAGTCCAAAGAGTCGATCTCCAACATGTCTGTATCTTCGTTGATACTTACATTCAAGCCTTTTAAATTTACACGCACCGAATCTCCGATCCAGAAGTTAGTGTTTTGAGTAAAGTCCAAATGAATTCCCCCTGTATTGTAACGATCACGTAAATAAACCTCCTTATAAAAATTCCCGCTTTGCGCATCTGCCACAACCACGCCAATAAAATAAACATCGCCTGTAAATGTTTTAGAGCAACCGTTTGTACAACCTGCAATAGTCTTCAATTCCGAAACAGTATAGATCTTATGCCCAAGCGAATCGGCCACAGGCGGTTTTTCTGCTACTTTTTTGCAAGTGGCAAATAGTGTAAGCACAAAACACAAACAGATATAGTTGAAAAATAGTTTCATTAAAAATTAAAGTTTGCCGAGAACATATAAGTTAAACCTGTCATATAAATATACCTATTAGGGAATTTATAAAGATTAGATTGATCCCAACGTAACTGTTCCTGACCGCTAATTAAAATGTTCTTATTATTTAAAAGATTGTTCACGCTGTAATTAAAGTTAAGGAAATATTTCTTCATTATTCTGAAGGATTTACCGGCGTTCAAATTCAATGTAAAATATGAGGGCAATTTTTCTTGATCGGTGATCTGTGCAAATTGAGGATCTGTTACCAAATACTTACTTATAGATTCAGCTGTTCTTCTATCCGGATTTGGATCAATATAGATCTCGTCAAAATAGTTGAAGTTGATTCCGGCAAACCAAAATTTCTTGGCGTTGTAGCGATAACCAATTCCTGTTACCAATTGCGGACTCATGCCTACTCTATAGTTATTCCAATATACTGTTCTGTTCTCAAATAAACTCGCAGCATTATTATCTTGCCACACCTGCGCAGTTGGGTGACCTTTATATAAGAACTGCCCGTAACCAAACGCCCCTTGAATGGTATGCGCCACAAATAAATTCTTTTCAATGCCTATCTCCACACCCTGGTGATTTTGATTTACGCCGGTCATAATGTAATTCACATTATTGTTGAATTCATCACTCCAAAATGTACGCAACCAGGTTTGATCATTGATAGTAGTATTGTAATAGGTTATTCTCAATTTAAAGGCCGGATATTTTGCCATGTAATTAATGTCGGTAGAGATAACCTCCTCGTTTGTTACATTTTTCAAAGCGTCATTACGTACGCGCGGCGATATAAATACATTGTTTGCTTCAGGCATACGGGTTAAATAACTTCCATTAGCGGTAATAAAATTTCTACCATCTAATTTTATTGTAGCTCCCGCCTTGGTTCCATAATTGAAAAAGCCCAGTACGTCACTTTTTCCCATGCTGGTGGTTGGGAATTTACCATTGGCCACAAATCCTTCCCGCCAAACATTTGCTTTTGAAAGCGACAATGAAAGATAAGCGTCAACTTTACTAAAAGCGTACTCGGCTTGCCCCCACAATTCTCCTCTATTGATATTAATAGAATAGTCGTACCCAAATTTCTCTCCTTGCTTTACTTCCTGGTTTGGATTATTGAGGTCGTTTTGCACGAACGAAACACCCAACCCCTGCGTAAAGTAATCTACGTTGAGCCAATAATCTCCACCCAAAAGATCTTCCACCTCTTTGAACTTATGCGTTTTTTGTATCACGCCATTAAAGCCGCTCGTAATAAATAATTGTCCAATACGCTTGGTTAACACAGTGTTCACACCAAACTTCGAAAGGTCATCTACTTTAGTTTCCAAAATATAGCGCGAGCGTTTTTGTCCGTTTACCCCAGCCAAATTTGCCTGGTTATAACGCACCAAACGGTCCCAATCGATCTGTCCTTGCTTTATGGGGTCATCACCCCATGCTTTTGTGATAGCATTTCCTCCAATGGTATCGCCCATTTGATAATAGTAACTTGGCATGTATCGGTAATAATTCGGGCGCGGCACAGGAGAATTGTACCAATTGAAATCGGTGATAGTGGACCTTCCAAATGTGTAGAAGGCCGATGTTTTAAGTTGTGTGCTTGTATTGACCCTGTATTCGTGCGACAACATGGTCATTGGACGAAACACATTGCTTACTGCTCTGTTCCTTACTTTTCCGTTCTGGTAACCCCACAAAGGGTTATAATAATTTGTTCCGGCTAGCTCATAGGCTTCCAGTGTATTGTAAGCCGATCTTCCTGTTTCAATTGGCGCGCCAAATCCCGTAAAACTTAACAGATGTCTATCGTTAATACGTTTATCCAAAGAAAAATAAAATGCGCTGGCATTAAAACTCGTTCCTGGAATATACACTTGATCACCAAAACGATTTGAAAGAGAAATAGTGGCCGCCCAACCATTTTGTAACATACCTGTAGAATGCGTAGCCATAAAACGATGAGCATAGATACGGTTACCGTAAGAATAGGAAACACGTGTACCTTTTCTGAATGAAGAAGCTTTTGAATCGATGTTTGTATAACCTCCCACTCCTGTAAATGCCAAACGCGAAGGAACTAAGCCCACACGATTTTCAACATAACGTGTTACATCGTTCAGTCCACCCCAATTGCTCCAGCTGCTAAACCCGGTTTCATAATCATTCACGTTAATACCATTGATCATCACCACCTGGTTCTCGGCCATGTAGCCACGCATGCGGTAACGTCCAGCACCGAACTGAAAACTGGCGAATTGTGTGAATACATCTCTGCTGGAAGATAATAATGAGGAAACGTCCTGTTGATCGAGATCATTTTCAAGATCGCCACCGCTAGTACTAAAAAGAGGAATATTAAATTTAGAAGAAAGAGAATCGGTATTCTCACGCACGTATTCATCTTTTACATTTACGGCAGATGAATCATTTGGCTTTACGGCAGAAGAGTCGTTTTGAGCAGAGATCATTCCACCAAACAAAACACATAAAGCTACTACCGATTTCCTGATCATAATATGCTGCAGTTTCTTCTAAAAATACTAATTCAAATTTTATTTTTTCGAAGCGGCTTCGGTCTGTTGCAAAGAACCTGCAACATCCTCAAGGGTGATCACTTTCGTTTGAGAACGGACAAATATAGATAGATTTATACTCGTGATTATTAACGAATTATTAACAAAAATTTACGAAAACGATTTAAATTTTTGCATCATTTTATTTCATTAATTTTGGTGCCTCATGAAGATTAAGCACCTCATCTTTGTATTTGTTTTCAGTTTAACAATTACAAAAGCGCAAAAGCTTCGCAAGGACAAAAACTATTTTGTTTCGGCCATTGGTTTTTGGAACGTGGAGAATTTATATGACACTTTAAACGATGTTTGGAAGAACGATGAGGAGTTTACTCCAAGCGGAACAAACGCCTGGACCGGTTCGCGCTATTGGACAAAAATAGATCACCTGGCGGAAGTGATCAGCCAAATGGCAACCGACGCTACCCCTGATGGCCTGGCTATTTTAGGTTTGTGCGAAATAGAGAATAAAAATGTGGTTCAGGATCTTGTAAATAATCCCCGCCTGAAAAAACGCAATTATCAAATTGTACATATTGAAGGTCCGGATGCGCGCGGTGTGGATCCTTCTTTCATTTACAACCCTACTTATTTTAAAGTCACAAAATCTGTGGCGTATAAAGTAACCTTGGTAACAGACTCCGCACACAAAACCCGCGACATTTTAGTGGTGAGTGGTTTATTTAACGGAGAACCCATGAGTATTTTGGTGAATCATTGGCCAAGCAGACGCGGTGGAGAATTAGCGAGCAGACCAAACAGAAACGCCGCAGCAAAAATGGCGCGACATATTGCAGATAGCATTTACAAGACAGATCCCAATGTAAAAATTGCCATTATGGGCGATCTGAATGATGACCCAACGAATGAATGCGTAAAAAAACATATTGGAACTTATGCTGATATAAAGGATGCGGTTGCCGGAGATTACTTTAATCCCATGGAAAAATTATTTGCGAGTGGGATCGGCACATTAGCCTGGAAAGATTCCTGGAATTTATTTGACCAGATCTTATTGAACAAACCATTTTTAACGGGGGAGTTCATGACCTGGAATTATTACAATGTGCGCGTGTTCAACAAAGCCTATTTAAAAGCCGATCACGGGAATTTTAAAGGCTATCCTTTCCGTACGTATAGTGGAGGCTCTTATACCGCTGGCTACAGTGATCATTTTCCTGTGTTTATTGTCATCGCGAAGGAGAACGCGAAAGAAAAGAAGTAAACCTTACCTTATCAGGGTTATATTCCCCTTCTTTGTTTCTACCACATCATTCTTGAACGTAGCTGTAAGCGAATAAATGTACACATCCGAACTCAGCAGCTGTCCTTTATAAATTCCGTCCCAACAAAAATTGGCATCCCCTGATTCAAAAACTTTTTCTCCCCAGCGATCATAGATATGTATTTCAAATTTCAAGAGGCAGGCATCCCAACCTTGCAAACAAAATTTATCGTTCACACCGTCATTATTTGGCGTAAACGCATTGGGTAGAGAGGAATTGTGATCTACATTAAGATCAACAAAAACAGTAATGCAGGTTGACGTGACGCATGAGAGATTTGCTCCGTCCACACAATAATCTGTTGTTACAGTTGGAGAAACCGCAGGCATTGCACAACCGGAACAGGAAAGCGCGGTTCCGATGGTCCAAATATAACTCATCGCACCGGATGCTGTTAATGTGATAGCACTATTTCGACACGATATGGAATCAGAAACCGAAACAGCAACTTCCGGATATGCCGTTACCGTTACAGGAATTGGCGTTGTGAGATTGTAACCGCACGTACTATCCTTCAAAAAATAAGTAACATTCATAGTTGGCGTTACCATTATTGAACCGCTTGCAATTGGTGGACCGGTCAAACTATCTTCATACCAAGCAGTGCCACAACCGGTAGTGCTATTTAATATTATTGTATCTCCAATACAAATACTTGTTTTATTTGCGAGATCGGAATACAGAGGAGGTTCACATCCATTGAACTTCGCAATAAATCCATCCACTGCTCCACCACCGTAATCCTCTTGAAAACTTCCGGGACTAGACAAAACATTAGAACTACTTCCGTTTATCTCGCCAATTAAAAATACATTTTTGGAAAGATCAACTGTACAACTGATATAGTCTTCATAACCTCCTCCTCCATAGTAGGTGCCCCATAAACGCGCACCGTTATCATCTATTTTTGCAAGGAACGCATCCCTGGTTCCTCCGCCAAAAGTTTGCTGATAGGTACATGGTGTAGCTATCGATCCTGAAGAATTCGTGATACCTGCAATGTAGATGTATTTATTTTCGCTAATAGCGCAGTATCCGGCTTCATCAACACCGGTTCCTCCATAAAACGTGCACCACAAGCGCTGACCTGAAGAATTCATTTTCAAAAGAAAAGCATCGCGAGTGCCACCGCCAAAAGTTGATTGATGAACACCGGGCGTTGAAATAACACCGGGCGTACCAAAAGTTGATGTTCCCGAGATGTAAACATTTTCTGAAGCGTCCACTACACATCCTTGTGTCCAGTCATCACCTGAGCCTCCGTAGTATGTTCCCCAAATGCGTGTGCCGTCCGGAGCAAACTTTACTACGATGCCATCTCCCGTTGCAGTTCCTCCTCCATAACTTGCTTGATGACATCCGGGAGATGCAATGGCGAAACTCGACAAACTGGATCCTGTAAAAATTACATTTCCAGAATTATCTACTGCGCAGGCATCAGGCCAATCCTCCTTATTGCCTCCATAGTAAGTTGCCCATTGCCTTGCTCCCAACGAATCAAATTTGCACAAGAAAGCGTCATACGGCCCTCCTCCATAACTTGCCTGGTGGGATCCAGCGGTAGAAATATTATTTGGAGAAACGGTTAATCCTGTGAAATAAATATTGTTCGCTTGATCAAAACACACGCCAATGATGTACTCATCTTTACTTCCTCCGTAATAAGTTCCCCATTGCCGTATACCTAAACTATCAAACATCACACACATACCGTCCGATTGCCAGGCAGCACCCCCCGCCCAAGTTGGTTGATGACATCCCGGCGTAGTGATCACGCCGTTTACCGTTGTTGAAGTTATTCCCACCATCACAATGGAATTTCCTGAAGCATTAACAGCGCAATTATAAACCGCGTCGCTTCCGGCGCCACCATAGTAGGTGCACCAGATGCGATAGCCATTCTTGTCGAATTTCACAAGCACCGCATCCCCATACCAATTGGAAGGCGTGTTACCTCCATACAAGGTTTGAAATGCGCCCACAGTTGCTATACCGGTAGCTGCATCTGTATTTCCTGCACAATACACGTTTCCGTTTTGATCACAATGCCCGTTCCAAAGCACATCTCTTCCTGGTCGTCCAAAATATGAACCCCAATAACGAATAAGAGGATCAATGATCAATTCTTTCTTGGGATCAATGTTGTCGATCTCAAATGAAACTCTGTTTTTATTTATTTTCCATCGCGCGTTTAATTTTTTTCCTTGCTGAGTTACAACAGGACATTGCTCGGTGATATCTCCCAATGGCGTTTTAACAACAAGCTCTCCTTCTTTATTTATAAAGATCTCATTTGCTCCATTTATTTCTAACACTATTGCTTTATGATCGGCTTTTGGTTGAACAATGTATTCATATTTTAAATTTCCATCTTTTTCATACCACCTGAGGTCAATGTCCGAATAATGGAATTCTTATTTGCGTTAGGCCAATTTATATCCAAACGGTAAATGCAACTTCTGTCGGGAATGCTATCCGGAAATCTGCGGACCTGCGACGCTGGTACATCCTTTTTTCCAAACGTTTTCCAGGTATCTACTTTGTACATTTGGTAAGAGATGCCGTTTTTTCGAAGATGAAATACCATAGCTCCTGCGTTACCGGAAAACAGAACATCAGGTCGGGGTTTAAAGTATTGGTCGCTCACCTGCCCTTTGTTTTCCTGAAATGACAAGCCTTGCCCTTTCGAAACTAACGAAAGAAATACAAGAGAAACCCAAAGCAATATGCCCAATCTTTTCAAGAGACCTGAATTCCCTTAAAATTAGTAAATAAGCAGCTTGTCTAAAAGGGCTTTGCTCACTTTTATTTCACAAACCAAATCACTATATTTGTTATATGCGCTTTTTATTCAGGAATCTTATAATAGCTTCTATTCTTTTAAGCACTTTAAAAGCGCAGGATATTCACTTCTCTCAATTTAACGGATCACTTCTAAATCTTAATCCTGCATTTACCGGATTTTTTAATGGGGATTATCGCGTAGGTGCTATTTACCGTACGCAATGGAGAGCGGTTCCTGTTCCTTACAACACTATTAGTTTTAGCGGGGAAACTCGCGTTCAACCTAATTTAGATCGTCGCGACATGATGGGCATTGGTGTTGTATTTAACAACGACCGCGCCGGCGACACACGTTATCACACGACACAATTGTATTTGAATGGGAGTTATATTTATTCGGCTAAAGAAGACAGCAGTCTTTTGATCTCAGGTGGGTTGAATTTAGGATATTGTTCGGTTGGGTTTGATTACGCTCGAATGACATTCGATAATCAATACGATGGCTTGAATTATTACGCTAATTCACCAACAGGTGAGCAATTTCAATGGACCAACGATAATTTCTTTGATTACAATTTTGGCGTTGCCGCACAATACATTCTTGAAAAGAAACACCGTTTTGTTCTTGGAACCGCTGTACATCACTTATCATCACCACACATTACCTACCAGGGAAATGATGTAAGCAAATTGGATAGAAAATCCAGCACCTATGCACAGTATGTCACTCCCATCAATCAAAAAATAGATATCGTAGCTGAATTACTTTATAATCGCCAGGGAAAATACAACGAATTAGTTCCGCATGCCTCCTTCAAATATTATACGAACAGAGAGACCAATCAATCACTGGCGGCGGGCATAAGCGCTCGGGCGGTTGATGCCTTTATTTTACGCGGAGGGTACACTTACAAAAATTTACAAGCGGGAATGTCTTACGATATTAACTTCAGTAAATTTACAGCGGCAACCAATGCTAGGGGCGCATTTGAAATTTACATCATCCACGTATTCTTCAAAAAATTCCAATCGGTTCTAAAAACCAAACCTTGTCCTGTTTTTATGTGATATGATCAACCGCTTTCAATTCACATATATCCTGCTTCTTTTGATCCCTTTTTTATGTAGTGGGCAAAGCAACCGAACATTACGTATTCAGGGCGATATGGCCATGAGACAAAGAGATTGGCATAGTGCGGCCGTACTGTACGGAAAATTTGTGAAGCGCGATAGCAGCCTTTGGAAAATAAATTACAAATACGCCGATGCCAGTCGTTTGAATTTTGACCTTGACATTGCGTTGAATTGGTACAACAAGGTGATCGCTTTTGATAATGGCAAGAAATTCCCTTTAGCGTTTTACTGGAAAGCCGAGATCCTTCAATACAAAGCAAATTACAAGGAAGCTAAAAAGTGGTTCACCAAATTTGCAAAGTCGCGCAGAGTAATTGGAGAAAAATATAAATACTATGTAAAAAAAGCAACCATTCAAGCCGACGCCTGTGATTTAGCACAGGCGCTTATTGCAAATCCACTTTCTTACAAGATCGCACACTTGGATACGTCGATCAACAGCAAAGTAAGCGAGTATGCAGCCTTTGAAAAAGACAGTACACTTTATTTTTCGTCTCTTCGTAAAACTCCCAAAAAATATGCCGATGATGATGAGCCGCCTTTGTTGAATAAGATCTATACCAGCCCCACAAAAATGGGCAAATGGCAAAAGGTGAAAAGCCTTGACACTAACGTAAATGCAACCTACATGCATAATGCCAATATTTGTTTTACAGAGGACTATAAGCATATGATCATTTCACGTTGCAGGAACAAGAATGCTACCGAATACGTGTGCGAACTTTACGAAAGTGATTTTGAACGTAACAAATGGCAACCCATGAAAAAAATTGGCGAGCCGGTTAATTTGAAAGGAACCAGTAACTCCATGCCGAGTTTTGGAAAAATGAATGACAGTACGTTTCTGTTCTTTGCCAGTAATCGTCCTAACGGACAAGGCGGTTACGATATTTGGTATGCTTATCGATATTCAGACGGAGCTTTTGGCGAGCCACGTAATGCCGGATCAAACGTAAATACACCTGATGACGACATCACTCCTTGGTATGTGAACGATCAAAACGTTTTATATTTCAGTAGCCCTTATCACGCAGGATTGGGAGGCTATGATATTTTTAGAAGTTCGTTTGAAAAAGGAAAATTTGGCGATCCCGCAAATGCAGGATATCCAGTGAACAGTAGCTACAACGATATTTACCCTTCGGTAAACAAGGAAGGAACATTCGCTTATCTTTCAAGTAACCGTATTGGATCGTATTTCGAACATAAACTGAATTGTTGCAACGATATTTATCGTTACCCGATAGAACCAAAAGCTTCTCCACCTATAATTGACACCGTTGGGATCTTGAAAGGGCAAATGAAAGTTCTAGTGCCGCTTACATTATATTTCCATAACGATGAGCCTGACGCGAAAACAAAAGCTATTACAACAAAAAAGAATTATAAAAAAGCGTACGAGGATTATACGGTTTTGAAACCTCAGTATCTGCTGGAATATAGCAATGGCCTTGAAAAAGAAGAAAAGCTGGCTGCCCAAGATCGCATTGAAGATTTTTTTGCCGACAGCGTTGATTTTGGAATGAGTGAGTTGAACAAGTTCGCTTTATTGTTAGAGCAAGTATTGGCGAGGAACGAGAAAGTGGAGATCATTATGAAAGGTTATTGCAGCCCATTAGCAAGTACAGATTACAACGTTAACCTTGCAAAACGTCGCATTAGTAGCTTGCGTAATTATTTTAATGAATACAAAGGCGGAATGTTTGTTAAGTATGTTGATAATAAAAATGAAGCAGAGGGAAGAATTACTTACAAAGACGTTGATATCGGTGAATTACCGGTAAGCAGAGTAAGTGATGACCTGAAAGATAAAAAGAATTCCGTTTACAGTCCGTTTGCAGCACGCGAACGAAAGATCCAGATCATCGCTGTGAGTTTTGGGGAACAAGGCCCTCAGCAAGAACTAACTCCACAGAAGGAGGGAGAGAAAAAAGACGATAATTAATGTGATGCCGTATTCATTGGGCCGCTACCCTTCTCTTTCATGAATCTGTACTGAATTCCAATACTCAACCCCCATGCCGCTGAACCTTTAAATTGATGGATAGTATTGTACTTATTAAAATCAGCATTGTTGGTTGTAACATTTTTATAAGAGAACATTGGCGTAAATAGACGGAAATTGATCCCGATCGGACCGAAGTAGATCCTAGGATTGACATACAATGATGTGTACATTCCTTTACCGGTTAAAATCGTATTTACCTTATCATTTGTACCAAAATGAAAGTTAGATGCGCCAATATCCGCGCCTAACACCAGATCCAATCTTTTTGTTGAAACCGCATGAAAATTCAGAACAAGATTCACATCTGTGGCTCGAGTATCAGGCTTAACACCGGTTGCCGAATCTGTTTCTGTGATGAATTTATGTTTGTTCACGGAAAATCCTAAGCCAAAATATTTATGCAAACCATATTCGGCCGCAAATCCAAAGTGTGTATCGGCTGTTTTATCAGTGATAGTTGTGTCGCGGGAGCTTGTGCCATTTGAAGCAGTATTCTTCAATGTAGTGTTATAGATCTCTATCCCTGTTCTGAGATCTGCAACAATGGCCCCTTTGTAAAAGGAATTCTGTGCTTTTGAAACGCACACTGAAAGCAATGCAACTAATAATATTTTTTTCATGATCGCTAAAGATGGGTCCATTTTAGACTCCCATATCAAATATAGCGAATAAAATCACAACTATAAAGCGTAGCACCAATAAAGGTATACTTTTCGGTAAACTCCTTCCCTGTAACGTTACTTTTGAACTATTTGGAAGTTACCTTAAACTCCGTCCTACGATTCTTCGCTTTATTTTCGGGAGAGTCATTCGGCACTCTTGGGCGTTTGTCGGCGTAACCTTTATACGATAAACGGGTTGCAGCAATTTTGGAGGTATTTATTAGATAATCATATACAGCCTTGGCGCGATTTCCGGAAAGCGTTTCATTGAATTTCTTATCCCCACTGTTATCGGTATGTCCGCCCAACTCGATCTTCATACTTGGATTTTTTGTAAGGAAAGCGCCTAATTTATCAAGTTCGGCTTTACTTTCGGATTTCAGATCCCATTTATTCACATCAAAGAAAACGTTATTCAACACCACCGTTCTGCCAGTATCTATTGGCTCTAAAGGAATTTCAAGCACGTAGGGTTTATTAAAATCAGCTTCTTTTCCTTTTAAAGAAAAATTATCACTGTAAAATAAAAAACCGGGCTTGTTCACATTAACCATGTAATTTTTATTAGCGGTTAACGTTACAAAAAATTGCCCATTTGCATCGCTGAACGATTGCGTTACGGTTTGTCCGTTGTCAAGATCAATAAGATCAAAATTGGCATCCAACGGTTCTTTTGTTTTCGCATTATAGATCTTTCCCTTGGTGTAAGTGATCTTCTCGGGACGTAGATCTTTTGGCATCTCAAAATAATATACGTCAAGATCTCCAAAACCACCTTTACGGTCGCTGGCAAAATACGCTATGGAACCATCCGGACCAACCAGCAAACTATTTTCGTCCTTTACGGTATTGATTGGATATCCCAAATTAATTGGAGGTCCCCAATCGCCATTAGGTTGGCGTTTACTCATATAAATATCCAAACCTCCAAATCCAACATGTCCTTCACTACTAAAATATAAAGTTTGATTATCCGGGTGAATAAAAACAGATTCCTCTTTGAATGGTGTATTAATGTTATCATTCAATTTTACAGGAACACTAAACTTTCCATCATCGCCAATAGTGGACATAAAAATGTTTCCCTCTTTTGCACCACCACGTGTTTTTAAACCGCGAATGAAGTAAAGTGTTTTTCCATCGCTACTAAAACTCGGTTGAGTTTCCCAATTAGCCGTATTAATTGCGGAACCACCATTGCGTGGTCTGCTCCACTTTCCATTGATCTTCTGAGAATAGAAAATATCACAACTGCCAAATCCTTTTCTGTCTGGATCGCCATAATCGCCAAACTCATTGCTACATGAGGCAAAGAACATGATATTGCCATCTGCCGATAGCGTTGGCGCGCCTTCATTTCCGATACTATTAATATTAGAAATAGGCCAAGCTGTTTGCCAAGCGCCATTCTTAAAATCACTCACGTAAAAATCTTCATTGTATGAACCCGGGAATTCAGGAACAGGAATTCCGCGCGTAAACATAAATTGTTTTCCATCTGCGGTTATCGCCGGGAAATACTCTCCGGTCGCCGTATTAATTCCGGGTCCCATATTGACAGGATTGAAAGGACGCGGCTTTTTAATTCCTTCTGCCGCAAACGTGGCATTCTTTAAATAAAACTGAGCTTCTTCTTTGGTATTTGGATTGATGCGTTCAAACTTCAAATATGTTTCAAAATTTGTTTTGGCTTGCTCATACTTGGCCTGCAGAAATAAAACTAAGCCATAGTCAAAAAAATTACGTGAATAAAATTTCGGATTGATGTCAATTGCCTTTTTGTAATGGATCTCTGCCACTTCCAACTTCATTTTCTCGCACATGATCTGCGCATAAGCACAATGCGCTTCAATAAAATTATCATCTTGCTTGATAGCTTTCAATAACTGATCTTCGGCTTCGATATATTTACTTGCCTGGTAGTATTTGAGACCTTCTTCGTAATGCTTGATGGCGCCCTTGTCCTTAGTGGTGTACTCCCCGGGAGGCAAAGGCTTTTGAGCAAACACTTGCATCACACCAAAAAGAAAAAGAAAAATGAAGCTATTTCTAACTGAATCCATAAAACCTACTTGAAGTTATAATCTAACCAACCCTTAAAAGTTACTTTTTCTTTATCCGACATTGGTTTTTTAACGTTGATAATGTTGTATTCCTTCTGTTCCACCTTACGAGCAGCGGCCTTCAACTGAGTTTTCTTGAACTTCCCTTTACGTTTCGGACGCATTACTTCAACCTTCACTAATTCCCCTTCTTTTACGCTATCAAAGAATTGCCCGAAGATAGATTTGATATTTTCCATATTAATTTCTGATCCATTCAAACTAAAGATCTCATCTCCTATTTTATATCCCATGGCCTTTCCAAATTCGTCCATATTCTTTGTGTCTACAATGATCAAACGTTTTGTTTCATCGTTAAATCCAACATCAAATCCACCAAGAGAAAAATTCTTGAACGTTTTTTCTTTTTCAAAGGTCAAACCAACTTTATCAAATACATCTTGCATTGGCAAAGGCTCTTTACCGCTTACATGTTTTCGTAAAAATGCTCCGATCTCGGGATAGGTTAGCTTTTCAATTTCCGCAAAAAGATCTTCATCGTTAAATGATTTTGTTTTACCATACTTCTTTGCAAGATCTTTCATTAAATTTTGTGTTCCGTATCTTCCATCGCTATAATAGCGTAGATAAATATCCAAACACATTCCTATCAAAGCACCTTTCTCGTAAACGTTATTGTATTGAGGATGGATCTTTTCGGTAAGCACATTCTTACTCATGAAGGTAAAGCTCATGCTGTCGTTAAAATCGTTAACACTGTTTTCGTATTTGCCCATCATCACTTTCAAAAACTCATCCACATCGATCAAACCGGCTTTTACCTGAGCGTGATGTGCAGCGTATTCGGTCATACCTTCATACAGCCATAAATGTTCACTCATTTTAGGATTGATGTAATCGAAATTTCCGATCTCCTTCGCATGAATATTCAAAGGCGTTACAATGTGGAAGAATTCGTGTGCCGCCACATCGCGGATCTGTTGATCCAAATACATACTATCCATTTCGGGCATTACGTAGAATGAAGAATACGAATGTTCTAAGGCCCCATGAGCATTTGACAAAGTTGGACGATCAATAAAATAAATAAGGAAAGCATACTTCTCTACCGGCAATTCTCCTCCAAGGTAATCACGTTGTGCGTACAACATTTCCTGAATTGTTTTTGCAATGTAAGCGGAAGTTACCTTTTTATTTGGTGTGTAAACCGACACTAATACTTTTGTGTTCGCTACATTGATCACCGTTGTATCAGGTTTACAATACATGATTGGCGAATCCACCAGATCATGATAATCGTAAACCGAGATCACATCCTTTGCCGCGCCAACTTTCACGTTGGTCATACCAGTTGAAGGATAGAATCCAGTAGGCTTAGTAAATTCCAAAATAAAATTTCGATCCAACATTCCTTCATAAAAACCAAAGAAGCCATGTGTATTGATAGAAAAGTTCTTTCCTTCTTCAATATTTGTCCCTCCCGGTTCAAATACCACTTTTTCTTTGATCTTAGTGTCCCAGGTATCTTCCACCATATACGTGATGGTCTCAATTTCCTTTGCCGGACTCAGCACATACACATTATCACTTTTCTTTTCGATCTTGATCTTAGAGCCATTTCTACCATTCACTTTAAGGTCAGAAATAAAACGTCCGAAATTATAAACTTCGTAAGTACCCGGAACCATAGCCGGAAAACAAAAGCGAACTTCATTAGCGTCCGTCTTAGGAGGTGTTAATTCTACAAGAACTTTATCGTCTACAACTTTGGTAAGATCGACCTTATACGTGTAATCATTTTGCGCGATACCTGCACTCCATAAAAAAATGAGGGTAAGGAAAAGGATATGATTTATTTTTTTACAGAACATAGGTGTTATTTAATTAAGAGTGAAAAGTCTTTCCATCTGAATCTCATCCAAAATACAACAAATACTACAATTATGGAACAAAAGGATATGATTAGCTCAGCTCCTGGGTCTTCGGATTTTGCATAAAAAATGGCATCTGTCTTCAAAACCGCGGCCTGCGAGGTAACGGTAAGCGCGCTTACAAGATTATTGGCCAAATGGATGCCAAAGGCAAGTTCAAGACCCTCATCCAACAACGTAATTGCGCCTAAAAAGAAAGCAAAAACCACGTAATACGTGAGCATGATCCAAAGCCCAAATGCCCGGGTTTCGGGATTTGAAAGATGCGCCGAACCAAACATAAGCGAGGTAATGACCAACGGAACTATACCATTCTTAAAAAGTTGAGATAAGCCCTGAATAAGATACCCACGAAAAATAACTTCTTCGCATAATGTTTGAATAGGTAAGAAAAGAACACAAATAACAAGGAGGATAAAAAACCGAAGCGAATCAAATTGCAAGACAAGATCATTTGTATCTGAAGAAAAATAAGAAAACAAAACAGTAGTGATCAAAATAGCCGCCCAAATGCCAAATCCAAAAAAGAAATGCTTGTAACGGAATTTTTCGAAAGCGGTAAGTACCGATACAAAATGTTTACGGTGAATGTATTTGATCACCACCCAAAACATGAAGAATGCGCCAACAAATAAACTGAATTGCGCTAAAAGGATCCAATTTTTATCAATATCCAAACGCTCTGAATCAAAAATAATATGTTGGTTAGCTAAAATATCTGCTTGAGAAATGCCTTTATCCCTGGCGCGATTAAAAAGTGGAAGTATAGTGAACACTTGCATGAGTACATAACCGCCAAGCGTTGCAGCCAGTCCCATCATATACATCCAGAATTTATTCTGTCCGTCCACCACGCCCGCGTTCAAATAAAGGTTATTGAAAGGCAATTTTTGTGAAGAGGGCTTATTTTGAATTTCCTCGGACTGGTTAATTTCCATACATTTGTGCAGCATAAATATATCGTTTTTTTCCATAAAGAATCATGCCAATCACAAAGTACTTTTTACCTTTTAGCATTATTTTGCTTGTAGCCACTTCTTGCCAAAACAAGCCCACATCCCTTGCTCTTAGCGAGGTACAGTTAGGGGAGAAACTTTTTTCCGATCCTATTCTTTCGCGCGATAGCTCGGTGAGCTGCGCCAGCTGCCATAAGCCGGAGCATGCTTTTGCTGATATTACGCCAACGAGTAAAGGTGTTTTTAATCGTAAAGGCGGTCGCAATACACCTTCGTGCATGAATATGAGCAATCGCAATTCCTATTTTTGGGATGGTCGCGCCGAAACTTTGGAAGATCAAGCTATAGGTCCCATTGAAAATCCGGTGGAAATGGATCTCCCGTTAACGGTTGCCATACGAAGATTGAGGGCAAATGTGTATTACTACAGATCTTTCATAAACATCTACGGGGAGCAACCAACAAAGGATCTACTGGCAAAAGCAATTTCGGCATTTGAGCGAACTTTAGAAACAAGCAAGTCGCCCTTTGATAAGTACATGCGGGAGGACGAAAAAGCTGTAAGTGAAAGCGTGAAACGTGGGCACAAGCTGTTTCTGAACAAAGGAAAATGTTTTGAGTGTCATTTTGGTGGAGATTTTAGTGGCAATGATGATTACAAGAACATTGGTTTGTACAATGGCAAGGATCTAAATGATAAAGGAAGATTTGATATAAGTGGCAAAGAAAGCGATCTTGGAAAATTTAAAACTCCGGGTTTAAGAAATATTGCCGTTACCGCTCCATATATGCACAACGGTATGCACAAAACACTAATGGAGGTGATCGACTATTATAACGAACCGGATAAATTCGTAAAAAACAGTATCAATCGCGATACTGTTATAAAACCTCTTGGTTTAACGGAAAGCGAAAAGAAAGATCTGGAAAACTTCTTGTTAAGTTTAACGGATGAACGGTTCGCAAAGAAACCCTGATTTTTGTATCTCCATTGAGTGAAGATCTTCCTGCAAATAATTTGTGTAGTGATACTTTTTAATTCTTGTAAAAAGAATATTATTAGTAATTGGAGTTAAGAAAAATGAAACCAAGTAAAAAAACGCTCAAAGTATGCCGTAAAGGACACAATTTTTACAAAAGCAGCTCCTGCCCTGTATGTCCTATTTGCGAAAAAGAGAAAGATGTAAAAGGTTTTCTGTCATTGGTATCGGCGCCTGCACGCAGAGCACTCGAAAATAATGGCATTACAACCTTGAAACAATTATCAAAGCACAGCGAAAAGGAACTATTATCTTTTCACGGTTTGGGCCCCAGCGCAATTCCGATACTCAAAAAAGCCCTGAAAGAAAAAGATCTAAATCTCAAAAAATGACCTCTGCTAAAAAAGCCCGCTTTCTTTATAACCTTGCCATCGTATTTGGCATTTGGTTTCTTTTATTCGGTTGGCTCTGGACCTATTTAGCAAATCTGGTTATTGCATATCCTTTTGGCATCGCGGGCTTCATACTTTGGTATTTTGCTCAAAAACTCGACCCTGAAAGCAAACTCAACCGCATTTGTATTCGTGTTTTGTTGACGGGTTTGTTCGTTTCCATTTTTACCTTATTCATGTATAGATAATTTAACAGCATTTGGCAATTAGGTTCCGTCTATTTTTCGGTAACTTTAAATTGCGGTCTCCATTATCTGTTTAAACTTATCGTATTGAGAAAAACTTTTTATACCATTGCGCCTTTACTTCTTTTCCTGATGGGGTTTAATTTGTTTTTGAGTAGACCCAACAAGGTAGAGTTGAAAATTTCCGAGAGAAGCTACGCGATAGATAGTTCCGTAAAAACAATCCACATCTTTGTAGCGCTTTGTGATAATAAATATCAAGGCATTGTTCCGGTTCCTGCTAAAATTGGAAACGGGCAAGATCCAAATAATAATTTATATTGGGGTTGCGGATATGGGATCCGAACGTATTTTAAAAAAAGCGCGGAATGGAAGTTTTTGAGATCACAGAAAATAGATTCGGTAAAAATGGAAAGGGTGGTGTTTAAACATACTACGAAAAATTACTATTTGATCGCCGACGCCTACAATGGAAGGAATATTAAAGACTGTACTATTGATTTCTTTAATGCCTGCGCTGGGAAATTAAAGGACACCGTTCATATACAAAATAAGATCCTGGGCATTGGGGGCTATTCAAAATTGGTTTCTTATATCGGCCACGATGGATTAATGGATTTTGATCTGCGGATCCCTTTTCCAAACACCGACAATAAAAAAAGAGATTGCATCATTCTTGCTTGCGTAAGCAAAACGTTCTTCGCTCCTTATTTGGAACAAACCAAAGCAAATCCTATTGTTTGGACAACAGGATTGATGTGTCCGGAAGCTTACACGGTTCACGATGCACTTACAGGGTATGTAAACGGGGAGAACGCCGAAAGTTGTCGTACACGCGCCGCCCTTGCCTACCATGGCAAACACAAATGCGGAATTAAAGGCGCAAGAAATCTTTTAGTAACGGGATGGTAAAACGAACGGTCATACTTTTTTTATTTTTCGCGTTCAAAGTTAATGCGCAGACAACTGTTTACGCGGCAACGCCAGAAGGTTTACCAAACAAGAGTAAATATTACTTTTTTGAATACGCGAACTTGTTTGTTTGTGATAGCTGCAAGGAAGGCTTTAAAGACGATGGTTCGTTTGAGCGATTTAAAACTGTACACTTTAACAACGATCAAATTATTATCCACTTTGGTCCCAAATCTGATAAGGGCACAATGATGTTCCACGGTTACTTTACAAATGAAAAGAAGATCTTTTATGGGATTTATGATAAAGACGGCAACGAAGTATTTGCTCCAAAACAGGAAGAGATAAAAACCGCGCCTTACATTTACGATAAAAAGATCTATGATTCGGAAGGTAAAGTAATAGCCTTTATTGAGGGCGAAGAAAAGTACGGTGCTGCCTGGTATTTATTAACCGCGCGAAAATTCGAATAATGATGAACAGAATGCTCATATTTCTTTTATTTTTTGCGTTAAAATTCAACGCTCAAACCTACGTTTACGCGGCTTCTCCTGAAGGAATTGCAGACAAAAACAGGTTTTGCGTTTTTAAATACGGTAAGTTTGCTATGTGCGATAACTGTAAAGAGAGTTTTACAGATTCCTCCGCATTTAAAGACTATCATACGGTTGTGTTTTTCGAGGATCGCATCACTATTTTGCTGGAAAAACCGGAGGGGCCGCATCACATGAACATGATCTTTGGCAAGTTCACCGACGAGAAAAAAGTGTTGGTATCAAGGTGGGAGAGAAAAGCAGACTCGACACAAGTATTTTTTGAACCTACCGCCGATGATCTAAATAACGCGCCTTACATTTACGACAAGAAAGTATTCGATTCCAACGGAAATATCATTGCATTTATTGAAGGTGAAGCCAAATACGGGGCCGCCTGGTACTTGTTGAATTTTCAAAATAAACCTTAGGTTTGCCGTGGACAATATTTTAATTATTGGGGTAAAGATCTGAGCATGCCACGCGAGATAGAAGTAAAAACCATTCTGAATAAAAAGAAAAATCGAGACACCTGGTTTCTCGACGACTACACGCTTAATCTTTATAGCAGTTGCTCCTTCAATTGTTTGTATTGTTACATCCGTGGAAGTAAATACGGACTCAATTTAGAGGAAAGTCTTTCCGTAAAAACAAACGCGATTGAATTACTAGATAAACAACTCGCCCTTCGCGCAAAGAAAGGTCAGTATGGTTATATAGTGATGTCTTCTGCCACCGATCCTTATTTACAGATCGAAAAGAAATACTAATTAACCCGCGAAGCTTTGAAGATCATTGCCAAACACAAATTTCCTTTACATGTGATCACAAAATCGAGCCTTATCTTAAGAGACATTGATCTTTTGCATGAAGTTGAAAAAAATGCCATCGTTCCTGCGGATCTTTCAAGAAATTTCAAGCATGGACTTATTATTTCATTTTCCTTTTCTACTCTTGATGATAAAGTAGGAAAGATCTTTGAACCGGGAGCTACAAAACCTTCTATTAGATTAGAAACGCTGGATACGATAATTAAAGAAGGATTTTATGCCGGCGTGAGCTTGATGCCTTTAATGCCTTTTATAAGCGACACAAAAGAACATTTGGATGTCCTGTTCTCTTCATTCAAAAAAATTAAAGCAAAATACGTGATGCCAGCAACAATCACTCTATTTGGAAATGACGCAGCAGACAGCAAGACCTTAATGTTGCGCGCCATTAGAAAGCACTATCCGGAGCTCGAAGAGAAATACGTTAATTACTTCAGAAAAGGCAGCGAAATGCCTGATTTCTACCAAAAAGCGTTCTATAAAAAGATGCAGGAGTTAAGTGAAACCTATTCCATGCCGTATCGTATCATTAATTAGTTTTTTGTTTTAAAAGAAATAACCATTAAATTTAAGGTATGAGGAAGCTACTAAAACTCTCACTCGTTTTGTTGACACTGTTCGCGTTTTGTAATACAGTTGCAGCGCAAACCAAACCAAAGACAGCAACAAAAACAAGCACCAAAACTACTACCAAAACAAAAATTCCTGCGAAAAAAACACCTACTGTAAAAAAACCAGCCGAGGCTAGTGGTTATGTTTGCACAAGTAGCAAGGACAAGTTCTATCACAAACGCAGTAGTTGCGGCAATTTAAGTAAGTGTTCGGAAACTATTAAGTTTTGCGCTACTCAAGGAGAATTAGCAAAGTGGAAACGCAAGCGTTGCACCCGTTGTTACAATATGTGATCTTTACTCGTTTTAAGACACCTGACCTAGTATTTCTCCAGTTTCTCTTCAAAAGCAAGATCACGATTTGCAGCGTGGATCTTCACGTTTATTAAAAGATCAGAGCAATTCCTTAAACTTTCTGCGCGAATACTTTCTATAAGAGCATACACATCTTTTGGTTGACCTTCTACCACAGTTTCAAACGGACAAACCTTGTACTTTAATCCACTTTTTTGAATAAGCGCGATGGCATTATCAATGATGGTGTACTTTTCTTTGTCGTTGCCAAACGGCAAAAGCTGTAAAGCGGCGTTAATTTGCATGATCTATAATTTTAATTCGCTCAATTTTTGATTCATTGTATTCACCAGGTTCTGTAAAGGAGCTTCGGCCATTTTTAAAATAAAAGGATTCATATCCCCGGTCATTTCCACTTTACTTTCCCCTATTTCATCTGGGCTACCCTTAAACGTGACTTCAAGAAAGAAATCAAAACGCTTTAGGCCTTGAGTGGTATATTTTATTCTCGAAAAAGGCTCTTTCTCCAAAAACACTATTTTCAAAGGAGCGATACCTTTTATATTGAAAGAACAAGATTCGTGGTCGTGAGAGAAATTTTCAGTTCTATCCTCCGGTAAAATGTCCTTAAAATTGGCAAAGTCCACAAGATACTCATAAAGTGCTTTATTGGTGGAGTTCGCTTTTTGCGAGGGACTAGGAAGAGCAAAGTGCGCCATTACTTGGTGAGGATCTCATATTTTACGTAATACGAAGCTTTGATCTTGATCTTAGTGAAAGAGATCTCTGCTCCCTCCTCGCCTGATCCGCCGCTGGTATTATAGCTTTGAGAAACGTTGTTGCTCAAATACGAATTTCTCCCGCCTCGGTATCCATAATAATTATATCCACCGTAGGCGTTATACGGTGTATTGTAAATGGTGTTCTCAACTTCGTCTATTTGCAAGGGCTTACCGGATGTTTGTCCAACCGCGCTTAATAAATAATCCACTTTATCTTTCGCTGCCTTAATAGCCTTAACTCGGTTTTCTTTCGCGTAGTCTTGTAATTTGGTATGATTCAATTTTGAAATGTATGCGTCTTCTACGTTTTGAGCATCTAGCTTCTTGTAAACTTTATCCAAAGTAGAAACATCACTCAATTTCAACAAAAAACTCTTTTGAGCAATAAGATCTTTCTTTCCAATTTTTACTCTCCTGTAATCCGCGTTCACATCATTCAAACTAAGATTTGCAATAGGAATTCCAAGTTCAGTGATCGCCGCTTTAAGATCGGCTTCTTGTTTGTCCAAAGCCACTTTATCCTTTCCCTCAAAACGTTCTTTCAAACAAATGGTCACATAAATTTCATCGGGAACAATTTCCGTTTCGCTTGTGCCGGTCACGTCGATAAAATTACGTGTGTCCACGGTGTTTTGAGCCATCACTGCGCTTGAGCATGCAATAAAAGCTGTAAGGATCAATTTCTTCATAGAGTTTATTTTTTTACGGCGTCAGATTGTCTCCATGTATCCGGACTACTTCTCCAAGCGGTTAAGCTATCCACAACATTATCGTTTATATACCCTTTATCAAGCGCAACATTGATCAAGGTTGGATAATTTGTAAGTGTTACCAATTTGCAGTCAGCCTTTTTAAAGGCATTTTCAGCTACGTCAAATCCATAAGTAAAGATGGCGCCCATTCCTTTAATGATACAGCCTTTCTCACGCAATGCTTCTACCGCTTTTAAACTGCTTCCTCCGGTGCTGATCAAATCTTCAATAACCACCACACTTTGTCCCTTTTCCACATCACCTTCTATCATATTGGTGAGTCCGTGTTTTTTTGCCTCACTGCGTACATAAACGAAAGGAAGTCCCAGTTCCTGCGCTATTAAAGCGCCTTGGGCTATACCTCCGGTAGCAACACCTGCAATTACATCGGGCTTGGCAAAATCTTTGTTGATAGCATTCACAAATTCCTGGCGTATATAGGTACGAATAGCAGGGTAAGACAGCGTTTTACGGTTATCGCAGTAAATAGGCGACTTCCATCCGCTGGCCCAGGTAAACGGATTTTCAGGTTGTAATTTTATTGCTTTTATTTGAAGTAAAAATTCAGCAACTTTATAAGATGTTTCGTCAAATGAGGTCATAATTGAAACCAAAAGTAATTATATAGGACAAACCTAAAAGTGCAACTTATGAACAAGTATTTATATTACGATAAACTCCACATCTGCATTGGCCCCAACCCAAGCGAAGCGGCACAAAATCAGGAAATTGTACATTACATGGAAGGCAAGCACGAAACGTTAAAAAATCCGATCGAGAACTTCTTAAAACACGGCAATACCACAAACTTATTTATTGAGACAGCCAACATCGAAAAAACGTTTGAAGCGGTAAAAGAACATTTTAAATACATTGTCGCTGCCGGCGGGTTAATTCAGAAGAAAGATCAGTATTTATTTATCAAACGTCTTGGAAAATGGGATCTTCCCAAAGGAAAACTAGATAAAGGTGAAAGTATTGAACACGCCGCCATTAGAGAATGTGAAGAAGAAACTTCAGTGGAAGGACTAAAGATCCTGAAACAAATTTCGGACACCTACCATATTTACGAGCACAAAAAAGGATTTGCATTAAAGACCTCCTATTGGTTTCACATGGAAACTTCAAGCGAAAAAGAATTGAAACCTCAAACCGAAGAGAATATTGAGGAAGTGAAATGGATGAGCATTGATGACGTTAGAAATACCGTACTTTTGAATACCTACATCACTATTGAAAAACTGGTGCGGGAATTCTTTTCGTTATGATCATTCGGCGGCTTTCAAAGAGAACGTGAATTTTGTACCGCTCCCAACCTGACTTTCCACCGCAATGGATTTATGATGTGCTTCCAAAATGTGTTTCACAATAGCTAATCCTAAACCGGTACCACCCTGCTCTCTACTGCGTCCTTTGTCAATTCGGTAAAAGCGTTCGAATAAACGAGGCAAGTGTTTTTCTTCAATACCCACACCATTGTCTGATACTTCAACGATCACGTCATTCTCATAATTATTGATGTTTATATTCACTTTTCCATTGTCTAAACCATATTTGATGCTATTGGTTATCAAATTAACCAACACCTGGCGGATCCTGAATTTATCGGCCACAACATAAATTGGTTTATCGTATTTTTTGGAAAGTGTCATGGAAATATTCTTCTTAGCGGCATTGAGTTCCAACTGCGAGTAAATATCCTTACACAAAGCGGCCACATCAAATTTTTCCATCTCCAAATGCATATCCCCACTCTCCAATTGCGTAATAGTTTCCAGATCGTCAATAATATTGATCAAACGGTCAACACCTTTCTCTGCTCTTTTTAAATAATCAAGATTGATCGTAGGATCATGTAATCCTCCATTGATCAGGGTATCAATATAACCCTGAATATTAAATACAGGTGTTTTTAATTCGTGCGATACGTTCCCTAAATATTCTTTTCGATAACTATCCAAATTCTCGAATTGAGATTTTTCCAACTCTCTTTTTTCAATGAGCATATCTACTCTATCTCCCAGTTGCGTAATACTGTCTACTTCTTCCAACTGATTTTGTTTTAGAGGGATCTCCTTGCTTAAGAATGTTACCCGTATTTTTTCAGACAAAGCATGGATACTTTTGTTGATGACCTGGTAGTAAAAAAAATAGATCACGGCAAAGCTTCCAATAAAGGACACAAACAAACTTAAGAGCGCCAGATCCGCGCTAATACGGTAACTCCTTAAGTAAGAAATGATAAGAATAGCGATGGTAATGATAATAGCGTTTACCAGGCTTAATACGATGATAAAAGTGGAGCTATTCCTTCTTTCTTTCACTAGCTAAATGTACGTTTTTTTGTTTTCCCGCCAATATTATATTTTGTAAATTCGAAGTGGATTTCACAGCTTTTTATGACACGTTTATTGCTTTTAGTTTGTTTTGGATGCTTGGGTTTTGGTTTAATAAAAGCTCAGGGAAAAGACACAAAAGCTTTGGCAGCTTCGGCACTCACCAAATTTAAAGCGGAGAATTATGATGAAGCCCTGGATGATTATCTCCAGTTAGTGACCGACGAGCCGAAAAACCCTTTGTACAATTACAACTTAGGTGTTTGCTATTTAAATTCAAACGGAAACAAAGCAAAAGCAATTCCTTATTTAGAAATAGCCGTTCGCGCTGATGATCCAAATCCCAAAGGAGATTTTTTATTGGGTAGAGCTTATCAGTATGGAAATCGATTTGACGATGCGCTCAAATCCTTTGACAAGTATCTTGAAAAAGTAAAAAAGGATGATCCACTTTTAAAAGATCTTGGATTAGAGGTCCAACACTGCATCAACGGAAAAGAGGTTACCAAATTTCCTATCGATGTTACATTTCAGAATCTTGGAAAGAATGTGAACTCGGGATATGCAGATTACTATCCCTTTATTACCGAGAACGAAGGCTTTATGGTTTATAATAGTAAACGTCCGAAAAGCTCTGACGCGCATAAATATGACAATGGCCAATACGCGAATTCGGTATATATTTCAAAAGTAGAAAATGGAGAATATTCAGAGGCCAAACTGATTGGTGAACCTGTTTGCGCCGGAAATTCCGGAGAAGAAATAATTGGCATGAGTGCCAAAGGAGATATTTTGGTTATTTATAAAGCCAGTGCGAAAGGCCAAGGCAAGATCTATTTGAGTCGCCAATTACCGACAGGAAATTATAGTAAACTGGAAGCGCTTCCCGATGTGATCAACGAAACAGGTGAAGTTATTTCCGCCTGTATCAACAACGACGCGAGCACTATTTATTTTGCGAGTTATAAAAAGGATGGCTTTGGTGGCACAGATCTTTATTCATGTAACAAACTCCCAACGGGCAAATGGAGCAAAGCGCTCAATATGGGGCCAGAGATCAACACAAAATACGATGAAGATTTTCCTAACCTATCGCCGGATGGAAAAACATTTTATTTTAGCAGCAAAGGTCATAGTAGTATGGGTGGATATGACATCTTTAAAGCGAGTTTTGATGAAGAAACACGCATTTTTGGAAAGCCGCTTAATATTGGTTATCCGGTAAACACTTCGTACGACGATCTTAATTTTCGCATCTCTAAGAATGGCCGTTATGGTTATGTAGCGTCTCTGCGTGGTGGTGGACTTGGCGATTTTGATATTTACCGTGTAACGTTCAATGAAGTTGAAGTAGAGAACTCTATTTTTATAGGAAATATTATCCCCAAAGATTCCGCAAATAAAGTGGATTATCGCAGTACGTATTTAACCGTCACAAGCAATTCCTCAGGTGAAACCATCGGGAATTACGTTCCAAATCCTGAAACCGGCAGATTCATTATTGTACTTCCTCCGGGGAAATACAGCCTCATATGCGAGGCCCCGGGATACAAAGAATATACACGACCTTTGGAGGTTTTAGACAAGATATCGTACCAACCTGAGATCAATATTTACGTAGAACTAAAAAATTAAGCATTATGGTACATCATATAGCAAAGACAAATTCGGTGTTCTCTTCTTTTCTTTCGGAGATAAGAGACGCCGAACTACAAAAAGACAGCATGCGTTTCAGAAGAAATTTAGAACGCATGGGCGAGATCATGGCCTACGAGATCAGTAAAACGCTGGAGTATCAATCTACTCAAACTCAAACGCCGCTTGGTATCGCTAACACGTCGCAATTGAAAGAGCAACCGGTGATCGCCACCATCTTACGCGCGGGTTTACCTTTACACCTGGGAATTTTAAATATGTTTGACAAAGCCGAGAACGCTTTCATTGGCGCTTATCGTCGTCATCACAAAGACAATACCTTTGATATCGCGCTGGAATATCTTTCAGCGCCAAACATGCACAACAAAACGGTGATACTTTGTGATCCAATGTTAGCGTCGGGCTCTTCATTACTGATCACCTACAAGGAACTTTTAAAACGCAGTAAACCAAAGCATACACATATTGTAACGGCTATCGCCAGTAAACAAGGATTAGATCATTTGAAGGCGAACATCAATCCCGGCGAATGCACTATTTGGTGTGGCGATATTGATGATGAATTAACAGCGCAATCTTATATTGTTCCGGGATTAGGCGATGCCGGTGACCTAGCCTACGGAGAAAAATCATAATATGTTTCAAAAACAAACACTCGCTTTTGAAGATATAAAACTACTGAACGCTTTAGTGCAGGATTATCTTTTAAAGAAAAAAGAAACAGAACAACTTTACTCTTTCTATCCTGACAAGGATGGATATAAAAAACTATTACAAGACCCTAAATTATATTCGGGTATAAACAGAAATACGCTTGTTACAAGTTTAAATACACAAGCAAAAACGGTTTCAAACACTTCAAAACAAAGCTTAGCGAATATTGATATCTTGAAGAGTGAAAACACATTTACTGTTACAACCGGACATCAATTGTGTTTATTTACCGGTCCGCTTTATTTTATTTATAAGATCATTGCTACAATTAACTTAAGTGAATGGTTGAACTCCAATTTCCCTGAAAAGAAGTTTATCCCTGTATATTGGATGGCAAGTGAAGATCATGATTTTGAAGAAGTAAATCACGTGTTTGCTTACGGAAAGAAAATAGAATGGAAAAGTGCAGAGAAAGGCGGCGTTGGACACTTCAAAACAAAAGGACTTGACGCTGTAATTACCGAGTTGGAAACTGTTCTTGGAAGTTCTGAAAATGCGAAGGAACTTATTACATTATTTAAAAACGCTTATTTAAATCATGATTCTCTTGCCGATGCAACCCGCTATTTAGTGAATGAGTTGTTTGGGAACTACGGCTTGGTTATCGCCGACGGAAACGATGCTGAGCTTAAAAAACTGTTCATCTCACATTTTAAAACAGACATTTTTGAAAATACGCCTGCAAAAAAAGTAAATGAGACCATTTCATATTTGTCCTCAAAAAAATATGAAGCCCAGGTTAATCCTCGTGATATAAATTGCTTCTTTATGACCGAAGGAACACGCGCGCGAATTGAGAAAGATGGAGACACTTTCAAAGTTATTGGAACGCAAATGATTCTTTCGAAAAGCGCTATTGAGGACATGATCCAAAAAGAATCGGTAAAAATTAGCCCAAATGTTGTATTGCGACCAATGTACCAGCAACATATTCTGCCAAATGTGGCTTACGTGGGTGGCCCGGGTGAATTAAATTATTGGCTTGAATACAAAACGGCATTTGAAGCCATGGGAATTCAATTTCCAATTCTTCAACCACGTTCGCACGTGATGATCATTGACAAGAATCAAGATCAGAAATGGAATAAATTAGGATTGAAAACCGTTGATCTATTTAGATCGGAAAAAGAATTGGTTGATTCGATCGTTTCTGCAAAAGGAGAAACTATTAATTTGGAAGAGGAAAAGAAGAAAACGGAAAGTATATTCAATGATCTTCAAAAGAAAAGCACAGAGATAGATAAGACCATGGAGAATTTGGTAAAAGCCGAACTTCAGAAAACATTGAATAGCATTTCCGCCATTGAAGGCAAATTAAATAAAGCTCTTAAACAGCGTTCGGAGACGGAGATCAACCAGATCAAGAACATAAAAAGTAAATTATTCCCCGAAACTATACCGCAAGAGCGTTATGATAATTTCAGTATGTATTATTCTAAATACGGAAAGGGATTTATTGAAGCAGTCAAGAAAAGTACCGAAGGGAATGAATTGAAATTTATTATTCTTACTGAAGCTTAGATGGCATTGAACTTTTTGCCACAGATTGCACTGATTTTCACAGATTACTTTAAAGAAATAAATCTGTGAGCCTAATCTGCGTGAATTTGTGAAATCTGCGGCATAGGCTAGATCCGTTCGTATTTCTCAAAGGTGTAATCGTACTTATTCTTTTCGTCCGCCTTATGCTCTTCTGTCCATGTCTTTTTGAAGTTCTTCGGATCAAGTCCGTTGAAATACGTATCCACTTCAAATTCGTGTTTAATTAAAGTGCGATAGATCTCGTTCAAATGATCCATGCTTTTATTGAAGATCTCTGCTCCGCCGATGATGAATACTTTTTCCTCGTTACTACAATGCTTTACAGCCTCGTCAATGCTTCCGTAAACGTCAGCACCTTCTATTTTATAACTTGTATTGCGAGTAATGATCACATTTCTTCTGCCCGGCAGTAAACGCCCAATGGATTCGTAGGTCTTACGACCCATAATAATAGGACAACCCATGGTAACCGATTTAAAGAACTTAAGATCGGCCGGCATATGCCAGGGCAATTTATTATGGATCCCTATTCCATTATTAAGATCGGTGGCAACAACGGCAGATAAGATCATGTGAAACTAATTCTCTCACAAAGAAAAGAAATAAAACAGACTAATAAATGAAATTGGAAAACTTTAGCTTATTTAGGGAACTTGAGCATTTGTCCGGGCTTCAAATTATTTCCTTTGAGCTTGTTCAAATCCTTAATAGTTGATACTTCTACGCCAAATTTCTTTGAGATACTAAAGATCGATTCTCCGGCCTTTACTTTATGCCAGCGGAATTCCGATTTATTTACAGAAGCCACTTGTTTTTGGTCTTTAGAAGCACTTGAGTCAGTATTCTCTTTATTTACAACCAACTTAGGGTCGTTATCAATTTTTTCAGGAACGTAGATCGTCAACTTTTTACCCGGACGTAATCCTTTTTTTCCAACATAATTCCACGACTTAAGATCAGCAACAGTTACTCCGTATTTACGCGCGATAGTACTTAAGCGTTCGCCGGATTTAACGGTATGCGTTTTCTTGATCTCTTTATAAGCTACTGGAACCATTCCCATCGTGGTCAATTGAGCTTGCACCGCAGCGTAGATCTCCTTTTCGTTCGTTAAGAACGTTCCGATCTTAGCTTTAGGCAAACACATACTGTTTCCACCTGCAGGAATTACATTTTTGCGATATTGAGGATTAAAATACTGGATCTCTTCGGTTGTAATATCAAGCGCTTGTGCAATTTGCTCAAACGACATTTGCTCTTTTACAATAACAGTGTCCACTTCAAAATATGTCTTGCGAGGAACAGCCGCGTAAATATTATGCTCTGCTCCATAACTCATTACGTAATTTGCAGCAATGAATGCTGGAACATAACCTTGAGTTTCTGTTGGCAAGTACGGACGAATTTCCCAATACGTTTTTTTACCTCCGCTACGGCGAATGGCTTTACTAATTGTTCCTGGTCCGGCATTATACGCGGCCAATACCATTTGCCAATCATTAAAAATAGAATACAAGCTTTTTAAATATTCCGCAGCGGCAACCGTTGCTTTGTAGGGATCGCAACGATCATCGATGTACGAAGACACATTTAAACTATATAGTTTTCCTGTAGGATACATGAACTGCCATAAACCCATAGCGCCCGCGCGTGATTTTGCATACGGAATAAGCGCACTTTCTATAACAGCTAGATGTTTTAATTCTAAGGGAATATTGTAACGATCAAAAACTTCTTCGAACATTGGGTAGTATAATTGAGATATCCCCATCATACGACTTACACTTTCGCGTTTACGAACGGTGTAAAGATTAATAAAACCTTTTACGTGTTCGTTGTAAACGAGGTCAAAAGGGGAACCTGCATCTAATTTTGCTAATCGACTTTGAAAGGTATAATCATCAAAACGAGGCACGCTATCGGCCGCATATCCAAACTTGTTGTTTTTAGGAATAACCGGCTTGCTAAAAGCCAGATCGAACATTTTTTGAGAAGCCAAACTGTCCAAAAGTGCCGCAATAGGATCATCTGCAGCCATTACGGGCTCAGTTTGAGCGTTAAAACTTAAGGACCCCAACAGGAGCAAACCCAACCACTTATTTTTCATCATTTTCTTCATTCGCCTGAGGTATTTAACGCCGTATAAATAAAATAGTTACATATTTAAGATTTAAAATTTAAAAGTGCAAACCCTAAGGTCATAAAAAAACCTTTTTGGGGGCTTTTGTGAAGCTATATTTTTTAACTTTGACCTGTGAAAAAACGAAATGAAATTGAGATCCCAGAGGCTTATTTTGAGCGTAATCCCTTGATACTGTTGGGTTCTATACTATTGAGTGGTGGATTGATCGGCACAGCCTTTTATCTATTTTATTACAAGGACTTCTATTCGCATGGTTGGGCTTTAATGTTAACACCACCCGCAATTATTTCGGGATTTCAAACCCTTCTTTTTATTTTGAATCCATATGCGCTTTTATATAAAGATAAAATGGAACTCAAAAAGAGCATGTTCAGCAACAAGGTTTGGTATTTTAATGATATCGAACGTGTGACCGAGGTTAGCAACGGATCTTTTAATATCGTTTATAACGATGGCGAAGAAGAGAAAATGCATTTAACAGGACTCAAGCGATCACAGCTAAAAGCGCTTCGTGATGAATTACACAAGCATGTGTATTTGAGTTTGGAGCAGCGAGACTTGTTGAGTTAGTTTACGTTGTACGTCTTTGTATTTACTACGAGACCATTTTCATCCCAACTTGTCCAGGTTCCCGATTTTTCACCGTTGGAGTAATTCATTTCCATACATTTCTTTCCGGCTTCATCAAATACAGTCCATGTGCCTGATTTTTTACCTGCAGAATAAAAACCGATGGCAGATGTCAATCCGTTCTCGTTGTAACGTGTCCATTGACCGTCTTTTATTCCGTTTGCCATCATACCGGCTTCCATCACTTTTCCTGAAGCAAAAAAGTAAGTCGCCTTTCCGGCAATAACGCCATCCTTAACTTCCATTTCCGACTTTACGCCATTGTTAACCGAAGTGATAGTGCCCGAAAATAAATTTCCCTCGCTATCAATATATAAACCCTTTTCGTTAAGTGTTTGCGCGTTAGCTGCAAGCGCCAAGAAAAATAAACAAGAAATAATTACATTTTTCATAGATGTGTTTTTGTGGTTATACAAGAACTAATTACTTAATACAAAAATATTAAGATAAAACACAGGTAATGTTAAGGAAACAAAAACTTAACCTTTACTTTACTTTGACAAAGGCCAAAATTGCTGAAAGGCTTATTGGCAAAGGTTTTCAGGGGATTTTTAAAGCGAACTAAGACTAAGTTCGTTGAAGGTATTTAAATCGGATGTTTTGAGGCTTAGCTCATTAAATCCAAGAGAATTTACTTTAAGGGTAAGAGTTTCGGTTGTTTTGATAGTGATCTGTATCTGACCATTGAAATCGGTAACATACTCTCTACCGCTTTCGGCCAACACTACTTTCGCACCTGCTAACTCTTCGCCCTGCGAATCGGTTACTTTAATAAATACAGTTTTGGCTGCTTCTTTACCGCCGTTTCGTTCATCATTGGCGAAAGCTCCCAAACTCAACATTAGCGCTGTAAATATGTAAAGTACTCTTTTCACACTACAAATTTACGTACACTATGATTTGTGAATCTTATGCCAATGTTATCAAATCGTTAAAGGGCCCCTGTAGGACCCTTTTAAAGTAAAATTACACACTTGAAGACCTTCTGATCTAGAAATCGAATTTGTAACCTACTCCTTTTACGGTTTTGAAATATTCTTCTCCTATTTTTTCACGGAGTTTACGAATATGCACGTCAATAGTTCTGTCACCAACAACAACTTCATCGCCCCAAACCTGCTCAAGAATATATTCGCGAGTGAAAACCTTTCCGGGCTTGCTACTTAATAATGAAAATAATTTAAACTCTTTTTTAGGAAGATTGATCTCGCTTTCACCTTTATAGATCACATGTTTTTCTTTGTCAATTTTGATATCTCCAAACGCTACCGCAGTTTCAGTTGAGGCGTTAGATTGCAAACGACGAAGCAAAGCCTTCACACGACTGATGAAAACACGCGGTTTAATTGGCTTCGTAATATAATCATCGGCACCTACTTCAAATCCTGCGATCTGAGTGTAATCTTCGCTGCGTGCTGTTAAGAATGCAATAAGCACATCCTTTATCTCTTTTATATCACGGATCTCTCTACAAGTTTCAATACCATCCATGTCGGGCATCATCACGTCGAGGATAATTAAATGTGGGTGTTCTTTTTTTGCGATGTCGATCGCATCCTTACCATTACTAGCTGCAAAAACGGCGTAACCTTCTTTTTTCAAATTGTAACTTAAGAACTCAACAATATCCGGTTCGTCGTCAACAAGAAGTATTTTATAATTAGTACTCATATTCTACGCCACTAAATTACCAATAATAGAAGGTTATGAAGTTAATAAATTATTAAGTTACGCATAATTTATGCAAATAAAATTAACTTTTTGGTAACATATAATTTAAGCGCAAGTAATGAGTTAGCTCTTTTTTTGTACCAAAATATTGCTCATGAATAAGTTCCTTAAAATCTTCCTATTTCTCCTTATAACTAACTCCAATTTTTCTCAAACCGGCCGCATTTCCGGAACAATACTAGACTCCAAAACCGGTGAAACTTTACCGGGAGCAATGGTGGTGATTGAAGGAACAGGAAAAGGTGGCGTAGCTGACTTTGATGGCAAATTCTCTATAAATAACGTTCCTGCTGGAAATGTAACGCTTATTGTAAGTTATATTTCTTACGATTCGAAAAAGATCACTGGCGTAAATGTAATTGCCAATGATGTTACGAATGTTGCTGTACAACTAGATCCTTCATCCGCAAAAGACCTTGGAGAGGTAGAAGTAGTGGTGACCCTAAATAAAGAAAACAACACTGCATTAGTGTTACAACAAAAAAACAACGCAAGTGTAAGCGACGGTATCAGCGCTGAAACAATAAAACGCTCACCCGATAAAAGCACAAGTGATGTATTGAAACGTGTAAGCGGAGCAAGTATCCAGGATAATAAATTTGCTATTGTTCGTGGATTGAATGAGCGTTATAATACCGCTTACTTAAATGGGGCACCTTTGCCAAGTACGGAAAGTGACAGAAAGGCATTTTCCTTTGATATTTTCCCTTCAAACATGCTGGATAATTTAGTGATCACAAAAACCGCGCGTCCTGATATGCCGGGGGAATTTGCGGGAGGAATTATAGAAGTAAACACCAAAAATATTCCTGAAAAGAATTTCTTTTCTATTTCCACAAGCGGAGGATACAATACAATTACAACCGGAAAAACTCAATTGTATAACAAAGGAGGGAAAAAAGACTGGATGGGAATTGATGACGGTACAAGAGCAATGCCTGAAGCGATCCCATCATATACAGATTTCCCAATAAACATTCACGATCAGGCAAAGCTTGCCCAATCTGTTACACCAAGCGACTGGAATGTTTATTCAAAAAAATTCTCTCCAAATTCAAGCTTCCAGGCAGCAGTGGGATTCAACATCAAACGAAAAGAAAAAGATTTTTTGGGGATACTTGGGTCTTTAAGTTACAACAACACTAATAGTTTCTTTACTACAGACAGGATCTCTTATCAGTCAGGTGAACCAAATAATCCCGACAATCCATTATTGTTGGATAAATACTTTAGTGATAAGACCTATCAATCTCAAAAGCTTATTGGAGCCCTTTTAAATCTGTCGTGTAAGATCAACGAGAATAACAGTATTAGTTTAAAGAATCTTTACAGCATAAATACCGACGATCGCACTATTCAAAGGGATGGAAGTACAACGCCGAACGAAGCGAATCCAAATATTGTTCGTTCTACCGCGTTTTGGTACACACAGAATAATATTTCCTCATCGCAATTGATAGGAGATCATTTTCTGAAAAAATCCAAAGTAAAGATCAACTGGAATGGAAATTACTCGCATATCACACGCACCATTCCCAATTTGCGTCGTCATTACTATACCAAACTCACGTATTTGGAAAACAAACAAGGCGATCCTTCCGAACCACCAATTTATGATGTTACCGATACCATGTACAAAGCCGAGATCAGCGTGAATAACTCTACAAGTAATGAGTATTCGGGCATTATGCTATGGAGCAAACTCAACGAAAGTATTTACAGTGGAAAAGCCGATGCTTCCCGTTCATTTAAGATCAGCGAGAAATTAAGCATTGAACCAAAGATCGGCGGTTTGTACCAAATGCGCTCCCGGGATTTTGACTACAGATCATTCGTATATTCCCGTTACGGAGGTGCCGGCGGAACAACTGTTTTCAATAACACCTTAGCTACTTTGCCTGCCGATCAAATTTTCCAACCCGGAAATATGGGGATCACGAGTCCAAGTACTTCGGCATTCCCATATAATATTGGTGGATTTAAATTAGTTGAAACAACGCAGCCTCAAAGTCCCTACACTGCAGGATCAAAATTATTGGCGAGCTATGTTATGTTAAATCTTAAATATACCAAGTATTGGAGACTAGTTTCCGGCCTGCGATACGAAAGCTATCAACAGAGTCTATCTTATCATGATAATCTTTACATCATCAATCAAAAAACAATTTCACAAGATACAGTTGTGAATGACCTTCTTCCATCGGCGAACCTGATATACTCTCCTACGGAAAAAATAAACATGAGGGCCTCTTATGCAAAAACGGTAAACCGTCCGGAGTTCCGTGAACTCGCTCCATTTATCTTCTATGACTTCAATACCCAATTTAGTTTGAATGGAGATCCAAAACTTCAAAGGTCCATCATCAACAATTATGATCTTCGTTTGGAATGGTTCCCTGGGGCAGGACAATTAGTTTCTGCGTCGGGATTCTACAAACATTTTACGAATCCAATAGAGTTATTCCAATCACAAAACGCTTCCCAAATAGAATATAAAAATGTCCCTTCAGCTTTTGTAAAAGGAGTTGAATTTGAATACCGTATAAATATTGGCAATTCTTATAAGAATGATTCCAACTTCCTTGGGAAATTCCTGAATAATTTAACTCTATTCTCAAACCTTGCACTCATAAGATCTGAAGTAGATGTGAGCACATTGCAAGGGGCAACTTACAAACGTCCATTGCAAGGACAATCGCCGTATTTATTTAACGCCGGAATTTCTTACGTTGATAATAAAAATAATTTCAGCTTTAGTGCGATGGGCAATCGTATTGGTCCACGTATTTATATTGTAGGAAATAACCTTTTTCAAGAGATATGGGAATATTCTCGAACTGTTATCGATCTTCAAGCTACTAAATCGTTCATGAAAAACAGATTAGAGCTTCGTTTCAATATCAAAGATCTGTTAGCAAAGGGACAACCGCTAAAATATTTTCAGAACTACGATAGCAAAGCTTTTAATTACGAAAAAGGGAATTACACGCCATTTTGGACAACCCGCATGGGCACAACTTATTCGTTTCAATTGTCCTACAGATTTTAACGGTGACTTTACTTAGCTAACGTTCAGGTAATATTTAAATAGGCATTTCATAAACCTGGTTTAATTATTTAAGAACATAGTAAACGGAGCTTTGTAGCATAAAATTAAAACACATGAAAAAACTTCTATTAACAGCATTTACATTCGCGGCTTGTGCCTGCAGTGTTGCACAAACATTTTTTGATCAAACAAGTTTCCGCGGCGCTTTTGCTCCAGCTCCAACTAATATGTGGACAGATACCTGGACAGAATGGGATCCTCAAAATAAAACATATCCAGCACCTACAACAACCATTACCGGAACGATCACTGCGTCGCAAAGCTGGAATGCCGGAACAACTGTATTATTGCAAGGACCAGTTTATATAAAGAATAACGCGATCATTACTATTCAACCTGGAGTTACCATTCTTGGCTCAAAGGCTGTGGCTGGATCCGCATTAATTATCTGCAAAGGCTCACAATTAATTGCAAATGGAACAGCCGCATCTCCAATTGTATTTACATCTGATCAAGCTCCAGGTGCTCGTAGCGTTGGTGATTGGGGCGGAGTGATCTTATTGGGAAGCGCTGCATTGAATTACACAAACGGAATCAACAACGTAGAAGGGCTTCCTGTTTCAGTTGATACTGAATTCGGTGGCGGAGCTTCACCAAATAATAATGATAACTCGGGTTCTCTAAAATACGTACGCATTGAGTTTGGTGGTTATGTTTATCAACCAAACAAAGAGATCAATGGATTAACAATGGGCGCCGTTGGAAAAGGAACTACACTTGAACATATCCAGGTTTCTTTCACAAATGATGATGGCTTTGAATGGTTTGGTGGAAATGTGAACGCAAAATGGTTGGTTTCTTATCGCAATTTAGATGACGATTTTGATACAGACAATGGTTACAGCGGAAATGTTCAATATGGTTTGATCGTTCGTGATCCAAATTTGGCAGACAATCCTGCTGTTTCCACTTCAGAAGGTTTTGAATCAGACAATGATGCAAATGGAACCACTGCTTCTCCTTTTACTTCGGCCATTTTTAGTAACGTTACAATGGTTGGTCCTTACAGAGGCGCAACCACAAATACTATTGCAACCGGCTACAGAAGAGGCGCTAGAATTCGCAGAAGTTCAAATTTGAAAATATTCAATTCGATCTTCATGGATATTCAAAGAGGTGTACATATTGACGGGACAAATTGCGAAACCTACGCGGGTAACGGAAGCATAAAATTCAAACACAACATCGTTGCCGGTATGCAATCAAGAGCAGTTGAACAAAATACAACAAATACGTTTGCGACCAACGCCAGTGTAACAACAGTGCAGTGGTTTACCAACAACGCAAACGATTCTATCAATGGGTCATCTCCAAGCTTCACAAATATTTTAGTGAGTCCTTACAGTTATTTTACGCCTGATTATCGTCCTACAAGTACATCGCCTGCACTTGCTACGGGAAGCTTTACTGATCCGGTAATTCAACCGCTGACCATCAATGCAATTGTAGAACTTGAAAAACGAATTGGAACAATTTCCCTTTATCCAAATCCGGCTTCGAATCTCACAAACCTGGTTATTAACAGCAATATTGACACGAAATCAACAATAACCGTGATAGATGTAAGGGGCCGTTTAGTTAAAGAGTTAATAAAAGACACTGAACTGTATAAGGGTTTAAATGAATTGCAAATCAACACGGTAGAAATTCCTAACGGTATTTACTTTGTAACAATAAGTACTGATATAGGTAAAGAAACTGTTAAATTAATAGTAAATAATTAACCGCTCATTTCATTACTAAAAGCGTCCACCTATATTAGTGGACGCTTTTCATTTTTATGACCGATAAGAAAACATTAAAAGGCATAGACACAATAAAGGATTCGATTGAATTGAAAGACTATGCCGTGGCCATTAATAATGGAAAAGATCTTATTGATAATCTTGTACTGAACGCACATTACAGGATCTTCAAAAATAAACCAACCCGCAAGCCGGTTTACCCTATTAAGGAAGTTGAAAAGATACTGAGCGCAACAGAGACCAAACCGGAGCTGAAAAAAATAGTGGATAGAAAGACCATTAAGCAAACCTTGAAATGGTATTCAAAATACAAAGATTTTACTACAGACGCCGCATCAAAGCAAGCCCGCAATCCTTCTAAATTCGCAAGGAAAACTTTCCACATCATAGGGCTTTTAAACCTTAGCAATATTAAGGTAAAGACCTATTTCAGTAAATAATTTAAAGTATAATATTTACTTAACACTAGCATAGTGTTAGGTTAAATAGTGTGTATGAACTTCGCTCATTTCGTAAACGATTTGATCGGCACTTTAAATAATACTTTGCTCCTATACGACAATCAATTGTCGTTGGTATTCAAGACCATTGATCACCTGAAGAGAATTTTTCCGAACCTAGTTATTGCAAAGAACGAAGAGGAGTATTTCCAAAATATTTCCTCCCATCAGTTCGACGTGATCGTACTCAGCTTAGATGTAGTGCCCATGGATGGAATTGCGATCACAAAAGAAACTTTGATGTCCGCCAACGGAAAAAAACCGTTTGTAGTGATCTATTCGGCAAAACAAGATGATTTTCTATTGGAATTGGCTTTCAATAGCGGCGTTGATGCTTTTGTAAATTATCAAAGTACTCCCGTGTTAATGGAATTACTTTTAAAAGCTTTGTTGAAACGCGTAAAAGTAGATACTACTCAAACAAGAAATTCAAATGAATTGATCGTTGATGAAGATGAGTTTCTGGTGATCAGAAATAACACCAAGATCGATCTACCCAAAAAGGAATTCAAGATCCTTTTACTTCTTTATCAGGATCAAAATAAATTCTTTAGTAAAAAAGAACTGGCGCTTTCGGTTTGGAATGATGAATCTGTTGCGAAGAAGAGAACAATTGACGTTCACATTTATAATATCCGACAGATCTTTGGAAAAAAGATCATTCAATCACAAAAAGGAAAAGGATACAGATTAAATAAAAAGTATTTCGGTTAAAGAAGATCAAAAAGATCTCTCACGCCCACATAACGCGCTGCAGTAAATCCTTCAGCATATCTTACTCCAATACTTCTTCCAAACAAAATCATTTTAGCATCAACCGCATCCATAAAGAACTGATTGGAGATCGGTGTTTCGGGCTCTTTTGACTTTGGATCATAAAACTGAGAAGAAAACGCCATGATAGCTTCTCTTTTCTTTTCTATATGATTTGTTACATCAATCACAAAATCAGGTTTCAAATAATTATCCTGAATATAATGGTACACGGCTTTTGGTCGCCATGCTTCTTGTTTTTTTCCTTCGTAAGTAGTTTCGATCTTCACTAAGCCTGAATAAAAACACGCTTCGGCTTCCATTTTTGCCGAACGACCATGATCAGGGTGACGATCACTTACCGCATTACATAAAACTATTTCAGGTTGACAAAAACGAATGACCTCAATAATGGCTCTCTGCGAAGCTTCGTTGTTCTCAAAAAATCCATCCTTTAAATTCAATTGTTTTCTAAAAGTTAGTCCAAGGATCTTTGCCGAAGCCATTGCTTCTTTGGTACGCAATTCAGCGCTTCCACGTGTTCCTAATTCGCCTAAAGTAAGATCAAGTATAGCTACCTTCTTTCCCATAGCAATGTGTTTAGCAAGCGTGCCGCTGGCTGATAATTCCACATCGTCGGGATGAATTCCTATGGCAAGGATGTCGACTTTCATGAATACAAATCTACGAATTTAATCGTTTCAGTATTTCGTCAATTTTGACGCTTAGTTTGGGCAGATTTTTAAAGATCACATAGCTTCGTTGGTGATCTCTATATGAAAAAGCAGGAGAACCCTGTACCACATCATTTTCTTTTTCAATGCTACTTCCAATTCCGCTTTGCGCTGCTATTTTTACACCGTCGGCGATAGTAATATGCCCCGCGATTCCAACTTGTCCGCCTATTAAACAATTCTTACCAATTTTTGTAGAGCCCGCAATGGCTACACATCCCGCCATCACAGTGTTCTCACCTATCTCGCAATTGTGTGCTACCTGAATTAAATTATCCAATTTTGCACCTCGCCGGATAATAGTTGAACCCAAGGTGGCTCGGTCAACACAAGTATTTGCACCTATCTCCACATTATCTTCAATGATCACATTTCCAATTTGTGGGATCTTATGATAATTATTCTCCGTATTTGGCGTAAATCCAAAACCATCCGCTCCTAACACAGCTCCGGCATGAATTGTACATTCCTTTCCAATACGCGTGTCGGCGTAAATTTTTACGCCACCGTAAATAATGGTGTCATCGCCTATCTTCACATTATTTCCGATAACGGTATTTGGAAATAATTTTACGTTGTTCCCTATTACACAATTGTCACCAATATAAACAAAAGCTCCAACATAACACGATGTACCGAGTTTTGCCGAAGTAGAAATAAAACTAGGCTGTTCAATTCCAACTTTGTTGTTCTTGATCTGATTGTACATCTCCAACAACTTCGCAAAACTTTCGCGAGGTTCTTTTACCCGAATAAGAGTTAATGAATCTTTTAGCTTTTTTGTTGGCTTAAAATCTTTATAAACGATCACTATACTTGCCTCCGTATCGTAAATAAAGTGCTCGTATTTAGCATTTCCCAGGAAGGATAATGTCCTTGGTTTCCCTTCTTCAATTTTTGAAAGATTATTTACGGTAGAGTTCTCATCTCCCTCTACTTCCCCGTTAACCAACCTGGCTATTTGCTGCGCAGAAAATTCCATTAGTCTATGCTCTGTACTAAGTTAATCAATACTTTTCTCTCTTCCTCCCAACTCAATTCCTTTTTCGCGGTTTTTAAGTTACCCTTCCACGTTGAATAATTCTCTGATCCCAACATTTCTGTGATCTTTTTCGCTATATGCTCCGGTTCATGACTATCTACGAAGGTCCCTACATTGAATTTTGTGATCAACGTCTCTATTTCTTTCAAACGCGAAGCCAATATTGGCACTTCTGCCTGGATATAATCAAAGATCTTATTTGGCAAACTGTAACTGTAATTCAAATTTGTATTCTTATCAATTGAAATTCCAAGATCCGCGTTTGCTGTGTAACTCATCAATTCGTCCTTTGGTAATTTATTTACCAGTTTTACCTTATCTTCTAGTTTATCCTCCTTTACCATTTGTTCCAACTTATTCCAAACATCTCCTCCGCCAATAATAAACAACTGAACATCTTCTAAAAAATTCATCGCTAAAACCAATTCCTCGGCTCCGCGCTGAATATTGATCCCCGCTCCCTGTAAGACTAGCATTTTTGCTCCGGGTTTAATCCCCAACTGCTCTTTTGTTTTTGAACTAAATTTCATTTCGGGAGCAATGTTCCTAACCACTTTAAAATCTGTGCCGTATTTTTCCTTAAAGTAGTTGGCAATACTTTGATTAACCGTGATACAGTATTTCAGTTTCGGGACAATGTGCTTTTCAAGTCTTTGCCAGATCTTCTTTTTGGTTGGAGTTTCTTGCAATTCGGGTACTTCACAAAAGATCTCATGACTATCATAGATCAAAGGAATGCCTTTTAGTTTCGATACTAAATAAT
>JBGATG010000006.1:0-132898 GCA_044229315.1 Bacteroidia bacterium
TGTCAACCCTTCTATTATAAAATAATGAAATCTTGTTGTTGTCGTTAAACTTATATGCAAATCTTACGTTCGGAAAGGGCTGCGTATAATTGTATCCATTACTTTTATAAGTAGGATGGTATGGATTCACTTGGTAATTCACATTAACATACTCAACTCTTAAACCTGCCTCTAATTCATATTTTGTACTTTCAAGAACGTAGTTGCCATATAAAGCAGGTATCGTTTCTTTATATGTTGCCCAACCACCGGCTGCCGAATCGATAGGAGAATTAAGTCCCGGAAAGAACAACATATTTGTAGGAATATTTCTATACCTAAATTTGCCTCCCATTTCAATTCTCCCGTGCTTTAAAGGTTTGATGTAATCGAGGTTAAAATCTGCTACATGCTCGTCAGAAATTAATTTAAAAGCATCATTGCCTGTAAAGGTTGGCATTACGTTCGTGAAGTAATATTTTTCATCTTCTCTGTGAAATGTGTAATTTAATCCAATGTTTAAAGTATGTCCAGCCTGTTTGAATTTGTGTAAGTAAGAAGAAGATGCCGTAACTGTTGTTTTAAGTTCGTCTTCTAAAAATTGCCATAAGCGTTTCCTATCAGATAAATCAGCGTTAAAGAATGGCTCATCCCCGTGATCTAAAATTCGCTCAGAACTAAACAAGCCTGATAAACTAAATTGATTGTATTCATTGGGGTTGTAATCAAATCCCAATCTTCCTGTTGCAACTGTGGTGTTTCTATTTCGTATCGTTTGTTGACGAATGATCTCTCCGCTATCATAGTAGCGATCTACAAATTCATTTTTATTTAATGTGTTGGTAAGCAAGTAATCACCTTGAAGGAATAAATTGATTTTCTTTTTTTTGTAGTTAAGTGAGAGCGTTGGATTAAACTTAGGTGTATTTTGATATTGCGGTCGAATGGTTGGCAGGTTTTCCTGCTTTATCCATAAAGCACCCAAGCCTGCTGCCAAGCCTACCTTGCCATTAAATCCCTCTTGTTTATTTTTTTTGTAAACGATATTAATTACACCTGCGTTACCATTCGCATCATATTTAGCTGAAGGATTATTTATGATTTCAATTTTTTCAATAGCGGATGCAGGAATATTATCAAGGCTTGTTTGATTTCCAAAACCTGTTAATGCTGTTTGTTTCCCATCAATCAAAACAATCACTTTATCGCTGCCTCTTATCTGAACTTTTCCTTCCTGTACAGTAACACCGGGTAAATTTTGTACAGCTTGCAAAACTGAACCACCGCTTTGAGAAATGTTATTTTCAAGTGTATATGATTTTTTATCCATTTTACCTGACACTTCATCTTGCTTTGCGGTTACTTCTACCGCATCTAATATTTTCGCATCTTCTGATAACTCAATTGTTCCTGCATCTAAGAATGAATTTAAATTTCCGACATAAAGTGGCTGTCTTTGAGTTGCATATCCGATAAATGTAACTTCAATGTAATATCGACCTTGCTTTACATTATTTAAAGTAAAACGACCTTCTTCATTTGTAATTGTTCCGACTATAAGAGTACTATCTTTTTCAGATTTTATTGTCACACTTACGTATGGCATTACATTAATAGTAGCTTTCTCTTTTACTATTCCTGAAATTGTGGCATTTTGAGCAAATGCATTTATACTACATAAAATGATTACTAGCAGTAGAATCGTTTTGTGTACGCTTGAGAATGTTTTGATAGTAGAATTCATAATACAAATCTACACCTCAATTCTAAAGTAAATCTTTAGTTAAATACAACTTTAAAACAGTGTGAAGAATTGATATAGGAATAGTTAATATCGAATCCATACGATTTTGCGATGCTGTTTACAATAGAGAGTCCAAGCCCTAAAGATTCCTTTGAAGCATCATTCTTTTTAAATCGCATGAATAGCTGTTCTTCCGGAATGGTAAGCGGATTTCCTGTATTAGAGATAATTAAGCTGTTCTCTTTTAACTCTATTGTTATTTGTCCGTTTTCCGTATTATGCCTGATAGCGTTCTGTAAAAGATTAGTTATTAATATTTCCGCCAAAGTAGGATTCATTTTAGTTGAAATGTCGTGATTAAGCATTAAGTCAAGACTAATGTTCTTAGAATGAATTACGTCAATAAAATTATCAGCGATCTTCGACACGACTGATTTTACCTGTATTGTTTCACTTTCACTGAATTGGTTATTCTCAATTTTAGAAAGTAGAATTAATGCTTTATTTAAAGAAGATAATTTTTTTATGGTATTCTCAATCGTTTGCAAGCGATTCATTTCATCTTCTTTCAAATGTGGTGATTGCATCAGTAAACTCAGATTGGCTTTAACAACAGCCAAAGGGGTTTGCATTTCATGTGAAGCATTCTCTGTGAATTCTTTTTGTTGAACATAATCGGAATAAATTTTTTCCATCATTTTATTGAGCGCTACATTAAGCTGATTAAATTCAAGCGTTTTCTCAGGGGTAAATTTATGTTGCTCATGGTTTTTAATTTCATACTTATTCAATTCAGAAAGTGTTTTGTAAAATGGGTTCCATAATGTTTTAGAAAGCAACCAGTTTACAATTACAAATGACACTATTAAAAATCCAACGATTAATGCGAAAGCTGCTAATATACCTTCCAACAGCTCATCTTCTTCCATTGTAGTTTTAACAACAGTAATTTGATAGGTATTGTTATTAAAGTCATAATAGCTTCTCAGCATTCTTGCACCAACATACTCGTTTTCTTCTTGATCATAAATAAGTGTGTCAATAAAGCCCGAATTTAATTTACCCGAAATCAATTTAATATTTGAAAGACTATCTGAACTCAAGTAAATTGTCTTAGAATCTTTAAGCGAGTGAATTAATTTTTGTGCATTTACTTTTTCACTCATTAAAGTTTCATCTGTCCCATCTCTTAATTCAGCTTTTATTAAGAAATAAGAAAGCAATCCGGCTATTACCAATAGCGGCAAACTTATCAGTAGATAATAAATCAGTGTTTTACTTATTAATTTCATCAGCTTACTTTAAAATTATAACCTATTCCATAGATTGTTTGCACATAATCAGTACATCCTTTGTCCATTAACTTTTTCCTTAGATTTCTTAAATGAACGTAAATAAAATCGTGACTGTCCATTTGGTCTGAATCATCACCCCATAAATGTTCTGCAATGGTGTTTTTTGAAACAACTCTATTTTTATTAGAAATAAAAAACAATAAAAGATCGTATTCTTTCGCTGTTAATGCAACGAGTTCATTATTTACATTAACCTGTCTTTGCTCCGGGAGAATGGTAATTTCGTTTACAACAATTGATTTGTTGCCATCAAAGTTCCTTCTACGAATAAGTGCTTTAATTCGAGAATTCAGTTCTGCTAAATCAAAGGGTTTTGCTAAATAATCATCAGCTCCCAAATCAAGCCCTTTAATTTTGTCGCCCGAAGAATTCTTGGCAGAAATGATAATAATTCCCGCTTTAGAGCCACTTTCCTTCAACTGTTTAACGATGTCTAATCCGCTTCCATTTGGTAAGGTTATATCCACTAAAACGCAATCGTAATCGTAAACTCCTGCTTTCTCAGATGCCTTTACAAAATCAGATGCAGACTCAACCACATACCCCTCTTGATGCAGGTACTGCTTAATTGATTTTCTTAATTCGGGTTCATCTTCAATTAGGAGAATTTTCATAGTGTAAATATACAGCTATAAATCTTAAGAGATTCTGAAGATGATTTATAGTTAATCACCGGGAATCAAATGTTTTTGATCTCAACAATAACTAAATCATTTTGGCAAAATTCATCAATTCCTTTGGTGGTTAAAGAACCAACTGAAATTTTTATAATAATACCATCGGGTATAATAGTGGAGAGTTTAAAATAGCAGTAATTTAGCTATTATGTAGCAAGTGTTATACTCTTTTAGTTAGTTTCTGGAGAAATCTATCACCTTTAGATTAAAACATTAGTAGTAAATTAGTTTTTTAATCTCGAAATATAAATAGTAACCCCAATGGCGGCAGTACCGCTTACTAAGAATGTTACAGATGGGTTAAGCGTAAACCACAATACTCCCGCAAAAGAACTAGCTATCATAGTTGCAATGCTTTGAAAGGCAGTGTATGTTCCAATTGCGGTTGCTGTATTTTCTTTTTTACATATATTAGTAATCCACGCTTTTGCCACGCCTTCTGTTGCTGCTGCATATATTCCATAAAGAAAGAACAGTACTACAAATGCAATTTTATTTTCAGAGAAAGCCATTCCGATATACGTTATTGCAAATAGAACTAATCCAAAAACAAATATTTTTTTCATCCCAATTCGATCAGCTAAAACGCCTAAAGGATAAGAGAATAAAGCATAAATTAGATTGTAAAATACATAAACTCCGATAACAGTTGCGTCATTCAATCCTGCCTCTTTGATTTTCAATAATAGAAAAATATCAGAGCTATTAAACAACGTAAAGACCAATAATGCTCCAACCAATTTGCGATAAGTTGTGGGGCTTTCTTTCCAGTATTTTACAAAATCTAGTAAGCGTGTTTTCGCTTTTAGGGATGGTGTTTCCTTTTTCTTCTCTTTTATTAAAAAAGTAAATCCAATAGCGGCTATGCCAGGAAAGAAAGCAATGAAAAATAATGTTTTATAATCATTAGGATAGTAAGCTAAATAAATCAGGGCTAATAAAGGGCCTATTACTGCACCAAGCGTATCAATTGATCTATGAAAGCCAAAGACTCTACCTTTAGATTGGGGAGTTGCTTCATCTGATAATAGAGCATCCCTTGCACCTGTTCTTACCCCTTTCCCAAGCCTATCGATAGACCTTGCAAAAAACACCCATAGTGGATAAATAAAAAATGCCATCATGGGCTTTGCAATAGCGCTAAAGGCGTAGCCTATTTGGACAAATGGTAATCGCTTTCCTTTATTGTCACTTAAATTTCCAAAGTAACCTTTACTCAGTCCCGCTGTCGCTTCTGCGAAACCTTCCAATACGCCAATTAAAATGACAGAGAAACCTATTGTTTTTAAATAAATTGGCATCACAGGGTAAAGCATTTCACTTGCGACATCCGTAAATAAACTTACCAAAGACAGTATCCAGATATTTCGAGTTAGAATTTTCATCAGCGTATTTTTAAATATAATTTCATAATTCACCCTTGAAGGTTCCATTAATGAAATTTAATATTTTGAATTCTAACTGCGTTCAGAATTGCGACCAATGCCACTCCAACATCGGCAAATACAGCCTCCCAAAGGGTGGCTATACCAATTGCGCCCATTACCAATACAATTGCTTTTACACCCATTGCCATTGCTATATTTTGCCAAACTATGCTTTGGGTTAATTTCCCGATTTTTATTGCTGTTACAATTTTAGAAGGCATATCATTTTGAATAACAATATCCGCTGTTTCAATAGTTGCATCACTTCCTAAACCACCCATTGCGATTCCTGCATCGGCTAACGCAATTACAGGAGCATCATTAACTCCATCACCAACAAAAGCGAGATTTCTATTTTCATTCTTCAAAGCTTGCACTTTGTTTACTTTGTCTTCAGGTAGCAAACTTCCATATGCATTGTCAATACCTACTACTTTAGCGACTTTATCAACCACACTTTGCTTATCACCTGACAGCATAACGGTTTTAATATTTAAGCTATGCATATCCTTAATAGCCTGTAATGCATCCTCTTTTATTTCATCGGCAACAGTTATATAACCCGAATAAGTATTATTCACAGCCACAACAACAATGCTATCTACAATACTATCTATAGTTGCATCATAAGCAATGTTGAATTTTTTTAAAAGCTTTGCATTTCCTGCTAATACTTCTTTGCCATTAATTTTGCCTTTTAAACCATGCCCTGCAATTTCTTCTACATCACTAACTGAAACAGTATTATTCGGTATGTGCTGAGTTATAGCAATGGCAATCGGATGAGTAGATTTACTCTCAATTCCTGCTACCAATTGCATAAATTCCTTTTCATCAATACCAACTGCTTTTACTTCTTGTACTTTAAAGACACCTTTTGTTAATGTTCCGGTTTTATCCATCACAACGGTATCTATTTTTGTCATTACATCTAAGTAATTAGAACCTTTAAATAAAATTCCGTTTTTTGATGCTAAACCAATGCCACCAAAATAACCAAGTGGTATAGATATAACTAAAGCGCAAGGACAAGAGATTACAAGGAATACCAATGCACGATACAACCAATCATTAAATTGATAATCCTGCACAAATAAAAATGGTAGTAAACAAATTCCCATTGCTAAAAAAACAACAATAGGAGTGTAGATTTTAGCAAACTTGGAAATGAATAACTGAGTCGGTGCTTTTCGTGCTGTAGCATCTTGCACCATTTCTAAAATTTTTGAAAGCTTACTGTCTTTAAATAGAGCAGTAACTTTTACTTCAGATACAGTATTTATGTTTAACATTCCTGCTAATACTTGCTCGCCCTTATTTTTTGTATCAGGCTTACTTTCTCCTGTTAATGCTGCGGTATTGAACGATGCTTTTTCTGTTTGCAAAATTCCATCCAATGCCACTTTCTCTCCGGGTTTAATTTGAATAATTTCACCGATCAAAATTTCTGATGGAGCTAAAGTATAGGACTGTCCATTTCTTATCACAGTCACTGTATCGGGTCTAATATCCAATAAAGCTTTTATACTTCGTTTAGCTCGACTTACAGCCGCTGTTTGGAATAATTCTCCAACTGCATAAAACAACATTACTGCAACGCCTTCTGAATATTCTCCAATAAAAAATGCTCCGATTGTAGCAATGGACATTAAAAAGAACTCCGAAAAAAATGCGCCCTTAGAGATAGATTTTACAGCATCTTTCATCACAGGCAATCCTACAGGAATGTACGCAACAATATACCATATCAATCGAACGTAGCCCTTAAAGAAATTAGGCTTAATAAAATTATCGAGAACAATTCCCGACATTAAAACTATGAAACTGGCAATAGCAGGAAGATATTCCTTCCATGCAGACTCTTCTTCATGATCGTGTTCATGGTCATGCCCATCATGGTCGTGATGCTCATCTGCTTTAGCATTAATCTTTTCCTCTAACGAGCAACAGGTCATGTGACCTGTTGCGTCATAGGTGTGTTTATGATTTGGATCTGTGTTTATCATTGCAGTATTAATTCTTTATTCCTCTTCTTCACTATTCTTCATTTTAGCGAGTATGTCGTATGCACCATTTACTACAATTAAAGATTCATTGCTTACTCCATTTCCTAAATTAATTTCTGTGTAACCTAATTCACTTATGCCTTTTGTAACCTCAAGCATTTTGTAATGATTTGGTTGTTTTTCTGCTACAAAAATAAAATCTTTCCCTTCGAAATTTATAATTGCTTGATCAGGAACAGCAGGCAAATTTTGTGTACCAGCTTCAACATAAGCTTTTAGATACATGCCCGGTAATAAATCCAAATCTTCCTTATCTAAATGGCAATGAATACGAACTGTTCTATCGCTACTTATTTCTCTTCCAATTAAATACACAGTAGCGGTGCGCTCAATGGCTTCATTAGCTAATGTAAAACGTACCTTTTGACCGATCTTAATTTTCGGTACATCCTTTTCAAAAACGGTTAGCTCAGCATGCAAGTGTTCTGTATCAACAATTTTAAACATAACATCTGTTGGGTTTACGTACATACCTATATTTACATTTACACTTGTAACATAGCCACTAATTGGTGATGGGATTGTAACTGAACTTTGAATAGTTTGACTTGTTAGTTTTTCCGGATTAATACCAACCAACATCAGTTTTGCTTTTAATCCTGCACTCTTTGCTGAAGCACTTTCGTATTGGGATTTGGCTTGTTGCAATGTTTTTTGAGAGTTCACATTATCTTTTGATAACTCCTGCTGACGCTTGTACTCCATCTCCAAATATTCCGTTTGACTTTTTGTATCCAAATAATCTTGTTGCATTTGAATGTAATCGGGATGCTGCATTACAACAATAACTTGTCCCTTGGTAACTTTCATACCTTGTAATAACTCTGTACTTTTTACGAACCCCCCTAATGGTGCTGAAATGCTTACTAAGTTTTGTGGTGGTACATCCAACATACCATTTACTTTTATTGCTCCACTCAGGTCTTTCATTTCAATTTTTCCCAACTTGAGGTTAATGGTTTTAACTTGTTCAGGAGATAGTTCAACAATACTCTCTTCCTCTTCGTGATGCTCTTCTTTGTTTACTTCTTCGGATTTACTTCCGCATGAACTTACTATCAATGCTACAAATAGGATGGCAAGTATTTTATTTATGATGATTTGCTTTTTCATATTTTCTTTTTTAAATATTATTTTTTACCTATTAAAAATTCAAGTTTGATGATACTTTGATTGTACTGATTTAAACTATTCAGATAATTAGATTTGATTGTTAATGCATTCCTTATCCCTTGCAGATATTCTACATAACCAATCTCCCCATTTTTAAATCCTTTATCAGCTTGTTTAATTATCAAATCTGCATTAGGCAGAGCGCTTTTCTCAAAATATTCCAAGGTGTTTTTGTCTTGCAAATATTCTTGTAAGTATTGCGAATATTGGCTTTGCACATTGGTTTGGTATTGTTCAACATTGCTCTCAATAGCTTTCTGATTTAATCCTGCTGCTTTTACTTTTGCTGTTTGTGGAACAAACCATAGTGGAATAGAAACTCCAACCTGAAAACCACTAAAGCGTTCAGATGCATCAAAGTATTGATCAGTACCATTTATGTTTTGGTAACCAGTTAATGACTGATTAAAATAACCAATAGTAAAATCGGGCAATACTTTAGCAGTTTCAACTTTCTTTTGTTTTTGACTAATCTCTATTTGCTGTTTTAAATAAAGCAAATATGGATTTTGCGAATAGGCTGTACTATCGTTTGGAACAGTAAGTTCAAGTTTTCCAATCGTTTTATTTTCAATTTGCACAGGCACTTTACTATTCATTAAGGATTGTAACTGCGATTGGTAAATAAGTGTGTTTGACTGATTCTGTGCCAATAGATTTTTAACTTCCATTAATTGAGTTTCAGCAGTTGTTTTTTCTAACAAATTGCTTTCCCCTGCTTTAAACCTACTGTTTGCAGCATTTGAAAACGAAGTGTAGATACTGTCCTGACTCATTAATAAATTTCTTTCCGCTTGCAAAAACTCTAAGTAATGATAAACCGATTTTACCTGATTAATCAATTCGTTTTGCGTTACCTGCAATTTCAATTCGCTTCCTTTTACATTCGCTTTATTCAATTGACTTTGACTACTGAATAGAGTAGGAAACGGAATACTTTGCGAAACCGTAATGTTATTATCAGAATTTATGGAGTTGAATTGTCCATATAACAACGACACATTTGTTTTACCAATGTCAGTTGATGTTTTCTTTAAGGCTTTACTATAATCAATCTCGTAATTACCTGCCTTTATACTTGCATTATTCTTTAATGCTCCATCAATTGCTTGTTGCAAAGTAAGACCCGAACTATTAGTTTGAGCATTGCTTAATGAGGGAAACAATATACACGCTACTATAACAGCAGCACCTGCTGAAATTGGTGTTTTTGATTTTCCCATTTTTTCAAAGAACCAATACAACACGGGTAATACCATAAGAGTAAGTAAAGTTGCAGTTAACAAACCACCTATAACAACTGTTGCTAATGGTTTTTGAACTTCGGCTCCTGAACCATGAGAAAGTGCCATTGGTAAAAAACCTAATGAAGCAACGAATGCGGTCATAATAACCGGACGCAAACGTACAGATGTTCCTTTTAAGATAATTTCTTTGATGTCTGTCATACCTTCTTTCTTTAAACTATTAAATTCACCAATTAATACAATACCGTTTAACACCGCTACTCCAAACAAGGCAATAAAGCCAACTCCTGCCGAAATACTAAATGGCATATCCCTTAACCACAATGCAAAAACGCCTCCAATAGCAGAAAGCGGAATGGCGGTGAAGATGAGAATACTTTGTTTGAATGAATGAAATGTGAAAAATAATAACATAAATATTAATAGCAATGCCACAGGTACAGCGATTGATAAACGCTGACGAGCTTCTATTAAATTTTTAAATGTTCCACCATAAGTAGGATAATATCCTGCGCTGAATTTCACCTGCTTATCAACCTTTTGTTTCATTTCTTTTACAACACTTTCTACATCTCTGCCACGCACGTTAAATCCAACGGTTATTCTTCGTTTAGCATCATCACGTTGTATTTGATTTGGACTGATTTTAAGTTCCACATCTGCTAATTGCGAAACAGGTACTTGATTTCCATTTGGAGCAGTAACAAACAAATTTTTGATGTCATCTAAGTTTTGGCGATTGTCTTTTTCTAAACGCACAACTAAATCAAAGCGTTTTTCTCCTTCGTAAACATAACCTGCCGATTCACCTGCAAATCCGGCTTTAACAACTTGATTAATATCTTCAATGTTCAATCCGAACTGTGCAATTTTATCTCTGTCAAATTTGATAACAATTTGTGATTGTCCTGTTACTTCTTCTACATAAATATCTTGTGCTCCATCAACCGTTGACGATAGTTTTCCAATTTGTTTAGCGTATTGAGTAAGTACGTCCAAATTTTCGCCATATATTTTTATTACCACATCTTGCTTTGCTCCGGTCATCAACTCATTAAAGCGCATTTGTATGGGTTGCTGAAAACTGAAGGTAACACCGGGGATATCTTCCAATGCTTCTTGCATTTTTTCCGCCAAGCCTTCTCTTGTTTCTGCGCTTGTCCACTCCTCTTTATCTTTAAGAATAACCATCAAATCACATGCCTCCACAGGCATTGGATCTGTAGGTATTTCAGAAGAACCAATTTTCCCAATTACTTCTTTTACTTCCGGAAATTTCGCTTTTAATATTTTACCTGCTCTTAAAGCTGCTTCAATAGTTTGTGATATTGAACTGCCCTGCAATACCCTTGTTTCAACTGCAAAGTCACCTTCATCCAAGGTCGGAATAAACTCACCACCCATATTCATAAACACAGTAATACTAATTACAAACATTAGCATTGCTGTTACAAGTACCATCACTTTTCTTTTTAAGGCAAGGTGAATCATCGGCTTATAAACCTTCTGAAAGAAATCCATAATACGATCAGAAATGTTGCGTTTATATTGTGTGTTTTTGTTCAAGAACAATGACGAAACCATTGGCACATAAGTGAGTGATAAAATAAATGCACCAAGAATGGCAAATGAAACTGTTTGTGCCATTGGTTTAAACATTTTACCTTCTACACCAACCAATGCAAGTATTGGCAAGTACACAATTAAAATAATTATCTCTCCAAAGGCTGCTGAACTTCTTATTTTTGACGCTGAATTATAAACCTCAAGATTCATTTCATCCTGCGTTAATTTTCTGCCTCCAAATTTCTCAAACAGACTACGTCCGGTTAAATGATGTAATGTTGCTTCAACAATAATTACAGCACCATCCACAATCAATCCGAAATCAATTGCTCCTAAACTCATTAAATTTCCTGATACACCAAATAGGTTCATTAATGAAATAGCAAATAACATCGCTAATGGGATAACAGAGGCAACCACTAAACCTGCTCTAAAATTTCCTAGCAACAAAACCAAAACAAAAATTACAATCAAGGCTCCTTCTGCTAAGTTCTTTGTTACAGTACCAATTGCATTGTTTACTAATTTAGTTCTATCGAGGAAAGGTTCAATTACAACTCCTTTAGGAAGATTTTTTTCAATTTGAGAAATGCGCTCTTTTACATTTTTAATTACTTCTGAGGAGTTTGCTCCTTTTAGCATCATAACAATAGCGCCCACTACTTCTCCTTCATCATTACGAGTCATTGCTCCATATCGAGTAGCACTTCCGAAACCAACACTTGCTACATTTCTTATTAGTACAGGAATACCGTTTTCATTTGTTTTGACAACAATTTTTTCAATATCCTCTTTTGAGCCAATTAAACCTTCGCTTCTGATAAAGTAAGCGTTTGGTTTTTTATCAATGTAAGCACCGCCTGTATTTTGATTGTTTTTTTGCAAGGCAGTAAATACATCATTAATGCTGATGTTCATACTGCGAAGTTTATCCGGATTTAAAGCAATTTCATATTGTTTTAAATAGCCACCAAAGCTGCTAACATCTGCAACTCCTTCTGTTCCTAACAACTGTCTGCGAACGATCCAATCCTGAATAGTACGCAATTCCATTGGTGTATATTTTTTCTCATAACCTTTTTCTGTATGAATTACATACTGGTATATTTCTCCCAAGCCTGTTGTAACAGGGGCTAATTCAGGAATACCAACTCCTTGCGGTATTATGGTTTTTGCTTCGTTTAACCTTTCGTTTACTTGTTGCCTTGCCCAATACACATCAATGTGTTCTTTAAAAACAATTGTTACAACTGATAAACCGAAACGTGAGAAGGATCGTACCTCCTCAATACCGGGAATATTTGCCATTGTTTGTTCAACCGGAAAGGTTACCAATCTTTCAATATCTTCTGCTGCCAATGATGGCGACACGGTAATTATTTGCACCTGATTATTGGTAATATCAGGCACAGCATCAATTGGGAGTTTGGTTACTGAGTAACCACCCCAAATTATCAGAGCGAGCGTAAACAGCCCGATAATGATTTTGTTCTTTATAGAAAAGTGTATGACCTTATCTAACATAATTTATAACGAATAATATAAACCAAGCGCAAGGCTTTGTTTATTTTGATTAATACATAAAAGGAAAATAGAACAGAGGATTTCTCTGTTCGCAATCAGTTATAAAACTGAAATGAAATTAAGCAAGTTTTGGAGGTTGCCAAATTGTATGGAGATCGAGACTTTCGATTCGGTCATTTTCAGACAAAAACTCTGTATTCTGAATTTGAAAATAAGCAGCATCTGCATATATGCAATTTGAAACAAAACCAATTGCAGGGGAGTGAATATTTATGCAGCAACCACCACAATGTTTAAATGGCAAATTACAATCATTATCCTCCTCACTATGTGTTTTTGAATGCTTTTCACTTTCGTGGTGATCTGAATAATGTTTATGGAGATAATCAAAAAACCCTTTGGTATCCTTATGCTCGTGTGAATGATGAAAATAATGCGTAAACAGCCTTGGCATCTTAATCAACTCTTCCGCAAAGGCGTTATTGGTTATGATTTGTAATAATAAAAATATGGCTACTACCTTTTTCAATGATACAAATATACAAATTAGATTTAATAGTTAAAATTAAGTCCGATTCCAACCCCCATATCACTGTCGTAGTGGGTTCGAATGCCCATATTTTTGTTTAAAATATAGCGAAAATCAACCATGTACTCTTTATCTGAATTCAGCATGAATCCAAATCGTAACCGTTTTGTAATAGGTATATCTTCTCTTTTCAATTGTAAAAGGATTGTCCCGTCTGTAAAAACTTCTGCTTCAAAATGCACTAACATTGGTAATGTGTATGAAAATCCAGCTGAAAATGCTTGACGTGTATCTTTTGTATCAGTTTGTTTAAATAGATTTTCCTCTTGGAAATTGATGCCGTGTTTTCTGTAGCGATAATCATAACCAATGAAAGGCATAAACCATTGCATTTTGCCAATGTACCGTCCAAAATGCGTTTCTATTTCGTAGCCGTGCATTTCCATATATCCTAATCGCCATTCTGACATTAGGCTCCACCTTGTGCTTTGTATCATTGCCATCCCATCGTTACCATTAGTAGCAATATCATTCTCTCCCATAAAATGAAACTTTCTATCATCGCTTTTTAATTTCCTGAAAGCGTATTTAGGGTTTTGGATCAATGGATTTTTTGGTTGATTCTCATAAGCAAAAACCCTCCCCATTCCGCTCATCATGTGATACAAGATATGACAATGAAAAAACCAATCCCCATCAACATTCGCATTAAACTCTAAGGTGTCGGTCTCCATCGGCATAATATCAACTATGTTTTTTAGTGGAGCATTTTCCCCTTGCCCATTAAGAACCCTAAAATCATGTCCGTGTAAGTGCATTGGGTGACGCATCATTGAACCATTGTAAAGAATGATTCTTACGTTTTCTCCTTTTTTAATTAAGATTTTATCTGTTTCCGAAACCACTTTATTGTCTAAACTCCAAACATAACGATTCATATTCCCGGTAAGTTCGAAGCGCAATTCCATTATAGCCGCACCTTTTGGTAGAGTTGTTTTAGTTGGAGATTTAAGCATTGTATAATTCAATGTCACAATATCTGAAAGTGCATTTGAATTGTATTGATCTTGGTTATTTCCCATATCCATACCTTCCATTTTCATATCTTCTTTTTTCTTCTCTACGCCCGTAATTTCAGGATACATAACAACATTCATGTCCATTTGATTTAGACTCATCTGCATTCCCATATCGTCTAAATCTCCATTCATTTTCATCATGCCGTTCATCATCTTCATGCCTTCAAAATATTTCAACTTGGGTAATGGCGATTTTAATTGCTTAATGCCATTCCCTATATAAAGAGATGTGGAATTAATACGATCTTCTGATGTAGCTAAAAACTCATAGGAGGTGCTATCGTTTGGTATTGTAACAATTACATCATAGGTTTCGGATACAGCAATAATTAATCTATCTACTTCCACAGGCTCAACATCGTTTCCGTCATTGGCAACAACAGTAATTTTTCCTCCGGCATAAGTCAACCAAAAATAAGTTGAAGCACCACCGTTTGAAATTCGCAAACGCACTTTATCTCCTGCCTTAAATTGCGAAAGTTGACTTTCATTTTTTCCGTTCATTAAAAATTTATCATAGTAAACATCGCTTACATCCATTGCCAACATCCGTTTCCATTCGTTTTTAAGTTTGGTTTTAAAATGTTTATGCTTTATGGCTTCAGCATAGCTTTGAGTAGTACCCTTTTTTATGGCAAACCAATCAGTAGCATTGTGCAACATTCTATGCACGTTTTTCGGATTGTAATTTGTCCACTCACTTAAAACAACAGGAACGGTAGGTAAATCATCAATACCTTTTCTAAACGTAGAATCAGTTTCTTTTTTATTCATTACGAAAGAACCATACATTCCTATTTGTTCCTGTAAACCTGAATGACTGTGATACCAATGCGTTCCATGTTGTATGATTGGAAACTTATACAAATGCGTTGTATGAGGTTTTATTGGCATTTGTGTAAGATAAGGAACACCGTCTTCTTTATTAGGTAAAAACAGCCCATGCCAATGCAAAGAGGTAGATTCATTTAACTCGTTATGTACCCATATTTCTGCTGTATCTCCTTCAGTAAATGTTAGAGTAGGCATCGGTATTTGCCCATTTACAGCGATTGCTCTTTTATCCTTTCCAGTGAAATTTACAATTGTGTCACGAACATAAAGATCGTAGCGAACAGTTTTTTGTGCGAGAATTATTGTTGGATATATCAACAAAACTATAGCAGACAGAAATAATTTTTTTGATACCCATTTTAGAACTTTCATAATTGCGAATTGATATGCTGTAAAATCTACTTAATTGTTTCTACAGTTTTACCACAAGTCAACATTTGACTGCCATAAAATGGATTTTTTATTGCCGACTCTTTGCTTACCCAATCGCCACCTTTACCATCATTATACATAGGACAATGGTCATAATAAACAGGATACGAAGGCTTAATCACTTTCATAACTTCAAACATATTTTTTGAAAGTGAACTAAAGTGTTCTCTTTGATGTTCCGTTTCAGTTACACCCTTTATGTGTTCAGCGTCATAAGAAAGCTTAGTAATATATTTCATCCAAACGGTATGCTGCTCCGCTGCCAATTTATCCATGGGAACTTTATCAATTACTCTAAATAACTCTTTAGCCTTGCTGCTTGCCGTCACTCCATCATTCGCAATTAAAGCGTCCTTCAAGCCGAAATATGCTGCGTACACTTCTAATAATGGGCTTACAGCCTCCTTTTTAATGGAATCCTTAACCGTTGTTTCGTTTTTAGGTGAAGCCGATGTGGTAGACATCTTCTTTCTTTCATACTTGCAACATTCTGGTAATTTTGCATAAGCATCATCAGGAGCTAAGAATTTGTCGTTGTCATATCCAGCCAAAGCAATACGTTTTAGTATCTCATCTTCGCTTGTTGTTTTTGAATTGAAAGTTAAAGTGGCAATTTTAGAATCCTTATTCCAATCTACTTTTGATACTTTCTTTTTGTTTCCTGCTTTTTCAATGGTTGTTTTGCACATACCACAGTTACCGCTTATTTTAACAGTTTCTGTTTTCGCATCCTTAATTTGTGCAATGCTACTTGTGCATAAAAGAACTGCCACAATTGAGAAAAATGTTTTTGATATTGATTTCATGTTTGATTTATTTATTGTTAGTTTATCCTTTATTATTTGCAGCAATTCTTTTTTACAAAAATGGCTTTAATTACTTTAAACAATATAACTCCTATTTTCTTAGCCGTTTCCATTACATCATTTTTACAAGCATTATAAAACTCATCGTTATCATTAAGGCATCCTCAATTATTGTTATCGTACTCATTGGCAAATTAAACACATCACCTAAACAAGCACATTTTATTTTTTGTTTATTCAACACGCTTTGCAGCACTCCAATAATGCTTACACTCATTACAATTACAGTAATTGAATTTGTTATTATAGGATTAAAATTTATTAAGTATGCTACACCCAACCCTAATTCAATAAAGGCATATAAGTAACCATAACCTTTCATTCGTTTTGCTACTATATCATACATAGAATAGCTTTCAGCAAAACCTTTTAAGTTTAATAATTTAAAGAACGAGAACACTAAAAAGAATCCTGCCATAAAATGATTCATCCATTGCATCCAATTAAAAGAACCATTAACTACTTGTGCTAAAAGTGTTATGCCTGTTATGTATCCAAACACCAATAAAATTGGTCGATACGTTTCTAACCAACTTTTTTCTTCTTCAATAAACGCTGTAGAGACTGCTTTTGGAATATCTACACTTTTTTCAGTTAATTGATACTTTGGGTATTCTTTTAAAGCACTTTTCAATTCTGAAGTTGCAATATGATGCTCCATTGTAACATCTGCTTCTCCTTTTTCCAAATCAATGGTTACATTACTTACTCCCTTTACTTGTGATAATAAATGTTGAACTTTTGCCTGACAGCCTGTGCAAGTCATGCCGGATATTTTATAAGTGTGTTTCATTTTTTTTAAGTTTTGATTTACACTACAAATTTCGGCAGATCTTATCTTTTTCTCGTTATGTTTTGGTTAGTTCGTTTTATGTTATTTACAGTTTTTAAATCATCTAATGATAGTCGCTTTTTATCTTTTACACTTTTAAAATAACTGGGAGTTAAGCCCGTTGTTTTTTTAAATTGAGTTGAAAGGTATGCTACGCTACTATACCCCAATTTATCCGCAATTTCGATTAAACTCAACTCACCATAAACCAATAGTTCTTTTACCTTCTCAATTTTTTGAAATATGATGAATTGTTCGATTGTAATCCCCTCTATCTCTGAAAACAAATTGCTCAAATAATTATACTTCTTTTTCAATTTCTCCTCAATGTAGGCAGAGTAATTAATTTTTATTGTTTCATCTGAGCGATGCACTAATTCTATGACTACATTTTTTATTTTCTCAATAATTCGGGAGTTACTTTTATCAATAATCTCAAAACCGTATTCTTTAAGTGTGGCACTAAATTTTTGATATTGTGTTTCCGTAAGTTCGTTTTCAAGTTCAATCTCCCCTAAATCAACATTTATAGGCTTGATGCCTAACTTTGTCAGCTCATGCTTTATTGCCATTTTACAACGGTCGCAAACCATATTTTTTATGTACAACTTCATTTTCAAAAAATTATAAGAGCGTAGTTTGCCAATCAAACAAATGAGCTATGAAACATCACTAAAAAATCAGAAACCACGCTCTATACTTTTATTTCCTATCATACTGACAGCATTCAGGTAATTCACTATAAGCTTTGTCATCTCCTTTGTACTTTTCATTATCGTAACCCACAGATGCAATGTTTTTTTGAATCTGATCCAACGATATTTTAGTAGTATCATAAGAAACACTTATGATTTTTGTTTCAGTACTCCAATCTGCTTTAGATATACCATCAACTTTTAAAGACCCTTCTATGGTTTCTTTACACATATCGCAATTCCCCCATACTTTAAAAGTAGATATTGCTTCTCCGTTTACTATTTCGGTTTTACTTACTGTACTTCCCGAATCGGTTTTACTTCCACAAGCCCCAATTGTTAATATTATAAGAGCAATTGCAATAATCTGATTTATTTTCATGTTTACTCAATTATGATTTTTTCGTGAATACTACTTTGATTTTCCATTAATTCAATGATATATATTCCTTTTGCCCAAGCGGAAGTATTTAAACTAAATTGCATCTGTGTGACAGTTGTCGAATGAATAGTTTTGCCCATCACATCGTATATTTTTAGTTGAAATAGATTTGAATTATCAGTTCCGGAAATTTTTATATTGATTATATCTTTAGCAGGATTTGGATAAATTGTAACAATAGAATTATTTAATGCTTGTTCACTTATTCCTGTCACATTGGATTTAACAACAAACTGACCCATCATACCATCATCTTCATGCATAAGTATATGGCAGTGATACATAAACGGAATAAGCGTATCCGCAAAATCCTCAAACTTTGTAATAAACATAACTGAATCTCCAGGAGGAACAAGCACAACATCCTTCCTACCTTGTTCTTCAGGAGGAGGTGTACTACCATTTCTATCAAATAAATAAAACTGTACATCATGTATATGGAACGGATGCGCCACCATTGTTTCGTTTACCAATTTCCATATTTCAATATTGTTTAATGGTATTTCATAATCAACACGCATCATATCAAATGTGCTATCGTTAAAATAAAATGGCCCATCCATAACCATTAAACTATCGGCAGTAAAACGAATCGTTCTTGTAACACTTGCCATGCCAGGCGTATAAACTGTATTAGTAGTTAAGGATGTTGGAATTGTTATAACAGGGCTTACCGTCTGAGGAACAACATTAATTTGCATAATGTTAAAATCAATTCCATTTAAAGGGCTGTTCATTGGTGGCCCACTTGGCATTGGCATAGTTGGTCCACCTTGTATTCCCATTGGTAATTCAGACGCATAGCTCATCAAGTAAATAGTTTGACCATTCATTCCATTTAAGTCAAGCAGAATTTCGGCTCGTTCGCCCGGTGCAAGTCTCAAACGTGTTACATTAACAGGAGCATTTAATAACCCCCCATCACTTGTAATTATTTTAAAGGGCTTGTCAGCAGTAAATCCAAAATTGAATGTACGTTCTCCTGAAGCATTTAAAATCCGCATCCTTACAACTTGTGCGGGGCAGTTAGCATAAACAGTATAACCGTAATTTGCTCTTACTCCATTTACTAAAATTGTTGAGTCCTGCATACCAAGAGGCATTGCTTGATTTCCAGAATCGTATTGTTGGCATTGAACTATTAAAGGAAAATCATCAACACCATACCTTCTTGGTAAGTTTAAGGCTGCTTCAATTGGATCACGAACAATAATTAATCCTGCTGCTCCTTTAATGGTTTGTTTTGCTGTTTTACCCATGAAATGTGGATGATACCAATACGTTGCAGCATTGTCCATTACAGTAAACGTAGGACTCCAACTTGCACTTGGTAGAATTGATGTATGAGGCCCACCATCCCATTTTGAAGGAAGATGGATTCCATGCCAATGCACCGTTGTAGTATCTCCAATTTGGTTGTTAACTGTAATGTTTACATTCGCTCCCTTATTAAAAATAAGAGTTGGCCCCAAATACTTATTCAAATTGTATGCATACGTTTTAGATTTATTTCCTAATGGAAAAAACTGAACACTATCCTTATGCATATTCAATGTATAACTGGGGCCAACCAATGTATCAGGAATAAAAAGCTGCATTTGCGCAGTAGCACTTAGGCCTACAAATACTAAACAAAAATTTATTATTCTTTTCATATTAATTTAATTTTACTCCTTCAGTAAGTAGGAATGAATATTATTCAATTATAATTTTTCTTACTTCTGTTCCTGCTTCTGCAACAATTCTAACTAAATACGTTCCTTTTGAAACTCCGGTTACATTAAGCGTTTGTTTTGATTCGCCTGTAAGTATTCCTGCATCTTTTGTAAGAATTAATTTGCCTGTAACATCAGTTAATTCAATACTTATTTTTTGTGATGATTTTAAATTCAAATTCACGTTAATAGTTTCGGTAGATGGATTTGGAAACACAACCATATTTGTAACAAACGATGCGTGGTTTTCAATTCCTGTTACCGATCCGCTGAAAGCAAGATTATCTACCCATAAATAATCGTTATTTGTTGGCGTACTTCCGCTTGCTTTCATTACAATAATGCAAGTATCAGGATTGTTACCATCTACATACGTTAAAGGAATTGTAAAATTAGCCCAACTCATTGCCATACCCGAAAGTGTTACAGTTCCTGAAGCAACAGGCATACGCATATTCATTCCTGTATCCCAACGTGTAAGTGTAACTTGAATAGACCCTTGGCTACTACCATAAATCATGTGTTGCCATTTGCCTGTTAAACTTGCTGGACGCATATTGTAAGCGAAGCCCGATTTAGGCATCATTGTTATCGAATCTAAAACGCCACTAACTGCGATGCCATTTACTACAGTAGAACTTACCGTTTTTGAAGTCAGTTTTAAATACGAAGCTCCTGGACTTCCCGGTGTACCTTTTGTTGCTGTATAAATACTTGCAATTGCAGTTGTGTTATTCATTGTTCCCCAACCATTAGGCACTTCATAAGCACCTACAGTTGTAAAACTTTCAAATCCCGGATTTGGAATTTGTGCCATAGCAGATGCAATAAATGCAACTACAGAAATGATTGATAGAATTGTCTTTTTCATTTTTATATTTTTTTATAGTTAATAATTTAAATTGAGTATACGATTTGGTACAAAAGACTTCGTCCCGAAACTAATTAATAGTCGGGATTAGCAGAAAAATAAATAAGAATCAGATAATTAATACCCTATGCTTAAGGTATATTGGATTGTCGTATAAGACGGGTGGAGAATGATAATTTAAGGCAGTATAAGGAATATCTGCATTTTGAATTATGAATAATTGATTGAAAACGGGGGCAGGGATTGATTTTATAGGGCTATTAAAAACCTTTACGCTATTACCACCAAAATGATTGTCTTTAACTTTTATAAAAGTCGATTTTTCATGACAACAACCTTTACTTTTCTTTTTAGTGCCACAACAACCATCTTCGTTACCACTACTAATTAATGAAATCTCTTTTAACTTACCACCACAGAAATGCAAGCTTAAATTTAAACCTGATGCAAGCACCAAATAAAACGTAGCAAACAATATGATGAGCGACTTTTTCATTCTTTATTGATAGCAAATATACAAAAAATTGAGAATGAGCGAATTAAAAAGAATCTAATAAAAGAAATGTATGATTTTCCTAAAATCAGTAATTTCAATCTAAAACATTGGTATAGTGCCTGTTATAAAAATAAAATTTACTGAGCTATTTTGGGTATTCTATTGCTCATCAGGATAAATACAACCATGTTTAACATACATTAGCAATTTTCTTTAATGCGATTGAATGCATTTATTTTAACCGATGTTAACTTACTACTTTTTATCCAAAATCATTAAGAGTAAATTCAGACTTCGGGAACTCTTCTTTTGTGGTTTATCATTTATTGCTTTTATTCAAGAAATTTAATCTAAACTCACTTTGATTAACCTAAACATCTTAATGTAGCATTTCAAAGCACTTCTCGGCAGTTTCCGCCCAAATCGGTAAACCGTCTCAAAATCCTACCGTTATTTTACGCTAAAATCGAAAAACTTTAGAAAAGATTACAAAACAAATGAAAAAGATTGCAATGAACGTTAAAAATGCGGTAAGCATAAAATACACTTGTTGCACCTTTGTTTTTGTAAACGATAAACGCCAATACCGTTCAATAAGAACCAATAAGGTTCAATACGTTCGGGAGTCGGCAAACAGTAAAATACAGTAAACGACATTTGAATTTTTAAACGTAAAATACAATAGCCATGAAAGAAACGAAAGAAGAAAAAACAGAACAAAAGCAAAGTACAGGCAAGACAGAAAAAACTTTGTTAGGAACAGATGAAGAAAAAGGTGTTTGGGAAAAGGCAGCAGATACCATTGCCGGAGACAACAAATTAATGGGAACAGTTTTAAAACTCATACTAAGTCCGATCACATTATTAGTTGGTGTTGGATTGTTGATCTATGCCTTTATTAAATTAAAAGGACAAAAGGAAGAAATAGAAAAGCTGAAAGCAGAAAACCTCAAGCTAAAAGAGGATTACACTGAACTTGAAGAGGATTTTGAAAAAGTAAAGAAAAAGTATAAGAAAATAAAAACGTTGGCGGAAATAGAATCTGAGAGTTCGCTCGTGGGAATTACTAATCATAAATCTATACTGCCAATAAATCAATCGGAGAAAAAGAAAACCTATGAAACCGCTTATTTATAAAACTAAAGAAATGGAAAATAAACTAATAATAAAACGCTATAAAATACCGGAAGATCTGTTGATGGATATTTTACGCATACTATTTAAGAATAACATCAAACATACAATTGCAGGAATACAGGAGAGACAAAATATTGTTTTGCTGAATGTAAATTTTGATTTAAACACCATTAAGAATAGAGAAGCCAAAGAAAACATAGAAGGCATATTAACTGATTATAGCGAATACATGAAAGGTTTGCTTGGCGATACTATTTTGATGTTAGATGAAGAGGATGAAGAAAACGAGTATTAAACTGATTATAATTTAAAAGCATGGAAAGCACCTGTTTATATTGTGGAGGACATTTTACGGCAATACGGTCGAGCAAAAAATATTGCAGCGATAACTGTAAACAAATGGCATATTTTAAAAGAAATGGTTTGGTGCTTTCGGGAACAACGGAAGTAGAGCCAAGTTTGCAAGCACCTGTAGTTAACGTAAAGCCCAGTATTACTGCTGAAGTTAGCGTAAAATACGATAAGGAAAAAGATACCGTAAAATACGATAACGAAGAGCTTATTGTAAAATACGATAAGGAGCAGCGAAATGAATTTGAATTTGTACCGCTTGCGGATGCAGAAGAAGAAAAAGAAAAGGAAGAAGAAGAAACGGAATCGGATGAACTTAAAGAAGCTGTTAAAGAAACTCGAAAAAATGAACCAATTAATAGCGCCTTAAAAATTGAAGAAGAAGATAAAGAAGAAAACGAACCACCTTACAAATGGATCAACAGTAAACTCATTAGTTTAATTGAAAAGAAATACGAGCAGAATTCCGGAGGCATAAAAATAAAAGAGCCATTCGAATATTGGGAATACGAAGATGCGAAACGTATTGCTTGGATAAACACTCGCTTCAGATGTTTAGCTGAGAGTTTAATTAAGCTAAGTAATTACAGCCGGATTGATCTCCACACGCTTCTTTGCGTGACTGATGCTTTTAAACGTGCTGATAAAGGACATTTAAATATGCTTGCCTTCAAATTGACCAAAGAGCGGAAAGCGCAATTGATTTGCATTAGGCATCAATTAATGTATCACACAACTGAAATCAAATTTTCTGAAATAGATTTCATAGAAGAAAAAATGCACGAAGAAAAGATTCAGCAATTCATTTCCGGTAAAAACGAAACAGAAAAAAAGAGTGATTGGAGATACAGATACGAATCGTTTAAACGACAAGGATTATTAAAAAATCAACAACTAAATAAAGCGGCATAATATGAAACAGAAAATAAAAATCCGATCTCCTTGTTCATTAAAGCAGAATAAAGTGTTCTGGAAAATGGTCATAAAACGGTGCCAACATACAGGCGTGTTTAGGGCGTATTAGGAGGATTTCTTTATTCCAAAAGATGTACGTAAATTAGCTATTGTGTTGATAATCAATATATTGCTGTAAATAAAGAGGTGTTAAACGAATTGAGAGAAAGCAAGAAGAGAAATGAAAAGTGAGAGCGAAAATAATAAAGGATTAACCGTTGAAAAACTAAGAATGATAAAGGGCTATGAAAGTGTAAGTGATGAACAAGCAAACAAGATTGTATTATCAATCAAAAAACTGGCTGTTCTTTTATGCGAACATCTTTCAAAACTAAAAAAGAAGAACGAGACAGATAATTCAAATGAAGCAAAAATAATTTTGTTGAATACAGAAAATGATGTTTCGGAAATAGAATACAGGAAACAAGCATAAAAAATAATAAAAGAAGGAGGAAAAATGACAGAAGAACAAATGATAGCAAATCGGTTTGGACGCTTTGGTAAAAAAGAAGTAAAGCAGTCCACATCTAATTTGGCGGTAATGTATACAAGAGTTTCGGGCAAAGGTCAGTTTGATAAAAATGAATCCTTGGAAACTCAACGTAAGTCAATTGAGGAGTACGCCAAGAGAAATAATCTCACAATTGTTTCTGCGTTTGGTGATACTTATGAAAGTGCTAAAACGGATGCGAGAAAGGAGTTTCAGCGAATGCTGAGTTTTGTAAATACAAGCAAAGGAAAAATTAGCACCATCTTGGTTTACAAAATGACTCGCTTTAGCAGAACAGGAGGTAAAGCCATTTCAATTGCTGATGAACTTAGAGAAAAGCATGGGGTTCATATTAAAGCGGTTACGGAACCAATCGACACATCTAATCCAAATGGAGTTTTGTTTCATGATATGCAATTGTTATTTGGGCGTTGGGATAACGAACAACGCAAGCAAGTGGCAATGGCAGGAATGAAAACCAAATTTGAAAAAGGAATTTGGGTTGTGAAACCACCACAAGGTTATGATATTGTTCGCACAAATGGTGAACGTAAAATTGTAGTTAATGCAGATGGAAAGAAAATTAAGAAGGCGTGGGAATGGAAACTAATGGGTATGAAGAATGAAGAAATTATTTTGAAGCTTCAATCTATCGGAGTAAAAATGTACAAACAACAATTGCATAAAATTTTCATCAACCCTTTTTATTGCGGATTAGTATCACACGGAATGCTGAATGGAAAAGTGGTTGAAGGAGTGCATGAAAAAATGATCTCAAAAGAAACCTTTATGAAAGTGAATGAGGTGATTTCTTCTTCTACAAAGTTCGGAGTACCTCATAAAGCGGAGGATGTAAATATTCCATTAAAGGTTTTCATTAAATGCTCGGATTGTAATCAGCCATTTACAGGCTACATTGTAAAGAAGAAGAACTTGTATTACTACAAGTGCAGAACAAACGGTTGTAAGTGCAATAAAAGCGCAAAAGAAATGCACTGTTTGTTTTCAGAGGAGCTTGAGAAATACGAAGTAAAACCTGATTTAACTGAAGCCATAAAAATTGAATTAGAAAGCGCATACCATGAACTGAATAAAGACTCGGTTGAAAAGGAGTTGATCCTTAAAGCGAGAATTCTCGAACTAACCAAGGATATTGAAACGCTTGAAGAGAAGCACTTCATAAAAGAGGAGATGCCCAAGGAAACCTACGAACGATTTAGAGTAAAATACACTAAGGAATTTGATAAAATCCGAAAGGAAATGGCGACTTGTGGGATTTCCATTTCGAACCTAAAAGAAATGATAAATGAAGCAGTAATTCTTTGCCGAAACCTGCGCCAACTGTGGCAAGATGGTGGTATAGCACTAAAAGAAGGATTGCAAAATTTGATGTTCCCGTCCGGTTTGGTATATGACAAGAAAAATGGGGCATTTCGAACCTCTGAAATCAACTTTATAATTGCACAAATCGCCCGTGTGTCGGGCGATTTGGCTTTAATAAAAAAGAGACTTAGTTCTCTTTTTGAGTCTAAGTCCCTTTCAGCGGAGAAAGAGGGATTCGAACCCCCGGACCTGTAACAGTCAACAGTTTTCAAGACTGCCGCATTAGACCGCTCTGCCATTTCTCCGGGGCAAAGATAGTAAAGACTTTTTAATTTCAAATGATTTTATTTCTATCTCGGAAGGATAAAAAAATATAAGCGGAGACTGAGGGATTATTACATCATCCCAAGTGCCTACCGTGCAGTGGATCAAATCAGAGGCTGCTTCGCATCCTGATCTCTTTCATTCAAGAAAATTCAAGCAAGCTTGATTTTCTTTCACTTCAGAGATCGATACTGATTTGATCATCAAGCGGAGACTGAGGGATTCGAACCCTCGATACGGTTGCCCGTATACAAACTTTCCAGGCTTGCTCGTTCGACCACTCTGACAAGTCTCCGTTAAAAGGGGCTGCAAATGTAATGAAAAATCGGTGGTTAACCCCCGCAATTACAAGGCGCGCTAAAGTAGATCTTGGTTTTAGGAATTTGCGACTGCAAAGTTTCCTGTTTTGTTTTAGAGATCATGATATTACGCACATCAAGTATGCGCAAATTTGTAAGGTCCTTCATGCTTAAAGGAAATTCATCAATGTTATTATCCCACAGGTCTAAAAATTCAAGCTTTTCTAAACGGCCAAAACCAAAGGGTAGGGAGGAGATATCATTTTGTCCGAGCCAGAGATATTTCAAATTTTCCAACTCCCCAATATTCTTCGGTAAGGCTTCGAGATCATTTTTGGTAAGTATGAGCGTTTGCAATTTCGTAAGCTTCACGATACTATCAGGTAAAACCTCTATGGAATTCTTTCCAAGATCTAAATACTGCAAATTCTTTAATTGCAAAATTTCCATTGGGAAGGTCTTGAGTTTTTGTTTACGTAAATTCAACCTTACCACATTGTCTTTATTCTCAAGAGCTAATTTAAGATCCGTGTACTCATCACTCGTCATCACCGCAGCCGAATCCAAAAGCCCGTTCTGAGCAAATGAAGAACAAATGCAAAGTAATAAAGATATGATAAGTGAGCTACGCATGTTGTTTTAACTCAGCAATTAGTTTTACGCAATTTTCTTTATCACGTTTCAATTGATCTTTTAAAGCGCCCAAGCCTTCAAATTTTTGTTCGTCGCGTAAACGCTTAATGAACGCTATGCTGATGTTCTTATTGTAAATGTCTTTATCGAAATCAAAAATATTCACCTCTACTTTTACGAGTCCATCAGTATCTGTGGTTGGGTTCTTACCAATACTTAACATGCCGTAATATTCGTCGTCATCAATGGCTACACTTACAAAATAAATCCCAATAGCCGGGATCATCTTATCAGGATCCTCTATTTTCAAATTCGCCGTTGGATAACCCAGTGTTCTTCCTAATTGTTTTCCTTTTACTACAAAGCCATTCATAAAGAAATCGTATCCCAGGTATTTAGAGGCCAATTCAACATCGCCTTTTTCTAAAGCATGACGAATTTTACTCGAACTCACATTAATGCTATCAATGTCCTGCACGCTAATTTCCTCCACTTCATAACCAAACTCACCGGCAAATTTTCTAAGGGTGTTTATGTCCCCATCTCGGTTATTTCCAAATTTGTGGTCATAGCCAATAATGAGGTGTTTCACCTTTAAGCTCTTCACTAAAATGTCGTTTATATAGGAGTGGGCATCCATTTGAGCGAACTTCCTGCTAAAGGGGTAAACAACGCTCACATCCACGCCATGACGCTCTAAAAGAGCCAGTTTCTCATCGGTTGTGGTGATCAATTTCAGGTCCTTTTGATCGGGAAAAAGCACTTTCCGAGGATGTGGGTCAAATGTTAAAATAACTGAATTTAAACATGTTGTGCGCTTGATCTCGTTTAGTTTTTTTAGAATTTTTTGATGCCCCAAATGAACGCCATCAAAGGTGCCAATCGTGAGGATACAGGGCTTTTCTATCCTAAAATTTTCAGTATTTCTAACGGTGATCAAGACCACAAAAGTACGTATTAATAACTATTCATTTTTATTAACAATTTGCGTATTTTATATAGAAAAAACCGTATTTTTGTGCCCAAATTTTAAAGCAATCCCATGTCTAAACAAATTGGCAAAATCTCTCAGGTTATCGGACCGGTTATCGACGTTAGTTTTGATGTTGAAGGTGGTAAGTTACCTAACATTCTTGACGCTCTCGAGATCGTACGTTCTAACGGACAAAAATTAATTCTAGAAGTTCAACAACATATTGGCGAGAATTCGGTAAGAACGATCGCAATGGATAGTACCGACGGTTTGTATCGTGGTATGGAAGTTATTGGTACCGGAAACGCTATCAGTATGCCAACAGGTGATCAAATTAAAGGTCGTTTGTTTAACGTGGTAGGTGAAGCTATCGACGGGATCAACACCGTAAAAAAAGATGGTGGTTATTCAATTCACCGTCAACCTCCAAAATTTGAAGATCTTTCTACTTCAACTGAAGTTCTTTTCACAGGTATTAAAGTTATCGACTTGATCGAGCCTTATGCAAAAGGTGGTAAGATCGGTTTGTTTGGTGGTGCCGGTGTAGGTAAAACAGTATTGATCATGGAATTGGTGAACAACATCGCTAAAGCATATTCAGGTTTATCTGTATTTGCCGGTGTAGGTGAGCGTACACGTGAGGGAAATGACTTGTTACGTGAGTTCATCGAATCAGACGTTATTAAATATGGCGAAGAGTTCAAACACAGCATGGAAAAAGGTGGTTGGGATCTTAGCAAGGTAGATACAAAAGCATTAGCAGAATCAAAAGCTACATTGGTGTTCGGACAAATGAACGAGCCTCCTGGAGCACGTGCTCGTGTGGCTTTATCAGGTTTAACATTAGCAGAATATTTCCGTGATGGTGATGGATCAGGACAAGGAAAAGACATCCTTTTCTTCGTAGATAATATCTTCCGTTTCACTCAAGCAGGTGCTGAGGTGTCGGCCTTATTAGGTCGTATGCCTTCAGCGGTAGGTTACCAACCAACTCTTTCCACAGAGATGGGTATCATGCAAGAGCGTATCACATCAACTAAAAAAGGATCTATTACATCAGTACAAGCGGTATACGTACCCGCCGATGACTTGACCGATCCGGCGCCTGCAACAACCTTTGCTCACTTAGATGCAACAACGGTATTAAGTCGTAAAATTGCTGAGTTAGGAATTTATCCGGCGGTGGATCCATTGGATTCTACGTCACGTATCCTTTCTCCTTCAGTAATTGGAGATGCGCATTACAATTGTGCTCAACGTGTGAAAAGCATTTTGCAACGTTACAAAGAATTACAAGATATCATAGCGATCCTTGGTATGGATGAGTTAAGTGAAGAAGATAAATTGGTTGTATCACGCGCGCGTCGTGTTCAACGTTTCTTATCACAACCATTCCACGTTGCTGAGCAATTCACCGGATTAAAAGGTGTGTTAGTTCCAATTGAAGATACCATCAAAGGATTCAACATGATCATGGACGGTAAAGTGGATGAGTATCCTGAAGCTGCGTTCAACTTGGTTGGTTCTATTGAAGAAGCAATTGAAAAAGGTAAGAAGATCTTAGCTGAAAGTAAATAGTTTAAAGGTTGAAAGTTTAAAGTTTATGCTCCAGCATTTAAACTTTTACAATACAACTTTCAAACTTTGAACATTTAAACTTAAACTAAATACATGAAACTCGAAATAATAACACCGGATAAAAAATTATACGACGGACAAGTGAAGTCGGCAACATTCCCAGGTAGCGAAGGCAGCTTTGGTGTGTTGAACAATCACATGCCCTTTGTAAGTACTTTAAAAGCCGGAACAATACAGATCACCGAAGAAAGCAACGAGAAAAAAGAATTTGCGATCAAAGGTGGTGTAGCAGAGATCAAGCATAATACAGTGATCGTTTTGGCGGACTAAGTCCAATCAATTTTTATAGAGATCCCGGTTAGAAATGACCGGGATTTTTTATTTGGTGTTTTTGCCACGGAGGCGCTGGGACACTGAGGCACACAGAGAATCTCTGTGAAACTCTGCTCCCCTGTGACCCCGTGGCAAAAAGGAATAATTTACTATCTTAGCCATATGAGCAAAGAGAGAAAATACCCTGAAGGACTGATGTTCCTGGTGTTCACCGAATTTTGGGAACGCTTTGGTTATTATTTGATGATCGGACTTTTTGTGTTGTACATGACAGCCGAAAAGAATAAAGGTGGTTTTGGTTGGGAAAATGCAGATGCCACCGACATTTACGGAACATTTATCGCTGCAGTGTACTTAACGCCTTTCATGGGTGGTTTACTTGCCGATCTTAAATTAGGATATCGTTTCTCAATTATATTAGGCGGGATATTAATGGGCATTGGGTATTGTATGCTCGCTATTCCTGAGGCTTGGGCTTTTTATACCGCGCTTGTGATCATGGTAATTGGAAATGGATTCTTTAAGCCGAATATATCCACGCTACTTGGAAACATGTTCAACGATCCGCGCTACAGAGCAAAGAAGGACATTGGCTATAATATTTTTTACATGGGAATCAACGTGGGCGCTTTCATTTGCAATTTCATTGGTGCTATTATGTTGAACAAGATCGGCTGGAATGGCGCGTTCATGTCGGCCGGTATAGGAATGTTCATTGGCGTGATCACGTTTTGTTTCGGAATAAAATATTACAAGCATGTGGATGTACGCCGCGAACCAAAGCCGGAGGACAAACCTTTGATCATGAATTTTGTGAAGATGATGGGCGTGGGTTTGGTGTTTGCTACAATTGGTTGGTTCATTAACGGAACAGAAGGTTCGTTGCTGAGCAGCAATAGCACAGATGCGTTCTTTATGTTCTGTATCCCGGTGATCGTATTCTTTGCTTCCATTTATATGAAGGCAACTGTGGAAGAGAAAAAACCGTTGGGAACCATGTTCACCATTTTCTTAGTGGTGATTTTATTCTGGGCTATCTTCAAGCAAAATGGTTCGGCACTTACAATTTATGCAAAGAATTATACCGATCGTGAAAGCCCGGCCTGGGTAACAAGTATGTCGGATAACTTGAACATGGGTTTGGTAGAAAAAGTGTACACGAAGAATGAAAGTGTGCCTCAGTTAGACGAGCAGTTCAGAAAAATAAAAGATGATAAAGGTGAACCCGTGATGTGTATGGATTACCCGTCGTATTTTAAAAATTTGGATCCCGATAAATTTCCGCCGAGTGGACAGCCCCTAAGTTTAACAACCACCAACATTTCTCAATCCATTAATCCATTTTTTGTAATCGTGCTTACGCCTTTGATCGTTTTGTTCTTTGGTTTCTTGCAAAAGCGAGGGAAAGAACCAACCACGGCCACAAAAATTGCTTACGGATTATTGATAAGCGCGCTTTCCACTTTAGTAATGGTAGCTGCCGTTCACGTTACAAACAATGGCATGGTAAAAGCAAGTTACTGGTGGCTTATTGCGAGTTATGGAGTGATCACTGTTGGGGAATTATTATTGAGTCCAATGGGATTGTCAATGGTTTCAAAATTATCTCCACCAAAAGTTACTGCTTTAATGATGGGCGGATGGAGTTTGGCAACTTCGCTTGGAAATAAAGTAAGCGGAGAGCTAGGAAAGAATTGGGACAAGTTCGACAACAAAGCGGATTATTTCTGGTTGAATTTTGCGCTGCTGATGTTCGCGGCGGTGTTGTTGTTTATGTTGTTGAAGAGATTGAATCGGGTGTTCAAGGAGCAATAGTTTCTTTAAGTATAAGAATATAGTATAAGTATAAGAAGAAGCCCCGCATTTCTGCAGGGCTTTCTTATTGGTGAAAATTCTTATACTATATTCTTATACTTTTATTTATAAATATTATGCAAATACACCGGATAATCATGCATATAAGCATTTGTAGCTGCGTTATCCATTAAATGCGAAACATTTCTCGGATAATATTTGTGATAAGCATGTTTATCCTTCCAGTTATCTTCTAATAATTTATCCAATACTTCCGAAGCATAGGTCATCATTTGATGCCCAAGGCCGGCTTCAATCGTATATAAATTCACATCCTTATGTAATTCTTTTCCGCGTTTTACCGAATACTTCTTGAAACGCATGCCAATTACTTCAAAGAAACCGAGATTACTGTATTCCTTGATCAAACTTATTTGCTCGGCAATAAGGGCTATTTTGGAATCCACACTTAACTTCTCAAAAGTTACAGTATCAATAAGAGAATATGCTTTACTGCTAAACAGAATGGTGTAAACTCTATCTTCAGGTGACGCGATCACATCAATGGCTTTTGGTTTTACATCGGCTACATGGTCATTCTTCTCCGAACGAATACGGATCTTTTTATACTCAAGACCTTTATAAAAGCAAAGAACGTAATTAAAATAGTTCTTGTACTTGAACATTGGATCAGTGCGTTTGATAGAGAGGTGATTGGTGTCGGTATTATATGTATTGATCAGCGAATCGGTAAGCGACTTGTAATAGATCTCGGTGATCTTTCCTTGAGCTGAACTTAAGAAAGGAACAATGAAGGCAAAATATAGAATTATCTTTTTCAAAACCGAGCCTAAAGATAATCAAATTATTTTAACCTATTTGCCCAATTGTTCCTCGGCTTTTTTAGAGTAAAACCCCTTGTTTCCGGCAATTACCGAGAGCATTTCCCTGGCCTCGGTTTCCCGTCCTAGTTTTAAGGAACACATAGCCTTGTAATAGCCGGCTTCTTCGGCAAACACATTAATTGGGTTTGAAAGAGCGGAAGAAAGATAGGTGTAAGCTTGGGTATTATCTCCAAGTTGATAGTAACTCATTCCTCTGTAGAAGTCGCAGTTCACATCATTCTTACTAAAGTTGGCAACAAGATCGAGTTTTGAAATGCAAGTCGCGAATTTTCCTTCTTTAAAAGAGTGCATGGCATCTTTGATCACCTCGTGCAAATAGTATTCACGGTAAGGTGTTTGTGTTCCCGGTTCTTCAGCATACTTAGAATCTTTATTCGCATCCAAACCTCCATGTACCACAACACGCTTTGGCGTTTTAAAATAGTAAGCGTTGTAGTTAGCAACCTTAAGGTCGTACAAGTAAATGTATGGAGCGTTAGGACTGTATTTAAGATCGAACTGTTCGGGATCCACGTTATTTCCAACACTGATCTCGTTAATGGTTGCAAGCTGTTCGGCTTTTCCAAATAATAACGAAGTATCCAAATGTGCCGGCTCAGAGAATTTTTCTTGCTTTGGTTTTTTTAAGTTGGTGGTTACAGCGATCGTATCTAAAGAAATGTTCTGGATGATCTCTTTTTTGGTCTGTTCGGTCAATAACTCAAAACGTGAAGGCGAAAGAACAGGGGAGTTATAAATAGTGAAGAAACACGTAATGCCAAGGAACAAACTCAACGCAATAACCGCAAAGCCCGGGCTGCTAAAGAAATTTCTCTTCGCTCTTGCTTTTACTTTTTGTTTCAGAAACTCCACATCATTTTCTGCACCGGGAAACGCGCTGTATCCCATATCCGAAAGATGTTCAAGATCTGTTTTTATATTCTTATTAGGCTGCATTTGTATTTTTATGATCTAAAATGATCTGTTTTAAATTTCGTTTTCCATTCTGTATGTAACTTTTTACTTCATTCAAGCTGTATCCCTTCATCTCACTGATCTCCTGATAACTCTTGTTCTTTAAAAAGAACAATTCAATACACTCCTTTTGTTTGGCATTGAGTTTATCCAAAAACACCGGAAGCTTCTCCAACAGATCTTCATTACTTACTCCTGCTAAATAATTTTCCTCTTGCTCGTCCGGCGCCTCAAACTCAAAGCCGTATTGTCCCTCACGGTAACTGTATCGCGTTTTATTTGCTCTGATGATATTGATGCAATGATTTCTCACTACAAAACTCAACCAGCCTTTAAAGTTCGCTACGTCTTTTCGTTTCAATTCAAGAATAAGTTTTTCAAAGATCTGCATCACCGCATCCTGCGCCTCGGCCTTATCTTTAAAAAAGAACAAGCAAGCTCCATACACGGTTTTTACGTGTTTTTCGAAGAGTTCACCTACCAGGGCCGTATTGCCGGTTTCCTTATAGGTCTGTATGATCTCCTCATCGCTTTGATATTCTTGCTTCTTAAAGAGCCACATATAGAGGTTACTAAGATAAAGACAAGATAACTGAATTATTCCATAAAAATAAATCCACCAATATTCTTATGGAATACAGACCCTTAACCGTCTAATAGGCAACAGGGCCCCTGATTTATAAACCATGATAAAGCGATCTCTGATCTGCTTTATCGCTTAAAAACAATATAAAATGAAATCGAAGATTCACGAATACCTTAATTTAAAAAACAAAAGTCATGAGTAAAACAATTAAACTAATGGCCATAGTGATGCTGATAAGCGTTACGGCCGTAGCACAACAAACCTACGGTGAGATCCGTGGAACGCTAAAAAATGAGCTCAAAGAAAAAGTTGCTTTTGCAACGGTGAAGATCCTTCAGGATAGTAAACTCATTGGAGGCACACAAAGCGATGAAGAAGGTAACTATAAGTACAAACCTTTAGAACCGGGATTGTATGATGTAGTGGTGCAGGAATCGGGGCATCAATCAAAGCGCATCAACGGCGTGAATGTGGTACCGGCAGAAGCAACTTACCTTAATATCAAAATGCAATCAAATACGCTGGGAGAGGTTGTGAAAGAAGGAAAAATGATCGTGGAAGATTACACCAAAAGCGGGGCCGACATGAATATGTTTGTGATGAAAAGTTTGGATTCAAAAGAGTTAATGCAATTAGCATCATTTGAACATGGTGCTTCATTAATGTCGTCTTTGCCAAGCATTTCAACCGAAGTGTACGAAGCGCCCAATGGCGGATTTCATGTGCGTGGTAGCAGAAGCGACGCGAATGAAGTATTTGTGGACGGTGTGAAAACATTGGATATGGGAAATCTTCCGGCTTTAGGTATCGAGAATCTAACTGTATTCAGTGGAGGTGTTCCGGCCATGTATGGCGATGTTACCGGTGGTGTGATCATTGTAACCACCAAAAGTTATTTCAGCGGCATACGAGAAAAGAACATGAGAAATCGCGCGATACAAGAGAAACGCCAGCAGAAAAAAGAAAGAGAAGAAGAGGAGAAAGAAAAAGCAAGTGGGATCATTTACGAATAGATCTAATAAAAATAAGAGAGGGCTGTGAGTATGCGGCCCTTTTTTTGATTTCCATACGATCTCTGCATGTTAAATGAACGATTGGAAATTTTTCTGAGCGTCCTTCATAAATTCATCAAAATGTAATTGAAGCTCTGCTTCATGCTTCAGAAAAAGCGGTACTGAAGTGTTAAGCATCACGCCATGTTTAATACGATGCGATAAATGAAAAAGTACTTTTTCTATGCCTTCTATCTTCGAATACGCCACATAAATATTATTGGCCAAAACATATTTCAAAAAATTAGTACTGTGTTCGGGAAGAATATGTTTGCTGTTTTCGTAAACTGCATACACCTGAGCGGTAAATTCTTCAAGGCCTATTGAAGAGTAACGTGTAAAGTCCCTGGCTAATAGGTGATCAAAATAAATGTCTACTAAAACACCACTGTATTTTTCAAATCCATCATAGAATAAGCGCTTACTTTGTTTAAATAACGGGTGCTCATCAGTGAACTGATCTATTCGGCGATGGAGATAAATGCCTTTCTTAATATCTTCGCTAAAGTTCTCAAAATGATTGCCCCTAAGATGATCGGCAATAAAGTTCCCTAACAACAAACCTTCGTTCTTATTTGAAAAGTAGGCGTGAGCTAAGTAATTCATACAACGAAAATACTTATTTTTACGCTGTGAACGTTTTTATTGCCACTATAAAAGACCGAACCGCGCATTTAACTGCCGAAGAAAGCTGGCATTGCTATAAAGTATTGCGAAATAAAGTAGGTGATGAGGTAATGATCATTGATGGGGAAGGCGCGTCTTATAAAGGTATCTTGGTTACCGCTAACGAAAAGCAGTGCATCGCGCAATTGCATGAAGGGCCTTTTTACCAGGAGAAGCGAAATTATTACTTGCATTTAGCGATCGCTCCCACCAAACAAATAGATCGTATAGAATGGATGATCGAAAAGGCGGTTGAAATTGGAATTGATGAGGTCTCTTTTGTGAAATGCAAGAATAGTGAACGCGTGAATTTGAAAGTAGAACGCATACAAAAGATCGTAGAAAGCGCTGTAAAGCAAAGTATGCAGTCGAAGATCCCAAAAGTGAACGATCTGCAGGAATTCAAAACTATGGTGAAACATACGGCCGATCTTAAACTGATTGCGCATTGCGCCAATGACGACAAGCAAGAGATCCAAAAGCTTCAATATACTAATTCCACGATATTGGCTTTAGTTGGACCCGAAGGAGATTTCACAAGAGAGGAAGTTACATTGGCAAAAGATAATGGCTTTAAAGCACTTAGCTTGGGCAATACACGTTTACGGACCGAAACGGCCGGACTTTACATTGCGCAGTCGGTCTCTATCTTAACAAAACTTTAGGATTTTGGTCCTTGCCAAAGTCAAAATAATCCGTAATTTGGCATCAATGGCAAAACGTTACGGCGTTATATTCTTTTTGATCGGATTCCTGTTTTTCAGTTTCTCGGGCTCTATTTGCCTTATGAGTAAGCTTAAAGCGCAACAGGTAGCCGAGATGCTGGGTAATATTGCCGAAGAAGAAGATGAGACCGAAAAGGAAGATGGTTCCGATTCGGAAGCCATCATGATCATGTTTGATCACGTAAGTTCATTTCACGTTCAGTTAGAACAGCATTTTTTCCCGCATGCGGTTGATCCTCTTCCGCAGTTCGATACTAAAGCCTTAATACAACCTCCCGAAGCATAAGATTTATAGTCGCGCAATTTTTTAATTGTTCAATTAATCTTATGTTATGTTTAAAAAATCAGTATCTGATCTTAGACGTATTTTTCAGTATTTGAGTGTGAGGTTACGTTCGGTAACCTTCACACAACCACATCAGGAAATTTACGCACTCCGGATAGCTTCATCTAAAACTAAAAAGTATGACACCCGGAGTTAAGAATAAAATGTTCACTAAAGCCACATTACGCTACGATCTCAAAGCAGGTCTGGTAGTGTTTTTGGTAGCGCTTCCGCTTTGTTTAGGCATTGCCTTAGCGCAAAATGCTCCTTTGTTCTCTGGTATAATATCAGGTATCATTGGAGGTTTAGTAGTTGCAACAATTAGTGGTTCTAAACTTTCGGTAAGCGGGCCCGCTGCCGGATTAACAAGCATCGTTCTAAGTTCCGTTAGCTCATTGGGTTCTTTCGAAGTTTTTTTGTTGTCGGTCTTTGTGGCCGGACTCCTACAAATACTTCTTGGAATTTTAAGAGCGGGAATAATTGGTTATTATTTTCCAAGTGCTGTTATCAAAGGAATGTTATCGGCCATTGGAATAATTCTAATTCTAAAACAGATCCCACATTTATTGGGGGATGATAAGGATCCGGAAGGCGACGAAGCATTTTTTCAGGTAGATCAGGAAAATACATTTTCGGAATTCCTGTTGATGTTCGATGCGCCACATTTTGGATCTATTGTCATTGGATTGATCTCCATTGGAATTTTGATCCTATGGCAACAAAAGTTCTTAATGCGCAACAAGATCTTAAAAATGATTCCCGGCCCGTTGATGGTAGTGGTAGTTGCCGTGATCACTGATTATATTTTTGCGGCCAGTTCGTCAGTTCTCGAAATTAAACCGGAGAATTTGGTAACGCTGCCTACATTTAGTAATGTTGGTGATCTTTTGAATACACTCACGCATCCCGATTTCAGCGCCTGGAAAAATCCAAAGGTTTATGAAGTTGGAGCGATCATAGCTGCCGTTGCAAGTTTGGAAACACTATTGTCGTTGGAAGCTGTAGATAAATTGGATCCCGACAATCAAATATCTCCAACAAACAGGGAGTTAATTGCACAGGGTGTAGGAAACTCTTTAGCGGGTTTGATTGGTGGATTACCGATCACTGCTGTGATCGTGCGTAGTTCGGCCAACGTTTCTGCAGGAGGAAAAACCCAGGCATCTGCCATTTTTCATGGGATCTTGTTTTTGATTGCGCTTTTCATTCTACCAAACATTCTTCAAATGATCCCTTTATCGGCTTTGGCCGCGGTGTTGATCATGACAGGATATAAATTGGCGCGACCAGGATTAATAAAGGATATGTATCAAAAAGGCATAGATCAATTCCTGCCATTCGCTGTTACCATTGTGATCATGTTGTTCACCGATCTATTGAAAGGTGTGGCTGTAGGGATAGTGGTATCGATCTTCTTTATTTTGAAGCAAAATTACAGATCGCCATTCAAAATGATCCAGGAGAAAATAAACGGCAAACAGGTTATTTTCGTGAAACTCTCGCAGAACGTTACCTTCATTAATAAAGGAAAGTTCATAGAATTATTTAAAGGCATTCCATCAGGTTCAGAAGTTCATATTGATGGTGGTCGTTGTAGTTTTATTGATAAAGATATATTAGAGATCATTAGCGCGTTTAAGCAATCGGCGCACATACACAGAATAAAAGTAACATTAGAGGAATTGGAAGAAGTAAAAGTATTAACAAGTCATTAAAAATAATATATGAAAGAAAGTTATGATAGATTAATTGCCGGCAATAAAAAATTCTCTTTGGAGAAAAAGTTGGGCGACCCTGAATATTTTAAAAAATTGTCTCTGGGACAAAAACCTGAATACCTTTGGATAGGTTGTAGCGATAGTCGCGTGCCGGCAAACGAGATCACCGGCACTACAAGCGGCGAGATCTTTGTGCATCGCAATATTGCCAATGTGGTAGTTCATACCGATATGAATTTAATGAGCGTGTTGGAATATGCTGTAAATGTATTGGAAGTGAAACATATTATCGTGTGCGGACATTATGGTTGTGGTGGTGTACGCGTGGCCATGGGTAATGGAAGTTTTGGATTAGTGGATAATTGGCTACGAAACATTAAGGATGTATATCACGAGCACACCAAAGAGCTGGATGCTATTAGCGACCTTGATGCGCGTGCTGACAGACTCACCGAATTAAATGTAATTGATCAGGTAAAGAATTTGGCAAAAACACGAATTGTTCAAGACAGATGGAGAAGTGGAAAGAAACTGGAGATCCATGGTTGGGTTTACGGGTTGAATAGCGGCCTGATAAAAGAATTAAATACAATTATTGACGATAAAGGCGATATAGATAAAATTTACCATTACGAGATATGATAGGTGTTATCAACTAGTGGTAATAAAGCAGCCCTTCCTTTGTTAGTGGAAGGGCTGTATTTTTTACGCCGGCGAAGAGATCACAATTCTAAATGTAACCGCACCCGGATTTGGCGGCGGACCGCCATGGATCTTAGAATATTTTAAATGTAAATAACCTGTTTCGCTGGTTTGTTCCATAAAAATATCGCCAACAGCATAGGGTAAACTCCACCATTGATTGTTGATCTTCATGTAAACCTTTATTTCGCCTTTAGTGATCACGTCATTGGTGATATCGGGAGAGTAAATATCGGCGGTATACCAGCCATTGAACACCCACGATGATGCACTTACATTGATTATTCTATCAGTTTGTACTAAATTACCCTTTGGAGCATTCTCACCTTTATCGCCTTGCGGACCAGCCACGCTCTTTTTGCAGGAATTAAATACCAGCAAGCAGAGAAGAAGTAGCGGAATTGTTTTTAATATCAATTTTCTCATGATCTATTTATTTATGGTGCTTGAGAAATAATGACCATTCGATATCTTGCTGTTGCGGGTGGAGGAGGAGGACTTCCTTCAATGTTGATGTAATTCAAATATAATTTTCCAACCTCAAAACCAAATTGGGTGAGAAGATCACCGGTATCAAATGGCAATTCATTCCAAACTGTTCCTGTTTGCTTATACACTTTTACGCTGCCTTTGTCAACCACAGTTTGCGTGAGCTCAGGAAAATTAAGCGAGATGGTTTGCGAAGCAGTTGCAGTATCAGCTGTCCACGAAGCCGAATTGATGATAAATGTATTGGTGGTTGTAATATTGGCGTTGCCACCTACGCCGGCATCACCGGGTTCGCCCTTTGGACCTTGAATCTCTTTCTTTTTACAGGATGTGAATACAATGACAAGGCTGAGAATAATTGCGCTTGCGAAGCTGAGGATCGTTAATGATCGTTTCATGATTGATTTTTTACGCGTTTAATTAAACAATAATTAGGCCAGAAATTGTTAAGACCTAAAGTTTGACCTTAAACGTTCCGGATCTGGTATCGCTGGTGTAATTACCATCGATATTCATTTTACCGGAAATAGTACCTGTAACATTAACAGTGAATGTGTACTGGAATGTGAGATCATTACCAAGAGTTAATACACCATCTACGCTTTTTCCTTTTTTGTTTAGGGTTCCGTTGATGTCTTCTCCACTAAAGGTTATTTTTTTGCCTGTAGATTTTGTGATCACGGAATAATACACCGGGTAAATATGTCCGTTGGCTTCTGTCATCTCTATCCAGCAACTTCCCTCTCTTACCTTATGACAAGAGCCCAAACAAAGGAGTATGCTCAGTGCCAAGGTTATTTTTAGAATATTTTTCATTTTATTTTACTTATAGTAAAGGTGTCAAAAAATAATGGTTGTTCAAACTATTTTAGCTTTTGTCCATAGAAACCCGATGCACAACCAAAGAAATACCTGACATATTGGGATTCTAACCCTGCTTTTACAAAAATGTTTGTCGCCTGCTTTGAGTTTTCGAATTTGTTGGTGTATTGCCACAGCATTTTATATTCTTCGGGGTCTCCAAGCAGCATCTTGCCTAAAACAGGAATAGCCTTTCCCAGATAAAAACTATAAAAGAATTTCAGAACTGCATTCTCAGGCTTGGATACTTCAATAAAGGAAAATTGGCCTCCCGGTTTTAGTATTCGCTTTACTTCAAGAGCTAACATATGCAATTGTTCTTCATTAAAGGTCTTTAAACCAAAGGCACAGGTCACAAAATCATAATGATCACTTGGGAGATCACTTTTCAAAACATCTTGTTGTAAAATAGTTATCTCATCGTTGAATTTGCTCTTACTTTTTTGGCGCGCGTATTTCAACATGCCTTCCGAGAAATCCAATACACTTAAATTCGAGTTCGGTAATATGTTTTTGGTAGCCTGCCAGGTTTCGCCCATGCCCGTGAGCAGATCAATGACTTCTACTTTTCTGTTGGGTTGTTTAAACGATTTTTGAAATTGCATACGCCAACGAATTGAGAAACCAAAAGACGTAATATAATTCATGCGTTCGTAAGAGCTACTCATTCTGTTGAAAAGCCCTTTTACGTATTCCGGATTATAAATATTGTTTTCCATTTATGGTTTCAATACTTTCTCATATGCTCTACGCGGTCCCTCAAAGAATACTTCTCCGCAATAAGTGTATTTAAGATTCTCAAGGATCTTCAACATGGGAACATTATCAAAGTTTGTATCCACTTTCACACTGTACACCTTATTTTCAATGGCCAGATCTTCTACCATTTCAAATAGCTTTAGGCCAATACCTTTTCCTTTTACCGCGTTTGATGTTGCTACACGATGAACAACTACGTAATCTCCGTACGTAAGCCATTTTCCTTTAAGGTCGTTATACGCCGGTTCAATTCCAAAAATGATAGCCGCATAAGCGATCACTTTTTCATTTTCTTCAATCACGTAGCCCCAACCTTTATGAATATCGTCCTCTACTATTTGCGGATTTGGATATCCGTTTTGCCACTGATCGCTGCCATCTTGTTTTCTCCGCGCGATGGCTTGTTGTAATATTATCCAAATGGCAGGAATTTCAGGAAGAGTGGCTTTTCGTATGATCATGTTCTTAAAAGTACAAAACCTTTTTTGCCCGAGCAAGGGTACAAATAGGGCATATATCCAAAAAATGGGTATCTTGTAATACTATTTAAATTCAAATTATGAAACGAATCTTATTGATCACGAGCATTCTTTCTTTTTTATGTTCAACCGCTTCTTACGCACAAGAAGGTGGAGATCCTTTTGAAACAGGAAGTAACCAGGTAACTGTGCTATTGAAATTTGTGGATCTTAACGGAAAGATACTGGTAAAGGAATCCATGAAGATCGTTGAATTGAAATCGGGTATTTCAAAGGTATTTCAAACCTCGCCTACAGGAATGGTTGTTCTGAAAGGCGTTGCAGGTTCGGTGTTTGAAGTAAATTTTAAATACGATATGCATTATTTTACGGTAGACACGAAAGATCAAAATGGAAAAGTGATCAATCTTGTGGTAACTTATGAAGGAACTGTTGAAGTTGGAAGACAGAGAGCCGAGAAAGCAAAAGCGGAAAAAGAAGCACGCGATAAATGGGGTTCTGCTAGCGCTGCAAGTATGAAGGCTGATCTTGATAATTACTCGAATGGCAAATATAAATTTGAGGACGAGGTATTTTTGAAGGTACTCAATAGAAATGTTGCGTGGAAGGATAAATTGATCGTGTGTGATATCACAGGAAGTATGTATCCTTATATTGGACAAGTACTATTATGGTACAAATTGAATTACGCCGGAGAAACTGCAACACGACTTTGTTTCTTTAACGATGGTGATGCAAAACCCGACGATAAAAAAGTGATGGGTGAAACAGGAGGAATTTATTTTTGTGAGAAATGCAAAGCGGATACAGTAACAGATGTAATGGTGAGAGCGATGGCAGCGGGTTGCGGTGGAGATATTCCTGAAAATGACATTGAAGCGCTGATCAAAGCTACGGACCGCATGCCCGGGTTTAAAGAATTAATTTTAGTAGGAGACAATAATGCCGATGTAAAAGACCTTGCTTTGCTAAAGAATCTGAAATTCCCTGTACGAGTTATTGTATGTGGTTCGCAAAATAGAATAGGGGCAGATTATTTGGAGATCGCCTGGAGAACTAAAGGTTCTATTCATACCATTGAAGATGACATCGAAAATATTGCTGCCATGAAAGAAGGAATGGAAATTAAGATAGGTGGACGTAAATACAAAATAGTGAAAGGGAAATTCTTCCTTACCAGCAAAACCTAATTCGGCAAATTATCCTTGAGCCACTTGATGGACGTGCTTAAAGGAAGTGGATTTAATTCGGTTGTGGTTCGCATGGCACTTTCTAATTCGCTTTTAGCAAGAAAACTCCAATGGTCGGCATTTGCTATTTCAACATACATGGCGTTTCCAGGATTGTATTTATTTACTAGCTCAGCAATATCCTGGTGTTCATCGGCTGAAGAAACAAAATCCGAACTTCCATGTAAAGCCAACACCTTTGCTTTGGTTTTTGCCCAAGCTTCTCTGATATTTACATCGGCTACCTGCTGAAAATATTCTACGCGCATTGGATACTGAAATAAATGTCCTTCCATGGGATGTTCTTTTAAAAGTTGTTCCGGTGATTTCTTCTCTACAAATAAACCATAAAGTCTAATGTATTCGTCTCTCATAAATTTATCGATGGCCTCGGGTGAATTTCCGTCTAAGATTTGTTGACGAAGTGAATTATCTATTTCATACTCTAGCCAATTCTTTCCGGCTGTTCCGTAAACGATAATTCCTTTTATGGTTTCTTGTTGGGCGAGTAGAGGAGCAACCACGCCGCCAATGCTAAAGCCTGCGATGAAAATATTTTTCTTGTCAACGTACGCAAGCGACTTCAATTGTTTTAGCCCATCGAGGTATCCTTGCTTTTCCATGGAAAAATCACAATCCGTACACGGTGTTCCTTTGCTATCACCCATTCCTGTTTTTTCTACGCGAATGGTTACAAAGCCATTTCTTGTAAGGGAATCACTCCAGAGTTTGATCGAACTGATCTCGGGCACCATAGGATTATCAATACTGTAACATCCAACGCCGCCAATAATAAACACCGCAGGAAAATTGTTTCCTATTTTAGGTTTGGTGATAATGGTTCTTAAATGATTTTTTCCGGATACAACCGATGAGTAAATGATATCATAGTCCTTACTGGTTTCGGTTGGTTTTGATAAAAGTGTAATGTTTGCCACCATTAATTTTGCTTCCCTGTAATAACTTACTTTTATTTTGTCGCCTCCCGAATGTGTTTTGAGGAGTTGAAGAAAGTGAGCTGTGTTCTTGATCTTTTCTCCATCCATTTCAATAAGCAGATCGTTTGCAACAAGACCTGCTTTTTGGGCCGCGGTAGCCGGAAAAACGTTTTTGATGAGTGTACCTTGTGTTGAGGAAAGTTTGAGAACCGATCGTAAACTGTCTTTAACATCCATAATGGCTGCACCAAATGATGCACCGCGACGGAGTTCCTGGCCAAATGCCGAACTGTTGATCAGAAGAAATAAAGCAAGTATCTTTTTCATATTTACCGAAGGTAAATCGAATTTAAATCATGCCTAATGGAAATTGTGTAGCGGTAAATTTACGGTAGCGAACGGCTTCCTTTTAATAAAGATTTATTGCGTTGTATAAATCCCATTCACACATTTTTCGATGTGCGAAAGCGTTCCGTCTTTTTTATACACGTGTTTGCTACCGTTCATTAATTTGCCATTAAAGAACATGCCTTTTTTGCTAAGTTGACTTTTAGCGTTGTAAAGTTCGTGATATCCATCCGGAATTTTTTTAGGCCAGTCGCTTGGTTTAAGCACCATGGTAACCGCATACAACACCGCAAAAAGTATGAGTGTGGTAATTACAAAATCATCCAGCTGCGGCATTTCAATGCTTTTACTCATTTTAAAAAAACTGGGCAGGATAAAAGCCCCAACCATCGCAATGATCAGGAAGATGATGATTTCTAAAGCGCGTTTTTTCATGGCTTGAAATTGTATAGTAAAGATACGATATCAAGTGTTTATTGGCAAATGAATGTCCGCTAATCCCTTTAAGAGCTGGTGCATGCAGACGATGTGTGTGCTGTGAACGGTTTTTTAGCTAAAAACGCCAGCCAACCTTAAAATTAAGGGGCAATTTTCCGTCAAGGTAGGAACTTTCTCTAACCGGTGTTAACGGTTGTGTGATCAGGATCGAATATCTAAAGTAGTCTAACAGAGGAATTAAAATGGATATTCATACTTTATAACGACTTTATTTGTGGCAGTGTGTGTTTCTGCAATATAGACGCGGCCGTACTGACCAGTGGAGTTAAGACGAATAACGTAACCGTTTTCGAGCGAAGCACTGGAATAGGCGCTTGTTATTGTTTTATCTTTTACCTCGCAAAGACCTTTAACGTTTCCAAAATCGGTTAAACCATCACCGCCTTCAAGATAGAGCATGGAGCCCCAACCGAGATTAGGGTCTTCCAATTGGTAAAGGAGCCCATTCACCGCCACTGTGCTCGAGATCACAGAGCCTGTTATAAGGTCTAGCCCGTGATAGCTTTGTAGATCAGAATAACTTCTTGACAGAGTTACTGTCTTAACACTTTCGGGTTCATACGAACAGGTTCCTTTTAATTTTGCCTTCCGGTCATAATCACATGCCTTTTCGTCTTTACAACCTCTTTTGCAGGAATTGAAAAACAAAGCCATTAGTGTTATTATAAAAATTGTTCTCACTTTATTTATTGCTATCGTGTAAGATCTAACTAAAGTTTGTTGACCTTTTTTAAAGATACGAAAGGTTTTTAGCGGATGCAAACTCGGTGCACACGGATTACAAATCCGCGCGAGCGGGGTGGTATTTGGGTGCAAAATAGATCCGGTTTGCACAGAAAGTAATTTGTGTTTTAATTTAATCGGGCACTACTACTTTTCGATCCTGTTGCCTGTTGAACTCCAGTGAAAGCCGCGTTTCCATCCGCACCATACAAGTCGTGGAAATCCACGGCGTTGTTTTTTTTGCCCCATTTCTTTGTTCTTTAAAGCGCCACTCACATCAAGCACACTGTTGAGTGTTATTAAATGATCGGCTTGTATGCTATTGGCTTTTGAAATGGAATGCCTGGAGATCTTTTGCGCCGAGCCCATGCTTTGAAATTGGATCTTGTTTGAAGGGACATATTTTGCGATGTCGGCTTTTAGTTTTTCTATGCGCATGATGGTCAAGCGTTCTTTTTCGTTAAGGTCGCGCCATACCGGGTAGCTATTGAGTTCTTTTATTTTTGCGGCGATGTATTTAAAACAGGAATCCACCGAATACGGCATTTTGGCGTACTCGGTTGAATTGTGTTTGAAATAAATACTAGGAAAGGTCATTTTGAGTTCGCCGTTCTCCATTCTGGTATCAATGTCGGATCTTTGCGCAAGAAGGCTTGCAGAGAAGAGGAAAAGAAGAACTATGAATTTTGATCTCATGTGATGGAGCTAACCGTAATTAAATTTACGAAATTATTTTGATAAGTGGTAATAGCAAGTGAGCAAAACTCAAAGTACTTTTTAAGTCCATCCGTAAGGAAAGCTTCGATAAAGATCCGCGACGGTTAGCGCTTTTTAAATGACATGAAAAAGTAGATCAAACTCAAGCATAGAAAAACTATGTTAACAGTTCTGGCAAAGGGAGGGACACCTTCTGGCCAAATTTGACCTAATAAGACAACACAATTGAGTAGAATTAAAACGATAAGAAAGATAGATCTGGTTTTCATTGATGTGAATTTAGGTGTTTTTATAGTTGTTTCTGAAGTTTTTGTGGCCAATTGCCGATGCGCATTTTAAAAAGCAACCTGTGCATACAGCCAAGGGTCTATAAAGGTAATTAGGCTTTTAATAAGCCGCAAATTAAATTTCGCGAAGCACCGCTTCCGATCGCGCAAGCGATAGAAATTTATTCTGTCGGCTTGAATTTGCTTTCGATAACCCGAAAAGACATAAGCAACAAGGTTTATCTCCTAGTGCTTTAAGATCCATCGCCAATGAACGCGATCATATACTGTTGGAGTCTATCAAATGCCGATTGGCGAAGGTGATGAGCTCATTGATCTTTTTGGTACCGGTTTTTGCATAAATATTCTGCTTGTGGTTCTCTACCGTGTTCTTTGAAATATTCAACACCTTTCCGATCTCTTTACTTATCAATCCCTTTACAAGCAGTTTAATGATCTCCACTTCTCTTTCACTAAGGCTTTTTTGGAGATGCAAGGGCTTTAAGATGGTTTTTTCATCGTCGCAGTAATACATGGCCGATTCCTTTTGAGTGGGGTCGAGCAGGTACATGATACATTTGGGATCGTTCACCAGATGGCTGATCTCTGAAACCAGACACAACAGGTATTTTGGTTCTTTTTTATTGTAATGCATGGCAGGATACTGCATCATGCGCCAAACATATTGTTTTTGCGCATTCATCATTCTAAAAACCAAACTTATTTTGATCTGTCGTCTTTCTTTATCGGTTTTTTGAGCAAGGTAGCCGGCAATAAAAACAATATACGCCTGCATTTTAGAAACATCCAAGGGATGAAAGAGTTGACCTATATCCCATGGATGAAGCCCAAGCCATTCTTTTTTGCTGAGGGGCGTTGCTCCGTCACAATCGCCACCGGCTTCCACAACGCCTTTTGTAAAATCGGCAACATACCAAAAATAGGAAGAAGAGGAAAAAGAATCGATGTGTTTGATAACGTCTTTAAACAGTACTTTCCAGCCCTTGTCTTTTTTTAATTTCGATGTGTAGTAAATATCATCAAACTCCTTGGTGCTAACTGATCTTATTTTTTTTGATTGCATAGTTTCCCTCCAAACCTGTTCATATATCTAATATAGCATCGGATCTTGAGAATAACAAATTCCCTGCATTTTTTAATAGAGCTTTAAAGATTCCATGACATCATTATAGAATTTGGGTAAGTATTCCGAACTTTTTTTATCGGAAGTATTAGTGCCAATACCCACAAAAACTTTGCCTTTGTGTTCTACCACAAAAAGGTGTACACTTTGCCAGCGAATTACGCCGTCGTTGTCGGCAACGGCTTTTTGCTCATCAAAACTCCAGGCAAACAGCTCACTTAGCAGTCCGCGGTTGGTTAGGAAAACAAAGCCATCGTTGCCACTTATTTTAGCGGGCTTCCAATCGGCTTTGTTGGTACATTCTTCTGCCATGGCGTTGTCGTATTCGTCTATACCCGCTTTTTTAAGTTTTTTCGAATAACATGGATAGCAAAAGTTCAAAGGCCATGATTCTTTTGGTTCTTCATTGGCTTTTACCGAGGCCAATGTACTTTTTTTAATTCGCTTAATGAGGTCTTGCTTTACATCTTCAACGCTCATTTTTGATGTTGGAAAAGAGGTGATGGTCATCATACCTGATCCCAGTCTGGCATATAGTTCTGCGTCTTGCACCGAAATTTCGGCAGGCATATCCAGAGTTTTGCCGTTGTAGGTAACGCTGTAAACTTTTTTAACCGAAAAAGATCTGTCGGACGAATAAAAACTCATATCCACTTTGCCGTAATCGTAGGGTAGGGCATCGGGCCATTTTTTTAGAGTATTTAAATTGTAGATAGGATATTTTACGCCCGTTGTTATTCCGGGAATATAATCCACTCTATTTAATTTCATGCCTTCCAGTTCAAAGGATATTTTCCAAATTTGGTCGGTTCTTGATTCATCGGCGCAGGGTTCATCCATTTTTAGGGCCGATCCGCTGCCGGTGGGGTTGCCCCAGTTAATACCATATCCGCCATAATGAAATTCATTTACATTATCTTCGCTCTTAAGAACCACCATCATTTCTGTTTTGCCCTTTAGATCTTCTTTGTCCCATACGCATTGATAAACTGCCTGTGATTCCGAAGCGGCATTTGAGGTTCTGAACACAAAGAATCTTACTTTATCATAGCCAGATGCATTTGCCGGAATAGGTACTTTTACCATAAGGTCTTTTGTTTGGCAACCTGCCTGCTTCACCTCTTGCTTGCCTTGATTTGTGTAGAATTTTAATTGTTGTGATTGGCCCGGTGTTACCAGGAGCATGGTGAACACCAGAACGATTATATTTTTCATAGCAATTTGTTTGAGCACAAGTTTAGCCTGAATTCGTTTGGCGGGCAATAGTAATTTGTTACTATGCCGGTTGGCGTAGTGGTTTGTTGTAGTGCTGCAAATAAATTTCAGAAAGCGATCTTGTTATCCGCCGCGGTGGAGCGTGGCTATCACACGCAAGCGCTGTTAGTGGCCGGGTTCGCTTGCGGAATCTTGTGCTGTTATTGCCAGTGCATCTTATTGGATAACAAATTTTCTTTGAGCGAGTCCTTTTTTTGTTGAGTGGCGGATAAGGTAGAAGCCACTTTTGAGGTCGGTTAAAGATACTGTGTTGATTCCGGCCTCAACAGATCCGGAAAAAACAAGTTGACCATATGAGTCTATGATCTCTATTTTTCCTATGTCGGCACATAAAACGTTTAAATTATTTGTTGCCGGATTTGGATAAATGTCAAGGCGTGGATCAACAGATAATTCATTGACTCCGGTTAAGCCGTTAATTTTTAATTTGGCAACATGCGCTTGCCAACGCTTACTTTCGGTGTATTGAGGGACAGGGAAATAATCAGAACATACATAATCGTCTTGGTCATACGAAACGTAAAGCGTGTCGTTGACCTTTGTAAGATATGGACGATTTGCATTAAATTGCATTGTGTTCAGCGTTGGAAGATTGTTTAGTGTATCAAAAATTTGATTATTTGTAACTTGTGTTGAGTGGAGCTGGTTCCAATTGGCATCATAAATACTTACAGTTACATTACCGCCACGGTGAATTCGCCCGGTATGATATGATACATAGTAATACGTGCCATCCCATAATACACCCTGGCTCCACTGCCCATCATTATTGAGTGATTTTGTGTCGATATAGTTCCAGTTATTATCATAACGATACACGTTTAAATTGAATACTCCGGAAAAATGCCCCTTCCATTTATCAAATGTAACAATGTTGTACATATTGCTATTATGTATGCAACTACTGCCCCAGGTTGTAAACATCTCATTTAATACTACAGGTGAACCAATTTGTACGAGTGATGTGTCAAATTCCCATTTATGCATATGAGGAGTCCAGGTTGATGATTGCACTGGCATGGTGGGGTGCGATACGCCTGTTTGTTGAAATGCGCCAATGATCAATTTACCATTGGTGTAGTTGAGCATCATATCGGCTTTACTGTCAAAATTGTCAATAGTAAAGGTAGTTGTGCTTATGAGGTTAAAATTGTCATCAAACTTAGTTAATCTATATTGCCATGCAGCCATTCCGGTACCGGTTACATGGTAATATCTGTTCCCAACCATTGTCATAGCGTAGTCTCCACCACCACTACCAACTGCCGGAAGCGTGCCTCTTAGTCCGGTTGAAACGAAGTTGGTATTGTATTCTTCCCATCTGTAATATTGATTAAATCCAGGCGGAGATATTATTGCCCTACTAGCATAAACAACATAAAATTTATTTCGTGCCGAATGGTAAAACGCCCGGCAAAATACGCCACTTGTGTCTTGAAGGGTTGGAGTTAGTTTTACGTCATTTACTAATGTGAGTGATACCTGAGCTTTTTCAGGAACCCAAAGGCTTATAAAAATTAATAATACCAGGAAGCGTTTCATGATCTATTATTTTATTTAAAATTTTTAATATTTCTGACGGTCGGCATTTATTTTAGTTTCAAAATAAAGTTATGTAATAAATTGGCAAATTCCACTGAATGTATACGAAGGTCAAATATTTGTATACTAATCGTTGTATCGTTCTTGCATTGCCTCTAACATTTTAGGAGTTTAGCCATTGCAGCTTTCTACCTCAACAGCTATTGGCATCAACTTCCTCATCTATCAAAGGTATTTACCGCGGTGAGCGCGGCTATCATCTGCAAGCGCTGTTAGTGGCCGGGTTCAATCTAATTTAATGATCTTCTGAGAATACTTTCTTTGGTTTGTTTGAAGAGTTAAAATGTAAACGCCGTTTGAAAAATTGCTAAGGTCAATTTGATAGCTATACGTTCCTTTTGGTTTTTGTCCCTGGTATATACTTTTTATAAGTTGGCCGTTCATATTATATAGGGATAGAACAATGTTGTTGGATTCTGTGATATTAAAAACAAGATCTGCGAGTTTATTTGTTGGATTTGGGAAAATGGTTGCCTCAAGCCCTATCGGAATTTTGATCTCGTCCATTCCATTTACAAAGGATAATAGTTCAATGTATTCGCCCATGGTTGGAACGTCGAGGTATTTACCATTAATAGCCGATTGGTTGATGTGTTTTCCAATTAGATCGGTTACAGAATCTTTTAAACTTTGAGGCACAACAGAAGTGTTTAGTTGGTAAGCTTTCATGAGCCAACGGTATCCGGTTGCGGAGTTACAAGCATGCGAATAATTAACCAGGTTCTTAACGGCTTTGTAGGTCATTGTGTCTAACGCGCCTTTATAAGGGTTTGAATTTGACAATACCTGAATTGTTGGCACGATGTTTTGGATGATTATACTATGGTAACGTGAATTTGCATTATGCCCGTCAACCCATCTGCCATTAGCAATTTGCCCGGGTGAAACAGCAAATCGAATGTTTTTTGTTGCCCGGTCTAAAAACATCATATCATTATTGAGTTGATAGGCTCGGGTGAGACCTAAAGAAACAAACGTATTGTAGTTGTAGTTCTTATCGAATTTTAATGGTTTTAAGTAGTTTGCGATCGAAATAACGATGTTCTTGTAATTCACATTGCCTGTATAATTGTAAGCTTCATAGTATGCATTTGCAATTACACCCGCGTCAAATTTAAATTGTCCGGTTCCTTTGTCGTTAATTATCCAACCATTTTGTAGAACATTGATCGAATCGGAACCACACAGGAACATGAAGTTTTGGATCATTGGCCCAAATAGTGGGTCATTGTAAGTTCTCAGGTCGGGAAACGGGAATGCACCCGCGCATGGCCCTGTTTGTATTTGCATAGTTGCCAAACTATCCAGAGCTCTGGTGGCCCACGATTGATAAAGCATTTTTCTATAGGCGTCTGTTTCTTTATCGGCAATTTTTAGCAAACCGGCCGCTATTTCAGCTGAGCTTCTCAAAAATAAGGAGTTTGGAAGATAAGTTGGAGGATTCATTCCTTTGGCTGTTTTCCATAAGTTAACATACACCATGCTATCGTTACCAATTAAAGTACGTGATAAGTTAATGGAGTTGGTAATATTGATCCAGTTAATGTTAGATACCAGCGCGTAGTATGGTTCAACCGCGTCGGGTATTCCGCCCTGTGTGCTATAAATACTTTTTAACGCACTACTTAATGAGTCAATTTTATATAAATTCTCATATTTTAAGGCTGTGTCAAGAGGATTCATGAGCGAACCAATTTGACTTTGCTGCAAAGAAGATAATGATTGAGCTACTCCGCATGGTTGACAAAAAACCTTTATTCCCAACGTAAGAAATAAGAATATTGCCAAAGATGTTCTTTTCATATTTTTATTTTATTATTTGCAATTAGTAACATGTTTTATGTTTTGACACTAGCCGTTGGTTAAATGCCGGTATCTGCTTTTATGGTATTGGGATCTGTTTATGTTTTTTTACTATGAAATAGTCAATAATTAATACCGAAAATTTTGGGAATAGGAGCATGGTGAAAAATGCTAGATAGGAAATTGTTACTTCGGGCGGAGGTGTTGCAAGTATAAAAATATGATTCCCTGTTGGATTGTCGGGAAAGATATAGTTTTGCGTTAGGTTCCATCCAAAATGAATAGCAAAGGGTATAAGTAACGAAAAGGTTCTTGCATAAGCCAAAGCCAATAGAAGTCCCATTGCAAATGTAAAGGAGAATACAATGATCATTTGCATTAAATTGCCCCAAACACCTGCGTTTATCCAATGCAAAACCGCAAAAAGTACGGAAGTAATTAGAATTGCTTTTGTTTGCCTTATTTTTTTAATTAAGATGTAAAGTAAAGCCCCTCTGCACATCAGTTCTTCAGTAATAACAGTTCTGAACTGATACCAGATTTCCAATAGTACCGAATTTATTGTCAATGCAGGGCTTATGGTGTATTTTTCTTCTGCGAAATACATTCTTAAAATAAAAGCACTTGCTGAAAGAAGGCCGGAGGTAATGAACAGGACCGCAGCATATTGAACTCTTGCTTTTGTGGGGATCAAACCTAAAACGGATAAGTTACCTTTTGTAAATAGCCAAATAAATAGCCAGGAAATTAAAACAAGTGCAATCAGTTGTAACATGGAACTATCATAAAATTTATTTTGTCAATGTATGCATATAACATTTGAGCACCTGTCGTAATTGGGCTTCGCCGCGGCGGACGGAGCATCAACTTTCCAAAACCTCCGTGGTTATTTAAAGATAAAGATATTTAGTTTATTAGCGAGCAGCAAATTAATTGTCTGCCACTTTAATTGCATGTGAACGGCTACCGATTCTACCCGCTGGCCACTAGGTCGTTGGTTATTAAAGCCTTGGTAAAATTATTTTAAATAAGATATATCCAAAAGCTGCAGCAAGAACCGAAATGAGGGCTTTTACCCAGTTAAGATCCGTGGAGGCTCTTTGGTTTGGATCATTCATATAATTATTAGGGCGAACTAATACTTCCCCATTTTTTATTTCAGTTAAACACGGAAATTCTTTCACCATTTTCTTAGCAAGCCTCTTCTGATCAGAAAGGCTTAAGTTTGGATAAAAACATGATTCAGCCACTTGTTTTATTGAACAAACATTGTACTTGGCAATATTTGCTTTAACTGCATCAATTATTTTATTTTCGGCTTGAATGTCCATTTGCTAATTCTAATTTGCAGTGGTTTTATGACTTGTTCGCGGTTAGTTGTTGTACCCGTTTTATACTATTACCAATTATCAGGGAGGCAAGTCCAACGATAAGACCTCTGGTTAAGAATACCAATTCATGATTAAAGGGAAGCAAAGAACTAAATTTTCCTGTAGGTAAGTCGCGAAGTATTGTTGGGACGTGGATTGCAAATGATTCCATAAGCCAAGCAAAGTTCACAAGCAAACTAATAAGAAAAATGTAAAAGATCTTTGCTTTCAATTTTTTAATTAACAAGGTTAACGGAACAATAGAAGTGGCTATAAGGTTGGATAAAGAATACGGTTCTGTCTGGTAAATCAGATATTCTTGTTTGTCTTTTAAGATGACCAATAAAACAAAACTTACTATAACCCCGAACGCATAAACTAAAATGATCCAACGGATAATCTGAATTGATATGTCCGTCTCAATTCTATTTCTGAAAAATCGTCTGGCGAAAAGAATAACTAGCACGCTTATAAAGATGCCTCTAATAAAAAGAAATCCAAGGATGTATAATATTATGTCGAGGGCGTCTAGCATTTTTACCGACAGAAGGGTTATTTGAAGATACTTACTTTATTTTGAGTTTCAAACTATTGCATAGCCTAACACACGGGGAAAAGAGAGTTCTTACATTCCTGAATTTCTCCAATATTACCTCAAACTCCTCGATGTATGAAGTATCCATAGGACATCCATGGAGCGTCTATGGGGTATCAATGCAGGGCGTATGCTTTCAAGCGCGAGCGATAAACGGTTTCGGTCAATATGGCTAGTAGGTGCTGCAATGCGTTGTTTTAATCCAAGTCATGAAAAGAATTCAAGTGTTTGGCGAGTCCGTCAAGGTCAGGAAAAATACTGTAGTGATTAATGCCAGAGAGTTTTAAAAACATTTTAGCATCGTCAATTGCGTCGGACGGTATTTCAAATTTCGCAATACATTTCGATAATTCGGGGATTTGATCAATTGGTCTTGGGTCAGAGCCCTGCAATGTAAAAAGTCCTTTCTGGGCAAAAAGTCTGTCAGAAGTACGTGGTGCGATAATCGCAATAGGAAATCTATATGGATTCCTTTTTTTGTCGGTGTATGCATCAGTATAACTAAAATCCAAATCTCTAAGTGGGTTGGGTATACTTGATGAATTATATGAAACTTCATTAAGGTCATAGGGATTCAGCATCCATACGCATGGGGTCACGCCATTGCCGTTAAGTGCAAAATACAATGCTGTTCCGAAGCTCTCCGTCCAATCCAATATTCTTGTTGGAATACCATGGTGTCGCATCTCAAATAAAACCTCCCATGAAGTTATATTGTCCCTCAGCAATGTTCCTGCGTTAGTTACAAAGTCGAAATAAATTGCAGTCTCCATTCTGTCCAAATCAGAACGTGAAATTGATTTTAAGGATTGTTTAACAAAAAGCGTCGGCTTTAAACTCCATGATTTGTCAGCGTGGCCTCTAAAGGAAACACTGTCACATCCATCATTTTCCCAATCTTGTATTTTTGTTTCAATGGTCTTTAAAAATTTTATCCAACTGTCTGTCATATTTCTGTTTCTTTAAAATTAAACCTAACCTATTCCAAGTAGGTGCTGTTATACGTTGCCAGCTCCACACAGTTTAACTATAGGTTATTCTCCCAATTAATTTGTTTGCAAATACCTTCTACGTCAGGAAAAGCTGTCTGATTATTAATGCCAAATAGATGACATTTTTTAATTATCGTCGGCTTTAGTGCTTTAGGAATTTGCAATTCAATAACGATGTCTTTATATTTTTTATTTTGCTCTAATGGAACAAAGGAATTTGTCAAGTTTGAGTAAGTATGAGCCGTAAACCAGCCTGATTGAGCAATAATTCTTTCGTTGTTTTGCGGCGGTCTGAATATTTTTGTGCTTGTTATAGCGAAAGGATTAGAGTCTGTTTGTTTATTTAATAGGAAACTTTTATTGGCTAGAAACATATATACATATGCATCGGAGTCAACATTATTATTACAAGCAAACCAAATTGCCATTAAGGGGTTTGTTGTCCAGTCAAGAAGTCTCGTCTTTAGTCCAAAATGTTGCGCAAAAACTAACCAGTCCCAATTGTCTTTAAGATTTGATGAGGATTGAGACGCCGTTCGCCTTTTTAATTCATTCAAGAGAAATTTTTCTAATTCAACTGTATTCTTTTTAGGATCCTTGCGCGCAATGGAAGGAAGCAGTGGTCTTTTTTGAGATTGACCACGAAATAGACCTTTGATATTTGGATGGTCTGTAAGGGTCGCAATTTCTGTTAGATATTCTTCAAAGCTGTTTACAATGTCGTGTTTCATATTTAGTCTTTTTTGTTTACTGAGAAGTTTGTTCGTCCATATTGGCTATCATGTTTGACTTCCTTGGTTAGTTTCGTTCCCAGGCGGTGGAGCAAAATGTCTCTATTCGCACTGCTCACCCAATAACGTAAAACCCGTAATGACCGAAGTAATATTAAACAGATGGATTAGATAATCTATGTTGTTTTACATCTTCGGCCAATATAGTTAGCCCATCATTTAATTCATTGAAATTTCCGGCAGTGTATTCTATAAACTCAATGTTATATGCTTTTTTATTTGCGTGTTTTATTGCTCCGTTAATATTGTTGCCAGTAACAAAGTAATGGGGATGAGAAGTAGGTGCTGCTATATTTACATTTTCCAAAACTAACTGAATGTCCGGGTCAGTTAAACTATAACCTAAAAACAGAATAGTATGTGTTAAAAATAAAGAGTCCAAAACCTTGTAAAAATTGGAATGTGATTGCCTCACTTTAAAGTACTCAGATTTTGTAAGAACTATTTGAGATGCATCTGAAATACACCCATGAGCTTTTATTATTAACCTAACAGGTGATCTTAAATCTGAGATAATATGGCTGTCGTAATATTTAGAAATATTATAGCCTTCTTGTGCGCTTCCAGTCCGACAAAAAGAGTCATATATATCATCGTAATTAGTGGTTATCACAATTTTGGGGTCAATATCGAGTATTGCCTCATGGATTATAGATGGTTTGTATCTAGGTGTTACCAATTCATCTCTAATAAACCTTGAGAAGTCTGCTGGAGAAATGTCTTTTTTTATTATTTCAGCCGCTTCAAGATATTTCTCCTTCTGAATGAAATCATTGATAATCGGCAAATCAGATTTATCATTCATTAAATCAATAAGCGCGTTTAGAAATCCTGACCAAGTAAGGGGTGATTTTTTGCCATCTTGTGATAGACAACCTGCAGAAGCTCCTGATCCAATAAAAACTATGCATCGTCTTGAGGCTAGTTCAGTTATTAATGCCTTTGGAAAATTCATGAGATTAGCTTTTGAGATTTTCCAATAGGTTAGACACGATAGTTTTCAATATAGTATTAAAGTCTTCTTGTTGTTTGAACTGAGTTCCTACTAATCCGTCAGAACCTTTAAGTTTGGAAATTGGACAAGAGTTCGATTGTGCTAATGGAATTAAGCTATATAGGTGTGGAACATCTCCAAGCTTTAAATGAGTTGCATTTAACTTTGGCTTAATAAAAGTCTTTAAACTATTTTCAACAGCATTAGGAACATTGCTAATTATTTCTTCATAGGCTTTTGTTGGGCGTCTAACCCCTTGCTTACTTTTCGTTATGTACTGTTGTACAGTGTATCCCAAGTATCCACTTTTAATTTTTAGTTTTTTATCAATCCCAAAAGAGTGTAACCTTCTAGGAAATCTTTCCTCTGCTAAATCAAGAGATTTCTCATACAAGTTTATCCAACCAGTAAGCCACTCGCTAATATTTCTGATTCCAAGAATGCTAAAGATGTCAGTTCCCATCGGAGTGATAAAATAATCGCACCCGACAAGTACACTTCGATTAATAGAACCTAAACTAGGGCTTAAATCATAAAACACATAATCATAGTTTTTCTTAATTTTCTCAATTAAGAAAGTATTCCAATTTGTCTTTCTTATTCCTCCAACATCTCCACTAAGCAGTTCATGCCAAGCCGAACCTAGCCTGTCTTCAATCACAGAAAACTTGGGATTACCTGGAATTAGGTCGATGTTAAATCTTGTCTCAGAACTTTTAATTGGAACAAACTGGTCACTAATTTTCGAATCTCCATCCTCAATAGGTTGTAAAATATCACTTATAGTCGTAATATCTGTTGGTGGATCCGGTTCCCAATATAATTCAGAAGCGAATTCTTGTCCCATTAATAATTGAGTACTATTACATTGAGGGTCACAGTCGATGACCAAAACTCGCTTCTGTAAATTTTCGGAAATATATGAAGCTATATTGTTGGTCAAGGTGGTTTTTCCTACACCCCCTTTATTGTTGAACATTGCAATTGTTATCATATTTCAATTTTGTTTTATTTCGTCTAACTACCCTTTCGAAGCCATTTTTTCACCTCCTACTACCAATAGGCCGTGGTAAACAGTCCTTTTAGTTCTTCTTAGAGCAATATTAAAATTAAACATTTCACTCACACCACCACTACGTAAAACTACCTGAAATGCATAGGTAGTTTTACCTAGTTTAAGTTTCATTTATGCCGCCACACCCTTCGACTCCGCTCAGGGTGACACGGTATAACACCACACCCTTCGACTACGCTCAGGGTGACAAGGCATAACATCAGGCCCTTCGACTCCTCCTGCGACCTCGCTCGGGGGGGAATAACGCCAAAAACGGACAGCCCTTTTAAAGACCGCCCGCCTGTGGTAACCATAACCGTAAATCCCTATTACGGTAATTAAACTAAAACTAGTGCTGTTTATTCTGCTGCATTCTCCGCATTAGCTGCGGCTATAGCTTCCTTAATTTTGTTCTCTATCTCTTCAGCAAGATCAGGGTTTTCAATGAACAAGGCTTTTACTGCATCACGCCCTTGTCCTAATTTGGTATCATCGTACGCAAACCACGAACCACTCTTTTTGATAATTCCTTTCTCCACACCAAGGTCAATGATCTCTCCAACTTTACTAATCCCTTCTCCAAAAATGATATCGAATTCTGATTGGCGGAATGGGGGAGCTACTTTATTCTTAATTACTTTCACACGTACTCTGTTTCCCGCTACCACTTCGCCTTCTTTCAATTGGCTTACCCTGCGGATATCCAAACGTACAGAGGCGTAGAATTTCAAGGCGTTTCCACCGGTTGTTGTTTCAGGATTCCCGAACATGATACCGATCTTTTCGCGCAATTGGTTAATGAAAATACAGCAGCATCCTGTTTTGCTAATAGTGCCGGTTAATTTTCTTAATGCCTGGCTCATTAAACGTGCTTGTAATCCCATGCGGCTATCACCCATCTCTCCTTCAATTTCCGCTTTTGGAGTTAAGGCTGCCACCGAGTCAATAACTACAAGGTCAATAGCACCACTACGAATTAAATTATCTGCGATCTCTAAAGCTTGCTCACCATTATCAGGTTGAGAGATCAATAAACTTTGTGTATCAACGCCTAACTTCTCAGCATAAAAACGATCAAAGGCATGTTCCGCGTCAATAATAGCGGCAATGCCTCCATTTTTTTGCACGTTAGCGATCGCGTGAATTGCTAAGGTTGTTTTACCTGAACTTTCAGGTCCGTAAATTTCAACAATACGTCCTTTTGGTAAACCTCCAATGCCAAGTGCAATGTCTAATCCTAAAGATCCTGTAGAGATGGCTTCAATAGCTTCAATTTTGCTATCGCCCATACGCATGATAGATCCTTTGCCGTAGGTTTTTTCTAATTTGTCTAAGGTGAGTTGTAAAGCTTTAAGCTTTTCTGTGTTCACTGTTGTTTTTTTTGAATCTGTCATTTCCATAACATCTTCGCCGTTGTTTTTTCTTGCCATGATATATTTATTTTTATTTTTTACTTGCCTACAGCGAAGACGGTTAAATTTACTTTTTCATTCCCCTTTATCCCTCTCAACTTTTAACCATTCGCTTCGTACTTTTAAACATTTCTGCTCATTTGTACAAAACAAAGGTACCACGGATTGTAGCGATTGATTGCTACAATTTGTAGCATGTGCCTCAAATTCAGTGCTGGCGTGGGTTCCAGAGGGGGTATTTTTATTAACAATGACCATTTTTAACAAAAAGTTGGAGGTTTTTTTAACCGCAGAGCGCTCCGCTACGCAGAGTTTTTACGCAGAGGTCGCAGAGATAGGCTGGAAAGTTGGAGGTTTTTTTACCACGGAGACACGAAGTCACGGAGTTTTTTGAAATTAGTGATCTTATTTGGGCGTGCCCCTCGCCATGGAAATATATGGAAGCTCGGGTCGGGCTTTTCGCTTCAATCTTTTTGCCAGATACAATGTGGAAGCAAAAAGGATTTTCGCTACAATCCCTCACGCGGCTGATTGGAAAGTTGGGATGCCTAAATGAAACCGTGTCTCTGTGCCTCCGTGGTAAACTTTCTTGGCGTTACCCCTTCTTTTCCATACGGCTCTTTTCATCCTCATTGCCTGAGGTTTCACGTTTTTGAGCCCTCACCTTACCAAAGCGGTAACCTATTTGCATCCACACGCGACGGGTGTCGCCGGGATTTCTGAAACGCAGATTCAGGTTTTGATTCACGCCACGCAGATCTTCAACGTTGGTATAAAAAATATCAAAGGCGGTAAGCGTTACCGTTAAACTCTTTTTAAAGAATTGTTTGCGGATACCAATATCCAGCGACCAGGTTGCTCTGCTATAAAAAACACCGTAAGCCGATTTGCTGTGGTAATTTCCCGTTACCTGTAATTTAAATTGTTGTGGAAGTGTGATATCGTTGTTCATAAAAGCGCTCCAATCAAACACACTGCGATTCAAAGTCCCACCTATAAGTTCACCATCAAAATGCATGCGTCCGCAATAGGTACTAATACTTGTGTTCCACCATTTAAAAAGATCTTTTTGAAAATACATGTTCATCCAAATGTGATGATTGTTGCCTTTGAGGTTGGCGTTGGTAGAACTGGTTTCTTTTGTGGTATCGTTCTGAAAATCGTAATGCAGCATAAAGTTTTGCGCGCGCACATACATAATGGTAGTGAACAGCATTTGCTTGTAGCCATGCGTTACCGAGAAATTATAATTTTGCTGAGCCACCAATTTTGGATTACCAATGTTGGATGAATAATTATCATTGTACGATTTAAACGGACTAAGCTCCTTATACCCCGGCCTGAAAATGCGGCTATCAATGCGGAACTGCAAACTATTGCTCCTTGAATTTCGCTCAATAGAAAAATTAGGGAACACATTCCAATAATTACGCGTGATCTTAAAATTTGAGTTCAGGTCTTTTCCATCGGAAATGGTATTTTCGGCACGAGCCCCAATTTGAAGTGCGAATTTTTCGAAGCTCTTGCGTGTGCTAAAATAGCCTGCAAAGATATTTTCGTTGTAACGGTAATTGTTCGAGATCAAGGAATCTTCCACAAACGCCAGGGTTACATAATCCTGGCGGCTGAGTGAATACTGATTGCTGTTATTCACAAAGGTTGCTTTTACGCCGGTTTCTATTTGAAATTGTTTTTTGAGTACTTTTTTGTAATCTACTTTTTCAGTGTGAATGTTGGTGCCGGTTTGATGCTCGCTAATGTAACGGTTATACGGCATAGAGATCACACCATTGGCGTCGTAAAAAGCATTGTCGCTAAACTGGCGGCTATGACCACCAAAGGTAGAGTAATCGCCTGCGTAAGAGATAAAACTTCCAAGCGAATCTATTTTATGTTCGAGATTCACATTGTAAGAATAATTATCCCAATTATCTGTTGTTCTTACATCAAATAACGTGTACTGAAAGCCGAGGTCGTTATAGCCCATCACACGATTGATTCCTCTGTCCCAATTGGGTGTAGAACCCGGTCCGCCGTTCACAAATAAACCAAGTGTGGTTTTGCTGCTCAAATAAATATCCGTGCCAACTCTAAAATAAATACTGCGCACATACTCCGTGGTCTCGCCATTTTCGTTCAAATACGTTTTGTTGGTATCAAGCGTTACCACTTTATCAAATACATAAGGATGGTAAAAATCGCGGTGACTATAACTCACATTACTGAACACGGCAAAGTTCTTCCCTTTATAATTCAAAGAGCCATCAGAGCCGGAACGCCACACAGTTCCCTTGCTGCTGCCTGCGCGAATATCGCCGCTCCAACCCACAATTTTTATTTTCTTGGTAACGATGTTTAGCATTCCGCCTGCGCCATCGGCATCGTATTTCACCGGCGGAGAATTCATCACTTCCACCTTTTGAATATTTTCCGAACTCATACTCATGAGCACCGATACGAGTTGTTGTCCTGATAAACGTTGGATACGCCCATCGATCATAATGCGCACATCTTGTTTTCCGTTAAGGAAAATAGTGTTGTTGGCATCAATTGTTACACCCGGCAAACGTTTCAAAAGATCAAATACCGTATTTCCACTGGCCAGCGGACTATCTTCCACATTTACCACGATCATTCCATCTTTGAACTCCACTGTTTTTTTAACGGCCACAACCGAAACTTCTTTGAGGTTAACCGCTTTAGAGTTGAGTGTGATGGCTTCTAATTTTAGTTGAGAGTTAGAATCTACAGGAATAGCTTGCGATAGAAATTCATCGTAGCCCACAAATGTTGCCTTGATGATGTAAGAGCCTTTGGCTATGTTCTCGAAAAAGAACTCTCCATTATCGTTGGCAATGGTTCCTTTTGCAACGCTGCTGTCTTTGGCGTTAAGCAAACCTACATTACAATAGGAAATACCTTGTTGTTTGTCATCGGCTATTTTGCCTTCTAATTTGTTTTGAGAAATACTTTGTAAAGAGCAAAGTGCAAGAACGGCAAAAATGAATTGCCAGGATGCGGCGCGTGGGTTGGAGTGGGTCACTAAGTGTGTAAATATAGGTGTTTGTACACTTGAAAGGGGGGATGGTTCAGAATTTAAGATTTGTTAACGGATGGGAGAAAAAACCTTTCTGCCGGTTTGTGATTCCACTGCGTTATTGGTGAATTTCCCCCTTTGAAAAAGGGGGCGGCAAAAGTGCACTGCACTTTTGAGCGTGCTCGTGCGTGGGAGAAGGGCGGGGGATTCTTACTTAGCCCAGACTCCTCCGCCCTTCGGGCACCTCCTCTAAAGAGGAGCACATTCTTCCAGGCCGATTGGAATTCCCACCAAAACATAATGGCGCTTCGCTCATGATCACTTCGCAAACTCCTTTAGCTTTTTATCGATTGTTGTTGCTGTTGTTATTGCCACGGATACACGGGGCTCGGAGTTTCAAAGAGATCTCCGCGTTACTCTGCGTCTTTGCGACTCCGTGGCTAATAGGCAAAATTTGCTTCACAAACTCCTCCAATTTTTAGATTGGCTTAGGTTTTTTAGCGCGATAATGATCCGCTAAATTCTTTTTTTGCTTTTTGATCCATGCAGAAATGTGTTTTTTGAAGACATTGTTTGTGTTATCAATCATGGTTTGCATTCCCACAAAAAAGACACAAATAACCAAGATGAGTTTCAAAATCAATGGACTTTGGTTTTCACCTGAACTATGTAAAAAGTAAATAGAGACCCTACAGACAAGCTTTCCTAAAAATTTTAGACCGGAGAATGGTAGATTTTAACACCTAAACGCTGATTTTCAACAACTAAGCAACTTCAGAATTCCATTTTTTTGACTTAAATTTGAGTAGATATGATTAAGAAGATTTCAATTCTGATTTTTTTCTGTGGATTTTTCTCCACTATGCTGTTACATTCCCAGTCGGCTGTTTGTAATTACAAATACCGTAAGCGCATTGCTTTTGATCCAACAAAAGTGATGACAGCGGCCGACATTACAAATTATACGGCACTGATAAACATTACTGCGGATGCTGATCTTGAAACGGTGACCACCTATTCAGGGCACGTTGAGAACGCGAATGGATATGATATTATTTTTACGGCAGATGATGGTGTAACAAAACTTGATCATTATTTAGAAAAATATACAGCGTCTTCCGGAGCGTTAACCGCATGGGTGAGGATCCCTAATTTATCTACAACATATAATACATATATCTATATGTATTATGGCAATACAGCTATTTCAACGGATCAATCGGTTAGTACCACCTGGAATTCCGTTTACAGGAACGCCTATTTTTTTAATTCGGATTATAATGATAAATCGCAGGGTGGAAATAACGGAACAAATAATGGGTTAACAGTTTCCGCAGGTACAGGCACCATTGCTAATTATGTAGTAACAAATAATGTGAACGATTATGTGGCTATTGGTACAAACGGATGGAGTGCTTCGGCGGGAACTTATGAAGTGTGGGCAAGTAGCAGTACGTGGAATGCGGCTGAAGGTTATTTTTTAGGACACACATCAACGGTTGTAGCTGCGCCTGCCTATAATAATCGTATTCAGATCTACAGTTATAACGGAAAATTGCGTGTTGGATTAGGTAGCGCACACTCTATCCCCAATAATACCGATCTGTTCACTTTTGCTACAAATAGATGGTACCATGTTGCCGTAGTATATTCAAGTGGAAACCACACCGTGTACGTGAATGGTACTTCGGTGTACACTGGCACTTATTCCGGACTTTCATTGCTAAATTCAACAGCCGACGTTGCCAATGATGGAAACCCCGCAGCGCACAACGAATCCATGGGAGCAGGTGGCGTGGACAACATGTTCATTCAAAATGTGGCCAGAGATGCAACATGGATGGCAACCACATATAATAATCAAAGTTCGCCCTCAACATTTTATTCGATTTCAACGGAGCCAAAGGTTTGGATCGGCGGTACAAATACCAATTATAATGCTGCGGCAAACTGGCTGAATAACTCTGCACCAAGTTCGGGCAACGATGTGATCATTAATAATGGAGCAAATCAGCCAACACTTCAAGGTAACGAACAAGTAGCAGGCTTATGGATAAAATCCGGGGCAACGCTTAGTTTGGGTAATAATTCCTTGTCGGTAAGATTTGATATTACTAATTGTGGAACTTTATCAAATAATTCCGGTACAGTGGTTTGTAACGCTACCAGCACAAACATTGCTACACAGTATTTTTCAGGATCAGGAACTTTTAATTTGAAAAGTTTAACTGTTAATAATACACACACAGCGAGTCCAAATTTAACGCTTAGTAAAAATGTTACGGTGAACGGTACGCTTACTTTAGCAAGCGGAACTGTTTACACAAGTGCAACAAATATTTTAGCGCTAAGTAATACCGCGGTTTCTACCAGCGGCTCGTCAACCAGTTTTGTATCGGGCCCTATGAGTAAAACGGGAAATACGGATTTTGTTTTTCCTGTTGGAAAGGGTGCTAACAGGTGGAGACGTTGTGCTGTAACGGGTATTACTGCTTCGGATACGTATACAGCAGAATATTTTTACAACCCATATGCGAGTGCTACACCAATCACTTCGCCACTTATTGACGTAAGTAAAATTGAATATTGGCAAGTAGACAGAGCCGCAACGGGTAATGCATCGCTGACCTTATATTGGGAAGCTGCAAATACAAGTGGTATTAATAATTGTCCGGATCTTACGATTGCCCGCTGGAGTGGAGCGGCATGGCAGGAACGTCAGGGAACGGCGGGTGGTACCTGCTCGGGTGCCGGATCAGGATCTGTTATAACCAATGCGGTTTTAACGGCGTTCAGCCCTTTCACTTTTGGTTCAAAATCATCGGCTGTAAATCCATTGCCTATCACTTTGTTGAGTTTTAGCGCATCACCTATTGAAGACGCTGTGTTGACACGTTGGGAAACAGCGACCGAAACAAATAACGATCGTTTTGAAGTAGAACGAACAGATGATGGCCTGATCTTTGAAACTGTAGGAACGGTGAAAGGAAGTGGAACTACATCTACCAAACGTTCTTACGTGTTCACCGATGAAAAACCATTGAAAGGTGTGTCGTACTATCGCCTTAAGCAAGTTGATACAGATGGGAAGGATAGTTATTCTGCAATGGTATCTGTTGATCGAAGCAAAAAATTGGATTATGTGTTGTATCCAAATCCAACCAAAGGAGAATTTGTTTTGGAAGGCTCTGTGGAAAACGCGCAGGTTGTAGTGTATAATATTTTAGGAGAGCTGGTTGAATATAATGTGTATGGCAGAACAGCCGGTTTAATACATGTTGATTGCTCAACGCTTCCTAAGGGCGTGTACTATATTAATGTAAAAACCAATACCGAAACTAAAATTAATAAATTGGTGATCGAGTAGCACTTGTCATCGTAAAAAAAAAACACTATTATGAAAAGATCAATTACTATTTCAGTACTTATTTTTGCCGGCGCCTTAGCTCTTTTATCATGTAAAAAAGACTACGAATGTAGTTGTCACACCGCCACCGGTGCGCACGAGCATATTGAAATGAAAGTGAAGAAAGCTGATGCTGAATCGGAGTGTAAAGCTAAAGCGGTTGGAACGTATACGGCTTGTGAACTAGAGTAATTACTCGGTCACAGGAACGTCAACGTCCTGTTCTTTTCTTCTATCTTTCCATTTTATTGTAACAGGAATTCCTCCTGTTACAGGAAGCATGATGGTGCTATCAAATCCTACCGCGTAGATGTAGTAATTTCCGTAACGGATATCCTTGATGTGTACGTGATTCTCATGCGTACCTACAATTTTCAGATCGTAATTGTTGGTTGGATCGCTTGGTAAATTCTTTGCGTCGAACTTCACATATACCGTTGGGATATTAATAGCCTTACCATGATGTGTAACGTAGGCTGTTATGGTTGCATTTCCGCCGGTATCGCCTTTTTTGCAATCGGTTGTAAGTAGCGAAAAGCCGAGGGCTATAAAGAGGAGTTTTTTCATACTATTCAAAGATATGCAATTATAGCCTAACTTTGTGTTACATTATTCATGGTTTACCTGGTTTCACTTATTTTAGCGCCTCTATGGGCTTTTCCTATGCTAACGGCAAGTTTTGCAAGGCATCAAGGGCGCTCTTATAAAAAATGGCTGCTCATTGGAATTTTGTTGCCGGTGATCTCGGTGATCATTTTAACGTTCTTGCCGGATCTTGAAGAGCAGAGGCAAGAGCAGAGGAATTAAATTCGGCCTTTCAGTTTTTTATACATGAGATCGTAGGTGGGAGTTGGCACATCGTATATCTTTCCTTTTTCAACTACATAACCCGTGAGTGCTTCCAGTTCAGTTAAAGAATTCCCATTCTTGAGATCGGAATGCATGGATGAGGTAGTGGCGTAAGGAAGTTTTTTGATCTTCTCAGTAGTTTTTTCAATAATATCCGCATCCAGTAGCATGTGCATGCGTTTGGCCAGTGTTACTAATTCGGCAACAAGGTCTGTGAATGCTTTTAATTTATCAGCGCTATCAACGATCTGGCCTGTGCAGGCATTAAAATAAGACGTTGCCGTGGCGGTGGGAGAAATGAAAATGAATTTTTCCCACACCACACGCTCTATGTTCGACGCGTAATGAGCATCGATGCCGGCGTTAAGAATAATGGTTTCCAATGTATGTGTTTGTTCGGTGCGATCTCCATTAGTGCCAAAATGCAACTTTTCAATATTGCCGCTGTTTTCTACTACACCGGGTTCTTTTAAACGTGCTACAATGTAAACACATCCGCCAAGGATCCTGTTTTGGCGATACACCACTTCAATGTGATGTTCGGCATCAACGCCATTGAGCAAAGGTAAAATAAGTGTTTTCTCTCCAACGCATGGTTTCAATTGTTGTAAAATATCTTGCAAATGATAGGTCTTGGTGCAGATCACCACTACATCCACAATTCCAATTTCTGTGGCATCATTGGTAACAAGAGAAGGTTTTGCAATGAACTCGGTATCTCCTTTAATGACCTTAAGTCCGTTCGCTTTTATTTTTTTGTAGTTCTCGCCTCGTGCCAAAAAAATGATCTCTACCGAATCGCTGTTCTCGTAGTGTTTTGCCAGCATCCCTCCAAAATAGCCGCCAACGCCACCTATGCCTGCAATTAATATGCGTGTTCTTACCATTGTTATTTAAGGTCTTTTACTAAAGCAATTTTGCCACCTGAGCCGGCCATCCAAACTACTTTTTTGGAGGGTGAGAAACGGAGCGTGTAATATTTGAGAATTTCTTCTTTTTCCTTCAATTCCATGAATTCTTTTGTTCTTAAATTGTATGTGAATGTTCCGTTGTGCCCGGTAAGGTAGATCTCATTCGCATTTTTAAAACGCACACAACTTCCAAAGAACGCTTTTTTGTTCTTTGGTTTTATCCAGGTTTTTCCTCCGTCCTTTGTAATAGCTAAACTAACAATGGTTGAATCTGTTTTATCGTAATTTCCCCCTGCAATGGCGCCGAGTTTTTCATCAAAGAAATCGAGGGAGAAGATCCCCGTCATTGTTTCTCCTTGCGGCAACGGCGTGTCATAAGTTAAAAAACTAGCTCCTGAGTTTGATGAATAAAATAAACGTGCGCGTTTTCCTCCGCTCACAAACCACAATCTATTTTTGTAAGCGTCTAAGTTGGAGTTGCTGGTTGCAAAACATGCTTCGCCTTCCATGAGTGGTGGAATTTTATCGGTTTGCATGGGTTTCCACTGATTTCCTCCATCTGTAGTAGCAATTAAGTTTACATGTCCGTTTATAGGATCTCCAATGGCGAAACCATGTTGCGTATCGGTAAAGATCATGCTATCAAAAAATGTTTTTGGATCTGGATCTTTGTATACCAACTTCCAGGTCTTGCCTTTGTTTGTGGTTTTATACAAATAACCGGGTGAGGCAATGCTCAATAGAAAAATGGTGGAGTCATTAATTGCCGCTATTGATCTGAACTGTGGATATGCGCCATCTACTTCAATGGAATCGATACGCCAGGTTTTTCCTGCGTCTTCGGTGTATCCCCATACTCCGCGGTTGCCCGCGAACCAGATCGTGTTATCGCTAATAACCTCCAGTGCACGAATGGAAAGCTTTGGCAGCACGGTGAATTGCTGAACGGTTTGTGCTCTACTACCAAAAAGTATAAGGAGTAAGAATAGAGTGTAAGAATATTTAAAGACGGCCTTCATTAGTTATGATTTATGAATTATGATTTAGGAGTTTGATGGAATTACTTCAGTTCATTCATAATTCATCAATCATAATTCATCATTTACTTGTAAAGCTTCTTATAATGTTTCATGGAATGTGTGATCATTTTTCTGAGAACGTTCACATCTACATCTTCCAGTTTTTTAATATGAATACAACCTCCACTTTTTTTGTGTTTACCAAGAGCGGGTAAGAATTTATCACTGTCGGCAAGATAACATACAATTGAACTTGCGCGGGGAGAAAATGCAGCCAAAGGCGCGTCGCCTTCACGACCACTTTCGTATTTATAATGATATGATCCGAAGCCAACGATAGCGCTGCCCCACATCTTAGCGGGGAAACCGGTTTCTTTCGCATAGATCTTTAAGATCGCGGCGCAGTCTGCTTTTTGTTGCGCGTTCTTTACCTTGCTAATAAAAGCGCTAACGCTGTCCTTTGTCTCTTTGGTTTTGTTTTCTTTTTTAGCCATGTTGTTAGTGATGATTTATGAATTGTGATTTATGAGTTTGTGATGGAATTACTTTGGTTCATTCATCATTCATCATTCATCACTCATCATTTGATCAATTTTTTAATTAGTGCAATTTGCCCCAAATGATAATGTGTGTGTTCGATAATGCCGTGTAGTTGGCGATAGTAAATGCCATATTTAGGATCGGTAAAATTCTCCCACAATTTTTCATCAGGCAATTGCTCTATCAAGTTCGCGAATTGTTCTCCGCTTGTATAAACGTGTTGTAAAAAATCATCCCAATCTTTTTGAGAGTTAATTGGCGGATGCGCGAAACTTAATTCATCTTTGCCTTCTAACGGCCCGCCTTCCAAAACTCTTTTAGCCACTTCAACAAAATAATGGATATGAAAAACTAGTGTGGCAATGGTATTTAAGGACTGTACTTTTTTAGTTGCGTCCTGCCAGCTTAGGTCTTTCAAATTATCTTTTAGGTTAGAAACCGTCCAGTTTCCGCCAAAATAAACTTCTCTAAAGTGTTTTGCAATATTCTTGCTGGTTATCATGTAGCATGAAGGTAAGAAAAATATATGACCTAATTATTTCCCCGCCGGCACCACCATCTTCTTCAGTGTAAAATAACTGATCGCGAAACTAATGAAGGTGAGTATGCCGCCAATAAAGAACGGAATGCCGGGAAAATACAAAGTCTCGGGATCTTTTGTGCAATAGGTAAAAGAACTTGTCATTAACAGCGGACCAATTACCGCCGTTACACTTATCAAGCTTGTAATTCCTCCTTGCAATTCGCCTTGCTCATTGCTTGGTACTTGCGAACTCAATATGCCCTGAACATTGGGAATAGAAATTCCACCCATAGCATACGGCAACATGAAGGCATACATCATCCAGGGCTGGTTGGCCATGGCAAATAAAAAGAAACCGATCACATAGAATGCCAAGCCAATAAAAATACACTTTTTGGGACCGAGTTTTTTTGTGAAAATACCGATCAAGCCACCTTGTACAAGGGCAATAGCAACACCCACAACCGCTAAAGAATAGCCTATCATTTTTTCATCCCACTTAAAACGCTCAATGCAAAAGAAGGTCCATGTACTTGGCATTGCTTGTCCTGCCAGGTTCACAATAAATAGAATGACCAACAAGCCAATAAGTCCTTTATGTTTGCTGAGTTGTTTTACAAAACCTAATGGATTGGCGCGTTTCCAATCAAAAGCGCGACGATGATTTTCATCCAATGATTCCGGCAAAATAAAATATCCGAATAAAAAATTCAAAAGGGAAAAACAAGCCGCGGCAATAAATGGCGCGCGCGTTCCAAAACTTCCAAATAAAGAACCCAACAGTGGACCAATTATAAATCCTAAACCAAAGGCCGCGCCAACCATTCCAAAATTCTTGGCTTTATCTTCGTTGCTACTTACATCGGCAATATAAGCGGTTGCTGTAGTAAAACTTGCGCCGCAAATTCCGGCAATCATGCGTCCAACAAACAACCAAAGAATAGTGGGAGCAAAGGCAAGGAAAATATAATCGAGACCAAGGCCCAATAGCGAGATCAACAAAATTGGTCGGCGTCCGTAACGATCGCTCAGGCCACCAAGTATTGGCGAAAAAATAAAGGACATGATAGCGTAAGAAAAGTTGAGCCAACCGCCGTAGCTCGCTGCCATGCTTACATTCTGATGACTCAAATCCTGGATCAATGTGGGTAGAGTAGGGATGATGATCCCAATTCCCAAACAATCAATAAGAATAGTGATGAAAATAAAAAGTAACGATCGTTTGTTGTTCATAGACCGTAAATGTAGTACATAAAATGGGAGTTGATTGCTACAGATTATAGCAATTTTATTTTCTCTTCAAGGTAAAGGTGCCCGTGATAACCTGTACTTCTTCTTTCTGGCTATCTACGCGTGTGATGGTGTAAATAAAAGTACCATCAATCTCATCTCTTTCCTTAATTGTTCCGTCGTAGGTGTTGGCTACAGTTTCGGTAGCGCCATTGGTCCAGTTTCCAGAAAGAAAACTACTCACGCTTACATTGGTTGTAACATACGAAACTTTATCGCCCGATCTTTTCCAAACCATATCGCCGATCTCAAACGAATCTTTGCGAGGTTTCTTTATTTCGTATTTAACCACGTTTGAATAAAGAGATGTGCTGATGATCGTTCCGGATGAGCTATTGGTAGTTGTTACTTTTTCGCCGGTGAGCACCATTTCATACGAGCCTTTTCGCGGTTTGCGACAAGAGGTTGTGCATAGCGCAGCAACAGTAAGAAGTATTGCAATATATTTTTTCACATAGTAAATATAGTGTTTTTTGGGAGATGCAAAAGCCAAAAGGTGGCGGATAAATATCTGCGACAGCACAAAAAAACCACTCGTTAGAGTGGTTTTGATATTTATCTGCCTCTGCGGCCGTAATGAAAATGATGACGGGTGCCTTTGTAATAATGATGGTGATGATGTCTCACGCGAGGCCATGCTCTGTAACCACCCCAATAGCCCCAGTTATTCCAACCCCAGTTCCAGCCCCAGCCGCCACCAAGAATAATATTCAAACGCGTTTTTGAATTGTTGTTTGCTACTTGTTGATCATTGTTGTTTGATCCCGATCCATTACCATATAATTCTTTGCTGCCGTTTTTATATTCTATTAAAGCAACATCGGTTTTGTCAATTACATAAACCGGACCATCTAAATTACTTGCTTTTTTGTATTTGATCTCTGATTGATTGATCTCAACAACTTTGGCAGGAATTTTTTGCCCGCTTACGGTATATAAAGTGTCTTGCGCTTGCGAGCAAAAGCCTGCAAACAAAAATGCGATGATAGAAAATGTCTTCATGTGTATTAGTTTATAAAATGTAGGACGCGCCTACACAATGAAAAGTTACAACAAGTGCCTGGCTTTATAGAATTATAATCGTTAAATAAGGTGATTTTTAACACGAAAACCCTGTTAATAAGCCTTTTGTACAAATAAAGTCACTCTTAGAAATTATGGTATCTTTGCCTCAATTTACTTAAGATACTACATTGACGTTCAACGACTTTAAATTCGACGAAACTTTACTGGAAGGCCTTTACAGCATGGGTTACAAACAACCTACGCCAATTCAGCAAGAAGCTATTCCGGTAATTTTAAATAATAAAGATATTGTGGCCTGCGCGCAAACGGGCACGGGAAAAACCGCTGCATTTTTGCTTCCTATCATTCAGCATATTTTGCAAGCACAAACCAGGCATCTGAATACATTGATCATTACACCAACCCGCGAACTTGCTTTGCAGATTGATCAGCAAGTAGATGGGCTGGGATATTTTTGTTCGGTGGGATCTATTGCCATTTACGGAGGCAATGATGGAATTGCCTGGACCAACCAAAAGCATTCGTTGGAGAACGGCGTGGACATTGTTATTGCAACGCCGGGAAGACTAAAGGCACTATTACAAAGTGGCGATATTAATTTTGAGCACTTGCAACATTTGGTGTTGGATGAGGCGGACAGAATGTTGGACATGGGTTTTATTGACGATATAAAAAACATCATCACTTATCTTCCGAAAAAGAGACAAACCATTTTATTTAGCGCTACTATGCCTCCAAAGATGCGCGTGTTGGCCAATCAAATTTTGCATGAGCCCGAGAGTATCAACATTGCCATTAGTAAACCCGCTGCCGGAATTGTTCAACAAGCTTACGTAGTTTACGACGCGCAAAAAGAACCGGTGCTAAATGAGATCTTGAAAAATCAAGACTATTCATCTATCATTATTTTTTCAAGTACCAAGGAAAATGTGAAACGTTTGGAGAAAGTTTTGATGAAGACAGAAAAAAGCATTAAAGCATTTCACTCAGATCTTGAGCAAGCCGAGCGCGAAGAGATCATGCGCGACTTTAAGAGCAGGAGATTACGCATTTTAATTGGAACAGATATTTTGAGTAGGGGAATTGATGTGGATGGAATCAGTTTGGTGGTGAATTACGACGCGCCACCAGATCCGGAAGATTACATTCACCGTATTGGAAGAACAGCGCGCGCTTCAAAACCCGGAGTAGCAATTACCTTCATCAATGAACGCGATATGCAACGTTTTGGTCAGATAGAAGCGTTGATGGGAATTGAAGTAGAGAAATTAAAAGTGCCTGAAGCCTTGGGCCCTGTTCCCGCGTACGATCCCGAGAAAAAGAAAAGTTTTGGTGGTGGGAATAAAAACTTTAAAAAAGGCGGGTTCAAATCAAAGCACCACTCCGGAAAAAAGAATTTCAAAGGAGGCAACAATAAAAAGCCAAATTAGGTAAATGTTACTCAGGGAACTTTTTAATGCGTACGTAAACACCGGTACTTCTTCAACACAGATCTCTTGGCAAAAGGCGCTCGTTCGCAAACTAAATCTCTTGGCTTTATTTGGAACACTGAATACCTTTTTTGCATTAATGGTATTTTACTGGCTGAATTACGATGAATTTTATTTTGACTGTATTTGGGTAGTGTTGGCTGCTCCAACTGTTCCGCTTCTAAATAAAGCAGGAAAATTTGTGATCGCCTCTTACGTTTTTAGTTTTATTGGATATGGGATGTTTGGTTCTTTGAATTTAAAGATGGGATCAAACTCATTTGCTTTCCTATTGTATTTTCCTATGATCATGAGCATTGTGCAAATGTTTGGAAGAAAAGAAATGTTAAAGCATATGATCATTATTCTTTCTGTTGGGTTTGCTTCGGCATGCGTTGTGCTGTATGGGTTGCGTCATGCATGGTTGCAATTGGATCTTCCGGTGGAGGTATTGGAGAACATTCGTACCGTGAATTTATTTTTTGGCTTGTTCACAACACTCATTTTCGTGATCACTATTTCTTACGAAAGCACAAGGCAGGAAAAACTCATCAATAATATGCTGCACGAAAAAGAAGTATTGTTGGCTGAGGTATTTCACCGTGTAAAGAATAACATGAATATAGTGACCAGTCTTTTGAATTTGAAAAAGAACGCGTCGAGTTCGCTGGAAGTTCAGGATGCTTTGGAAGAATGCAGGAATCGTATTTTTTCAATGGCGCTTGTGCATCAAAAGATCTATAGCACCAAAAGCTTTACCCGATTGGATTTTAAAGATTATGTAAGCGATCTTATTAATGCGTTAAGAGTTTCAATTGATGATAAACAGGCTTTAATTGAATTGGAATGTGAAAAAATTGAACTTGAATTGTCGAATGCTATTCCGTGCGGATTGATCTTGAATGAACTCATCACCAACTCTTTTAAACACGCGTTAAAACCAGGGCAGCAATTAAGTATCCGAATACGGATCATCCGTTTACAGGATGAGATCTTGCTTTTTTACAAGGATAATGGCCCCGGATTGTCGAACGAAGAAGCAATGAAAAAGAATACCTTAGGTTTGGACATCATCCGGTCATTGTCAGAACAACAGGATGCTGTTTTCGAATTTGGAAATGAAAAAGGATTTACGTTCGATCTGAAGTTTCCCGTAAGACCATAATTTCTAATCTCTCGGTTTATCGCTTTCACCAGTGCGAAGACTTTTGAAAAATGCGATCAGTTTTTCTTTTTGCTCAGCGTTTAATTTTGCGTCGCCATGCATGATGGTGTAAGAGTAAAGAGGCATTTCATCCTCTTCCAATAGTTCAATGCCTTCTTTTAATTTATGATCCATACGGCGAGGTTTAAATGTCCCCCATTCCGAAAAATTCAATTCGTCCACACCTTCGTTCACATGATGTTTGATCCACCACGAAAACGGAGCGATATTGGTGTACCATGGATAAACAACCTCGTTGCTGTGGCAATCATAACACGATGTTTTTAGAATAGTGGCTATCTCGGCCGAAGGTTTAGCAATAGAAATGAAATCATTTGCCGGGTCAACGGTAGGATTTGTTTTATCAATTCGAAAGAACTGCATTACCACAAAGATCACAAGTAAGGCGAGACTGATATTTTTTAAGCTTAACTTTTTCATATATTTAGCTCCAAAGATAACATTAATGGACATCATCGGCGAATATGGGGCATTTTTATTGATCGGTTTGGCTGTATTTTCATTCATTGCCGGATTTATTGATGCAGTGGTTGGTGGTGGAGGCTTGGTGATCGTTCCATTTTTTTTGATCAGTTTTCCCAAACTGCCATTGCCAACAGTGTTTGGCACAAATAAAATTGCCGGGTTTAGCGGAACAACCGTGGCTGCGTTCCAATATATGCGTCGTGTTAAGTTTGATCTGGTTTTAATTGGGGTAGTGAGCTTTTGTGCATTTTGTTCAGCGTTTGTTGGGGCAAAGACCGTGAGCATGATCAACTCTCAAACACTAAAGCCATTTGTGTTGATGATATTGATCGTTATTGCGGTGTACACATTCTTCAAAAAAGATCTTGGTTCGGTGCAAACAAAATCGCTTGCCTTTTGGAAGCAATTGCTTTACGGATCCTTCTTTGCTTTAATCATTGGCTTTTACGATGGATTTTTTGGCCCGGGCACAGGAAGTTTTTTAGTGCTGGTGTTTGTAGTAGTCTTAGGGTTTGAATTTGTAACCGCATCAGCTTATGCTAAAGTGATCAATTGCATTACCAATATTTCCGCGTTGATCGTTTTTATAAAGAATGGAAATTTTATTTTGCCTCTGGCGATCTTAATGGCGGTGTTCAACGTAGCCGGCGGATACATTGGCGCCAACATGGCCATGAAGAAAGGGAATGAGTTTGTTCGAAAGGTTTTTTTGGCTATTGTTACTTTAATGATAGCGAAGTATGGATGGGATGTGTTCTTTGCGAAGGGCGGATAGCAAACATGGTCACCCCTAAAGGGGTTCAATAAGTCATAGTTCGAGGGGGGGTTGTTGTTACCAACACGTTGTCCCTACGGGACAATTTCTTCGAGAGGTATCCATTTGAATTTTCCTTTTTTGGATTCACGTTCATATTCAGAAATTGCCACCACTCCTTTGTGTTGATTTTCATACACAGAAATTGGAACAACCCCTTTAGGGATGGTCATGTAGAACAAAATCCAAACATGCTACAAATTATAGCAATCAATCGAGACTACTGATACTACCTATGATCCATTATGGCAAATACATACACACAAATGCATATCCATTTCGTTTTTGTGGTCAAATTCCGCCGAGGAATGATCCAAAAAACATGGAAGGAAGAATTACATAAATACATAACAGGCATCGTTCAGCACTATGATCATAAAATGATCTGTATTAATTCCATGCCGGATCATGTACATATGTTGGTCGGGATGCGTCCTTCACATTCCGCCTCTGATCTAATGAAAGAAGTAAAGGCATATTCTACCAGATGGATCAACGAACGGAAATTAGTAATTGGAAAATTCGAATGGCAAAGCGGTTATGGTGGTTTCGCCTATAACAAACGCGATATCCCAAATGTTATCAGATACATCCAAAATCAGGAAGAGCATCATCGTAAACATACGTTTCGTAAGGAATACGAAGAATTGTTAAAGGAAAATGAGGTGGATTTTCAGGAAAGATTTGTGTTTCAGGAGGTGGCTTAATAAGACTTTTCCTGTTAAATTCCCTTAAAAACCCTATATTGGGTTATGAGTATGATACTTAGCCTGAAATTTTGTAAATTTGTACTGTGAGAAGAACATTCGTTTTCATAATCATTTTCAATCTCCTGTTCTCTATTATGGGTGTGGCGCAGTACGTTCACTCTTGTTGCGATACAATTTCCGAAGCATATTTTACCGAACCTTCATGCGATTGTGATGAAGCCGGAACTTGTGAGGAAGAGGAGCAAAGCGACTGCTGTAAAAATGAGATTAAAATAGTACAGTTGGTTCAGGATGGGATCTCTACCGAAAAATCAGAGATTACAAAGCCTGTTCTTCTCTCTGTATTCGCTGTAAATACCAGTGTTGACCCATGGTTAAATACCACGCCAACGCATTCTTTTCTTTCATGTATTGGAAGAAAATACAAATCACCGCCTATCTATTTAAAGAATAGACTTCTTTTGATCTAGGATTCTCTTTTTTCCAAGAGTAATTCAATTTATCAATTAAAAGGATCATTATGAAAAAGATATTCATCATCATGCTTATTGCGGCATGTAATTTCAGTAAAGCGCAAGAAAAACCAGCTGTTGTCACAACCACAATTACCGTTCACGGAAATTGTGGAGAGTGTAAAGAACGCATTGAAACGGCTGTTGACATTAAAGGTGTAAAAGCATCTAAATGGGATTCGAAAGCGCAGGCTCTAACTGTAACCTATAAAACCGATAAAGTAACTCTTGATCAGATCAAGAAGGCTATTTTGGAATCTGGTCATGACGTTGGAGAAGAAAAAGCGCAGGATGTTGTTTACAACAAACTCCCTAAGTGCTGTCAGTTTCGCGATCATAAATGCGAAAAGTAATGCGGTATAAATTCAGTTTACCGCTTTATTTATTTTTCTTTTTTGTTTCTGCACTTTCGCAAGCACAAACGTTGAGCGGGAGAGTATTTGAAGTAGGAGAGAAAAGTGACACCACGGCTTTGCCTGGAGCAAATTTATATTGGCTTGGAACAAAGAGCGGAACAAGTACCGATCAAGACGGTATTTATAAACTCAAGCGATCAAAAGAAACAAATTTGCTTGTTATTTCATTCGTTGGATTACAGAACGATACTTTATTGATCGATTCTACAAAAGCCTTCGCTAATTTTTTCCTGAGCAATGCTAAAACTTTACAAGAGGTTGAAGTAGTTTATAGAAATCCTACTTCGGCTTTCTCTTTTTTAAATCCTATTAAAATTGAAACACTCGGACAGGGCGAACTCGCTAAAGCGGCTTGCTGTAACCTCTCCGAAAGTTTTGAGACCAATCCTTCGGTGGATGTGAATTATGCTGATGCCATTACGGGAACAAAACAAATTCAAATGTTGGGATTGGCCGGACACTATGCATTAATTACCAAGGAGAATATGCCTTTTTTAAGAGGCTTGGCAACTATTTATGGATTGAGTTTTATTCCGGGAACATGGATACAATCCATACAATTAGGAAAAGGAGCTGGAAGTGTGATCAATGGTTACGAAAGTTTTACGGGTCAAATTAATACGGAACTACAAAAACCTGAACACGGTGAGCATTTGTACTTCAATGCTTATGTGAATGAGAACGGTCGTAATGAATATAATTTGAATCTTGGAACAAAACTAAGTAAGGTTTGGAGCGCGGGATTGCTGAGTCATTTTAGTTTGAATCCGTTGGAGCAAGATCACAATGGCGATGGATTTTTGGATATTCCGGCAGGCAAGCAATATAATTTCATGCCTCGTTTGAATTACGAGACACAAAAAGGTTTTGAGGGGCAGTTAGGAGGAAGTTACGTGTTGGATGAACGAAATGGAGGGCAGGTCATGTCGCCGCACGAGCATTCGCATGGTCAACCGATACAAAATCCCTATTTGATCGGGATCAATTCCGAAAAATTGGATGTGTTTGCTAAGAACGGTTTTGTGTTCAGAGGAAAAATTGAGACGAGTATGGGTTTGCAATTAAGTTATTTGAAACACAAACAAGATAATTTTTACGGAGTGAATAGTTATAAAGGCGAGCAGCAAACATTTTACGCCAACTACATTTTCCAGGGCATCTTGGGGAATTCTGATCACAAATTCAGGACCGGGGCGAGTTATATGTGGGATAGTATTTCGGAAGCATATAAAGGATTTAAATTTAAAAGAGCGGAATCTGTTCCCGGTGTGTTTTACGAATATACTTATGTGTACATGACCAAATTTAATGTAGTTGCGGGAATTAGAGGAGATTATCATAATTACTACGGGTTATTTTTTACACCACGTTTACACATGCGTTACGCCTTCAACAATGAGAAAAGTGTCGTGCGCGTTTCCGGTGGAAGAGCCTTGCGTACCGCTAATGTTTTAGCGGAGAATTCGGCATTCATGGCTTCATCACGTGATTTTCTGCTCACGCCTTCCAATTTGAGAATGCCTTATGGTTTAGATCCGGAAATTGCCTGGAATTATGGAATAAATTATTTGCAAAAATTCAAGATCGATTATCGCGATGCGCAATTTGTATTGGATGTTTACCGAACTGATTTTAAGGATCAGGTGGTGGTGGATATTGATAAAGATCCTCAACAGGTTTTATTTTATAACCTGAAAGGAAAATCGTTCTCAAATACTGTACAAACTGAGTTTAGCTGGGAAGTAAGAAAACGCTTGGATGTGAGAGTTGCGTACCGTTACATTGATACGCGTACGCAATACAGCGATGCTATTTTGCCAAAATATCTTTTGGGAAAACATAGAGCTTTCATTAACTTGTCTTATCTCACAAAGAATAAGCATTGGCAATTTGATCATACAACGCAATGGAATGGAAGCAAGCGTTTGCCAAATACGGCAAGTAATCCTGCGGCGTATACACGAGCAAATTCTTCTCCGGCTTATTTTATTTTGAACGGGCAAATTACTTACAAAACAGGATTCAAACATCAGTTTGATGTGTATTTAGGAGTAGAGAATGCTTTGAACGAACGTCAACCGAACCCGATCGTGTCTGCCGATAATCCTTTTGGAAAATATTTTGACGCTTCCATGATCTGGGGACCGATCTACGGAAGAATGTTGTACGCTGGGATCCGTTATAAGATAAAAAGATCGGAAGACTAAAGTTTATTGCATCGATGGGCATTTTTTGTCGCCGTATGTGCAAAACACACAACAGTCTCCATTCTTAGGATGCATTTCTTTTCCGCATTTAGTGCAGGTGTAAGATAATTGACAAACTTCCGTTGGCATGTTCTCTACTTTTTTGAAGCCGCAGGAAGGGCAGGTGATCTCGGAAGTTTTTGGATCTGTATTTGAACTGTTGGGTGTTGCTATAGTGCTTGCAACAGCCGGCAGTTCTTTTATTTTAATAGCTTTTTCATTGCCACACGACAACAGGAACAATAAGAATAGGAAACTAAGTATAGTTTTATAAAAGATCAAAGCAGATGCTTAGCCGCAAACTCTTTGCAATACGTTTTGATCTCTCCGCGAACACGATCAAATTCTGAATTGATCTTTTCCTCAGAGCCGGTCATTTTTGCAGGATCTTTAAATCCGTGATGGAATTTTTTTCCTTCGCCCGGAAAAACCGGACAACTTTCTTTTGCCTCATCACACACGGTGATCACATAATCGAAGGGAATATCTTTATACTCATCCACATTATTAGAAGTATGCTGTGAAATATCTATTCCATCGCGTTGCATGCTGGCAATGGCACGGAAATTCACGTGACTTTTTTCGGTACCCGCGCTGTAAATATTTACTTTTCCCCTTGTAAAGTGTTTTAAATAGCCCTCGGCTATTTGACTGCGGCAACTATTGGCCGAACATAATATCAGAACATTCTTCATATTTATAAAGATATAATTTAAATGTTAAAATTCCAATATCTTCTTATTTTTTTTGCGTCTTTTTAAATGTATTCTCGTCTATTTAATGCAGTCGATATTGATTGTAATATTTAAAATAAATTAAAATGAATAATGATCAAAACTGTGGTTGCGGTAACGGCAACAACACTAACGGGAACACATCGTGTAATTGTGGCAGTAACTGTACATGCAATTGCTCATGTAGTTGTAACTGCGGATCTTCTAAGGGATGCTGTTAAAAAGAAAGGCGGGTAGTGATTCCCGCCTTTTTTTATTTCTTTAATGTTCGATCAAACTTCGCAGGTGCCGCATTTGCTTTTGCCGTTGAGTGATACAATGTTTCCGTATCTATCGGTGTTCACGTTGCAGCATGCTAAAAAATGATTCTTCAACATTTCCTTGGCTCTTTGAACACGACTTTTAGCTCCTGAATAAGAGATGTTCAACCGTTTTGCGAGGTCGAGTTGACTCATATTCTCAACTTCCACTTTTGCGATCGCTTCCCGGTATTTATCCGGAAGATCCTTAATAAAGGAGCTAATACATTTTGCAAATCTCCCATTAGAATTCAAATCAAAGGATGGGTCTTCCAATTCAATTTTTTCAACATCAGTAAAATGTTTCTGTTTTCTGAAATGATCATTGATCGCATTTCGGGTTATTTGATATACCCAACGTTCCACGCGTTCCTTATTTTCAAGATGATGAAGATTCAAATGGATCTTTAGAAACACATCCTGAAGAATGTCGTTGCTTGCGTCTTCGTTCTTTACCTTTGAAATTGTAAAGCGTTTAAGTTTTTGGTGGTGATCAGACCATATTTTTTCGGTTGACAAATTCATAGCGTTTGCTTTTAAGCGTAAATAACATCTGGTTTCCTTTTGAAGCTGCAGAATAGAAAATTTTGGATCGTGTCAAAAGGCGTTTTATGATCAACAGTGATGCATTTGATCTTATCGAACATGTTTTTAAGTCTTTCGGTCATCGTGGTTTCCGAATACTGCTTTATTTCGATCATGCTGCATTTTTTTGGACCTTGTTCGGAAAAAGTTCCCAAAACGAGAGCGCCATCTGTTTTGATGCCTTTTTTGATCACGTTCAGATAATTCATGATATCATTTTCCTTGGTGAAAAAATGAAAGGCAGCGCGGTCGTGCCAAAAATCGTATTGCTCCGTTGGAACAAAGGTGCTTGCATCTGAAACGATCCATTTCACGAGTGAAGCTTTACTTCCCAATCGTTTTTTTGCTCTTTCTAAAGCAAACGATGAGATGTCTAAAACGGTTACATCTGTATAACCAAGTGCAAGTAAATGGTCTACCAAAAAACTATCACCTCCACCAATATCAATGATCTTGGCATTTTTGGCAACATTAAATTGCTTTAAAAATTCAAGGGAAGTTTCAGGAACGGGCTGGTACCAGCTAACTTCATTCAACTGCTTAGTATTGTAGATGTTTTCCCAATGTTTTTTACGATCGAAGTTTTCCATGAGGTAAATTTTATGAGGTTGGTCGTTTAAACAAAAAGCCAAATGATATTGATGATGCAAAATTTGGGATCGAAACCAAATATGAGTTGAAGAATAACTACCGATGATGTGATCACCAGAGGCTTTTTGTATTTAAATAAAAGATCCTTCATTTTCAACAACATTTTGAGTTTGGTCCGCAACAAGAGCTATCCTTGTTTTGTATCTCAGACAATTTAACTTTTGGTTTTTCTTTAACACCGCATTGATCTTCTGCAAGGCAAGCTGTTAGTTTTTGAGTTAACTGAAAATCCTTACCGTTAAAACTCAAACCATATTTTCCGATCGTTTCACTTTGGTATTCCACTTCAATTTCGGCATCTTCAATAGCCAGAGTTTTCTCTGAAAGAGAAATGATATTTGCTAATTTTTGGGGAGCAAGACGGTGATCGAAGTCTCCGGCTTCCCATAATTGAAAGTTAACTGCTTTCTCGCGGCGAACCACGCCACCGCAATCTATGAAATGTTTATTCACCTGGCCAACTTCAGTTACATGAAAATGTTTTGGCACATAATGTCCGTTGGGCAACATAAAATTGAGTTCATGAATTCCCTCTAATACAATTTTTAATTCTGATAATTTCATATTTCTATTTTAACAGCATTTATTTTTATTTTCATAGTTGTTGAAAAAAGTTCCGAGGAAATTTTTCGCGTTCTCCCATTCTTTTTCATCAATGCAATAGCACACTTTTACGCCATCGATCTCTCCTTTCAAAAGCCCCGCGTCTTTTAATTCTTTTAAATGTTGCGATACGGTGCTTTGCGACAATGGAAGCTCATCAACAATACTTCCGCAAACACAAGATTGTTTTTTTACGATCAACTCAAGAATTGCTACGCGTGCAGGATGTCCCAGCGCTTTCGCATATTTGGCGATCTTATTTTGTTTTACTGTGAACTCTTCTGTTTTTGTGAGACCCATGGAGTAATATTTATCGTAAAATTACGATTGATTTTATCTGATTCAAATTAATTTTTGCTAATTTATCTTAAGTTCCTCATAAACAGAATCTTATAAGCTGTTAATAGCCAAAAGAAAAAAACGTTTATATTTATAAGCTCGTGCAAATTATGACTTTAAAGACGTTTAGTACTTATATTTTTCTGCTTTTAGCGGGATTTTCTTTTTCTCAATTTCCAAAGAACATGGATTTCTCTGATCGTTCGGTTGCCGAAACCGGAACTGTTACCGGAGGAGCCACTGTAAGTTATTATGGTGCCGAAAAAAAATTAGTGCGCGGACTCATTGTTCCAAAAGAGTATGTGTATTTCAAGACGTCGTGCGAACTATTAATGAACGGTATCGATGCGGGTTGGATCAATAGTCCAAATTGGAAACGCAAATACGAATGGAAATACGGAGAAGATTATGAGGATGGATTATTTCGCACAAAGCAGGATGATGAAAAAATGCTTCCTCAGCGTTTTGTGTTAAACAATGTGTTTCAACCGGCAAAAGCCCATCCTTTGTTTCAATACATGTTGAACAAGAACGACAGTTTGTATCAGCCGCAATCGGGTAGTGGAAGTTCGCGCGATTATCAAGTTAAAGTTCAAAAATACGAGAACAATCCCCCGCGCATGACAGTGGGAATTCACATTAATGATATGTTGCGTACTACATCTATTTCTCAGTACCAGGAATTAGATTGGAAAGTGAAATTGAAAACACCATATAAGGTTTATAAACGCAACGATTCTATTTGGTTCCGTCAAACTGATGCTCTGGACATGGAGAACAATGATCTTCGTTTCCAAAGAAATTCGGTGATTATTGTAATTGGGTCAGTAAAAGATATTGATTTCTCAAAAGGAATGACCGATGGAACGCAGGAATATCGTTTGACTGCGTATCCAAATAAAGATGCAACTACGTTAACGCGTATTGATCACGTGATCATTGAACTTACCGGCCATGATGAATCTATCAAATTGTTTTTCGATAAGATCGATTGGGCGACGATTGATAAGGCATTTAAGGTGAAAGCGAAGTAATTTTAGAGGACTTTAACCACGAAGTACACAAAGTTTTTTCACGAAGAGCACAAAGAAAAAGGAAACATTGTTTCCTTTGTTCGTTTTGTATTAATACGTCTTTGTGACCTTCGTGTGAACCTTTGTGTAGCGTAGCGCTTCGTGGTTAAAAATGATTAATCTTCCAGGATCACAAACTCTGTCCTACGATTCTGCGCTCTTCCAGCCTCTGTTTTATTATCTGCAATTGGTTTGTTTTGACCAAAACCTTGCGCTGAAACGCGTTTACCCGGAACTTTTTGTTCTTCTAAATACTGCTTTACAGAGTACGCACGATCGCGACTTAAAGCTTCGTTGTCTTTAGGATTACCGACGTTATCGGTGTGACCTTGGATCTCTACATGCATGCTTGAGTGATCCAATAAATAAACGGCAAATGCATCCAACACAACTTTACTTTCGTTTGTTATTTCGGCACTATTGGTTTTGTAATGTAAATTATCAATTATAAAGCTCTTTCCTGGTTCGGATTTAGTAACACTTATTGTGAGCGGAGCAGCCGAGGTTGTTGGCGCGCTTGCCAATTTTTTTGCATCCACTAAAGTTGTATTGAAAAGAATGCTGTCCTTTCCTTCTTTCACGGGCTTCTTCACGGTGAGAACAAAATTCTCGAATTTATCTTTGCTTACAACTCCCATAAAATTCCCCGTAATACTATCCACAACTAAGTTTTTCTTTTCTTTTGTTTCAAGATTGTATTGCTCTACAACAGCACCTGTAACTGGTTGCCCGGATTGATCTACAGCTTTTCCATGGAAAAAATCAATATTTTGTGGACGTGCTTCTTTATACAATGGAAAACTGAATAGATCGTAACGTCCCATTCCTTTTCCTTTTATACGACCTTCATCAAAACTTGAGAAGTAAGCTGTTTGCGCATCTTTACTTACAAAGAAACAGGCGTCTTCACCTTCGGCATTAATGGGTGATCCAATGTTTACAGGAAAATCCCATCTACCCTTAATGTCTTTCCTTACATAGTAAATATCATAACCTCCAAATCCGAAAAGTCCATTGCTACTATAGTATAATGTTTCGCTATCACTATGTATGAATGGCGTTTTTTCGTTCTTAGGCGTATTAATGTTTGGTCCCAGATTTTCGGGTACGCTCCACTGTCCTGTAGCCGGATTTTTTCTACTCATATAAATATCTACTCCTCCATACCCCCCTGGTCTGTCACTTGCAAAATATAAAGTCAATCCATCGGCAGCAATACTTGGCTGACTGTCCCAATATTTTGGATCGTTCACAGGAGGAGGTAATTTGCTGATGCCACTCCATTCTTCGTTAAACTTATCAGTTTGCCCATGACATACATAAATATCTACATTTGGTTGCGCCCCGCCTTCATTCTTCATCATGGCAAAATATAAATGTTTGTTGTCAATTGAAATAGAACAACCTCCTTGATTATCGTCGGTTTCGTTGAAAGGATAATACATGAGGTCTCCTTTATCGAAAAGTCCCGTTTTTGGATCGCGTTTCGACAGCATGAATTTCTCTGTTTCCTTGTCACTTGAATACACTTTAAGATCTTTTCTCGGCATCATGCGCACGTACATACAATATTTATCGTCGGGTGTGATGTAAGAAAGATACTCATCACGCTCGCTTGAAACACCGGTAACAACTTTTGGATCAAAAGGTACTTTGTATTTCAATTGTTTATCCTGTACACATTCTTTTTTCATGAGTTTTGCATTGGTGCGCCATTGCTCGTAGTCTCTTGGGAATTTTCCCGGATCCTCGTCTTTGAAATTCAGGAATAAATTAAAATAGCGAATTGCTGAGTCATTTTGAAATTCGTCGTAAAATGAGTGGGCAATATAATAGTATGCCTCCGAACTTATTTGAGGACAGTATTTGATCGCGGCCAAATAGAAAGGACGTGCGGGAACGTAAGGTTTCTCTTCCAACATACAACGCACCATTACTTCATGCGCAATAGTGAACTGAGCATCGGCAAATTCCGGCTCAAGTTCAATAGCCTCCATCAAAAACTTGATACGCTCAGGTTTTTCGTATTTCTTTTTATCCGTGCCCTTCATAAAAAGCTGGAACGCTTTTTTATTGGTCATTTCGTTGCAAAGATCTTTACTGTGCTCTTCTTGCGCCGAAATAGAAATTGATAAAATAAAAAGGGAAAGAAATATTCCCTTGAATGTAAAACCTGTTGCCATACGCATCATATATAACAAATTTAATGCTAAGGATACAGGAATTGAAGAAACCTGCCCTTTTCTTATGGACTTTTAGGTGTTAATTTGTTAAAAGTTGTTGGTTTCAGATGCAGGAACCGCAGAGCGCGCAGAGTTTTCAGGCAGAGAACTTTTCTAACTCTGCGACCTCTGCGAGACCTCTATGAAGGCCGAAGGCAGCTCTGCGGTTAAAATAAATTACCCCATTCGGTTCTTTTCATCATCGGCGCCGGTGTTGCGACGCATACGACCGGTTTGACCTTTTCCTATTTTGTAACTGAATGCCACGGTAAATACGCGGGTATCGCGAATAGCCCTCCAATCTTCATTCACATTTCCAAAGTCGGTGATGCCACTTGGCCAGGCGTGCCAAAAAATATCAGTGAAATTAACGGTAAGTGTTGCTTTCTTTTTCAATAGACTTTTTTGCATCCCAACATTTACACTCGATGTGGTTTTCATTAAAGTAACGCCGTACAAATTCTTGTAATTGTAATTCACGCTTAATTCGGCGGATAGTCCATCTTTAATGGTAAAGTAGTTTTGCATATTGAATACAAACGATGGAGTTCCCTGGTTGATAGCGTAATTATTTACAGAACCCGTATAAATTCCGTAGTAAGAAAGAATGTTCGAATTTGTTCTCCACCATTTTGTAAGTTTCTTAGAAAGATTGATGTCGAAACTGAAATAATTCAAGGTTTGCAAATTCACAATGGTTTGTATGGTGGTACGCGTTTTAGAATCCTGGATCAATACGTCGGTAAGATTGTTGTATGTGTGATCATAAGTTCCTGTAAAGAATAACATGTCTTTATATGAATAACCTATCTCGGAATGATAAGTGATCTGCGGAAGTAGATAAGGATTTCCTTCGCTGTACGTTGTAGCATCTATTAAACGACGGAACGGATTCATTTGATCGTAACGCGGCCTATCAATTCGCTTTCCAAGATTGATATTTACCGCATGGTTATCATTTAATTTGTAGTCAAGATACAGGGTAGGGAAGAGCTGTACATAATTGCGACGAACGGTGGAGTCGTTGATAACCTGCCTTCCGTCTGCTTTTGTATGCTCCCCCCTTAAACCTGCCTGGACACCTAATTTTTTCATTTGTTTTTTAAAACTCACATAAGCGGCATTGATATTCTCGTTGTATAAAAAGTGTGAACTACGCGCTGTATCGTATTTATCAAGGTCATTCACGCGGTTATAAAATTGCATGTCTTTATCTGATTGCACCAAGCTGCTCTTTAAGCCGGCGTCCATACTTAAGCCATTTTTAAAAGGTTTGGTATAATCAGTTTTGGCGGAGTATAAATAAAGATCACCGAACTGTTTGCTTACCAAAACAGACTGAAATAAATTTTGTCTCTGAGAGTTGAAATAATCCGTTGTAAATAATTGATTGGTCACATTCCAATACTTTCCATAATCAAGATCAAAACTTATTTCTTGTCCGGTAGAATCAATTTTGTGTTTGATCTGCGCGCTGGCCGTCGCATTGTAAAATTTATCGTGCGATTGATTATGGAATTCATATCCGCTGTATAAATTTCCATTCCCGTCTAAAATATCAGTGTAATTGAATGCCGTAGGTTCAAAATGATTTACTACCCCCGAAAGAACAAGAGATACAGTGGTCTTTTTACTGAAGTAATAATCCATTCCAATACGCGGCGTGTGTGTTTTGAAAGGGAAAATAATGTAATTGTATGTCATGAATTCAGCTTGCAAAGAATCAAGCGAAAAGAAGCGGCGATCCAATATCAAATTATTGAATCCCTTTCTATCGGCATAAGCGTAATTTGCAAAGAAGTTGAACTTGTTGCGTTTGTAACTAAAATTTGCCGAAGGATTCATCTTTGCGTAACGTCCTTGGCCATAACTCAAATTAATTCCTGCGTTCCAACCTTCTTGTCGGTTACGTTTGGTAATTAGATTTAAAATCCCTGCGTTACCTGCTGCATCCCATTTTGCCGAAGGATTAGTGATGATCTCGATCTTTTGAATGGTATTAGCTGGCATTCCGCGTAATAAATTTGCAAGATCACCACCGCCAAGAACCATTGGTTTTCCATCTAAGAGGATGAGTACGCCTTGCTTACCGCGAAGGCGTACGTTTCCATCCTGGTCTACCATAACACCTGGAAGTTTTTCTAAAACCTCCATGACCGAAGATCCAGTTTGGATAATGCTATTCTCAATATTCACAACCGTTTTATCAGTTTGTTTTTCTATAAAGGGTTTGTCAACTTTTACCGTGACCTCACCTAATTGATTTGCTTTCTTTTCAAATTGTATGCTGCCAAGATCAATTGTCTGCTGCGCGTCAGAAATTGTAAGATCATTGACGAATTTTTTTTGATGGCTCACCGAAGGCAACATCAAAAAATAGTTTCCGTTCTTTATACCCGTGATGTGAAATTCGCCTTGCTCATTGGTGATCTCGCCTTTTATTAATGAAGAATCTGCTTTACTTTTTAATAGAACCGTGCTGAAGGGGACAACATTCTTTTCATCGTCGGTCAGCTTGCCTTTTACTTCTCCGTTCTGTGAAGAGTAAAGTCCTGTTGTAAGAACTAATGCTATTGTGAAAAATTTCTTCACGTGCTAGGATATTGGTACACAGCAAAGTTAGTTATTATATCAATTGTTGATATATCAACTATTTGGAAGGCTTATGGGGCTTATGAATGGCGGGTAAGGCTGTTTCTATGGGTTTATGAGTGGTTGAAATGGCATGTGGATCTATGAGCGGTTAAATATTCGTTTGTAGCCGAGGGGTGCGGCGACGCGGAGCTACACGGAGAGTTCACCGTGAATCTCAGTGCCTTTGTGTCTCCGTGGCGGAAAAGACAAATAAAAAACACCGCCCATTTGGACGGTGTTCTTACAATTTATGTCAATAAATTAATTTTTCTTCGGATCTGTTCCGTCCGATTTTTTATTGCGGTCAATAATTCCATCCAACAGTTGTAAACCTAACAAACCATTGATCGGTCCGTTTTGTCCATCACCGTTTCCTGTAATTAGAACTTCCGGAATTATTTTGATGCGCTCTTTACCAATTTGCTCGGTAACTTTTAGCTTGGTGAAATTGTCTCCACCCATGGCGCTTACCGATAATTTGTAAGATTCCGCATTTGATTTACCGATCGCTAAAATTTTCTGAGCTTCCGCATTACCGGTTACCGAGATCTTTTCAGCCTCTGCATTCGCAAGCGCTTTTACTTTTTCAGCTTCGGCGTTTGCTAGTAATTTTGTTTTCTCCGCATCTGCAGCTGCAATAACTTTTAATCTTTCAGCTTCGGCGTTAGAAGAGATCTTTACACCGCTCGCGTCACCAGTTGCTTTTTTCACAGTGGCATCCGCAATACGCTCCGCAATTAATACACCCTGATCCGCCTTTACAATTTCTTTTTGCATATCGGCAACAGCCGTTTCCTTTTCAAGTGCCTGACGAGTTACCTCGGCTTTCTTTTGAGTTTCAAATGTTGTATTTTGTTCTTCTGCAATTTTGCGATCAGTCAATGTTTTCATTAAACTTTCCGGAGGAACAATGTCACCGATCAACGTATCAACACCATTTACGTTGTATTGATCTAACACTTCACTAATACGTTTCTTTGCCGCATCTTGTCTTTCTTTACGTGAACTTAAGAACGCGATCACGTCGCTGTCTTGCGCCGAGTTACGGAAATAGTTACCAATGGTTGGTTCTAATACTTGTCCCACTAAGTTCACCATGTTTCCAAAACGCGCAATTACTTTTGGCGCTTCAGTGGTTGGAATGTGAATGATCTGCGAAACATCAAGGTTAAAAGGGAAACCATCTTTTGAACGCACGGTGATCGTACTTAAGTGTTTATCTAATTGATGCGCTTCGCTACGTGCGTTTGCCCAGTTCAATACTAAATTTGTGGTTGGTACTAATTCAACGCGCATAATATAAGTGTTGATCGGATATTTACCCGGGCCAAGTGGCTCAGCCCATACACCTTTTTCGCCTTTGCTAACAATATTGCCATGTTTGAACTCCGCGCCGCTCAGATCCTTTCCTTCTTGTCCTACATAACTAATTACAACACCAACATAACCGATCGGTATCTCGGTCATTTTTATTTGCTCTACGTTGGCGAACCATGGATTCAAATAGTACGAACCCGCAAGAATTACCTGTGGTTGCAAACCTTTATTACCGTTGTTCTTTAAAAAGGCGTCGGTGTCCTGGAAATTATTATGGCCTAAAACATTTCGTCCGGCAATATTGCCTTCTTCAATTGGCATGCCGTCGAGTGTGGTCACAATACCTACCATGTTATCGTTCACGGTGAACATATCCACCGTAAATATTTCGAAAAGGAATGTATTGATACGATAAGTACCTGCTGTAATGTAAGCGCTTTGACGACCTTTACGTCCGCCACCATTTAAAAAACCAACGGCATCCTGAAATCCATCACATTCCACTTTACGTGCGAGAATGTTTCCGGTCTCCAATTCTTTACCGTCTTTAGCAACGATCAAACCAATTTTTCCTTGAGGAATAATTGTAAGAGCTTGTTGCGTGATCTCGAACTGCCAGATCCATTTCCAGAAATAAATTCCCGGTGCCAGGGTCTGAGCTTGGAAACCCGCTTCTCCTTCAACGGCTACAATGCGGCCGGGAGGTAATTCGGATTTTCCGAAGAGCACAAATTTCTTGGTAACTAAACCAATTTTGTCTTCAGGAATAATAATGATACCGAACAGTCTAAAAAAGAGTCGGTAAAACAGAAGCAACAGGATGGGGATTATCACCCACCAAAACTTTAAAACATAAGGTAACATGATTAGAGGATTTAGACTTTAAAAGTACCTAAAGCCCTATGTTCGCTGCTAACAAAATATTAACTGTTTAGTGCTTTTTTACTTAGAAGCTGTCTAAATATTATCCAGCTTATTTCGCGTTAAATAATTGGTGTGCTCACCTGTGTTTAAGGTAGTTGCAGGCTCAAATAACAAGATATGAACCTCTTTTTCGGCCACGGGTCTATGCTCTATACCTTTTGGAACAATCAAAAATTCGCCTTCTTTTAATAGTACGTTCTTATCGCGGAACTCCATGGTAAATTCTCCTTTTATCACCAGAAAAAGCTCGTCCTCATGCTCGTGCGAATGCCAAATGAACTCACCTTGAAATTTGGCGAGTTTCACTTGCTGTCCATTTAACTTACCCGCAACGCGAGGATTCCAGTGATCGTTGAACAAAGAAAGTTTTTGCGCGATGTTTACTTTTTCCATTTAATTGCTTTGTTTATCGTTTGGCATTTTGGCGGGCGCTTGTTTTGGTTTCAATTTGTAAATGCCTTTGAATACGCGCGATATTAATCTGCCGGTATTCTCACGCACATCCCAGGTTTGCGTTACGCTTCCATCCTTATTTTTTTGCCAGGTGATCACATTATAATAGAAAGCTACTTTCTTTCCTTCCATCATTTTGCTTTTAAGTTCCATGATACCGTTGTTGAAAGCGCCTTTCAAAGATAAGATGGTCCCAACATTATCTATCCACAATTGGTTCCATGTATTATCAGTGGGATCAAAATAATTGGTACTGGTGCCGGTTTGTGTATTCGACTTCCAATTTTCCCGTAAACCACAGCCTTCTTCCATCACTTCAATTTTATTCTCTCCAACTTTTTTACCGGTTGTGTCATATACGTCCCAGTGTCCCAGCCAAAAATTGAATTGTTTGTGAGCTTCGCTACAACAAGCGCAGGTGCTTGTGGTTTGTGCTTTAGTAATGAAGGTGGCTAAGCCAAAAAATAAAATTAGTTTTCTCATTTCCAGTTTTGTTTTTTTATTTCATAAATAAAGTTGAGTTTACTAGTCTCTCCGTAGTATTCCATTTCAATTTCTCCAATTTTTGTAGCTCCAAGTTTTGTAATAGCCTTTTGTGAACGAACATTCACCGCGCCAATGTGAAAGTGAACAGCGTTAACATGTGCAAACGCATGATCCAACATTAGTTTTTTTGTCGCGTGATTGTAGGTGCTTCCCCAATGTGAACGCGCAAAGAACGTGTAGCCGATAGTTACAGAGCTTTTTTCCTTATCTAGATCATAGTACCGCGAACTTCCAATGGGTGAGTTTGTTTTTGCGTCGTAAATTAAATAAGCGCCTTTCGATTCCATGGCACCTTTAAAGAATACTTCAAATATTTCACGCTTGTAGCGGTCTTTATTGGGATGTTGTTCCCACAAAAGAGGATCATTTGCAACCGCGTATAATTTTTCAAAATCATTTGCCTTTAAAGGCTCCAGTTTTACAAATGAATTAGATAGAGGGACTTGAATATCCATACCTAAAATTAGTAATTATTGAACAGGGAAAAGAGCCGCTGGTGTAAATCTTATTTTACAAAAAAAGTCTTGCCGCTTAAGGTGCGCTGAGTACCGGTGTTACTGTATTCTACCACAACGTCTTTAAAAATGTAGATATCACCGGGTATGCAGCCTTTGGAATATTGTTCAATAGCTTGATCGGTGAGTAAGTGCTCTGTTTTCTGCCCATTTCTTACAATGGTTAATTGCATCCCTATAATTTTTAATGCTACATCAAAGTCAAAGTCGGTCAATTCAAGTACAAGGCTTTTAGCATTGGCAAATTTTTCAACGTCTATATCTGTCGCTTTACTGAATTCACTACCAAGCAATATTTTGATCTCAGGTGAGGGAATCTTTTTATTTCTGAACTTATAGGCATAGATCTTGTTGTCCACCGATACATTTACGAAAGTAGGCTCGTTGTTTTTTACGTTCACAACATAAATTGTTGAATCCGCCGAATTCTCTTTTTCAACCACGACACCATTCTTTACGCTAACCGTGTACTTTTTTGTAGGATCTTTGTAAAGAATGAAACGATTTTCTACTCCAATATAAAAAATGTCCGAAGATTTTGTTCTGTAAAATGGTTGATCGCCTTTAGCACTCTTTTTGGCACTCAGCTTATCTTTGGACTGCGCAAGGCCGGCAATCGAAAGGAATAAACAAAAGGACAAAAGAAAATGTTTCATTAATAGTAAATATAATCAATTTAGATCTTTCCACCAATCTTTGAATTTCTGTTGATCGTTCCTCAAATCAATTTTTTCACCTATCACAGGTGTTATCACACGTTGATTCATTTGTCTGTTGTATTCCGTCACACGCTTTAAAGGTTCATCCCAAGGGTGGTTACCCAAGGCAAATTTGGCTGAATGTACCGGAAAGATGGTTTTGGCTTTAAGATCCATTCCTGCCATCACAACTTCTTCGGGCAACATGTGAATGTATTTCCAATTCTTATCATATTGCCCATTCTCTAAAATAGCCAAATCAAACGGACCAAATTTTTTCCCGATATCAGCGAAGTGTGTATCGTAACCACTATCACCACCCAAATAGAGTTTCATACTTGGTGTAGAAAGAACAAACGAAAGCCAAATAGCCTGGTTACGTTTAAAACCTCTACCCGAAAAATGGCGAGCAGTACAGGTATTCACTTTAAATCCATTTCCAAGATCTATTTCTTCGTTCCAATCTTTTTCGATGATGATGTTTGCATTGTAACCCCAACGTTCCAAATGCTCGCCTGTACCTAAACCGGTGATCACCTGTTTTATTTTTGGTTTTAGAAGCTTAATGGTTTTGTGGTCGAGATGATCCCAGTGGTCGTGGGAAATAAAAAGAAAGTCAATTTCAGGGATCTCATCTACGGTGTAAATGTCAGCACCATTAAAACTTGGTGTTGTGAACGCGATCGGCGACGCTGCTCCGCTTAGAACCGGATCAACTAAGATTCGTTTTCCATCAACCTGTAAGTAATAAGAAGAGTGGCCAAACCAAACTAACGCATTCTCTTTTGGATCAAGTGTTTTTAAATTCGTTTTTTGCGAAGGGATAAGATCAGTTGGAATACGTCTTACTTTCTTCTTGAAAAAGAATTCGTACAGCACCCCCATATAAGTAGCGCCTTCCGTAAAGCTGGGAGTGTGACTTAAGTTCTCGAAAGCTCCATTTTTATAATGTGGAGAGCGTTTGATCTTTTCAAGTCTTTGGCCACTTGGTTGTTTGCCAAATTTCTCTTGTTGCAGGAAAATAAAAACGAAGAGGATGAAGGAAAAGACGACAATTGCAGTAAGGATCATACCGCAAATGTAAGTTTATTCTACAGGATATCCTTTTTTCACCCAATCTTCTTCAACGCCAACCGGAAGATCAAGTACCCATACTTTTTTAAAGCCTGCCTTGGTAGCAGCTTCAAAGGCGGGTTTAAGATTAGGGCAAGTTTTATAAGAGCAACATCCGCAATAAAGAACTAGGTCCTGGCTTTTGTCCATGCCCGATAATTTATCTTTAAAACGCATCATGCCAAATTCGTAATTAACCGGACCCACTAATTGCGCGGTCTTAATATTTTGCATCGGCCCTATATTTAAAATAGCCGGCATATCAAACGAATTATTCGCCTTGATCTTATCCACCAACTTTAATGTGGGAAGAACCTGTTCCTTTTTCCAGGGATAAACAGTTTCGGTTGCTTTGGCGCCTTGCGCAAAAGTTGAGAGTGAGAAGATGCTAAGTAAGGCTACAATAACTAATTTCATAGGATCGAATTTCTAATCAAAAATACATAAACTGTGCCGAAAATACTCTTAAAAATTCTTAAAGGCGGGTGAACTAGCCTTCTACCTGAGCCTTTATCAACTGTAGGATAGGATTCCAGCCTTCGCCATTATTATAGGAATCTTTGTAACGCTTTTCTCCATCCGCTACTTGATTGTAATCGCCTTGAGTTACGCGTAAGGTAGTTCCGCCATTTTCTTCAATAAGATCGTAAGTAACGGTCAAATAATTCTCAGGAACATCGGGTACGTTTTGATTGTGAGGATCAATGACGGTGTAAGCTAAATGTTTTTCAGACTCAATACCTTTAATATGTCCTTTAACCGGAATAAATTCTTTGCCTTCGTGCATCATTTTCCAAATGAGTGGACTGCCAACTTTCCAATCGCAAACGGTTTCGCAACCGAACATGTATTTTTTTGTTTCCTCGGGTTTTGTGAGCGCGTCCCAAACTTTTTTGGCGGACGCTTTAATAAAAACGTTGTTAGTGATGTGTAATTGTTTCATGGAAATAGATAGGATAGAGAAATTAGTATTTGACAAGAAGTTTGGTGAGTTTATCCAGCGACTCCGTATTGGCATTGCGATTTTCATCGCGCTGAGCTTTTGTATTAAAATTTTCCTGGCTTAAACTTATTTCGGTCCCTTCTTTTACGCTATTAAATACCACGGTGGTCCACACTTCTATTTTAGGATGCTCATCAAAATTCACCACCCACTTTAATTTTTGATTTGGAATGACCTCTTTATATACAAGTGTAAAATCCCAGTTTTGATCGTTCACACGAAGCTTGGCGCGGGTTCTGCCTTCGGGTTTCGCGTCCACGCTTATACTGTCAACGCCCCAAATTTGTTTTAAGTATTCTGGATCCAAATATGTTTCATATACTTTATCGGGACTTACCGAAACCATTTTTTTGATGGTATACGAGGTTGTGTCATTAGCCGGCGAAGGAAATTTTCGCTCCGAATTTTGATCGAAGCATGAACACATCACTAAAATGACAAATGAATATATGATATGAAAACAGTGTTTCATCCTTATAAATATAGCAATAGAATTTATTCCTTCAAAATGAGCTGTATTTCCTTGGTAACCTTGAGCTTGCCTACTTCTATAAATCGAATTTGAGTATGTGGAACACCCTTAGAGATGAGATAATTATTTACCGAAATGGAACGTTCTTTATAAAACGGGACCATTTTTATATCCGACATTATATTTAATGTATCGCCGGAGTTTGTTCTGAAAACTTTGGCCACACGATCCAATTTTTCTTTCATATCATTATTTAATTCTGTTTTTCCGTTTTCGAACACAATATAATAAGTGAGAGTTTTATCTATTTTAGAGATCGGAACTTCTTTGGAAGTTTTTTTTAATTCTGTTTTTTTCTTCGGAATCTGAGCGTTTAGGTCTAGGAGTACTAGAAGCAGGATAATATTTGTCTGAATTAACATGTGAGGAATATGTTGTGCAAATTGTGTAGTTGATGGCTGTTCCCAAGGAGAAAATCTCAATTTACCGCACATCGACACGCTTATTGTATTCCTAAAGGTAATTAGTGTAATTGTATTGTCATAGCTTTTTGAATTGAAATTTAAAATCTAAAAAGTGAATGAGCGGACTTGTGATTTTATTGAGGGAGAATTTTTGTTCTGAGACAATGTGAGTGTAATTTTGTAGAAACTAAACTAACAGTACTTAAAAAAATGAATCAAACACCTAACGACAAAGCAAGCAATGTTTCATACAGCGTGCTTTCAAGCGAGTTCGAGGGATTGCTCATCGTAGCAAAGCGCGAACTTAACACCTACAAATTATTTATATCAAAGGACCTTTTGGGTTGCTGCGATAGAAAAGAGGTTTACGACCCCTTCATCACTAATAACATGGTAATGTTCATAGAAGGTGTAGGAAATGGCTTGTACCGCCGTTTTTTCGACGGATATTTGGTTGACCGCGTTATAGCAAGCTAATATTTTGGTCTGGTCCCGTAAGAACTAACTAATATATGAGCTGATCTTTAAAACCGCCCTGTAAGGCGGTTTTTTTATTTTCAAAAATTTGTACCTTTTGGCTAGCACGGTTATTCCATAGCATGTAACCGGTTACTTGTGATAAATCAAACGGAGATACAGGAGATCGAGGACGCTAAACGCGATCCCCGGAAGTTCGAACCTTTATACAAAAGGTATTATGAACAGATATTGAGGTTTGTATACAAACGAGTGGAAGATATTGACGATTGCCGGGAAATTACTTCGGTAGTTTTTGCGAACGCGATCTCTAATATAAAGTCGTACAAACATCAGGGGTTTCCTTTTTCAAGTTGGCTATATCGAATAACCATCAACGAGATAAATAGGTATTATAAACAAAAGAATAAGACCAGGCTGATCAGTGTAAGTGATAAAAGTTTAAACACTATTGCTGAAGATAGTGGAGGAGGATCCAAAGAATTGGAAAGCGTTCTCAGAAAGGCGTTAACCTTTCTTGAACACGACGAGATGATCTTGATAGAACTTCGTTATTTTGAGGAGCGATCATTTGCGGAGATGGGAGATATATTGGAAATAAGTGAGGGTAACGCCAAAATAAGAACCTATAGAGTAATTGATAAATTAAAAAGTATTTACGGTAAATTGTAATGGAGTCGGGCAATTATAAGATCATAGAAGAACGTTTGCTTTCAAAAGAAGAGATTTTGAAGGGAATGGATTTTGACGTGGCGTTAAAGAAATCGACGCTGGCTAAAACATCGTTGCTTACCAAAGGGATCTTGATCGCTGCAAGCATTGTGGTTGCAACTGTAGCAATATTAGTTATTCTCAACTTAAATAGTAAAAGGCCGAAACCGAAATTGGAAAAGGATCAACCAGTTAAGGAAAAGCAAATAAAAGACTCCGTGGTACAGGAGAAACAACAGGTAAGTGAGGCAAGAGAAGGGAAAAAGGAGATCAAAATTCCTATGAAAAAAGATACCGCACAAGCGGTAGTGGAATCAAAAGCAAAAGAAGTTGTTGAAGAATATTCTGATATTCCTTTTTTGACTCCAAAATCGCTTCCATTCAAAAAGCGATTCAATACTGATGCTGAATCTGCAATAACTATCAAAGACTCTATTTATGGTCCAACAAACGTGTCGATAGGTCGGGGTGATTATTGCGAATACAACGATCCAAACCTCGACAAAACCATAGAAAAGAACTCAGCTTGGTTCAAATTTACAATCAGGAGAGACACCGTTCTCACATTTCATATTGTTCCAACTTTAAAAACCGACGACTATGATTTTGCACTTTTTAAGTGTGATGAATACAGTTGTATGAGTGAAATTAAACGCGCCAAATTAAAGCCTGTGCGTTATAGTTTCGCCTGGAATACAACGCATAATACCAATACAGGATTATCTAGTAATGGCCGAGACACAACATGGCAGAATCAAACTTTTTACAAAAATTTCACAGGGAAAACTTATGCGCCTGCTTTAAAAGTAAAAGCCGGTGAGACCTATTACTTGATGGTAACCATTTCAACTATCGATACACAAAATAAAGATCCTGAAGGCTTCATGATCTATTTTTATAGAAATTTACCTAAAGGGAGAGCAAATACATACAATCCAAAATACGGCCAATGAGAACAAAATTTGTAATGATCATAATGATTTTCGCAACGCAATTGATCGCGCAGAAAAATGAAGAGATAGTTTTGGAGGGAGAATATAATGGAAAGAACATTTTCATTAAGAATCCTTTCAGTGTCCAAGGAGCAGGACCTTGTCCCGGATTTTGTGTACAACAGGTAAAAGTAAATGGAAATACGGTAACCGATGAAATAAACTCGGAGATATTTCAGGTTGATCTTTCGCTACACAAACTTAAACTGGGTGATAAAATAAAAGTGCAGGTATTTCATAAGAATTGCTGTATGCCGTTTATCATGAATCCCAATACCATTAAACCAAAGGAAAATACGGTCAAGATCGATGCCCTCAATATAGGCTCCAGTTTATTTGTGATGAATCCTCGTACTGCTGATGGAAATGGTTTTTCTGTTAAAGAAATTTACATCGATGGAAAAAAAGCGAATGTAAAAGTAGATGCAGAGATATTTGAGATCGATTTCAATAAACTGGGCGTGAAAAATATGGAGCAATGTAAATTGGAGATCAAATATGAAAGCGGATACGATCCTTTCTTTATAAATCCGGATATGTTCCTTAAATAAAAACTAGTAAACTGTAGATGTGAAGATAAAATTAATGGCATTAGCGTTGATACTTGTAGCAAATATGAACGCGCAAAAGATCTTAAAGGTGATGTACAAAGATACCTCTAGGTATTCAAAGAACGGAGTTATGTACAAACGCCTTTCCCATCATTTGCTAATAGAAGGAGTATATAATGGCAAAGATCTTTTTATAAGGAATGGGTTTGGTAAAGATGGAATTGGATATTGCATTAACGGTTTAAAAGTGAATGGAAATTACACAACCGACGAGATCAATGCCAGCGAGTTTAAGGTGGATCTGAGTGTGCACAAACTGAAGCAAGGTGAAAAATTCACGATCCTGGTTTATTATAACGACAGTTGTATGATCAAGGAACCATTACTAATGAATCAATCAGCCATTAAGGAAAGAGATCCATCGGGGAAAAATGAACTCATTGTTGAAGGGACGAACTACAATGCCAGTTTATTGATCGTAAATCCTCGAATGGGTAACGGGTATGGGATCAAAGAAATAATGGTTAACGGCAAAAAGGTGGATTCAATAGAAAAGGATATGATTGAACTAAGTTTTTTCAAAATGAAGATCGATTACCAATCTAAACTGAAGATCGAATTTAAGTTTGAGAAAGATTGTGATCCTATTATCATTAATCCCGAAGTGATCAATTATTAAAAATAAACCGCCCGGGTTAAGGCGGTTTATTTGCTGACATGAAAATTAGATCGCTTAAGGTGGATCTATTTACCTTTATTGCTCTTGTAATAAACTGTGCAAACCGTCAAATACCAAGTGGTCGCCTTCTTTGGGCTCGCTGAAGAATAACAGAAGATCTACATTCTTTTTAATTCTCAATATCGCGCCTTGAGACTTATAGCTCTGATGTAGATACTTCGGTTTCTTTGTTTGCTCGTCAAGATCGCCCAAGCCTATGGCAATAGGTGTGATCGACTTCCCATTCCTGATCAACGTAATATTTGAAAAATTTGTTTTGAGAAGGATCTTTTTCGTCGGGCTTTCAATATGAACTAAAACGGCTTTAACACCTTCTTTGGAGTTTAGTTCATCACAACTAATGTATTTGAATTCACATCCCAACAGGCACTCCATTCCCAATGGGAAAACAAGAGACTCCGGATACGAAGAATAGGGATTTTCGTTGAGGATAGTACATTTTACGTTTTTTGATCCAACGAATTTTTTATTTTTTTCAGGCTTAGATTCTATTTTAGAACCAGAGGACTTTATAGTCGTACTCTCAACCGGATCGATAACGTCGCTTTCTGTAATAGCCGCAGCCGCAGTTTCCACAATTGATGAGGCTGTTACAGGTACTGTTTGAGTTGGTGTAGTTGTTAGTGCGTTTGTGGTGGTTATTTCTGAAAATTTTACTAAAGATCTGCTTGGAGTTATTACCGAGAGGTCTTTTTTCACTTCCTCAACTTTTGCAACACTGTCTTTTGAGGTCGAAATAACATCTTGGTTTGGTTTTTGTGCCTCCATGGTAACAGCCGTTTGCTTATTTTCCTTAAGTGGTTCTTTGTTGAATTGTTTTATTCCAAACACAGCCCCCCCAATTAAAACCGCTCCCGCAACACTATTTAAAATAATAGCCTTTGTTGACAAAGCTACCGTGGCACTTTTTGAGGCCACTGCTGCTTTGCTTTTTATTTTTGCGAAATCCATTCCTTGCTCCACCTGTAATGATGGAATTTCCGGACGGGTTTCAATGATCTTATAGTTTTTCATTTTAAACTAATTTTGAAAAATGCATTCGTAATTTATCTATCACCCTGTAGGTCCTTATCTTGGCGCTACCCTCACTTATCCCTAAAATTTCTCCTACCTCCGCGAACGCCCGTTCTTCAAAAAAGCGAAGCTGGATCAGCTCAAGATCATCTTCCTCCAAATACATCAGCGCTTTTTTCAACGAAGCGATCAAGTCGGGATCAATATTTCCTTTTTCCTCTACAATATTCTTTATGCCCTTTTCGTCGATGGAAATGATGCGGGCTTTTTTTGAATCACGATAAAATTGAGTGATCTCGTTAACGGCAATTCTAAACAACCAACTTGAAAATGGGAAACCTTTGTGCTGGTAATTCCTAATGGCCGAAAGCGCTTTCACAAACACAATAGAGGTGATCTCTTTGCAATCGTCTAAACTCTCAACCCTTTTATACACAAAATTAAGAATGTGTTTATAGTGGTGCCGATAAAGAGGTTCAAAGTTCTGAGGATCGCTTTTAGAAGCTTCTATATGTTGTATTTCCTGCTGGCGGTCCATGTGCATTTAGTTCCTTTATTTGGAACGAAGCATTTTAGGGAAAGGTACAAAAATGATGCATTATTTTTTTGAGGAAGAGATATTTCACCCCTAAAGGGGTTTCGGCGCGGGTGGGTTTTCGTTCTAGAGATATTTGGTCCCTACTGTACGATTTTCTAGTTTGATCTGATGTCCCGTAGGGACAAAATATTTATAGAAAAGAAATAAAGGAGAAAAAGAAGTCCCGTAGGGACGATATGTTTTTATTTTCTGCATTCAATAGCCACAGCGCCCTCAAAACGGCTTGGATCCTCTACCAATTTGAACATGGCATCTGAGCTATCGTTGAATTTGGCATGGCGAACATCAATAAAACCGGCTTTTTTTAATTCTTCGCCCAAAGATTGATGGTCCCACATCCATAAATGATGAGAATTACCGTAATAGGAACTGATCAAGCCTTTTAATCCTCGCTTACGCTGTTCAACACCCATCAGGGTATTATTAATAAAATTAACGCTGGCAGTTTTATGACCATTGTCCAAAGAACTAATGTATGAACGCGCCATCGATTCAATATCAGGTACTATGCATCTGAAAATTCCGCCTTTTTTGAGCACTTTATAAGAATTCTTTAATGCGATACGAAAATCGTTCAGCGACAAATGTTCCAAAGTATGTGAACAATACAATCCATCACAAGTATTATCTGCTACCGGTAAACCTTTGATGATATCACCGTACTTTACATTCTTAGGCCATTTGGTTGGAGACAGCGCGCCAATAACCGGGATCTTTTGCATGCGTAGAGTAGGAGAGACATCAAAATTTGTCCACTCTTTTGGAGCCGACAATCCGCAACCGTATTGAACGTACAACGACATGTACGCGAAGATAGGGATTTTTTGCTTATTTACTTTGGCGAGTTAAAACCAGAGTGTCTTTGCCCTTGGGTTCAACAAGGAAAACGAACTTCATCTGATTTTTGCTATAGGTCTTTTGCATTTTCTTGCAAAAGCCATGTTGGTTGTATTCGTTGAATTTAATGGTAAGTTTTTTTGAATCTACATTGTATTTGCCGCTGTAATTCCAAATGCAATCATTACCGCACATTGGTGAATAGTAAAGCGAAAAGTCTGCACTGTCTTTGAACCAAATAAACGTTCCGTGACCCATGTCGTCATGTCCAACGCGTTTTAGTATGATCACACCAACTTTTGGATCCATAATGGTTTTGCCGGCAAACCAACTACCTTCCATGAGTTTACTCTTTTTTTGAGCAAAACCGCCAAAAGAAAGTAGTAGAGCAAAAACTATGAGGCTTAACTGTTTCATTTTATATTGAGATGCGGAATTTTTTAATTTCCATACTTATTTTTTCTTGATGGGGATCCAGATCTCTTCTTCTGTTTCGGGAGATTCACCCTTGTATTTTGCGCCCATTACAGCAAAATGCGGGCGATCATCCAAAGTGTATTCCGAATTTGGAAGCCAGTTAAAGAAAATATATTCGTAGGTCTTTTTGCCTTCGCTGGCCGGACCTTTATGTAAGAACACAGCATACAAACCCGTTGGAATAGTAAGCTTGTCCATTTCTTCAGGAACCTTGTTGTAATTATTTACTTCTACGGCTGCCCATTTTGTGAATTCGCGAGTGGGATCAAAGTTGCGAAAGTGATCTGCATTATCGTAAACCTCTAAGGAGTAGAGATCGGCACCTACCACGTTATTTAAAGCCGCGCGTTTTGGATGGAACCACTGCCATAATTCATGCGTGGTGTTATTTATAAAACTCATGCGCTTGCTTTTGCCAAGCAATTTTTTTTCTGAGAGTTTTTCTGTGCGTAAAAACATATTAAATATCCTTATCTATATCTATATCGAACTTGTCTAAAAGACCGGTTACACCAGGTAGAGCGAATTTAGCCTTTTTTATACGATTATTTTCGGGGTCAATTGAATAATTGTAGGATCTTCTAAGATCAGCTTTTTCAAGAATGGTTCCATCAAAAATACTGCGCTCCAAATTACATTCTTTAAATACCGAATTACTTAGATCGCATTCCGTGAGGTCAACTTCTTTCATTGAACAATCGTTGAATTGCGTATTCTTGATCTTTGTCCTATGAAAAGAGGCGAGATCAAGTTGACAGTTTTCGAAGCTAAACGAAAGGCCAAATTGATGACAAAGATCAAAGCGCATGCCCATCAATTTACAGTTCTTGAATTTGACGTCCCTAAACGCTGTTTTGCTTACTTTGACCATTGCAAAATTACAGTCCGAAAATTCACATTCAGTAAAAACATAATTGTTTAGGTTGCAATTGGAAAGATCGCAATTAAAAAAACGACAGTGTTCATACTCCGCTTGCTCCAAGGGGGTTTGAGAGAAATTTTGTTTTTCAATTGTTTTATCCTGGATGGTTCTTAACGTCATTTTGCGAGCATTAAATTTAAAAAATGGATCCTGTTCCATAGAGAATCCCAAAAGCATTTATCCCAAGAGAGTAACTTGCTCCCAAATACATGACGAAATATTCTCCACGAAGGATCTTGAATCTTCCCGCTAGAACGGGAGCTGTAATAATATCATTTCGCTTATTGAAAATAAAACTCGCTAGAACTCCCGCTTCAAATTCAACTCTTGATTTAGCGTCTATTTTTATTTGAAATGCTTTTACCTGTAATCCGGTTCCGAATGTTACTGAGGCTTTTTCGGAGATCAATTGTCCGTTCACAATAAATTGCTTGCTTTCGGTAGGTAGGTTGAAGAAAATGGGGATGCGCAAACGTTTATCCGGACGAAGTTCCGATAAGAACAAAATAGCATTGGTGGGAACTACAATGGAAGAGTTTTTGCGAATACTATCCTGGCGCGAACTTCCGATAAATAAAATGGATTGACCAAAACTTAATTCAAAATGTTTTTTGTTCTTTTTTGTGCTATCCGTTTGCGCGGAGCTTGCATGAACTAAAAAAATAAATACAAGAATTACGGAGACGATCTTTCTCATGTGTGGGTGTTGGTATGAAGATACGAAAAATTGGAAAGAAAACTACTTACTCAGTTTTTCCATGAATTCAATTGCCGCGGCCCTGATGTGCTGGTATTTTGAGTCCTCGTTAAAGCCTACGCCCGAATTGTAGTGCTTGGTGCCTTTATCGGCGCACAATAGGTATTTTACACCGCCAATTTCTTTTGAAATGGGGGAGTATTCTGTTTGTACTTTTAGTTCTGTTACCCCGTCCTTGTCTGTCACATAAAAAATGATTTTTTCATAAGCATTCTTTTTGTCACCTTCTTCGTAACGTTCATAAACTGCTACATATTTTTCTTTCCACATAAATTGTTCAATACAAAAATGATCCTGCATGTCGCCGCCATTCAGTAAGCCTTTCTTTTGAGCGTCGTACATTTTCTTTTTGTAAGACTTTGCTTTATCGTAGTCGTGCATTTTATAATACACCTGGATGAGCTTAGGAACGGGATAATAATCATTTGGATTCAATGTAATAAGTTCTAAATACACTTGTTCTGCCTTGGCATCGTTATTGAACTTAGTTTCTAAATTCCCAATATTCAAAAGCGCTTTTGTGTAGTTCTCGTCGGTTTTTGCAATGCCGGTTTTAGCAAGGTAAAAAGCTTCCAGTGCTTTCTTTTCTTGCTTTATTCCCATATAGATCTCGGCAATAGCCATGAAAGGATGAGGCTTGCAAGCTTTTTGTTGCGTTGCTTTTTTGAAGGCCTCAATGGCTTCGTCAAATTTCTTTAATCCGCAGTAGGCATCGCCAAGAGCAGAATAGTAATCGGGTTCTGATGGATGTAATTTAATGGCGTTGTTCAAGCACGGGATCGCTTCCGAGTATTTGGCTTTATAATTCAAAGAAAATCCTTTTATGTAATATGCTTTCGGATCTTTTGGTTGTTTTTGTATAGCAAGATCAAGGAATTTAATGCAATTGGCATCGTCCTCGGTCATGTAATACGCCAATCCAACATAATACAAGCCATCGCCCGAAAGTTCTTTCACCAGTGGCGCGTAGGTTTTAATAATAGCGGCGTATTGTTGTTGGTCATTCAATGCTTTGATCTTGGCTGTATGTTTGTCCTGAGCTGCCGCAAAGCAGCAAAGACAAATAAAAAATATGGAAATGATTTTTCGCATTAGTAGGTCACGTCTAAAGATAAAGTATCTGCGTTGTAAAACGGAATATTTGTACTGCTCGTTACCGCGGTATTGGTATTTACACAAACATCCTTACGGCAAACAAAGGAATAGAACTTACCACTCTTGATCTGGCAATAGGAAAAATCTTTTCGGTAATGAAGATACGTATTTGTTCCTGACATGATCTTTACCATGTTTCCTGAATCATCCGGAACCCAGATGCAATCGAAGGAGTTTGGGATCAAATGGATCTTATACACAAGCGTTCTCCTTCCGGAGAAAACTGTTCCTATGTCAATATTTTTTTTAGAATGAAAAGAAGTATCTCCTAAACCACTGCATTCGGCGCCGTAATAGAGATAGTAGCTGTTCTTACGTGATTCACGACCTTTAATGGAAAAATTCCCTTCCGAATCTGTGGTTGCTTCTCCAACTAAAGAAGGGTCGCCAACATTGGAATGAAATTGTTCGGAATACAACTGAACAGTTTGATTGGCAATAGGTTTTTTAGTAAAGAAGTGAATTACTTTTCCCTTTACTGTAATGTTATCCAGCAATTTTGTATCCCGCTTACATTGGCTGAAGATGATCACAAGGATAAGGATACTTAAAATTCGGTTCATAAGGCAGATATGAAGATACAAAAAATTACTTCTTGAATCATATTCACTTTACAAGCTTTGAGCCTGTTGTTTTATCAATAAAGAATATGCCGTCAAACTGGAAGGGAATAGAGTGTTTAAGATTGTACGAATTACCCTGGCATACGTGATTGGCAAAACGAACATACGTAGGAACACACAGCCACTTAAAGTTTTCGGCGTTGTTTTTTATTTGTCCCAGATCCAAGTATAAAAAGGAGCTTTGTTTCTTTAACGCGCTTTGATGCAAAGCTTCGTCAAGCGTTCCCTGTGGTGAAGTAGCCAGAGCACAAGAACTGAGGTCAAAAGTTGTATAGGTGGGCATGGCCGTAAATTCTCCGCTGTAGGTTTCTAAACCAAAGGCTTTGTATTTTGTACCGTACCATTTTGAAAGCCAGGAGCCCATTGAAACGCCATTATAATAATTGTTTACTTTCACCTTGTCATCACCGCGACTAATATGGAAATCGTGGGCCCATAGTACCATGCGGATTCCAGGTGCACGCATAGAAAGAGTCCATTGAACATTCTCAGCCATGGCGCTGTCGCGGTACAATTGCGTTTGCGGCGTAATGATATGTCTTGAACATTGTTTTATGATCCTTGCGTTTTGTATGGCCCATTCCACTTTCATGGAATCTGGTCTTGTTCTACATTCTTTTAGCCAGTTGTATTTTTGAGCGACTACCAGATCAAACGCTTTTCTGGCGCTTACATTCCAACTGATCTTCTCGGTGTCGGCTAAAGAAAAATAGTTTGGAAAGTTCTTATTGTAATCAAATAACAATTCCTGTATTTGTTTATGGAATTGGGGATCTTTTTTTGATAAAAAAACATTAAGACTGTCAAATGCCATCATTGGATTTTGAAGATCAATACCAACGAACTCCACTTTTTTATCGGGATGAAGTGTATTGTATTCTTTTATCCATTCGATCATTGTAAATACTTCCTCCCGTATCCATACACCAAACAGGTTTCCACAAAGATCTCTGAGCTTGCCAACTCCATTTAATACGTAATTGTTTATTTGCTCTGCAGCGAGTTGATTGTCTTCAATAGCAAACACGCGAACATTTAAATTCAATACGGCGTACTCAAGTGCGCGATGCTTCATGCTGAAAAATTCACTGGTGCCATGTGTGGATTCACCTAAAGCAATGATCTGGGCGTTGCCAATTGTTTTGCCAAAAGCAACCAGATCGCTGTGTACCGGCTTTTCGCTGGCTTTAACCGCGTACACGCCGTTAAATGGAACACATGCTTTAGTTATTTGCTTTACCTGCGATACTGTGAACGGTTTTGGCGGAATGTATTCAATTGCTCCGGTTATATTTTTTACTCCCGAAATTTGAGTATAGGCCGAATCTTTACCGTAGAGGATCACGAAATTGTATTTCTTCCCAAGTTTTACTTCAAAGCTTATGGAATCAATATCCGTAACAAAAGTAACTTTATGAGCTTTGGAACTTGAAACCGTCTCATAAATATCGGGTCTTGCGCCAGGCGTAATGGTCCAATAGTTTTTTTTGATCATTGTTCCGTCTATGATCGTTATCTGTGAACTTTTGGAACGGATCACTTGAGCCGAGACAGAATTAAATAATATTAAGAAAGCCAGAAATGTACGTTTCATGTGACCATATGAAGGTACAAAAAATTTTACGCGTCAAACAACAAAGAAAAGCGTTTGATTATAGAAAAGCTAGCTGGATTTATTGGTTCTTGCGTGCAAGCGATATCTTCCCTTAAGTTTTTTGTAGATCTTTCCAAATTTTATTTCAGTACCAATAGTAAGAATGCCATCACCACCAAGGTCAACAAAAGGTAAAACTCTGCCCAGATCTAATTGCGAAAGCAGTCCCATGTTCATATACCAACCCGCATCTTTGCCACCGGAGCGGGTCCCGGGAGCATTGTAATCGTTGCCCGAAAGAAAGAGCATTTTCACTCCGCCAGTAATGTAAGTAGTAAATCTTTTTACTTTAATTAAACGGTATTGTGCGTTCACCGATGTACAAACAGTTCTAAAACAAGGTCCGATCATTAGCTCCAGCATAATACGCATATTGCGGTATTTATCAGGTTGAGTTTCTTCGTCAAAATTCCAATCTTCGTTCCACTTAAAACGCGGCGATACGTACCGAATATTCACACAAGGCTTACCATAACTGTAAAAGTTGTTTGAACTAACACCGCCCTGGATACTCCATTTGCCCTTTACTTCTACTTGACTTAATGCAGGTAAAACAAAACAACTAAATGTTAATAAAAGGAAGGTTTTCAATGGGCCAGGAGGTTGCGCTTCGTGAAAACGGGAAGAAGGATGTTTTATTGCCCATGCAAATTTTTAATGCGTATATTGCGATCTAAAATAGACATATGAAAAATCTACTCAAATTAATCGTGCTCTTGTTCTTGTCCTTACCTTTTGTTTCAAATGCACAGGATAAAACCTTTTTAAAGAAGTATGCCGGCACTTATAATATGTTAGCAGAAGGAGGAACTGCCAATGCAACATCGGATAAGTATGTTCTAACGCCTGACGGCAAAGGAACCTGGACCATGTTCAGCACTATTAATCCTGATGGAACAATATCGAATAAGCCAACAAAGACCCTTGGAACTTGGACTGCTTCGGAAGGCGTGATCAATTTGAATTTCAGTTTGGGTGCCGACAAAGGTGGAGATCTTTTAACTGAATTTAAATTGGTAAACGGTGTATTTAAGTCTGAAGGTGTTGTGTTGAAAAAGGCAACGGCTGCAAAACCTAAAAAGTAAGCTGTAGAAAAACATTTTACAGCACCGAAGTTTATTTCTGAAACGCAGTTTTTGGGTAGAATAATTTGAAAGCGTTGTAAACTGCCTGGTGAATGATGGTGGAGTGTAATTCTTGAGCAAGATAGTCGCTGTGTACTTTTATATTAGGACCGCCGCTTATTTTTAAACGCACGCCAAGAGTGGTGGCTTCCTCGTACATTTTTTTGTCTTCATCTTTGTTGGCAGCACCAACATACACTTCTGTTTTTTGTTTGTAGGTTTTATTCAAAAGAAGAGAAAAAGCGTCTTTCAAGAGTTTTTCATCTCCCCACCATAAGCTTGGACTAATGATTATGTACGAAGTGAAAAGGTGACGATTTTTCAAAAGGATCTCAGTTGCCAATAAGCCCCCCAGCGATTCGCCTATCACAGTTTTTGTATTGCGCGTTTTGTAAGTTTTTGAAATGTAAGGTTGAAGTTCTTTTTCAAGGAAAGAAATGTATTTTGCAGAGCCACCATACGTTGGGAACTGTTCTTTTTTGAGACCCATTTTCTCCACAAAATCTAAATTAGGAACAGCAAATGTAAAATCACGTTTGCGATCGGTATTTTCAATGCCAACCACAATAGAGCGTGGAAAACGCGCGATCCACGGTTGCGTGTTATATCTCACTAAACCGGTGATATGAATAAAATCCTCATCCACACCTCCGTCCAGAACGTAAATAACAGGATAAGTGATCGTGTCGTTCTTGTTGTAGTCTTCGGGCAAATAAATATTTATGTTTCGGGTCTCGCCAATTTCTGTAGATTGAAGCTGATGCGTGATGCCGATGTTGATGGGTTTATCTTCTTGAGAGAATGTGGAAATTGAAACTAATAAAAGGACCAGCGACGCTACGAATCTTTTCATGGAGTGCAAAGATAAGGGAAAATCATCAGCGAGGCTGATAAAAATGAAGATCTTACCAGGTAACGTGTTTTCTTTTGTTGAACTCGTATAAAGTTTGCAATCGTTCTCTAGTTCTCATTTCAGTTGTATGGATTCAACGATGCTTTTTAGCTCTTCCATGGTGATATTGTTCCCCCCCTAATATGTCCCGAATCCTATAGTTTTATAGAGGTTTAGATAAAGGGAATTTTTAACGATTCCCTTTATCAAGAAACAAGTCAATTAAGATGATATCTGATCAAACGTCGTTCGATATAGTTTGGATCATTGAGAAAGAAAGGAAGTGTTTCAGTAATGATGCCGATATTTTTCGCGTAACGTGTGCTCACGGATCTGGTTTTGCTTATGTTACCGTACGGTCGCCAATTTGGATAGAAGTTATAGGTGGTTTTAAAATTAGAAGTAATGAACGTTCCTGCGCCAACGGTCACTGAAAGATCTTTGTCCGTCATTTTTGAGGTGGCCTGATAGATGGTGTCGCCGGGCTGAGCAGTATTGTAGCGAGAGTCAAAAATAGTTGTAAAATCCTGAGAAGAGAACTTTATATTATTTCCCTGCGAGATGATGTAATGAAGTGAATCGCTCATGTAAACATAATTGTAAATAATGTGCGGACTATATATCTTAAAGAATGTGCGGCCATTCATTATCGTATCTTTTACAACGTAACAACTATCAATGGTACTTTGCGCAGTGGCGTTACCAAGGGTATCAATTTTGTATTGCTGATAGATCCAGTAGTTACCGATCTTTAGTTGTGAATAATTGTCATAAGCCGTTGGAGTAGCAGGCTGGGCAGGTGTTTGGGGCTCTTCTGTTTTTTTATCTTTTTTACAGGCATATGCGAGCACTGCGATGGCTAAAACCATCATGCTAAGTTTTATCGACCTCATGTTTTTGTTTGTTTTGGAAAGAAACGAAATAGTTTAAGGATTATTGTGAAGACCGAGAATTTCAAAAGGATGAAAAGAGATACAGCGGATTGGAAAGATCGCTTTATAATAAATTCTACAATGTACGTTCGGGTAAACGAAGGAAGAGAATCTAAGGTTTACTGTTAACGAGACAACACGTCTCTAAACTCCGGAGTTTTATCAAATACACTTTTAGCAAAAGGGCAGAGGGGAAGGATCTTTAAATCGTTCTTGCGAGCAAATAGAACAGCTTGTTCCACCATTTTTTTACCGGCGCCCATTCCTTTTAATTCAGGGCCGACTTCGGTGTGATCAATAATGATGAGTTTTGGACCCGCATAAACATAGGTCATAGTGGCAACAGTTTTGCCTTCAAGTTCAATATAGAATCTTCCTTTTTTTGAATCGTCGCTGTTCTTGATCGTCATTCCGTAAAGATAAATTAAAGTTTGGGATATATATTATCCCGCTCTTCGTTTTTCATCTTCTACGCCGCTGGTACGCTGACGCGCCTTTGGAACGGTATTCTTTCCAAAACGATAGGTATAAGAAAGAGTAGCAACTCTTGAGTCCCAATTCCGTTCGGTAACAAAGTCCTGGTTTTGATATTGAACTACCACGGCGATGTGGTTAGTATGGAAAATATCGCTCACGCTAAATTTGAAAACGGAATTTTTATTCTTTGATACTTTTTGGATACCTGCTGTAACCTGCGCAAGACTTTTAATATAGAACAAGCCCCATACCATTTTACTTTGATAAAACGCGTTCAATTCCGCCGACCAACCTTTATTTCCCAGAGTAAATACATTGTTTAGGTTTGCATCCCAGGAATTGAAACTTTGTTGTAAGTTGCCACCTTGTAGAGGACTTGCATACTTATTTCTATACACCGAACCTGAAAGCGTGGAGTTCATCCATTTTTTAATTTTAAATGGAATATATAGGCCAAGATTAAATTGTTCAAAGTCTCTGATGTTGGCCGGTGTTTGGTAAGAGATCTTGGTGCTATCGTCCTGAACAAAAATATCGGTGATGCTTTGTTTGGCGTTGGTGTAACTTACGGTGGTAATGTATTTGCCTTTAAACGTGTGATTCACTTCGTAGATATTATTCATTACTGGTCTTAAAGTTGGATCTCCCACAACGTAGGTATAGGAATCTACAAATATTTTAAAAGGATTCAACTGGCGATAGCTGGGGCGATCAATGCGTCTTGAATACGACATGGCAAATGAATTTTCCGTTCCAAATTTTCTGTTGATCACAATGTTTGGAAATAAACTCACATAGTTTCGGCGAAAGGTTTGCCCTGTTGCCAATTGTTCTCCTTTGGTATTGGTGTGTTCCATACGCAGCCCACACTGTAGATCCCACTTGGTTAATTCTTTGGCATAGCTAAGGTAAGCTGCATTGATATTCTCGTTATAAATAAAATGATTGGAAAGTGAAGTATCAAGCGTATTTACCTCGTTGAGCACATTAAAGAATTTAACGTCGTTGTTTGAGGTAACAAGACTTGATTTAATTCCCAACTCCAATTTATCTTTTTCGCTAAAGGGATGAATATAGTCCGTTTTAATGGATCTTACGGTTATATCGCCACTTTGATCTGTTGCCAAGCGCTTATCGGAGAGTGTAATTCCACTCGGAGAGGAATTGGTGTTGCGGATATTCTGTAAGGTTTTTGCACCGTAAGATCCAAAGTCAATGTCGGCGGTTAACTCTTTACCCGTGCTATCAAATGTGTGCTTGAAATTCAGGTTTCCAAAACCGTTGAATCTCTTTTCATCCAGTTGAATTGCGGTATGGGTAGTATAATTCAGAACATCGTCTTTTGTTTTGATCGTAGCATTGGTACTTCCATCGCGTTGTCCTTCGTTCCAGTTACCATTTACCATTACGCCGATCACTGTTTTTTTGCTTGCGTAGAGATCAAGACCCATTCTTACATTGTGTGACATGAAGGGTTGTTTGGTGTATGATTCCTGTTCAAAGGTAGAAGCGAGGTTATGGTCCTTGTCGAAGAACTTCCTGTTGATATAGAAGTATGTGAAATTTTGCGGCTGAGAGTAAGAATAACTTCCAAATAAATTTACCTTCTTTTCGCGTAAATTAAAATTAGTACTTGCGGAGGGTTTTGGATATATCCCTTGTCCATAACTAAGCGTTGCGGAACCGTTAAGCCCCTGACGTTTATCTTTTTTGAATTTGATATTAATGATGCCCGCGTTCCCTGCGGCATCATATCTTGCCGAAGGATTAGAAATAAGTTCTATAGATTGAATGTTGGCTGCAGGAACACTTTTGAGATAGGCGATGAGTTCTGTTCCCGACAGTGGACTTGGTTTTCCATCGATCATCACAACAACACCTGATTTGCCTTTCATATTTATACCGCTTTCTTCATTTACGGTTACACCCGGCGAGCGTTGCAGTACTTCCAAAACTGTGTTACCCGCCGAAACAATACTATTCTCAACATTCACAATGAGTTTGTCTAATTTTCGTTCAATGAACTGTTTGTCGGTGGTAACGGTAACTTCTTTCAGGCTTGTGGCACCTTGCTTGAGAGAAATGCCCGGAAAATTTATAAGCGGTTTTTCTGGAGAGATACTGAACGCTGAGCTTGTATAGGTTTCAAAGCTAATAGCGGAGATCTTGAAAAAGTAAGTGTTGTATGCTACATCATCAAATTCAAAATATCCTTTATCATCAGACGGCACTACCTTTACAAGAGAAGAATCGCTGGCTTTGTATAAAGCTATATTTACAAATTCGGCAGGTTTTTGTGTTTCGTCCATGCTGGTTCCGGTTATTTTACCAGTTCCGTTTTGTGCCAGGACAAAAGCAGAAATAAAAATAGTAATGAAAAGTAAAAGTGCTTTCATAGTTCCGCGTGTGATCTTGTTTCAAATATAACGCGCGGAGAAATTTAAGGTTGCTGAAAAATGTTGGGCGGTAAAACGGGAATGATGAAAGAAATTAATTTGGAAGACGGATTTGGTGAACGGTAAATATAATAGATGAAGTATTTATTTTATCATCTTTTTACTTTTCTTACTTGATCAAGAAAAGTAACAAAAGAAATCAAGGCCATGCGATTCTCCGCACATGCTCTGCTCCTAGCACGCATGGCCGGGCCACCGCACGCGGCGTTTTGGGGAAAGATTTGGAGTAGGGAAAGTGTTTTTTAGGGGTTGGAAAGTTGGACACAAAAACACAACCTTACGGCAAGAGGGGTACGGCTATGGCTGGGATGGATGAAAGTCTGCTAACTTCCCTCAAATGCTGTGTCATAGCAACTATCCCCCAAATATCCCACGCTTATCTATGGAGTATCTACCTTAAAACTGCCAGAATTTCATGTATGGATTCCGCCGGAATGCACCGGTTTGCACTTTGTAAATACGGACTAGAAATCTGTGCTGGCGCAGCTTAATCCGTATCGGTTATATCTATGATCGTTATTTCGTAATTTCTTTTATCGAAAAGTAAAATGGAGTAATCCCAATTAATATTATAGAACCAATCTGCGGATTCAATAAAATAATAAAAGGATAATACTTCATCGAATCTATTTTGAAATTCTTCGTTTACAAAATCACAGGAAACCTTCCATGCTTCAGATGACTCTAAATTTCTGTAAGCCCCACCATGTCCTAAAAGTTGGGCCAAATCGCCGACGAGATTGAATATATCTGTTGGTGATTTAAGTCCTTTATTTCCAGGTACATTATTTTTAATTTTTAAGTCTTCCCGATAATTCTTCAATTCGTGATGACTAAAGAAGTTTGGGAGAAAGTTAATTTCATCAAGCCTGTTTCTTTCCGCGAACCATATAAAGTGTTTATTACCTGTAATCTTATACTTATGAAGTTGAGCCCCTCCGTTAACGTATGTTTCCTTGAATTTTTCTTTTAAAACCTCTGCGGCTTTTGACCATGAATTCAGAGGCGAGATCGTTATATTGTCCCAAAGCGATTCGATTTGTTCATCTGTGGGTCTTAATTGATCCCAGTTTGGCGTTAGTTTGTCCATTGTTTTATTGTACATGGATTAGAAATCCGCGCGAAAGGTCTAATCAATTTTCAACAACTTTCGTTTAATGCTAAAATCATTCGAATTTATTTCAACAAGATAGATGTCGCAAGATAGATGAGAGATGTTCAATTGCTTTTGCTGATTTGACAATATATTGTGTTTTGAGACAATGTTTCCGTAAATATTTATAATAGTGATCTCGAGATCTGACGTAGATCCATTTGAATTAATATTTAGAATATCATTAGCAGGGTTTGGGAATATATCAAACTTCAGATCGTTGGAGTAGCTTGTTATTCCTACATCCGTACAATAAATAATTCCTGTTATATTGGTTGAAACAGTATTAGTAAGCGATAATGTGCCTGAAGTGTAGGGAGGATTTAAAACATCCGTCACAACGTGAGAGTCAACAGATATTGTAGGACTTGTAATTGCAACAGTTTGATCTGTCATCCCACATAAAGCGTTTCCATCGGGGTCTGTCTTAATTATTAAAGGTTCATCAGTAGTGCCGTTTTTGATTTTACATCCTGAAAAAATAAAACCATTGTCGGGGGTTCGTTGAACTCCGTGCATATCCGATGTATCCGTCATAATTTTGTAGAAGGAGGGATTGCCCAATGAGTCAGCTTTGAATATGAATCCTTTTATGGGAGCGGTTCCTGGCCCATTTGTATATCCACAGGTTACGAATCCTTTATCCGCTGTTTCTGTTATGAAATCTGATGAATTGGCGGATCCGCGTGCGTAACTTTTATTCCATTCCAAAGAACCGTTTGATTTTAATTTCAATAAATTAGTTGCTGATGCTGTATTGCACGCAAGAATATATTCTCCTTCGGATGTTGAAGTTGCAATATTATAGCTACTTATAAGTCCAAACGAATTGGCCCAAGTGATATTAAAATTCTGGTCAGTTTTAATGCATATAGGATTAGCACTTGGATTACTAACTGATCCTGTTATAAAAAAACCTCCGTCATTTGTTTTAGAAATTGTGTATCCTGAGGTGTTTTTGCCAGAAATGACAAATCTTCTAAACCAAGAAATTGTACCAAATGAACTTACATTAACTAGGGAAAGCGTAGAAGAATTAGTAAAGCTTTCAGTGGCTATCATTATACAGTCTCCGTTGGCTGTCTCAACTATTGATCTTCTATAATCGTAGAGTGATGAATTTTGATCATCAATTGTTCGATTCCAAAGTAAGGTTCCGATCGCATTAAATTTTAAGAGAACAATCTCGGAATTGCCAGAAGTATTATTTATTGCGGTAACAACATATCCGCTATCCATGGTTTGATAAACATAACGCGGAGTTAAACCATCAGCAGCACTCATTGTATTGCTCGCCGTTGTGGATACCCATTGTACAGAACCGTTAACGTCTGTTTTTATTAATTTTAAATTAGGTGCTAAGCTTGGACCATAATCACATCTCAAGAAAGCATAACCTCCATCATTGGTGGTAAGAATATTGCCAGTGAGACCATCAGAGGTAAAAACTGGAAAGGACTCATAGAACGAGGGTTGAGCACGTAAATGAAAATTTACTAAGAGAAGCGTCAGAATAAAAAGTCTCATCTTATTACAACGGAATATTCCCGTGCTTCTTCTTCGGTAATTTATCTACCTTATTTTCCAGCATCTTGAAAGCTTTAATTAATTTCAAGCGTGTTTCTTCAGGCTTAATTACTTCATCAATAAAGCCACGCTCGGCAGCGCGGTAAGGATTAGCGAACATGGTTTGGTATTCCGCTTCTTTCTCTTTCCATTTTTCGTCCTTATTTTTTGCAGCAGCAATTTCTCCTTTAAAAATAATTTCGGCAGCACCTTTAGCGCCCATTACGGCGATCTCTGCACTTGGCCAAGCGTAATTCATATCGGCGCCAATGTGTTTGCTGTTCATTACATCGTAAGCGCCGCCGTATGCTTTACGCGTAATAACTGTAATTCTTGGAACGGTTGCTTCGCTGAACGCATACAACAATTTTGCACCATTCGTAATGATCGCGTTCCATTCTTGATCTGTGCCCGGTAAAAATCCCGGAACATCTTCAAATACTAAGAGAGGAATATTAAAGCAATCGCAAAAACGTACAAAGCGTGCGGCTTTAGTAGAAGAGTGAATATCCAATACACCGGCAAGTACTGCCGGTTGATTTGCTACAATGCCAATACTCTTACCTGCCAAACGCGCAAAACCAACCACAATGTTCTCAGCAAAGTTCTTGTGTACTTCGCAAAAAGAATCGGCATCAATCACGTTCTCAATTACCTCGCGAATATCGTAAGGTTGGTTAGAGTTCTCAGGAATGATTTTATTTAGTTCGGTACGAATTTCATCGCCTCCATCGTAAGGAACGCTTGGCGCGTCTTCCTCGCAATTTTGCGGCATGAAACTCAACAGTTTCTTAATATTATTGATTGCTTCTACTTCATTAGCGCAGGCAAAATGTGTAACACCACTTTTTGATGCATGGGTCATAGCGCCGCCTAATTCTTCACTTGTAACTTCTTCGTGTGTTACAGTTTTCACAACGTTTGGTCCGGTTACAAACATGTAGCTTGTATTTTCAACCATCAAAATAAAATCTGTCATGGCAGGGCTATATACTGCACCGCCCGCGCAAGGACCCATAATAGCGCTTAATTGCGGAATAACTCCACTACTACGCACATTGCGGTAAAAAATATCGGCATAGCCACCTAAAGAAACAACCCCTTCCTGAATACGAGCGCCACCACTATCATTTAATCCAATTACCGGCGCGCCGTTTTGCATGGCAAGATCCATGATCTTACAAATTTTTTCGGCATGTGTTTCTGAAAGTGATCCTCCAAATACAGTAAAATCCTGTGAGAACACGTAAACTAAACGTCCCGCAATAGTTCCGTAACCCGTAACAACACCATCTCCCAAATAAACTTCCTTATCCAAACCAAAATCCGTGCTGCGATGTGTTACCAACATGCCAATTTCTTCAAATGAATTTTCGTCCAACAACAAATGCACGCGCTCGCGGGCTGTTAGTTTGCCTTTTTTGTGTTGCGCGTCAATACGTTTTTGTCCTCCGCCCAATTGAGCTTCGGCTTTTTTATCCTCTAATAATTGCAGTTTGTTTTGCATAGGTTTCTTTAGGGTTTCCATAAAATTTCAGCTCTAAATATAATGATTATGGGACCATTAAAAAACCCAGTTTTTAACTTATTTTCTAAGATTTAAAGGAGTAGAAACCGCAAAGAAGCTTTGTTTCTCGCAAAGAAGCGCAAAGCTTGTTAATGCCAAACTAATAAGAAGGCAAAGGCCATGCTTCGCTAAGGCAGTGATTGGTGTCTTCTTTGCGATATGGAGGTCTTTGCCTTCTTATTGAACGATGGGGATAAAACTTAGCGTCCTTAGCGCTTCTTTGCGAAAGTGAAACTCTTTGTGGTTTCTGCCTCTACTTTTGGTACGTAACCGTTACATTAAAATCCAATCCCATCACGCTCAATTTTTCCCAATCAGAGAATGTGGCCATTTTAAGAAAGGATGGCCCAATCAAAGAGCCCGTAAATGCAAAAGTGGTATTAGTAACCTCTTTACTGAGGCATTCCAGACTTATGAAAAAATCATTATCGGTATTGATATTGTATTTTTTTAGGTCAACTGAAAATTCGCCCGCTTTTGGAGCTATTTTAAACATCACTGGTTTTTGCAAAATATTCTCTCCCGGCATGCCATCTTTATTCACCCTGTAAAAATTCAGGCGGAAGGTGGCGGAATCTGTTAGCTTGCACACATTAAGATAAGAACTGAATTTCTCTATCCATACCACGCGACCTTTTTTATTATCAGCTCTGATGGCTGCTTCCACACCAAGGTAATTATTGTCGTAGCCTTGAAAAGCGCAGGAAATATTTTTGTTGTATTTTTTGTTGCCTAATATTTTTGTGATGGTCTTTGTTGGCTTCACGGTTACTTCCGCTAACTGGATCCCGGTTTGAAGCAGGCTTATTTTTTCGCCATTAAAATTTCTGGCCTTTGAAACGCTGAAACATTTGCTTTGATATCCAATGGCCGACACTTTCATGGAGTCTGCATCATTTGCGTTCTTTATGGCAAGTTCAAAACTACCGTTTTCGTCGCTTACTGTACCCATGGTCTTTCCTTTAATACCCACGCTGGCAAAGGGAATTGGCTCTTTACTTTTATTATCATATACAATACCCTTGATGCTTTGTCCAAACGCCAGGTTAATCAAGCCGATCAATAGAAAGAAGTTCTTCATAACAATTTTTGTAAGGGCTAAGGTAGATAAATTGGGGGTATTTTCCTTAATAAATTGCTATATTTGTGCCCTTATTTTGAATAGAAAATGATCACAGTATCTAATGTAAGTTTACAGTTCGGGAAAAGAGTATTATTCGACGAGGTTGATGTAAAATTCACGCCTGGAAATTGCTACGGAATTATTGGAGCAAATGGCGCGGGAAAATCCACCTTTATGAAAATTTTGAGTGGGGACATTGATCCTACCAAAGGGCAGGTGAGTATTACGCCCGGGCAACGCATGAGTGTACTCAAACAAAATCATAGCGAGTATAATGAATTTACCGCTTTGGATACAGTGTTGATGGGGAATAAGCGTTTGTACACCTTAATGAAAGAGAAAGACGCTATTTATGCGAAGCCTGATTTTAGCGAAGAGGATGGGATCAAAGCAAGTGAGATGGAAGCGGAATTTTCTGAATTGAATGGTTGGAACGCGGAGAGTGATGCTGCAAGTATGCTCACAAACATGGGAATTAAACCCGATGATCATTACAAGTTGGTGAAAGATCTAAATGGTAAAGAGCGTGTGAAAGTATTATTGGCACAAGCGCTTTTTGGAACTCCTGATCTTTTATTGTTGGATGAGCCTACCAACGATCTGGATATTGATACGATCAGTTGGTTAGAAAATTATTTAGCCGATTTTATGAATACGGTTATTGTAATTAGTCACGATCGTCACTTTTTGGATGCTGTGTGTACGCACATTTGCGATATTGATTACGGGAAATTACAAACGTATACAGGGAATTATAGTTTCTGGTATCACATGAGTCAGTTGCAACTGAAACAACGCAGTGATTCAAATAAAAAGATAGAAGACAAACGTGCCGAGCTACAGGATTTCGTAAGAAGGTTTAGCGCCAACGCAAGTAAGAGTAGTCAGGCAACCTCCCGTAAGAAATTATTAGAGAAATTGACCATTGATGAAATTCCCGCAAGCACACGTAAATATCCGGGAATTATTTTCAAACAAGAACGTGAGGCCGGGGATCAAATTTTATTGGTTGATCAATTAAGCAAGAAAGATAGCGAAGGAAAATTCTTTTTCAGCAATGTACACATCAATGTGAAAAAAGGAGATAAGATCGCGTTTGTGAGTCGTAATCAATTAGCGGTAACAGCTTTCTTTAATATTTTGGCTGATCTGGAAAAACCTGACTCGGGAACTGTTGCGTTTGGTACAACCATTTATAAGGGACATTTACCCAATGAAAATGGCTCTTACTTTAAAGGTGATTATAATTTAGTAGATTGGTTGCGTCAGTATAGTACCAACAAAGACGAAAGTTATGTGCGCGGGTTTTTAGGAAAGATGTTGTTTAGCGGGGAAGAAGTATTAAAGAAAGTGAGTGTGTTGAGCGGTGGAGAAAAAGTGCGTTGCATGACCAGTCGTGTAATGTTGCAGAATCCTAATTTCCTGATCTTAGAAGAACCTACCAATCATTTGGACTTAGAGAGTATTATTGCCTACAACGATGCGTTGAAAGATTACGCCGGTACAATTTTATTTACCTCTCATGACCACGAATTGATGCAGACTGTTGCGAATCGTGTTATCGAATTAACGCCGAAAGGAATTATTGATAAAGCCTGCACTTATGATGAGTATTTGGCGAGCCCTCAGGTGAAGGAGCAAAGGGAGAAGCTGTACAAATAGTTTTCTCTGCGAAGACCCAAACCGGTCGCTGAGTTCATCGAAGCGTCTTTCCAATCATTCTAAGCACGATCTAATTTTTCTCTTAGAAAGTTCTGGTAATTTGTTGCATTCCCCATTGATCAACGCTTCTTTCTTCTTTCTATTCCATCCCTGAACCTGTTTTTCCCTATGGAAGGCTTCATCTATTCTTTGAAACTCTTCATAGTAAATTAATTTAACTGGCAGCCGAATACTTGTGTAGTTTGTTCCCAATCCTGCGGAGTGCTCTCTCAATCTCTTGTCGATATCTGTAGTACTGCCCGTCTAATAAGTAAGATTGGAACATAAAAGTATGTACATAAATCCTTTCATTTGCGCTAAAGGTATCATCACTTTTAAAGAAGTCTTGCTACATTTCATAGCATTTTGGAAAGACCCTTCGAGAACCTCAGGGACCAAGTTTGGCATTATCTCCGAATCTCCGTATCTTTTCCGTACCAAATCCATTATACGGCTTTATGAAGAAATTATTACTTCTTTTTCTTTTAAGTTTTGTTCACACACTTCCCGCTCAGGAGGGTGTGAACACATTTAAGATCAAACGCGAGCAAAAGTATGTAAAGGCTGTATTTGACAATAACGACTACAAGCTTGTTCCTATTGATAGATTCGGAAATCCCGGAGAAAATGAATTTGGTGGATTTACACTATGGATCAAAGAAAGAAAGAGTACCAAGAAATTTGTGTCAAGCACATCTTCTATGACACCCGAAATGCTTAAGGAATTAAAGAGCTTAAAAAAAGCCACTAAGATATTCTTCACCAACATCAAAGTAAAAGAGGATGATGAGCATTATTCGGATCTTCCCGACATCATCGATACCTGGTTCCCGGATTGCAAGAACTGCAGCAATAAGAGTAATATGGGGTACTAATTATGAATTATGAATTATGAATTATGATTTATGATTTATGAGTTGGGAATTCCCGTTCTTTCATAATTCATCACTCATCATTCATAATTATTTCACGAATTCATGTGATGATTCCACAAGGCAAATTTGCGATAGATAACGCTTGTACCAATTCCTGGCTTGATCTTTTGCCATTTTATGTGTGGCATGTACTCGCCATTTTTCAATAGCTTCCTTACTTTCCCAATAGGAAATAAAAATTCCGGTATTGCCGTTGTTCACGCTTTCGTAACCTAAATAACCTTCTTGTTGTTTGGCAAGCTCAAGTGTTTTTTCGTCCATTTCGGCATAGCCAGGTCGAACTTCTTCTTTTGTGGAAGAGAAAATTACCGCGTAGAAATTACTTTTTGGAAGAGCCATAATTATGATTTATGAGTTATGATTTATGAGTTGTGATGGAATTGTTGGATCATAATTCATAAATCATCATTCATAAATCATCATTCATATTTATTTATCACGTTTTGCTAACCAAGCCACTACAGCCGGCGCCAATTCCTTTTGTGATTTTCCACCTACAAACACGCCGATGTGTCCGCCTTTAAAGCTGTACAACTCTTTATCCTTGCTTCCAATGAAGTCATTTAACGGAATTGTTGCAGCAGGAGGAACCAAATGATCTTCGGTAGCGTAAATATTTAAGAGGGGAGAAGTAAGATTTTTCAAGTTCACTTTTTTTCCACCAACTTCCAATTCACCTTTCACTAATTTATTTTTTTGGTAAAGATCTTTCATGAACTGGCGGAAACATTCGCCTGTTTGTGCAGGGCTCTCGCTGATCCATTTTTCCATGCGAAGGAAATTGGTAAGCTTGGCTTCATCATCCAAACTATTTGCAAGTGTTTGTTGCTTTTGTACCTTCATCATCGGTTTCAACATATCAAAACCCTGATTCAGGAAATCGCCCGGTACCAAGCCGTCAAAGCCTTCCACTAATTTATCAAAATCCATGTCTTTGCTCCAGCGGAACAATAAACCATCATTTGTTTTAAAATCAATAGGCGTAACATGCGTCACTAAATTCTTGATCTTGTTTGGATATAAAGAAGAATAGATCACGCTTAATGTTCCACCCTGGCAAATACTCAAAATATTAATGCTTTCTACACGATTCTTCTTGCGAACAAAGTCAACGCAATTGTTGATGTAGCCGTTCACATAATCATCCATGCTAATGTAACGATCGCTTTTTGTAGGGAAACCCCAGTCGATCAAATACACATCAAAGCCACTGTCCAATAAATTTTTGATATAACTGCGATCCGGCTGAAGATCCAACATTTTATACGTGTTCACTAACGCGTAAACAATCAGAATTGGTGTTTTGTACGTTGCTTCTGTTTTACGGTCGTAACGGTATAGCGTTAATTTATCCTCGCTATAAACAGCGGTTTTAGGCGTAGAAGCGATCTCTACTTCCGGAAGTTTGTTCAATGTTTCGTAGCTCTTAGTTACCTTGCGGCTAACGTCGGCTAGTTCTTCAAAAATATTATTTGCCATATACTTTTAAATTTTATTGATATTCTATTTGACTATTACGCCAACCCCTCGACTCCTCCTTCGACAAGCTCAGGACGACGGCTCGGGGTGACATTGCCTTACAGCCCAGAGACAAGAGAACAAAAAAGCCGCCTCAAACACAAAGGCGGCTTTTAACACATCAGCTTAAAGCTTATTTCTTAGCTTTTTTGCTGCTCTTCTCATCATCTAACAAATCACCAGCTCCTGCTATATTCAATTTACTTTGAAGTTCTTTAACTTGCTTCTTCAATTCGTAAATGGTCTTGTGTAATTCTTCCACGTCGCTTTTTAGCACAACAGGGAAATTAACTAATACACTTTCAAATTGTTTTTCGAAATGTTTCTTTACATCCATTGCAAGGTTCATAGTTTCACCCTTGATCTTGCTGAACTCGTCGCTTGCGAAAAGATCCGCGAATAATTTCTCATTCGTTTTGATCCACTCGTTGTATACTTCTTGCGCGTCAGGTTGTTTTGTAAAGTCAGCACTTTGGAATTTCTCTTGATACTGTTTTGCAACGTTCTCAACGCTTGTACGCATTGTGTTTTGTAAATGGTATTGTAATTCGCTTTGTTTAATGCTGTACTCAGTAACTTTATCCATTAAAGTAATGATCGCTTCAATGCTTTCTTTTTCTTTACCCGGCGTAGTTACTTTCAAAAGAGGTTCAAATGTTTTACCAAACACGTTGTTAGCGTTCGCGTAAACTTCTTTTACCTTCTCTAAGTTGCCATTGAACAATTGTGGGAACTCTTTGCTGATATTTTGTACCTGAGCAAAGTATTCTTTACTTAAATTGTTTTGGTTAGTAAAGAAATTTTGAACCTGATTCAATGAGTTATCATAGAATTCTTTCAAGTTTCCACCAGTGTAAAAATCACCAAACAATTGTTTTGTTAAGTTATGGTAGTTCTCAGCTTTGAAATAATTTTTGAAATCTTCCATGTTGAATTGACCACCTTTCATAGAATTGATCATTGGTTGGAAGAACTCAAGCATTTTTGTATACACCTGGTTACCTTGCATAAAGTTTTGGAAAATATCTTTATTGAAGTTACCGTTAAGGTTCTTGTATAAACCATCATAAGATGTATTCAATGTTTGAACGAACGAATTGTAAATGTTTGTCCACGCGTTGTTCGACGATGCAAAATTACTGATGTAATCTTGTGCCGGTTTACCAAAACTATTGTAGCTGTTCAAAATGCTCTGATTGAAATCAGTCATTTGTTTAGCATACGTAGTTTGTGTATTCAACCAGTTCTTAAATACTTCTTGAGGATTTTGACCATTGTTGTTAGCAAAAACGTTGCTTGAGTTTTGTTGAATGCTGTTTAAGATAGCAGTTTGCTTCTCAAACCATTCTTTCACGATATTTTGACCTTCGTGAGTTACATTTCCGCTTGTAAAAGATGATTGCATCTTTTTTGCAGAATCCATCCAATTGTTAATCACATTGGCTTGCGCTTCTAACATCGAATCGATAATTGGATTGTTTGTTTTCATTTCTTTAATTTTAATTAATTGTTATATAATAAGTATCAGTCTTTACTCGTAATATTTTGATATTCAGGAATTTACAAGGGGTCCTGAAAATCTGGCACAAAGATACGACATTAATCGGGTAAAACGCAACTTTTGTCGATTAAATTAATGTTAAAAAATTGAATCCTAGCGCTTTATCGGTTTAGAAATCAGCATTGTACCTTAAAAGCATTTAAATGGGGCAGTTCTCCGACATCCTTCCTAATTTTGCAGTATCAGGCAAGATCCTTCAAATAATACCCTCTTAATTAAACGTGAAGCCTCGCGTTTGGGTTTCGATTTTTGTGGTATAAGTAAGGCCGAATTTTTGGAGGATGAGGCACCCAGGCTGGAAAAATGGCTTAAGGAAAATAGGCACGGACAAATGAAGTACATGGAAAACTACTTCGATAAGCGTTTGGACCCCCGTTTAATGGTGGATGGAGCACGGTCGGTGATCTCATTAATGTATAATTATTACCCTTCCGAAAAACAAAACACGCCCGCACCAAAGATAAGTAAGTACGCCTACGGAAAAGACTATCATGAAGTGATCAAAGATAAGTTGAATGAGTTCCTGAATACCTTGAAGGAAAAAATTGGGGATATAAATGGAAGAGTGTTTGTTGACTCAGCGCCTGTATTAGAAAAAAGTTGGGCTGCAAAAAGCGGATTGGGTTGGATAGGCAAGAACGCGAACTTAATTACAAAAGAAAGTGGATCATTTTATTTTTTAGCGGAAATGATCATTGATGTGGAATTAGAATATGATGGGCCTATTAAAGATTTTTGTGGTACATGTACAAAATGTATTGATGCTTGTCCGACTGAGGCAATAGTTGCTCCATATATTGTAGATGGAAGTAAATGCATTTCGTATTTGACAATTGAATTGAAAGAAAATATTCCGTCGGAGTTCAAAGGCAAAATGGATAATTGGGCTTTTGGTTGCGATGTTTGCCAGGATGTTTGTCCTTGGAATAGTTTTAGTAAAACGCATGGTGAACCGCTCTTTACAAATCGCACGCTTTTAAACATGAGCGAGAAAGAGTGGCATGAAATGACCGAGGAAACCTTTAAAGTGGTGTTCAAGGGCAGCGCGGTGAAGCGCACAAAATATGCCGGTTTGAAGCGAAACTTGGATTTTTTGAAGGGCTAGATCCTTAGAACCACGTGGCTTTCATATGATTTTTTAAAATTGCTACAAATTGTAGCAATCAATTGCTACATCCTGTAGTAACTTTGTATCGTGATGACAGCGGTACAACATAATACAACACCAACTTACTTTAAGGGAAGGGGCTCGCAATTAAATACACATAATCATTTTGCGAAATATGAGTATGTGCAAGAGTATAAAGAGGTATTGGACGAAGAGTTTCAGTTGAATGAAAAGACCGAGATCATTTATACCTATCCAAAGACCATTATCAATAAAGTAAAGAGCGTAGATGTTGGCGGAATGGAACATTCGGTAAATCCTTATCAAGGATGCGAACATGGCTGCGTGTATTGTTATGCAAGGCCAACGCATGAATATTGGGGATACAGCGCGGGATTGGATTTTGAGCAAAAGATCATTGTAAAGAAGAACGCGGTTGAGTTGTTGGAAAAAGAATTGACTTCGAAGAAATGGGAAGTGAGTAATGTGACCTTATCTGGCAACACCGATTGTTATCAGCCCATCGAAAAAAAGATGGAGATCACGCGTGGAATGTTAAAAGTGTTCTTAAAACATAAACATCCTGTGAGCATCATCACAAAGAACGCTTTGATCCTTCGTGATCTGGATATATTAAAAGAGTTAGCAAAAGATAACCTGGTTTCTGTCATGGTTAGTATTACCGGATTGGACGATTCGGTAAGACAAAAATTGGAACCTCGTACATCTACTTATAAAAACAGGTTAAGAGTTATACAAACTCTTACAGAGAATGGCATTCCTTGTGGCATCATGATGGCGCCTATTATTGCAGGCATCAATAATCATGATATCCCGGAGCTTTTGAGATTGGCTGGACTTGCCGGTGCTCGCAGCGCCCACTATACGGTTGTGAGGTTGAATGGCGCTGTGGGCCCTGTTTTTAAAGATTGGTTATTCAAGAATTTCCCTGATCGCGCTACCAAGGTTTGGAATATTATTTGCGATACGCATGGCGGAAATCCGAATGACAGCAGATTTGGTGTGCGCATGCGCGGGGAAGGGAAATTTGTTGAGGCCATTGAGCAGATCTTTAGCATCAGTAAAAAAAGGTACATCACAAATAAACAAGAGTTTGAATACAACTATAGTTTGTTCAAAAAGAACACGGACGAGATAGTTACTCAGATGAGTTTGTTTTAGCTGCGATATCACCAAGGTCGTCGTGCTGGAGCTTTTCGAAGGAGGAGTTAAGGGTTTGGTGAGTATAAAAATGAAATTGAAGTTTATGAATAGCTTAAACTTCCGGTAAAATTAATTTAATGGATCGCAAATTATATTTGTGGAGTTAAATTTAAAGTTCGTTCTTTTCATATACGAATGTTTTAAGGTGTTAGTAGCTTAAAACATAAGATCTTCAATCATGCTGTAAATAGAAGCTTGTAAAGTAGGGCAGATGTTTAGCGGTATGATTGAAACGAATTAAACGATCGAACATCCTCCCGGTCCGGGTAGGGATGTAATTCGGTCGAACATTACCCGCTCAGAATAAAACTGAGCGGGTTTTTTGTCCTTACTACTATCATTTACCACTGTAAAATAAAATATAACATATGAAAGCAACAGAACTCTATTTTAGCACCTACACCAATTTGAATTTAGTATCAGATCTAAAGGATGAAGAATACCAGGAGATCATCGTGGATAGCTTACGTTTCCTGGTCAACAGTGGACGTGTTTCCATTTACGGTTTTGTCATCATGCCAAATCATATTCGTTTACTGTGGAAAATCAAGGAAGGTCAGAGGTTGAATGAGGTTCAGAGGGATTTTTTAAAGTTCACCGAACAAATGGTGCAATTTAAAATGTTGAGGTCAAAAGGAAGTATCGACCCAAAACTTTTTTTTGGTGTTGGCGATAATACCAACCAGGTATGGAGGCGCAACGGTACATCAGTGTTGCTTGAGAGTTACGAAGAGATAGTTCAAAAATTGAGTTTTTTGCATAAAGATCCTACCAACCGAAAATGGAACTTGTGTGCGTCTTTGGATAAATACAAATATTCAAGCTTCCGATTTTATTTGAATGGAAATAGGGAGTTTGAATTTCTTTCGAATATTCAGGAATTGGAATGTGTGGAGCAGGAGAGTATGGATACCATCATGAGTCTAGCGAGCTAATACGGTATCGCCATTTGCTTATCAATCAATTCCTGTTGGTGTTGTCGCCAACAGTATCATTTCCTGAACGCCATGTTGGGTCGTGAAATAAACACCCATTTATTATTGATATACATCCAATAGATGTAGGAGAAGCCGGGTTCAAATTCATTTCCTGTTGTGAGTTTCACAGTGAAGAATCTCACATTAGGTTTGAATTTATTAATGATCTCCAGTAAACCTAGATTGAAATGGGCTTTATCTTCTTTAATGTCTTTAATTGTAAATGTATTGATGTCAACCGAAGGATAATCTGTATCGGCGCCAACCGGCTGTTCTTTCATTTTCTTTTCGGTACTTTCCATCAATTTCATGAATTGAACGGCGTCTTCCGGTTTAATAAAGATCTTTTTAGCGTCCTCTAAAGTGGCAAACGATTTTAAAATAAGATCGTTCATTTTGTTCTTGGATTTATGGTCCGCAAAATAAAGTGTAGCAGCAACCTTTGGGTCGCCGGATTGAGCCTTTGAACCAATTATCAAAACTAAGAATAGGTATAGAAGTTTTACCCTCATTTTTTTATCTAAAATAGGCTAAATTATTGGTTATACAAGGCAAACTGCAGATCATTCTTAAAAATGCATTTAAAAATCACTAAATTTGATCAAATGAAAAGGATCTTTTTAGTCTGTTTGATGGTAATGCTTCTCTTTGTAACTTGCAAAAAGAAAAACAATAAAAGCGAAACCTATACACCTACTTGCAGCGGAACAAAATCATTTCAAAGTGATGTATTCCCTTTAATTAAATCAAAATGTTGGAGGTGCCACAACAATATGGCCGATTACAACCAGGTAAAGTCTCTATCAACTCAAATTAAGGATAACGTCATCAGTGGCGCAATGCCAAAGGATGATAAATTAACCAATGATCAAAAAGACATTATTGTGTGTTGGGTAGAGGCGGGGGCGCCGAATAATTAATATGCCAACTAAAGACCAACTTATCAAAATATTTTCTTTACTTCCTCATCCCGAAGGCGGCTATTACAAAGAAACTTATCGTAGCGCTGAGGTTATTGAAACTTCCTCCAAACAATTTCCCGATCAACGTAATTATTCAACCGCTATTTATTTTTTGATTGAAAAAAGTAATTTCTCTGCTTTGCATCGCATTAAAAGTGATGAAGTTTGGCATTTTTATGAGGGCGATGCATTGGAAGTAATAGAGATTGACCCGAATGGTAATTTGATCAGAACACAAGTTGGAAAAGATATTTCAAAAGGACAAACGTTTCAGTACACCGTTAAGGCCGGACATTGGTTTGGTTCACGCGTTTTAAAAGGAGGAGAGTATTCCTTTGTTGGATGTACCGTTTCTCCTGGATTTGATTTCAAAGATTTTGAAATGGCGAAGCGAGATGAACTTTGTAAGCAGTTTCCCCAACATCAGCAGATCATTTTTGAATTAACGAGGTAAATAACAAACCTCTCGCTATCCCAGACCGCGAAAGGTTTGTTAACCTATAACATCTTTAAATTATTCTATTAAGATCTTCTGCACCAGTTCCTTTTTTCCAAGCATCATTCTACAGAAATAAACGCCGGTGCCTAATTTACCAAGGTCTACTCGCGTTTGATCTTTTTCAACTTTGGTTTCATAAACCTTTCGCCCTTCCAAATTGAATACTTCCAAGTTTGTATCCTCGTACACATCTTTTATGTAAAGTGAATGTCCGTAATAGTAACTACTGGCTACCGATGTTTGGCTTTCTATAACACCTGTTGTTGAAACGTAGTAGATCTTCATTTTTGGAGATTGCGACTGCGACATTTCTATATCGGCAAAAGCTGTAGCTGTTCCAATGCTTTTAAGATGAGATACAAATCCAAACGTCGCTGCATTCACATCAGCAGGCGTTAAGTTCACACTCCATGTGTTAGATGGATCACCATAGGTGTGTGTTGTTACAATAGGCGTAAAATTGTGTACGCAGCCTTGGTTTGCTCCAACAGGCACATTGTTTACTACCAATTGCACGATACTATCTTTCATAATAGCGTTACCCGAGCTACTTGGCATCACGCAATACGAAAGAACTGCTTCAACACCCACAATTTGTGAGGCTGCAGGAATATTAAATCCGAAGCCTTCGAAATGCAAGCCTTGCGTTAAAGTACCCGGCAAAATATTGAACGCCATACCATATACGCCGCTTCCCGGAATGGACCATGTATGCGTGCCTGTTGTTGTGATGCTGGATGTAGCTGTTGCAGAAAAAAATCCTGCAGACAATTGTGCTTTACTACTTAATCCTAATACTAAAAGGAAAAGTAAAATTGTTTTTTTCATTGTTGTTGTTTTAGTGGTTATAAATTTTTTGACAAAACTACAGCAGGAATGTGCGTGCAACTAATCTTACGCTAATTGTAAATACGGTTTCGCTCATTTTGACGATGTTTATGAATGAGTGAATGAACTAAAACGATTAAATGGAAGGGTCAGCGCTTCAGCGAGTTTATTTTTTTTATGGCGATCAATTGATCGTGCTGCTGACCAACTTGGCGATAGTAAACTAGAATGGTGTAATCATTTTCGGTATCCCAATGATTTCCTTCGGTAATGGTTTCATCTGCGGCTTTCTCGCCGTCTTTAGTTAATACGTATTCGTAATTATAGTAGCCTTGTTTTAAATACAATCTGCATTCGTAACCAAAACGTTTATAATTGTAGGTCATCTTATTGCTTTTATTCAAACGCCAATCAGTGAGCTTTCCTAACACGTAAAAGTTTCCTTGCGTTTCGGGTGTTGAATATGGAAAGAAAAAATCCACATAGGCATAGTCCGCTTCAATATCCTGATTACCTTTAATATCGCGATTTTTGATCAGAAAACTACCGTTAATATCGTTTTGAAAAATGTAAGCTTTGCTTGCACGCAATTGATCATCGGTAAGTACAACATGATTCATGCTCTTCTCATCTTTATACATTTCTTTAACACGTTCGCTATACACCCGCAAACTGCGCATGTCAAAATATCTAAACTCATTTCCCCCATTAAATACTGCGGCTTCGTTCATGCTATACGTTAATTCGTTTGGCGCGTAAAAACTTGGTTCAATTGGCCCCTTCATATTATCCCAACGGTAATTTTGAAATACAAATACTTTTAGATCTTTCGCCGGATTCACAACGTTTAATCCGGGGTATTTTACCGAGAACTCTAATTGCTGTTTATTGTATTGATTATCTCCCCCAATAGTCTGGCGAATAGTTGTTGGAATATTCAACTTATTTTCGAAGATCATGAAGCGACGACTCAACACCAGATCGTTTTTATCGCCATTCAGATACACATACACAATATAATTTCCGCTTTTAGTAAATCTTACGCTTTGCGTTGGAAAAATAACCGAGTAGTGCGTGTACTTTTGTAATGTGTTCACCGAATAGCTAAAGTTGATAATGTTCATGTCGGCAAAACCATCCATGTACTCCATGATCATTAAATTGCTCGGTGTCCAATCAGCATTACAATGTACAAAGCTGATAGTGTATTGTTTTTGATCGGCGTCGAGATCATCAAAACTTAATTGCAGTTGTTCGCCGGTATTCATTTCAATAAGTGCGGGAGAAAATTCCCACTGCGTTCCGTACAATTGAGCAGTTTTGATAGTTGGCTTGTACGCATAGTCGTCGTAACGCAAGGCATTATCGTTCACATAATCGTCTTCCTGAGCAAATGACGAGAACGAGATCAGTATAAATAGAATAAATGATCTTTTAATGAAAAGGGCCATCATATCTAAAGATAAACAAAAACAGTGCAAAGCCTGTTTTATTGCCGAAGAATTAAGATTTATTTTGAATTTGGAAGAGGTTGATCTTCGATTCCTGGTTCTTGAACAAACGCACGATATTCTTGCGGTGGGTAATGATCAATAGAACCGCAACAGTGATAGAAAATACAGTTAATATTTTCTCATCGTTATGCATCATGAAGTGTAAAATGAATGGGAATGCTAATCCCGCCATCATTGAGCTTAATGAAACAAAACGCGTTGCTAAAAGAACAGTAAAGAATACCAATAAGCCAACGCAACAGGTGAGCGGTAAAATGCACATAACCACTCCCAATATGGTTGCAACACCTTTACCGCCTCTAAAGCCTGCAAAAATTGGGAAAATATGTCCAATAAGAACGGCAACACCCAAACCAAGTTGTAAGTTTCTGAAGTCAGGACTTTCGAAAGCAATTGGTCCAATGAATGCTAAAGCAACCGCGGCAGAACCTTTTAAAATATCAATGAATAAAACAGGGAAC
>JBGATG010000006.1:132934-139983 GCA_044229315.1 Bacteroidia bacterium
GAAAGTGTTCGTTGCACCGGCATTACCGCTACCAAACTCGCGAACGTCAATACCATAAAATGCTTTTCCGATCCAAACGGCGGTAGGAATAGATCCCAACAGATAGGCGCCGATAATAAGCGAAACTATAAATAGTGTTTCCAAACTGTTAATTAGTTAAACAAAAATAGGAATTTATACCTAAAAAAAGGGGAATTCGTTTCAAGTTTTTAACAAATGCCCCTTTAATTAACAACAAATTAAGCGCCTATTAATAAGCGCCCTTGAGTTTTACACCTTGCTCAATGCGTTGTAAAGCAGTAATATAAGCACCAATACGCATGCTGGTCTTATATTGAGCTGTATTACCCCACACTTGTTCAAAGGCGATCTCCATCTTAAGATCGTGTTTTGTGTTAACCTCTTCTTCGGTCCAATAGTAGCCGGCCTTATTTTGAACCCACTCAAAATAACTAACGGTTACCCCGCCACTATTTGCCAAAATATCAGGTACGCAAATAATTTTCTTTTCCAATAAAATTGGGTCAGCCTCAGGAGTTGTTGGTCCGTTTGCGCCTTCCACAATTAATTTCGCCTGGATCTTTCCGGCGTTTTCTTCAGTAATTACATTTTGTAAAGCTGCAGGAACCAACACATCACATTTGCTGATCAACAATTGACTTGCGTCAATTTCAGTTGCCCCTTTAAACCCTTTTAATACGCGATTATTTTTTGCAACGAAATCTAAAGCCGCTGCAATATCAATTCCTTTTTCGTTATAGAACGAAGCAGTGTGATCACCAATTCCAACGATTTTCACACCTTTTTCTGCCAATAAACGCGCCGCGTGTGAACCTACATTACCAAAACCTTGAACTACCGCGGTTACTTCGTTGGCTTTTAAATTCATTTTTTTCAAAGCACAAAGTGTATTCACCATTACACCACGACCTGTTGCAGCATCGCGACCTAATGATCCACCAATAGAAACCGGTTTACCTGTGATAACACCCGGAGAATCTTCACCTGTGATCTTGTTGTACTCGTCAACGATCCAAGCCATTTCTCTTCCGCTTGTTCCCATATCAGGAGCAGGGATATCGCGATTTACGCCAAATACATCTTTCATTGCTTTCGCGTACGCACGACTCAATCTTTCTAACTCACCAACGCTCATAGCGCGTGGATCACATTTAATTCCACCTTTTGCACCACCGTAAGGTAAATTTGCAACGGCACATTTAAAGCTCATCCATGCAGCCAAAGCCATAACTTCATCCGCATTAACGTCCATTGCATAACGAATACCGCCTTTGCTTGGACCAAGATGCGTAGAATGAACGGTACGGTATCCTTCAAAAACCTGGATCTTTCCGTTGTCCATCATTATTGGAAGGCTCACCTTCACCTGCTTAGCAGGATTGCGGAGAACCTGTAGAACATCATCACTTAAACTCATTAATTTGGCTGCGTTATTTAGGCGGGCCAAAACCGCCTCAAACATACTCTCGTGGTGCGATTCTGTCTTAACTGTTGTTGTTGACATATTTTGTGTTTTTTTGGTTTGTTAGCTGGGGCGTAAATTTAGTAATTTTATTTCACCTAAACCAATTTATTAACCTAGTTTATAACAGTATAAAACCCTGATAAATAAGGAAATAAAAGCCTAAATTTAGGTTCTGGATTTGAACGATGTTTTAAAGATATTCACGGTATTCGTTTCCTGCATTTTTTTCTTCGGAAAAATAGGCATGCCCAGCGCTATCATTCTTTTCAAATACAATTTTTTTAAGGTGTTTGTGGTGACCGTTACGTCGGGTTGTTTCTCAAATGTACTGTTCACCTATTTTAGTGCTGCTATTTTAAAATGGTGGGATCGTTACAAGGATAAAAAACAATTGTTTGCGAAAAAGAAAATTTTTACCAAAACAAATCGACGCATTATCAAAATAAAAAAGCGATTTGGTTTGGTGGGATTGGCATTTATTACGCCAATTTTTCCGGGAATTCCAGTTGGAGCGTTCATTGCCGAACGTTTTTACAAAGATAAATTCAAAGTGATCATGTATTTGAATGGGGCGGTTGTATTTTGGAGTATCGCGCTTTACTTGTTATTCTATTTTTTTGGAAACGTCATCTGATGGTACAGAAACAATATTTAAAACATATTTTTTTCGATCTGGATGATACCATTTGGGATTTTGAAAAAAATTCGGAACGCATTTTGTCGGAATTATTTGAGGAGAAGGATCTGAAGAACAAATTGCAAAATGATTTTTATACGTATTTCACTGCTTACAAAAAGAAGAATGGGGAATTGTGGCAACTGTATAATTCAAAGAAGATCACCAAAGATGAATTGCGTAAACGCCGTTTTCACGAAACTTTCCTGCAATTTGGGTATGATGATTTTGACCTAAGTTGGTTCATTTCAGAATCGTATTTGCAAAGATCACCTTACGGTAAGGAGCTTAAAAAAGGAGCTATCGAGTTATTGGAAACGCTTCAAAAAAATTACAAATTACACTTGATAACTAACGGATTCAAAGAAATTCAACACATCAAATTGAAGCAATGTGATCTTGGGAAATATTTTGATCTGATTATTATTAGCGAAGAAATAGGTCACAATAAACCAAACATCGAAATTTTCAGAGCAGCCGAAACACAAGGAAAAACCACGCAAAAAGAGTGTTTAATGATAGGAGATAATTTTGATACGGATATTCAAGGCGCTAAGAACGCGGGCTGGCAAACCATTTGGTACAATCCGCAAAAGAGTAAGCGAGGGGCAACTACACAAGTACATTGTTTAACTGAAATAATACCACATTTTAACTAGCTATGGAACTAAAATTGAGAATAGACTGGAGCGAAATGGACCTTTTTGGCCATGTGAACAACGTGACGTACGCAAAATACATACAGGCTGCGCGCGTGAATTTTATGGAGAAGGTTGGGATCGTGAAAAGTTACGAGGATCATAAAATAGGATTTATGGTTGCCGCAACAAGCATTCTTTTTTACAAACCTTTATTTTATCCGGGGAATATTGCCGTTAAAACCATGGTTAAAGAAACCAAGAACACCAGCTTCATTTTGGAGCACGATATTTATAACCAGGAAAATGAACTATGCGCCAGGGGAGAAGATGTGATCGTGTATTTTGATTTCAATAAGCATGAGAAACTAATGCTTACCGCAGGACTTTTGAAATTACTTAAGCCTTAATTCTTTTTTAACGTAGAAATTCGGATCAATTTCCACGGTTTTGATTTTTTCTTTCTGTGTGATCACTTGCTCTTTTGCTACCGGCCTTAACCAAACTTCGTTACCATTAATTTTTACTTTTACCGGCATGTAAAAATCCGGATTGCAATTTATCCATTTGTAAGAAAAATGTTTTTTCTTTATCTTATATTCTAATTTGGGGATTTTGGTAGTTCTTAGATACTGATCAAAGATCGGCTTCAGATCCATTTCACTTTTTTTGGAAATGTAATCTTCAATTTCTTTTGTGGTCACAGTTTTCTTTGCAAAATCTCTATTCAAGCCAAGTAGTATTTCGTGGAAGAGCGAATCGTTATTGATCACTTGTCTTATGGTGTGGATCATGTTCGCACCTTTATCGTACATATCGCCACTTCCTTCGCTGTTCACATCGTAATTTCCGATGATAGGAACATTATTCATAATGCTTTTTCTTAAACCGCGTACATATTTACTCGCCGAATCTTTTCCCCACATGGATTCAATAAAGAGAACTTCGGAATAGGTTGTAAATCCTTCATGCACCCACATATCTGCAATGTCTTTTGTGGTGATGTTATTTCCAAACCATTCATGGCCGCTTTCGTGAATAATGATAAAATCCCAAAGCATTCCAATTCCGGTTCCCGAGCGATCAGCTCCCATATACCCTTTGCGAAATTTATTTCCGTAAGCCACCGCGCTTTGATGCTCCATCCCAAGAAAATTACTTTCCACTAATCTAAACCCATCTTCGTAAAAAGGGTAGGGACCAAACCAATATTCAAAACTCTTTAGCATATTACGCGTATCGGGTTTCAATAAACTGTCAACTTTATTTTTGTTGTAATCCAAAACAATGTATTCCGTTTTTAGTTTGCCATTCCTTCCTTCAAAGCTGTCTTTTAGGATAACGTATTGCCCTAAATACATACTCACATCGTAAGAATTGATCGGATTAGTTACGCTATAGGTCCAGGTTTTTGTTTTGTCTTTATTTGAAATGCATCTCACTAAATTCCCATTAGAGATCGCTGTTAAACTATCGTTCACCGTCAAATTAATTCTCATGCCATTGTCGGGTTCATCGCTTTGATGATCTTTTAAAGGCCACCAAACAGAAGCGCCTAATCCCTGGCAAGCAACATTTATCCACTTACGTCCTTGTTTGTCTTTTGCCCAAACCATTCCTCCATCCCAAGGCGCCAATTTTGCCTTGCGTGGAATACCCGAATAGTAAACAGTAACCGAATCTTTTGTAGGATTTACTTGCGTTGCATCCAATCTGTAGGTCCAGGCATTAAACTCATTTTTTCCTTCCAGTTTTCTAGAATGGAAAATAAAACTGTCAACCTTCATTGGGTTTTGAAGATCAATCTGGAAATTTGCTCCGGGTTTTAAGCTTTTAAAATAAATGGTGTTTTTTCCCGTGAGCGAACGGCTGTTGTCGTCAACCTTTATATGAAGATCATAAAATACAACATCCCACCAATTGCGGGCATTGTTCAATTGCCCGCGTAAGCTATCGCCTCTTGTGAACGCCTGCGCGAACGAAGAAAACTGAAATGAAATTAAAATGAAGCTTAGTAAAAACCTCATACAGAGAATTAATTTTGAACTACAAGTCGTTTTACCATGCGATTTCCGTCGATAGAAATGCTCACAAAGTAAACGCCACTTTTGTAAGAACTTGTTGTGAGTTCAAAATCATGAGAACCTGCATCAACTTTTCCTTTGTCAATGCTTGCAACTTTTTTCCCAAGAACATCAATTACTTCTATGTTCACTTGATGAGATTCCAGAGAATTACATTCAATAGTTACTTTTTCTTTGGCAGGATTTGGATACAAATTCAAACTCATTTTAAGATCAGTTTCTTGAATTCCCACAGTTGGATCAAACAAATTGATGTCATCAAGGAACACATTATTTCCAGGATCACTCGCGTCTGCTTCAAAAACAAAACGGAAAATAGCGCTTGGATAAAATGGAACAGTGGCTGTGTATTGTACAAACTCCGTAGCCGAAGGATTGTATGGCGTAGCAGAAACAACAGATGTGCTTGCTAACTGATCTCCTTGTTTTGACCAACGTGTAAGCCAATTTTTACCGCAATTATTTGAAACTTCTAATTTCAATTTATCCATGCTGCTCGCAGTTTTTTGTTTGTAAGCAACTTTGAAGGTGATTTGTGCCGCACCGCACCACGATAGGTCATAATCAGTTAAACCTTGCAATACACTGATGTTTCCAGGCGTGTTGTTGAGGTTATCAATTTTGTAACACTTCGTTCCACCTGATGCAACACCGCTGATCAAAGACCAATCGGATCCCTGCGAAGGAACAACTCCAAAATGATCGTTTGCTGTTTGTGTTTCAAAACCTTCTACTAATGGCAATTGATCTCCAGCGATCAATCCAACAGAAGAAACACTTTGATCGTTACTTAAATTTGGATCAGCCCCATTGTTCGGATTACTGGTATTACAAATAAAGGTGTGCAAACCTGCCGAAAAATTATTTCCTGTTAAAGCGATGGTTGCAGTTTGTCCTGTTACCAAAGAACCATTCCAGGTCATTTGCTGATAATTTTGATTGTCAATTTTATAATTGATCAAGCAAGACGTAAGATTATTGATACCATAGTTGCGAATTTTCACTACCGGATTAATTGTCCCCGCGTTGCAAACAATATTATTTGGCGTGATGCTCATAACGCCCGCATCAACTGCTTGCGTAGCATTTGGAACAATTCCAAACAAACCTTGTTGCCCCCAAGAAAAATCCATTCCATTTGGATTCAATACGTCAATATCAAAATATCCATTCGCGCTTCCGCCCCAACCCCAATTCATGTGATACATGTTGTTTGCGTCAACACCATCCAAAACCCAGGTGTGGCCACCGTCATTACCAAATCCTGCATATTGAATTGGGCGTCCGATCTCAAGATCATTTTTGATCATGGTGTGCCAATTAGGTGTGCTGTAATCATCACGATAAACGCCAAGAATCGAATTTGGATCGTAGCCAAAATAAGCTGTATAAGAATTTTGCGCTGAAATAGGATTGTCGCTACAAATTACCCAAGCAGCGCTTCCGCCCGGAGAATAATCCATACTTACGCTAATTCCACAGTGAGACATTAACTGAGCAACTTCTGCATTTGATCCAGACAAAGCATTTGGCATCAACGAATAAATATAGGTTGCCATGGCATAATTCGCGCTCAGTGGCCCGTAATCATTTTCGTTATAAGAACTTTGTCCTGTACCGTGTAAAGGATAAGACCAATACTTGATGATCTGCGCCATAGCAGTTGCAACGCAACCTGTAACTGATCCGCCCGGACAAAGATCATTGTAATAAGGAGATTGATTCCATAATGTTGAGAGCAATGGCGAAACTGTGTTTGTTACTGTAGTACGTTGTTGATCTTTTAATGGAAGTCCATTAATATATGAATCCCACATTTTTACGATAGCTGAATTTGCTTCAATGTGGTTGAATTGTAAATGCTCAATTTCTTCAGTTCTTCTGTCTAACCAATAGTCAAGGTTAGAGCCCGGAACAGGAAGTGAAAAATGTTCGGAAGTTGAATAACCAATAATAGGTTTACCTGCATCTTCAGCGTTCACGATCACAAAACCGTGTGAGTTGTTGAGGTCAAATACATAAAATGCCGCCAATCCCTTTGAAGTTTTTGCTGTGTGCACTAATTTCAAGTTCGGAGAATTTTCGCCCGTGGTTTGTTTAATGAAGTTGCCGACAACAAGCTCGGCATTAGTTACCGGAACCGTTTTTGCGAACGACATTGAGAT
>JBGATG010000006.1:140045-160786 GCA_044229315.1 Bacteroidia bacterium
AATGCTAAAAGTAAATTTGTTGGTCATGATCAGAGTTGTTGCTATAAATTTAAACCATTCATTCGATAGAACATGAACCATTTATCGAATTTATGCCACCAGTGATTGAACAAAACGGATATAGCCTAAAATTGTATGGTATTAATAGGATAATTTATATATTTGCAGCCCAAATTCGGCGGGATAGCTCAGATGGTTAGAGCGCAGGATTCATAACCCTGAGGTCTCGGGTTCAACTCCCGATTCCGCTACTAAATTAAAACCCTCACTATGAGGGTTTTATGCTTCTGGTGAGTTCGCTTTTACCACTCAAAACCCCTTTTTACCATACAAATATATTTAGCCCTTTATTTGCCCAGAAGGGAAATTTTTGATACATTTCCGAAAATTTCAAGGGTATGTCGAAGAAAAATAAAGGTTCGTCAGGTAAAGCAAAGGGCTCTGCTCAAAAAAGCAAGAAGTCGGCGAAGCCTGCTGCCAAAAAATCGGCACAAAAAGTGGCTAAAAAAGCGCCCGTGAAAAAGAAGGTGGCTAAGAAAGTTGTAGCGAAAAAGAAAGTAGCTCCAAAAAAAGCGGTAAAACCTTCAAAACCAGTAAAAAAAGAAATCAAAAAAGAGGCTAAGCCTGTAAAGGTTGTTGCGGTTAAAGAGATCAAAAAGGAAATTCCGAAAATTCTTGAAAAGAAAGTTGTTGTAGCAAAGCAGGTTGAAGAGAAACCGGCAACCAAAAAAGAAATTGCAGCAGCTGCTAAGGAAGATAAGAACGAAGTTTTGGCGATCATGAACACGATCCCAAAAACAGAAGTTCCTGAATTATCTGCTTCAAAGATCGCTTCGATCACAAGCTCGATCACCAATCCTGTAAAAAAACAAGGTGCGTACGCGGTAAAGGTTGAAAAAGAACCTAACGGTAAATTTGAAATGGAATTCGCATTCCGCGCATCGCCAGAAATGCTATATGAATTTTTCTCTACCGCTAGTGGTTTATCAGAATGGTTCTGTGATGATGTGAATATCCGAAATGGTATTTACACGTTCATTTGGGACGGACAAATGCAACAAGCACGCTTATTAAAAACCATCGATAATCAATTGGCACGTTACCAATGGGTAGATAAAACCGACGGAAGTTATTTTGAATTCCGTATTCAACGCGATGATCTTACCAATGACATTTCGTTAATGGTGACTGACTTTGCTGAAACAAAAGCTGATCAGGAATCCGCGAAATTGTTGTGGCATAGTCAAGTTGAGAAACTGATGCACGTGATCGGTTCTATTTTCTAAAGAATCGCTTAATAATAATGGAAGAGCATTTTAAATGTAAAGTTTAAAATGCTCTTTTTGTTTTTGCTCACTCCTAAAAAAGATCACCCCAAAATAAAAACAGTCGATGCTTAACTTAACCGCCGAATGTTCTTTGATCTCCTCCCAGGCCTTTGTCATATCTTTGCTCCAATAAATATCATCAAAAATGATCATGGAATCCGGCGTTATTTTTTCTAAAGCCAATTTAAAATAGCGAAGCGTTGCGCCATAAGTGTGATTTCCATCAATGTACAGTAGATCAAAATTCTTTAATTCTGATAATAGTTTTGGAAGCGTTTGATCAAAATTTCCTTGTATAGATGTAATGTTGTTACGTTTGTTTGTCTTGAAAAGATCTTTTGAGAAATCCACAAGTTCAGCACTTCCTTCTAAAGTATAAATACTTGAACTGGCATCGGTGTGACTTAAATACAGTGTTGTTAAACCAACGGATGTTCCTAATTCGATAATAGTTTTGCATTTTAAATACGTGCAAAGTCTGAATAAAAATTCTGCCTGGCGTTGAGAACTTATGCCGTGCGCGGCAATGTCTTTTACTTTTCGTTTTGAGGCCGACAATTTTTGAGAACCGGCTCCCATGTCATCAATGCTTAATTCGGTTTCGTTTTGCAGAAGTTCTTTTCTTAATTTACTCAACTCCTCAAAGGCGTAAAAATGATGTTGATTATTTAAAACGTTCTCAGTAAGCTTGTACACAAAAGGGGAGTGCACGCCGTGTCCGCCGCGTTTTGCTTTGAACAGGTGTTTCATGTAATTTTTTATCATCCAACTATTGCCCATCGTCATGGATCGTACAAAAACTGTATTTCTGTCGATCTATTGGTTTTGTTTTGTACATGGCGTCGCTTGCTTCCATGAAGAAGATGAGATCCAGACTTTCCATTTGATTTTCCGGATGCTCTTTATTCCATTTCTTAAGCCAGTATTTGCAATAGCGTGGCCGCAAGAAGGTGTACTCGATGCGCTGCATATTCTCAACTAATTTTCGCCAGCGATCGCTTTTAAAATTCTTAACCAAATGTTCCGGCTTTTCGGAATAGATGTAAGGAAGGTCGTAGTACAGATCCCACAGTTTTCCTTCAGAAGTGTAACCCTCGTGAAGTAGCCATCCGTCCTCTTTCATGATATGCGGCGAGAACATACCCCAAAATTGATTCAGTCGTAACACATTGATCACAACTTTTATTGGCTTATCCAGTTCGTATCCAAACCAAGGCATATAACTTAAATTCATGATGAGACATAATGCGATAATGACCGCCGAAAAAATATTCACAACATGTTTGGTTGCCGAAAAGATCTGACGTTGTACTTTTTGCGCGTTGGAAATACAAAGGAACTTGAATTGATCTAAGAATGCCGGTGGTAGAATTGCTAACGCGGTGGTTATATTAATGATCCAAAATAAGCCTACGTACAAGGTTGAACCAATTCCAATATGTAAGCAAGTGATCAATACGAACGCGGCCAACTTTACCCATTTGTTTCGAGTTGGAAAGAGAAGAAGAATGGGAATAATTACCTCTACAGTGTAAACCGCTTTGGTAAGGAATTGCATCAAATGCGGATGTTTGTAAATGATATCGCCCAGCGGCAAACGTAATTGATCCAAACTTAAAGCATAATACACCGCGCTTGCGTCACCATGCCATTCGCTGCTGTTCTTTAAAAACACCGTAAAAATATAAACCGAAGATATCAGCATGAGATAACCGAACGCGGCTAGCCCTGTATAATATTCCTTTGTTGAATATTTTTTAGCATCCATTGATAAGGCATTTCCCCATGGCATGAACATTGCCCAAAACAAGGTGATGCGTAAAAGATCATCGCCTGATTGAAGAATGAACATATTGCGATTATGGAGAGAGACGGTGAAGATCCAAACTAAAATTGTACACAAGCGCGTTTTGTATCCAAGCAATAAGCCAATAGCAAACAGTAAATGAATACAAAATAAAGCTGTCGCTAATCCATAACCACCACTGAGTTCATGAAAGCACCAATAGCCTTTTTGCCAGCCAAAATTGTGAATGAGTTTGGTTGGCCAAATGCCATCATCGGTAAAAAAAGCGCTAAGGTCTTGCCAACGGATAATAATATCGCTGATCACTACTAGTGCAACGCCAATTCGCATCAGCCCAAGCGCGCGCATATCCAATTGATACAGGCCACGGAGTTTTACAAGTAAACGCTTTAGTTTATGCACGGTATAAAAATAAAAAAAGCCCGGCAATTTGCGGGCTTTTCTTTTTTGTTATAATATGATTAGTTACATCCCACGTTTCCACTCACACTTACAACTGGGAAGTTGAAGTTTGATTGAACACATTGAATTCCTGTAAATGTTGCATTGATAGAAGATGTACTTGAGTTCACACTCACCACGCCTGTTTTACCATACCAGTTCACGCCCGAAGGTTGACCAGGAGCATTTTCAACAACCACCTGAACGTTTGACGGACCAGATACGCTACTTACGTTATATTGTCCTGTAACAGGAATTGTATTGAATGACAAAGTTACTTTCACTGATCCGCTTACACCTTGAAGAGTTAAGCTACCTGAAGAAGCACAAGAAGGGTTATTCCAACCGGCGCCACCACAATTCAAGCTTGAATTTTCGGAAGCCGGATTAGTAATAGGTACACTACCTGTTTGAGTTGCATTACCTGCATTAGGATTTCCACCTGTTCCAGTTGCCTGATCTTTATAAGTAGGCTTAATGGTATCGTCCTGAGATTTTTTACTACAAGCAAAAAACACTAAGGCTGCGACAGTTACGCAGGCTAAAGATAATATACTGAGCTTTTTCATGATGTTTAGAATTACTCAAATTTAGCTAAAATTCCTATAAAATCCAAATTTACCCTTACCCAATGAGTGGAGGGGCCTTATGACCTAATAAAAGCCCCCATTATTCACTACCAACTGCTTCAAAAGGATGGAGGTACGGTAGCGGTCTTCCTCATAGGTTTGGTACAGATCCATGAGTTGTTTAGCCACGTTTTTCACGCCAATTTCGTCGGCCCATTTAAGCAATCCCTTAGGATAATTTACGCCCTTGGTCATGGCCATATCTATATCCTCACGACTAGCAATGCCCATGTACAAAGTGTCGGCAGCTTCATTAATAAGCATACAAATAATACGGCTATAAATTTGTCGGCCTAATTTCTCATCTTTTTTTGGTTGAGGCATCGTAGCTCCTTCACTGTAGTCATAAAATCCTCGTCCGGTTTTGCGACCTAAAAATTTTGCTTCCAATAAACGTTTTTGCGTGAGCGATGGTTTAAAACGCGGATCAAAATAAAATTGTTGCCATACAGTTTCTGTTACAACATAATTCACATCGTGACCAATAAGATCCATTAATTCAAAAGGGCCCATTTTAAATCCTCCAATTTCGCGCATGGCCCAATCAATGGTAGCGTAATCTGCTATTTGTTCGTCGGCTATGCGTAGGGCTTCGCTATAAAACGGACGCGCCACGCGATTCACAATAAACCCCGGAGTGTCTTTTGCAATTACTGTAACTTTTCCCCATGAATCGATGAGTTGTTTTACAGGACCGGTAATGTTTGGCGATGTTGCAACTCCCGGAATGATCTCTACCAAAGGCATTAAAGTTGCAGGATTAAAAAAGTGAATTCCGATGACGTTTTGTGGACGCGTAACTGCAGATGCAATAGATGTGATTGATAAAGAAGAGGTGTTAGAAGCGAGCACGCATTCGTTTTTTACTAATTTTTCTAATTCAGAAAATACCTGTTGTTTGATCTCTAGTTTTTCTATGATCGCTTCAATTACAAGATCACATGAAGCCATGTCTTTTAATGAATCACAGAAACTAATGTTAGAGATAACTGAATTCTTTTTCTCTTCTGTGATCTTTTGCTTCTCAACTAATTTTGATAAACCGCTCGCTAAATTAGTTTTTGCTTTGGCGAGAGCATCTTTATTGGAATCGAAAATTAGAACCTTGTGCCCTGCAGTGGATGCTACTTGCGCTATGCCGCTGCCCATGGCCCCGCTGCCAATAACGCCAATGATACTTTTGGAATTGAACATAATGAATTAGTGTGCTACAATGAGTTTGGTGTTCTTGATAACGGTTTTACCGGTGCTTAAACGCACAAAGTAAACGCCATTATCCAATTGCGAGGTATTGATCTCTTTATGATTTGGCCCCGCGCTTTTTGCTTCAGATAAATTTTGTTTGACAACCAATTGTCCTTTGATGTCGAACATCTCAAAAGTTATATTTTGATTTGATGCTACATCAGAAAGGATGAGGAATACCGAAGCATTAGCCGGATTTGGACTGATCATAATATTTTGCGAATAATCTATTTGCTGAATAGTTGTTGGCAAAGCTGAACCGGTGCTGGTTCCAATTCCTGTTGGAGGGATAATAGTTTCTGTTGATGTATTAGGAGGCATGATCAAGTTGCTTTTTAAAACAAAGATCCCGTTCTGTTCGTCAACCGCGATCACGTTCTTGCTTGGTAGCCATGGGTACAATCCCCATAAACCATCGTAAGGATCAGGATAATTATTTACATTCCCTCCTGCTTGAGGATGGGTGTCGAAATATCCTTGAAGAAAAGGAGCGTTCGGATTTTTTATATTCCATAATTGTAATCCATCGCAATAACTTGCCGCGAAACACAAAGAATCATTGTACATGAATGGATTGTGAGGCGTAGCACTTGCGTTAGTGTATTGATTGCAAGTAGCCAATACTTGCATGTTGGATAAATTTTGTACATCGATCACTTTTATTGGCAACCCCGCAGGTACTTCGTCCATCATCACAAGTGTTTTTTTGTTTGGTGTGATAGCGCTACTATGATTGTATCCCGACCCGGGATAGGTTGTAAGTGAGCCAACTTGTGTGAATGAGTAACTGGGTGGCGTTAAAGTAAAACAATATAAGCCCGAATTTCCTGCTGATACAAATACGGTATCATTGTTCGCATAGGTATCATGTACATTTGAAATGAACGCGGCATCCTGATTAAGTTTTCGAACAAGCGTGGGATTTGTGGGCGTTGCTAAGCTATAAATATTCAACGTGGACGTGGTATTATCGCTATAAGTAACGCTTGAACAATACAAAAAACTCTTATCAACCCAAAGCGCGTGCGTGCGTTTGAACTTTGCTTGAGAATCGTAAACTTTATGAACGCTATCAGGTAAATATTGCATGTCGAATATCTGAAAACTGTTAGGACCTCCGTCGTCGCTTACTGCATAACAAAAGTTTTGATACGTTTTTATTTCGCGCCAAACAGTTCCAGTGATCTTTCCAGGTTCAAAATCACATACAACCTGGCTGTAAGGATTTGTTACATCCACAAAATAAGTTCCTCCGGCCGACCCTGCGATCGCATATTCGCGATTCTTGGCCGCTTGGTACCATCCCCAGCAACCTGAATATTTTGTGCCGTAAGACGTAGTATACGTTCCGGGATTGATAACACTGCAAAGAGAAAAATTATTTGCGCCATATACCTGGGCCTTGATTTTTCCGAACGCTATTATCGTTAAAACAAAAAGTAATTTTTTAATCATATTAGTAGGTGTTGACGATCAATTTTTTGGTAAAAGATGAATTGTTAGTTTTTAAATTAATGAAATAAGTTCCGCTTGACAAGACTGAAACATCAAGATCACAGCTGCTAAAATTAGAATAGTTCTTTTTCATCACAACTTGTCCCAACATATTCGTGATATTCAATTCAGCTTCTTCGTTAATGTTTGTCATGATCTTTACGCGATTGGTTGCAGGATTTGGATAGAGGTTCATGAATTTTTCAATGGTTTTATTTTCATTCACGCCAATCACTGTGTACAAGGCGCTTGGGTCTAAAACAAAAACTCCGTTTTGCATATCCAGCATCAGCACTAATCCGCTTGGGAAGTATGGATACGCGCCCCAGTTTCCCCGGTATGGCCCACCACTGTAATCGCCTGTATTAAATCCTGACTGAGGATGAGAATCAAAATAACCGCCAAGCGTTACGTTAGCAGGGTTGGAGATATCAAAGAAATTCAAGCCATCCATGTACGAACTTACCAAAAGCCATTTATTGCTTACTATATAAGGATTGTGCGGTGTGGTGGCCGGATGTGCATTGAAGGTACTGGTTAGAACGGGGTTTGCAATATTTTGAATATCGAGCATACGAAGCGGAAGCGATCCGGGGACCTCGTCGGCAAAAACAAAGTACTTTTTATTTGGCGTAATGTATCCTGAATGATTGTACGCGCTGCTCGCGTTGTAATTTGTATAAGAACCCAATTGCACAAAATTATTGGTGCCGCTATTATACTTGAACATGTACAACCCTGTATTACCACAAGAAGCAAAAACCGTATCGTTATTCACAAACATATCGTGAACTGTTCCAATAAAGGATGCATCTGTATTAAGTGATCGTAAAAATGTTGGATTTGTAGGTGTAGCCAAGCTGTAAAGCATCATGGAATTATACGCGCCACCAAGTTTGGTCTCCGATCCAATGTACATTTTGTCTTTATCTATCCAAATAGTGTGACCTCTTTCAAAATACGTTGTTCCGTTATGCACTACGTGAACGCTATCCGGCAAGTATTGCATATCGATGATCTGAAATTGATTTGGTGCGGCATCATCGCTCACTACATAGCAATAATTTTGATACGTTTTTATTTCGCGCCAGGTACAACCATGTTTTCCATCAACATAATCACAAACGGTTGGCGTTGCGGGAGCGCTAATGTCAATAAAGAAAACGCCGGCACTGCTACCAACAATTCCGTATTCTTTTCCTTTACCTGCCTGGTGCCAGCCCCAACAGCCGGAATATTTTCGGTTATCGGTTCCGATACCAACAGTGGACTGTGGATCGATGTGACTAACAAGACTAATATTTTGAGAGGGATAAGTTTGTGCGAAGGCAAAACAACTCTCGAGAACAAGAGCTAAGAGCAAAAGTCGTTTCATAGGTGTTTGTTTCTAACAAATATAGTGAATTTATGATGGAAACGAAAGCATCTAAAACAAAGCCGTTAACCCAAAATGGATCTTCCCGTTCCTTGCGTCGAAACCATTACCAAATTGGTTTCCAATAGCATAGTTTATAGACAAGATTCCGGCTTTTGTTTCAAAGTTAATGCCGGTTCCAACGCTGATGGGTGTATCGTTAACGTAGGTATTAAAACCATTTTTTTCATAGAAAGCACCTTCGGTAAATACAATGATGTTCGAATTCTGCGCGAACAAAAATCGATATTCAATCGTACCTATGGTATAAAACGAAGTAAAAATACTTTCCTCATCAAATCCTCTTAGGGTTCTAAGTCCGCCGATACGGATCAATTCATTCGCGAATAAGGGAGCGCTTCCAAAGATCGAAGCGCTTTGTAGTCCTAATTTCAACACATTGTTCTTGCCAAGATCCAAATAGCCGCTAATATTCGCGTCGTACATGTACTGTGCCGAATTTAAAGTAATGTTATTATAAGCTGCGTCGTTGATCTTGGGGTTCTTTCGCACTTTTTTATTTCCCGCAGATGCATTCATCGTTATGGAAATTCCCCTGTGGGGATTGAATTTGTAATCCAGATCCTCATAAAAAATACCGAAGCCATTCAGTTGCGTGCTTACGTCGGCATAATCCGGAAGTACGGTTACGTTTTGCAATCCGTAAGTGGAAATAATATTAGATGTTCTTTGTTTGACCCCTAATTTGATATAATTCAGTCCCGAGAAATAATATTGCACACCAAGATCGTTGTTGATGTCGATAAATGATGTATCTCTTTTGTAGATCTTAATAGAGTAATCACTTCCAAACGAGGATCCGAACATATACGGATAGATCAATTTCCCTTTGAAATCCACGGTTTGCGCCTGCAATCTGCGCCATTCCAGATCAAATGTTTCCCCGTTATGCAGTATTTCATTGAGTAATTTTATTTTTACATTTCCGGTCAATACAGTTTTTCCGGTAGTGGTGTTTGGCTGCACACCAACAATTCCATCTAACTGAGTAGCTTTCTTTTTGTCGAGAAATAAATAAACTTTATTGATACGGTTGGTCAAACGAACTTCGGGCGAGCGCGTTTGTGAAATAAAAGGCAATTGGATCAAACGCTGACTTATACCGCGAATGGCTTGTTCATTATAAGGCTTATCAGGGTAAACGGAACTATAACGGTGCAAAAATTTCGAATTTAATTTCGCGTTTCCAACTACCACCACCGAATCCAGTTTAAAAAAATGGTCTTTACGAACGTCCAATGTAGCGCTTAACACGTTATCGTCGATCAACACGCTATCCAGGCGAACACTGGCAAACGGATAACCATTGTTCTCATAATACGTCACAATTTTCTCTTTCAATTGAGATACTTGTTTGGCGCTAAAGGATCTTTGCAGATATAATTTTTCACTAAAGCCTATTTTTGAAGCTAGCGAAGGATTTAAATTTCCCATTTTCAACTTGGCCCATTTAAGTTGTTTTCCGGCGTTGATGATCACCGAAAGAGAAGTCGTGGTTTTTTCCGAAGTATCGGCTTTGGCAAGTATGTATCCTTTGCTTTGAAAATAAAGAACGACATTGTCTAATTCTTTGATCGCCGAGTATAGAGATGCATGATGTTTTTTGTAATTGATCTTTTTAAGCGGCAGATCGCGTTCGTTCATTAGTTTTAGATCAAAATTCTGAGCGCTCGCAATTAGGCCCCAAGCCATCACGATCAATAAAACCAAATATTTACCCCTACCTAGCAAGATGATATTTATATATAACGCCGGCTTGTTTTTTTAGTATATTTAAGCACTAAATTTACTATAAAATGAGGGTATTTTTTATTTTTTTCATAGCTCTGGTAATCTCATCTGCCAATTATGCGCAGTCGCCAATTAGTTTAACAAGCGCCAATTTTCCCGCTAATAACGATACGTTAAGATATAGCGTTGCGCAATTAACAACGGCCATTAATTATACACAAACCGGCACAAATTTTAATTGGAATTACAGCACATTGGTTCCCGTGCGCCAAGGTGTGCGTTCTTATAAACTAGGATTATTAACTCCTTACGCCTTCTTTTTTCTCTCACCAAGCGAGTACGGAGAAAAAATCGCTGATACACTTGGGGCAGGACCGCTTACTATTACCAATTACTACAATTTTTACAAGAAGCAAACGAGTCCGGTGAATGCCTATGTGGTAGATGGAGCAGGAATGACGTTCAGCAGTATTCCCGTGCCTTCTTATTATTCGGATAAGGATGAATTGTATATTTTCCCTATGTCTTATCCGCAATACGATAGTACTTCATTCAAGTATTCAACGAGTTCGTCAACGCTTATTCCTATCCAATATTCAAAAACCGGACATCGTGTTACAAAAGTAGATGGCTGGGGAAGTGTTACAACGCCTTATGGAACAGCAGCGTGTTTGCGATTGGTCACAACGCAGTATTCAATGGATTCTATCAAAAATACCATCGTGCCCATTCCGTTCGGGTTTCCAAATAATCAGCGCAGTTATCAGTGGCTAACAGCGTCATCAAAGATCCCTTTTTTAGAAGTGAATGGGAATTTAGTAGGAGCCAATTTTACAGTTACCGAAATAAAATACAGGGACGTGGCTCGCAGCCTGGTTTCGGTACTTGATTTGCAAAAAGAGGGTGGTTTTAGCATCTATCCAAACCCGGTTTCCGATAAATTGGTGTTTACTATGAACGATGCGATCGTTGGGGCCGCGATCTTTGATCTTAATGGAAAGCAGGTAATGAGCGTGGAAAAAATGACTGTTATTGACGGAAAACAGGAGCTAAACGTTGAAAAATTGGCTCCGGGGCTATACCATTTGCAGTTAAACGGAAGTAATCAACAACTGAACCTTAAATTTATTAAACACTAATATTTTAAATATTGATTTAAAGCAGTATTTTCGTACAAATTAATTCAAAACCTATGGGAAATCATCACGATCATAATGATCATCACTCAAGCGAAAAAAAGCCTGTGTCATTTACAGTACCGTTGATCTTTGGGGCTGTTATTGTTTTCATAATTGTCATGTTAGTGAGTATTGGAGATCCGAAACACGGCGAGTGCTGCTGTAAAGATGAAAAATGTTCGAAGGAATGCATGGAACAATGCGAAAAAGGTGGGCACCATGGTGGTGGCGATAACAAAGCCGCTCATATGGGTGATGTGAAAGAAGAGCATGCAAATGAAGCAAGTACTGATTCTGCTGCGGTGAATACTTCTAAACCTGAAGTAACTGATTCAACAGCTGCAAAAACTGAACATAAAGAAGAAGCTCATCATTAATAGTGGCACTTTGTGCTGTTGAATGGAGAGGAAGATAAAATATATATTTAAAGAGGCACCCCAAAAAGGTGCTTTTTTATTTTTTGGAACTCTAATAACGTTCTTCGTGCTCTTTTCATGCCAAAATGAAGAGGAAAAGAAGGAAGCGGTAAAGAATGTTGTTGTAAAAAAGCCGGAGGATGTCAATAAAACAACGCTTGAATCGTATAAAGAGATCCTAAAGAAAACTGTTGGAGATACATTATTAGTGTATGACAACGACACGTTGCAAAGTGTGATGTTCTTTGATAACATTAAACCTGGAAAGGATATTATATTTTTTGATAAGGGAAAACTTACAGCGCTTGGAGATACAGTGTATTCTTTTGCTAAGAACGCTCGCTACTATGGTTTATATCCCCAGGACTATCACGCCAGAAAATTGGACACGCTTCTTCCAAAAATATTTGATAAAGCAAGTGGTTCCTATTTTTCCGAGTATATAGCGCATGCAGAAGTATTGCTTACCGACGCGTATTTGAAAATGGGCGCGCATCTTAATAAAGGAAGATTTAATCCGGATACGGCCTTGTTAGAATGGCGCCCCGCAAAATTAGACACCAATTGGTTAAGTATTCTCCGTTTTGGTTTGAATAACCAATGTGTGCGTCGCTCGTTTGATTCACTTGAACCACAACATGAAGGTTACAAGTTCCTTAAATACGCTTTTCATAAATATATCACTGATAATGAAACTCGTGATTGGGATTCAGTATCGTTTTTCAATATCGCTGATACCGCTGTATTTTTACAAAAATTGAAAGATCGACTAACAGCAACCGGAGACTATAACGATACTTTGAAAATGAGTGATAGCTTGAAATTGGCCAAAGGACTGAAGAAATTTCAAAAGCGCATGAATCTGGACCCGGATGGAAAAATGGGCAAATATACCAAGCAAGCCTTGCAGTTAAGCAAAGAGCAAACCATTCGCCAAATGGAAATGGCTTTGGAGCGTTGGCGTTGGGAACCAAAAAAATACCCGGAGAAATACGCGATGGTAAATATTCCTTCGGCAAATATTCGTGTGTTTGAATGGTGGAAGAAAAAGAAGCAGGATACATTGGTACTATTGAGTAACGTGGTTGTTGGAAAACCGGAAACACCAACGCCGTTATTGCAAAGCAAAATAAATTACGTGATCATCTATCCTTATTGGAATGTTCCTTTTAAAATAGCCTGGGAAGAGATCTTGCCTGCTGTGAAGCGCGATACGAATTATTTACGTCGCAAAAATTTTGAAGTGATCGGCGGAAATGGGGAAGTGGTGACCAATATTGGTAAACTTCCTTGGAAGAAATACAATAAAGAATATTTACCAATTCGTTTCCGTCAGCGTATAGGGGATGACAACAGCTTAGGGATTTGTAAGTTCAATTTCAATAATAAATATGGAGTTTACTTACACGATACCAATAGCAAACGTTATTTCAAAACGTTCTACCGCTATCAAAGTCATGGATGCATTCGCTTGGATAAATATTATGCCATGGCGCGTTTTGTGATCAGGGATGACACTTTGAAATTGCCTTACGATACTTTGGACGAATGGTTAAAACGGCCGGTACAGCAAAAGATCACTCCAAAAAAACCTTTGCCTATTTATGTGCGCTATTATACCGCGCAAACAGACAGTGACAAGAACCTGAGATTTTTTGTAGATGTGTATCGTAGAGACGAGCTTATGATCAAGAAACTCTACAAAAAGAACTAAGACGTTCTTTCAATGATGTTGATCTCGTAATTCAACATGATCTTGTAATCCTCACCGGCTTCTTTGATCTCATCATCATCTTTTTCGTAATACCAATTGATAGTAGCGTTAAGCGCGATCAATTTAATGAAGAACTTAGAAAGCAATTTAGAAGCAACTGTGTTGAAATAATCCAGGCGCAATCCAACAGTTAATGATTGCGAAGTTCTGTTGGCAGCGAATTCTTCCGTCCAACGGTTCAAACGATCAAAGAAATCAATTGGATTTTCGGCTACAATTTTACCATCTAGGTCAAGTGTGCCGCCTTTAAGATCAAAAATGGCCTGAGGCGTTACTTCGGTCTTGGTAATGACTATTTTTCCTGAATTATCGATGGGTAAAAGTAAGGATTCTTCTTTTAATTTTCTATAACCCGCTCTTTTATTTTTACTGCCGGATTTCCTCTATAAATAGTATACGGCTCAAGATTTTCAGAGGCCACAGAACTTACACTTAAAACGGCGTGAGAACCAACGGTAACGCCTTGGCAAACAAGCGATTTTGCACCTAGCCAAGCGCCTTCTTCGATCACAATATCTTTTACTATAAGATCAAAACTGCTTTTACTGAAATTGTGATTTCCGCTCAGGATCATTGCACCTTGAGAAATGCAAACGTTGGCGCCAATTTTTACTTTTCCAAGATTATCGATCCAAACATTTTCACCTATCCAGGTATGATCGCCAACTTCCAGGTTCCAGGGATATTTTACCGAAATATGTGGCTTAATGATTACGCCTTTTCCAATTTTCGCTCCAAAAACTCTCAACCAAAAACGTTTCGGTCCCATAAAAGGCATTGCACCTTTCAGTACAGTTGCATTAATGAAATACCAAAGCGTTCGGCTAAACGCGTTACCGCCGGTATCAAACCAGGAGTTGTTGAATTTAGAAAGATCTGTTTTAGCCATTGAACAGTTTGAAGTACGATTTGTGTATCAAAGATAGATTTATTTTTTTACTTATATAATCCAGAGCTGAATTGCTTGTGCTCGCATAGTCATTTGCATTCATCGCTGCATACCCTTCAATAGCATTTACAAATTTGCCGGTAGAATTGATGTCAAAGGCGTAACCAGCCTTGTTTTTCTCTACATCACTCCAGGGTGTTTGATCGCTAATGATCACCGGGCAGGAACTCATTAAACTTTCCACGATGGAGTGACCAAAATTCTCGTTAGTGGTTGGTAAGAACAAGCAATGATGTTTAGCGATCGTTTCTTGTATTTGATCAAAAGCTAATTCGCCTTTATAATTCACTTTAATGTGCGAAGGAAGCTTTTCAATGATCTCCTTGCATTCCTTCCAGTAGTTTTCATCTTCAATGTTTCCGTAGATGGAATATTCTACAACATATTTCTCAACTTTACTCAAAACTTCCAAAGCAAAATGTAAGTTCTTTACTTTAGAAATACGCGAAAGATAGAATAAAGACAATTGTCCTGGCTTTTTATCCTTTTCAACTTTAAGCGGCAAAGCACCGTTCACATTTTGTAATACCGATATCTTCGCTTTGGAATAAAATTGTTTGATGTCACTTTCTTCCTGAGGATTAGTAGCGTGGAAATGAATGTTGCGATAAAAATTCCTCGCTTTCGAAAGGGAAATGTAGATCCTTTTCTTTAGTGATTTGATCTGAAGGGCACCTTTTCCCAACATTCCTCTGGGAGCTAAAATCACTTCGGCTTTTAATTCACCTTTGTTTTTTAACTCAACGACAAAAATAGAGAACCAATAGCTCCAAAAGCTATTTACATAAATGACATCGCTTTCAATGGAATTCAATAACGACTGTAAATTTTCTTTGGTTAAATGATCTTTTGAAAAATAGAAGTACTGAACGCCATCTTTATCGATCCATTCATTAGCCTTTACATCTTTATAGGCTTCGCTAGATCCAAGATCGCCATTAGTGGTGATCAAACGAATGTGGAAATCGTTTTTTAGAAGGGAAACGAGTGAGTAGATTGAACGAACTGGTCCGCCGGCTTTTGTGCCCGGCAAATACCAATCGATGAGTATCGTCAATTTTCGTTTGCTCAATTTAGTTCGAGATTATTTTTATCGATCCAATCATTCAGAACAACTAAATGCCAAACTCGCGACCAGCTTACCAAAGGGTCATTATTTAAAAATCGATCCCACAAATTTGAGGCAGCGTTTGGTTTTAGCAATTGTTTTTGATCTAGTTTTTGAATGTTGTTCTCGCAAAAACTCTTTAATTCATTTTTTAGCCAATGCTGCCAGGGTAGAGTAAAGCCCATTTTGGGGCGATCTACTACTTCTCTTGGTAACAGATCACCAACGCTATCTACCAACAATTTCTTTGGCGTGGAGGGATATTTTTGTTCGTCGTTTATCCCTAAAACAAATTCCGTTAGCTTGTGATCTAGAAAAGGCTCGCGCACTTCTAAAGCCACGGCCATACTCATTTGATCGGTGTCTCTCAATAACACGTTTTGTAAATACGTTTTGATCTCCATACACGAGATCGCACCCAGGATCTTTTTATCATCCACCTTTGTTGCTCCGGCGATTTCCGTAATGGTGTTTGCTGAATTATTTTGTTTAACGATCTTATTTAATTCGCTTGAGGTAAAAACACTTCTGCTTAAGGGATAAATATTCTTCAAAGAATGATCATTCAGACTTAATATCTCTGCGATCTTTTCGTTCCCAACGCTTTTTTTTCTGCTCTTCACAAGAGTTCCACCTAATTTTAGAGCAAGTCCAGGCATGGCTTTTAACCACCACTTTTCCTGCAACTCTTTTAAGCGCTTGAAGTTTTCGTAGCCTGCGAAGAGCTCATCGCCACCAATGCCACTTAAAGCCATGGTAATTCCTGCGTTTTTCGTTGCTTTTGAAACAATATATGTATTCGGACCATCGCCACTAGGATGGTCCATGGAATCCAATGCGTTTGGTAGTTCTTTTAAAAAATCGTTAGGACTTAATTTGATCTCGTGATGTTGCGTGTTATATTTTTTCGCGATCAATTGCGCGTATTTCGATTCCGAGAATTCACTTTCGTCAAACGACACATTAAATGTATTTACCTTTTCGCTTGAAACTTTGCTCATTAATGCAACAACTATGCTGGAATCAATTCCTCCGGATAGAAATGCGCCAAAAGGAACATCAGAAACTAAACGACGTTGAACGGAAGCGCTCAGCAATTCAAATACCTTGTCGCAGTTTTCTTTATAACTGAGATCATTTTTTTGTTGAACGAAATGCTCCGGCTTCCAGTATTCAGTTATTGTGGCTTTAGAATTGATGTATTCCAAATAGTGTCCGGGCAATAATAATTTCACGCCTTTTACAAGCGTATGAGGCGCGTGCACAGTTTGATATTGTACGTATTCGGAAAGTAATTCGGTATTTAGCTTGAATTGTTTAACGCCGCTCTTGATGATGGCACGCACTTCACTTGAGAAGAGAAACATTTCATCAGTGTAGTGATAATAAAATGGTTTTACGCCCATGCGGTCGCGCGCCGCAAACACAGTTCCTGTTTCTAAATTATAAATGGCAAACGCGAACATACCATTCAAATAATTCAGGCATTGATTTCCCCAGCGTAAATATGCCGCCAAGATCACTTCGGTATCGCCGTTTGTTTTGAAAAAATAAGTAGAATGTCCGCTACCTTGTGCCGCGCGCTGTAGTTCAAGTTTTAATTCGCGATAATTGTATATCTCGCCGTTGAATACTATGGCTAGTTTTTTATCGCTCGAAAAAAAAGGCTGATTTGCTTCCTCACTTAGATCAATAATGGATAAACGACGATGGCCGAGTGTTGTGTGCTTATCCGAGAAAACGCCATCGTTGTTTGGACCGCGATGTTTCAGACAATCGTTCATTTTGCGAACAATTGTTTCTCTTTCTAGTAACGAATGTTTTTGCGATATGAATCCGTTGATGCCGCACATGTTACAAACCTATGGATTGCAGGAATTGTTTATCGGCCAGCATTTTTTTAACGCCTTCTTCTATGGAAATGAGTTTTTTGTTCAGGATCTGTTTCATTTTGGTATTGTCCGGCTGTCTGCGTGTCATATCCCCGTCTTTCAAAGGTGGAAGGTGAATGATCTTTGATTTTGATCCGCTTAAACGAATGATCAGTTCCGCAAGTTCTTTCACCGTTGTAAGTTCATCATTCCCTAAATTGATCACATCATTTTTCACAAGATTCTTTTCAAAGATCTCACTGATGGTTTCAATATTATCATCAATGTAAGTGAATGTTCGTGTTTGTGAACCATCACCGTAAATGGTAATGTCTTCTCCTTTTAAAGCGGCCGCCAGGAATTTGGCGGTCACAAAGTCGGTACTTTGCCCGGGACCATAAGTATTAAAGAATCTGAAAATAGTATAACTTAGTCCGTATTCCTGATGATAGCTTCTAAAGAAACACTCGCCTAGATTTTTTACAACGGCATAAGGTAGCCGTGAATTCAATGGCGTGCGGTATTCGTTTTGTGGTAATTCTACCGGCTCGCCATATACTTCCGATGAGGAGGAGTAGAACACATGTTTTACGCTTGAATTTTTTGAAAGCTCGAGAACATTTTTGATCCCGTCGATGTCTTTTAAAACGTTAATTGGATTTTCCTGTGTGCGATTTACGCCAACAACCGCGGCTAAGTGAAAAACAAAATCAAAATTGTGAGAATAGAAGATCGTATCGATCTCATTCATGTTATTTACATTGGCCTTAATGAATTTGAAATTCTCTTCATCAAGTTTAGGAAGCTTTTTGATAGACCCTGTACTTAGATCGTCAACTGCAACTACAAAATAAAATTTATGAGAGAGTAATTTTTTTACCAGCGCGCTTCCAATATTTCCAGCTCCTCCGGTTACAAGTATTTTTAATTTAAAGGCCATGTGCGATTTTCAATAAGCTTTGCTTCCAGATCTCAGGCGTGATGTGTTTCCCAAGCTTTACGCTTTCTTCACCCATTTTATTCAGGTCGCTATCTGTTAAAGATACTATTTTTTTCAATGCCGCTTTTAGAGATGTTTTGCTATTTGCTTCTACTAAATATCCGTTTTTATCCTCATTTACAAATACTTCGGTAGCACCAACTTTTTTGGTACTTATTATAGGGAAACCGGCGGAGGCAAATTCGTGCAAGGCCACTCCCCAAGGCTCAAAGAAACTTGGTAAAACAAACACGCCGGTTTGTTGTATCACATCTTGCAGATCTTTAGGTTGAACAAATCCTAAATGCTTGATCTTTGGATGTTGTATCGGAGCAATTGGACCTTTTCCTAAACACCACAGCTCCCAATCATTTGCTTGTTCATTTTGCAATTCAATAAAAGCGTCCCACAATGTGTCAATTCCTTTTTCGTGAACATAACGACCCACAAACACAAAGCGTTTGGGGAATTGTTTTTGTTTTTCAATTTTTGAATTTGTGTAGAACGACGAATAAAGTTCGTGATCACAGCAATACACATTCAGTGCAATATCTTTTTCACTAAGCCCCAGTTTTTTCGCGAATGTTTTTTGGCTTTGTCCGGGAACAAATGCTGCTTTGATGTAAGGTTTTAAAGTTAGTTTGAAGTAATAGGCTCCTAAAATTTGTTTAGCCGATCCGCTGTATTGATTGTCAAAGCCCATGATCACATTCTTTAAACGCAAATGCTTAATAAGTTTCAAATAGGGCTTGTGTATCCAGCCGGAAACGTAGGTGAAATCCGGATCAAATTTCTTTACAGCATCAAAAAATTCTTGTTCGCTTACTTTTTCGCGTTCGATGATAGTGATATTGGAATGATATTTTCCAAAAATAAAAGGAGCCACGGGATTTATTTGTTTCATGTAAAGAAGGATCTTACAATCGCCGGAGTGCGCAAGATGATCGAGGCAGGTTAAAAAATAACTCGCCAATTCTTCATATAAAACAAGAAATCTCATGTAGTTTAAAGGATATTCACTTCCCGTTCGAGCTTTACGCCAAATTTATCAAATACGGTATTGAGCACGTGGCTTGAAAGGTTGTAAATGGTACTTCCGGTTGTATTGTTTTTGTTCACCAATACAAGCGCTTGCTTATTGTGAACAGCAGCACCATTCATTTCAAAACCTTTTAAACCGCTTTGTTCAATGAGCCAGCCGGCGGCTAATTTGTATCCACCGCTTTCCAATGGGTATGCCACCAAATTATCGAATTGTTTTTTTAGGGAATTGTATTTTTCAGCGCTTACTTCCGGGTTCTTGAAAAAACTTCCTGCATTTCCAATTTCTTTTGGATCGGGTAGTTTGCTTTGGCGAATGGCGATCACGGCATTTGAAACATCCTTGATGCTTGGTTTTTCAATGCCCATTTTTTTTAATTCATCGTTAATGGCACCATAATGTGTGCTGAGTTTATGATCTTTTGATAATTTAAAACTAACCTCAGTGATCATGTAACGATCTTTGTACTCGTGCTTGAAAACACTTTCACGATAACCAAAATGGCATTCTTCTTTGGTGAAAGTTTTGAATGTTCCATTTGTAAGGTCAAACGCCGTGAGTTCATGAAAAACGTCTTTTATCTCTACGCCATACGCGCCGATATTTTGCATTGGGCTAGCACCTACACATCCTGGAATAAGCGACAAATTTTCGATCCCTCCCAATCCTTTATTGATACAGAACATCACAAATTCGTGCCAATTTTCTCCTGCACCTGCTTTAGCGATGTCGTTATTTACTTCAATCCCTTTGATATTATTTTTAATGACCAAACCCTTAAAATCCTTCGTGAAAAGGATATTACTTCCCCCTCCAAGAATAAGTTTTTGGTTGTCGGAATAGATGGGATCTTTGAATAATAAAGGGAGCTCTTTTGCGTTATTAATCTCAATGAAGTATGAAGAAAAAACTTCAAGACCAAACGTATTCAAAGTCTTTAGGTTCTTATGTTCTTCAAAACGCATTCGCATAAAATTATAAATAATATTACGCCCATAATTTTCTATCTTTACCCCAATATCAACAAAGCCTTTGTTTACAACTCAAAATAAACGCGTTACCGTTAGTGTGATCAATGATCTGAGTAGTGATAGCAGGGTAAAAAAGGCCTGTAATGAACTTGTTGGATTGGGCTGCAAGGTGACTCTAGTTGGTAGAAAATTGCCTTCGTCGCGCCCAATTGAGGGCTGGAATTTTGAGACTAGGCGCATGAATTTACTCTTCAAAAAAGGAGTGTTATTTTACGCATTCTTCAATGCCCGTTTGTTTCTTTATCTGTTATTCAAGAAAAGTGATCTACTTTACGCAAATGAT
>JBGATG010000002.1:0-42635 GCA_044229315.1 Bacteroidia bacterium
AACAATACGTATCCTCCATCTTCCAATGTTCCAAGGTCGTATTCTCCATTCGCATCTGTTACAAGTGTACGAGCGGTACTTGAGCCCGGATTACGTTTTACAACGATACCTACTCCCGGAATCGGATTTGACGACATCATATTCTCAGTATTTGCGCTGCGTGAAAATCCAAAGTTTTGCACCACTGTTCCGTGAATATTATTTGAACCCGTTGGTGTTTGGTGATATTGCAAATGGATCTTATGCCCAGGGGATGTTAAGGTTGTTGTGATGATCGGTGTAGCGTCGATCCAATTCGTGGTGTCACCAAAATAAGTGATCAAACCAGTAGGATATACAGATGCAGTTGGTCGTACAGCAATACGATATTCACCGTTAGGAATGCTATCAAACTGATAAGTTCCATTCGGCTTCACCGGAACTCTTGCAAGAATATCATTCTTTGCAAAGTTCGAGTTCTCGCGATATAGATACATTTCACCTGAAGTTACCGGTGTAGATTCGGTTGTATTGGTAAATACAGTTCCACTAATTGATCCTATATCAACCGGGATCATATACCAGGCAAATTCACAGATCGTGTTAGCCGGATTACAGTTCATCATCATCAAATAATTGGATCCAAATGTATTGTTCCTTAAGAACTGATATACTTTTGACGTGCCGCTATTCACAGTAAAAAACGTATAATTGTTTGTATTGAAAAGGTCAACAAAGATACTGTCAACACGATTGTTGTTTTCGCGAAGCAAAGCAACATTGTTATAGGTACCATTTGGAAGTTTCAAAGTTCCGTATCCAACGTAAGTTGTTGTTTTGATCTTACGACCCTTTGTTTTTGCTTTAAATCCACCTACATTCTTCGCATAACCAACATAATATGAAGTATCATGGATCACGTTTCCGTAAGAGATCAATTGAGGCGAAAAAAATTCAGAGTTTGAATAAATGATCGTTGAATCGAGCATATACGATTCGTTGAAACCACCTACCAAATAAGTTCCATTTGAACCCTGATTCACCGACCAAAAATTGTATAGCGAGTCTGTTCCGTTGTTAGTGAAAGGTGTTCTCAAAAAACCAGCCAGGTTGGCTTGCGGAAAATATTGTTTATGTGGTGTTGTTTGTATATCCAATACTTTATAAGGAAAGGTGTCGCACACATTTAAAAATTGCCCATTAGCAAATGTATAATCCCATATTTGATTTGGCCCAATCGACGGTATGGCCATGGTATTGTAAGAGGTATCCCAAACTTGTTTAACCGACGTGTTGCGAACCGGCGCATAAGTTCCTTCAATGATAGGACCTTGCGCATTTGCAAAAATTGAAATTGTGATAAGAAAAAGCGTAAAAAGTTTCCTCATTTTTAATTCGATTTAAATAAATGTCATTTAATTGTCATTCACCCATTTTCATAGGCAAACCAAATTTAAATCAAAAAACCCAAAATCGAAAATTTTACACCCCTTTATTGCCTGTTTGTCAGTAATTTAGCCCAAATACCCTGTTATCAAGGGCTTTATGGCTATTAAAGCCACTTTTTTACTCAAAAAGTGGGAAAAATTGCCATTTTTTAACTTAAAAAGAGGGGGGAACCCCCGCCTTAAGGAGGGTGAAAATAAAAGGCCGTAAGAGTCTAAGCGACCGTAGTTTTCTTTTTTTGATAAACTCTAAAAAACAAAACAATGAAAAATTTGGGGAAAATTGGACTGATCCCTGGATCGCGGTGTCTCATGTTTGGACTCTCCGTGATGTTGATTGTGGTACCAGCTTCGGAAAGTGCCAAAGCAATGATGGATCAAATTTGGCAGAACACACAATTGGCCGAAGGTGAAACTTATGCCGATGTACCGTGTTATACCGAAGCACTTGAAGCATCTGAAAAAGGGGTTGACTTTGTAGGGTTGGTTTTCCTTGTACCGATACTTCTGCCTGTAGCTTGCATAGGGGACAATAGCTTGACAATTGTCTTTAAATTAAAGAAGTTCTATTTATTCTAACTTTGTAATATGCTGAAAGTAGTTGCTACTGTGTTTATATTTCTTTTCAATTACGCCTTTGCTCAAAAGGCCAGTGATGATTTTACCGGAAAATGGAAAGCGCCGAAAGGAGACATTATAAGAATACATAAAACCAAGATCGGCTTTATTGGTAAAACGATAAAGGAAGGTGTTGTTGTACTCAAAGATGTAAAATTCGCTGAAGGTAAATGGACGGCCGTGATCATGAATCCGCGCGAAAATATAGTTGCCGATTGTGAATTGATATTAGAGTTAGGAAAACTAAAGATCATCGCCAAAAAAGGACCATTTCAAAAATCGCTATATTGGACCAAAGAATAGGTCACAAAAACGTTTTAAGCCATTCGATCGCCTCTCTCCTATCTCTGAACAATTTCATCGGAATGCCTCGCTTATTCATACGCAAAAATAAATTCCCAATTATTTTTTGTGGAAGCGACGGCGCAATAAGCGCATTGGCCAAAGCATAAGGATTTGCCTCGGGTTTCATAAAATGTTCCTTCACCTCATCGTCGGGCATGGTAAGATCATCGGTTGTACTTAAGATCGGAACTTTTTTTCCTCCACTCATTTCCCCTATCCCCGCAATTAGCACTTTGTATAAGCGCATATCAATGATGTGATCCCCATCGGCATGCATGTGTAAAATACCATCCCCACGCATTTCAATGGTAAAGATCTCAAATCTTTTAGTAGCCATAGAACGATGCTAAAATACATGTTTATTTGAAAAAACAAAATGTAGTTTGTCGAAGAAATGGGATGATCTTGATTTGCTTACAGAGTTTGTTCTGCTATGTCATTTATCCATTACACACTATTGGTTTTTAACCGCGCCTCCTTCAACATCACATCACTTGGATCAGCATAGTCTCTATTTTACTTTCTTGATCTCTATCATCCAATCCCAAGGATAAGGTGCGCCTAAACTCCTTGGCGGGTTAAGGATCTCTGAATCCCAACCAAATTCAATTTTTTCGATGGCTTCTATAGAATATTTATTGCTCTTAAATAACGCATAAAGTTCTTGAACCAAATAATGTTTTGTGGGATGACCTTCAATGGCCACAATTCCATTTTTGGCAGCATCAACAGTACTGAACTTTGGAATGAATTCAGAAGCGGGGATCTTGCTTATTCCTATCCCCTCCTTTTTATACATTTTCAGGATCTCTAAAAAGGCCATGGCCGATGCTTCGTAGGAAGGTACCACTATAACCGCAGAACCACCCTTTTTCAATCCTTCAACAACTGTATTCAATATCGCGTCGTTCTTTTTGTTATCATCGCAAATAGCAACGTTGCAACAAAACGCGAAATCAGCTTTTGGTAATTTTTGTTTCTTTGTAAGATCTCCTTGTTTTAAAGTGACATTACTTAATTTAAGTCGCGATGCCTGCTCCAATAGTTTTTTGGAAATGTCAACGCCAATAACGTGTTTAAAGTTGGGGGACAAAAACGGAAGCGCGTATCCAATACCGCAACCAAAATCAATGGCGAGTTTATTTTTTCCGATGTGTTTGGAGATGTGTTTCTTTACAATTCCTTTTTTATCGGAATGCAACACACTAAAGATCTCGTTCTTGTAATTGTAACCTACTTTTTCCCAAACTATTTTTTCGTTCATTTAGTTTTGAATTGATAAAAGTAAATGTAACAAAAAATTTGAGGGGGCGATCCACCGGGTTTACTTTTCTATCAGGCTTTTGTTGACTTCCATTCTTCAAACGATTTTTGAAGAACATTTAAGAATGTAGCGCTCGGTTGCGCGCCCGAAACCGCGTATTTTCTATTGAACACAAAAAATGGAACACCGCTTACACCTATCTGAGAGGCTGTGGTAATATCGTTCTTCACCTCAGCCGAAAAAGCGTTGCTGTTGATCACTTCCTTAGCTTCCGATTCGTTGAGACCTATTTCTTTAGCTAATTCCAACAAAGTGGAAGGATCGCACATATTCTTTCCTTCCATAAAATACGCTTTGAACAAACGTTCTTCTACTTCATCACCCAAGCCTTTTGTCTTGGCGAATTGTATTAAACGATGCGCGTCAAATGAATTGGCAACCACGGCGGTTTCAAAATGATAATCCAAGCCGGCGTTCTTTGCCATTTGAACAACATTGGAATGCATATTCACCGATTGCTCACGCGTTATTCCTTTTCGTTGTGCTAAATAATCATAGACGCTCAGATCACTTGCAGGCTTCGGCAAACCTGGATCCAACTGAAAACTGTGCCACTCCAATTCAATATTATTTGCATCCGCAAATTGTTCCAGAGCTTTTTCATAGTGGCGTTTGCCTATATAACAAAACGGACACATAATGTCCGACCAAATATCAACTTTCATTTTTTCTTTCATACTTACTTTTTTCCGCTGCGTGAAATAATTCTTTTTCTATGTTTTGTTCCCCATTTATGTAATTCCCCGATCAAAGGCTTAATAGTTCCTCCATAACTCGTTAATTCATACTCTACAGTTACAGGCAAGGTATCATACACATGTCGGTCTATCAATTCGTTCATTTCAAGATCCTTTAATTCCTTCGAAAGTACTTTAGGCGTAAGGCCGGGGATCTCGCGTTGTATTTGCTTGAACCGTTTTTTTCCGAACGAAAGCGAAAGAATGATCTGCAATTTCCATTTACCACTCAATACATCCAGAGCATCCTTTACAGGCAATAACATTTTGGTGCATTGCTCGCCCGACGCATGGCTGGGACATTTGCGCTTATCGTGTTCCATTAATTCCATACCTCAAAGTTACAACAAGTTATGGTTACTTTTATATACCGGTTTCCTAAAGGATACCACTTTCCTACGGGAAAGCAGTTACAAACCGAAAGCAGGTTACCATAATTTTGTAGCCTAATCTTAAAAAACATATATCATGACAAAAGCTACACGGATCACCTCCTACGTTTTAATGGCCTTACCTTCTTTAATGCTCATTATGAGCGCTGTAATGAAACTCTCACATGCTCAGCAAATAGTGGATGGATTCAGTAAATCTGCCCTTATCAATTACATCGACCTTATTGGCGGCATCGAATTGATCTCGGTGATCCTCTTATGGATCCCAAAAACGCAAAAGATCGGATTCTTATTATTGAATGGCTACTTAGGCGGAGCAATGAGTATTGAATTAGCAGGTGGACAGTTTCCAAATGCAGCCGTTCTTTTAGCAGTGCTTTGGATTGGGGTTTATTTGAAAGAAAGAGTGATGTTTGTTGCTTCAGCGAAGATTGCTCAGTAATTGATTTGAGGCGCCAAATTGGCGCCTCAAAACTCATTCTTAGCCGAGTTCAAACCCAAGATCACAAGGTAGTTTTTACATTACGGCCTATTACCAGTTTTAGTCGTTTTATTTCAATCGGAAATCGGAGTTTACTTATTTATATACAACTTAGGTATTAAATGATGTTGAATTTGCTAAATACGAAATGGTATCTGAATACTAAAAACTAGTTTCTATTCAGATCCTTCTTCAAAAATTTAGCGATCAATTCCCCTTTACTATTGATATGAAGTTTTCGATAAATTCGGGAAATATGAGTACGCACGGTATCCAGCGAAATGGAATACTTTTCAGCTATCATTTTATAACTTAATCCGTCCAAAATGGACTGAACTATTTCTTGTTCCCGAGGACTGAGTTCTTCTTCGAATTTTTTTATGGGATTAAAAAAATTGATCACATGGCGCGCAATACTTGGCGACATTGGTGAGCCGCCCTGATGAAGATTTACGATGGCTTCCTTCACCTTCTCCATGTTTGAACCTTTCTCAATATATCCAAGCGCACCTGCACAAATAGCTCCAAAAACACTTTCACTGTCCAACAACACACTATTCATGAGTATCTTCGACTGAGGAATTTTTTTCTTGTAGATCGAAATGGCCTCAATACCCGACATGCCTCCCAAATTTATATCTTGCAACACCACGTGTGGTGAATACCCTTCTTCCACCGGAATAAGAAACTTCTCTACACTTTCGTAAAGACGAACATCGTTAAATTTTGAATCACACAATAGAAAGTCACGCAAAATTGACGCGAATTCTACATCATCTTCAACTATCGCCACACTTATCATCTTGCAAACTTAAGCAATTAGTTCAAATTTAACAGTCACATCTTCATGTGACATTTACTTGCTTTTTACCGGGGCGCTGAAAATAGTGGTCACGCCATCGGTTTTCACGAGCTCAAAAGTTCCACCAACTTTCTCCATTCGCATCTTCATGTTCCGAATTCCTTGCCCTGTATGTCCTTCTTTTTCTTTAAAAATTCCCGAACAATGAACTTTTACCACCAGCTGCATATCATTGCTCTCTACGCTTACCTTCACTTTTTCACCATTGGCATGCTTTACAATATTTGTAATACTTTCTTTGAAAACAGTAACAATAGTTTGCCTCACCTCATTTGAGAGTTTAGCATTTTTAAGTTGAACAAGATCCAATTCGTAGGTATTGGTATCTTCCATCATTTTATGCGCATATTCGCTCATTCTGTCTATTAAACTTTCAGGAGTATCGTTTCTCGGATCAAGGTTCCATAAAATGTCGCGCATACTATTTAACGCCACCCTGCTGTTATCAGAAATTTTTGATAAAGATTCATCCTTGCCCTCCAGTTTCATCTGTACCATTTCGGCCTGAGTGGCAGTCTTGTTTAGCAATCCCCCAACCTGATCATGAAGATCGGTAGCTATGCGTAAACGCATTTCTGCCATTTGATTTATAGCGCGGATCTTTAGTTTATAGATCGAATAAAAAATGAGTCCTATCAAGATAACAACAACTAATATGGAGAACAAAATGAACCAAAATCGTTTGTAAAACACCTGTTCCGATATGATGGGGATCTTCAGATACCCGGGAAGCACATCTCCACCTTCGCTCCAAGCTTTGATTTCCAGCGTGTAACTTCCAGGGATGATAGAGTTAAACACCACAAAATTATTGCTTCCTAAGCTCACCCAATTGGAATCCATCCCAAGCAATCGATAGTGGTAACGATTTTTAGATGAAAAATTCATGGGTGAAAATCTTACCCTCAGGTAGCGCGAGTCGTAAGGCAAATTTAATGGGCCTATGGCTCGCAAGTTCGAGATAACAACTGAATCTGAACTTCCTTTTCCGGCAAATTCTACCGCGGTTAGTAACAAACTTTCCTTCTCCCCTTGTGGAGTGAGCAGCGAAGGTATTACACGCGTAAAACCCTTCATGCCTCCAAAATACAGGTCGCCGGTTTTATCTTTATAAAAAGAATTGGTATTGAATTCATCATTTGCCAATCCATCCTTTTCAAAATAGCATTTGATCTTGCCTGAATTTTGATCGATCACGCTAAGACCATAGTTGGTGGCCACCCATATCCTGCCATCATCAGACTGTAAACTATTGTAAACGGTGTTATCGCTAAGTCCATTTGAAGTATTGAACCATTTTGCAGTTCTCTTCTCGCGGTCGTAACAGCATATGCCTTCATTGAGTGTACTAAGCCATAGCTTTTTATCTTTCGCCTTCATTACGTTAACGATCGTAACAGGAACAACATTTTCCTTCTTTTGATCGGACAGCCTGATCACATCTTTAACTTTGAATTTTCGATTCGAAATAACCACATTTCCCTGCACCACAAATACCAATTCATCTTCACTCAATTCCAACAATTGATTTACACCACGAGCTTTGTCGTTAAACCAAGGATATCTCCATTTGAATACATCACAATCCATAATCAATTTTGAATTCAAATGGTAGGCGCCCATCAAACCGTATTCGCAAAGGAATAAAACGGAATCAATTTTTTTTACACATTTGATCAATCCTCCGTACACAAAATACTCGTGCGGAACTTTATTTCTATAAGTTATGCTCTTGATCTGCCTTGAAGACAGATCTATCAATCGAAGGCCGGTTCCTTCGGAAGCAATCCATAAACTGTCGCCCGTAATTTCCAAACCATACGGGATCAATGAACGTGCGGTTTCTTTAGGAACGATGGTGTTGCTTGAGCCGGTTAAAGGATTATAGCTGGCTAAATAATTATACCCTGCGCAAATGATGGAGGTGTCATTCCTTTTAATGATACCACGACTGCTAAGCTCGAGCGGACTATAGCCATTTAAATTCTCGAACAACTTTCTAAAAGCCGTTATAGGTTTATTGATCATTATAAATCCGCGCTGCGTACCAAGCCATATCCTCCTTTTTCCAACGTGTATAACCGTTATAGCTTTATGCTTATTGATCATCTCCACGTCCAACTCATATACCAACTGTAGTTCCAAATTACTTCCAAGTTTATAAAGTTGGGTTCTGTTTAAAAGGATCCAAATGTCACCGTCAACATCCTTGAACGAACTATTGATCAAGTGAACCGGCTTAAAAGCAATGTCAACACTATCTCCCGACTTCTTTAAGTGAATGCCGTTAAAATCGCAAATTAGTTGTTTGGAGTCTGTGACATAAATACCGGAAATAGCCCGGTGATCAAAACTTTCTGTGCGTGCACTCGACGACTTTTCGTCAAATGAACACATTAAACATTGTGTTGTGAAGTAAACACGATCGCCATGTGTGGTAATTTCACCAATAAGATCCTTGTAATTATACTTGGCCACCAGGTTCAACGGAACGGGTACAGAAATAGCGTGTACTGATATTTTAAGAGCCGGGCTTACCTTGATCAACTTCCCCACTGCATTGGCACACCAAACATTCCCCAAGCTGTCAATATGTGGATCAAATATATGATTGGCACCCTTAACAGAGCTTTTAGCGTCAACAAACAAAATAGTATTACGCAAACTATCGGTGTCAAAAAAATTAATACCATGATAGGTTGTAACTACCAGTTTTTTTGTTCGTTGATTGAAAGCTAAACCGGTAATAAGGTCATTTGAGATCTGACAGGTGGGTGTTTTTGAATTGATTTTGTACACATCGTAACCATCGTAACTATATAGCCCGTTAGATGTACCAAACCATGTACGGCCAAATTGGTCCTTTGCAATGGCCGTGATGACTGCATTGGAAAGTTCCTCCATACTTAATGACTGAGCATTGCAAGTAAGGATATTCAACAAAACGAAAAGTAGAAAAAGGAACCTGCTTATCATAAACGCAGTGTAAATTTAATTAAATAAATTGCTATTAAAAGAAGAAAGCCCTTCCTTTTACAGAAGGGCTTTAGCCAGAAGAAGTTTGTGCTTTTTACTCCTTAATTAACCTATAAGATTTTAACTGGCCATTTGAAGTACATTTTACAACGTACATTCCGTTACGATATTCAGTTAAGTCAAGCTTATAAACTCCAGCAGTAAGATCTTTATTGAAGATCAAGTTACCAATGATATCGTAAACCGCAAGTTTTACATCTGATGTAACGTTTACATTAAATGCTCCCGAAGATGGATTTGGATAGATGCTGATCACTTGTGCATCAGCTGAATTTGCTGCCATTCCTGTACAAGAACTTACGTTTTGTGTAACTGTTGCTGTATTTTGGCACCCGTTTGCATCCGTTCCGGTAACAGTATAAGATGTAGTTGTAGTTGGGCTAATTGCAATAATTGCCGTGGTTGCAGTGGTATTCCACACATATGTATTAGCACCACTTGCAGTTAATGTTGCAGTTTGACCTGAACATAATACGTTAGTTTCGCTAGACACTGCAGTAACCGTTGGATTTGGATTAACCGTTACGTTTGCAACCGATGTAACAGAACAGCTAGATACAGAATTAGTACCTGCATAAGTGTACGAAGTGCTTGCAGTTGGTGTAAAGGCTACGTTATTGGTGATGGTTGGTGTCCACACGTAAGAAGTTCCATTTGTTCCACCTAAGATCACTGTTCCACCTGGGCAAATTGCTAAAGCAGAATTTGTAAATCCAGGAGCAGCCAAAGCAGTTGTAAAGCCTGAAACAACACCACCAGGGCTAACCCAGTTTGAAATAAGATTGCCGGCAGTTAGCGCCATGTTAGTTAGAGTACCGGTAATAGCGTTTGAAGTTCCGTCGGTTAATGTAGTAGCCGTTGGATTTGCACTGAATGCCTGACCTTGATTGAAATGATAATTTACCATTAGATTTGCAGCATTTGCAGGTATTTCGCAATTCATGTAAGTGTTGATCTCACATCTGCTTCTATTAGTATTCCAAATACGAACTTCATCTATTTCACCATTGAAATATTCGCCCGGACCTGCTGTTTCACCACCAATCCAAATTTGTGAAGTTGATGCCACGAAACTACCGGTGTTAGCTATTGATCCTGAAGGAATGCCATTCACATAATAACGCATTACTGCACCATCCCAAGTAGCCGCTAAGTGTGTCCACGTGTTTAAAGTTACGGTTGCAAGAGCGGTCAATTGTACAAATCCTGCCGCATTGGTAAAGAATGTGAAGTTAGATCCATCTCTTCTTAAAATAAATTGTACCGGAGGTCCATTAGTTCCGTAGTTCGAAATAATAGCTCCATTTCCAGATGTTGATCTAGGTTTAACCCAAGCTTCCAATGTGATTTTGTTAGTATTCACTAAACTGTTTGTGACCTGTGATCCTAAGTTAACAATGTCATTTGCGCCATCAACAGAAAGCGCCGCGCCAGGGCAAGCATTTGCAGTTACGTTTGCAACTGCGGTTGCAGTACAGCCTGTAGCTGCTGTAGCATTAACTGTATAAATAGTGTTTGCAGTAGCAGTAAACGCAACAGCGTTTGTTACACCACCTGTCCATGTATAGGTACCCGCACCGCTTGCCGTTAAGATCAATGTGTTATTTTGGCAAGTAGAAAGCGACGGGTTAGCACTAATAGTAAGCGATGGAAGCGCAACGGCAGTTGTAAAGCCCGAAACTACTCCACCGGGAGTCACCCAGTTACCTGTAGCACCAGTTAATGCCATATTAGCTAAGGTTCCATTAAACGCATTTGAAGTTGCATCTATTAGAGTTGTAACTGTAGTATTATTAGCCGCTGCCGTACCTTGATTAAAATGGTAATTAGCGATCAAGTTAGGAGCATTAGAAGGAACTTCACAATTCATAAATGTATTTATTTGACATCTGTCTCTGTTGATATTCCAAATTCTTATTTCATCCAGATCACCATCGTAAGATTCAGGAACCGCATTTGTGCCTATAATTAGTGAATTGGTTGTTGTTGCAAATGTATAGTTAGCTGATGTGGCAGCACTTGCCGAAAAAACACCATTAATATATACAGTTGTAACTGTTCCATCATAAACACCTGCAATATGTTGCCAAACACCAGGGGTAGCGGTATTTGCACCTGTAATTACGCCGGAATAATTTGTATTATTTCCCGGGCCTACCCAAAAAAGATAACTACTACCATTTCTTCTCAAGAAAAATTGAGCAGCGTTAGCCGGGGTGGAATAATTTCCAATGATAATTCCGTTTCCGGATACAGTACTAGGTTTGGTCCAAACTTCAACTGTTAATTTCGTACCACCAACTAGTGAATTTGTGGAAATTGCTTGAGGCAATACTACCTGATCGGCCGGCGCACCACTAGCGAAATTAAGCGCTGCGCCCGCTTGCGCTTTTGCGGAATTAAATCCTGCTGCCATTAGCAAAGCCCCAAAAGCAAGGGCTAATTTGTTTGTAAACTTGTTTCTCATATAGGTTAATTTATTTGTTTCACAAAATTGAATTATTACTGTGGACCGGCGAAATTCCGGCTGTCACATCTTTGTGTGAATTTTCTTGTTTTGCTACTAACAGAATTAAACAAAATACTACTAGAATGCCCCTTGCAACATTTGGCCAAACTTTATAGACGTATAAAAAAGCCCCGCATTTCTGCAGGGCTTTTCAGGACATTTTATACTTTCAGTTCGTTATTCTTTTTACCACACCCTTCGACTACGCTCAGGGTGACACAGTATTACAGTTCGCTTACGAACCACAAGCCTCACACCCTTCCGGGTTATCCAGAGAGCAAGCTAACTGTGCTTGTTGTTCTTCAAAGCTTAATACATGCGTTTGTCCGCGTTCAACCAATAAAGCATCTTCGTTTCCTAAGATAGCCGGTTTGGTAATAGCAGCTTGGTCTACGGTAAATTTGATAGCATCAGCCGCAGCTTTTGTACGCAAGTAGTACATTCCTGTTTTCAATCCTTTTTTCCAAGAATAGAAGTGAGCACTACTCATCTTCGCGAAGTTCGCATCTTGGATAAATAAGTTCAATGATTGAGATTGATCAATGTATGCGCCGCGATCTGCAGCCATATCAATGATAGTACGTTGTTTGATCTCCCAAACTGTTTTGTAAAGTTCTTTAATGTTTGCTGGGATCTCAGGAATATCTTGTACCGAGCCGTTAGCTGCGATAATTTTATTTTTCAAGCCTTCGTTCCATATACCTAATTTCACCAAGTCGCGTAACAAATGTTTGTTCACTACCACAAACTCCCCGCTTAATACGCGGCGTGTGTAAATGTTTGACGTATATGGTTCAAAACACTCGTTGTTTCCTAAAATTTGAGATGTACTAGCAGTTGGCATTGGCGCTAACAATAATGAGTTGCGTACACCGTATTGTTTAATTTCGTCACGTAAAATATCCCACTCCCAACGGCTGCTAGGTTTTACGTTCCACATATCCTGTTGGAAAATACCTTTGCTGATCGGTGAACCTTCGTATGATTCGTAAGCGCCATCTAATTTCGCAAGATCTTTACTTGCTGTTAATGCAGCGAAATAAATGGTTTCGAAAATTTCAGAGTTCAAACGTTTTGCTTCTTCGCTCTCGAACGGATAGCGCATTAAAATAAATGCATCCGCCAAACCTTGCACACCTAAACCAATTGGGCGGTGACGCATGTTTGAATTGCGAGCTTCAGGAACCGGGTAAAAATTACGGTCGATGATCTTATTCAGGTTACGAGTTGCCGCGTAAGTGATCTCAAATAATTTGTTGTGATCAAATGTTCCTGTTTTCTCATCCACAAAACGTGGAAGAGCGATAGATGCTAAATTACAAACCGCTACTTCATCAGCACTTGTGTACTCAAGAATTTCTGTACATAAGTTAGATGACTTAATGGTTCCAAGATTTTGCTGATTCGATTTCGAATTGGCTGCATCTTTAAATAACATATAAGGATTTCCTGTTTCAATTTGCGCTTCAATAATAGCAGCCCAAAGATCACGCGCTTTAATTTGCTTACGGAATTTTCCTTCTTCTTCGTATTTCGTATATAATTTCTCAAATGCTTCGCTGTGGCAATCGCTCAAACCAGGACACTCATTTGGACACATCAAACTCCAAACGCCTTCGCTTTCTACGCGCTTCATGAAAAGATCCGGAACCCACAATGCTGTGAAAAGATCACGGGCACGCATTTCTTCCTTACCATGATTCTTACGAATGTCTAAGAAATCAAAAATATCCGCATGCCATGGCTCTAAGTACACAGCGATTGAACCTTTTCGTTTTCCACCACCTTGATCTACATAACGAGCTGTCTCATTGTAAACTTTAAGCATTGGAATAATTCCGTTTGAAGTTCCGTTAGTTCCTTTAATGTAAGAACCTGTTGCACGCACGTTGTGAATGCTAATACCAATTCCACCCGCGCTTTGAGAGATGCGTGCGCATTGTTTCAAGGTATCGTAAATACCGTCGATGCTGTCTTCCTTCACTTGCAATAAGAAGCATGAGCTCATTTGCGGTTTTGGAGTTCCGGCATTAAATAAGGTAGGCGTTGCGTGAGTGAACCAGCGTTCGCTCATCATATTATAAGTAGCAATAGCACTTTCAATCTCGTTTTTGTGTATCCCAACAGCTACACGCATCAACATATGTTGCGGACGCTCGGCAACTTTACCGTGCATCTTTAAAAGGTAAGAGCGTTCTAATGTTTTAAAACCAAAATAATCGTAACCAAAATCGCGATCGTAAATAATAGATGAATCTAATAACTGGGCGTTGTTCTGTACAATTTGATATACATCATCCGCTATTAAAGACGCGCGTGTGTTTGTTTTAGGATCTATATAGTTATATAGTTCCTCAATAGTTTTTGAGAATGACTTAATTGTATTCTTGTGCAAGTTGCTTACTGCGATACGTGACGCCAATAAAGCGTAATCGGGGTGACGCACCGTTAGTGAAGCAGCCGTTTCAGCCGCCAAATTATCCAATTCAGATGTAGTTACGCCGTCGTAAACACCATCAATTACTTTTTTAGCAACGAGGATCGAATCCACGTGTGCAGGATCTAAGCCATAGCTTAGTTTTTGAATACGAGCAGTGATCTTGTCGAACTTTACCGACTCACTGGTGCCATCTCTTTTAATTACAAACATACGCCTTAAGTTTTTTTAGTTGGTTTTTTGAGTTATTTCGAATACACAAGTTACAATCTGGATATCCGTTTTAATTTTATCTATTTTAATTTAATTAACAATCCATCGGTTAATATCTATCTTATTGATTTTCATTAATTTAGAGGCTAAGACCTCCAGTACAGAACTTGCGCTCTGTTAAACGAATAACATCGTAAGATAAACTGGGATTAACGCGTGACGAACAGCATGTGCCTAGAAATCTTCATCTAGTTTAAACACGTTGTTCTCTTCACTTTTGCCCATAACGCCGGCCTTCTGATATTCGGCCACGCGTTTTTCAAAAAAGTTGGTCTTCCCTTGTAATGAGATCATTTCCATGAAATCAAAAGGGTTTGAGGCATTGTAGTATTTGCTACAACCCAAAGCAACCAACAATCTATCGGCACAGAATTCAATGTATTGACACATCAGATCAGAGTTCATTCCAATTAATTTAACCGGAATAGCGTCAACTACAAATTTCTTCTCAATAATAACAGCATCTGTAATGATCTTTGTTACCTGTTCTTTTGGTAACTGATTTTGAAGGTGCTGAGCATATAGTAAACAAGCAAAATCACAATGTAATCCCTCATCGCGACTAATTAACTCGTTACTGAAACTTAAGCCCGGCATTAAGCCGCGTTTCTTAAGCCAAAAAATTGAACAGAATGATCCTGAAAAGAAGATACCTTCTACCGCCGCAAAGGCAATGAGGCGCTCGGCAAAACTACCGTTGTTGATCCAACGCAAAGCCCACTCTGCTTTCTCTCCCACGCATGGCACAGTATCCACGGCATGCAATAACCTGTCTTTTTCTACAGGATCCTTAATATAAGTATCAATTAATAGTGAATAGGTTTCACTATGGATGTTCTCCATCATGATCTGGTAACCATAAAAGCAACGCGCTTCAGGATACTGAACCTCGTTAAGGAAATTAATAGCCAGGTTCTCATTAACAATACCGTCGCTGGCAGCAAAAAATGCCAACACGTGTTTAATGAAATGGCGTTCATTATCATTTAACTTATTATTCCAGTCAGAAATATCGGATGCCAGGTCAATCTCCTCAGCTGTCCAGAAGCTGGCCTCAGCCTTTTTATACATCTCCCAAATATCTTTGTACTTGATCGGGAAAAGTACAAAGCGGTCCTTGTTCTCGACTAAAATTGGTTCGTTCATAGTGCTTTTTTCAGTTTTTTGTGGTTAAAATATCTTTGGCTTTAAGGCCGACTACAAATATGGGTTTAAATCAACCGTAATCCTTGTCAAATGAATTAACACTTAGCCTTAGTTTTAAACACGATTAAAGTTAACCATTTTCAGTTGAAAAGATTAAAAGGATTGGTTTCCAAATCATTAAAAAAATTTAAAAAAATACTGATCTTTGGATTAGGTTTGTTCCCGGATTTTTTCTAGCAGTACTATAATTAAACCTAAAAAGACCGGTAATTACTCGTTTTTAAGGCATTTTCACTCGCTAAAACGTAACTTTTTGGCGTTTGGGGGCGTAAAACTACTTTGAATGGAAGCATGTATACTACTAACGACCTTATATCTGCACTAACCCGAAACGATCTTAAAGTAAAAAGAGATCTTTTTGAGCAGCATTACGAGCTAATGTCGAGCATAGCTTTACGTTTTTCCAAGAACGAAGAACAAGCCAAACATTTATTAGTATCAGCATTTGACCGCACCTTGAATTCCTATGTGAATTTTAGGGGCAATGAGATCCCTGAATTTGTGGATTTCCTAAGAAAAGAATTTTTGGTTGGTGCTATTGAGTATATCAAATCGATTCGAAGTGAGTATTATGTTGCGTCAACCGTTTTAGCAACCAGCGAGCGCGATAAGAATTATAATTTATTTGAGGGGGGCGAGATCATTGACTACAACGCGGTGGAAGCGCCGGTGTTGATCAAGTCGCTACAGGAATTAGTACCAAGCCAACGCCTGGTATTTAATTTGTTTGTGATTGATGGGATTGAATTGCACAGCATCAGCGAGATGTTGGAAGCAAGTGAGCAAACCGTGAAGAGTAATTTAGAGAAAGCGCGTTTTAATTTGCAGAAGAATATTGATAAGAACAATAGAACCGTAAAACATGAGCAGGCACTTTAGTTACGAGTTGAACGAGAACAGAATTAAAACTCTGTTGGAGAAGAACAGCATGTCCTTTTCGGAAGATGTTTGGAATGAGTTTTTGGCTCAAACCAAGCCGGTTGAAAAGGCTAGCAAACTGCCTAATTTCAAGATCAATTTCGCTATCAACAAGAGTGTTCTACTTACTGGAGTGTTTATTGTATTGATTGGCTCTTTTACCGCACTCATTGCAAAATTTGTTGACTTCAGTGATACCAAATCAAATACCGAGAATGTGCGCGAAGTTAAACCCGAACCCGATAATTTTAAATTGGAAAAGATGGCCGCGTCGCTTCCAAAAAAGGAAGAGGCTAAACCTACCGCAACGGTAGCGTTGGTTACAAGTACAATGATGGCAATGACGCCAAACATGACTTCTACCTTAGCAGCTACTACTCCAACCTACGCAAGCATTCAAAACCAACAAAACTCCAATAGCGCCCAAACTTCCAATACCGGAAATGAGAATCAAAACACCATGGCACGCAACATGCCTGATACGTCTTTATCAAACACCAAAAGCGACACAACTTCTGTAACGCAAGTTCCAACTAACCAATCAAAAAATCTGCGCCGTCGCAAAAAGAAAGAAGCGGAAGTGTTGGAAGCAAAACCGCTAACGCAGGAGTTACCTACCACCAAAACGGATGAGCAAGAGCCGGAGTTGAAATTGAATTAAAAAACGTTCGACCCCTCCGGCGCCGTTAACGCGCAGCTACGCTTTGCTAAAAATGTTTGGTCCCTCCGGGACCATTTTCAATTTACGGCTCCGGAGGAGCCAAACATTTTTAAAACCTTAATGACAAAGGACGACACGGCCCCAGAGGGGTCGAACAAACAACTTCTTTGTGTTCTCCGTGTAAACCTCTGTGAGACCGAAGGTCTCGGTGGTTAAATATTCTTACTTATCCGAAGAGAAAACAACCTTCTTCTTGAAATAATAATTGATGTTCAGATACGGATGATCTGAATCGTAGAATATGAAATTATCCAAGCCCATGCGCAACAATTTGAAATGCGTAGGAACATAGTCTTTTGTATTCGCATTAATGAAATACTTATAAATAGTAAAGGCGCTATCCTTGCAATTGAAATGTATTTTACCTACAGCCGGACCAAAATATCCTAGCTTAGCCGATTGCATAATATCCCAATCGTAGAACATGATCGTATCCGTTTGTTTGAACTGAACTTTCATTTTTTTCAGTTCCGCTTTTTCAGCATCAGTACATTCACTTACCAATTTCAGGTTAAATCCTTTATACAAGAATTTATTAGTGATCGCTGTATCCGTATTGTACAATCTCGCTTTCCCATTCTTGGAAGCCATTAAACTATAGGTTGTACCTGTTGTTTTTAACGCTTCGCAAGTGATCTGCGCTTTTGCATTAACTAAGAATAGAACAAATAAAAAAACAATCGCCTGTTTCATATCTCTATTTTTTAAGTTTTCCCCAAACTCCTAAAGGTAATTTCACTCCACTCTTTGCTTGTAAATACAATTCACCAACGCTTAAGTTGCTTTTATTTTTAGTAGCGTACGGTCTCAATAAATTTTCAGGGATCATAGCCGAAAAACCTAGAGAATATGCATTCAAGATCAATAAATGTTTGTCTTTATCCAGCAATTGTAACACACTTTCCATCATCTCTCCAATATTATCTTCTAATTGCCATTTCTCCCCGTTTGGTCCATGCCCATATGCCGGAGGGTCCAAAATAATTCCCTGATATTTATTTTCGCGGCGAATTTCCTTCTTCACAAACTTCAAAGCATCATCCACCAACCAACGAATATTATCCAATTTAGAACGTTGCATATTATCGTTTGCCCAAGTCACCACTTGTTTGATGCTATCCACGTGTGTAACATCAGCGCCTGCTGCTTTCGCGGCTAAAGAGGCGCCACCGGTATAAGCAAACAGATTAAGAAATTTTGGTTTTTCTAAAGAAGAACAATGATCATAGATGGTATCCCAATTCACCGCCTGTTCGGGAAAAACGCCAACATGTTTGAATGAGGTTAATCCCAAACGCAAACTGATGGACTTTTTTCCCAAAGGATAACTGATCTCCCATTGATCAGGCATTTTCTTTAAGGTTTTCCATTCGCCTTTGCTCGATGATACAGGAACAAACTTAACATGCGCTTGTTTGGTCCAGTCCGCATCGCTCAACACCTTTGGCCACACGGCTTGAGGTTCGGGACGAATAGTAACATATTCACCAAAGCGTTCTAACTTTTCAAAATTGCCGCAATCAAGCAGCTCGTAATCTTTCCAATGCTTAGGGCTAAGTAATTCCATCACACAAAGAAAATAAAAAAGCCTCAGTGATAAGTCATGTAAAAGCTATTTAGTAAAGGCTGAATTGTTAATAAATGTATAAGTGCACGAACTTTAAGGTTTCTTAAAAGCATATTTTTAATAAAATTATCTATTCATGTCAAGAAGCGGAGGCTCATCGTTCATAGCGATCGTTACGGTATTTTTTTTCTGGGGCTTTTTAGCGGCCTCTAACGGTATTTTTATTCCTTTTTGTAAAACGCATTTTCAATTATCACAATTTCAATCGCAATTGATCGATAGCGCGTTCTACGGAGCGTACTTTATCGGCTCGCTTCTGCTTTACATTTTCTCTTTACAACTCAATAGCGATCTCATCAATAAACTCGGTTACAAAAAAACAATTGTGTACGGATTGCTCGTTTCTATAGTTGGGGGATTGTGTATGATCCCGGCTGTAAATTCAGGTTCCTTTGCATTCATCCTTGTTGCATTCTTTATCATCGCCTTAGGATTTTCCTTACAACAAACTTCCGCAAATCCTTTGGTGTTGAACATCGGCGATCCGGCAACCGGTTCTCACCGCTTGAATTTCGCGGGAAGTGTGAATTCATTTGGAACAACTATCGGGCCAATCTTAGTTAGCTTTGTTCTTTTTGGAAAAGCAATGGCAAGTGCGGCAGATAAAGAAAGTGCTTCACTCGGCTCCATTAATATTCTTTACATCATTTTGGCAATTGCATTTGGAATGGCTGCCCTCATTTTGAATTTTACGCGCATTCCAAAATTGGCCATAGAAGAAAGTGATTCAAGCATGAAGATCCTGAAGACTCCGCTATTTATGATCATTGGTGTATTGATATTTTTAATTGCCGTGTTTGTTTATTTCGCATTCGACGTGATGAATACAAATCAAAGTCAGTTCCTGTTCCTGATCTCGTTCGCGTTGTTCCTTCTCGTTATCACGGCCATTTTATTTTTGCAATACAACAAACTAAAAAATGAAGGTCGTTTAGAAACTAAATCATATCCACAAGTAACATTGGGCATGATCGCCATTTTTGTATATGTGGGTGTTGAAGTTACCATTCAAAGTAATTTAGGTTCTCTTTTAAAGCTTCCCGATTTTGGAGGACTAGCAGATTCTGAGATCAGTCCTTACATCTCTTTGTATTGGGGAAGTTTAATGATCGGACGTTGGACCGGCGCTATTGGCGCGTTTGAAATGAAGCGTTCGCTCAACATTGTGTTGACCATTGTAATTCCATTTATAGCGTTAGGTCTAGTTCTTTATATGAATAAATTAAGTGGCGCTGATTCCGGTAAATTCTTTATGTACGCTATTTGTGTAGCGCTACTTGTTCTCGCCTTTTTTATTGGGAAACAAAAACCGGCATTGACTTTAATGATCTTTGGTTCGCTTGGAACCGTTGCTATGCTTATAGGATTATTGACAACAGGAACTCTAAGCGTGTATGCATTTTTGAGCGGAGGACTATTTTGCTCTATTATGTGGCCTTGCATTTTTTCTTTAGCAACCGCTGGGCTTGGAAAATATACAAGTCAAGGTTCGGCCTTTTTAATTATGATGATCCTTGGTGGAGCTTTTATTCCGCCAATGCAGGGGTTATTGGCGGATAAAACTAATATTCATCTCTCGTATATTATTCCTGTGATATGTTTTGCATTTTTAGCCTGGTACGCTTTCAAAATAAAAAATATTCTAAAGGCCGGTGGAATAGATTATGACTCCACCAGCGAAAACACGCATTAATTTAATTCGAACGCCATGAATTTTTTAACTCAACCTTGGCCATGGTATATTGCCGGTCCGCTTATAGGACTCATGGTGCCTTTGTTATTATTACTAGACAATAAGGCTTTTGGGATCTCCTCTTCGCTGCGTCATTTTTGCGCGATGTGCATTCCAATAAAAGTAAAATTCTTTCAATACGATTGGAAAACCGAGCGTTGGAATTTAATTTTCGCACTAGGTATAGTCATTGGCGGATTGATCTCGGGATATTTATTAGGAGATCCTAACCCTATTCAGATCTCCGATTCTGCCGTTGAAAGCCTGGATCAAATGGGCATTAAAGATCATTCAGGATTAGTTCCATCAGAAATTTTCAATTTCCCTTCTCTTTTAAATTTAAGAGGATTCATCTTAATTGTAGTTGGCGGATTCTTTGTTGGATTTGGGACGCGTTACGCCGGAGGCTGCACTTCGGGCCATTCCATCATGGGAATGTCAAATTTACAATTGCCTTCATTAATTGCCACGTGCTGCTTTTTTGGTGGAGGGATGTTGATGACCTGGGTAATTCTTCCATTTATTATGAAATTATAAAATAGACAATGAAAAATCTTACATTCTTATTTGCCGGAATTATTTTTGGGTTCATATTGATCAAAGCCGAAGTAGTATCGTGGTATCGCATTCAGGAAATGTTCCGCTTCCAATCCTTCCACATGTATGGCGTTATGTGTTCGGCTATGGCCGTTGGTATTACCTCCATCCTGATCATCAAAAAATTCAAGATCAAAACCTTTGGTGGCGAAGAAATAAAAATTGCTCCGAAGGAGTTCACCAAGGGAAATATATTTGGCGGCTTGATCTTTGGACTCGGCTGGGCTATGACCGGCGCTTGCCCGGGACCAATTTTTGCTTTATTAGGAAGCGGTGTCTTAGTTTTTGCCGTAGTATTTTTGGCCGCGGTTCTCGGAACCTTCTGTTATGGCTGTATTAAAGATAAGCTTCCGCATTAATTAGGGAGATCAATTCACTCTTTCGTATTCAATTCCTTTTAGTGTCATTCGCCAAACATTTGCTCCGGTGGTATCTGTTGTTTGGTATGGATATTTATCTATGCTGAATTCTACCTTGTCAATATACAAGATGTTCTTTTTCTTATTAACCTTCCCCCGCCCCGAATAAAACTCATTATCCGACTCGTATCTAATGTGATCTCCGAGACCAATGTCCATGAAATAATACGTGTTTTGACCTGTTGATTCCCACTCACCTACAAAATGAGCGTCGGCCTTTGAAACATCTTTCTTTTTGCAGGAAACCGTAACAAGTAAAAATGCTAGTACTATGAGTTTAAAAAATTTCACGATCGATTTTAGTATAAATGTAAGGAAATTATTTTACAGTAAATTTTAATACCTTAGCAAAACTAACACTTACGATCATGATCACACGCAGAAATTTTTTAAAACTCTCGGCATTAACGGGATCATTATTCGCTTTCAACAAGAATAAAGCAGTTAACGTGGTTGAACAACATTCCAAAGTAGTACGAAAACCTTTGGTGATCTCAACCTGGGATCATGGTTTGGCGGCCAATGAAGCGGCATGGAAAATTTTATCAGCGAATGGAGCTGCGCTCGATGCGGTTGAAAAAGGCGTGATGGTGACCGAAGATGACATGACGAATTTAAGTGTTGGTTTGGGTGGTTTACCTGATCGTGACGGAAATGTAACATTAGACGCGAGTATCATGGACGAAAAAGGCAGATGCGGTGGCGTGGCGTTTTTGGAACGCATTAAACATCCAATTTCTGTTGCAAGAGCAGTGATGGAAAAAACACCGCATGTATTGATCGTTGGCGCAGGCGCACAAAAATTTGCAGTAGATAATGGATTCAAACTAGAACCGAAAAAATTGTATCCCGAAGCAGAGAAAGCTTATGGGGAATGGCTTAAGAAAAGTGAATACAAACCGGTGATGAATATAGAAAATCATGATACGATAGGAATGGTTGCCATGGACGCGAGCGGAAATTTATCTGGATCATGCACAACAAGTGGTTTGGCGTACAAAATAAACGGACGCGTTGGCGACTCACCAATTATTGGCGCCGGAATGTATGTTGACAATGAAGTTGGCGCGGCTTGTGCCACGGGAGTTGGAGAAACTGTTTTGAGAATTTGTGGATCTTATTTAGTTGTTGAATTAATGCGTCAAGGTCATTCACCAAAAGACGCCTGTAAAAAAGCCGTTGAGCGTTTGATCTCAAAAAATCCGAATTATAAAGAAGTACAAGTAGGATTCCTGGCCATCAATAAAAAAGGTGAGCATGGTGCTTTTGCTTTGCAAAAGGGATTTACATATGCCTTGGCTGACAATTCTGGTAACAAAATGTTCTCTTCTGAATACTACTGCAAATAATGTTCCTAGAAATAGCTTGTTTTAATGTTGAATCCTGTATCATCGCGCAAAACGCGGGCGTAGATCGCATAGAGTTTTGCACTAACTATGAAAGCGGAGGATTGACTCCTTCGTTCGATGATATTTTAAAAGTTCGTGATCTTATTCATCTCCCCCTTCACGTTATTATTCGTTTTAGTACGGACCCTTTTATTAAACCTCATTTGAAGGAAATGCAAAAAGCGATCACGTTTTGCAGAGAGAATCATGTGGACGGTGTGGTTTTTGGGAGTTTGAATAAAGAAAATGAAGTCGATATTGAAACCTGCGAAATACTTCTGGAAAAAGTTGGCGCGATGAAATGTACATTTCACCGCGATATTGACAAATGCGAAGATCTTGAAGGGAACGTTGAGAAATTGGTGAGTCTTGGTTTCAATTCGGTACTTACCTCGGGAGGAAAAACAAAAGCCTTAGACGGCGCATCTAACATCGCGGCTTTGCAATCAAAATTTGGATACGAACTGGAAATAATGCCGGGCGGTGGTATTCGCCCTGATAATATTGCTCAAATTATGAGAAAAACCCAATGTACTAGCTTCCATTCCGCGGCTTTAGGCCTAAATTCTAAAAATGCCGATTCCCTTATTATCGAAGAGTTATTGCAAGCAATAAATTCGTAAATTTACCTTGGTGAAATTTCTAAAAGTATTTTTTTGCGCTCTTGCATTAAGTTCGAGCGCCCAAAATCCCGCGCTTGACGTAAATCCATTTATTGGAACGGGCGGACATGGTCACACATTTCCCGGCGCTGTTGCTCCGTTTGGAATGGTGCAGTTAAGTCCTGATACACGTAAGGATGGAAGTTGGGACGGCTGCAGCGGTTATCATTATAGCGATAGCATCATTTATGGTTTTTCACACACTCATCTAAGTGGTACCGGTGTTAGCGATTGGGGAGATATACTAATTGTTCCTTCCAATGAAGACAAAGGAATGAAAAGTAAAGATTACGCAGCAGAGTTCTCGCACAAGAACGAAAAAGCAAACGCCGGATTTTATTCGGTGAAATTAAATAGCGGTATTCAAGCTGAATTAACAGTTACCGATCGTGTGGGTATTCATCGCTACACATATCCCGGTGAAAAAGCATTTATTTTTCTTGATCTTTTACATCGCGATCGCTTGATCGATTGTTTTTTAGAACAAGTAGATAGTGTTACCGTTAAAGGATACCGCATTAGCGAAGCATGGGCAAAACAACAGCACTGCTATTTTACAATGAAGTTTAGTAAGCCTATTAAGAATTATTTGATCACTAAAGAAGAACTTTATATTCTTAATGAAGGGCAAAAACGAAATGTGATCGTTGGCGCGTTAATGCAATTTGATAATAAAGACAAGAAACCTCTGGTAGTAAAAGTATCTCTGTCGAACGTGGACAATGAAGGTTCAGCTAAAAACATGCAAGCCGAAGCCACAGTGTGGGATTTTGATCTTTTCAGAAAAGCTTCAGAAAAAAAATGGAATAAACAACTTAGCAAGGTCACTATTACGGAGGCTGATCAAAATAAAAAAACGATTTTTTATACAGCTTTGTATCATTGCTGCATCCATCCGAGTTTAGATATGGATTCGGACGGACGTTATAGAGGAAGAGATAATACAGTTCACAGCGCTAAAAATTACACGCATTACAATGTATTTTCCTTGTGGGATACATACCGTGCCTTGCATCCTCTATTCACCATCATCGAACAAAAACGCACCAACGATTTCATCAATACATTTTACAACCAATATCTCGAAGGAAAAAAATTACCGGTATGGGAATTATCTTCCAATGAGACCAATTGTATGATAGGTTATCACTCTGTTTCAGTGATCACCGACGCGTTTGTAAAAGGGATTAAAGGATACGACACTTTGGCCGTTTACAAAGCCATGAAAGATGCGGCAAATACCGAAGACTTCGGTATCAAGAAATTTCTAAATAAACGATTCCTTGAGACAAATGATCAAAGTGAAAGCGTTTCTAAATCCCTTGAATATGCTTACGACAATTGGTGCATCGCGCAGGTAGGAAAACGTTTCAACGATAAAGAAGTTCCAAAACTTTTAAAAAGCGCGCAAGCATACAAAAATCTGTTTGATGTATCCACCGGTTTTATGCGTCCACGCGCTAACGGAAATTGGTATTCGCCTTTTAATCCAACTGAAATAAATAATCACTACACCGAAGGAAATAGTTGGCATTATTCGTTTTATGTTCCACACGATATTAGTGGTTTGATCAGCTTACACGGAACTGACGCAAAGTTTGAAGCGAAGCTGGATGAATTATTTAATACCGCAGCAAAAACTTCGGGACGCGATCAAGCGGATGTTACGGGACTAATTGGACAGTACGCACATGGCAATGAACCAAGTCATCATTCTCCCTTCTTGTATCATTACATTGGCAAGCCTCAGAAAACTGCTAAACAAGTGAAACAAATTCTTCAAAATTTTTACAAGAATGCTCCCGACGGTTTAATTGGAAATGATGATTGCGGACAAATGAGTGCCTGGTATGTTTTAAGTTCTTTAGGAATGTATCAGGTATGTCCGGGTAATCCTCAATTTGTTTTATTTAATCCCGCGTTCAAAGAATCATTCTTGAATTTTGAAAATGGGAAAAAGATGCGCATTGAATCTGAACCGGGTGCAGTTTCAAATATCACCGGCATCACTCTTAACGATGTTCAAAATACGTCCTCATACATTACCTACGATAAATTAATGGAAGGCGGAAATTTGATCTTCGAATACAAATTGATGTCGGCTGTAAAGATCCCTTTTGGCATTACAAACAAACCAAGCTCCATGCTGAAAGAATATCCCATTGTTGCTACACCGATCGTAAACTATAAAACAAAAACTTTTTCCACACCACAAGCTCTCACTATAAAAGCCATCAACTCTAAAGGAGAAAAGATCTTTTATACAACAAATGGGGGAACTGTTACAAAACGCTCAACGGCATTTGTAAAACCATTTATGGTGTCTAATTCGTCGCAGATAAAAGTAAAAGCATATAGTTCCAACGATAGTAGTGAAGTTGGTGTTGCGAGCGTATTCAAAGTGAATACAAAACAAATTGTAAAAATTAAATCTATTGTAAATCCTCAATACGGCGCCGAAGGTCCGCAATCATTGGTTGACGGTGTTTGCGGCGATACAGATTGGAGAAAAGGCGATTGGTTGGGGTATCAGGGACAAGATCTCGAATTAGTGATCGAAAATAAAGACAGCAGGCCTTTATCAAAAATAGGCGCCGGGTTTTTACAAGATACACGTTCGTGGATCGTCTTTCCACGTGCGATCACTGTTTACACTTCGGCGGACGGAATAAATTTTAAAGAAGAAGGAAGCGCAAAAAGTGCAGTCGGAATTAAAGATCTAACCGTGCAAACCCAAGAGATCTCGGTAGAATTAAAAGAACCAAAAGTTGCCAAGTTCATTAAATTGGTAGCAAAATATTATGGAAAATTACCCGAATGGCATGAAGGTAGTGGCAGCGAAGCGTTTATATTTATTGACGAAATTGAATTAGAACAATGAGAAAAGTGTATTACCTCATTTTTGCAAGCGCGTTATTCTTAACTCAGTGTACCCTTTTTAAAAAGGAGATCAAAAAACCGGTGGTGGTTAAAATTGTTGCTCCGGAAATGTATGCAAACGTTTCGGCCAATGTGAATTATGTAAAATATGTGACCGCCAGCCCAAACGAATACCAATCTAAATTCATAGACAATTTTATCTCGGAAGGAAAAGCAACTAAAAATATTACGATCGATAATGAATCGCAAAATCCCGACTACATTCTCCAAATAAAGAACTTAAGCGTTGTTGAAGGAGAATTTTCACAAACCGTAAGCGACGCGAGCTCTTCGGCAAACGGACAAGTATATTTTTTGAATAAGGTGGATGTAAGTTGTGAAGTGTTATGTTTAGATGCAAAAACAAACAAGCAGATCGGATTTAGCTGTACCAATTTGAAGGCGCGCCAGGAAAAAGTAAAGAATAACCGAACGCTAGACCAAATGGTAAGCGGTACAAATAAAGATCGTAAGACCTATCACGAAAAAGCGATGCGCAGTAGCATTGCCATGGATCTGGCGGGTGATGTTGGCCGAAGGGTTTGGGTGCCAATTACCAAGAGGATCCGCAAGTCTCTTAAATAATACAAACTTCACAATACAAAACCCAAATAAGCGTATCTTTGTAGCGCAAAATGTCCCAAAATTCTAAATATTGCAACAGCCTCACCACCTACTCTCGCTTTGTTACACGCGAAGTAAAAATTGGCGAACTTCTTTTAGGTGGAAAAAATCCAATCCGTTTACAAAGCATGACCACTACCGACACCATGGACACAAAAGGTACGGTAGCGCAAAGTATTCGCATGATCGAAGCAGGAAGTGAATTGGTGCGTATTACTGCGCCAAGTATCAACGAAGCCAAAAATTTAGAACAGATCAAAAAAGAAATTCGCGCGGCGGGATTCAATACGCCTTTGGTTGCCGATATACATTTTACACCTAACGCTGCCGAAATGGCCGCGCGTTTGGTAGAAAAAGTACGCGTGAATCCCGGAAATTACGCCGACAAGAAAAAATTTGAGACCATTGATTACTCCGACGCCGGATACGAAGCGGAATTAGAGAGAATTCGTCAACGCTTCACACCTCTTGTGAAAATTTGCAAAGAATACGGAACTGCCATGCGCATTGGCACAAATCACGGATCACTGAGTGATAGAATTATGAGTCGCTATGGCGATTCTCCTTTAGGAATGGTGGAAAGCGCTTTGGAATTTGTTCGCATTTGTGAAGAGAATAATTATCACGAGATCGTTATTTCCATGAAAGCCAGCAACACACAAGTGATGGTGCAAGCTTACCGTTTGTTGGTGAACAAAATGATCGAAACAAACCGAAACTATCCTTTACATCTTGGTGTAACTGAAGCCGGCGATGGAGAGGATGGACGAATTAAATCGGCTGTTGGTATTGGAACATTATTGGAAGATGGATTAGGAGATACGATTCGCGTTTCTTTAACCGAAGAACCGGAATTTGAAATTCCAGTTGCGAAAAATTTAGCCGACAGATATTCTCGCAGAAAAACAGAAACAGGAATTAAAAAAGTTGAAGGTGAGATTCCTTACAACCCTTTCGAATATGATCGCAATAAAACACATCATGTGATCAATATGAAATTACTCCCGCTTCATTTTATCCTTTTGGATACAACTATTCTGTTCCTTTAGATAAATGGAATTTGAGTGACATGGCGGTGGATTATGTGTACACCGGAAACAACTCGGTGAATTTCGAGATCCCTGGAACTTTAGGCGTCATTTACAATTCCGAACACTGGGCTAAAAATAAAACTCAAGAAAGAACTTATCCTTTATTTTGTGGAGAAGAATATTTTAATACAAGTGAACATTCTTCATCTCTGAATTTTGTGGTTGCGGATAGCTCGGTTTTAAGCTCTTCTTTTATTGGTAGAATAAAAAAAGAAAAGAACTGTGTTCTTATTTTAGATTCATTCAATGAATTGGCTATGGCCGATCTACGCCGAATGATGATCGATATCAAGAACGCGACGTGCGAGATCCCGGTGATCTTCAAATTAAATTACAGCGAACTCACCGAAGAGCAATTTCAGCTATACAGTAGTACCGATGCAGGCGCTTTATTGTTAGATGGCATGGGCGACGGCATTTGGATCAAACAAAATAAATGTGTGAATGCGCAAGTGTTGAATTCAACTCAGTTTGGGATCTTGCAAGCCACACGCACACGCATCAGTAAAACCGAATACATCAGTTGCCCAAGTTGCGGGCGAACTTTATTTGACCTACAAGAAACAACACAAAAGATCCGCGAGCGCACCGATCATTTGAAAGGTGTGAAAATTGGTATCATGGGTTGTATTGTAAATGGTCCCGGCGAAATGGCCGATGCCGATTATGGCTATGTAGGAACCGGTCCAGGAAAGATCAGTCTTTATAAAGGCAAAGAAGTTGTTAAGAAGAATGTTACCAGCGAGACCGCTGTTGATGAATTAATTGCTTTGATAAAAGAGCATGGCGATTGGATCGAAAGAGCTTCATAGTACCGAATTGTAAATTGGCAGTAACGTACCAAAAAATTTAATTATCTTTAAAAGATTAAAGATAATTTTGAAACAGGTTCTATATAGCTTCCTATTTTTATTTTCCTTTCTTATTTCAAGCGCTCAGTCTTTGAGCGTACAATTGAGCAAAACACATTATCAATGCGTAAAAGGTACTGCTGGGATTCAAGTATCGGGCAGCGCGCCAATTGGCTGGACATGGAGCACGGGCGCAACAAATGTTTCCTCGATCTCCGATCTTGACGTGGGCGACTATTACGTTCATGTACGGGATGCGAACCAAAAAGACACCACTATTTATTTTAAGATCGAAAAATTTGATTGTCCGGTTATAATCGAAAATCATTTTACACCGAACGGAGATAACTACAATGACACCTGGGTCATTCTTTTAACGGAATACCAACCACGCATGAAACTTTTTGTTTACAATAAATGGGGGCAGCAGGTGCACATGCAATCGGGAACTTATGTTCCCTGGGATGGAAAACAAGGTGGCGTTGCAGTACCGGATGGAACTTACTATTACGTTTTCTATTTCGAAGGGAATGACGAAAGCCATTACATAAAAGGTGACGTAACTATTTTGAGATGAAAAAACTGCTGTACATATTTTTGTTCTTTGTTGTGCAAAGCAGCGCGCAGCAGTTACCGCAGTATACCCAATTTGTATTCAACAAAATTGGTTACAATCCTGCAGCAGCAGGAACATCACTTTTATCTCCTACCGAGATTATCTTTGGCGCGCGTTCGCAATGGATAGGTATGAACAACAATCCGAAAGCTATTTTTTTAAGTGGTCATTACACATTTGTTCCGCAGCGCGCTTACCGCAATTGGCATTGCGTGGGCGTTTATTTTGATCAGGATAGAAATGGTGTGTTTGTTGACAACAGCATGTACGCGTGTTATTCTTTTCATCAATTGCTCAATAAAAAAACAGTGATGTCGGTAGGTATGTTTGTTGGTGCCAAACAATTCTATGTGAATTCTACATTACTTGATCGCAATGATCCTGTGGTAGCGGGTTCGGCGCGTTCGTTCTTTACACTTCCCGATGTTATTCCCGGAATTCGTCTCAACAACAAAAAATTCTTTGTCGACCTCAGCTTCTGGCAGGTTTCAGTGTTTAAACAAAAAAGTTATTTGTCATCAAAACAAATTGGTTCACCAAGTCAATTGCCCTTGCATTATATTTTCAGCATTGGTAGAAAATTCCAATTACCTATGGAAAATAAAATTCAAGTTGCTTTAAATGTGAAAGGAAGCATCAAGAACATTCCTAATTTTGAATTGAATGTGATGAACTATTGGTACAAACGTTTTGCCTATGGATTCTCCGTGCGCAGCAAGAATTTTGTTTGCGGCATTTTTCAGGTGAGGATCGTAAATAATCTCATTATGGGATTCGCCTACGATCTATCGATCAACAAACTTTACAGAGCAGCGCCAAATTCTGCGGAGATCATGATAGGTGTTTCACCGGCGTTTGGAACAACCGGCGAACGTAAAATGAAAAGTTCGGTGGATGATTGTTCTTTCTGATCGCCCGCAGATCACGCGGATTTCCGCAGATGTTTTAGCAACCGTATTTTTTCTGCGTTGATCTGCGAAATCTGCGGGAAAAAACTAATTAAATAACTCGTTTTGAATTCGGATACTTTCTTCGTGTAACAACTGACACAATTTCTCTATGTGTGCCCTTGAAATTCCTTTTCTATCGGCCCATTGCGCGCGGGTTTTTAAGATCTCCTGCCAACGTTCCAACTGAAATACGGTAATGTTGTGATCTTTTTTATAACTGCCAATTAACTTGATCACATCCTCGCGTTTTTGGATCATCTCCATCATGCTTTCATCGATCTCATCAATTAACTTTCTGAATTCATCCAGTTGCGCTTTGTGTCCGTTAGTTGCCGCCACAACATCTCTTACCACTAAACTGGAAATTAATTTTTTCAGCGCGTCAGGGGTCAATTGTTGTTTAGCATCACTCAATGCTTTATCCGGATCAATATGACTTTCGATCATCAAACCATTCATACCAATATTCAAGGCTTGTTGCGCTACTTCATGGATCAGATCTCTTTTTCCCGCAATATGACTTGGGTCGCAAATAATTGGAAGCATAGGAAGCTGCGTGCGTAGATCAATTGGGATTTTCCAAAGTGGTTCATTACGGTATTTGTGATTTCCGTAATAGTGAAATCCTCTGTGTATCGCAGCGATCTTATCAATTCCGGCTCCATGAATTCTTTCGATTGCACCTATCCATAATTGCAGATCGGCATGGATCGGATTTTTGATCATTACAGGAACAGTTGAACCCTTCAACGCGTTGGCGATCTCTTGTACACTAAACGGATTCACGGTTGTGCGTGCCCCTATCCATAAAACATCAACGCCATATTTCAAGGCAAGTTCAACATGTTGCGCATTTGCAACCTCAACAGTAGTTCTTAATTTGTATTGTTTTTGAACTTGCTGCAACCACTTTAATCCCGCTTCGCCCATTCCTTCAAACGCGTTAGGACGGGTACGTGGTTTCCAGATCCCAGAACGAAACAATGCTACATTTGAGATTGAACTTAATTCGGCGGCTGTTGCCATCACCTGCTCTTCGCTTTCGGCGCCGCAAGGACCCGAAATGATCAATGGTTCTTTGCCGCTTTTTAACCAGGTATTTAAGGGCTTTAAGTTCATTAGAGAGGTTCCACAAAGGTACCAAATATTACACACAATTACCCTGTTTAAGGTATATGATTTGCGGGCATTCGCTTATAATTTTGAATTCATGCTGGAGCCCATTAAACCCAAACCATTCGTAAATAATTGTCCCCTACTCCCTTTGTTGGCACATGCTTGCTGCAAAAAGAAAAAAGACTGTTGCAAAGAGTGGAAAAAAGGCGACCGTTGTAAAAAATGTCCGGGACGTAAGTAATTAAGGCAGCAAACTCATTTTCATTCTCACATCTTTTTCTGGCCTGTTATTTCCATCTGTTTTTACAGTAGAAATTTTATCGATCACATCTAAGCCCTCTATCACTTCACCAAACACGGTGTAGGATCCATCCAAATGCGGCGTGCCTCCAACTGATGAATATGCTGTTTTTTGAAGGTCAGACATAGCGTAAACCGGGCTCTTGTTTGTTTCCGTCTTGATCAATGCCTCAATTTTCTTGTTCGTTATATCGGCGCTATCGTTCTTATACTCCATTTTAAATCTATCATATTGCGCTTTTAACATTTTACCTTCTTCAGATTTCATAACTGTTCTGGCCGCGTTGGTATAGTGGGTCTTATTGATCCTATCCTCGGCTTTTTTGAGGTCTTCCGGCGTTTTAACAGTACCTTTTACAATATAAAACTGGCAAGAACTAGAGGCAAATTTGGGATTCACATCATCCCCCTCCCGAGCGGCGCAAAGTGTGCCTTTTTTATGGATCAATTTGGGGTTTATCTCCGCAGGAATCGTATATCCTAGCTCCCCATTCCCAAGCGTGTCGCCCTTTTTAGCCCTTTTACTACTAGGATCACCTCCCTGGATCATGAAGTTATTAATGACCCTGTGAAAGAGCAAACTATCGAACGCATGTTCGGTCACCAGCTTCAAAAAATTAGCCTTATGCAAAGGGGTTTCCTCGTATAACTTTATCTTCATACTTCCCATGGAGGTCTCCACTAAAATAGTCTCCTTTCCCAGCGTTTGCGCGGCCACCGGACCCATGGTCCAAATGGTTAAAAAGCATATCAGCAAGCTAAATTTTGTGTTTTTCACTGTTTTTTCTTATATTTGTATATTATGAAAAACAAAGTTATTCCTTCTTTTATTGTGGCGATGCTTGCCATGAATGTTTTTTTCATTTCATGTCAAAAAAATACGGATTGCAAAGCTACAGTAAAGTGTGTTGATGCGGGTGGATCACCTGTGGCTAACGCAGCTGTGCAATTATTTGCTACTGTAAAAACAGGTTCGGCTAGTCAAACCGGAACAGTAATTGCCGATCTTAAGGCAAATGGTGTAAGTGATGGCGCCGGAAACGTTTCTTTTGTTTTCAAATTGCCTGCGATTTATGATATCGTAGCTACAACAACGGCGGCTAGCACAAGTACGAATGGGCCTGCTACTACAACAATTGTTGGGAACAGTATAATTAAATTGGAAGAGGGTAAGAGCGTTGAGAAAACCGTTACTCTAAAATAATCTAAAATTGAGCTAAACGTTAATTAAATCATTCCCCCTTAAGGAATGATTTTTTTTATGCTATATTTACTAAATTGATTTTGGTCCGCCAAATAAATACCACACTACTAACAGCTTCAGCGGCATTATTATTTTCACTGCAATCGTGTAAAAACAACGATAAAGCAGCTGTTGAAAGCAATTCTAATTCAGAAGGCGTTATTGAATTCGAAACTAAAGCAGTTGACCAGGAACATCCTATGGCTTCTTTAGCACCAAGCTCGGCAACTTTAAAGTATAAGGACAGGCATTTTGTCATGGAAATGTCCTCTTTCGGTTTCAATACCAGCATTTTCGGAGATCTTGAAGAAAAGACGATGACTCAAACCATTAAGTTCTTCGATCTAAAGCAAGCTTGCCTTGAAAAGGAACCTGATATCAAAAAGGAAAACGAAGATTACAAGCTCAACATCCAGGAAACAAAAGAAACCATGCAAATTGCAGGTTTAAAATGCTATAAACTTAAAGTGAGCCTGGTTGACAGCCCGCAAGTTACCTTCGATGCTTATTACACGAAGGATCTTGGCATTGGCGATTTCAATAAATTGACACCATATGCTCAGGTAAAAGGAATGCTTTTGGATTACAGGGCAAAACGCATGGGTATGGAAATGCATTTCAAAGCAAAAGAGGTGAAGCATACCGTTGTTGATGAAGAATCGTTCACTATTCCTAAGGACGTGAATTTTGTGAGCAAAGAAACCATTCGCAAAACAGTTAATCCCCTATAGATTTTACTTTCAATTCTTATTGCACAAAGAGCTCCCGAGGGCTCTTTTTTCTTGCATATCAAAAAATTAAATCATAATATTACCCCTTTGTAATTTGAAGGTCAGGGTATATATTTTTCGTGCGGTAATGTTCTTTGCTATTTTTTGTGGCGGCCTCCTCATGTTCAGTCTACAATCGTGCAGCGGCGAAGAAAAACAAGGCGGCAATGACGAAGGCGTTATTGAATTTGATTCCAAAGCAGTTGATCAAACACATCCACTGGCGGGTTTAGCGCCGGGTTCAGCAATTTTAAGATACAAGAAAGATAAATTTGTTATTGAGATGAGCACCATGGGAATGTTCAACACTTCGGTAATAGGAAATTTACAAGATAAGACCTTGATCCAAACGGTGAAGTTCATGGACAATGTCACAAATTAAAAGTAAGCATGATGGATAATCCGGCCATTACATTTGATGCATGGTACACCAAAGAACTTGGTATGGAAACTTGTAATACCTTAACGCCATATGCGCAGGTAAAAGGAGTTTTGTTGGATTATAGGATCAAAAAAATGGGTATGGAAATGCGTTTCATTGCTAAGAAGGCCGGACACGTCGAGGTAGCCGATAATTCTTTTGAAGTGCCTCCAACCATGAAAAAAGTAACTAAAGCTGAGATGCAGAAATTCTTTGCTGATCTGCAGTAGAACGGCAACTCATTTACACATTTTACCATCCTTACAGTTATTGCTTCCTTTCAAATAATTAAGTAATTTTAACAAAGAACAATGCCTAACTTGGCACTAAATTTGGAAATCAGATAACACAAATTAAATCTATCTAACAAATGAAAAAACTAGTAGTTATTGCCACGCTTGCCTTCGGTATCAATGTATTGAACGCGCAGGATGCCATTACCGTTAAATCCTCATTAAAAGTGGAAGGATTACCTGAAGAATATTCTGGAATGGCCGAGAATGATATCGTTACCTATATGAAAGGTGAAAAATCAAAAACAGAGATCACCAGTATGATGGGTAGCCAGATCTATGTGAACGACGGATCAATGATGACGGCCTTGTTGGAACAAATGGGCAACAAACAAGGTTGGACCATGACCAAAGCGGAAATGGACGCTGATGAGAAAGAGAACGCGGCTAAGAACAAAAAACCAACTATAGAATATACAACCGAGAAAAAGACGATCGCCGGTTATGAGTGTACAAAAGCAATAGTAACATCTTTGGTGGGTAAAGAAAAAGAAAAGAAAGAAGTTAAGACCGAAGTTTGGTTCACCGATAAAATTAAAATGCCGGGAACCTCAAAGAACAGATCAAAAGGAATGGGTCCTGATCTTTCTGAATTGAAAGGTTATCCAATGCAAATGGAAATGGCCATGAACCAAGGTGGAATGGATATGAAGATGATCACAACCGTTACTGAGGTTGATACAAAACCAATTGACGATGGTGTTTTTAAAGTAAACACTGAAGGTTATAAAATGCAAACCTACAAGGAAATGAAAGAGCAAATGAAAGCTCAACAAGGCGAACAATAATAAGCTTACAAGGCACTGAAAACCTCCCCGAACGGGAGGTTTTTTTATGCTATTAAGTTGATACTCTCTTTGCCACGGATTTCACAGATCTGCACAGATTTTTCTTCACAGATTAATTAATTCCAACGCCAATCTGTGGCTCATAATCTGTGTGAATTTGTGAAATCTGTGGCAAAGCAATGCTACCTCAATTCATCAATCGAATAATTCAACAAAAAATCCCTAAATCCCTTTAAATGAGTGTTTTTCAAAATAAATTTGGAACATACGCTTTTATTGTTTTACATTTGCTCCGAATTAAAACCCGCCACACGTGTGTTTTAATTTATCAAGATGCGACGAGAGAATAGGCTCTGAGACTCGCAGGCAACCAACTAAAAGTTCTGAAAGGAATTGGAAAACCGGTGCTAAATCCTACCTCTGATGAGAGTAAGAGGAAAGATAAATTAAAAGAAGAAAAAATGAACACACGATCTCAAAACCAAAACAGAACAAGCAAGGGTGCTTCGTTCACTTCATTGTTAACATCGCAAACAACCATGCGCATGATGTGCTGCTGTTGTTGTTGTTGTTGTATGTGTTAAACTCTAATTTACTTACGGTTTAAACTTACAAGGCTCATTTCGCCTGGATCATTATTTGATCTGATGTTCCCACAAATTTTATGAATTGTCCTGCAAGGGACGCAAAATTTAAAACAATGAAAAATACAAATATTAAAACATACGCAAACGATCTTCTAAAATCAGAAGAATTTAAGAACGCTTTACAATTTGAAGCGGACCACGCCATCGAAATCAAAGGCGGGCATTTACCATATTACATCAGCAAACAAACGCCTGTGCGTTTGGTGAACAAGATCAATCTTTTAAATGAAGAAGAAAAACTTGGGCTGATCAACGGAATATTCACAAGCAAAAACTAATTCTTATGTCACAACTACAAACGTATCATTACCCCTACCCTTTTGCTTTGGAAAATGGCGGACAATTACCCAATCTGGAAATTGCTTACCATACTTTTGGAAAATTGAACGCGCAAAAAAATAATGTGATCTGGGTTTGCCACGCTTTAACTGCCAACAGCAATGTATTAGAATGGTGGCCCGGATTATTTGGCGAAAACGATCTGTTCAATCCAAATGATCACTTTATAGTGTGCGCGAATAATCTTGGCTCTTGCTACGGAACAACCGGACCATTAACCGTAAACAAATACTCCGGACAACCTTTGTTCAGTTTATTTCCAACAGTTACGATTCGCGATATGGTTGGTGTTCACGATATCTTGCGCGAGCATTTAGGTATCACAAGCATCAATACTATCATTGGCGGATCTCAAGGGGCGCAACAAGTAATTGAATGGAATATAAAAAATCCTGAACTGTTTGAAAATACCATCATTGTTGCCACCAATGCAAAACATTCTGCCTGGGGAATCGCATTCAATGAAAGTCAGCGCTTAGCAATTAAAGCAGATAGAACATATTATTCAAATACAAGCGATGGTGGACAAAAAGGATTAGCGGCCGCGCGCAGTATTGCTTTATTGAGTTACAGAAATCATACAACTTACAATGAAACTCAAAAAGAAAAAACCGACGAGAAGGTAAATGACTTCAACGCATCAAGCTACCAACGTTATCAGGGAGATAAACTCGTGAGTCGATTTAACGCGTATTCATATGTTACTTTGGCAAACGCCATGGACTCACACAATGTTGGGCGTGGCAAAGTTTCGGTGGAGAAAGCATTGGAAAAAATAAAAGCAAAAACTTTGGTTGTTGGAATTAGCAGCGATCTGTTGTTTCCAACCCAGGAACAAGAATTTTTAGCGAAACATATTCCTGACAGCACCTTCGAGATCATTGATTCATTTTACGGGCACGATGGGTTCCTAATAGAAACTGAAAAGCTAACATCTGTGATACTTAAATTTTATAATTCACCTAAAACAAAAACAACAATTAAGGATCATATCACGATCCACAAAAACTAAACGTATGGCAAAAAAAATAAATATAGGACTGTTTGGCTTTGGCTGTGTTGGTCAGGGTTTGTACCATGTACTTAACAATAGCAAAGGTTTTACTGCTAACATTGCAAAAATTGCAGTAAAGAATAAGGAAAAAGAACGTCCTTTGGAAAAAGGCATTTTCACTTTCGATAAACAAGAGATACTGGACAATCCGGAGATCGATCTTATTGTTGAACTCATTGATGATGCCGATGAAGCCTTCAAAATTGTAAGTTACGCGCTGAGTAAAGGTAAGCATGTTGTTACAGCAAACAAAAAAATGGTGGCTACGCATTTGAAGGAGCTTTATGATCTCCAACATAAACATAACGTATCATTGTTGTACGAAGCTTCGAGTTGCGGAAGTATTCCTATCATTAGAACATTGGAAGAATATTTCGATAATGAGCAAATTGAGAAATTGAGTGGTATCTTCAATGGCACAACTAATTACATCCTCACAAAAACTATTTCGGAAAAACTATCTTACGAAGAAGCATTAAAGCAAGCCCAGGAAAAAGGATTTGCCGAAAGCGATCCAACCAACGACGTGGAAGGATTTGACGCGAAGTTCAAAGCTATTATTTTGGCATTGCATGCTTTTGGAGTGATCGCAAAACCGGAAGAGGTTCTGAATATTGGTATTACTACATTGAGTCCGCACGATATCAATTACGCGAGCGAAAAAGGATACAAGATTAAATTGGTTCCAACCGTAAAACGTTTAACGCAAAACGAGATCAGTATTTTTGTGATCCCAAAATTTGTTCCTGTTACAAATCATTTATTCAACGTAGATAACGAATTTAACGGGGTTATTGTTGACGGCGAATTTTCGGGCGAACAATTCTTAAAAGGTCGCGGTGCCGGTGGAAATCCAACAGGAGCTGCCGTGTTGTCTGATATTTCGGCTCTTTCTTATGGTTACAAATACGAATACAAAAAGCAAAAGCAAAGTCCCGATCTTGCATTCACGAACAATGCTTTAGTGAAAGTGTATTTACGTTACAATACCGAAGCCGACCTTAAGAAATTTGAGTTCCAAAATATCTCTGAGCAATATACGGGCGGAGATTATCACTACGTGATCGGGACCATTGATCTAAAAAATATCATTAAGAACAAATCATATTTGATCCAAAATAAATTGTTTGTTGGAATTATCGGCGAAGAGATCAGTTCTACTTCGCAATTAAAAGCTACTGCAAGCAAGAGCTTAATTTTAAATTAAAAAACGGTTGGGATTGAAATAAAATCCCAACCAACAAAACATTGGTATTGAACTAGGACCGTTCAGTATCATTTTTCATAGTTTATATGAGTTAGGTTGGAAGTTAAATTCCTGCCAACAAAAAGGCTCTCAGAAATGAGAGCCTTTTTGATTTTCTAAAAGAATATTTATTCTTTAATGAACTTGATCGGTGTTTGTTGCTTTCCGTCAACGCTCATTGTTACAACAAAAATACCTTTTGGTAAATTCGTCACATCAATAGTTGTTTCAGAATTCGCTGTCATGTTTCCAAGCGCATGTTCAGCCAAACGTTTTCCGGCAACATCATACAATTCAATTTTCACATTTGTAAAGTTTGCATCTGCTGCGCGTATGGTCATCTTGTCCTTCACAGGATTAGGGAAAATGTTGAACATAACGCTAGCCGCTGAGTAAACATTGATGCCTACCGCGCAACTTGAAGTTGTAATTGTAATGGTTGCAGTATTTGTACATCCTAAAGAAGAAGTTCCGATCACCGTATACGTTGTGCTAGCAGCCGTAGGTGAAATTACCACAACTGCACTAGTTGCTGTATTTGGCGCCCATGAATACGTAGAAGCTCCGGTTGCCGTTAAACTTGCTGTTGACCCGGTACAAATGTTCAAAGTACTCGCAGTGACTCCAACGTTTGGTTTTGGATTTACCGTTAGGTTCACAAACGCTGTTCCTTTACATCCTGTAACCGAATTTGTACCCCAAACTTGATACGTTGCGTTTGTTGTAGGCGAAACTACCGCGCTATTTCCACTCACGCTGATCGGTGTCCACGAATAACTCAATCCCGGTGTACTAGAACCTGCGTTAAGTGTTGCCGAATTTCCACTACAAATGGCGGTTGGATTTGACGACGCAGTAACTGTAGGTGTAGGATTTACAACAATGGTATTAGTTGACGATGCTGTTGTTGTTCCGGATGTAGCAGTTAGTGTAATTGAAAATGTTCCTGCAGCTGGGAATTTAACCCAGGTAACAGACGCATTTGGAGTAGCTATAATTGGTCCTGCAGGTAAAGCAGTCCATGTGTACCCACTCACTACAAATGTTCCGGTACTTGCGGTAACTTGAGTTGAATCGCCACGACAAATTGCTGTTGGCAATGTAAATGTTGGTGTGAAAGAAGGCGACGTTGCCGCGGTATAAGTCAAAGCCACATCATCAATTGCTACCGAAGGATCTGCTCCTGTAGCATTGATATTTTGCCAACGATATCCAATTTTTACCGTTGGATTGTTATTTGCTCCGGCAGGTAAAGTGTACTGCGCAGCTGTCCAAAGCCCTTGGCCCGAACATGAAGCAGTTGGTGTTTGCGCCGGAATTCCAAGAGAAGACCAGGTAACACCACCATCACCCGAATACATCACCTGACAAAAATCCTGGTTAATGACACCCCACATAATGTAATTGAATTTTAAAACGATGCCGCTTTTTCCGCTGCAGTTAATATTTGGAGATTGTATCCTAACATCTGTATTAAAACCAGAACCTGCAAGATAGGTTGCACCAGCATCACCAAAAGTAGGGTTAAGCGAAATGTGCATAGTTCGATTGATCAATGTTGGATTATTACCACAACCGTCGCCACAGTTTCCAGCACCCATACCCGCTTCCTGGGCACTTACCCACCAGGCATTGGGAAATGATTGATTTGTTCCTGTAAGCGATTGCGTCCAGGCACCATTGCTCGATGTGTACGCGGTTCCTTGAATGCTCGCGCAAACAGGATTAGTACCAAAGTCCTCAAGCCAAAATTGAGTTTGTGCACTTGAGCAAAACCCGATCATTAAAAAAATCGTAAATAAGTAAAAGTTTCTTTTCATAGGGTAGATTTTTATGTTTAGTAAAATTAAAAATAGAGAAAAAACCCTTCAATTGTATGCAATTAACAAATCAAACCCTTTAATTTGTACATATGTATAAGTTCATAGTCATCACCGCTTTAGCCCTTTTTACTTCTTTTAACTGGAACACAATGCCCGCAAAAGATACAATTAAATACGTGCCTTTAGGCGATTCCTACACCATTTGTACAGGTGCAAAAGAAGCCGAATCCTGGCCAACCATCATGACCAAACACCTTAATGAAAAAGGAATAAAAACGGAATTACTATTTAATCCGTCAAAGAATGGATTCAGCACCCAAAACTTAATTGACCTTGAATTACCGCAATTTGATAAATCGGATTGCAATTTTGCAACGCTCTTAATTGGCGTGAATGATTGGGTGCGTGAAGTAAGCGCCAAGGAATTTCATGAGAATTTGAATTACATCATTGATCACGTTGTAAAAAAGATAGGAAAAGAGCGTATCATGTTAGTGACCATTCCCGATTTTGGTGTAACGCCTCAAGGATCATTGTACGGAAGTGGAAGAAACATAACTCAGGGAATCACCGAATTCAATGATATTATCAAAGCAGAAGCCAAAAAACGAGGCATTCTCATCGTAGATATATTTAAAACCACACAGGAAATGAAGGGCAGAACCGATTTAGTAGCCGCTGATGGCCTTCACCCCTCTGCAAAAGAGTACGCCGAATGGGAAAAGCTCATATTTCCGGTGGCGAGCGATTTGCTTTCTAAATAATAATTTGGCGATCACAAGAAAAGCCTTACATTTGTTCCGTGAAAAATCAATTACATCATCATTCTTCTTTCTTAAACGGTAGGTCGTAATGATAGTGTATTAACTATATGCGAAGGCTTACCAATTGGTAAGCCTTTTTTTATTTAAACAAATTAGAACATGAAAAAGATAGCGATAATAGGTGGTGGATTTGCTGGTATAAAACTGGCAAGGGCCCTGAGCGGAAATGATTTTGAAGTGTGGTTATTCGATAAGAATAATTTCTTCCAATTTCAGCCGCTATTTTACCAGGTTGCTACAAGCGGACTTGAACCGAGTTCCATTTCTTTCCCATTAAGAAAGCTTTTCCAAGAGAAAAAGAACTTTCATATTCGTAATGAGGAAGTGACGAGTATTGATGGTCAAAACAAAAAATTGGTGACCGCTTATAATAATTACTCGTTTGACTATTTGGTGATCGCTACCGGCTGTTCTACCAATTTCTTTGGCAATGAGAATTTCAAGAATAACGCCATTCCCATGAAGTCGGTTGGTGAGGCTCTATATTTACGCAATTATATACTAAGCAATTTTGAAAAAGCCTTGAACGTTCCAAACGACAAAAAACAAGAATACCTTAATATAGTGATCGTTGGAGGAGGCGCAACGGGCGTTGAAATAGCGGGTGCGCTCGCGGAGATGCGTAAAAAGATCTTGCCGAAAGATTATCCTGAACTGGATTTCAAAAAGATGAATATTTATGTAGTGGAAGGCTCCGATAAATTGCTGGGAGCCATGAAAGAAATTTCCTCACTAAAATCAAAAGAATATCTCCAAAAACTGGGCGTAAACGTTTTTACCGAAACACAGGTAGTTGACTACGATGGCAAAGAAATAAAATTCAAAGATGGAAAAACAATTCCTACACGCACAGTTATTTGGGCCGCGGGCGTAACGGGAAATTTGATAGAAGGATTAAAACCGGAAGTGATCGTTAGAGGAAATCGTATTAAAGTAAATCGCTTTTCACAGGTGGATGGCTATGATTTTATATTCGCACTCGGTGATATTGCTTATATGGAAAGTCCGCTTT
>JBGATG010000002.1:42665-563225 GCA_044229315.1 Bacteroidia bacterium
AAGAACCTGATGAATTTGAAAAATAAAAAGCCGTTGCTTGAATTTGAATATCACAATAAAGGATCTATGGCAACTGTTGGAAAAAACATGGCCGTTGTAGATCTTCCAAAAATAAGCTTTCAGGGATTTTTTGCCTGGTTACTATGGATGTTCCTGCATTTGATGTTGATCCTGGGTGTAAAAAATAAGCTGATCGTATTAACCAATTGGATCTGGAAATATTTCACATCAGATCAATCGCTTCGTCTCATTATAAAACCATTTGAAAGAAAGTATAATTAACCGTTTATGAATTTAAGAATAGCTGTACAAAAATCAGGTCGCCTAAGTGAAGAATCCATGCGTCTATTAAAAGACTGTGGGATCGATGTAAACAATGGCGCCGGGAAATTAAAAACTGAAGCTGCCAATTTTCCTTTGGAAGTGCTTTTCCTAAGAGATGATGATATTCCCCAATACATTGAGGATGGCGTTGCCGACATTGGCATTGTTGGGGAAAATGTTCTATTAGAGAAAAACAAGAACGTGAGAACCATCGACAAGCTAGGTTTTGGAAAATGCCGCTTGAGTATCGCGGTTCCGCGCGACCGTGCATTCAATTCTGTAAAAGACCTTAATAAATTGAAGATCGCTACATCCTATTCTTCTATTCTGTCATCTTACTTAAAAAAGAAAAAAGTAAAAGCGGAGATCCATGAAATAAGTGGCAGCGTTGAAATTGCACCTGGAATTGGTTTGGCCGATGCTATCTGTGATCTCGTAAGCTCAGGAAGTACACTTCTAAGCAATGGTTTAAAAGAAGTGGAAGTTGTTTTAAGATCAGAAGCAGTTCTTGTTTCAAATAAAAATTTGAACAAAGAGAAAAAAGAGATCTTAAATAAATTATTGTTTCGCATGAAAGCGCTACGAAGCGCAAAAAACAATAAATACATTTTATTGAATGCGCCAAACAAAAAATTAAAAGACATTTGTAATATTTTACCGGGAATGAAAAGCCCTACCATTTTGCCTTTGGCAGAGAAAGGTTGGAGCTCGGTTCATTCGGTAGTAAAGGAAGATCAATTTTGGGAGATCATTGAAAAGCTGAAGGATAACGGAGCCCAGGGAATATTGGTGGTTCCAATCGAAAAAATGATCGTGTGATGGAAATTATAAAGAATCCTCCCAGGAAAGACTGGGAGAACATTTTAAAACGTCCTACTATTGATTTGAACGAGTTGGAAGCAAAAGTATCTTCTATTCTTAGTGATATTAAATTGAATGGCGACGAAGCTGTAAAGAAATATTCTTTGCAGTTTGATAAGATCGCATTGGATTCCTTTAAAGTAAGTGAAACCGAGGTCAATGATTCCGAGAAACAAATTTCTAAGGAATTGAAGCAAGCTGTTGAACAAGCAAAAGCAAATATTGATAATTTTCACGCTTCACAAAAAGAAGAAACAAATGTCATCGAGACCATGCCTGGCGTAAAATGCTGGAGAAAAAGCGTGGGAATTGAAAAAGTTGGGCTATATATTCCCGGTGGATCAGCTCCACTCTTCTCCACGGTATTAATGCTTAGTGTTCCCGCAAAATTAGCGGGTTGCAAAGAAATAATTTTGTGTACACCTTGTGATTCAAATGGAAAAGTGAATCCTGCAATCCTATTCGCCGCTAAATTGTGTAGTATTACTTCGATATTTAAAATTGGCGGCGTGCAAGCTATCGGCGCCATGGCTTTTGGAACACAAACAATTTCCAAAGTCTATAAAATATTTGGTCCGGGTAATCAATATGTCACTTGCGCTAAGCAATTGGTGAATAAAGAAGGAATTGCCATTGATATGCCGGCCGGACCTTCAGAAGTTGCTATCATTGCTGATGATTCTTGTGTTCCATCGTTTGTGGCTGCCGATCTTTTATCACAAGCCGAACACGGTGCAGATAGCCAGGTTATTTTGGTAAGCAATTCGCAAAACGTGATAAACGCTGTAAATTCAGAACTTGAAAGACAATTGAGATCATTAAGTCGTTCTTCCATTGCGGAGAAAGCCTTAAAAAACAGTAAAGCCATTTTAGTGAATGATCTGAACGAGGGAATTGAGCTACTCAACGTCTATGCTTCCGAACACTTGATCATCGCCTGCAAAAATTATGAAGAGCTTTCTTCCAAAGTAATTAACGCTGGATCGGTCTTCCTTGGAAACTATTCTTGTGAAAGCGCGGGCGATTATGCTTCGGGAACAAATCATACCTTGCCGACGAATGGATTTGCTAAAGCCTACAGTGGAGTTTCCCTGGATAGTTTTGTAAAGAAGATCACATTTCAGGAAATTAGCAAACAAGGATTACAAACCATTGGAAACACAATTGAACTAATGGCAGAAGCCGAAGGATTGGATGCTCACAAAAATGCTGTAACTATAAGATTAAAATAAAACCGTGTCACCCTGAGCGGAGTCGAAGGGTGTGGCGCAAAACAAAGCAAAATGGAATTTAATTTAGATAACATACTCAGACAAAATATCAAAACCTTAAGACCTTATTCTTCCGCTCGCGATGAATTTAAAGGCAAGGAGGGAATATTTTTGGACGCGAATGAAAATTCATACGGTTCTCCTTTAAAAGAGAATTACAATCGTTACCCTGATCCTATGCAACTGGATCTGAAAGATAAATTGGGCAAGATAAAAGGACTGCCAATTCAAAATATCTTCCTTGGCAATGGCAGCGATGAAGCCATTGATATTTTATTCCGCGCTTTTTGCGAACCGGGAAAAGACAATGCAATTATTTGTCCGCCTACCTACGGCATGTACGAAGTTTCGGCGGGAATAAATGATGTAGAAATAGTAAAAGTGCCTTTGATCGAAGAAACATTTCAGCTAAATGTGGACAGGATCTTAAAAGCGATCAATAAGAGTACAAAACTTATTTTCTTTTGCTGTCCGAATAATCCAACCGGTAATGGTGTAAAATGGAATGATATCAAAACAATCTTAGAGAACTTCAGTGGCATTGTAGTGATAGACGAAGCTTATATCAATTTCGCGAAATACAGAAGTTTAATTCCGGAACTATTAAATTACCCGAACTTGGTAATTCTTCAAACATTATCAAAGGCATGGGGATTGGCGGGTTTACGCATAGGGATGGCCTTTGCTTCAGAACCGATCATTGACATTTTCAATAAGATCAAACCTCCGTACAATGTGAATGCGGTATCCCAACAATTAGCCTTGGAAGCCTTGAACAATATTGAACAAATAAATAATTGGATCAGAGAAATTGTTTCAGAAAGAGATCAACTCATGAACGATCTTCAAAGTTTCAAATTCGTTCAAAAGATCTATCCAAGCGACGCCAATTTTATTTTGGTAAAGACAAGCGATCCACAAACAATTTATAATTATCTTGTTTCCAAAAAAGTGATAGTACGCGACAGAAGTAAAGTTGAATTGTGCGAAGGCTGTTTGCGAATTACCATTGGAACAAAAGAGCAAAACAAAAACCTTTTGAATATCTTAAAAGAATACAAATAACGTCAGTTAAGCCGTGTCACCCTGAGCGGAGTCGAAGGGCTTACTAAAACAATAATTATGAAAAAAGTATTATTTATAGACCGCGATGGCACACTGATCTGGGAACCACCCAAAACTTGGCAAATAGACAGTTTTGATGTTTTGAAATTCTTGCCCGGAATGTTTACCTACCTTGGAAAAATTGCGCGTGAACTAGATTACGAATTGGTGATGGTTACCAATCAAGATGGCTTGGGGACAAAAAGTTTCCCGGAAGAAACATTCTGGCCGGTTCAAAATTTCATCATACAAAGTTTAGAAAATGAAGGCATAAAATTCTCTGAAGTCTGTATTGACAGAAGTTTAGAATCGGAAAATAAACCAACTCGCAAACCTGGAACAGGAATGTTAACCAAATACCTCAACGGAAATTACGACCTTAAGAATTCTTATGTCATTGGTGATCGATTGACCGACGTAAAATTAGCCCGCAATCTTGCTTGCGGCTGTATTGCATTAAAAAATTACGATGACATTAAAGAAAATGAGGTGAGTTTCTTGACGGATAACTGGAAATCCATCTATGAATATTTGTCTAAGTCCTATCGTTTTGTTCAACATACACGCAAAACAAATGAAACCGACATTGAGATCAAATTGAATTTGGATGGAACTGGTCGCGCTAAAATTAGCACAGGCCTTGGCTTTTTTGACCATATGCTGGAACAAATTACCAAACACGGACAAGTGGATCTCATTTTGGATTGCAAAGGCGATCTTCACATTGATGAACACCACAGCATTGAAGATACCGGAATTGCCTTGGGCGAAGCATTTGCAAAAGCCCTGGGAAATAAACGCGGAATTGAACGTTATGGATTCTGTTTACCAATGGACGATTGCTTAGCGCAAGTTGCCTTGGATTTTGGCGGAAGAAATTGGATCGAATGGAAAGCGGAATTTAAAAGAGAAAAAGTGGGCGACATGCCAACCGAAATGTTCTTTCACTTTTTTAAATCCTTTAGCGATGCGGCCAAATGCAATTTGAATATTAAAGCAGAGGGCGACAATGAGCACCACAAAATTGAGGCTATATTTAAAGCGTTTGCGAAAGCGATAAAGATGGCCGTGAAAAAAGATCTAAATAATAACGAACTCCCCAGCACCAAAGGCTTACTGTAATACCGTGTCACCCTGAGCGTAGTCGAAGGGTGTGGCGAAAAGAAATAAAATGAAACTAGTAGTCATAAAATATAACGCCGGTAACATCACCTCCGTGGAGTTCGCCTTCAAACGAATCGGGATTGAAGTTGACATTACTGATGACGTCGAAAAAATACGCTCGGCCGACAAAGTTCTTTTCCCGGGCGTTGGGGAAGCAAGTTCCGCTATGGCATTTTTGAAAGAGAAAAATCTGGATAAAGTTATTCGTGATCTTAAACAACCAACACTCGGCATTTGCCTCGGCATGCAATTGATGTGCGAATTTTCAGAAGAAGGAAACACCGATTGCCTTGGTATCTTCAACAAAAGGGTAAAACACTTTGGATCTAAAGAATTGAAAGTTCCGCAGATCGGTTGGAATAATATTTTTGATCTGAAGTCGCCTCTATTTAAGAATGTAAAAAATGATGCCTTCGTCTATTTTGTTCATGGCTATTATGCAGAGTTAGGAGAAAATACTATTTCTACCACAGATTACATTTTAAAATACAGTTCCGCACTCCACAAAAATAATTTTTACGGGGCTCAATTTCATCCTGAAAAATCGGGCGACGTGGGCGAACAGATCTTAAAGAACTTTGTTGAGTTATGAAAAAGAAATTCGACATAATTCCGGCTATCGACATCATTGATGGAAAATGTGTACGTCTTTCACAAGGAGATTACAGTAAAAAAACAATTTATAATGAAGATCCTTTGGAAGTTGCCAAGCAGTTCGAAGATAATGGCATCTCGCGTTTGCATTTGGTGGATCTCGACGGAGCAAAAAAAGGCGAAGTCATCAATTTTAAAGTACTGGATAGAATTGCGAATAACACTGATCTCAAGATCGATTTTGGCGGAGGAATAAAAACAAATGAATCCATTCAATCTATTTTTAGCGCTGGGGCCGATATGGCAACCATTGGAAGTATTGCCGTAAAAGATCCTGAACTATTTTTCGCGTGGATAAATAAATACGGATCAAGTAAGATTCTGTTGGGTGCCGACGTAAAGGGAGAAAATATCGCGATCTCCGGATGGTTGGAAGAAACAAAATTAAATATTCTTGATTTCTTGGATAATAATATAAAAAATGGTTTGACACAGGCATTTTGTACAGATATTAGTAAAGACGGAATGTTGGAGGGATCATCTATTGAGTTATATAAAAAAATAATTGCAAAATTTCAGGACTTGAAGTTTGTTGCAAGTGGAGGAGTTGCAAATATGGATGAAGTACGAAAATTAAATGATATCGGCTGTAGTGGTGTTATCATCGGAAAAGCCATTTACGAAGGCAAAATTAGTATGAACGAATTAAAAGAATTTACAAATGCTTTGTAAGAGGATCATACCTTGCTTGGACATCAAAGATGGAAGAACCGTAAAAGGAATTCATTTCGAAGAACTCCGCGATGCCGGCGATCCCGTTGAATTGGCCGTGCGTTATTGTGATGAAGGCGCAGACGAATTGGTATTTCTTGACATTACTGCAACAAATGACAAACGCAAAACGTTAACAGAACTGGTCACCAAAATTGCGTCCAACATTAACATTCCGTTTACAGTTGGCGGTGGCGTTTCTTCTGTAGAAGATGTTTCCGCCCTTTTAAAAGCCGGTGCCGATAAAGTTTCCATTAATACCGCTGCGTTTAAAACGCCACAGCTTATTTCTGACCTCGCACACCGTTTTGGAAGTCAGTGCGTGGTAATTGGAATTGACGGAAAATTTGAAGATGGAGATTGGTTCGTGCATTTAAACGGAGGAAGAATTAAAACGGATACTTTAGTTGTTGATTGGGCAAAAAAATGTGTGGAACTTGGCGCAGGAGAAATTTTATTGACGTCCATGAGCAATGATGGAACACACGAAGGTTTTGCAAACGATATTACCAAACGTGTTTCGGGAAGTGTGAATGTTCCGGTAATTGCCAGCGGTGGCGCGGGTACTATGAAACATTTTGAAGATGTATTTGTGATAGGAAAAGCTGATGCTGCTTTAGCCGCGAGTGTGTTTCACTTTAAAGAAATTAACATCAAAGAATTGAAAAGCGAATTGAACAGAAAAAATATCAAAGTAAGATTATGATGGATTTTAAAAAATATAGCGACGGATTAGTTCCCGCAATTATTCAGGATGCAACGACTAACAAAGTATTGATGCTTGGATTCATGAACGAAGAGGCTTTGAATAAAACAAAAAGTTCAAAGCAAGTTACATTTTACAGTCGCAGTAAAAAACGATTATGGACCAAAGGCGAAGAGAGTGGAAATTTTTTGAATGTGGTAGAAATAAAAGTTGATTGCGATAATGATACACTTTTGATAAAAGCAGATCCGCAAGGGCCGGTTTGTCACAAAGGAACAGATACGTGTTTTAACGAGGTAAATAAAAGCGAGAATTTTTTGTTTGAATTGGAAAGTATCATTCAAAATCGAATGAAGAATCCGGTTGAAGGTTCGTACACAAATTTGCTTTTGAAAAAAGGGCTCAACAAGATCGCGCAAAAAGTGGGAGAAGAAGCGGTAGAATTAGTGATAGAAGCTAAGGACGAGAACAAGGAAAAATTCCTTAACGAAGCGGCCGACCTGATGTACCATTATTTGCTTTTAGTTAACGCAAAAGGCTTTCAGTTGAACGAAGTTGTAAATATTCTTAGGTCCCGTGACGTTTCTAAATAGTTTTAATGACTATTTGTTAAAAATCTCATTTGCAAAACCGAGCTTGTTTTCGTAATTTAAGCCTGCATTTTAACACATGGAAAATCTTCACATCGAAAACAAAAAACGCTCTCCTCAAGTTGATCTAAAACTTAATGGCGATTTTAGTATCATTGGGAATTGCTTTCCCGAAGATCCAAAAAGCTTCTTTCAGCCTATTCTTGCCTGGTTGGAAGAATTCAAGGGATATTATACGGGCGAAGTAACGATGACCATTGATCTTAATTACGTAAATACATCCAGCGTGAAGATCCTTTTAGAACTGATCCAAAATCTAACCGGTAGCTTCAAAAGTAAGACCAAGATCAATTGGATCTACGAAATTGAGGACGAAGATATGCTTGAAGTTGGAGAAGATCTTGAAAAAGTATCCGAGTTCAAATTCAATTTCCAAACCCGTAACGTAGGGTTTTGATCCCACATTTACGCAATTATTGGGCCTGCCCTTCGACTACGCTCAGTGTGACAGGGCCTAAATAATATTTTATTTCTCTATCCCCCAATACGTTCGGTATTGACCTTCCTAATTGCTACAATTTATAGCAAACATTTACTACAATTCGTAGCTATCTTTAGTATTCTGTTAAATGAAAAGTGCTGCGGATACAGATATCATTGAGGCTTTACAAAAGCAAATTCTCACTATTCAGGGAAATAAACCTCCCGCGGATGGCTCTGCGCAATTAGGTTTGGGTTTAATGGAATCTGCTTTTCCCGGCAACACATTTCCTCAAGGCGCCATTCATGAATTGGTTAGTTTTTCGCAGGAAGACGCTTCATGTACCAATGGATTTGTTTCGGTGGTGCTTAATAAACTCATGCAAAAAGGCGGACAATGTATTTGGATAAGCACTCGCCGAAAGATCTTCCCTCCAGCCTTAAAAACATTTGGTGTTGATCCCGAGCGCATATTATTTGTGGACGCCTGGAAATTGAAAGACGCGTTATGGGTAATTGAAGAAGCGCTAAAATGCGATGCTTTAAATGCTGTTGTAGGAGAAATAAATGAAATTAATTTCAATGATTCACGCCGTTTGCAATTAGCAGTTGAAAAAAGTAAGGTCACCGGATTCATTCATCGTCATCAACCCAAACAGATAAATGCGCTGGCTTGTGTGTCGCGCTGGAAAATAAAGTCGGCTCCAAGTTCCCTTCACAACCAAATGCCCGGTGTTGGTTTTCCAAAATGGGAAGTAGAACTTTTAAAAGCGCGAAATGGAAAACCGGATAAATGGACAGTACAATACGCTCCTCAAGGATTGGAATACATTACCGAAAAAGTAATTGCACCTGTTGAAGAATTAAGAATTGCATGATGAGTAAACGCATTGCAGTGATATGGTTCCCGCATTTAATGACGGACAGGATGCTTCGCCTTCAGCCCGAATTAAAAGATGTCCCTTTTGTTTTGGCCCTGGCCGAAAAAGGACGACGCGTAGTGAGATCCGTAAATCACTTGGCGCAAAGTAAAGGCGTATACACCGGCATGGTGGTTGCCGATTGCAAAGCTATTGTTCCCGAATTGCAGGTGTTTGATTTTGATCCCGAGGAAGAGAAAAAATTATTGGGTTCCATTGCCGAATGGTGCATTCGCTATACACCTTTGGTTTCGATTGATATGAACAACGCGTTGATATTAGACGTAAGCGGTTGCACGCATCTGTGGGGAGGAGAAGAAAATTATCTGAAAGATATCCATCAACGTTTTAAAAAATTCGGCTACCATATTCGCACTGCTATGGCAGATACCATTGGCTGCGCCTGGGCTATGTGTTGTTATGGAAAAAACGGATCTGTTATTGCAGAAGGCGAACAAACTTCTGCCTTGATGAATTTACCATCGGCCGCTTTACGTTTAGAGAATTCTGTATTGGATAGATTAGAAAAATTAGGATTCAAAACCATTGGAGGTTTTTTTCGCATGCCGCGTACAGCATTGCGAAGAAGGTTTGGACAAAGTTTATTGACGCGATTAGATCAAGCGCTTGGGGCGGAATTGGAAATGCCTGAACCGGTAAAACAACCTTCGCCTTTTGAAGAACGCTTACCCTGTTTAGAGCCTATTCGCACAGCACCCGGAATTGAAATTGCTATCAAAACCTTATTAGAAAAATTGTTCGAACGCTTGAACCGTGAAAGTAAAGGTTTAAGGAAATGCGAATTGCGTTGTTACCGCTTGGATGGCAAAGTTCAAAAAATAGAGATAGGAACAAATCGCCCCACCCGAAACATCACGCATCTTTTCAAATTGTTTGAATTGAAGATCGTGAACATTGATCCCGATCTTGGAATTGAATTGTTTATCATGGAAGCGCCTGTGGTTGAAGAATTATTAGGTTCGCAAGACGCTATGTGGACAGTGACCAATTCTAACAATGCAGCGGTGGCAGAACTCATTGATAAATTATCAGGCAAAATTGGCGCGCAAGCTATTCATCGTTATTTGCCTTCCGAACATTATTGGCCCGAGCGTTCAATCAAAGACACTACTTCTCTGAACGAAAAAACAAACACACAATGGCGAACTGATCTTCCTCGCCCTTTGCATTTGCTTCATAAACCCGAACAAATTGAAGTGAGTGTGCTGATGCCCGATTATCCTCCCCTCCTCTTTCATTACATGGGGAAAATACATACCGTGAAAAAAGCCGATGGCCCCGAACGCATTGAACAGGAATGGTGGATCCAACAGGGTTTGTACAGGGATTATTATTGCGTAGAAGATGAGCAAGGCGCACGTTATTGGTTGTTTCGTTCGGGAGATTATAGGAGTAACGATCCAAAATGGTTCATTCATGGATTTTTTGCATAGTACATGTACACCGAATTACAAATAACCAGCAATTTTAGCTTTCTGCGAGGAGGATCTCATCCCGAAGAATTAGTGGAGCAGGCCAAAAAAATGGGCCATAAAGAAATCGCTATTACCGATCATAATACCTTAGCAGGAATTGTGCGCGCGTATAAAGCCGCCAAGAAATTAAAAGGTATACGAATTATTCCTGCCGCGCGACTCGACCTGGTGAAGGGTACAAGTTTATTAGCTTATCCTACAACAAAAAAGGCTTACGCTAATTTATCCGGACTTCTCTCCAAAGGAAATTTAAGAACAGAAAAAGGGAAATGTGAAATTCATAAGACAGACGTGTACCAATGCGCCGAAGAAATGATCTTCATTATTGTCCCTCCTCAAACTTTGAATTCTTACTTTGAATTTGACGAAGAGTTCATAAAAGATGTGGAGGAATACAGAAATGTTTTTGGGACCGGTGTTTATTTAGGAGTAATTCGTTCGTACCAAGCCAATGACAATAAAAAATTATTTCGCCTTGCGCAATTATCTAAAACATATCAAATTCCCTTGGTAGCTATTAATGATGTATATTATCATGCTCCCGAACGTCGCGAATTGCAGGATGTACTTACTTGCATCAAAGAAAAATGTACTATTTACAACGCGGGATTTAAATTATATCAAAACGCCGAGCGCTATTTAAAAACAGCTGAGGAGATGAAACGCTTATTTGCACTTTATCCTGAAGCTATTGAAAATACACAAAAGATAGCGCAAGCCTGTCAATTTTGTTTGAGTGAATTGAAGTATGTGTATCCCAAAGAAATTACAAGCGAGGGACGAACACCACAAGAAGAACTTATTTATTTAACCTGGAAAGGCGCGAACGAAAAATACAATAGCAATATCCCGGAAAAAGTAAAAAAACAAATTCAATTTGAATTGGATTTTATTGAACGAAAAAATTACGCAGCCTATTTTTTAACTGTATATGATTTTGTTCGTTTTGCACGGGAGCAAGACATACTTTGTCAGGGACGAGGTTCCGCGGCAAATTCTACGGTGTGTTATTGCTTAGGAGTTACTTCTGTTGATCCTTCCAAATTTAATTTACTCTTCAGTCGCTTTATGTCGGATGCGCGTGATGAACCACCGGATATTGATGTGGATTTTGAACATGAGCGTCGCGAAGAAGTGATCCAATATATTTATAATAAATACGGAAGAGATCGTTCCGCTATTGTTGCAACCGTAACTCAACAACATTATAAAGGCTCGGTGCGTGATGTGGCCAAAGCTATGGGATTATCTGTTGACGCTGTAAACAGCTTATCAAACTCAGGTTGGGAATTTACAGAAGAGTGGTACAATGGGGAAAAAACTTCTTCTTCCGGATTTGACGCCAAAGATCCTCATTTATTAAAAGTGTTGGAACTTACCGAACAATACATTGGTTTTCCAAGGCAATTGGGACAGCACACCGGAGGATTTATGATCACCGACGGAAAAATAACAGACCTCTGCCCTATTTTGAACGCGCGTATGGAAGACCGCATCAATATTGAATGGAACAAAGATGATATTGAGTCGCTTGGTTTTTTAAAGGTGGATGTACTCGCGCTTGGCATGCTCACCTGCATTCGCAAAGGATTTGATCTCGCCAAAGAACATTACGGTCTTCATCTCACGCTCGCCAATATTCCTCAAGATGATCCAAAAGTGTATGAGATGGTGAGTCATGCTGATACTATTGGCGTTTTCCAAATTGAAAGTCGCGCGCAAATGAGCATGTTGCCACGTTTAAAACCAAAAACATTTTACGATCTGGTTATTGAAGTAGCCATTGTTCGCCCTGGTCCAATTCAGGGCGACATGGTGCATCCTTATTTACGAAGACGAAATGGAATAGAAAAAGTAGAATTTCCTTCCAAAGAACTGGAAGATATTTTAGGAAGAACACTGGGTGTACCCTTATTCCAGGAACAAGCTATGGAAATTGCTATTGTAGCTGCGAATTTCACTCCCGCTGAAGCTGATGAATTACGAAGAAGCATGGCCACGTTTAAAGCCAAAGGAATTGTAGCAAGTTTCGAGAAAAAATTAGTGGGTGGTATGATGGAAAAAGGATACACCGAAGAATTTGCTAAGCGTGTGTTCAATCAATTAAAAGGTTTTGGAAGTTATGGTTTCCCGGAGAGCCATGCCGTGAGTTTTGCGTTGCTAGTTTATGTTTCTTCCTGGATGAAATGTTATTACCCGGATATTTTTGCGGCGTCTTTATTGAATAGTCAACCTATGGGTTTTTATCAACCCGCACAAATTATTTCTGATGCAAAAAAACATGGCGTTGTAATCAGACCCGTAGACATTAATCATTCTTTTTGGGATTGCACTTTGGAAGAAAAAGAAGGTAACTATTGCACATTACGTTTAGGATTCCGACAAGTAAAAGGTTTAAAAGAAGAGAACATGCAGATCCTGATCGCCGCGCGCGACGCGGGTTATAAAAGTATACCGCAATTATTTGATGCAGGCGTTTCTTTAAGTGCGCTCGAACACTTAGCGGATGCCGACGCGTTTCGTTCTATTGGTCTCGACAGAAGAAAAGCACTTTGGGAAGTAACTGCTTTAAGCGATCACATGACAGGTTTATTTGCCGGATTAGAAGCAGACAATTCAGTTGAAAAAACTATTCATTTACCGCAAATGAATTTGGCAGAGCATGTGATAGAAGATTACAGAACTTTATCCTTATCGCTTAAAGAACATCCGGTAAGTTTTGCAAGAAAGAAATTAAGTTTATTGAAAGTGATCCCAACAGCGCAACTCAGTCAATGCACCGATGGAATGTATGTAAAAGTTGCTGGCTTGGTTTTGGTTCGTCAGCGCCCCGGAACAGCCAGTGGCATTTGTTTTATAACCATTGAAGATGAAAGCGGCGTTTCTAATTTAGTGGTGTTCCAAAAATTATTTCAGCAATACCGCAAAGAGATCATTCATTCGCGTTTATTGATGGTGGAAGGAAAAGTACAAAAAGAAGGAGAAGTGATCCATGTAGTTGTTAGAAAATGTTACAACCTCTCGGAACTATTAGTTCCAATTGAAACGCCGGAAGCAAGAGCCTCAGAAGATCAAACCATAGACATGCAAAGTACCGCGCCGGGTGTAAGCAAGAGCGTAAAAGAATTTGTGAAGGCGAATAATGGTCCTTCATTTCAATATGATGTGTTTTATGGGGGGAGGAATTTTCATTGAAAAATTAATAAAATAAATTTGTTTACATTTGATTATAAGTGGGGAAAAAACACAAATTAAATATTATTTCTCTAGGCGCTTACATCCTTAAAATTCAAAGAAGTGGCACAATATTAAAAGAATATAAGGACCAGTTTATTCAAATTAGACATGGCTACTATGACGATTTTCTACAATCCGTTAGACTTCTATTTCCTGACGAAAAAATTGAAGGCGCTGTGAAGGTCAAGTGGAGCTCAGGCGATATCACTACTTCAAATTTTTCGCAAAAAGAAGGTTGCGATATGGAGGGTTTATTAAATGCTGAAACCGGTGTTGCTAGATTCGGAAATCACTTATTCAAAATATATGGCAATGCGACGGATCCCGAATTCACTACTAATTTACTTGAATGTGTAATTGAATACGAACTCGGGTTCAGAAACGCACTTTGTAACGAACTAATGAAAAGAAATATCAATCACAATTTTGTACAAGATTTAAAAATCGAATTGCAAGACCTTATTGATATAGTTTGCATGTTCAGAGATTTTAATCAACAAGATAAGGAAACCTTTCATTTAGGAAGAAAGTTCATTAACTACGTAAAACACAATAACCTTAATGCGTTTGCATCCGTAGAAGAGGCCGTCGAGAAATTCAGTAAAGCTTATCACTTGATGACTGCACACGGACTGGTGCTAATTTAAAAACAAAACTCTATTTACCCATCCCCGGCCTTCTCTCTTTCGTCCTCTTCACACTCTCCTCATGCCTCCATTTTTCAATGTTGGCGGTATGTCCACTCAATAAAATTTCCGGAACGGTCCAACCGTTGTATTCTTGCGGACGCGTATACACCGGAGGTGCAATTAATCCATCTTGAAAAGAATCACTCAAGGCAGACGTTTCATCATTTAAAACTCCGGGTAATAAACGAATAACACTATCACTTAAAACAGCGGCGGCTAATTCTCCTCCACTCAACACGTAATTTCCAATGCTGATCTCGCGGGTAATTAAATGCTGACGAACGCGTTCATCCACACCTTTATAATGTCCGCAAAGAATAATTAGATTTTTTTTGAGAGATAACTGATTGCTTAGAGGTTGATCTAACATCTCTCCATCCGGACTCATATAAATTACTTCGTCGTAAGCACGTTTACTTTTCAGATCTTTGATACAAGCGTCAATTGGCTCTATCATCATCACCATGCCAGCTCCTCCTCCAAACGCGTAATCATCTACCATTTTATGTTTGTCGGTAGCATATTCACGTAAATTGATCAAATTCACTTCCACCAATCCTTTTGCAGCTGCCCGCTTCAAAATGGAATGCGAAAATGCACTGGTCATTAATTCAGGAACAACGCTTATGATATCAATACGCATAGTCAAATATAGGATTTATCCATGATAAACGCGCGAAGCAACAATAAGTCCATTCTGAATTTCTATAACCTCAGCCACGCTCATTGGATCTTCTCCGTCTACCAAACGTGTGTATTCCATGAATACTTGTTCTTCGTCGGCCGTAAATTTTACAGGATCATATTTCAAACTGGGCAAGCGCTCAAATGCCTCTTTCCACCACTCACGCATTTGCTCTTTTCCTATGATCAACCCGCGGGTCTCGGGCTTCCGCATTTTCAATTTAGGACTAAAATGCTGGGCATTATCATCATACAAGACTAAGATCTTTTCTAGGTTATGCTCATTAAATGCTTGCATCCATTTTTTTGCGATGCTTTTGTTTTCTTCAGCTTTCATTGTTAATTTAGTATGATGAATAAATTTCTTTTTAGTTCGATCTCGCTTCTTATTATCTCATGCTCCCAAACAAAACAGGAAGTGGATCTAATCATTGATCACGCCACTGTTTACATCGTTGATTCTTCTTTTTCAAAAGCGGAAGCTATCGCTATCAAAGATGGGAAAATTATTGAAACAGGAACAAACGATCTTATCACAAATAAATACACAGCCAAAGAAACTGTAAACGCCGAGGGCAAGTTCATTTACCCGGGCTTTATTGATGCACATTGTCATTTTTACGGATATGGCAAAGGGCTAATGGAAGCCGACCTGGTTGGTACAAAGTCTTTTGACGAAGTGATAGAACAAACCGTTGAGTTTGTAAAAAAAAATGATCCTGATATAGAAAATTACAATAGAAAGGATATAGCAACAAAAAATTGGATCGTTGGCAGAGGATGGGATCAAAATGACTGGGAGAAAAAAGAATTCCCGGACAAAGCGAAACTAGATTCATTATTCCCAAACACGCCCGTTATTTTAAAACGCATCGACGGTCATGCCGTATTGGTAAATCAAATGGCACTAAGCCTTTCGCATTTGGACGAAAAAACAAAGATCAACGGTGGTGAACTCATTCAAAAGAACGGCAAATTAACCGGCGTTCTAATAGATAACGCAGTTGATGCCGTGGAAAAACAGATCCCAAAAATAAGTAATGAACGTTTGAAGAAAGCGCTTTTAAAAGCGCAGGAAAATTGTTTATCTGTTGGGCTTACTACAGTTGACGACGCCGGCCTTGAAAAAGAAATTGTAGATGCCATTGATAAATTGCAAAAAGAAAAAGAACTGAAGATCCGTGTGTATGCCATGCTCACGCCAACTCAGGAAAATTTGGATCATTATTTGAAGAATGGAAAATATAAAACAGATCGTTTGAACATTTGCTCCTTTAAATATTATGGCGACGGGGCGCTTGGATCGCGGGGCGCATGCTTATGCAACCCCTACGCCGATAAACCGGATTGGAAAGGCTTTTTATTAAGCGACGTCAATTACTTTGAATCGCAAGCGGCTTTGATGGCACAGAAAGGATTTCAAATGAATACGCATTGCATTGGCGATTCGGCCGGACGTGTGATCTTAAAGATCTACCAAAAATATTTGGTCGCAACTAAAGATATGCGCTGGAGAATTGAACACGCGCAAGTGATACGCGAAGAAGATTTCAAATTCTTTAGTAAAAACTGTTTGCCATCGGTTCAGCCTACACATGCCACAAGTGATATGTATTGGGCGGGAGAACGATTAGGAAGCGAACGCGTGAAGAATGCTTACGCTTACAAAAAACTTTTACAGCATGCTGGTTGTATTCCATTAGGAACAGATTTTCCAGTGGAAGATATTTCTCCTTTCAAAACATTTTATGCCGCTGTATTCAGAAAGGATTCTAAAGGTTATCCCGAAAAAGGATATCAAATGGAAAATGCGTTAACGCGAGAAGAAACAATTAAAGGTATGACCATTTGGGCGGCCTATTCCAACTTTGAAGAAAACGAAAAAGGAAGTTTAGAAAAAGGGAAATTTGCCGACCTTATCATTCTTGATACCGATCTTATGACCTGCGCGGAAAGCGATGTGCTTAAAGCAAAGGTACTTTCCACGTATATCAATGGGGAAAAAGTTTCTCAATCGAAATAAATACAACTGTTTCTCAATTACTTAACCTTTTCTTCATCTTTTTGCAAATCCAAACGGGGACCTTAGTGCGTAAATCAATTCAAACCTTAAAACACTAAAACCGATGAAAAAGATCATGTTAGTTGTTGCAATGTTCTCTTTAGGACTTGCGGCGGAAGCGAAAACGATCAGCACTGAAAACACTGCTGTTGTATTGAACGAACCAAAATGGGAAAAATCAAAAGATGGACACTGGATGGGTGCCGAAAAACACTGGTACAAATTGAATACGAAAGATGCTACTGTATGGTGGAGCATGGACGGAAAAAAATGGGAAGCGGTAAAAGACGGTATGTGGCAAGACAAAGACGGAAAATGGTTGAAGATCGTTGACAAAGACCTTAAGTGGAGTGCTGACGGTGGAAAAACATGGAGTCAAGTTCCTGATTGGAAATGGGAAGGACATGACGGTGTTTGGAACAAATTTGACAAAGACTGGTCACTTTGGACAGCTAAAGCTTAATTAGCTTGGCAATAATAACTTATAAAACAGCTGGATATTTATCCGGCTGTTTTACTATTTTTACACAAACCCTTATTGGCGCCTAAACGCACATACACACAGGAAGAATTAATTGCATCACTCTTGCAAAAGAACCAGGATGCATTTTCTTATTTGTATGATAATTATTCCAAAGCACTTTTTGGAGTAGTGTATGCGGTTGTTCCAAACCAGGAAGACGCCGAAGATCTTTTACAAATTTTGTTTGTGAAGATCTGGAAGAATATTGAAAGCTATGATGCCACTAAAGGGAGATTGTATACCTGGATGTTAAATCTCGCTCGCAATCTTGCTATAGATCACACGCGCAGCAAACATGCTAAGGCAAAAGCAAAGATCCAAAACGTTTCAGATTCCGTATATGAACTCAAAAGTCAAGCTACAGAAAATGCGGCCAATGATTTTTTGGGATTTAATGCTATATTGAACGAATTAAAAAGTGACCATAAAGAAATAATTGACCTGATCTATTACAAGGGGTTCACACATGAACAAGCGTCTAAAGAATTGAATTTACCGCTTGGTACTGTGAAAACGAAAGTAAGACAAGCAATTACTATTTTAAAAGAACTAACAAAGAAAGAGATCTTAAATTGAGTAAGAACGACATAATTGAATCAGGTATCTTAGAGCGATACATTCTTGGAACTACAAGTGCCGAGGAGAATTCTTTTGTGCAAGAAAAGTGCAAAGAATTCCCGGAACTTAACCAGGAATTAGATGCTATTGAATTAGCTCTGGTAAATTATGCTACTGCTTCTTCTACTCTAAATGCAGCTTCAAAAAACAAGATCAAAGAAAAAGTAGTTACTGAAATAAATTCCGGCACGCAAACAAAACAGGAAACGAAGATAATTCCATTAAATACTTTGTATTACCGCATGGGAATTGCGGCCAGCGCTTTATTGCTTGTTACCAGTTTAGTGTACAACATGATGATGCGCAACGAACTTTCGGAAGCGAAAGAGGAAGTTGCAAAGATGAAAGAGAATGAGACCGAAATGGACAACACACTTTTGGTGCAAACAACTGAAATGGATAAACTGCACAAAAAGATGGATATGCTCACCGATCCAACTACAAAAAACATCGTGCTTAACGGAATGAATTCAATGGCAAATAAAAAAGCCATGGTACATTTTAATCCTGTTACTAAAGAAGTTTATTTCAACGCCAAAGATCTTCAAATGGCAGATGCCACAAAACAATATCAATTATGGGCCATTGTTGATGGCAAACCGGTTGACATGGGCATGATCGATCTTGATGGAAAAGATATTTTCCAGCGCATGAAAACGGTTGACAACGCGCAAGCCTTTGCTGTTACCATCGAGAAAAAAGGTGGTAGTCCTACGCCATCTCTGGAGACCATGTGTTTAATGGGCAATGTATAAGCCCCTTTTTGGTTCGTTTAAACACAAATCCCAATACCCCTAATTCCGGTTTTTAACAAAAAAATCACTGATTTCGTCCATTTTATGGATCCATTTATCTAAATATGAAACCTAAATCGTTTTAAGTGAGTATACCAATATAATTAAAAGCCGGAAACCGGTAAAGGATATGGGAACGGATTCTATAAAAATAGACAAGCAACAATTGGAAATGCTCTTTCCGTTTTATCTGCGCTTTGATGGGCAACTTAAGGTAATTGATTGTGGCCGAAGTTTAAAAAAGGTTGTTCCCAATAGCATTGATTCCAAATTTCAGGATGTTTTTAATTTGATGGGGCCAAAAAAGATCGAAGATCTGTTATCAGGAATTGGCGATCTACAGGAAGATGTGATCGTGCTGGAATCACTTACAAAAAAAGATCTGGTTTTAAAAGGGCAGTTTCTTTGCATCAAAGAAAAACAAGAATATGTATTTGTTGGCTCGCCTCTGTTATCGGATATTAAAGACCTCGAAAGACATGATCTGAACTCAAGTGATTTTGCAAAACACGACATGATCACAGATACCATCCGCGTTATGAAAACAAAGGAGTTGGTGATGCAGGATATTATTGAACTTGTAGAGTCGCTAAAATCTCAAAAGCAAGATCTGAACGTAACCACAAATCGTTTGACGAGTTTGCTACAAAACTTACAGTCGGCAGTTCTATTGGAGGATGAGAACAGGAAAATTGTGTACGTGAACGAATCCTTTTGCAAGTTATTTAATATCCCGGTTCAACCCGAGGATCTTATTGGATCAGATTGTAAAGATTCAGCTGAACAAACTAAACATCTCTTCAAAGACCCGGAAGATTTTGTGGATAGGATCAACAACTTGCTTCAGCAAAAAACACTGGTTACCGATGAATTAGTTTTTCTTGAGAGTGGAAACATTCTTCAAAGAGATTTTATACCCATTGAGGCTAACGATCATTACACCGGCCACCTTTGGAAATACAAAGATGTTACCGAACAGAAAAAAAAGGATCTCCTTATCAAGCAAAATGAAGAGAAGTACCGCAGCGTGATCGAGAACATGCAGTTGGGCCTTGTGGAGGTTGATCTTAACAACATTATAAAAAAAGTGAACCCACGCTTTTGCGATATGGTTGGCTACAAGGAACACGAAATAATGGGTACTAACGCTCAAAATTTTTTATTTGACGAAGAAGCAGATAGTATCATGGATGAACAGATAGAGCAAAGACTTCAGGGAAAAACAAGTGTGTATGATCTAAGGATCCGACGGAAAGACGGCTCTCCGATCTGGATCACCGTGAGTGGCGCACCCATCTATGATCTGAATTCAAATATCATTGGATCCATTGGCATTCACCAGGATATAACCGATAGAAAAAATAAGGAAGAGTTATACAAAACTGCAAAAGTAAATGCAGAGGAATCGCTTAGGGTAAAACAACAATTCGTTTCAAATATCAGCCACGAGATCCGAACACCATTGAACGTGATCATTGGAATGTCGGAACTACTAATGGAGTCGAAAATGGAAGAAACACATGTTGGCGATGTGCGCATCATTAGAAATTCGGCCAACCATTTGTTGCAATTGATCAATGATATTCTTGATCTTTCAAAAATGGAGGCCGGAAAATTCCAACTTAATGAAACCAGGCTTCACGTAAAGAACCTTATCAAAGAACAAGTATCCTTTCAGGCTATCAATGCAAAAAATAAAGGATTAAAGCTGTTGTATTCTATTGCTCCAAATATTCCCGAATATTTAATTGGTGATGATCTGAAGTTAAATCAAATTCTAACCAACCTCATCAACAATGCTATAAAATTCACTGATAAAGGACTGGTAAATGTTGAAGTAGAACTTTACTCTGAACGTGAGGACAAAATAGAACTCAAATTTGAGGTGAGCGACACCGGAATTGGTATTGAGCAAAAAGATCTGAGTAAAATATTTGACAGCTTCACACAAGCAAGTAATGATACCACACGCCTTTTTGGCGGAACCGGATTGGGTTTATCTATTGTGAAAAGCTTAGTTGAACTCTACAAAGGAAAAATTTGGGTAGAAAGCGAACCGGGCCAGGGCTCAAGTTTCTTCTTTATATTGCCATTCAAACTATCAGTTCCGGAAGATCAAAAGCAAACTGCAACCAACTCTGATAGTACAATGTCGTTCAAGGGAACACGCGTGTTGATCGCTGAAGACAACAAATTGAACATGATCGTAGCTAAACGAACGCTGGAAAACTGGGGCTGTAAAGTAGACTGCGCTTTCAATGGCGTGGAAGCATTTGAAAAAGCGGACAGCGGATCATATGATGCTATTTTTATGGATCTTCAGATGCCTGTAATGGACGGTTTGGACTCAACAAAAAAGATACGATCCACACTTCCAATTAACACACCCATTATAGCATTAACAGCGTATTCAAATGAAGATGTTAGAAAAGAATGTCTACTAGCCGGTATGAACGAAGTTGTGAAAAAGCCTTTTAGAAAATCGGAATTGAAAACTGTTTTGCAGAATATCACCGAAGGTGTTTATCAAACATCCGTGAACATACAAGGTGAAAACAGTTTTTTAGAAAATCCTTATCTGCAGGAGATCACGTTACATGATCCGGAGCTATTGAATACCCTTATCGATGTTTATATTGATGAGATCCCCAAAACACTCAATGATATTGAATCGGCGCTGCAAACAAAAGACAAGGAGCGTGTTAAGACGTGTATGCATAAATTGAAACCCAATATTGAAACATTCGGAACAGACGATCTGCTGACCCCAATGAAAAAATACGAACAGGAAAAACTAAATTTCGATTGGGAGATCATTGATCCGATCATCAATCACATATTAAATGCAGGGAAATGCTCTGTAGAAAACGTAAAGAATTATAAACTTAATAAACTGAACACATGACCAATTGTATTATTATTGACGACGATCCGCTAATGCGTAAGATCCTGAAGGACATGATCCAAAAACACCCTGAACTTCAGTTCAATGAAGAATTCTCTGAACCTATCATGGCATTAGAATATCTCAAAAAGAATAGCGTGCAACTCATATTTCTTGATATTGAAATGCCAAACATGACAGGATTGGAGTTCATTGAAACTTTTGAAAATCAGTTGCCGGAAATCATCATCACCACCTCGCACGAGAGCTTCGCAACCAAAGCTTTTGAATATAATGTGTCGGGCTATTTAGTGAAACCTATAAAGCCGGCAGAATTTCATAAAGCTGTACAAAAGGTACTAAAGAATAACGGCGAAGAAGTACAAACCCATAGCAATTCAGACATTTTCTTTGTAAAAAAAGGAGCAACTATTAAAAGAGTTTCTACAAAAGATGTGACCATGATCGAATGCATTGGTGACTACGTAAATATCTATACCGACACGGAGAAATACACCATACACTCCACTATGAAAGCCATTGAGAACCGATTTGATGCCAATGAATTTATAAGAGTGCACAGATCATACATTGTGAGATTCGACAAAATTGAAGAAATTGAAGATGATTCCATTTCTTTTGGGAAAAAGATAGTTCCTATTGGTAAAACATACCGTCAGGAAGTTTTTTCAAAATTTAAAATGCTTTAAAAACACTTTGTATTCTATAAGAACAACCCTCCTCTTCTCCATTTAATTTACATAGCGTTAAACGCTTCCGCTCTGTTTCTCTTTTGAGCAGGATTGGATATCATTTGCCAGCAAACCAAACCAATTATAAAAACCAGGCACCGGTAACCGGTGTTAAAACCTTCCAAACTCCTGTAAATTACGTCCGTTCATCGAATATTAGAGCCTGAGTGCTTTTCTCAACGTAAAATTATAAAAGAATTCATCAGGAACAGGATTCTGAACAATATGTAACTCTCTAAAATAATGTACCATGCGAAACACACATCAGGAAAAAATAGTATTTAAGATCCAGGTAGCAGTAAAAGTCAACAATTACTGGCAAAAACAGATCTGTAAGATCATATTCAGGGATGATAACACCTTAAAACACATTTCAAGTTGCATTCGTGCATTCGACGGAAGTCAATTAGTACTTGAAAATAATGTGTGTCTGCCTCTAACCCAAATAGTAGATATAAAGTTCTAACGTGTATTTAAAAACAAAATGAACATTAAATATAAAAAAATGGAAACGATCGTATCAAAAAATAAAGTCCAAATCAGAAGACGTATTGTACTTGGATCTATTGTGATATTAGTACTCGGTGGCTTACTATTCCTTTTTGAAAGTTACGCAGCCAACAAGATGATCTCAACCGGTGAACAGAATTATAAGGAGTTGATCATTGCTGCCAGTATTTTCATGTGTCTAATATTGCTACCCATGCTGTCTCTGATCTATCGGAATAACGGTTCAAAATCGGCACATATCAGCCGTTCAAGGTTGACATCAAAAAACAGGAACTACGGAAAGAGAAACAGAAGAGCGAAGCAACACTTGATAAAAATATAAAGGCCTTGAATTAAAGTAGCATCGCGGGATGCGGATCTGAGCTCTTCTTTTTACAGGCCTGCACGTTTAAAATACTCGAAAAATGAACGCAACCAGTTATAAATCAATGAAATGCTATAAAATTGGAGAAACGTCTTAATGGGGCAATTTTTTTTATACATTTATGTAATTATGAACATCAAGCTTACCGTTCTTCTATTGCTTAGTGCAGGTTTTTCATTTGCCCAGGAAGTGGACATCAAAGGGAAATGGAGGGTGAACTGCGTTATCGAACGAAAAAATCAATCCACACTTCACACATGTGATATTTGCCCCACAACAACTTTGGCAAACAACACTTCCGTTGTGGAAGAATTTGAATTGGAATTCTTAGCGAAAACAATTAAAGTTCCAACCGAAGAAGTTACTATAGAACTTCCTTACGAATACAATAAAGAGAATAACGAGGTAACATTTCACTACAAAGGAAAAGATTACGCGTTCAGAGCCATGATCGTTTCCGATCCTAACGTGCAAATTTTAATGGCCGAAAGTGGTGAGGTACTTTATTTGAAACGACTGCCTAAGTAAGCCTTTAGCCACGAATTACACTAATTTCTTATTAAGAGCCAGAAACCGCAAAGCGCTATGCGTTCGCAAAGAAGGCGCAAAGCTATACTGTATAATAAGAAGGCAAAGTCTTTCGATACGCAAAGAAATTTGGATTTGAAGTTCTCTCTTTGTGAAGGCGTAGCTCTTTGCCTCCTTAATAATTTGAAATATAAACTCAGCTAACTTTGCGCCTTCTTTGCGTGTACAAAGTACCTTTGCGGTTTCTGCCTCTAAAGAGATTCTAATTTCGCAGCAAGATCGTACATCTTCCCTTCTTCAAAATAATTTGTCATTACCTGAATTCCCATTGGCAAACCGTTACTGTGTTTTCCGCATGGAACAGAGATCGCCGGAATTCCTGCAATTGGCGCTTGCACTGTAAAAATATCTTCAAGATACATTTTGATCGGATCAGCACTGTTCTTTCCAAATTCAAATGCAGTACCAGGTGTTGTTGGCGTTAAAATGCCATCGTATTGTTTTAAGATCTCTAATGTTTTTTCTTGAATAAGTCTACGCACTTTCTGTCCTTTTGCATAATACGCGTCGTAATAACCGGCGCTCAATACAAATGTTCCAAGCATGATCCTTCGCTGTACTTCTTTTCCAAAACCTTCGCTGCGCGATTTTTTGTAAGTGCTTACAAGATCCGTTGAATTTTTACTTCTGTATCCAAAATGCATTCCGTCGAAACGAGAAAGATTTGATGATGCCTCGGCAGTTGTCAAAACATAATATACCGGAACCAAATAATCCAAATAAGGAAAACTTACTTCCTCAACTGTATGCCCGTCTTTCTTAAGATCTTCAAATTTCTTAAGAACACTTGCTTTTACTTCCGGATCAAGTCCGTTCGCATGCACACATTCTTTGATGTAAGCTAATTTATATTTCTTGCTCGCGCCTAATTTCTCACTGTAATTCTCAACAGGTTTTTGCGAAGCAGTATTATCATAAGAATCATTTCCGGCAATTACTTCTAATACTAACGCATTATCAGCAACTGTTTTTGTGAGCGGACCAATTTGATCAAATGAACTTGCGTAAGCGATCAAACCCCAACGCGACACACGACCGTATGTTGGTTTACTTCCTACTGTTCCTGTAAAAGATGCAGGCTGACGAATAGATCCACCGGTATCCGAACCTAAAGCAATGTGAACAAATCCGCCCGCAACTGCCGCGGCCGATCCGCCGGATGAACCACCCGGAACTGTTTTTTCATTTAAAGGATTCAGTACATTTCCAAAAGCAGAATTCTCATTGCTACTTCCCATCGCAAATTCATCACAATTACAACGTCCTACAATGATCGCGTCTTGAGCCAATAACTTCTCCACTACTGTGGAAGAAAATAAAGACTCAAAATCAGGTTGTCCTTCAGCACCTTTTAAAATTTTTGATGAAGCGGAAACTTTATGTCCTTTGTAGCAAATGTTATCCTTCAATCCAACCAAAACACCGGCAAGCTTTCCGCCTTTACCTTGTTTAATTTTTTCATCAACTACTTTTGCTTGCGTTAAAGCCGAATCTTTGAACACCTCTAAAAAAATATTCAGATGCTTTCTTTTTTCGATCTCAGCAAACGAATCGTTCACTAATTGAACGCAGGAAATTTTCCCCGCTTTAAGATCGGCTTGTAATTGTTTGATGTTGGAGAATGAATACACAAATAGGATATTAAAAAAAGCGTTACTCCATAAAAGAATAACGCTTGAATATGATCTAGGTTAAATTACTTTTTTTCGATCTCAGTACTTGCACCTTCACCTTTGCTGGCGTCTTTGAATTCTTTCACGCCGCGACCTAATCCTTTCATTAACTCCGGAATTTTCTTTCCTCCGAACATCAATAAAATGATCACTAAAATGATGATGATCTCAGGGGCTCCAAGTCCACCCAAAATACCTAAAATAAATGCAGATGCCATGTGTTTAAATTTTGAGGTATAAAGGTACTGATTTTCTTGTTAAAACGGGCATTTTAACCGTATTTTGTGATTAAAAGGAGCTCATGAAGCGTGTTTTAGCCGTATTGGCAGGCCTGGTGGTAGGTATTTTGGTTATTTTTTTGAGCCAAGCTATTGAGATGCTTATTTTTCCACCCCCAGTGAATTTTGATCCAAATGATCCAATTCAGCTAAAAGAACTGATGGAAAAAGCGCCGCCAACCTCGCTTGCATTGGTGCTTATCGGTTATTTTCTCGGGGCTTTTGTTGGTGGATTAATTGCAACGGTGGTGGTAAAAGGTCAAAGCTGGGTGCCAGCATTAATAGTTGGAGCAGTGTTAACAGTTTTAGGGCTTATCAATCTCCTTGCCATTCCACATCCCATTTGGTTCACCATGTCGGGATTAATTATTTACTTTATCGGAGTATTTGTTGCGTTCTCTACTTACACAAAATTTAAAAAAAATGATCAAAAAAGTTGAACACATTGGCATTGCCGTAAAAGACATTAAAAATTCAAATGCTTTGTTTGCCAAATTATTTGGTAAAGAGCATTACAAAATTGAAGCGGTTGAAAGCGAAGGTGTGAGTACTTCATTTTTTATGTTGGGTGAAACAAAAATAGAATTAGTTCAGTCAACCAGCGAAACAAGTGCCATCGCAAAATTCATAGAAAAAAAAGGAGAAGGCATTCATCACATTGCTTATGATGTGGAAGATATTTACGCCGAAATTGAACGCTTGAAAAAAGAAGGGTTTGAAATGATCAATCCCGAACCTAAACAAGGCGCAGACAATAAACTCATCTGCTTTCTACATCCTAAAACAACTAATGGAATTTTAGTTGAGCTCTGCCAGGAGCGAAAGTGATATTAAATTATTTTAGTTCAACTTTTAGATCTTTGTTTATCTCTGTTTTATTTTTAAATTTAGCTTAGATCGACCAAAGGGTTTGATCAGTTAAACTTCCTATGTTAAGAAAACAATTTTTCTTCTTCGCATTTATCGTCTTTAATTATGCGCTGATTTCGCAAAACGTGGATTCTATCAAGCTAATTATAAAAAATAAATCTTTGCATGACACTGTAAGGTTGAAAGCAATGATCGACATATTCAATGCTGTTCCTTACGGTCAGTTCGAAGAACATCTTGAACCATTGAGAGCAGAAGCCGCAAGGGTGATCGCCAAAAAGTCGAGTAACTCTCTGGCATTTGCGCGAAAGGCGATGTCTATTTACTACGACACAAAAGCATATGCCTGCCGCGAGCATTCGCAACACGAACTTGGCATTACCTATCTCGACTCGGCGATCGCTATGGCCAAACTAATGAACCGAAAAGATTTCTTGCCCAGATTTTATGAAAATAAAGGGATGCTGTTTTCGGAAACTGCGCAACTGTTACCCGCTCTCGAAATGTTTCAAATGGCCTTAACCGAAGCTGAAGGACTACGCGACAGTTCCTTCATTATGAAAATATCCGGGAGTTTCGCCGTTACTTTTAAAAAGCTTGGGCAATATACAGAAGCTCTAACCCACGCACAAAAAGCGCTGCGACTTTCATTAAAAATAAAGGATGTGGCCTACCAGATCGACAACTATAATATCATTGGTTCGATATACTCTGAACAAAAAAGATTTGATTCGGCATATTTCTATTCACTAAACGCGCTTGACCTGGCAAGAGGAGCCAATGACATTGAATTGCTTCCAAGTTCGCTAAACAATGTGGGTTATCAATTGCAAAGGCTTGGGAAATATGAAGAGGCATTAAAATACTATAACGAAAGTGCTGTTTATGTTGAAAAATACGGACGGACCATTCAACTTGCCAATTTGCTCAATAACATATCCAGAACCTATTTTAAACTCCATAAACTACCTGAAGCAAAAAAGCAAGGCGAACGTGCGCTTGATATCGCACTTAAGATCTATGATCCGGAAGTGCTTAAGAATATCTATTCAAATCTGAGCGACATTTACCGCGAGCAAAAAGATTACAAACGGTCACTCGACATGTTCGATCTTTTCATGGCGTATCGCGACACACTCACCGACGCTGATATGCGTAAGGAGGCTACCAAAAAACAAATGAATTATCTTTTTGAAAAAGAACAATTAGCAGATAGCTTAAAAGTTGAAGAGGAGAAAAAGATAACCACCCTGCAGTTGAAGCAAGAAAAAAATCAACGCTATGTGCTTTACGCCGGACTAGCACTAGTACTCATCTTCGCCATATTTATCTTCAACAGATTTAGGGTAACGCAACGACAAAAGAAGATCATAGAGGTGCAAAAAGAAGAAGTTGAAAAGCAAAAACTTGTTGTTGAAGATCAGAAATATCTAATTGAAGCAAAACATAAAGAGATCACGGATAGTATCAATTACGCCGAACGTATCCAACGAAGTTTTTTGGCAACAAAAGAAATATTGGACGCTAATTTACCTGAGTACTTTGTGTTGTTCAGACCAAAAGATATTGTAAGTGGTGATTTTTATTGGGCTAGCAATTTAAGCGGATCACGATTTGCAATTGCGACAGCGGATAGTACCGGTCATGGCGTGCCCGGTGCCATTATGAGTTTGTTGAACATTACCAGTATTGAAGCCGCTATTAAAGATGGGAAAACTCAGGCGGCCGACATTTTAAATGAAACGCGCAAAACTATCATTGATCGTTTAAAGAAAGATGGAAGTGCTGAAGGCGGCAAAGACGGAATGGATTGCAGTTTGTGTATTTATGATATGCAAAAGAAAACTTTACAGGTTGCAGCGGCGAACAATCCGGTGTGGGTTGCACGGCCAACCGAGGGCGGATCATATGAATTGATCGATATTAAACCCGATAAAATGCCTGTTGGAAAACACGACAAACAAAACACGCCTTTCTCCCAACATGAAATAGAATTAAAAAAGGGAGATGTCATTTATACATTGACCGATGGATTCCCTGATCAGTTTGGCGGACCATTAGGAAAGAAGTTCATGAGTAAGAATCTTCGCGAGTTGCTGCTCAAGAATGCACACAAACCAATGAGTGAGCAGAAAGATCTTTTACTTGCAACCTTTATTGGTTGGGTGAATGATCTTGAGCAAATAGATGACGTAACAATTATTGGTGTGAGAATTTAAACTTATCAAATAAGTCTAAAACAAATATACTTTATATCTTCCCCCTTTGCCGTGAACAATCTCTCGTAGTACGTTTTGATAGAGATCAACTCCTTTCTATCGTCAGGACAATTCTTATAAAGATCATTTGTGTGCCAAATTAGTTCGTGTTTGTCGCGTGCAATAACTTCTAACGTGTATTCATACAAACTCGTACTATCTGTTTTTAAATGAACAATGCCATTGGGTTTGATGATCTTTTTGTAGCGCGTTAAAAATCGCTCGTTGGTTAATCGCTTTCGCGCTCTTGGTTTTTGCGGTTGAGGATCCGGGAATGTGATCCAGATCTCGTCCACTTCACCTTCCGCAAAACAATTGTCAATAAAATCAATGCGTGTTCTTAAAAAAGCAATGTTGGTTAATTTGTGATCAAGCGCATATTTAGCTCCTGTCCAAATACGGTTGCCTTTTACATCAACACCTATGTAATTCTTGTTCTTATTTGCTTCGCCCAAACCAACCGTGTACTCCCCTTTTCCGCAACCAAGTTCTAAAACAAGTGGATCTTCGTTCTTAAAGACCTGCTCTTTCCACTTTCCTTTTGTGAGAAAACCCTGCTCTCTTTGCTCATAGAAAAACGAGAAGCAGTTCTCAAAACGCTCTATATCGGCAAATTTCTGGAGTTTATTGGGCATTTCTTAGCGGTTTTTTACCGATTGGCAAATATACAAATTCAAGTTATTTGTTATCTTTAAACCATAAATTTTTGCACTATGAGCTCCTCCTTTAACAGAACCAAGATCGTTGCTACCATGGGTCCGGCCACCGAAGACATGAAAGTGTTGGAAGAAATGGTGATCAATGGCCTGGATATTTGTCGTATCAATTTTTCGCATGGGGATTATGCAGTTGTGGAAAAGACAATTGCCAATATCCGCGAGATCAATAAAAAATTGAACCGACATGTGGGCATACTTGCCGATCTACAGGGACCTAAACTGCGCATCGGTGTGATCAAAGATAAAGTTGCACAACTAGAGAACGGAAAAGACATCATCATCACCACCAAAGAAATGGAAGGCGATGCTGATAAAGTTTACATCACTTACCCAAATTTCCCACAAGACGTAAAAGTTGGAGAAATGGTTTTGATCGATGATGGAAAGATCCATTTATTGGTAACCAGTACGAACGGAAGGGATGAAGTAAAATGTACGGTGATCAACGGTGGGCCCTTGAGTTCAAAAAAAGGCGTTAATCTTCCTAATACAAAAATTTCTTTGCCGTGTTTAACACCAAAAGATATTCGCGATCTTGAATTCGCTTTAGATCATGATTTTGACTGGGTGGCTTTATCTTTTGTGAGAAGTGTGACAGATGTAGTTGAATTAAAAGATATCATTAAACATAAAGGAAAGCGCGCTAAAGTAATTTCAAAAATTGAAAAGCCGGAAGCTATTCGTGAGATCGATAATATCATTGATGTTTCTGATGGGATCATGGTAGCGCGCGGTGATCTTGGTGTTGAATTACCAATGGAACAGGTGCCGATGCTACAAAAAATGTTGGTACAAAAATGCGTGAACTATTCTAAACCGGTGATCATTGCAACTCAAATGATGGAAAGTATGATCACAAGCTTTACGCCTACTCGCGCCGAAGTTAACGATGTTGCAAATGCGGTAATGGATGGTGCCGACGCGGTAATGTTGAGCGCTGAAACTTCTGTAGGAAAATTTCCCGTGAAAGTTATTGAGATCATGCGCCGCGTTATTGAACAAGTAGAACAACAGGATAGTATCTATTACCGCGAACATGTTCCGCAATTAAAAACAATTACATACATCACTGATAGCATTTGCTACAACGCGGTAACACTTTGTCATCACTCCGATGCAAAAGCGATCATTAGTATGACCAACAGTGGTTACACCGCATTTAAATTGTCGAGTCACCGCCCTAAAGCGCACATTTTTATTTTTACTGACAATCGTCACCTTTTAACTACACTAAGTTTAGTTTGGGGAGTGCGCGGTTATTATTATGATAAGTACGAAAGTACCGATGAGACCATTAATGATCTAAAGGACTTCATTAAAAAACAAGGATTCGTTAAGATCGATGATCTTGTGGTGAACATTGCCAGTATGCCAATGAAAGAACGTGGCCGCACCAATATGATGAAATTAAGTTACATCCAGTAATGTGGATCAAAGCACCTAATATAAATTGCACGCATGGCTTTTCTACACGCCAGGGCGGGATCAGTACGGGAACAATTGCCGGAATGAATTTAGGTGGATCCTTAGATGATCCGGAAAATATTTTATTGAATCGAACCGCGGCACTTCAGCAGTTAGGATTAAAAATGGATGATCTCTGCTATTTAAAACAAGAACATGGTTCGGAGGTGAAATTAGCAAAGATTGGTCAACAAACCGGCGATGCACTGGTAACGAACGAACCCGGATTAATTTTAGCGATCAGCATTGCCGATTGTTTTCCTGTTTTATTTTTTGATGAAGAGAATGTGGTGATAGGCGCGGCGCATGCCGGATGGCGTGGAACGGTTGGAAGAATTGTAGAACGCACGATTGATGAAATGGTGAAACTCGGCGCAGAAGTTGAGCACATTAAAGTTGCTATAGGGCAAGGCATTTGTAAAACTCATTTTGAAGTTGGTGGCGAAGTAACAGAGGAATTCAGACAAGAAGGTTTCCCTGAACAATTCTTAGCCGATAATAAAATTGATCTGGCAGGGTGCAATCGTTTTATTTTACTAGATAACGGAATTGACAAACGAAATATCTGGACCATGAACCGCTGCACCTTTGAACCTGATTTTTACAGTCACAGGCGCGACAGCGGACAAACAGGACGCATGTGGGGATTGATCTCCCTCAAATAAAAAAGCCCCGCATTTGCAGGGCTTTTTTTGTATAAGGAATCTTATTATTTCTTTTTGTCGTCCTTTGCAGGAGTTGCCGTTGCACCAGCCGCAGGAGTTGTTGTTGCGCCAGCTGCAGGAGTTGTTGTTGCTCCGGCTGCAGGAGTCGCAGTTTCTTCAACAGCTACCTGACGTGTTACTTGTACACTTACAACAGAAACGTTCTTTGGATGCAATACAGTTACGCCATCAATGTTGATGTCGCCGGCTGCGATCGATTTACCAATAGTCAATTTCTCAATATTCAATTCAACACGTTGTGGCAACTTGTTGATCAAACCTCTTACTTTTAATTTACGTAAACGTACATACAATTTACCTCCGTCTTTCACACCTTCCGATTGTCCAACTGTTTTTACAGGCAATTGCACTGTTACAGGCTTACCGTCTACAATTTGCAAAAAGTCAGCGTGGATCAATTTATCAGTGATCTTGTGGTATTGCGATTCTTGCAATACAGTTTTGTAACTTTTGCCATCTAAGTTGATGTCAACGATGTTTGTTTCAGGGGTATAGATAACGTCCTTAAATGCGCGTTCATCAGCACTGAAGTGAATTTGCTCACCATTGCCATAAATTACACATGGAACTTGTCCTTTTGCTCTTAGAGCATTAGCATCTGACTTCCCTACGTTCGCACGAAGCGAACCGCTCAATGATACTGTTTTCATTTTTGTTTCTTTTTGTGAGTTCTTCACTGTGCCCGTTTCACAGATTCAAACCCTGTTTTTATTTACGGGTTAAACTATAAAGTTCGAACTGATAGACTCGTAATTGTGAACGCTATTGATCACTTTTGCGAACAGATCAGCAATGCTTAGTACTTTTATTTTTTCGCTTTGTTGTTTTAAAGGAATTGTATCGGTAACGATCAACTCTTTTAATTTAGACTTCGTGATATTATCATACGCTTTGCCAGACAATACCGGATGTGTACAAACAGCTCTCACACTTAGAGCGCCTCTTTCCATCATCATGTCGGCCGCTTTACACAACGTTCCTCCTGTATCAACCAAGTCATCTACCAAAACAATATTCTTTCCTTCGATCTCTCCGATCGCCGTCATTTTTTCAACCACATTTGCCTTAGCGCGTTGCTTATAACAAATTACGAGATCAGCATTCAAATGTTTAGCGTAAGCGTTCGCACGTTTACTTCCACCCATATCGGGAGCGGCAATTGCCAAATTATCCAACTTCAATGATTGAATGTAAGGCATGAAAATAGTTGACGCGTATAAATGATCCACTGGCACGTTAAAGAACCCTTGAATTTGATCAGCATGAAGATCCATCGTCATGACACGTGTAGCTCCGGCAACCGCCAACATATCCGCAACCAGTTTTGCACCAATAGCAACACGCGGCTGATCTTTACGATCCTGGCGCGCGTAACCATAATAAGGCAACACTGCAATGATGTGACGAGCGCTGGCGCGTTTCGCAGCATCGATCATCAACAACATCTCCATCAAATTATCCGTTGGAGGCATGGTACTTTGAATGATGAATACACTTTGCCCACGAATACTCTCTTCGTAGCTCACTTGCAATTCACCATCGCTGAAAATGTAGTTCTCAACCTTACCCAAAGGTTGCCCATAAGCCTTGGCTATCTTTTCTGCCACTGCCGTTGAAGCTTTACCTGAAAATAAACGTACTTGCGATTCCATCTTTTAAAAAGGAGTGCAAATATAGTGAATTATGGTGGTTTTTCAATGGGAAAATGGGTTCATTTCCCTTTACAAAAAGATAGTTTTTTTACTCGCGGAGATGTATATTTTCACCACAACATTCTGATTAATAATCAGTTGCGAAAATTCGACTTTACTCAATGATCACTCTGCTCTTAGCAAAGCCATTATTGCCGGATACAGTTTGGCAAAAATACATACCCTTTGGCAGAGATGAAACATCAATTATAGCTGGTTGGAAACTATCAGATTGATCAACGCTCAAAACCATCTCGCCAAGCAAATTATAAAATGTGATCTTTCCTTTAGCATCAATCGTGATCTGATCATGCGCAGGATTCGGATAAATTGAAATTGTATTTTCCAATTGATTTTCTTTTACACTTACAACCGGTGCATTGAGCTTTGAAATGAATACATCATCGCCGCAACCTTTATAGATCATGAACGGCGCAAAGATCAAACTTCCGCTATTGAAAACTCCCGCAACATGAACTTCAGTTCCGGCAGCGTTCACCGAAATACTGTTCGCTATTTCTTCGGCAGCGTCGCCGGCAGATAAAGCCCAAAGCGGCATGCCGGCCGCATCACAAGCAGCGATGAAAAGATCTTTATATCCCGCTGAAGCGTTGTTCAGGGTTGTGCTGCCAAATGTGAGGCTAGAACTATTAAAATATCCTGCAACGAAAAAATTTCCTAAGGCATCCACGTCAACGCTACTTCCCGCTTCTGAATCGGTATTGCCAGCGCGTCTTGCCCAGGCAAAATTCCCATCAAGATCATATTTTGTAAAGAACACGTCGCTTGTTCCGGCACTCACATTGTTTAATGCGGTAGTGCTAAAATTAATCGCCGCGCTATTGAATCCTCCGGTAATACACAAACCACTACTTGTAACAACCACTGCGTTTCCAAAATCATCAGCGCTTCCTCCTACTTGCTTAGACCATACGGCGGTACCCGAAGCATCATACTTTACAACAAAAATATCTTGCGTGCCTGAACTTGCATTTGTGATGGCCCCACCCCCAAAATTAATTGACGGGCTTGCAAACGATCCGGTGATATAAGAATTTCCAGAAGGATCAATGTCAATGCCGAGTCCCATTTCACTTCCATTTCCACCGGCGCTTTTTGCCCACAACACATTGCCACTTGGGTCGTGCTTTACAACGAAGATATCGTTAACGCCCGACGCGGCATTGGTAACAGTTACCGTACCAAAGTTTGCGGTAGCACTCATAAACCCTCCTGTTGTGAAAACATTTCCAGAAGCATCAACGGCAATAGAATTTCCTCTATCACTATTACTACCACCCTCGTTCTTTGCCCAAACAGTATTTCCTGTAGCGTTTAACTTTACCACAAAAACATCACTACCCATTCCAACATTGGTTAACGTAGATGCGCCAAACGCGATCGTAGAACTTGCATACCAACCCGTGATATATACTTCACCATTTGCATCAACAGCAATAGCGTTCCCGATATCGCCATTAGCGCCGCCAAATGATTTTGCCCACAATACGTTTCCAGCGCCATCTTGCTTGGTCACAAAAATATCCGATGTTGCTACTCCCGCGTTTGTAAGTGTGATAGAACCAAACGTAATACTTGCGCTTGTATACCATCCAATAGTATACACATTTCCGTTGGCGTCAACCACGGTGCTTATGGCCTGATCAACTCCGGTTGAACCCGCGCCTCTTGCCCATTGCCAACTGGCCGCTTGAGCGAAACTATTTTTTGTTTGAAGCGTTGCCGCTATAAAAAAAACAAACGTAAAGTGTTGTAAAAGTTTTTTCATGTTTTCCTACATTAAATTATTCCAGGGTCATATCTACAGTAATTGCTTCCTTTTTATTCTTGATGGTTACTGCGAAACCCGGTGTTACATATTTAAATCCATTCGCGTCGGTATATTCAGATCTCAAGAAATAATCTCCTTTTTGTAGTCCTCCTAGATTAAATCTTCCGGATTCATCCGTTAAAATGGTCTGATCGAATTCCGATGTTGCTTCCAGTGTTCCAAATTTTATATAAACGCTTGCTCCCTTTGCAACATCATTATTGGAACTAGCGCCGTTTTTATAAAGCACAGTTCCACTGAGTGTGTTTTTTCCACCGGTACCGGCTTCTTTTTTACAAGCGCCGGCAATAAAGATCGCAAAAATCATTACACTTATGACTATGTAAAATTTTGCCTTCATTAGTGATCCTTATAAAATTGCGCGTTAAACGTAAAGCTCATTTCATCTGCTACATTAGTGGTCCACACGCCATACGTTTTGTTATTAGCCGCAACTGTGTTTCCCGTTTGATCTGCCAGAGAAGGCACAGGAACCCATTGCACGGTTGAAGCTACGTCCATGTGATCAGAGCGTTTGAACTTTAAGCGCGCGGTAAACGAAGCACGGTATTTATCATTTACCATATCGCCGTTGGTATCAAAATCAGTTGTTCCATTGTAAGTAAGATACATGATCGCAGGTTTCACAATGGGCGTACCATCTGCAAAACCACTAGGTGCGCGATATCTATTGAAACGTAAATTACCAAATACAACATAACCGGTTCCGGATCTAGTTACCTTTGTACTTATAAATCGTGCTGAATCTGTTGTTGCGTTAACGATCGTTTTCAAACTATCAAGATAGGTAACACCCATGTAGCTACGAACGCATTTTCCAAGACCATCTCTCGCCGGTTCGCCGGAATCTACCGAAGAAAGTTGTACCCAGGCATTAATAGAACATAAAGAAAGGTCGCTTGCGTTGAATATGAATTTTGGATTGAAATTAAAATTATTGAATCTGCCGGTTAGCATTCCTGAAGAATAATCCATGTACTTAGTCTCCCAATTCACATTACTATGGGCTTTATCAAAGATCCAGGAGTTATCCACCGATCCGCTTCCAACAACAGGTGATCCGGCGATTGGACTCACCGTATCCTTTTTACGACAATAAGAAAATACCAAAACAATGATCGCAGAACCAAAACAAAGGGCTAAAGAAAATCGCTTTTTCATTAATGAGTTTACAGTAGTTCTAAAGTTAGTTCATTTCGTGCAAACAATCAAATCAAAACTTAAGAGCGCCGAAACTAATGCGGTGCGATCTCATTAAGACTTTCCCGAAGATTATTAAGGTTGCCGAGGAAATACGAATGAGTTTTCGCATATTTGAACCCTGAACCCACAGGATCTTTCATGGACTCACTCTCACATATAGTTATTGGTGCCGCGATCGGCGAAACACTACTTGGAAAAAAAATAGGCCGCTGGGGCATGCTATTGGGCGCCATAGCTAAAAGCGCTCCTGACTTTGATCTGTTTTATACCGGCCTTAGTGATCCTCGCGCCTACATGTGTGAACACCGTGCACACACACACTCTCTGATAATTGAAGCACTTTACGCAGTGCCTATCGCATTGGTATTGGTTAAACTTTTTAAACAAAAAGTGTCGCTTAAAAGGATGTTAGTGTTTATGCTAGCTTGTTTATGGGGTCATTCACTTCTTGATTGGTGCACTAATTTTGGTACGCAATTATTACTTCCTTTTACAAATGAGAACTATTCGCTGAACACGCTGTCTATTGTTGACTTGCTATTCACATTACCAATGCTAACATTGGTGTTGATCGCGGTATTCAACAAAAAAAATCAGACACGAAGGAACAAATTGGCGCTTGCCTCTTTAACTTACTGCTTTCTATATTTAGGTTTTACTTTTGTGAATAAAGGGCGTGCCGAAAGCATTGCACAAGAAAGTATTCGTAAAAATAATATTCCTGTAAGTGTTCATATGACAAATCCAACAATGCTAAATAATGTTTTATGGTATTCGATAGGAAGCAATGATAGCAATATTTATATAGGTGAATTTAGTTTGCTGCATAGTGAAAATCCTGTTCGTTGGCGTATGTATCCGCGACATCAAGAATTAATGCAACAAAGTAAAAGTAAGGAAGACGTTGCCATATTGAGATGGTTTAGCGATCCTTACACCATAGCACAGGCCAACGGGGATACATTGAATATGTACGCGGTAAAATTTGGCCGAACCAACATGAACGAAAATGAATTGAAAAAAACCTTTGTTTTTCATTACAAATTATATCAAAAAAACGGTGCGGAAATCATGGGAATGGAACAGCCAAACGAAAAAAACGCCAATCTTAAAGAGGGCTTTGTTGACCTGTGGGAAAGAATTTGTGGACGGAGAAATTAAATAAAAGGGCGCCTGAACATCAAGCGCCCTTTTTCTTGTACCCGAGATCGGGGTCGAACCGATATGATATTGCTATCACTGGTGTTTGAGACCAGCGCGTCTACCAATTCCGCCACCCGGGCATCTGTTAAAATCGGGCTACAAATCTATGTTTTCTTTTAGAATTGGCAAAATAAAAATGAGGCTTGTTCTTAATCGCCAAAGATCTCAGCATCCGTTTTGCATTCCGTGCATTTCGGATTCGGACGAGGAGTGATCATAATTTCGATAGGCTTAATCGCCTTTGAACTCTTATCATATTGCAAAGTTAATTTCACCTCGGATTTTACAGTTACCCCACCCTTTACAGCCGGATACCAAAGATCCATGCTAGACAAAGCTGTAGTTACCAAAGCATTAAGCTTTGCATTTGTTCCATTCACCAAGGCTTTTTTTACTGATCCATCAAAGTTCAGGGAAAGTTTTACAATACACTGCGAACCTTTTACCGCTCGGCGTCCTTTTTTATCGAGCACAATTTGTTCTTTAAAAAAAGTGTGAAGATCTTCGTCGCTTGATCCATAGCAAGGTGGACGACACGCTTTCTTATCCTTTGAAACCTTTGGTTTCTTGTAACCCTGACGTTTTGGTTTTATTTCTACTGTTACAGTTTCTTCGGCGCCTTCAACCGCTGTAGATGTTTCAACAACCTCTTCTTCTTTCTTTTCCTCTTCTTTCTTTTTCTTTTTTTCTTCTTTCGGTTGTTCTACTTCTTTTTCTTTCTTAACAACTTTTTCTTCCTTCTCCTCTTTTTTCTTTTCTTCTTTCTTCTTCTCCTCCTTTTCTTCCTTCACCGGTTTTTTTTCGGCTTCCTTTTTTGCCAAGGCTGCTTCCTCTGCTGCGGCTTTATCTTTTGCCGCCTGTGCAGCTGCTTTCTCGGCAGCTTTTTGTTCAGCGGTTTTGTAATAGATATAAAATCCCTGCGTTGGCTTTAACGCTTCTGCGTCGCCACCCATAGCGCACTGACACACATTTTTGTAATTAGTTGAGAATTGAAAGAACTCAGGGTAAGTGACCAACAAATTTTCCCAACGCTCACGGTTATTTTCTTCACGCGTTGCAGCAGCATCTTCGGTTGTTTCGGTGAAAACCAAAATGATATCTGTGATGTCAGCTCCTTTTAAAGCATCTGCTTCGGGAACCTTAGGCATACCACCGGTTCCTTTTTTTGACTTCAAAGTAATGTGTTGTTTGGCCGAAGCTTTAAATGCCGCGCCAATTTCTTCTTCGTCAAACGTAATATCGTCGTAAGTTGGAGTTTGTGAATACGAAATAGTAGCAATAATGCAAAACAGTAAAATAAAAAGTGATCTCATATCACATGATTTTACTGTAATAATAGAAAAAATAATCGAAAAATGTAAGTGAGGAAGTGCTAATTTCTCAAAAAACGAATGTTATTTAGCTCGCGTATAAAAGTTGGCATATAAAGCAGCTAAACCGCTAATAAATCCCAAGCTCAAAATACTTATGATCAAAAGGCGTAAAATGTTGTGGTTTTTAGATAAAGAAGGCAAACACCATGCTCGGAAAATGCACGCCAGATAAGGAATTCAGAGGCTCAAACACCCTGAGATGTGGAAATGTCTACACGAAATCTGATTTTAACAAAACTAGAAATTGATGTGATAACATACACCGTTGCTATTTCTCACTTCCAGCTTCCCACCCAATTGTTCGGTAAGCATGTAAATGAGTTGGATGCCCAAATGAGAATCTTTTTCAGGATCAAATTCATTTCTAAACCCGGTGCCATTGTCACCCACGCGTAATTCATGACTTTCTTCGGTGTGCTGCAAGCTGATGGTGATCTTTCCGGTTTTCGTTGGGAACGCATGTTTCAGAGAATTGCTGATCGCCTCATTCAGGATCAATCCAATCGGGATCATTTTGTCAATATTAAAATGCGCTTGCTTATCAATATCGTAAACAAATTCTATGTTTGAGTTTGGCGACGCATAAGAACGATGCACGCTTGAACATAAGGTCTCGATATATTCCTTCAATTCAATTTTACTCAGATCATCCGATTGATATAGCATCTCGTGAACAAGCGCCATAGAGTTGATCCTGTTTCTGCTTTCACGTAATAACGCGTTGAATTTCTCATCATCCGAATTTTCCGATTGCAAACTCAGCAAACTCGAAATGATCTGCATATTATTTTTCACACGGTGGTGGATCTCTTTCAATAACTGCTCCTTTTCCTTCAGGGAAATTGTTGAGTGCTGAAGTTCTTCGCCAAGCATATTTACACCCGCTGCAATTCCATCCAACACACTGTCGTCACTTTTCAACAGAACTTTCTTACCAAAATCCTGGCGAGCAAGCGCCATGATCACTTCAAGGATCTCGTTAGCTCTGGCATTGTCTGATAATGGGATCTTTTGTGCCATTAATTCACAAATTGTTTTAACCAGGCCAATGCTGCTTCTTCCTTATCAAATAATTTTGTTGGGACCGTTGGTTTGTTAATGCCTAAATAAAAATTTCCGAGAACTCTGCTAATGGTTGAACCAATAATAATTCCAAATGCGCAGGTATTTGTTTCGCGACCACGCACCGAAAAATGATGACGCGCTTCGTAACTCATTGATTTGATACTACGCGAATCGATCATGATCGGAAATTTTCGATCAACAAATAAGCCATTTACCAGGTTTGAATTTTCAACCGCATGCTCAAGCGTTATGTCAATACCCGGTTTAACGCAGGTTCGCGCTATACCATCATCGCCCATCCAGGTAAAATACCCTTTTAATTCAACGGCGTTCTTAGGAATTTGCATCGCACGTAAATGTAGTGATTCTGAGGTCTCCGGTCAATAAAACGGAACCTAAAAACCATAGTTTTTTAACGATAAAATGTTGATATTCATTAAATTGTGGGCAATCCCTAAGAAATGATAATTATCGCCCTATATTGCCTGCATCTTAGTAACTTTGTATATAATGAAAGTAGAACAAATTTATACCGGATGTTTAGCGCAAGGCGCTTACTATATAACCTCTAACGGCGAAGCTGCAATTATTGATCCACTACGCGAAGTGCAACCGTACCTGGATCGCGCGCAAAAAGACAATGTGAAAATAAAATATGTTTTTGAAACGCATTTTCATGCTGATTTTGTTTCAGGACATTTAGACCTTAGCAAGAAAACAGGCGCGCCAATTGTTTATGGACCAAACGCGAATCCTGAATTCAAAGCAACGATTGCCAAAGATGGAGAAGAATTCAAAGTTGGGAAGCTTACCATAAAAGTTTTACATACGCCGGGCCATACTTTAGAAAGTACATGTTACTTATTGAAAGATGAGAACGGAAAAGATCATTCCTTATTTAGCGGTGACACTTTATTTTTAGGAGATGTTGGCCGTCCTGACCTTGCACAAAAAGGAAGTTTAACTCAAGAAGATCTTGCTGGAATGCTTTACGATTCTTTGAACACAAAGATCATGCCTTTGGCAAATGATATCACTGTTTATCCGGCGCACGGTGCAGGCAGCGCTTGCGGAAAGAACATGATGAAAGAAACGGTTGATACCTTGGGTAATCAAAAGAAAATGAATTATGCGCTAAATCAACCAAACAAAGCGGCTTTCATTAAAGAAGTAACTGATGGCTTAATGCCTCCACCGGCATATTTCCCTTTGAATGTTGCTATGAATAAAAAAGGCTACGAGAGTTTTGATACAGTATTGAATAATGGAATGCGTTCGCTTGGAATAAAAGAATTTGAAGCGGCAGCGGAAGCTACTGAAGCTATCATTTTAGATACAAGAACTTCGGCTGATTTTTCAAAAGGATTTGTTCCCCGTTCGATCAATATTGGTATCAATGGAGACTTTGCACCTTGGGTTGGCGCTTTGATCTTTGACGTGAAACAACCTCTGCTTTTAGTTACAGCTCCGGGAAAAGAAGAAGAAACTGTGACGCGTTTAAGCAGAGTTGGCTTTGATAATATTCTTGGTCATTTGCAAGGTGGTTTCGATTCCTGGAAAAATTCAAGAAAAGAAATTGACACCGTGAATCGCATCTCCGCTCTGCAATTTGCTCAGGAAGTAAAACTTGGAAAGGATTGCGTTATAGATGTGCGCAAAGATGGGGAGTACAAAGCGGAACATGTAAAAGATGCGCAACATAAAACCTTAGACCAGATCAATAACTGGTTTGCAGAAATTGATACAACAAAACCATTTTACCTACACTGCGCAGGCGGATATAGAAGCATGATCGCCGCAAGTATTTTAAAAATGCGTGGTATTCATAATTTTAAAGAAGTAGACGGAGGATTTAACGCGATCTCTAAAACGGATCTTCCTAAAACAAATTTTGTTTGTCAAAGCAAAGTTTCTTAATTCAAATTACAAATGAAATATCTTTATTTAAGTCTTGTTATCTGCGCGAGCTCTATGTTTGCGCAAAAAATTGATCAAGGCATTATTCGAAATCATATCACCTACTTAGCTTCCGATGAATTGAAAGGAAGAGGAACTTCTACTCCTGAAGAATTGTTAGCCGCAAATTATATTGCCGGACAATTCAAAATGCTTGGTTTAGGTAGTTTCAATAATTCTTATATCAAACCTTTCAATTACAAATACAATCCTAATCCTCACGATACTGTTACAAAAGGCCTGGAAGAAAAAACCGGGAACAATGTAGTTGGGTATCTAAATAACAAAGCGAAATACACTGTTGTTATTGGCGCGCATTACGATCACCTGGGCTTAGGACATGATCATAATAGTTTGGATGCAAATCCGGATGGTAAAGTTCACAATGGCGCCGACGACAATGCAAGCGGAACGGCAGGCGTTTTAGAACTAGCGCGTTATTTTGCAACTAATAAAAAAACGGAGCCCTTCAATTTTATTTTCATTTGCTTTAGCGGAGAGGAGCTCGGTTTATTAGGAAGTAAAAAATACTGTGAGAATCCTGACATTGATCTAAAAGACGTCAATTATATGGTGAACATGGATATGATCGGAAGATTGAATGATTCTACTAAAAAGATCGTGGTATATGGCGTTGGAACTTCTCCTATTTGGGTTCCTCTCGTAGATTCCATTAAAAGTGATTTAAAGATAGTGAAAGATAGCAGTGGCATAGGCCCCAGCGATCAAACTTCTTTTTATTTGAAAGATATTCCGGTATTGCACTTCTTTACCGGGCAGCATAGCGATTATCACAAACCAAGTGACGATATTAATAAATTAAATTTCAAAGGAGAGGCTGCAGTTTTAAATTACATCATTGCTACCATTGAAAAAACCTATCGTTATCCTAAACTAAAATTTACAAAAACACGTGTGCCTGATACCGGAAGATCTTCTTTCAAAGTTACTATGGGTGTAATGCCTGATTATACTTTTGAAGGTGAAGGTTTACATGTTGATGGAGTTACCGATGGAAAACCCGCCTCAAAAGCCGGCGTTCTAAAAGGAGATGTTGTTGTTCGCTTAGGAACAAACAAAGTGAAGAATATGCAGGACTATATGAAGGCACTTTCATCTTTCAAAAAAGGTGAAACAACAGAGGTAGAAGTTCTGCGCGATGGACGATCAATGGTAATGCCTATCACGTTTTAATGGGAATAAAAACCTCCATATTAACTGCATGCAAACAAGTGATCCACTACAAGATCACGCGGATAAATGATGCCATTTCTGAACTGGGAGAATCCAACGATGGCAAAAGCAGCGCCGGCGACAAACATGAGACCGGTAGAGCGATGATGCATTTGGAGCAAGAGAAATTAAGCAAGCAATTGCAGGAGTGGAATAATCAGAATGATCTGATTCAAAAAATTGACGTGTCTAAAACTCCAAATGGAATTGGATTGGGATCTTTGGTTGAAACCAATAGAGGGACTTTCTTTTTAGCTTGTAATCTGGGTAAGTTAACGATCGATGATCAGGAGGTCATTATTATTTCCTTACAATCTCCCATAGGAGAAAAGCTAATGAATCATAAACAAGGCGATCAGTTCGATTTCAATAATACGCGGTACGAAATTTTTAAGCTGATCTAGATTAGATGGGTGGTCCCTGAGTTTATCGAAAGATCTTTCCAATAAATTAAAATGACAGTTTGGAAAGACGCTTCGACAAGCTCAGCGACCGGGAATAAAAAAGCCCCGATCTCTCGAGGCTTTCATTTCAAAAATTAAACTCTTAGTTCAATTGCTTCTTCAAAGCGTGCTTTAGATTTTCATCTAATGCAGTTAAGAATTCTTCTGTATGTAAATAGTGTTTACCATGCTCAACTTTATTTCCAAAAGCACAAACAGCTAAGTCTTTTGTCATTTTTCCGCTTTCCACTGTTTCAACACAAACTCTCTCTAATGTTTGAGCGAAGTGGATCAAATCTGCATTACCATCTAATTTACCACGGAATTCCAAACCTCTTGTCCAAGCAAAGATACTTGCAATTGGATTTGTAGATGTTGGTTTTCCAGCTTGGTGATCGCGGTAGTGACGAGTTACAGTTCCGTGAGCAGCTTCAGCTTCCATAACTTTTCCATCCGGAGTAACAAGTACTGATGTCATTAATCCTAATGAACCGAAACCTTGTGCTACTGAATCTGATTGAACGTCTCCATCATAATTCTTACAAGCCCAAACAAAACTTCCGTTCCATTTTAATGCTGAAGCAACCATGTCATCGATCAAACGATGTTCGTAAACGATTCCAGCTGATTTGAATTTCGCTGCGTAATCTTTTTGGTAGATCTCTTCAAAGATATCTTTGAAACGACCATCGTATTTTTTCAAAATGGTGTTTTTTGTAGATAAGTACAAAGGCCATTTTTTATTTAATGCTACGTTAAAGCAAGAGTGCGCGAAACCGCGGATACTCTCTTCTGTGTTGTACATTCCCATAGCAACACCACCTGATTTAAAGTTGAACACTTCAAATTCTTGTGTTTTTCCATCGGCACCTTCAAACTTCATAGTTAATTTTCCAGCTCCCGGAACAACGAAATCAGTTGCGCGGTATTGATCACCAAACGCGTGACGACCAACGATAATTGGAGATGTCCAGTTTGTTACCAAACGCGGAACATTTTTACAAACGATAGGCTCACGGAAAACAGTTCCATCCAAAATATTACGGATAGTTCCATTTGGTGATTTCCACATTTGTTTCAAGTTGAATTCTTTTACACGCGCTTCATCAGGAGTGATGGTAGCACATTTTATACCTACTTGATATTTCTTAATAGCTTCTGCAGCGTCAATAGTAACCTGGTCATTGGTTTGATCGCGATACTCAATACCAAGATCATAATATTTGATGTCGATATCCAGGTAAGGAACGATCAATTTGTCTTTAATGAATTTCCAGATAATACGGGTCATTTCGTCTCCGTCCAATTCAACCACAGGGTTAGCTACTTTAATTTTGCTCATAGTCAGGTATATTTAAGAATTTGTGTTTTTTTGTGAATTTCAAATGTACAAAACAAGGCCAATTTATCAAGGAAAATAGCCACAATTTTATTGGTTATAAAGCTGTATATTTGAACAAAATTTTAGTTCCAATATGAAGTTTCACAAGGAAGGTTGGCCGAGTCTCTTTATAGTACTGGTTTTCAGTGCCATAATCACTTTTATCGCATTTTACTTTTTCCCTGAGTTCGCCATCGCGCGTTGGTTTGCCTATGCATTGAGCATATTTTTGATCGTCACCATTCTACAATTTTTTAGAGATCCTAAGAGAGAGTTTACCATAAATGAAGGTCAGATCATTGCGCCGGCTGATGGGAAAGTGGTTGTAATTGAAGAAACGGAAGAGGGAGAATATTTTAAGGACAAACGTTTGCAGGTTTCCATTTTTATGTCGCCAATAAACGTGCACATTAACCGTTACCCTATTGCAGGGAAGGTTGCATTTTTTAAATATCACCCTGGTAAATTTTTAGCGGCGTGGGAGCCAAAAAGCAGCACAGATAACGAACGCACAACTGTGGTAGTTGAACATAAGAATGGAAAGAAAGTGTTGTTCCGTCAAATTGCCGGAGCTTTAGCGCGCCGGATCGTTTGGTATTGCAAAGAGGGTGATGTTGCTGAGCAATGCGGTCAAATGGGATTCATCAAATTTGGTTCGCGTGTTGACCTATTTTTGCCCTTGGGAACTCAATTGAACGTAAAGATCGGTGATGTTGTTAAAGGCTCTCAATCAGTTATCGGCTCTATTTAAAGTCTACAATACACAGTTAATATCTTCGATACACCTCTACTCTATTTCATTTAAGGAAACTTTAAATTTATAGTTTAGCTAAAGAGGAAACGTGTCAAATCCACTCAAAAAACTGGCCGGACAAACGGTTATTTATGGTTTAGGGACCATACTTCCGCGTTTTTTGAATTTCCTTCTCACACCACTTCTCACCTATATTTTTACAAGACCGGTTGAGTTTGGCGTTAATTCCGAGATCTATTCTTACGTTGCATTCATGAATGTTGTGTTTACCTACGGAATGGAAACTGCTTTCTTTAATTTCTCAAACAAAACCGAAGACAAGGATAAGGTTTATAACACAGCGCTTACATCGCTCATTGTTTCATCGCTAAGCTTTGCTATCATTTTATTTCTGTTCGCGCAGCCAATTGCCAATTGGTTCAAATACCCTGATAAATTGAAATACATTTATTGGACCATTGGCATTCTTGCAACAGATGCAATGATGGCAATTCCGTTCGCACGCATGCGTGTATTAGGCAAAGCAAAACAATTTGCTCTATTGAAATCATTGAACGTTGTTGTGAATGTTGGTTTGCACGTTTTCTTTTTTGTCTTCGCTAAAAACGCTTACGAAACCAACCAGCCCGGAACTCTTGCTTCATATTACGATCCGGAGATAGGAATTGGTTACTCGTTTTTATCCGGACTAATTGCCAATGCGGTAAGCTTACTTTTCCTTGGACCACAGTTCAAATTTTTCCGTTTTGCATTTGATAAGGAATTATGGAAAGAGATGTTCTTATACGCGTGGCCATTGTTGATCTTAGGCTTAGCGGGTATGGTAAATGAAGTGTTTGACCGTTTGATCATTAAACATCTGATACCTGGAGAAAAAGGACAATATGAGCAAGGGATTTACGGCGCGTGTTATAAAGTTGCAATGCTTATGACGATCTTCCGACAGGCATTTCAATATGCCGCAGAACCGTTTTTCTTTAATAGCGCAAAGGACAAAGATTCAAAACGCGTTTATGCCTTCGTAATGAAAGCCTTCGTTATTTTTTGTTGTTTCATTTTCCTATTCACGATGATGAACTTACCACTGATAAAACATTTGATCATTAGTCCAAGTTATTTTGAAGGTTTAGGCGTTGTTCCAATTTTGCTCCTGGCAAATCTATTTGTTGGCGTATATTTCAACTTGAGTATTTGGTACAAACTCACAGGGCAAACTAAATTCGGAGCGATCATCACAACGATTGGAGCGATCATAACCTTAGTGATCAATTTTGCATTCATCCCAAAATTCAGCTACATGGCTTGTGCTTGGGCAACCTTTGCTGCATATGGAACAATGATGGTGATCTCCTATTTCCTTGGGCAAAAATACTACCCGGTTAAATACAATATCAGAGCCATGGGCGTGTTCTTCATATTATCCGTTGGACTCTACTTTCTTTCCTTTATTTGGCAAGACCTTGATAACAAGTATTTAAAGCTTATTTTGAACAATTTGTTAGTACTATTATTTGTTTTCTTCTTCTATAAGTTGGAATTTTCTAACCTGAAAAAATTCAAATCCTCAGGTGCCAACGATCAAGATAATCAACCAGGGTAAACACGCTTTACCGGAATACGCTACCGAACATGCCGCGGGCATGGATCTTCGCGCAAATTTAAACGAGCCAATTACGTTAAAACCTTTGGAAAGAACTTTAGTTTCTACCGGTTTGTTTATGGAACTACCTGTTGGTTTCGAAGCACAAATTCGTCCACGCAGTGGTTTGGCTTTTAAAAATGGTCTAACTGTTTTAAATTCTCCGGGAACGATCGACGCTGACTATCGTGGTGAAATAAAAGTTCTGTTGGTTAATTTATCTAACGTTGATTTTGTGATCAATGACGGAGAACGCATCGCACAAATGGTGATCGCCAAACACGAAGTGGCGAAATGGGAAGTGGTAACAAGCTTAGAAGAAAGTAACCGTGGCGCGGGTGGGTTTGGAAGCACCGGCAAAAAATAATTTTATGAAAACAATTGACTCTATAAATTTCTCAGGTAAACGTGCCGTTATTCGCGTTGATTTTAATGTTCCATTAAATGACAAATTCGAAGTAACGGATGAAACGCGCATTAAAGCTGCCATTTCAACTTTGAAAAAAATATTGAAAGATGGGGGAAGCATTGTGTTGATGTCGCATTTGGGAAGACCAAAAGATGGTCCAACTAATAAATATTCTTTAAAACACATTGTACCAAATGTATCAAAAGCGCTGGGAGTGAATGTTTCTTTTGCAGATGATTGCATTAGCGCAGATGCCTTTGCAAAAAGTGCTGCATTAAAAACAGGAGAAGTTCTTTTATTAGAGAATTTACGTTTCTACAAAGAAGAAGAAAAAGGAGATAATGGTTTTGCGGAGAAATTAAGCAAACACGGAAATGTGTACGTGAACGATGCATTTGGAACTGCACATCGTGCGCATGCCTCTACGGCAGTAATAGCAAAATTCTTTGCACCGGAAAATAAGTGTTTAGGTTATGTCATGGCGGGCGAAGTTGCCAGCATCAATAAAGTGCTTAATAACGCAGAGAAACCTTTTACAGCCATTATTGGTGGCGCGAAAGTGAGCGATAAAATTTTGATCATCGAACAATTGATGAACAAAGCCGATAATATTTTAATTGGCGGAGGAATGGCATTTACCTTTGTAAAAGCTATGGGCGGCCATATTGGAAAGTCGCTTTGTGAAGACGATCGCTTGGATACCGCCAAAGATCTTTTGAAGAAGGCCAAAGATAAAGGCGTGAATATTTACATTCCAACTGATTCGGTGATTGCTGATAATTTTGCCAATGACGCCAACATTAAAGGATCAAAGATCTCTGAAATTCCTGATGGTTGGATGGGATTAGATGCGGGTCCTGAAACTGTAAAGATGAACAGCGACGTTATCAAAAAATCGAAGACCATTTTATGGAACGGGCCAATGGGCGTTTTTGAAATGAGTAATTTTGAGAATGGTACCAAACAAGCCGCTTTTGATATTGTAGAAGCGACAAAGAATGGTGCCTATACTTTAATTGGAGGTGGCGACAGTGTTGCAGCCATCAATAAATACCATTTGGCGGATAAAGTAAGCTACGTGAGTACAGGCGGCGGTGCTTTATTGGAATATATTGAACAAGGAAGTTTACCTGGGGTGAAAGCAGTTGAATAAGATCGTTTACATATTCGTTTTAATTTTTATTCTTAACGCTTGCAAAAAGGATAGAACCTGTACATGCACCAATTCCAACGGCACCTATGATGCTGGAGTACTTGAGCACTCCAGCAAAAGTCAAGCTAAAAAAAGCTGCGAAAGTTTGTCGAGCGGCGACACAAATTGTAAATTGAAATAATATGAATTTTCGCATTGGCTTTGGATACGACGTTCATCCTTTAAAAAAAGGACGCGAGCTTTGGCTTGGTGGCGTTAAGATCGATCATCACTCAGGTTGCGATGGACATAGTGATGCTGATGTGTTATTACACGCGATTTGCGATGCTCTTTTGGGTGCAGCCAATTTACGCGATATCGGTTTTCATTTCCCAAACACCAACGATAAATACAAGAATGCCGATAGCAAATTACTTTTAAAGGATGTTATGAAACTTTTGAAGGAAAAGAATTACGCTGTTGGAAATATCGACGCTACGCTTGCCATGGAAGCGCCAAAGATCAATCCTCATATTACCGCCATGCAAAATGCCATCGCTCCTATTTTGGAAGTTGATATTGATTGCGTTTCCATTAAAGCAACCACCAACGAAAAATTAGGTTACGTTGGAAAAGAAGAAGGTGTGAACGCTTACGCCGTTGCTTTGATCTACAAAAAATCCTGATCCTGTATTTCAATTAGTAATTCCATGCCCGCGTGAGGGATTGAGCCTCCGCCGTGGCGGAGTTTGAGCTCCTTTTTGCTTCCAAACATTTCCATGGCAAAAAGAGCGAGTGGCCCTTCGACTAGCTCAGGATAAACTCCGACCCGAACTTCCAGTATGTATCCGGTGAGGGACACGCCCAAAATAAAAAATCCGCTGAGTCAGAACAGCGGTTTTTTCGGGAACACTTAAACTAATATTAATCGATCAGTAATTTCTCTATTCTTGACTTTTTTCCATCAGAGATCTTAAGAAAATAAATTCCCTTGGTGATTCCTGAAATATCGATCGTTAAATCCTTATTGCTTTCTAAATTACTTTCTTCTTTCACCAATTTTCCGGTTACATCAACGATCATTAAATTATAATTCGCGTTAGCTTCATCGCTGATGTAAATATTCACATTTCCATTTGCCGGATTTGGATAGAAGTTGTAGTTCAAGATCATTTGCGCTTCTTTCACACCGCTTGGTCCTGTATAATTTACTACACTTTCGGTTACGGTATTATGTCCACCTGAAGGACCCGTGTTCCCGGCTTGTACTACACCATAATACGTTTTGTAAAATGTGTAAGGGAATTGAGGATTTAAAGTTCCATCAAGTGTTACGAAATATGCATACGTTCCTGCAGGATACTCCGGAGTTACACAAAAACGTCCGTTACGTGAATCTAGGTCGCCCGAGCTAGCCGTATAAGCATAGTCTTCCATGAAACAACCTACCGGATAAGTAGTATTTACTGTAGGGCCATTGGTTCTCGAACTTGTCGTAGTTGTTGTATAGCTACTGCGCATTCTTTTTATTCCTCCAGTTCCATTTACATTCGCAAAACCCCAGGCACCGTAAACAGGATAACCGTCGAACGCGTAACCAATAATTGGTGAGTGTTGGCTACTGTCTGTTACATTATATAAACAACGTGGACTAACATGATGGTGATATTCGCCGTTCGGAGCTGGATGTCCTAAACAATTGTCAAAACTCACACCTTCCCAGAAATACGCATTCCGATTCCAAACACCCGCATTGTTGTACGACATTCCATCGGAAACATTGAAAATTGAAACACCATTTGTCCAAACGCCAATATGTCCCATACCAACCGCTGTTGGTGTACTTGTATTTTGTTGCGGCGAACGCGTGATCTTATAGACAAAATTCTGATTTGACGGGATGTTTGGATTTGATGCCCAGGGGCCAATAGAATAACTTGGCACACAACTTGCGCTCACATAAACATTATTCGTAGAATATTGCACTTGTTGTACGTTGGTCACAATTCCACCGTAACCTGTAGCGTTTGTTGGATTAAGGATCCATGAGGTAACTTCAGGCCCTACCTGTGCTTTTGCAGCGCCAAAGCTAAGTACACATAATAGAAGTAATTGTTTTTTCATATCTGTTATTTTTAAATTTTACATTCCGTGCGGTGGTGGTGGCGGTGGTGGTCCATGCGGACCTCTCATATGCATCATGATCTCACCGATCATTTTATCAAATTTCTTTTTTTGCTCGTCGGTACATAAAACTCGCACTTGTCTAAAATGATCAAACGTAATTGCTTCAATGTTACTTTGATTTTCGGCAATAGCGGCTTCAAAACCTTCTTTAGCTTTATAATCCAGACTATCACTCGCCATCAATTTGAAATAATTATTACGTATCTCCCTTCCCTTCTCATCAAGGTCACGCATTCCGGAACGGTGTTGTTGAATAAGCTCTTCAAATTTATTTACCTGTGTGTCATTGAATCCTAATTCTTGAATGATCATATCTCTTGGGCCACCATGAGATGGCGGACCATGATGACGACCGCGAGGCCCCATCCACATGAACACCATTAAAACGATATTCAAAACCGCTAAAGCAATAACGCTCCACTTTAATATATTGTAATTCTTATTCTCCATTTTTAATAATTGTAAGTTGTTGCGTTATTAAAATAAGAATCCGTTGAAGTTTCTTGCGACACCTCCGCTGTTTTATTACTAGCGATCGAGATCACATTCAATGATAAGATAACAAGCACTAAGCTTGCTAAACCCCATTTCAAAAAAGGATTTGTCTGAACAACTTCCCTACCTTTTTGAATTCGTGAAGTGATCTGTTCAAATAAGAACGGAGAAGGTTCTGCTTTCTGTATGCCTTTGGTGCTTTCAAACACCTCATTTATCCAATTCTCTTTTTCCATTTTATGTCTATTTAGACGTCATATACTATCAAATCCCTCGGTTCTTATGAAGATCAATCAATCTTTCGCGCAATGAGGTCCTTGCTCGGGCTATCAGGCTTTCTACTGCCTTGGTAGTCAGGTTCATAACTTCCCCAATTTCCTTTTGAGACAGTTCCTCCACGTGATATAATATAAAGGCAGTTTTCTGATTTTCCGAGAGCTCATCGATCGCGGCGAACAGCATTTTTGCTTTCTCCTTTTTCTCTAATAAAATTCCCGGATGTTCGAAATGTCCCGCATCAACATTTATTTCGCCACTCTCTTTATTAAATAAAGAGGTCATAAATCCAAACCGCTTTTTGCGATTCTTTTTCCGAAGATGATCAAGGCTTTTATTTACCGTAATTCTATAGATCCATGTAGAAACACTTGATTGCCCCTTGAATTTTTCCAGAGAATGAAATACTTCAATAAAAACCTCCTGCGTAACATCCTCCGCATCTTCTTTGTTTTGTAAAAAAGAAATAGCGGTATTGAACACACGGGTCTTGTGTGAATCAACTAATTCCTTAAAAGATATATTGGAATTTTCCAATCTCTATAAAAATAGAGAAATTTTGTTCTGTTTATTTAAGAAATTGATGGATGATATCAGCTAAAACTTTAGGATCAGAGGTTTCAATTGGGTGTTTTGCATTTGCAAACGTAAAGCGACGTGAATTTTGGATCTTTTCAGCCGCGTGATGGGTTTCTTCAACACTCACCATGGAGTCATTGTCTGCCAAACCTATCAGCACTCTGTTAGAAATATTCTTGAAATTCTCTTCAATAATATTATCATCCCCCAAACCGATCATCATCTCTGCAGTGCGTTTCAAAAGTGATTCCCAATCTTTACCATGCCGTTTTTCTAAAGCTACCGCAAACTTTGGAACTTTCTCTTTGATCACTGAGGCATCCAATTGTTTGATCTCTTTCTGTGCGATCTCTTTGGACCACCGAAATTTTGTGCCCAGTGTAATAACATCTCCCAGAAGGTCTTTTTCTTGAGAGGCTAGATACAAAGCGACATATCCCCCCATGCTATAGCCAAAAATATCGGGCTTATACAATTTATGATCACTTATAAATTGCTTTAACTCTTTTGCAAATTGAACAATATCAAAATCTTTTTGAAATGAATTTTTATAGTGTCCGGAAAAAGAGAATGTAAATAAATTATGACCCAAGTAAACTAGGGCTTGTTTCAAAGGCTCTATTTGATCTTGAGCTCCAAGGGCCCCATGTAGGAGGATAATTGTTCTCATCCCACCAAATTAACTAAAATTTTTGTTGGGGTGTAATTTCTTCAATAAATCAAAAAAAGATCATTTTCCGGGGATCATTCTTCTTTTTAGTGAATCTAACTCGTGTTTATACTTTTCTTCCAATTCGCTAACATCAAAGTACGCTTCACTTTTGAGACCAGGATCTAATCGAATTCTATCTGTATTGTGCATAATAGAAAGCATGAACAAAGCATTTATCTCTAGTGTACCTTTTCCCAATTTTGTTCCTTTAGTTGATTCTTTTAATTTTTCCTGCGAAGTAAATACAGGGATAAAACTACCCTTGTCGTCTGTAAAATCTTGGACCTTTAAATTGCTTGAATCCTTATTGAGTGCCTCTGCTAAAATAATAATAACATTTCCCTTAACAAAGGCGTATTTTTCTTCCATAGAGGCCTTACTACCCGCCAGATTTTTAGTGATGTCACTTAGATCCATTTTAATGTCCTTTGAAACTTCTTTTGGCCCTGTGTTTTCTGAACATTCTGTTAAGAGAACAATCATTACTAATACCCAATATTTTTTTATAAAATAATTCATCACTAATTCTATTTTATGTTCTCGCATAAAATTTCTACTATTTCTCCAAGATTAATGTATCCTTGTTCAAAATTTCCTGCTACATAGTCTTGTTTAAAATCTACGTAATGAAGTAAAACACATTTACCATCTTTCTCCTTTAATCCGGCCGAAAATCCTTTTGTTCTGCTCAGAGTTACGCCTGTTACAGCATTTTTTTGTACTGTCCATGCTGAGCTAACAATATTAATTTTAATTATTGTTCGTTCGGCTGCGAACTTCGAGCTTAAGAGTGCTTTCTTTATTTGCGCTTCCAAACCTGCATCACTCACAACTGCAGGATCCATTTTTGTATCAGCTATTCGTTTAGCTTTTGCACCCTTAGCATGACTCTTTACCTTCTCTGCGCTACCTAACATATTTAAAACATCCTCCGCTTTTTGTTTTGCTTGAGTTATAGATTCACTTTCAGGAAATACTTCCGAAAACGCTTTCCACTTGTTAAAAATCCATTTTATTTCATAATAATTATATACTGCATGTTCAACTCCTTCACTCTTCTCATGGTTATTTTTTGTACTTACTAATCTTGTTTCATCCGAACCTGAAACATCCCAATGTTCCTCAATCCTGTTTAAAGCAGATTTGTCGTTTGTGTTTAACCCGGTTTTACAGAAATTATTTATCGCTTCAATTTGTTCATTTACTTTCTTCTCCAACCCTTCAAACTCTGTATCTGATTTACTGTTTTTAAAACTCTCAGGAGTCCATTTCAGAAAATTTTCCAAAGCGCCGGCTGAACTTTTAGCGGCCTTTAAATCGGATGCTGCTTTTTCATTAGAAGCAGAATTCCCTGATTTATATTTTTGAATTTCAGATTCCATTGATGAAACGTCGTAATTTGGGTCTGACTTCCTAATTGCTGCAACCTTCTTTTCGGCATCGTAAATTACTCCTTCGTAATCCATAGAACCCGGGCTCATTTTCTGTAAGCGTTCAATTGCCTTTTTATAAAATTTTAAATTCGATTGTCCGATTGTTGAAAGTTCCTGTGCTCTTCCATAAAAAGTCAGAAGAAGAAATACCGATATAATTAATTTATTCATCATAAAATTCTATTACAATTTAAATATGAGCAGCCCAAATCCCTTTACTAAAAACTACACCATCAATACCTTAAATCTGTCGTTTCAGTCCATTATTGATTACTTATCACATTCTCACACAAAATATTCTCTAAATCTTATTACGTGTCGAGCTTAACTTAACAAGCGAACGTCTACTCTTTCACTACTTTCCTGTAAATAACCTGAGTATTCGTTGTTACTCTAAATATATATATTCCCCTGGGGTATTCCTGAAAGGGTATGGAAAGATCTGACCCAGATGTGAAATCGGAGTAAACTTCGATACCAGAACTATTGAATATAGCAATTTGAAGTTGATCCTTAGACTGGATAGTGACCTCATTTACTACCGGATTGGGATAAATACGTAGAATATCCTCCTTATCAACTTCCTCTATATGAACCGAAACATCTTGCAATTTAAAAAAGTATGCATCCAAGCCTCCCGCCGAAACCAAGGTGGTGGTTCCAACACCCGCATCAAAGTCTACAGTGTTACTAAAGCTTCCTGCTACATGAAGAACCCCTGTTGTGGTACAAAAAATTGCGTTGCAGTAATCGTTCCCTAAGGCTCCGTAAGAGAATGCATTAATGTAATTTCCTGAAAGATCTAAAGAAGTAACAAAAAAGTCGAGCCCTCCATTAGATGTAAACGAATTTACAGTTGCCGAGGGATTTAAATCAGCTACTCCATTAAAATAACCCGATAAATATACTTTGTTAGCGTCAACAGCAACGCCTCTCCCAAAATCAGGTAAGTTACCACCCATTGCTTTTGCCCATACAAAATTTCCCGCGGAACTTATCTTAGTTAAAAATATATCCTGATCTATTCCATTAGATTGCAAAGTGAAACTTGAGGTCCCGGGATCAAAATCACAAGAAGTACCTCCTGCAAATGTTCCGGTACAATAAATATTTCCACTTAGGTCTGGCTGCAAACCATAGCAAACTTCCGCGCCAATTCCACTAATGGCTCCAGCCCATACATATGCACCAGCCGATGTGTATTTGGCAACAAATGCATCACTATTGCCTGAGGCTGACAATGTTTGGGTACCCGCACTAGGATCAAAATCTACATTTGAGTAAAAATAGCCTCCAATAATAACATTGTCAAACGCGTCTGTCTTTATTACCTGTGCCACTTCCTGAAAGGCCCCGGGAGCCCCTAAGCCGAACGCCCACAAAAAAGATGCATTCTGATCAAGCTTTAAAACAAAAACATCTTTTAATCCTTGAGAACTAATATAGTAAGTGGGACCTCCCGGATCAAAATCTATATTGGTACCTTGAAAATATCCTGTCACCAAAATATTGTTTCCACTATCCGTTGAAACAGAATAACCATAATCATCTCCACCTGTGTAACCAAAACGATGTGCCCAAACAAAACCTAAATTTGTTGTGAGTTTCACAAGGAAAATATCATAATATCCTCCTGCTACCAGTTGGGTTACCCCCGGCCCAGGTTCAAAATCAACAGAACCAGTGAAACCACCTGTAACAATAATATTTCCCAGATTGTCTAAAGCCAATGAATATGCCTTACAGTCTAAATTATTTGTAAATGAAATTGCATCAATAAAATTACCCGAAACATCATACTTTGCCACATATCCATCAGTAGCACCAGCCGAAACAAGTGTAAACGTTCCAACTCCCGGATCAAAATCAACCGTGCCATTGAATGAGCCTGCAACATACACATTGCCATTTGCGTCTGCTACAATGGCTTGAGCTTCGTCGGTTCCTCCAGAACCAATAGACTTTGCCCATGCCAAATTAAGTTGCGCACTTCCATCAAAGGTTGATAACAGGGCCATCATCAAGATAACCACGCTTACATATCTATTTCTCATACTCAAAATTTTAAAACTATTTGCTTACATTCTCACACAAAATATCCTTTAAATCCCCGTGCTCAATGTAACCCTTTCCATAAGTTGAACCGTTGTAATCCTGATGAAACCAACTTGACTTTAACACCACACATGATCCGTCGGCATTTTTTAAAGCTGCTTCGTAGTCAAGCGCTCTTCCTAAAATTTTCCCGGTTATTTCGTTTTTTTGAATTGCCCAATCTGCCCTTAATATATTAATTTTGATTACTGTTCTTCCTTTACCATGATTGCATTCCATTAACGCTACTTTAATTTGTTCTTTTAAAGCTGCATTGCTATTAACATCCGGTGCCATTCGCATTTTTTTTGCGGCTTCAATTTTATTCACTTTAACTATCTTTAAAATCCCTTCTTTCCCACCTTCTAATTTCATAACCTCACTAATTTCGTTAACAGCGGATTTCAAAATCTCACTTTCCTTAAAGGCGTTACTTAGCAAACTCCACTTTGCCTTAATTAACTCCATTTGACAAAAGCTGTTTTCGGCGTAAATTTCATTTGTATTCTTTTTAATTTCATTCTTATAAACATCTATTGTTTCTCTATCTATTGTTCCTTCCTTCCATACTGCTTCGATTTTTGGCAAACTGTACTTAGAATCAGAATTTTTCAAGAGTGTATTTTGAATATAGTCGTTGAATTGAATTTTAAAATCTTCAACCTGCTCCAGATTCTCCTTCAACTCTTGCTTACTATAGCTAGAGGATATTGTCGCGTCTAAAAATTCCTGCAACTGCGAATCAAGACCTTGTTGGCTCTTTCTTTTATCTTCATTTTTTGCAAGGCCTGATTTTAATTTGCCGCTAAATTGATCCAGCTCATTGTTTATTTTGGAAAGATCATAACCAGGATCTGACTTTGAAAGGTAATCTACATTACGTTTAGCAATCACAATTTCATCCTGATACGTTTTTACAGACGGATCTAACTTTCGCAATACCTCAAAACGCTTCTCAATCTCCTTAAGATATGTTTTCCCATTGTTTGAAAGTTGGCTGCCGGCATTATCTTTATATGTTGCAATTTCGCTGTTAAGTGATGTAATATCATAACCTGGATCAGATTTTTGTATTGATTTGATTATTCGCTCAGCATTAGCCACTTCATTTTTAAACTTTGGGCTACTAACGTCCATTGCTTTTAATTTTTCAATACTTGCAGTGTATTGTTTCATATAATTCTCTCCCATTTTCGAAAGGGATTGAGCGTTATAGAATAAACTATTGAATATAGTTAATCCAATAACAATTAACATTCTAATTTTCATGTTCCGGCTGAAATCTAAATATTGCTTTTAAAACCACTACTTCAGAAAGTAGTGCAGTTACCCGCGCCAATTTCTTTGCGTGAGTTTTTCTTCAATAAATTCATCACTAGTAGTTTTTCAAATAAACCTCCATTGCTTTCTTAACTTCCGCTTCCAACTCACTAACCAGTGGTAGTTTACTTTTAAAATCCTGCTCAGACTTAATTTTAGTTAGACCACTTTCTTTACTGATATAGTCCTTTGTTCGAATTCTTGCTTCAATATTATTCATACCATCATCGTAGTGGGCAAGCATGGTAGATTTAGCTCTGGTTTCTCCAACTTCATTCACAAAATAACAATAGTAGTAGTTCATGATCACTTTTTTATCCAGAACACTAACAATCCAGGAACTGTCACATGTATTAGGTTGAACATTCTCTTTGGGGCCGCGCAAGATCCCTCCCGTGGGTTGCTTCTTGTACAAGGATAAATTACCTTTATAAACAAACATAGGCTTAGATTCGCCATAGCTCACTACAACTTCCGTTTCAAAACCGTTAGAAAGTTTCTCATTTCTTGTGAAAATCACATAAGATTCCTTACTTTTTTTGGTTGTATCCACCAGTTTAATAAAAGAATTTTTATACCCATCAATATCTATCTTAGACAATTCAACGTGTTTTTCATAACTCATTTTTTTTACCGGGGGCGTTTTCTCCTTCTTTGCTTGTGCAAATACTTGAACACTCCATAGAATGCTAAAAGCTAAACAGACTTCTTTTCTCATGACTAATTGTTTTATTGTTAGATTTAATTAATTTGGTTGATCTATACTCTATGACAATAATTCACTATTCGACCACAATTTTCTTAACCAATAAATCGGAACTGCAAAATAGTTTTATCGTATACAGTCCTTTTCCGAATTCAGAAAGATCTACGACAGTATTCGCGTCGTCGATATTGCCTTTTACCAAAACCTTTCCCTGTACATCGTAAACCGTCAATTCGAATCTTGTAAGTCCAGTTTCAATGAATAATTTGCCGGTTGAGGGATTTGGATAAATAACTAATTTCTCAAAACTAGAACTAAAAGTATTAAGTCCTGCACATGATGAAACAGATTGCGTGAACACTGAGATATTAGAACATCCTAATGAAGTTGTACCGGTAACGGTATATGATGTGTTAGTAGTTGGCGCAACCGTAACAACAGGCGTGGCGTCGGTGGTACTCCAAGAGTAGGAATTGGCACCTCCAGCTGTTAAGGTTGCAGTTTCTCCAATACATAAGAGACTAGTAGATGAAACTACGTTTAGCGTAGGTAGTGGATTAACCGCAATACTAATTGTAGAATTACCAAAACATGAACCACTGCTTCCATTAACTGTGTAAACTGTGGCCGCTGTTGGTGAAACTATAATTGATAAAGAATTAGACAGGGTACTCCATGTATAGGTTGAAGCGCCATTTGCTGTTAGTGTAGCCGATTCTCCTGAACAAACAGCACTTGGTGTTGAAGAGATGAGCACTGTGATGGTTGTTGAAATTCCTATACTGATGGTTTTCATACTTAGACAAGCTCCGTTGTAACCTGTGACCGTATAGGTTGTGGGAACAGTTGGTGAAACAGAAATGGTAGAAGTAAAGGCACTCGTATTCCAGGAATACGTTGTTGCACCTGACGCTGTTAAAGTTGCCGACCCACCTGTGCAGATGGATGAGGATGTTGAACTCACATTTACTGTTGGCGTTTGAATCATACTAACACTTATTGTTGCAGGATTTACTGATGTACAAAAAGCATTACTGCCGGTAACCGAATAAACCGTAGCGACCGTTGGTGACACAACGTTAGAAGATGTTGTAGGCCCATTACTCCATGTGTACGTACTTGCTCCGGACGCAGTAAGCGTTAGTGAATTCCCCGAGCAATAAGTTTGAGTGCTTGGCCCACTAATATTTACAGTTGGAGTTGCGGCAACACCAAGGGTTGCTGTTTTCACATTTGAGCAAGTGCCATTATATCCGGTAACGGTATACACCGTAAGAATTACCGGACTAACAGAAATGGTACTCGTGGTTGCTGATGTACTCCACGAATAGGTACTGGCACCCGTGGCAGTTATTAGCGTTGAATTTGATCCTATACAATGCATTGCACTAGAAGGTGTAACAACCACAGTTGGTGTTGCGGTAACAGATAAAGTAAAATATGCATCCAAGCTACAATTAGCAGTAGCTGTATTTGCCGTAACAGAATAATTTGTGGTTGTAGCCGGCGTAACGGAAATTGAACTTGTCGTCTGGCTGGTACTCCATAAGTAGGATGTAAAGCCCGAACCTGTTGCCGTAAGTGTTGCCGACTGCCCTGAACAAATGGCAGTAGAACTAGGCGCAATAGTTAAAGTTAACGGTTGACAATCGGCAAACTTTACCAGGAAGCCATCATTTAATCCGCTGAGCGTACTTTGATGTGCATTTGGAGTTGCAATAGTGTTTCCAAGGGGGCTTGTGCCATAACCCGACATGAACATGAACCCTGTGCTATTTACACAAACACCTGTTGCGTAATCAGAACCTGTTCCTCCACCATAATAAGTACCCCATTTTAATTGGCCGTTTGTATTATCAATACATGATAAATATCCATCATAACCTCCAGCTAATGTAACTTGATGGGCACCCGGCGTTGAGATTCCGCTTGGGCTATTTGTGCTTCCAACCACTAAAAGATCTCCGGATGAATTTACTGTACATCCCAATCCATCATCTAATCCAATTGCGCCGTAATAGGTTCCCCATTGGCGAACACCCGCAGAGTTGAACTTTGCGAAAAATGCATCCCCACTCCCACCATAAGTAGTTTGATAACTACCCACCGTTGCAATTAAAGTACTTGTTGCCGATCCGGTTTGTCCCACAATGTAAACATTGTTAGCAGCATCTGTTGTGCAACCAAATCCGTTGTCAATCGCATTGCCGCCATAATATGTTCCCCATTGACGAACTCCGGCGCTATTGAATTTTACCAAGAATGCGTCTTCCCCGCCACCACCAAATGTTATTTGATGCCCACCACTTGCAACCGCTGAACCCGTACTTGTTTGCGTTTTACCTACCATGTAAATGGCACCTGTGGCATCGGTTGCGCAAGCCGTTCCATTCTCAGTGTTTGTACCTCCGTAGTACGTAGCCCATAAGCGAACTCCGGCCGGTGAGAACTTAACTAAAAACGCATCAATACCACCCGCATAGGTATTTTGATGGCCACCACTTGATATTGAACCGTTTGAACTGGAATTACCGGAAAAATAAATATTTCCACTTGCATCCTTTGAACAACCATTAACAACATCACTGCCCGTACCTCCGTAAAATGTTCCCCACACACGTACACCATTTTGATCGAATTTCACCATGAACCCATCGTTACCTCCACCTTGTACGGTTTGATGACTACCCACTGTTGAAATCGCAGTTGTAGTACTTGTTGTATACCCTCCAATATATTCATTTGTGCCATCCACTTCCACACAATAACTCACATCATTTCCAGCGTCACCGTAATATGTTGCCCATTGACGAACTCCCGCCGCATTGAACTTTGCCAGAAAAGCATCCAAAGAACCACCGCCAAAAGTTGACTGATGACTTCCAACCGTTGCAATAAGTGTTGTTGTTGCATTTGCTGTGTAGCCGGTAAAAAAAACATTTCCGCTTGCGTCTGCCTTACAAGCTCTTCCATAGTCATCTAGTGATCCGCCGTAGTAAGTACCCCATTTCCGTAAAGCCGGATCTATCACCAGTGTTTTACTTTTGTCGTAAGACCCAATAACAAAGGTTACAATGTTATTATTCAGGCTCCAATTTGCTTTGATGATTTTTTCATTTTGATAGGCAATTGGTTTTTTTTCTATGATCACTCCATAAGGTGTAACTATTTCCAACTCTCCTTTTTCATTGATCATTAATTTCTTTGCGCCTTTGATCTCAATTTTTATTTGATTTGGATCTGCGTTGGGCTTCACAATAAAATCATATTCCAGTTCATTGTCCTTTTGATACCATTTCATATCTATATTCGAGTACACATTAGTATACACTATAGATCGGTAACTCTTTACATTCAAAGCACCGTTAGAGTAGTGACCCAAATAATAATTTTCACAGCCTTCCAATGCCTCCATGCCTTTCACCACCGCATTTGGGTTTGCGCCTAACCAATTAACGTCTATCCTATAAATAGAAGTGGAAGCAGGTATTCTTATATCCTTTAATGATTTCTCATCTCTCACAAATTTCCAATCAGTAGTTTTGCTTAATTGGTAACTCACACCTGAACTCGTAAGATAATAGTTCACATCATTCATGCATCCGTTGAACAAAACATCTGGTCTTGGAGAAAAATTTTGATCACAAACCTGACCTTTGTTTTCTGTAAAGAAGATGGTATTGGGTCCTTTACTTCCGGATGAAGCACTTAGGCCGCTTACCATAGAAACGAACAGTGCTACTGTTAAGAATAAACTTGCTTTCATGTTTAAGAGATTTTCAATAAAGTTATTCCCTTAAATCGGAGCTTTTCTTTCTCTTTACATAGTGACGGACACTCTTTATTAAGTGCAGGATTTAGTTTAACAAGTGATAAACCTATAAGCTATTGAGCAGTTCGAGGATCTGCTCCCTTTTTCGTTGCGAAACTGGAACGGTTTGCTTATTCTCAAGGATCAGAGTTCCACCATTAGCTTTATCAAACCTAACAATACGCTTGATATTAATGAGATGAGAGTGATGAGTTCGAACAAAACCGTAAGGTTCAAGTAATTCCTCATATTCTTTTAAACTTTTGGAAATGGTGATCTTTTGCTGGGGAATAAGATAGAATTCTGTGTACGGCCCTTCAGCTTTGCAGTGCACAATGTCAGATACTTTAATAAAGTAAATGGACTCGCTATCCTTTAAAACGATCTTCTTTTCATTGATGGTAATGGAGCTTAAACTTTCCTGCAAGATCTGAAACTGAAACTCCAGCGTTTTGCTTCGTATTTGATCTTTCGCCTTCTCTACAGCCTTGATCAGATCTTCGGCATCAATTGGCTTCAATAAAAAATCAATGGCGCTTAATTTGAACGCGTTAATAGCATATTTATCATGTGCGGTAATGAATATCAACTGAAAATCGAAATTCTTTAGTTGCTGAATTAGTTCAATACCCGTTCCATCGTCCATTTCTACATCTAAAAAAACAAGATCAGGTTTGAACTCCTTAATGGCTGCAAGTCCTGACGCTACTCCTGTAGATTCTTTGATCTCTGTTACTGCCGGGCATAATGCTAAAAGTTGCTTTTTCAGCCCTACCCTTATCTGCTCCTCGTTATCAATTATTAAGGTCTTCATTTCAAGCCTGAAATTAAGAATAAGCGCCGCAATTCGCAACCGTGATTATCAGTTAAGGTCTCCGGTTTAATAAGTGACGAGATTGTATTAATAAATGCAAGGAAGCGTCACTTCTACGCAAACTCCTTTTGGATGGTTCTTTGTAATGCTAAAACTGGCTTTGGAACCATGACTCTGATTTAACAGCTCAATTCGATCGGTAATGATCTGAGTGGCTCTTGAGGGATATTCCTTCTTCATTTTCTCGGTATCAAATCCAACGCCATTATCACTTATTTGAACCAACACATTGCTGTCCTTTTTGATAATGGATATTGTTATCATGCCCTTATACCCGATATTTTTGAATCCATGTTCAATAGAATTCTCAAGAAAAGGCTGGAGTAACATACTTGGGATCTTCAATTCACTCACCTCCAGGTTATCATCACAAGTGATCTTATGATCAAATTTATCCGGAAATCTGATTTTTTGGACTTCAAGATAATTATCAAGAAACTCCAACTCCCTTTCGATGGTTACCAATTCGTTGTAACTGCTTTCAAGGGACTGGCGCATTACCTTTGAAAACTTAGAGATCAATTGCACTACTTTTGCATTATTTTCCTTATCAATGGCAAGAGTTTGCAGCGACGAAAGGGCGTTAAAGAAAAAATGAGGGTCCATTCGCGCGCGATTCAGCCGTTGTTCTGTTTCAAGGATCTTAAATTTATTCTTTAAAGCGATCTGGCGATTGATAAAAACAATTACTGCAATGGCTAAAATAGCCGCAACTACTCCAATGATCAGTATCCGTACATTCAGAGATGCGATCTCATTTTGCTTATTAAGCGTCTCGATCCTTTTCTCATTTTCTGAGCGATTATATTTCTCCTCTAACTCATTAATAACTTTAGATCTATCCACACTAAACAAACTGTCTTCCAGGGCCGAATATCGCTCTAACGCTTTAAGTGCAATTGCTGTATTACCGGCATCCTTATTGTAAGCATACTCGCGTTCAAACAATTTCAAACGATAATAAGGGTCGTCTAAATTTGAAGTAACATATCTCACAGAGTCGAGATAAGTTAAACACATCTTATAATTCTTAAGCGAGGCATAACAATCGCTTAGATTCAAAAAAGTGATCACGATCTCACTAGGTAAAAGATACTTCTTGAATGTTAAAGCTTGATGGCCGTATTCCAGGGATTTAGAAAAATCGCCTTTAGAAAAATAAATATTACTTAAAGTATTGATCAATTGATTTCCCTTTGTAAAATACTGATGTTGATTTACCAACTCCAGGGCTTGCTTTGCATACATCACAGAGGTATCCAGAAATTCCTTGTTGGTGTTTGCCAAAATAGAATAGATCCCGGAAAAAGAAGAAAGCACACTTATTCTTGAGAACGGATCTTTTATTTCAGGTAACATACCAATTGCCTCATGAGTGTATTTCAACACTTTTTCAGTTTGCCCTTCATTAATAAAAAGTGCCGCCATTTTACAATAGGTTAAGCCTTTTCCTTCACGATCCTTATTTCTTTCAAAAACCTCTATTGCTTTTAAATAGTGTTCCTGCGCCTGCTTGTTATTGTTTTGGCGGTAAAAATTGATCCCCATTTGAAGCTCTACCTCACCCTGCAGTTCTTTTGATGACTGAATGGATCTGAGTACACGGGTTGACGAATCAAACTGATTTATTCGTTGCAAATACAAAGCCAGATTGAAAGTGCCTTTAACTTCTCCACTTTTGTCATTCTTCACTTTTGCAAGTGCAAGTGCCTTATTTGCATAGTGCAAAAGCGAATCGGTATAGCCAAATTTATTTGCCAGAAAATTACCAAGCTTAAGATAGGACTCTACAGTTCTGTTGTTCCTTAACGAATCAAGATCCTGAGCCTTCGGAGTATAGAAAACAATCAGAAATATGATGCTTACAAAAAAGCGACGATAAATCAAACTTTGCATTAATAGCAAAGTTACGCTTTTGCCTTAAATTTATTGATAGCGTTAATGGTGAATTCAGATAACACCAATTTACCGCTCATTCCGGCTCTTTCAATAAGTAATTGATCCCAATTCTCAGTTCCTTCCCACATTACTTTTTTAAGCATGGCCATTGCCTCAGGATTACTTGCTGCTAATTTTGTGGCAAGCGCCTCAATACTTTTATCCATATCAGCCGCGTTATCAAATAACTCAGCGTATAAACCTTTCTCTTTTGCCCAAGCGGCGCTATGAAATTCAGTAGCGTTAATTGTCATTTGACAAAAAGCAGATTTCCCAACTTTGCGTTCAACCGCAGGACCAACCACAAAAGGACCAATTCCCACTGCCAATTCGCTTAATTTTACCGAAGCGTCTTTCACACCGTATGTATAATCTGCAGCACTCGCAATTCCTACACCACCACCAACTGCTTTTCCTTGTACGCGCGCTAAAACAAATTTCGGTGCTTTACGCATGGCATTTATTACCGCAGCAAATCCGGAAAAGAATTTCAACCCGGTGTCAAGATCTTTTATTGAGATCAACTCATCAAAACTCGCGCCTGCGCAAAATGCTTTCTCACCTTCGCTCTTTAAAACAATAACTTTTGCGTTGCTATCCTTTCCAAGCTTCTCAACTTCAGCGGCTAAATTGCGCAATTGAGTCCCAGGCATTGAATTACTTTGAGGATGGAAAAAAGTGATATACCCTATTCCATTTTTTATCTCCGACTTTACAAACGCTTCCATCAAATGAACATTGTTACAGGGTTCTCAATAAATGTTTTTAGTGTTGCAAGGAATGCTGCACCCGTTGCGCCATCCACACTGCGATGATCGCAAGCTAATGTCAACATCATGGTGTTTCCGGGAACAATTGCGCCGTTCTTCACCACAGGCACCGCACGAATTGCTCCAACTGAAAGAATACAAGACTCAGGTGAATTTATGATAGAAGTAAATGATTCAATTCCGAACATTCCTAAATTAGAAACCGTAAATGTGTTTCCTTCCCAATCCTGAGGTTGTAATTTCTTCTCCTTTGCCTTTTTTCCAAGTTCTTTTGTTTCTACGGCTATTTCCGAGAAAGATTTACCATCCGCAAAACGCACAACAGGCACTAATAATCCATCTTCTACCGCAACCGCCATACCAATATGAATGTGATGATTGATGCGGATCTTATCACCCATCCACGAGCTATTCACACGCGGATGTTTTCTTAAAGCAGCAGCACACGATTTAATGATCATATCGTTGAACGACACTTTTACTTCGCTTACTTTATTGATGGCCTCACGTGTGGCAATGGCATTATCCATATCACACTCAATGTTCAAATAGAAATGCGGTGCACCGTTTTTGCTCTCCAATAAACGGCGAGCAATGGTCTTGCGCATTTGCGATGCAGGTTCGTCAGTGAAGCTCTCTACGCCAACAAATGTTGATTTGCCACTTCCACCTTTGTAATTCTCAATATCAAATTTGGTGATCCTTCCACCATCGCCACTTCCGTTCACACGCGAAAGATCAATTCCTTTTTCTTTTGCCAAGGCCTTTGCTAAAGGCGAAGCTTTAATTCTTCCATTTGCTGTTGTACTTGTTGCTGAAACTTTTTGCGCAGTTGTAGTTTGCGTTGCGGTCACAGTTTTGGTAGCTGTACTTGTTGACGTATCTGATTTCTGCGCTGCAGACTGAGAACTGCCACTGCTTACTGAAGCAAGAATAGTATTTATATCTTCTCCGCCTTTTCCTAAAATAGCAATAATGGCGTCTACCGCCACTGGTTGTCCTTCCTTAATTCCCTGATAGATCAACACACCATCCTGAAATGATTCAAATTCCATGGTGGCTTTATCGGTTGCAATGTCTGCCAACAATTCCCCACTCTTTACTTTATCTCCAACTTTCTTATGCCATTTTTCAATGGTTCCTTCTGTCATCGTATCGCTCAATTTAGGCATACGAACAACTTCAACTCCGGGAGGCAGAGGTTCCTTTTCTGTAGATGTTTCTTGTTTTACATTGTTTACAGCAGCATCTTGCTTCGTTCCAACTTCTGTCTTCTTGGCATTTCCAGCCTCTGCAAGAATTGCCTTAATATCTTCTCCTTCTTTTCCTAATACAGCAATGATCGCATCCACGGGCACCGCTTGCTTTTCAGGAATTCCAATATGTAACAATACACCATCTTGAAAAGATTCAAATTCCATTGTTGCCTTGTCGGTTTCAATGTCCGCTAAAAGATCTCCGCTTTTTACTTTATCTCCCACTTTCTTGTGCCACTTCGCGATGGTCCCTTCGGTCATCGTGTCACTCAACTTGGGCATGCGTACTATTTCTGCCATAATAGGTTTTAGTTCTAAATATTATTCAATAATAAATGGATAGTTAGGTTCTGCGTAAACATCTTTGTACAACTCTTCTGGTTCCGGGTAAGGACTTTCTTCAGCAAACTGAACTGATTCGGCAACTAAAGCTTTTACGCGTTCTTCCGCCGCTTCAATTCCTGCATCGTCTATCCACTTATTCGCTTTCATTGTGGCAAGAACTTTCTCAATTGGATCTTGCGTTTGATATTCCTTTACTTCATCCTTTGTACGATATGTTTGCGCGTCGCTCATCGAGTGCCCTTTGTAACGGTAAGTTTTCATTTCCAAAAAGGTTGGACCATCACCTCTGCGTGCCCGTGCAACAGCTTCTTCGATAGCTTCGTGAACAGCTTCTACTGTTAAACCATCAACGGGTTTGCTTGGCATATCGTAAGCTAATCCTAATTTCCAAAGATCGTGAACGTTACTTGTACGTTCAACTGAAGTCCCCATAGCGTACAAATTATTCTCCACAATAAACACCACAGGTAATTTCCATGTCATTGCCATGTTGAATGCTTCGTGCAATGCACCTTGACGCACAGCGCCATCGCCCATGGAACAAACACAAACATGATCAGTACCCATATATTTTTCGGCAAATGCTATTCCTGCACCTAATGGAACTTGTCCGCCAACAATACCATGTCCGCCAACAAATCCATGCTCCTTGCTAAAAATGTGCATCGATCCCCCTTTCCCTTTGCTACAACCTGTGATCTTGGCATACATTTCTGCCATCACATATTTTGGATGTAAACCCAAACCAATGGGATGCGCATGATCGCGATAAGCTGTAATATGCTTGTCGCCTTTTTTTGTTGCACTTACTGTTCCCGCAACAATAGCTTCCTGTCCGATGTACAAATGACAAAAACCTTTTATTTTTTGTTGAACGTAAACTTGTCCTGTTTTTTCTTCGAAACGGCGCATCAATAACATTGATTCGTACCATTTCACGTATTGTTCTTTTGTGAACTTCGCTTTTTTCTCTGTTAGGGTCTTAGCCATGGGGATGAGAATTTTAGTGAATCACAAATTTAACAGAAAAAGGCAATATTCCATAGCTAAAAATCATATGTAAGTATCTGAGAATGAATCTGGTTCAATAGCAAGAAAAACGTTGATGTTTACAAGTATTTTTTATCCCTCCTTTTTCAAAATGTTTAATCCCCACTTTTGCGAGCATGAACCTTGTCTATCATCCCTTTTTACTGGAATACAAACATCCTTTTGGCGTGAGTGGAAATACGAGAACGCACACCCAAAGTGTATTTGTAAAAATAGATTGGGACGGATTTTCCGGTTATGGCGAAGCATGCTTACCACCATATCTTGGGGAAACACAAGAACAAACCATCGCATTTCTTGAAAAAACAAAACCATTTCTGAAAAAACAATCTTACCCGTGTTCTATTGCCGAGATCATTGTTGAATTGGATGAAATGGATAAAAACTGCAATGCCGCGAAAGCCGCGATCGATATCGCACTTCATGATCTGAAAGGGAAAATTGAAAATAAAACCGTTCGCGAGCTTTATAAATTAAATCTTACAGAAGATAGTTTCACCGCATGCACTATTGGAATTGACTCAGACGAAGTGCTCAAGAAAAAAATTGAGGAAGCAAAAGATTTTACGATCCTAAAAATAAAAGCGGGCACTGAAGACGATAAAAAATTAGTGCAAACCATTCGAAAGTACACAAACAAACCTTTGTATATCGACGTGAATCGTGGGTGGAAAGAAAAAGAATATGCAGTGGATATGATCGCCTGGTTGAAAGAACAGAATACGATCCTGATCGAACAACCTTTGCAAATAGAAAAAGTAGATGACATGGCCTGGATAACCGAACGAAGTGTATTGCCAACCATCGGAGATGAAAGTGTAAAACGTTTGAGTGATCTTAAAAAATTGAAGGGTGTTTTCTCAGGTGTAAATATCAAATTGATGAAATGCACCGGACTTCGCGAAGCATTTGAAATGATTGAATACTGCAAGCAAAATGATATGAAAATATTTTTGGGCTGTATGGCCGAAAGTTCTTGTGGCACATCAGCTATGGCGCAATTTATTTCCTGCGCAGATTATATTGACCTGGATGCACCGAGTTTATTGAAGAATGATCCATTCAGCGGAATTACTTATTCCCAAGGAAAAATTGTGTTGAATGATAAGCCGGGAATTGGAGTTACAACAGGTCTTTTCTAGCCACGGAGACGCGAAGACGCAGTGTTTCACAGTGAATCTCTGTGTCTTTGCGTCTCTTTGGCAAAAATCACTTCAAATTATTTCTATCGAATAATAGCGGCAATAAACTTTCCACACTTTTTAAAATATAAACTTTGCCGTTGGAGCCTAAGATAACTCTGATCGGATTCTTGAATTTATACTCATACTCTGCCAGTGCTTGTCGGCATGCGCCGCACGGACTAACCGGCTCAACAGAATTATTCTGAGCAATAATTGCAATTGTATTTATCTTTTGATTTGGATATTGGGAAGACGCGTAAAACACAGCCGTTCTTTCCGCGCACAAACCACTTGGATATGCCGCATTTTCCTGATTACTTCCTGTACTAATAATTCCATTATCCAATTCAACCGCCGCACCAACTTTAAATTTCGAATAGGGTGCATAGGCATTGTTCATGGCTTCTTTTGCTTTCTCTAAAAGACACTGATCTTTTTCTTCAAGATCGCTGATATTTTGATACACATCATAAGAAACGTTGATGTTTTTTGTTTCCTGCTTAGCCATTAGTCAATTCTTAATCCTAAAATTATCAGATCTCGTTCCACGCCATCCATATTAGCCACTTTTGGAAAATGCGCCCATTTCTCAAACTTAAATTTATAAAATAACTTCAAGCTTGGTTCGTTGTGACCAAATATGAACCCTAATAAATTCTTTATTCCTCTTGGTTTACACTCTTCAATTGCTTTTTTCAAACACATATTCCCAAGTCCCTTTCCCCTTGCAGATCCTTCCAAATAAATACTTACCTCCGCAGTAATATCATATGCCGGGCGACCATAAAAACTATTAAAACTCATCCAGCCGGCATAGTTTCCGTCAACCTTCACTATCCATAGCGGACGATTGGTTTGATTGTGAGAATTGAACCATGACATTTTACTCTCCACTGAAACAGGTTCAAGATCGGCGGTAACCAAACGCGAAGCAATCGTTGAATTGTAAGTGTCAACTATACGCTTCAGATCACTTTCGTTAGCATATATAAACTCCGCTCTCAATACAGGAAATTATTATAAGGATAACGTTTGATATGCATTTCTTTTACCAATTTATACATCGTGCTTTTCAACTCATCCATGTTTTCTTTGTTCACGGCACTAATGAAAATACAGTTGTGGTGAAGCGTGCGCATCCATGTGCGTTTGATCTCGTCCAAAGACAAATTCTCTTGCTTTGTTGGCGTAAGGTCATCTTCTTCCTTCGGCACATACTTGAACGCATCAATTTTATTGAATACTACCAATACTGGCTTGTCTCCCGCGCCAATGTCATGTAAAGTCTGATTCACCACATTGTAATGATCTTCAAAATTTTTGTGAGAAATATCTACCACGTGCACTAAAAGATCAGCTTCACGCACTTCATCTAAAGTACTTTTGAAACTCTCTACCAATTGCGTAGGTAATTTGCGAATAAATCCTACGGTATCGCTCAACAAAAAGAAAACGTTTTCGATCGTCACTTTTCTCACCGTTGTATCAAGCGTAGCAAACAATTTATTCTCTGCCAAAACCTCGCTTTTACTCAGTACATTCATGATCGTGCTTTTTCCAACATTGGTATATCCTACCAAAGCCACACGAATAAGATCACCACGATTTTTACGCTGCGTGGCCATTTGTTTATCGATCTCTTTCAAACGTTCTTTCAATAAAGAGATCTTATCCCGAACAATACGTCTATCGGTTTCAATCTCCTTTTCCCCTGCTCCACCACGCGTTCCGGTTCCCCCACGCTGACGTTCCAAGTGAGTCCACATACCCGTTAAGCGCGGCAACATGTATTGGTATTGCGCCAATTGCACTTGTGTTTTTGCATGCGCCGTTTGTGCGCGCTGTTCAAATATTTCCAGGATCAACGTCGTGCGATCTAAAATTTTCTTTCCAAAAACTTTTTCCAGATTACGTTGTTGCGAAGGAGAAATTTCATCATCAAAGATCAATACATCCACTTTGTTCTCTTTCACATAATTGTGGATCTCCTCTACTTTTCCTCGTCCAATGTAAGTGGATTTATCAGGTTTCTCCAAACGCTGAGTGAACACACGAACCGTTTCCAGATCGTAAGTTCGCGCTAAAAATTCTAATTCATCAAGAAATTCAAGAACCTGTTCGGTTTCTTGTTGCTTTCCTGCAACTCCTATTAAAACACAGGTAAGCTGAGGCTTGGCGGTACTATGTAACTCCTTCATTTAACCGATCATTTCCCCTTCAAATTCGAGTGTACATACTCTGCTATCATCTGGGCCTGTTCTTCATTTACCGGTGCCGGTGGCATGGTACTTTTTCCTTTTAAAATAATTTCTTTTATAGCGGCAAGATCCATGGTTGTTTTCGAAAGATCTTTTGCGCCCGCCATCATTAATTTTCCATCGTCGCCATGACACAATTTACAATTTGCCTGGTAATATGCTAGTCCATCTGATCCTGTTGGAACACCTTTGGCGCTCGCCACAATTCCTTTCTTCTTTCCATAAACCTCCGCTAATCCGTAACTACCCGTGATCAATAGCAAACTCAGCGCAGCCAGTATCTTATTTGATTTCTTAAATCCGATAACTGCGATTGGAATAGATGCTAATACCATAGCGATCTTGATCCAAAATAAATAATCGTATTTGCTTCCAAATGGTAATTGTAAAGCCAAATAAACTCCCGTTACCAAAAATAAAGTACTGATGATCATTTCCGGAACACGGAACATTTTTGAGAATTTTTGCAAGAGATCATTGCGATTGCTCAACAACAAGATTGTCTTTACCAGATAAAGCAATAGGAAGAGTGTAACAACAAGAATGTGGGTGTGTAAAAATCCTTTATACATGGTGTGTGTTTTAAAGCCCTAATTTAACAAAAATAGACGGATATAAAACCTATTATTTTATTAGGAAATACACATAATGTAGCTAATTTTATGGCCTATTCCTTTTTAAATGAAAAAGTTATACTTAGGACTGGCCATTTTGAGCACAAACTTCACGTTCTCGCAATCCACGTTTCCATCAAATGGCGCAGCCGATCCAATTCATACAACCTACGCTTTTATTAACGGCGTGGTCCATGTTGATGAGAACACAACTCTTACAAAAGGGACACTCATCATTAAAGACGGAAAAATAGTTGATGTGATGGATAAAGGCGTTGCCCCAAAGAACGCCGTGGTGTTTGATTTAAAAGGAAAACATGTGTACGCTTCATTTATTGATCTATATTCAGAATATGGGATTCAGGAAACGAACGAAGGTGGCGGAAGAAATCGTAGACAAATGGGTCCGCAAATGGAAAGCAATGTGAAAGGCGCCAATGGTTGGAATCAAGCGATCAGATCAGATTATGATGCTTACAAGAACTTTGTACACCAGGGCGAAGCAGCAGAATCACTGAAGAAAATGGGCTTCGGGACTGTTCTTTCTTGCAAAAAAGATGGAATTGTAAGAGGAAGTGGCGTGCTAGCAAATTTAAATTACAACAACAAAGAGAACGAGAGCATTCTTATGGACAAGGCCGCTGCGTTTTATTCTTTGAACAAAGGAACATCAACGCAAGATTATCCAAGTTCACTTACAGGATGCATCGCTCTCTTGCGTCAAACTTATTACGACGCGCAATGGTACAAAATGAATGCCGGGAAAATTGAGTACAATATCTCTTTAGAATATTTTAATCAGTTGCAATCACTTCCCAGCATCATGGAGAGTAATGAGAAATTCAATAATACGCGTGTAAGTTTGATCGGAAATGAATTTAAGGTAAATTATATTCTTAAAGTTGGAAATGCCGATTATCAGCGCATAGAGGATCTAAAGAACCTCGGATTGAAATGTATTGTTCCAGTAAATTTTCCTGACGCTTACGATGTGGAAGATCCATTTGAAGCAGATAATATCTCTTTAGCCGATCTAAAGCATTGGGAAATGGCGCCAACGAATCCAGGTGTGTTAGAAAAGAATAATGTTTCATTCTGCTTTACCGTTGCTGATCTTAAGGACAAAAAAACATTCTTACCAAACATTCGCAAAGCAATAAAGTATGGCTTGAGTGAGAAAATGGCTTTGAAAGCGTTAACCACAAACCCTGCGGCTTTTGTAAATGCTCAAACAAAGATCGGCGCAATTAAAAAAGACATGTGTGCCAATTTCTTTATCAGTTCAAAAAATATATTTGATGAAGAAGCTACCGTTCTCGAACATTGGATAAATGGGCAAGCGCAAACCTTTGTGAATTTGTATGGAGAAGATGTAAGAGGAAATTATTCCTTGATCACCAACAGACAAACTTACTCGGTGCAGATTAACGGCGACGAATACAAACCAAAAGCCATCGTGAAAATTGACACGACAAAAGTAAACGCGAATTTTAATTTAAATAACTCCCTGGCAACCTTCAATTTTGCTTACGATAGCTCGGGTGTTGTTCGCATGAATCTTTCCTACAACAAGCAAAACAAAGGATTTAGCGGAACAGGAATCTGGCCAAATGGAGAGAATTTTAATGTGGAATTAAAATATGTGTCCTATTTGGACACTGCCATGAAAGGAAAATTGCCTCAACCAAAAAACGACAAGCCTATAGCAATGGGTAAAGTGCTTTATCCTTTCTCTTCTTACGGCATTGAATTACCTTCTGATGTTTCAACTTACAAGGACTATTCTTTAAAGGCAAAAGGAAGTTATTTAATTAAAGGTGCAACGGTTTGGACAAATGAAAATGAAGGCGTGATCCAAAATTGCGACGTATTGATTGTTGACGGAAAAATAAATAAAGTTGGAGCAAATTTAGCGGCAACGCCAGGCGCACAAGTGATAGAAGCAAAAGGCTTGCATTTAACTCCGGGAATCATTGACGAGCATTCGCACATTGCTTTATGGCAAGGTGTGAACGAAGGCGCACAAGCCAGCAGTGCTGAAGTAAAAATGGGCGATGTTATTTGGCCGGAGGATATAAATATATACCGTCAGCTTGCGGGCGGAGTTACAAGCGCGCAATTGTTACACGGTTCTGCAAATCCAATTGGCGGACAAAGTGCATTGATCAAATTACGTTGGGGACAAAACGCAGAAGGCATGAAATACCAAGGCGCTGATGGCTTTATTAAATTTGCTTTGGGTGAGAACGTAAAACAAAGCAACTGGGGAGATTTTAATACAGTTCGTTTTCCACAAACCCGTATGGGTGTTGAACAGGTTTATAAAGATTTCTTTACAAGAGCAAAAGAATACAATACATCACTAAATTCGGCAACTCCAAAAAAAGTAACGGTAAGAAAAGATCTTGAATTGGATGCTTTAGCTGAGATCTTAAATAAAAAACGTTTCATCACTTGTCACTCTTATGTGCAAAGTGAAATTAATATGTTAATGCATATTGCCGATTCGTTTGGATTCAAAGTAAATACATTTACACACATTTTAGAAGGCTATAAAGTTGCCGACAAAATGAAAGCGCATAGTGTAAGTGCATCAACCTTTGCTGATTGGTGGGCTTATAAGAATGAAGTAATGGAAGCAATTCCATACAACTCAGCTATCCTTACAAAAGTGGGTGTGAATACTTCTATCAATTCTGATGATGCGGAAATGGCACGTCGTTTAAATCAGGAAGCGGCAAAATCAATTAAATACGGAGGTCTGACTGAGGTTGAAGCTTTGAAGTTAGCAACATTGAACCCGGCGAAAATGCTTCACATAGATAATAAAGTAGGGAGTATAAAAGCCGGAAAAGACGCGGATATTGTTCTTTGGACAGATAATCCTTTAAGTATTTATGCGAAAGTTGAAAAAACGTTTATTGAGGGGAAAATTTACTTTGACAGAGAGCAGGATAAAAAATTACAAGAATACACAAAAGCCGAACGTGCACGTTTGATCGCTAAGCTAATGGCCGAAAAACAAAAAGGCGGACCGGTTAGTAAATTCAAAAGCAAGCGAAGAGGATTGTACCACTGTAACACAATTGAAGGGGTTAGCGAGGAGGAAACCGGTGTAAGATAATTATACAAAAGGAAAACAATGAAAAAGTCAGTATATATATTTATTCTTATCGCTTTAGGTTCTTCCGCATTGGCTCAGAAGAAAAATAAATTCGCAATTATCAATGCTACTGCACATTTAGGTAATGGACAGGTGATAGAAAGTGCTTTTCTTTCGGTGAACAAAGACAAGATTGAAATGTGTATGTCCACTGTAGGTTTAAAACCGGATTGGAAATCGTTTGACACGGTGATCGATCTTGAAGGAAAACATATTTATCCTGCTTTGATCAATGCCAACAATGTTCTAGGGTTACACGATGCATTTAGCGTGCGCGCCACACGAGATCTTCAGGATGTTGGTTTCATCAATCCGCACATTCGTACTTTGATTGCTTACAATAGCGACAACAAGATCGTTCCAACAATTAAAACAAATGGCATTTTATATTCGCAAGTTTGTCCTCGTGGCGGCTTGATCTGTGGTCAATCGAGCATCATGGCTTTGGAAGGATGGAATTGGGAAGACGCCGAAATAAAAGGCGATGATGGTGTGCACATGAATTTTCCGCAATCAGCAAGTCGCGGTGGAGACGACGATGAAAAAGCCGCAAAAGATTACACTAACAATCTTCTCGCGTTAAATTCCTTTATGCAAAATTCATGGGCTTATTACATGACGGGGAAAGCCGATGAAAAGAATTTGCGCTTTGAAGCCATGCGCGGCGTATTTAGCGGAGAAAAGCGTTTGTACGTACACTGCGATAAAGCAAAAGATATTTTAGCAGCGATCAATTTCTGCAAACAGTACGAGATCAAGAATCCGGTGTTGGTTGGCGTAAAAGAGGCGGCCAAAGTTTTGAAGGATCTAAAAGCAAGTAACATTCCGGTAATGGTTGTTCGTGTGCACGATCTTCCTGATAAAAATGATGATGATATTGATGCCGTTTACAAATTACCCGGCATCTTACAAAAAGAAGGGATCTTATTTTGTTTAAGCACCGAAGGTGATACGGAAATGGAAGCCATGAACAGTCGTAATTTGCCTTTCTTGGCTGGCAGCGCAGTTGCTTATGGTTTAACTAAGGAAGAAGCTTTGAGCGCGATCACTTTAAATACGGCAAAGATCATGGGCGCCGATAAAAAAATTGGAACTCTTGAAGAAAATAAACTTGCTAGTTTTGTTGTGAGTGAAGGAGATATTCTGGATATGAAGACCAGCATCATTACGCATGCATTTATTGCGGGCAAAGCAGTTAATTTAAAAAATCAGCAAACCGAATTGTACCTGAAATACAAGGAAAAATACGGTATTAAATAAAATAATATGAGCGATAACAAATTAGTAGTTGGCATTTCGCAGGGCGATATAAACGGTATAGGACTTGAAGTAATTTTAAAAACATTCCAGGAAGCAGGTATTAACGAGATCTGCACGCCGGTTCTTTTTAGTTCGCAAAAAACGGTTTCTTACTATCGTAAAGTAATGGGGATCGAAGAATTTAATTTCCATCCTCTTCGCGATCTTGCTCAGATCAACAATAAAAAAGTGAACGTGTTTATTTGTTACGAGGAAGAAGTGAATATTGAAATGGGGAAAGCCAGTGATGTGGGCGGAAAATACGCTGCCATCTCTTTAGAAAAAGCCACGGAAGCACTACTTGAAAATAAAATTGATGTATTGGTAACAGCTCCTATCAATAAACACACCATTAAAAATGCATCTTTCAATTTCATTGGGCACACTGATTATTTGGGAAAGAAACTAAATGGAAATCCTTTAATGATCATGTGCAGTAATTCGGGATTGCGTGTTGCCTTGGCAACTGATCACGTTCCTTTAAAAGATGTGGTATCGAAAATCACTGTGGATGGTCTTGCAGAGAAGATCAATCTCTTCCACTCTACCCTTGTAAAAGATTTCGCTGTTCGCAAACCACGCATCGCTGTGTTAGGGATCAATCCTCACGCGAGTGACAACGGAACGATTGGCAACGAAGATCAAAGCATCGTAAAGCCTGCCATTGAAAAAGTAAAAGGTGATAAGATGATCTATGGTCCTTATAGCGCCGACGGATTTTTTGGAAGTGGCGCATACAAACAATTCGATGGAATTTTAGCCATGTATCACGATCAAGGATTAATCCCTTTCAAAACTTTAGCGTTCAACGAAGGTGTAAATTATACAGCAGGGCTTTCACATATTCGCACTAGTCCGGATCACGGAACCGCTTTTGAAATTGCAGGGAAGAATCAAGCCAGCGAGCAATCGTTCAAAAATGCGTTGTATATGGCTATGGATATCTATAAGAATCGCAAATTGCACTCAGAGATCACGGCGAATCCATTGCAGCATACTACAATAAAGAAGGAACGTTGATCGAAAAATCCGGCACCTCTTTTAGGTTCCTTATTAGGGCCAAAAAAGGGTAAATTAGTTTTATCCATTTATATTGCGTACCTTTGCTTAAGTCTTTTTGAAGATTGTATCATTTCGCTTCCTGATAAGTCAAATTCCACAGCATTTTCTTACAACTTTCTTAACACTAAACAGGTCGGCATTTTGCCGCTCTGAACTAAATATTGATATAAATTGAATTTTTCAGAATTAAAACTCATCAAGCCATTAACAATGGCTTTGGATGAAAAAGGTTATAAAGAACCAACACCTATCCAGGCGAATGCGATCCCTCGCATTTTGCAGGGCAAAGATATCTTTGGTTGCGCACAAACGGGCACAGGAAAAACCGCCGCTTTTGCTTTACCAATTTTACAAATGATCGCGCTAAAAAGAAATGCCGATGTTCGCTATAGCATTAAATCGAAGCGTGCCATTAAAGCGCTTGTGCTTGCGCCAACGCGTGAATTGGCTTTGCAGATCAGTGAGAACTTTTTTGACTACAGCAAACATCTTGAAGTGTCTCATTGTACCATTTATGGCGGCGTTAATCAAAACTCCCAGGTAAATGCTCTTAGGAACGGTGTCGACATTCTTGTAGCAACCCCTGGCCGTTTGATCGATCTCATGAATCAAGGCTTTGTAAAACTCGAGCAGGTAGACGTTTTGGTACTTGATGAGGCAGATCGCATGTTGGATATGGGCTTTATCAATGACATCAAAAAATTGATCGCCAAAATGCCCGCAAAAAAACAAACTCTTTTCTTTTCAGCAACCGCGTCTCCTGTTATCGTTAAACTTGCAAATAGTTTATTGAAGGACCCCGAACATATTTCTGTTAGTCCCGTAGCGTCTACCGCGCCACTTATTAAACAAGAAGTATATCACGTTGCCAAGGAAAATAAACGCGATCTTTTGAATCATGTCATTAAATCAGATAACATTGACCACGTGATCGTTTTTACCCGCACAAAACACGGTGCAGATAAAGTGGCGCGAGGTCTTAATCAAAGCGGCATCAAGGCTGAAGCCATTCATGGAAATAAATCGCAAGGTGCACGCAACAGGGCGCTTCTTGGATTTAAAAATAAAAGTATTCGCGCTTTAGTTGCTACCGATATCGCATCGCGCGGAATTGACATAGATAAACTACCGTATGTGATCAATTTCGAGATCCCTGAACATGCAGAGAATTATGTTCACCGCATCGGAAGAACGGGAAGAGCCGGAACAGAAGGTGTTGCAATTTCCTTTTGTACGCATGACGAACTGTCTTATTTAAAGGATATTCATAAGCTCATTAAAAAAGAGATCGATGTTGTGAAAGCGCATCCTTTTGTATATGCTGCCGCAGAAGAAAACATTAACGATAATGGCGCACATTTGCGCCAGGATAAAAAAACAAATAACAAGCCGCAAATGAACGGCAATTTTAAAAACAAAAGAAATGGAAAAAGGAACCGTAAAATTTTTCAATGAAACTAAAGGATTTGGATTCATAAAAGGAGATTCAGGTGTTGAGTACTTTGTACACGCCAATGGATTAAAAGCAAACATCAGAGAAAATGACGAGGTTGTTTTCGATGTAGAACAAGGTCGTAAAGGCTTACAAGCAGTGAACGTAGACCGTTCATGATCGCCAATAAGCACAGAACAAAAAGCAGGCATTACATGTCTGCTTTTTTATTTTCTCCATTCTTTATATTTGGATACAACGTTAAATGTAGCCAACATTCCACACACAATAGTTGCCCAAGTCAATTAAATGATTATATTTACAATAATTAAAGCATTAACCGGCTCAGCTGCATTTATAATTTACTCCCGTTTATTTTAACCGCATTTTTTTCCGGCTCACTTAAAAAGACTTGCATTAACGCGAGCGGAACTATGAATGAAAGTTATTAAATTCGTCGGGAAAGACCAGAAACTATTTGCCGCTACGGTTCGTAAGAACGTAGATAATTATTTCAAAGAAAATAAGATCTCCTCTAAAGGTGATAGCAGGATGGGTTTTAAGGTTGCTTTTCTCCTGGCCTTATATATTTTACCCTTTGTATTCATGCTCACACAATCTGTAAGTGTGTGGCTATCCCTGATCCTTTGGGCAATTATGGGAATTGGGATGGCCGCCATTGGAATGGGAGTAATGCATGATGCTACTCACAGTTCACTCTCCAAAAAAAAGTGGCTTAATAAATTGGTATCTTATGGCAGTATGTACCTCATTGGAGGAAACGTTTTCAATTGGAAGATACAGCACAATGTATTACATCATACCTACACCAATATCGACGGCTTTGATGAAGATATTGAACCAAAAGGTTCCTTACGTTTGTCAAAACTTACTCCTTGGAAAAAGATCCATCGGTTCCAATTCATTTATGCCTTTCCATTATATTGTTTCATGAGTTTAGCCCGTATGGTAAATGAATTCTCACAGCTTCATAAATACAATCAAAATGGCTTAACCAAAGCCAACGGTTCAACACCTGCAAAAGAAATGCGCCACCTGGTACTTTCCAAGATCTTTTATTTTGCTCTGATGTTAGGCCTGCCCTTAGTTTGCGGGATCCCGGCTTTGCTTGTTCTCTCCGGATTTTTGATCATGCATTTTATTGCGGGGTTCCTTATGAGTGTTATATTTCAGCTGGCGCATGTGGTTGAAGAAACTCAGTATCCTCAGCCAAACGCCGATGGATTTGTGGAAAATGAATGGATGATCCACGAATTACAAACCACAGCGAATTTTGCCAGGAAGAGCTCGTGGCTCGGTTGGATGGTTGGAGGACTTAACATGCAAGTTGAACATCACTTGTTCCCTAACATCTGTCACGTTCACTATAGTGCCATTTCGCCAATTGTTGAACAAACCGCGGTGGAATTTGGTATACCTTATAATGAGAACCGAACGCTCTTTGGCGCTATCGCATCTCATGTCAGATTGTTAAAGACTTTAGGTGAGTCTCCTCAGAGCTAGCCGCTAGTTTTGAACATGCTACAAATTGTAGCAATCACGTATTTCCCCTTCCTGTAATTTCACTTCATGAAGTTAGTTGTGAAGTTGCCTAAGGATAAACCGCCATTTCTCGGACTTGTGTTTCCAAGTTCGTATGCGGCCAATCAAACCAATGAAGATCTGATATTAGATCATAAAGAAGATGTCTACCGAATGATCTTTGAATTTATCGGAACAGTTTTGAATTTGAAACTGATCTGTGATGAGAAAGTGATCATACGCACGTATCGGAACGTAGAATACGAAAAAGAAAAATTAAAGAATTGGGTGCAAATAACACGTAAAGTCAACGCGTTCAATTTTGGCCATATCTATATGCAAAACAATAAAGAGGTGGTAGTGAAAAATTACAAGAACAGAAAACTATTCGTTTTACGATTTAACAAGTACGAGATCCATAACAATTAACAATAATATCGGAAAATCGCAGAGCTTTTTCCACTTTAATTATTTCCATCCTGAAAGCGTTCGCAAACTGTTTGGTGAAGGTGGCCATTATTTAGAAACGAAAGGTGAAGAAAATTAATCAAATTCAAAGACAAGATCTTTCCCAACGTTGATGATGTGATCGGGCACGCTTTGGAAATACTAAGGAGAGATACCAAATCAAACTAGTTTCGATCTGTTCGAATGTATGTTCCGGTAAAACCGACGCCTGTAACACTTAAGTTTGGCGTTCTACCAATAATATAATTCACAGCGCTGTCGGTTATCACGTATTCAGCCTGTTTTACCAGTGAAGCAAATTCATTGAACCGTGTGGGCTTCAATTTATCGTATAACACATTCCCATCGGCAAAATATCGAACAGCGCGAGCTTCTTGCTTAGAAGTATCTGTGTAAAATAGAATGGAATTTGCCATTGCATCCGCTTCAAAATAAGTGGCAATACGTGGCTTGTTCAATACCGAATCAGGAAAAACAAAATTCTTAGAATCTCTTTTTCTATCCTGCTCAAAATAAACTTTGGAACGTTTTTCCACATCGCTATAATCATGGTGCGGTTCGGTAGAACAGCTTGTAGAAACAACAAGCGTTACAAGCAGGGTGATTTTTATCGCTTTCATACTTGTGATACACACACGAGTTACAAAAGTTCAGTACTAAAATAAAAAAGGCTTTCAAATGAAAGCCTTTAAATAATTGTCCGGGGCGTAAGAACAAATCAACCTTGCACCATGAACAATTCAAAATTTGTTTTAAGCATGGATTGATATTCTTTTCCCGCTTCTAAAATATTTTCATCTTCATCCTGGTAACCCCAACGAATGGTCACATTGGTTTGTTTTCCATGAAGACGTTCCAGTTCTTTAAAAAAATCGAGCAAGCACTTAGCAGAACTTGTATTGAAATATTCCAACACTACATTCACCGTAGTTCTTTCTTTAGGAGCTTTAGCGTAATTGGACAAAGCATCAGACAAAGGCTTATAGAACGCAAATGAATTTTCGGGGATCGAACGTCCTTTAATTTCCAACTTCCCATCCTGCATATCAAAATCTATGAGTGGGGTGCTCGAGGTAGCTTCGCTTTTATATCTGTCCATAATACTCGGTTTTATAGAGTTCTATTAATCTAATATACATAAATACGTTCATCTAAAGCAAATATTGCGCCAAAGGGTTCATTTCGAGTGATATGCTGAGTGAACGAATCGCGCAAATGAGTGAGTAAACAAAAACCGCAGACTCACTATCGCCCGCGGTTTCATTAGCTGTTATAGTCAAACACAACCGTTCGACATGCTCAGGATAAATCTAGAACTTCAGCGAAATTCCTCCCATAAAATGCCTTGGTGCTGCCGGAGCCATATAGTTGTAAGTATATAAAGTTCCTCCTGATACGCCGCCATATGTATACCCATTGGTTTCGTAAACCGTATTAAAAATATTGCTTGCCGTAAACATAATACCCAATTCTGTTCCTTTCTTGAATTTATAAGTGTAGTTGATACGCACGTCGTTATAATTGTAAGGATTTATACTGCGCTCTCTCTTCGCTGCATTATCTAAGAATTGTCGGTCCACATATTTATTAATAAATGCTATCTCTAAACCTTTAATTGGTTTAAGCGTTAATACCAACGAACTAATGGTGTTAGGCGAAAAAGAAATATCAGTGTTCTTGTAAACGGCCACATATTGCGTATCGTAGGTGTCCCAGTCATCCGTGTATTCTTTAAACTCAACGATCTTGTTTTGAGACAGGGTTAAATTTCCACTTAGTGTTAGGAATTTAATTGGCGCGTAGGCAAATTCAAATTCTACACCTCTACGATAACTTTTTGCAACGTTCACACGCGTATAAGCCCCAACATCATTCACTTTTCCGCTCAGCACAAGTTGGTTAGTGTAATTCATATTGAAGTAATTTACTTGCGCGCTTAGCTTGTTGCTGAGATAACGCACGCCCAATTCAATGTCTTTTAAATTCTCACTTTTAGGGCGACTTTTTGGTGTTGAATTCACAAAGTCATCTCGGTTAGGTTCTTTATTAGCCATTGCAAAGGATCCGTAAACACTCATATTTGAATTTAAATTATACGTAGCTCCAAACTTAGGATTGAAAAAACCTAAAGAGGCTTCTTGCGCAGTATCGGCAGTTAGTGAATCGGCAAACCCATTGTACTTATAATAAATGGTACGCACTTGTAGATCCATGAATAGGTACAAATTGTTTACGGGATTGTAACTGGTTTTTAAATACGCATTGGCGTCATGTTTAGAGGCAGTATTTTTATTGTATTGATGATCTATGGATGAATTGCTAGCGTACTGCGCCCAGATCACACGATCAAAATGTCTTCCGTAGTAATCATTATAACCTCCACCCATAACAAACGATAATTTATTACTTGCCTTGTAATTGAAATTTCCGAGCAATCCCACAAAATCATTATCCAACCACAATCTTCTTACAATGTCACTGGTAGTAATTGTGTCTCCCTTTGCCGTGATCACATCGTCAATTTTATAGTTGCTTAAAGCCTGTGCCTGTTTGAATTGCTCGTAATATCCCCTTCCTTTAGTATAATGACCCGTTAGATTGAAAGTAAGTTTACTATTCAGGCTTCGTGTATAATGCAATTGATAATTATCTTGCTGATAGTTGTCAGTCTCTCCATCATAGTAGTGAACTTTTCCATCGGCGTCATAATACTCTCCGGCGGGGTTGTACGTACGATTTCCTCTTCCTAAAGAATCCAGCGGTACATAATACCAGGCTTGATACGTTCTTTCTTTTCCGGTGAACGCGATAAATTTCAACACGTCCTTTTTCCCATAATACCCTGCCGAAAAATAAACTGAACCCAAATTACTCTTTGCACGGTCGATATATCCATTACTTGTGATCTTTGAGGCGCGCGCATCAATGGTAAACCGATCATTTATCAATCCTGTTCCAAACGCAACAGTATTTCTAAATGTATTGAATGATCCCGCGGTAGAGATCACTTGTCCGTACGCTTTTTCATTTAACTGATTTGTTTGAAAATTAATGCTTGCGCCAAATGCGCCTGCACCATTTGAAGAAGCGCCAACACCACGTTGTACCTGTATGCTATTTACGCTCGACATTAGATCGGGCATATCTACAAAATAAGTTCCCTGACTTTCAGCATCGTTCACCGGCACACCATTAATTGTGACATTAATACGCGTTCCATCCGATCCGCGAATGCGAAGACCTGTATAACCTACGCCATTTCCCGCGTCCGTATTTACCACCACACTCGCCATTTGATCCAACAACATTGGCGCGTCTTTTCCAAAATTGCTCTTTGAAATATCATCTTTATTCAATTCGCTATACGCCATACCTGAAAATTTTCCGGCGCGTGTAGATTGGATCACCACTTCGTCGAGGGTTTTATTGTCCTCTGTTAAAGCATATTCGCGATTTAATTCTCCGCTAACTTCAACACTATCAATAATCGTGTGATATCCCATGGAACGCACTTCGATCACTTGCGGGCCTTTTGGGAAATTATTAATCACAAATTTTCCTTCAGCATTTGTTACGGCAGAGGCAAATCCCCTTTTAATTCCTAACACCGCAAAAGAAACAGGCTCCCCTTTTTGGTCTTTTACCATACCGGTAAATTTATTTTGCGCTTGTGTGTATACAACAAACACAAGAGCTAAAAACGCAAGACATGCTTTTTTCATCATCGTTTATTTTAGATCAGTACATGCCAAAGCAAGGGGTTTGCATTGGCTATTTTAGTTTCCCTACGCAGGCATTATCCTGTTCAGGTGCTTAACACGCTCTTTTGGTAGTAACGTGTTAATGGGTATGATCTCAGCCTTTTGAAAAGTTAAAAGGAAAAAGTCAAAAGTAAAAAGCCGTCGTGAAATTTCCCGATGCTCTTTTGGCTTTTGACTTAAGTTCTTTTGCCTTTATAAAAAAGCACCCCTTAAGACACTGCAATGTTACGAATAAATTCAATGGGCAAAACACTTTTAAGGTTTTTATCTTAACTTTAGGATGTTAAAATGAAAGTCCTCAGACACTTAGTTATATTTTTCTTATGCGTTTTGGCCAGGCCGGTTTGCGCGCAAACACAAGCCAACGATGTGATCATTACCAAAAAAGGAGAACACATTAATTGCACCATTACGCGAAGCGATACTGCAAAGATCTATTTCAAGATCGGGGGAAACATGAGTACCATCGAAGCAAATATACTTTTGAAAGATGTGGCCGAAGTTCAATACGCTCCGAAACAAATGCCGGCGATAATTCAACCAAGCACACAAGTGCAGCGCGATGATTACGTAGAAGCCAACACCGCTTCAGTGAATCCATCTACAAAAAAAATGGATGCTCCAACTAAATCCAATTGCGTTAGTTTTTTTGGGGGCTTAGCGTCGCCTCAACGTAAATTCAGTAAACCAACCGTGGATACGAATGAAGTTGGGCCCGCGGTTTTGGGTACGATCGCGCAATTGAGTTTCGCGCACAGTACACGCGAAGGTGTACTCGTTGGATTGAATTGTTTTTATTCCATTAATCAGTTGAATACTGATCCTCTATTGGAAAAGTATCATCTCTCTACCGATTCAACCTGGAAAGCTGATAAGGCGAATTGGCGTGCTTTTGGCATACACTTATCACTTGGTTATCATAAAATCTTTAGTGATGATATCTCATTATATGTTAAAGCGAATGTTGGATATGTTTCTTTACGCTATCCGGAGCTCCATTTGTTTGTGACCACTTCACAATATTTAAAATTCAATACAGCTACGTCCGATGCGCTTTCATACGGCGGAACGATCGGTCTTAATTACCGTTTATTTGAAAGTTTAGGTGCCGCGCTAGAAGTAAGTTATATACAGGCAAATTGTAAGTACAGTGAGATACTTGTGCAGGGTGAAAGTCCGGCGGGTGTTGGTCAGCCAACTAAAAAGATCTCTAAAACTTTAAGGGACGTGAAACAGTCTTACCAGAATGTTTTTATTTCCCTGGGAGTTAATTATTGGTTTTGAAGTGTTTTTGAATGGCCGCTATCGCGTTCTTTAATCGCGCCTCTCCTTTCCCTCCTATTAACTCGAATTTAGCGTTCAACTTTTTCAATTCATCCAAGTGCATTTGCATGATCTCTTTGCGATTGTATTCGTTTCTGCGTTGCTCATCGGGCACCCAGGGAAGGTCAATATCACAAACCAAATACAGATCGTGATCCATGTGTTGTAAATTATCGAGGATAAATTGGGGCGTTTTTTTAAATACTACATCACTCCACACTTTGCCGGAGATCAGGTTGGTATCGCAGATCAAAAATCCATTTGCACGCTTGCTCATTTCCTTCTCCCATTCAATTTGCTTTTGATAGATGCTGATAAGATCATCCATAGTGTGACCTTCCACTGATCTTTCCAAAAAATACTCGCGCGCGTATTCGGGAACGAACACAGTATTGAAGTGTTGCGCGAGTTGTTCGGAGAGAACAGACTTCCCGGTGCTTTCGGGACCTATGACCCCGATTTTGATGATCGTTGAGTTCGCCATAAATAAAAGCCGTAAGCGGCCATTGCAGTAAATACTAAATACAAACTTGCATAGAACCAAAGTGATTTAATGCTATAAAGAATAATGTAAGCTCCATCTATCAACACCCAAAACGCCCAGTTCTCCAACCACTTTTTTGTCATCATGTAAGTTGCGGTGATGCTGGATGCGGTTAAAATGGAATCGAAGATAACCTGGTCGCCTCGAAATTTTTTGATGATAAAATAGTACAACACCGCTTGAGCCGCCGTTGCAAACAACAAAATGAGATACATGTTGAACGGCGTAGTACTTACTTTAAATTCTTTTTTTTGATTTTGCTTCCAATAGATCCAACCATAAATGCCCGCGAAAAAATAAAATCCTTGTAACGCCATGTCGCCGTATAGTCTCTGAAAATAAAAATCAACAGCAGATGTAACGGTTGCAATAAGCGCAAATGGCCAGCACCAGATCTTTTGCTTGATGGTAAAAATAACTCCAAGAGTACCGGTAATAAAAGAAATTATCCCCAGAGCGAACATTACTCGATCTTGATGTTAAGCTCGTTGAATTTGCGAATGATAGTGAGGAATTGCGTGCATGGGCTTTCAGAATCCCAAATGAAAGAAGAGAAAGCGATGCCGTGAAATCCGTACTTATTCGCTTTATCGATCACCTTATCGGTAATGCCGCCTCGAGCAACAATTTTTTTGTCGGTATGTTTTAAAGCCGCTACTAATGCTTCTTCATAAAATCCTCCGTACAAATCACCGGTAAGATTATTGAACACTGTTCCCATCAAAAAATAATCGAAGTTGTGTTCTTCTTTGTTGTGAATACTTGATAGGCGCTTGTAAGAACGCGACTTGAATAATTTCCCGAACTTAATTCGCAAACGCAGACGTGTAAAAAAATACTTCCACTTCTTACTGAGATGCGTTGACGTAAAATGAATTCCTTTTAAATTATATTTCGCGGCCAAAATATGGTGCGAGTGAATGATGATACGGTTATGAAAATAATCGGGAATCTCTTCAATGTAATCGCGCATCTCCTGGGTGGTAAGTTTAGGCTTTCTTAAATGCAAGGTAGTAAGTCCGTCCTCAAACATTTTGGTAACCATACTTGGCTCATCCGGAAGGGTTTTAGAGCCGGTTATGACGATAAGCTTCATTGAATTATTATGCTATTATACAAAAACTTTTGAAAGTGACTGTAATAGCAACCTGTTTTTTTCAAGGGCGTTACCAACAACTACCACATTCGCACCCGCCTGCTTTACCGTTTTAGCGCCGTGGGCCGAGCTAATTCCGCCTCCAACAATAAGCGGAATTGAAATTGTTTTAGCTGCATTTTTAACAAGTAAAGCATCAATTTGTTTTGCCGACCCACTACCGGCCTCAAGGTAAACTGCCTTAAATCCCAATTGTTCGGCAGCCAAAACTGTATCTAAAACTTCTTGTTTAGATTTGATCGGTTTTGTTCCAGTAACTTTTTGAGTTTCGCTTTTACTTCCGGTATCCACCAAAATATATGCCACCGGAAACGTGCTTAGCTTTAGTTCTTTTATTTTCCGCGAAGAGCGAACATGTTTTCCAATAAGGTATTCAGGATTTCTACCCGAAAGCAAACTCAAAATAAAAATTCCATCAGCTTCCTTGCACACTTGCTTTTCATCTCCGGGAAAAAGAATAACAGGGATGTTCGTTATTTTCTTAATCGCTTTTACTGTCTCGCGCAAATTATCTTTCTTCAATTTGCTCCCACCTACCAAAATAAAACTCACGTTAGATCCTTTTATTTGTTTGATCAATTTCTCATCAAACTTATCAGGGTCAACCAACACCGCAAGCGAAGAATTTTTTTTATGGATAAGCTTATCGAACTTCATTTAATATCAAAGCTAAAAAATAACCATTGAATTTTCGGTACATCAAAATGTATTTACGAATATGCCCGTCAAAGTGAATCGTGCCCGCCACTTCGCCTTCATTCGCAATGTCAAATTTGTTGATCTTTATTTTTTTGAATTCGAGTTCCTTTTTACCGTACACTTTATAAATGGCTTCTTTGCAAGCCCACAAAAGCGTTAGTTTATCAATATCATTTTGCGCGAATTCCAATTCTTCATCGCAACAAAATTTATGTTTGATGTTGATCACTTTTTCGCGGATCATTTCCACATCAACACCCGTTTCATCTGTTTTGTGAAGGCTAATTGCCAACCACTGATGAGAATGAGAGATACTGATATGTTCGCTGCGCCCCTTTAAATACGGACGTTTGAACTCGTTGTAGGTGATTTCTACCTCATCGCAAGCAAGCATCTTTTTTAGCAAAAAATGGGTGCCGCGACGCTCAATTTCGCGCTTTTCTTCAAGTCTAAAATCGCTCTTAAACCCTTGCAGGTCAAGCATTCCAAGACTTAATCGTTCATCTATATATTCTACACTTGCCAATTTGAGAAATACAAACTTAAGGCTTATCTTTGTATTCTTATTAAAAACTTAAAAATCAGGTAAAAATGAGCACTACAACAACAAAATTTGAAAAGTTCAAAGTAAAAGATATCTCGTTGGCAGAATGGGGTCGTAAGGAAATTAAATTAGCTGAGGAAGAAATGCCGGGTTTAATGGCGTTACGTAAAGAATACGGCGCAAGTCAACCATTAAAGGGTGCTCGTATTGCAGGTTGCTTGCACATGACCATCCAAACAGCTGTATTAATTGAAACATTAACTGCTTTGGGCGCTGAAGTTACCTGGAGCTCTTGTAATATTTTCTCTACTCAAGATCACGCTGCTGCTGCAATTGCTGCTGCCGGTATTCAAGTTTATGCCTGGAAAGGAATGAACGCTGAAGAGTTTGACTGGTGTATTGAACAAACTTTATGGTTTGGTCCAGACCGCAAGCCATTAAATATGATCCTTGACGATGGTGGCGACTTAACTAACATGGTATTTGATAAATATCCTGAGTTAGCTGCCGGTATCAAAGGTTTATCTGAAGAAACTACAACCGGTGTTCACCGTTTATATGAACGTATGGCAAAAGGTACTTTGTTGTTGCCTGCAATCAACGTGAACGACTCTGTAACAAAATCAAAATTCGATAACAAATACGGTTGTCGTGAATCATTGGTTGACGCGATCCGTCGCGCAACCGATATCATGTTAGCCGGTAAAGTTGCCGTGGTTGCAGGTTACGGTGATGTTGGAAAAGGTTCTGCTCAATCATTGTCATCGCAAGGTGTTCGTGTGATCGTTACGGAGATCGATCCAATCTGTGCATTACAAGCAGCAATGGATGGTTACGCTGTACAAAAAATGGATAACGCGGTGAAGATCGCTGACATCATTGTTACAACTACAGGTAACAAAGACATCGTTGTTGGTCGTCATTTCGAATCAATGAAACACGGTGCAATTGTTTGTAACATTGGTCACTTTGATACTGAAATCGACATGGCTTGGTTGAACAAAACTTACGGTTCAACTAAAGACGTTATCAAACCACAAGTTGATAAGTACACGATCAAAGGAAAAGATATCATCGTGTTAGCTGAAGGACGTTTAGTGAACTTAGGTTGCGCTACAGGTCACCCAAGTTTTGTAATGAGTAATTCATTCACAAACCAAACGTTGGCTCAATTAGAATTATGGACAAACACTGCAGCTTACGAAAAGAAAGTTTACGTGTTACCAAAAATTCTTGATGAGAAAGTTGCTCGTTTACACTTAGCAAAAATTGGTGTTGAGTTAGATACTTTAAATAAAGAACAAGCTGATTATATTGGCGTAAAAGTGGAAGGTCCTTATAAAGGGGATGCATACCGTTACTAAGATGTAATTCTTTAAATAGAAAAATTAGAACCCGTTGTGAAAACAGCGGGTTTTTTATTTGTAACCTTTTTGCCACGAAGACAAGAGGTTGCACTGTGAAACTCTGTGACTTGGCGCCTCTGTGGTTGATATTTATAAAACTGATTATCAATTACTTAAGTGCAATATTTATGGAATCCCGAGTCTTCCCTCATCTAAATATCAAACAACAACACGTACTATGAAACCTACAACACTAAGAATTCAAATTGCCGAACCTTGTCACGAAAATTGGGACAAGATGCTGGAAGAAGAAAAAGGCAAATTTTGCCTATCGTGTCAGAAGAACGTCGTAGATTTTTCACGCATGACGAACGAACAGATCATTAAATATTTTGAGCAGAACGCCGGTAAAAGTATTTGCGGACGTATTGCAAAACATCAACACGATACACCAATTAGTAATTACAGAAAAATAGTTACGCCTTGGTTCAATAGATATGTTGCCGGATTTTTTATGGCTTTAGGATTTTATCATCCGTCGAAAGGGCAAACAGTAACCTTGCAACAAGAACACCATATGGTGAAAGGTAACATGAAAGTGAATACACCAACTCAAACGGATAAGAAATTAGTGATCAATGGTCGTGTATTAGATTCAAAAACAAATAAGGGAATAAAGGGTGTGGAGATCACCATCGCGGGTTCCGACATTGTTGTAACAAGCGATAAGAATGGAAATTACTCGGTAGAGATCCCACAACGTTTTCAAAATGAAAGTTTATATCTCATTGTGAACCACCCGGGATATGAATACAAAGAGATCAGTGGAATTGATCACAAGAAAACAACTGTAAGTGTTGTGACCAAATTAGATAAAGAAGATAAGCATGGAATGATCATGGGTAAAATGATGCCTGTTAAGGAGGACTAGGTTCTAGTGTTTTGCCTGCCTACCGATAGGCAGGTTGTTATAGGTGCGAGAGTCCGCCTTTGGGTAACCGGGGGTGGACTTTTGTTTTGTTAAAAAAGCACGTTTATGGAAAATCAATATTTTTTTCATCTAAATTTAAAAGAACGTTATGAAACCAACTACCATTAAAATAAAGATCGGAACACCTTGTCACGAAAATTGGGACAAGATGCAAGAGGAAGAAAAAGGGCGCTTTTGTTTATCATGCCAAAAAGCGGTAGTTGATTTTTCGCGCATGACCAATGAAGAGATCATTAATTATTTCGAACAAAACGCGGGTAAAAAAACATGCGGACGAATTGCAGTTCATCAACACAATACACCAATCAGTAATTATCGTAAGGTAGTAAGTCCGTGGTTCAATAAATACGTAGCCGGATTTTTAATGGCTATTGGATTTTATAATCCTACCAAAGCACAAACGAATAACGCCCCGGTTGAGCATCAAATGCTCAAAGGTGAAATTGCTGTGAAACCAGTAGCGCACACAAATAAAAAATTGACTGTAGTTGGAAGAGTTTTAGACTATAATAGTAAAAAACCAATCAAGGATGCTGTAGTAACGATCGATGGCTCTGACATTAAAACGCTTACCGACAAGAATGGAAGTTATACACTAAACATTCCCTCGCGCTATCAAACATCAAGTCTGCAATTAGTGATCACCGCTAAGGGACATGAAGATGGTTTCGTAAATAACATTGATGTAAGCAAACCGAGCGCTAACGCGGTTACCAAATTATTTAAGGAAATGCCTGCGCACATTATGGGAGATGTGATGTATGAACCGGAGCCGACTCCAACTAAAGAAAAATAATTAAGTAGAGTACTTTTTTCTACGTAAATAGAACTGCAGGATACCAAATCCAAAAATTAAAAGCGCAGGTAGCACCACATTGGTCATTTGCCATTTGCTGCGTTTCGTCTCTACTTTAGTTTTGTCGAGCAAACGCAAGGTAACAACACGAGAGCGCAATTGCAATAAACCCTCATCATCCAATAAATAGTTCATGCAATTCAATAAGAATGTCTTATTAGCAAAGGTCTGACCGGTATACACGTCATAGCCGAGCGGATTGAAATTTCCTGTCTTGTAATCTCTACTATTACTTGCAAGATCACCGTCGGCAACAACGATCATTTTAGTTTTCTTACCGTGATCAATATATTTGAACGTTGGATCGTTCAGCAACTTATCAGGTAATCTATACTCCACAACACTATTGAATTCGCCTTCGAGCAAAACGGCAAGAGGCTGATACGGATTTTTGAACTGTTGTATATTTGGCTTTCGCGTTGCCATAAAATAAGCAAGCCGTGCGGGCGTTGGTTGTACTTTAGTATTCCGACTACTTTGCAATAAAATAGTTTTTTTAATACCCGCCGCCTTTACGGTATCTATGGTACTTGCGTAATCCATTTTCACCAATCCCAAATTCCGCACAATAGGATGAGAGCCGTCTGGCTTGGAAAGTACGCTGTAAAACCAGGGGAATAATTTGAACTTGGCTTCGCCGCCTGCAGCCGCAATATTTATTGGGATCATTCCACTTTGATAATCTTGAACCAATACCGGATTTAAACGCACACCATATTTGAATAACATATCTTCGATGTTGAACGTTTGCGAAAAACCTAAAGAAAAACCACGCATACGCATCGTATCCATATCGATGAAAACCGGATCAACCATCCATAACACTTTTCCGCCATTCATGATGTATTGATCAACAATGAATTTATCTTTATCAGTGAATGCCGAATCAGGCTTAGTGATCACGATAGCGTCGGCATCTTTTAAGGCCGAGAGTTGACCATTGATCTCCACTAAATTCACCGAATAATATTCAGCCATCGAGCGCATCAGGTCAAATTGTTGGATCGTATCTGATTCTCCATGTCCTTGAATAAAGGAAACTTCAAGTGCGTCCTTCTGTCTTAGTTTTCGAATGACATTAGTTAATCCATATTCAAGATCTTGTACACTATTATTGATGCCCTCTTCCTCATTATTAATTCCCATCTGGCGTTTGTAGATCTGCCAAACACTCTCTTTATTTTTATAGCTCACCAAAGCCCCTGGCCAAAGCAATCCCTGCGACACCTTTTCATTACTTGTAACGGTCACATCTTCGGGGTCGATGCCTTTTTGATACAACTGACGTTGCGTAGCTTCCTGCTCTTCTTTGGTACCACTTTCATAAATATTTATGAATTCATATTCCAAATTTCCGTTTGAATAGGCGCGGAACTCATCTAAAATTTCTTTTGTTTCATTTTTTAAACGCGCAAAACCCGGTTTAAAATCCCCAGCCAAGTAAACTTTCAAATAAATAACGTCATCCAATTCTCCCAGTAATTTTTTGGTTGACTCTGCTATGGTATATCTCTTTTCTTTGGTAAGATCAAAACGTTTGATCGCAAGCGAACCAATAAAATTGATCAAGATCACGATCACCAGCAAAACTGCCAGCATCGTTAGATCTTTGCGCTTATTTCGTGTTCCTACCATTTACGACTTTCCAATACAGTTCTGGTCAATAAATTAAAAATGGCGATCACGCTTATAAAATAAATAACGTCGCGCGTGTCAACCACACCTCTACTCATGCTCACGTAATGATCATTAATTCCCAAGGCTTTAACAAAGGCCGATGATTTGGCAAACACACCTGCCTGTGAAATGAAATCAAATCCGATGTAACAGAAAAAACAAAGCAACAAGGCAATAATAAAGGCGATCACTTGATTCTCTGAAATTGCCGAGGCAAATACACCAATGGACACAAATCCGGCGCCTAAAAATAAAAGCCCAATGTACGAGCCCCACATTCCACCGGTGTCAACTGTTGTACCGTGAGCTGCTAACTTACTTACCGAATAGTAGTAGATCAAAGTTGGTAGCAAAGAAATGATCACCAGAGTAAATCCCGCCAAATACTTTGCCATCACAATTTGTAGATCAGTAATAGGGCGAGTTAAAAGCAATTCAATTGTTCCGGTCTTTTTCTCTTCCGAAAAACTCCGCATGGTAATAGCGGGAATTAAAAATAAGTATACCCAGGGCGCGATAGAAAAAAGCGGATCGATGTTAGCAAAACCGTTATCCAAAATATTTGCGCCGCCCGCTTCGGTGGGAATGATCCATAAAAAGATGCCGATAAGCGTAATAAAAACGCCAATGGCCACATAGCCTATAAGTGAACTTAAAAAGCTTCGAATTTCTTTTATGTAAAGGGTGATCAACTTGCTACAAAAATAGTGTTTTTAAATCACTCCCCATCTGCCAATTGCAGGGTGTCGGATTCAATTTTAATGTTATCTAATATCTGGTACACGAGGTAAGTGTGATAAGCGTTTTTATTCAACTGATTACTCAATACAATAATAGTTACTTTATCCTTTAACCGGCGATGAAAAGCAGTGCGGTAGCCATGCCACCAGCCATTATGAAACACCTCTTTCTTTACAGAATCTCTATGATCGCGCAAACGCCAGCCAAAACCGTAATTATTTTCACGCTGCTCCTTACTATAAGCTGTATATGCCATTTCCTGTGTTGCCGGAGACAAGATCTTATTTTGATACATGGCTTCGCTGAACAAGAAAAGATCATACGGTGTTGAAAAAATACTTTTGTCGCCCAATACATAGTCACTCGCGTCACCGGGCTCAGTTTTCCATTTCAAATTGTAAGCTTTTGCAATTCTGTTCGAATCAATATCGTTGATCGTACAGGTGTTGCGCATACCGAGCGGATCAAATAATTCGTTCTTCACGAAATCTTCAAATGGAGTTCCGGTCACTTTTTCAACTAACAACGCCAGCAAAGCGTAGTTTGTATTACAATAATTAAAACGCTTGTTCGGTTTTAAATACGGGGCGGGCGCTTTAAAACACATCTGGTCGTACACTTGTTGGTTGGTGAATTTTCCACCTGAGGTTCCAATTTCGGAATTCAAAAAATAAATATAATTCGGTAAACCCGAACGGTGACATAGTAACTGCTTCACTGTAATTCCTCCGTAATTGAATCCCGGGAAATAGGTTTCAAAAGGCAAATTAATATCTAACATTTGCCGTTCGTGCAACATTAAAATAGCAGTAGCAGTAATTACTTTAGAAACAGAAGCTAATTGGAACATAGTGGAATCATTCAATGCAACATTCGCTTCCTTGTTAGCCAATCCATAACTCTTTTGCAAAAGGATCTTTCCATCTCTTCCCACCAACACACTTCCATTAAAGCTGTTCAAACGGTTCCAGGTAGTGAACATGGAGTCCAAGCGCGCTTTTGTTCTCGCGTCAGCGTATTCCACCTTTGCAGTCACTTCCGGTTTCTCAATTTTTCGGTCATCACTAAAAGCGTCACTGCCGCAACTGATCACGATCAAAATAAAAGCAATTATAAAACCTAGTTTCTTCAAATACTGTTTTTTAATTCATAACTCATCATTCCTAACTCATAATTACTCTTCCTCGTCTACTTTATCATAATCCAAGTCGTTACCCCAAAAATCCATCTGTTTTTTTATCCAAACTTTCCTGCTTTGAATATAGGGCCCCGCCGGGTTCGCCACATACTTTATCGGATTTGGCAACACCGCCGCAATGGCCGCTGCCTGATCCTTATTCAATTTCTCCGCTTTCTTTTTGAACCAGTGTTGAGCCGCCGCCTCTGCTCCGTAAACTCCGTCGCCCATTTCTATACTGTTCAAATACACTTCCATTATTCGCTCCTTACTCCAAAATAACTCTATCAAAAATGTAAAGTACGCCTCAAATCCTTTGCGAATATAACTTCTACCCGGCCATAAGAACACATTTTTTGCGGTTTGCTGTGTTATTGTACTTCCTCCTCTAATTCGCTTTCCTTTCTTATTTTGTTTCATGGCTTTTTTGATGGCACCCCAATCAAATCCGCTATGCTTCAAATAATTCTGGTCCTCGCTACACACAACTGCCAACTGCAATCGCTCATTTATTTCTTCCAAGGGCACCCAATCGTGCTTCAATCTCATTTCCTTGCCATCACTTTTTTGTTCAATACAACGAATGAGCATCAGCGGCGTTAGTGGCACCGGCACAAATCGGAACAAAATTACCGATGCAATGGATGTGATCAGGAACCACATGATGCATTTGAGTAAAAATCGCCCTATTTTAGCCAAAAAAGCCACGCCAAATAGCAAATCTAATTCGTAATTTTGTATTCAAGCCATGCAGGCTCATTAGTAATTAACGGTCGGCTCTTAATATCATGCAAAAAAAGCTCATCTACCTCTTTATCCTTGCTTTAGCGACAAGTATTGGGTTCTATTTTTACAATAAATACCGCATCGCGCCCAGCGTAGATGTCTCTAAACTTTCTTTAGTTGATTTGGATGGAAAACCTTTCAGTTTCTCAAGTTTAAAAGGCAAAAAAGTGATCCTAAGCTTTAGTGCTTCATGGTGTGGAAATTGTATCCGTGAAATGAATGCTATGAAGAAAATAAAAGATTCTGATTTGGCCGACGTGGAAGTTCTAATAGTTGACGATGAACCCTTGGAAACCGTAGTGGAATTCAAAAATCGTCGCGAATATCCGTTCACATTTGTGAAACTGGAAAGCGCATTTCCTACCATTGGTATACATTCAATTCCGGTAACGTATTTCTACAATGCTCAAGGAGAAATTACTGGCAATGAAGTTGGTGAGATCGACTGGCAGGACCCTTCCACACGTGAGCATTTTAAGCAGATCCTCAACTAATCAACAGGCATTTCTGTAAAACATCCCAAAGCACACAAAAAAGCTGGTCGGGCAATTTCTAACTTCATTGTTTATGAGTGGCAAATTATTTGTAGTACCTACACCAATAGGTAATTTGGAAGACATGACCATTCGTGCCATCAATACATTAAAGGATGTGGATCTTATTTTGGCGGAAGACACACGCAACACACTTTTTCTGCTGAAACATTTCAATATTGAAAAACCGGTAAGGTCTTATCACCAGCACAACGAACATAAAATTTTAGAAGATACTGTGAAAATGATCGCTTCGGGTCAAAACGTAGCGCTTGTTTCCGACGCGGGTACGCCGGGCATTAGCGACCCGGGATTTCTACTGATCAGAGAAAGTATCAAAGAAAATATTGAAGTAACAACGCTTCCCGGGCCAACGGCTTTTGTTCCTGCCCTAGTGAGCAGCGGTTTTCCATGTGACACGTTTGTTTTCTATGGGTTCTTGCCCCAAAAAAAGGGAAGACAAACCAAATTGAAATTATTGGCAACGGAAGAACGCACTTTTATTTTATATGAATCGCCATTTAGACTGGTGAAGCTGTTGGAAGAATTAAAAGAATATTTAGGAGGAGATCGTTTGGCTTGCGTATCGCGCGAGATCAGCAAATTATATGAGGAGAACAAACGCGGAACAGTTGAGGAATTGATCGCCTATTTTTCTGCGAAACCGGTAAAAGGAGAAATTGTTGTAACCGTAAAAGGAATTGACCATGGGAAAGAAACGGCGTAAAGTAACAAAACCCGATTTCGGTTTGCCACCGGGAACCTTGGTTTACAATGGCAAGATCACCACCGAACGTGTGAAGATCACGCTTATGGAATACAATGACAGTGATTTCGTGGAGCGCGAATTCTATGATCTTTCGGATTGCATGGCGCTGGTAAAAACGGGAATGGTGAAATGGTTGAATGTTGAAGGCATCCACAAAACAGAATTGATCGAGGCCATTGGAAAGCATTATAACATACATCCATTAACTCAGGAAGATATTGTTCACGTGGATCAGCGACCGAAATTTGAGGAATACGAAAATTACGCATACGCCATTATGAAAATGATCAATTTCGATGGACATGTGCACGCCGAACAATTATCATTAGTGTTAGTTGAAGAAACTGTAATTACGTTCCAGGAGCCTTTTGGTGGCGACGCGTTTGATGTGATCCGTTCACGTTTGCGTCAAAATAAAGGGCGTGTGAGAAAGCTTGGCGCAGATTACTTATTTTATTGCTTGATTGACGCTGTAGTAGATTCTTATTTTACCATCGTAGAAAAAATTGGGGACGAGGTTGAAGCTATTGAAGAAGAGATCATGAACAATGAGAGTAAGGATTCTCTGAAGAAACTTTACGAATTAAAACGTGAGCTTATTTATTTGCGCAAACAGGTTTGGCCAATGCGCGATATGATCAACAACATGATCCGTTCTGAAACTGATTTCATTACCGAGAATACGCAAATTTTCGTACGCGATCTTTTGGATCATAGCACACGCATTATTGATACGGTTGAAACTTACCGCGATCTTTTAAGTGGCATTATGGATGTTTACCTCAGTAATACCTCCAATCGCATGAACGAGGTCATGAAAGTACTCACGATCATTTCAACCATTTTCATACCCGCAACATTTGTTGTGGGCGTATATGGAATGAACTTCGATTATATGCCCGAACTAAGAACCAAATACGGCTATTTTATTGTGTGGACTGTTATGATCGCCATTATGGCAGGGCAGATCATTTTCTTCAAAAGGAAGAAGTGGCTGTAGATCTTTAGTTAGAAAGTTTAAGGTTTGAAAGTTTAAAGTCGGAAAGGTCGGATCAACGTTCAAACTTTAAACTTTTAAACTTCAAACTAAAGTAATGTAAAAGTTCCCTTCAACTCAATATACTCTCCGCGGGAATTCTTGTACGTGATCAAATACACGTAGGTATCATTTGGCGCACCATCGCCATTCCAACCTTTGGTATCATCGTTGGTAGTGAATAATAAGTTTCCCCAACGGTTAAAGATCTTCAAATTGTAATCAGCTTTGTCCACAAAATGTGTTACCGGTCTCCATTCTTTGTTTACACCCTTTGGTGCAAACGCTGTTGGAATGAACACGTCAGCTTCTACATAAGTTGTAGCGCGATTTGAATTTGCGGTCTCGGCAATGTTGTTTGGATTACCTAATGATTCGACGGCGATCACCATGTATTCAATTTTTGATCCTTCACTCGCTGCATCCTCCACGTTGTCCACGTACTGGTTCACCATGCCGTTGGTATATCCTGTGGGTTGAGCCGGCACAACATCATTTACAATTCGGTAAACGCTATAACCTCCCAAACCGCCAATAAAAGCAGTGTAATTATTCCAGTTGAGTTTTTTCTCAAACATATTTCCTTTTACATCGCTCACGGTTAACCAAACTGATTTTACTATTAGGCTTTGTGTACGGTCGTTCCCGCAACTATCTTTTGCCAATGCTTTGTAGTAATAGCTTCTTTCGCGCGTGAACAGATCCTTATCGTCGTAAGCATAATTTGGTCCACCGGTGAATGGAATGAAAGCGATCTTGTCATACGCTACACCGTCTTCACTTCGGTAAAGATCAAATCCATTTCCCATTTTAATGGCGTCAACCACAAACTTCAGATGGATTGATTTATCACTGGTAACAGATGCCGACGTCAAATAAATAAAATCGGGCGCAATGGTTTGGTAGGTGAAGAAGGTTTTATAATTAGATGAAGAACTAACTGTTTTGTTTGCATTAAATCCACGTACGTAGTAGGTCACGTTCTTTGCCGGATCAACATTGAAATGAGTGAACGATGTATTTGTTGTTGAGCCCAAATATTGGAACGTCCCTCCATTTACAGAATAATATACTCTGTATTCCGAAACACTCGACCAACCCACATAAGGTGTCCAACCCAATTGCGTTTGGTAAGCGCATTTATCGTAACTGGCATTTAAGAAAATTGTTTTGTGTCCACTGTTTGATTGAAATGGTCCGGCGTGATCACAACTGTCAATTGCGGCCGCGTTGAACTGCAAGGGTCCGCCGGTAGCTGTGGTTGGTGTAAAAGTAAATACCGTATTGTTTTTTCCGGGCACAACTGCAATTGTTGTATTAAAAGATGTTGGGGGAATGATCTGGTAAATATTGTATCCAATACAATCGCCGGCGTTTGATTGCCCATAGCCGATAACAGTTTGCCCACTGGGTAACACACTCACCGAATCCAAAGGGATCACCGGCGGACCGGTTTCATCTTGAAAAAGTCCCCCTTTAATATTTGAAACGGAAAGGCAACCGGAACCATCACCAATGATCACTTGGTAATTGTACTGCTGCATGGAGCAGATGGTGATCGTATCGGTATATTTCAAATTCCCCGTATTTGCAATGTTCATCCAGGTTCCAACCGGATGTTCTCGTAAAACAGAAAAACTTACCGAGGTACTCGCCAACGGTGGTTGATGTAATTGGTTATACAAAAGTGTTGGTAAACCCGGCGTTGGATTCAAATTCAGAAAAATTGTTTTCAAAGTGTCTGAAGGTTGAGAAGTATTTGTGCCACCAGGACCGAATTTTGTTTTCACATAATAGTAATTCGCAATTCCTGTAGCGCTTGCCGCGGCATGATTAAATGTTGTTGTACCAATGGATGAAACTGTTCCAACAATGGTGTACACACCAAACTGATTTGTGGATTGACAGATCTCATAACTAAAAAACTGTCCGCCCGGATCAGACGGTGGGATCCATGTTAAAGTCACATCACCAGCAACGCCAACAGCTAAACAACGCAATTGCGGAGCAGCCACTTGTGCCCTCAAGAGGTTGACGATCAAGATAATCATTGCTATATGGCGTACTCTCAACAAGTTATATAACGTACAAAGGTATAAAAAATTGCCTTAGGCCCCTAATTTGGCTCCAAGGGCAAAATTTGGTACATTTGACTATAAACTTATACGTAACATGAAGCAAATTTTACTAGTTTTTGGAGCAATTTTAACATTTAATCTGGCGGCTCAGACCCCCGATCCAAATTTTGATCAACCTTGGGTTACTAGTTCACTAGGATACCCTGCTAAAGAACCTGTTGGATGGATCTCCACCAACCTTTTAACTCATGGACTTGCGAGTGCGACCAATCCAACCTCTGTTGTGCAAACAAGTACTATTAACTGTAGTGGTAGCAGTGCTATGCGCATCGTTACCGAAAAATTCAATACAGGTGCTTTAGGTGCATTGATACCTGATACTTGCGGATTTGCATTCACAGGCGCTGTTGTGATATTTCCTAGCGCACGTTTAGTTGACGGTTTCGCATACAACCAACGTCCAGCTTCAATCGGATACTGTTACCAAACAACATTGATCCCGGGTGATACATCTGGTGTTAGCGTTGCTTTGTGGAAATGGAACGGCACTACTCGTACTTACATTGGTGGTGCAAAAAATATCTATATCGCTGACCAAGCTACAATGACAAACGGTGTATTGAACATTGTGTATACAAGTACTGTAACTCCTGATAGTATGTGCATCTATGTTGGATCGAGCTACAAATTCTCAGGGACAACCATTCGTAACAGAGCTAAAAAAGGAAGCATCATTCAAGTTGACAATTTCCAATACCCTGCGTCAACTTTAGGTGTAAAAGAAGTTGAAAATGATTTCAACGTGATCGCGTATCCAAATCCTGCGAACTCTACGTTTGTAGTTGCTTGCGAGAATAGTGATGCGAGAAATTTAGAGATCATTGATCTTACAGGAAAAGTTATTGAGCGCGCGGCATTCAATGATGGAAAAGTAAAAGTGGATGTAAGTAAATATTATACAGGCATCTATTTGTACTCAGTAGTTGATAAGAACAATCAACGTGTGAAGACAAACAAATTCACTGTAACACACTAATCTAATTTATAAACCCAAAGCCACCTCGTTTGGGGTGGCTTTTTTTGTTTTCGACACGCTGCAAAACAGAATTTTAGCAGCTGCTCAAACTAAAATTTAATAACATGAACATTGAAGAAAGAATAAATGCCGATATTAAAACGGCAATGTTGGCAAAGGACTCAAAGAAACTGGAAGCTTTGAGAGCGATCAAATCCGCTATTTTATTATTAAAAACGTCGCCGGAAGGTTTTACGGAAGATACTGCCATGAAGGCCATTCAAAAAGAAGTGAAGAAACGCAAAGAGAGCGGTGATCTTTACACGCAACAAAACCGCGCTGACCTTGCTGAAGTAGAAATTTATCAAGCCGGTGTAATGGAAGAATATCTACCTAAACAAATGGGTGAAGATGAATTAAAAGCGGCTATCACAGCCATCATCGCTCAAGTTGGCGCAAAAGGTGCCGGTGATATGGGAAAAGTTATGGGTGTTGCTTCCAAACAATTTGCAGGCAAGGCAGATAATAAAATGGTATCTACATTAGTAAAGCAGCTTTTAGGCTAAGCTTTACTTTTTCCAAAAGAAGACAATTCTTTTCCTATTCCTGTGAACGACGTAATGTTCAACGGAAACTCAAGGAACACGTGAAGGAACGAAAGGAAGAATAAAACTTTCAATCCTTTGTTGTAATCATAAGCATACATAGCAATTGATAGTAACCAAAGAGCAATGGTTGCTATCAATACTTTTTTTGGCACCAGGTGCCATTTGATCACCGATGTTTTTGAGAACCAATTCAAATAATGATACGTGTAAGCAAAAGCAATAAAACGCATGATCACAAATCCCGCGTTACTGGTATACACCTGCCCTACTTCAGTAATTTGTCCCATGTTGAACAATTGAATTAAGCGCACGTTCAGTTCCTCGAACACACCATAACTTTTTTGCGAGTACTCACTCACCTGATAAAATAAACCCTGAGGTTGTACAGTAAATATGACCACCGCACAGGCAATAAGCGTTACAATAGAAATAGCGCCGGCAACTGAACGTTCTTTCAATGTTCCGTAGAGCATGAACAGCCAGGTAAAAATAAATACATGAATGATGGTTGGAAGGAAAATAGCGATCCATGTAAAATAACTATTTGAGTTATTCAAATAACCAATGGAGATCACCATAAGAATTAGAACCGCCGCGCGATATAACCAATCTTTCAAAAACACAAAGGCGATCGAAGCCAGCAATCCAAAAGCGATCAGGTCCGGGAGCATACTGTTACCTTTCTTCGAAGGAAAAAAATTCAGATATACCATGATCACACAGGTTCCAACCAAAATGAGATAATCATATTTTCCTTTAGTGAAATAATTCTTTTTATGTAACCAGCCAATTTCCGTGAGATAATGCAAAGGCCCAAGCACACCATAAGAAAAAAGAAATAATTCAAAGGGAATGAAAAAGGAAATGATGCAACTGATGATGATCAGTCCCGTATTGAGGTGATGTACTGTAGTGCTATTCATTGTTTCTTTTTGGGAACAGTGGGTTTGGTGTATTCCGCATAAAACTCCGGCCACTTTTTTGTTTTGTAATGATCGTACCCGTAAAACACCAATCCCGGCTTAAGCGACTCGGCAGAATAGTAAAAATTAAACACGTCTATCGTATTCAATTTTTCATCCAACACGCAGGTAGCAGGCAAGGAAAAACGATTATCGGTGAGCTTCAGCGATAATGAATGTAATGGAAAGTTATTTATCACGCTCTTGATGAATTTTTCGCCTTTGAAATCAATGGTATCGTTGGACTCTACGTTGAATTCTACAAAATAATATTTTTCGTTGATGATCTTCGCAATGGCGCTATCCACAAACGTTGTTTTCGTCATTACCCTACAGGAATTACAAAAACCGGTGGTGATATTTACGAGTACTTTCTTCGGCTTTTTCTTTTGAAGCCTATCTAGTTCCTTCATGCTATAAACTTTCACCGGAACTTTTTTAAAGCCCGTATCCACAAATGTCTTATTAAAATTAGAGGCAAACTCATCATATTTGGTCGTACGCCAAACATTTTCTACCATAAAGATCAAAATGGGTTCGATCTTCTTATCATCCAAATACCCTTGAGAAAGCAAAGAAAATTCATAACTATTCGTGATAAACATGGTAGAGGGATAACTCAATTGCTGCCCTATCATTTTCACAGCAAACTCATGCGGTGTCTTTGGCTCCGGCGATAAAGGTTTATAGATCTTACCATTATACTCGATCGTATCCTTACACTCTGCATTGAATTTTACCGGGTAAAAGTTATTGTTGATGTATTGTGCCAAAGCAGGATTTGAATACGTGGTGCGCATCATGTGTTTGCACCAACCGCACCAATCCGTATAAAAATCAAGTAAAATTGGTCGTTGATATTGCTTGTTCTTTTCCTGAGCTTCCTTGATGGTCATCCACTTCACTAAACCATCAGCTTCGGTTTGCGCTATACAAGGCAAAATTGTGCAAAAAGCAATAATAATTATGGATATCCTTAACATTTTAGTAATCAAAATTCAGAGCCTAAATAGTAAATTTGTATAAAAATAAAACTTATTCTCATGGTTAAAAAATTACTTTCATTATTTATTCTGTGTTTTATTGTTAAATCAGGACTGGCTCAAAATTTCACGTTAGCCTATTCTTTTTCAGCAATGACCAATAGCTGCGGCGCGGTTGACCCAACCCCTACGGCTACCTTGCCGTCGATCTCTTCAGGTTCGTGGACGGCAGTTGGAACAAGTACAAACGCCTCTGGAGCGGGATATTTTTCATTTACGCAATGGGGTACCGGCGCTACAAATTCAAATAACGCTGTCTTTACCGGCTCTCTTGATCCTTCAAAATATTATGAGATCACAGTTACGCCACAAACAGGTTATAGCATTACCTTAAGCAGTCTCTCATTTGGAGCCAGCAGATCAGGTACCGGTGTTCGCCATTTTGCGGTGCGATCAGATCGAGATAGTTATGCGGCTAACGCGCCTGCTACTTACACACCTCTCAATTCCGCCGCGAGCACAACGGTGATCCAAATACAAGGTGGTGATACATTCTTTTGGTTCGATGATGCTAATTCAAGTTCGGGACCGGCAGCCGGCGCAGCAACCAACAATAGCTGTTCGGCAAATTTTTCTGGCGCAAATTTTACAAATCAATCAAATCCATTTACCCTAAGAGTTTATGCTTGGGACGCAGAAGCTACCGGTGGAACATTTAGAATTGATCTTGCGTTTGTACAGGGTGTGGCAACTTTTTCTGCCGCAGGAATCTCAAGTATTTCCCATGATCTGAACGCGTCTTTTAAAATGTATCCAAATCCAAATAATAGCGAAGTTCTTTATGTAGAATCTCCAAACGCCCAGAAAGGAACTATTGAAGTATTGAATATTCTTGGTTCAGTAATCTCGCGTGAAGAAGTTGAGAATGGAATTTTGAGAACACGAGTAGACGTAAGTTCATTTAATAACGGAACATACTTTGTAAGATATAAAACCGGAGATAAACTAGTGACCGAAAAATTGATCATCACAAAATAAAAGTCAAATTCATTCGTTCAAAACCCAATGCCCCAACGCATTGGGTTTTTTACTTCATATAAATTAAATTGGTTATCTTCATAGCGGAAAATGATACAGGCGCAGGACCATAAATGGAGCAGTCTTAGTTACTATTGCCTTGCCGTTATTTTAGGGTTTCTTGTGGTGGCCTTTCCTCCACACAACGTGTTAGCCTATGACGTGTTTGGCTACTACATGTATCTTCCATTCTCTTTCAAATACCACGATCTCACTATTAAGAATTATGAAACCGTTGATCAAATTTTGAGAACCTATTATGCCAGCGACACGTTTTATCAGGGCGTAAAATGGGACAATGGCAATTGGGTGATGCGTTATCCTATAGGGCTTTCTGTTTTTTACGCGCCTTTTTACTTTATCGCCGATCTTATCGCACCGCATACTTCTTACAAAGCAGATGGATTCTCTCGCCCTTACCAATTTAGCGTGCTTTACGGATGTTTACTTTATAGTTTGATCGGTTTGCATTATGTAAAAAAAATATTGCTTAAATATTTTAGCGATGCAGTAACTGCTTTTACCATATTGGTTATAGGCTTAGGGACAAACTATTTTTTTCACAGCTCACTTCAGGGGCAAGGACCAATGTCGCACAACATTTTATTTAGTTTATATGCTGTAGTAATTTACTTTACCATTCGCTGGTACGAAACCTACCAGTTAAAGCATATGATCATTTTGGGCGTTTGTATTGGACTTGCGGCCCTTTCACGTGCTTCGGATATCATCATGCTTTTGATCCCATTATTTTATGGTGTAACTAATATTAAAGGAGTAAAAGAGAAGATCCAATTATTACTAAAATACAAATCACAAATTGCCATTTTCAGTTTTATCATTATCGCCATCGGCTTTATCCAATTCAGCTATTGGAAATACGCAGCCGGAAAATTTATTGTGAACCCTTACGGCTCCAGCAATCCGGGGGAAGGCTTGGAACTAACGCATCCACATTTGCTTGAAGTTCTTTTCAGTTTTAGAAAGGGTTGGTTCCTTTACACACCGGTGATGCTTTTTGCTATGTATGGATTTTTCATCTTATATAAAAAGAATAGATTCTTATTCTCGGCGCTCTTTATTTATTTCATCGTCAACTTATATCTCTTATCCAGTTGGTCATGTTGGTGGTTTGGCAGTTGTTTTGGCAACAGGGCGTTGATACCGAGTTATGCTGCCTTGAGTATTCCTTTAGCTTGCGCATTTGAACACATCTTTGAACTACACCACAAGTTTATTTATATCAAAATAATTTTTTTAATTGTTGGATTGAATATATTTCAGTCGTGGCAAACAGCAGTTTGGATCCTTGACAGCACAAATGTATCCCGCGCGTATTATTTTTCAACCTTCTTTCAAACCAATCATCCAAACCAAGCGCAGACCGATCTTTTGTTAGTAGGGAAATTCGATACTGGAATTGAGCTCTTCAAGAAAAAAGACAGTTTAACGCACCAGCTTAGTTTTACCAAGGTAAAAGATTTTGAAAAAGGAAAAATTGACAGTCGTTTGTTATCAAACGTTATGCATAAAAGCGGAAGCAACGGATTGATCTTGTCGAGCAGAACGGCTCCCTCATGTTCAGTTGAAGTAGGATTTAATGAAGTGACAGAAAAATCGTACGCCTGGATAAAAGCAAGCGTTTGGATCTACGCTTTCCGTCCTGTTACCGACTGGGATGCCATTTTTGGGATCCACATGAAACACAAAGGCTACATCTTCAAAATGAAGAATTACAAATTATTTGAAACAAAAGTGAAGCCCGGAGAGTGGACAAAGCTTGAGTATTATTATTTGATTCCCGATGATCTACGAAGCAGAAAAGATAAGATCTGCATTTATGTAGTGAACGATAATGGAGATCCAATTGTTATTGATGATCTTAAGCTTGAAGCATATGAACCAATTGTTGATCAATCTTATTTCTAGATCAATCCTCTTGTTTTAATTTCAAGGTATTTGTTGAGCGCGTTAATGGTGAGTTTTTCCGGAGTTGTGTATACGCTCAAAATTCCATACTGTTGAAGCTCTTTACTTATTTGACGCTTTTCGTAGTCAAACTTCTGCGCGATAGTTTGTTCGTAAATCTCGAACGTAGAACGTGGCTTAGTGTCCAAAAGATCGCGTAATTCCGTGTTCTCAAAGAAGATCACAACCAATACATGATGAGTTGCCATTCTTCTTAAATATTTCATTTGCCTGCGCAAAGCGCTTACCGTTTCGAAATTTGTAAAGAGTAATAATAAACTTCGCTGCGTTATTTTTTGGCGAACATGAGAGAATAAGGTCTCATAACTCGTTTCTAAGAAATTTGTTTTTGCATTGTAAAGTGCTTCTTGTATTCTCAACAATTGATCTCCCCTATTGTCTGTTTTCACTTTAAAATCAATGTGATTTGAAAAACCCAACACACCGGGCTTATCTTGTTTTATCCAGGCCACGTGGCCAATTACTAAAGAAGCATTGATCGCGTAGTCAAGTAAACTCAATCCATCAAAAGGCATTTTCATCACGCGACCCATATCAATAATGCTATACACGTGCTGCGAACGTTCATCGCGGTAATGATTTAGCATTAATTGCGATTTACGCGCCGTTGCTTTCCAATTGATCGTACGGATATCGTCACCGGTAACATATTCTTTGATCTGCTCAAATTCGGTGCTATTCCCGATACGACGCATACGTTTGATCCCGATGTCTGTTAAACGATTGCTGATCGCCAATAATTCAAACTGACGCAAACGAATGAAGGAAGGATAACAAGCCATCATAAATGGATCTTCCACCTTTGCATGACGCTCAATGAATCCCAGTTTTGTTCGAATAAATAAATTGATCTTTCCAAAATCATACTCTCCTCTTTCAACAGGTTTTAGGTCGTAATTAAACTCCCGTTGTTGTTCAGGCGCCAGATCTGTACTGATCTTGAAATTACGGATCTGCACTTGAAACGGCAATTCATCAACGATATCCACAAACACTTTAAAGGCGTAGAAACTCTGCACATGAAGAGTTAGTGTATTTACATCGCCGTTGCTTAAACGTTTGTAGCGAGGAACACGCCAGGCGTTAATTGGTGTTTTGTGGCGCATTAAAAAAAGCGCGTCTGCAAAAAATGCCATTAGGATCAACCATGTAAGCGCCATTCCCGGAATATAAAGCACAGGGAAGCTGAATGCTAAAATAAAAAATAGCACTAAGCAAAAGATCGTCCAATAAAAACGTTTGGATGGTCTTACCTGTTTAATTATGTTCCAAATGCGTTTGAACATTATCTTGGCACTTCTACTTTATCAATTAATTGTTGAATAACTGTATCCACATGAATTCCTTCCATTTCTTTTTCGGGCGTTAAAGCCACACGATGACGCAAAACCGGTATCGTTACATATTTAATATCGTCAGGCGTTACAAAATCACGATTTTGAATGGCGGCTGAAGCTTTTGCCGCATTTAATATGGCGATCGAAGCGCGCGGCGAAGCGCCCAAATATAAACTTGGATTCTTACGCGTTGAAGCTACCAACTGAATAATGTATTTGATCAAGTTCTCTTCAACAACAACTTTTTGTACAAGACCCTTAAGTTTTGTTATCTGATCTTTATTCAAAAATGATCTCACTTTAGCGAAATCGATCACATGCGAGTTTGCCTGGAAATTTGTGAGCATATCCGTTTCATCTTCCATACTTGGATATCCAACGGCGATCTTGAAAATAAAACGATCCAATTGCGCTTCGGGTAAACGGTAAGTTCCCTCCTGCTCTATTGGATTTTGAGTAGCCAATACAATAAATGGTTGATCCAATTTGTGTGTTGTTCCATCTACGGTGATCTGACGTTCTTCCATAGCCTCAAACAATGCGGCTTGGGTTTTTGCGGGCGAACGATTGATCTCATCTGCCAAAACGATATTAGCGAACAATGGGCCGCGTTTAAATTCAAAATCATTGTTCTTGGTATTGAAAATAGACGTTCCAATAATGTCGCTCGGCATCAGATCGGGTGTGAACTGGATACGTTTGAATTGTGCTTCGATGGTTTTTGCTAGCAAACGGCTAGTTAGCGTTTTTGCCACGCCCGGCACCCCTTCTATCAAAACGTGCCCGTCGGCCAAAATAGCAACTAACAAAAGGTCGATCAATTGATGCTGCCCCTTTATGTACTTCCCGATCTCGGTTCTTACTTCAGCAATTGGCGCTGCCAATTCTGTGAGGTTTACTCTATTCTCAAATTTATTTTCCATGGTTTTATCTTAAGCTTTTAGTATTAAAGTTTGTTATTTGTCTGTTTAGTTCGATCAGGTCGTGCTCCGAGGCCTGCTCAAGTTTTCTTAATCTCTCGCAATACATGAACAATTGTCGGATCAATTTAGGGTCATAACCGCTGAGTTCATGTATCGATTGAAGGAATATATCATTTATTTCTGTTGTTGGAATATTAAATCGCTTTCTAATGGTCTCATAAAAATACTTCACGCGTTCATCAGCAATGTATTTATGATTCGCACTATTAAAGTAAACATGACTCACCACATTCACAAATTCAAGCGTGGTATTTTTAACCGGCTCTACGATCGGAATTGGTCGTTGCCTACGTCGCCCATCGGAGATCATGTAAACAATAATGGTCAGCAGCATCAATAAATATGCGGCGTACAAAGCATCGCTTTCAATAATGAGTTTAAGAAACGAGGCCGACTGCACATTATACACTTTATAAAATTCATCCCAGATCAAGCCATTTGTATTTTGCGTTGCATATGACAAAATCGAATATGCATAATCTCTGTTCGGATGATTCACCACAAAATAATTCGCAAACACATCGGGCATGGTCATCAGGATCAATTTCCCCTCACCGATCTTTGCTTGGATCATCACCACACTGCTATCATCCATGGTTGAGCAAACAGAGAATTTGGTGCTATCATAGTTGGTGAAGAATTCATTATTAGCCAACATTGGGTATTTGTACACTTTCTTCTTATGATTGCTCGCCATGAGTCTTAAACTCACACCGGGCTTTTTGATCAGTGTATCAGGCTTCTCAAACCAGGTATACATTTTTGGCGTTGTATGTAAGTGGAATGTATCCGCTAATAACCCTCTAAAATTCCCCGCTGCAATGAACACAGTATTTCCATCTTCCAAAAAACGAAACATGGTCTTAAGATCCGTCTTATTCATTGTAATATCCTGATCCATCAAAACCAGGCATTTTTTGTTATTCCCCGAATCATATTTCAAATTATAAACGGTGTTCTTATTTACCTCTACATCTTTGCCATAAGTTGGTTTCAATAAATTATGAATGGCATAGGCACCAAGCGGGCCTTTATCGCGCATCAAATAGGTATGCTGCCAATTGAGTGGTTTAGGCAATAGGTATTGAATGGTGACCACCGCAATGAACATCCCAACAAAAAGCCAGATATATTTATTGTTGCCCTTAAACATTTAAACGCGATTCAAATACAGTAAATTCCTTTCTTAGATCTTTATATTTTGTGCTATCCACCGTAAACTTCCCATACCACACATAGTCGTAAATTCTGCTTACCGACATAAACTCATTAAGGAATTCCGATTTTCTAAGATCATATTGGTAATCAATATTCGTCTTAGCCGGCTGAAACACCAAGTGCTTTCCTCTCTCTAATAGATACAAGCACTTTAGATAATTCCATCGTACCGCCATCCTATAATCTTCATTCTTCACCGCTTCATCGATCATCTTATCAAAATTGATGGTACTTAGATCTTCTGTGATCTCTGAGAAATTGAAAGTAGTCATCTTACTCTTTGGTCTGATCAATCTGCTTAGATCACTTTTCAGAAGGATCCAAATAACAACGATCACTGAAAGGATGACAACCGTCCAAATAATAAGCTCCCTGGTAAATTGGATATTATCATAATTTGTATTCCCAAACAAAAGATCCGACAGCCAATTCATGAAGCGTTCGAAAATTCCCGGGTCGTATTTCACATTAAGATCGTACTTCAATTTAGGATCGGAAAAAACTTTGGCCTCTTGATCAACGCCTGGCTTCTTTAACGCGAACGCGATGGTATCAATTGGTAAAAATTTAACGGTGTCTTTTGCAACAGGGTTTACATTCCCCCCTTTAACCAAAAAGGTTACCAAAATAAAAAGAAAATATAAGGCGTTTTTTTTCAGATACTAGATACTTTCAATTTTTTCGAGGATGGAAAGTCCTTCTTTCTTTTCTTCAAGACTGGCACACTGCAAATTCATCATCACAAAATAAATAGCGTAGATACATACCATCACCACACCGGTAATGCAAAACAAAATGATCATGTAAAGCGGCATTTCAAAATCCGTATCCACCCCGGGATCCATTCCAATGCGACTCGCACGAGTTAACGCCGAAATAATAAAAATAATATACGTGGGAAGAAACGCGATAAAGCTCAAGAAATAAGTGATCATTCCGCCTAAAAAGGAAATAGCCCAGGTGAGCCAAAAATTTCCTTTGAAATTTTTAAAAACTTTTCCAATGGCTTTGAACACATTTATCCTATGTCGCTGCGCCGTAAATAAAATAGATGAAAATAAATAGATCACAATTGGCATCACTATGAACAAAAAGAAAAGGTACACTAACATGAATAGTAAAATTCCAAGCATAGCGCTTTCTTTAATTAGGAAAGCAAACGCGCCAACGATCATTCCAATGATCGCGACCAAGAATACATTTAAGAACAATAAAAGGAACATAGAACCAAGTCCACGTAAATAGGGTCTCAAGAAATTTTTGACAATGTCTTTTATCTGCGGACGCTCATTTGGCGGTAGAGAATCGTTGAGTACCATGTGTTCGTTCAACACGGTAATAAAGGCTGTGTATCCCAACAAATACAAGATCACAACCAAAAAAATGGTGAGCGCAATAGACCCGTATCTTCCCGAGAAGGCATCAAAACCATAAACACCGGAAAAGGCGCCTTTAAATAAATTAATGATCAGAATGGTAGCTAATAATACGAACGGCGCAACCAAAAATAAAATGGAACCAAATAAAGGTTTGAAGTTCTGTTTAATATACCCAATGGTATCTCCAAATACTTCTCCAAAGGTTCGAGCCTTGCGCACATAGATTTTTGGTTTCATACCTGATATTTACGTTTAAAATAAAGTGGCAGATAAATAAAATAAAAGATCATGAACGAAAGTGAAAGGCCAATGATGGTCATTGAAAGTGCAACATGCATTTCGGTATACCGTGTTACAAAGCTCTCCAAAAATCCGGCAGTCATAAATATTGGTACCAATCCGATCACAATTTTCAAACCGTCCTTCATGGCGGTTTTAAACGCGTGCATGCGTGTATGAGTACCTGGGAAAATAAAACTGTTTCCCAAAACAATCCCGGCACATCCTGCCAACACGATCGCGAGGATCTCAAGCGTGCCGTGGATCCAAACTACTTTCAAGGCTTTATCCAAAACGTTGTATTGGTAGAACATGGTAAAGAAACAACCAAGCATCACACCATTGTAAACGAGGAAAAATGAGGTGCCAAAAGCGGTTAACATTCCGCAAACAAAAGCAACGAAGGACACCCGAATATTATTGAGCGTGATCTCAACGAACATCAGGAATTGATTGTCCTCCCCGTAAATTCCCAGAGGATTTCCTTGCTTGATACGATCAATGGTCATGTCCACGTAATAATCTCCCAGGATCAACCGTACAAAACTGTCATCATAAACTTGTGATACGACTCCAAGAGTTACGGCTAAACCGAAAATGAGAAACGAATAAAATAATTGTTTGTGATATTTTGAAAAGAACATGGGCAATTCGTACACATAAAACGTAATGAATCTATTCCCACTCTCTTTTCGGTTCTTATATACTAAATGATGGACCTTTGAAGCTAAACTATTGATATACGTTTGAGTCCGGCTTTGAGGATAATTGGTATTGGCGTAAGAAAGATCGTCGGTAACTTCAACAAACATATTAGTGAGATCGGCAGGGTTGATAGATTCCTTGCTTTTAAGCTTTTGCTCATAGTCTGTCCATTTCTTTTCGTTCTGCTTTAAAAAAGTGATCTCTTTCATTTACCAAGATTTAAGATAATGGCTCAAAAACTATTGAATATAAATATATATATTTATACAGTAAATTCAAACCAAAGATTTGGACCAAATTCAAATAAATACCACGCAAAATGTGGCACTTGGATATGAACCGGCCGGCCTTGGATATCGTATGCTAGCCGCTATGATCGACCGAATTATCTTTTACGCGTACGTAATATTGGTGTACTATATCTTTTACAATTTTGTGATCAGTCATAATTATTACTCAGAGGAATACGAAAAGGCGCAACGTTACAACGCTATCATGTACGGGATCATGATCCTCTTTTTTATTCCGGCTTTGATCTATCATTTACTTTGCGAGACCTTTCTGAACGGCCAAAGTTTCGGTAAAAAGATAGTGGGTATAAAAGTTGTTAAACTTGATGGCACTCAGCCAAATTTTGGTTCTTACCTGGTTCGTTCTATGCTGCGATTTGTTGATGTAACGATCTTTACTCCGGTAGTGGCCATCATTTCTATTGCCGCGAGTATGAATAGTCAGCGACTTGGCGATCTAGCCGCTGGCACAACGGTTATTAAGTTAAACTCAAACGTTTCTTTGAGAGATACGATCTTGTTTGAGCAAAGACCGGAATATAAAATCGTGTACGAACAAGTGGCTTTGCTAAACGATAGAGAGGCAAATCTCATTAAAGAAGTATTGGAATTTTGCGAGAAACAAAATCAGCCTCAACACTTAAAACAACTGGGCGATAAGCTCAAAACAAAATTGGGAATTGACAACGTGAAACAAACAGATTGGGAATTTTTGACAACGATCTTAAATGATTATAGTCATTATCGTTTCGAAAATTAAAGACAGAAACCGCAAAGGTGCTTTGCACTTACGCAAAGCAGACACAAAGAGCGCGGGGTTTAATCACAATTATTTAAAAGAATAAAGAGACCACCGGTTTCGTAAAGAGTGTAAACAATCCTCTTCTTTGCGCATGCGCAGCACTTAGCCTTCTTAGCAATTTCTGCGGTTAGTTAATTCTTTGCGACCTTTGCTCAAAAACTTTGCGCAGGCGGTAGGCCCTTTGCGGTTTCTGTTTCTAAAATGTATAAGATTCCAATTGATCCTCTGGCAAATGCACCGCTTTGAATTTCCTACTCCAGTATTCCGCTAAATACTCTTGCTCTGTTTGCCCGCCTGTTGGGATCAATATCAGCTCTTTTTTACCGAGCAGGTCAAGGTCCATTAAGGTGCTGTAACCACTTCTGCATACAATTATTTTGGAACGCGTAATAGCAGCGCTCAGCTCCTCGGTGGTTGGCAAACGCATCAATTTAATATGTTTATTTAATTTCGGTTGCTCTTCCGAACTGGTCACTATCAATGCTTTTCTATTGTAACTTTGGAGTTTTTCGGCCAGTTTATTCAGAAGATCAGTTTGAGTTGGTTCAGGACCCGATAATAAAAACAAATGGTCGTATTTTATTTCCGCCTCTTTTTTTTGCAATCTACTCAAAGGCCCAATATATCTGCAATTCAATTCAAATACATTTTCACTAAGTTCACCCGCCAACTTTCTTGCTTTTTCCTCATGATCGGGCACCCACACTTCGTCAAATTTCTTTAAAAGATCTACATGTGTGCTGTTCGACCATTTTTCAAAGAAAGGAGTCTTTAAATTGAGTTGATGGCAAACTATAATACTTTTTGCTTTTGCAGAATACAATCCGTAACGATTATCGGAAATGATCACATCGATCTTTTTCTCCTTTACGCACTTTTCAATAACTGAGTTCTCCTCTTTGATCACTCTCTTGATTTTGGAATATTGCGATCCCAGTTTCAACCAAAGTGGTAGTACGGAGCTATAGGAAATATTATACTCAGGTAACTGAATACGTTCAAGGTTAGGAAATTCTTGTTTAAAGATCTTGTCGGTTAAAGTTGTTGTACCAAGAATGACGGTATTTCCCTTAGAAATAAGCTCCTTTATGATAGGAACACAGCGTGTTGCATGCCCCAAACCCCAGTCGAGGGCCGCAACAAATACTGTTTTATTTTCTATCTCAGGGTCCAGAGTTACTTCTCAGGATTTAAAACGAACTGTTTTAATTCGCTATCCAAAATGTATTTATTGGCGTAATTCTTAAAATCCTCCTTCTTCAAAGCCTTAACCCAATCATTGTATTTATCAATGTCGGTTAAACTTTCTCCTGTACTTTCAACGCCCGAAATATAATACAACCAGAAATTATTTTCCTTTAAAGCAAGCTCGCGCTCTTTCAAGAAACCTTCCTTTACCTTTGTCAAATTCTCATCGTTACTTCCATTCTTCTTCACATCATTGATCTCATCTTTTGCAGCACCGATCAACTTATCAACGTTCTCAGGAGCGCAAGCAAATACACAAGTTACTTGCAGGCCGGGCTTCGGCGTGTAGGTCATAGCAGGATAAATTCCTACGCCATAAACTCCGCCTTTATCCTCACGTAAATTCTCGCGCAATTTAATATTCAATAATTTCATTAGTGCCTGAACTTCAAATCGGCTTTGACGACTGTATTGAAATGTGCCATTTGTCCAGGTCAAGTTCACACGGCTTCTTGGCTCATTTCCTTTTTTGTAGGTTTTGGTATAAGCGCCTCTTGGTGTTTTTGCACCAATATCAATTGGTTTTTCATGTTTTGTGCTTGCTGAAATTCCACCAATGTATGTTTCGATCAAAGGCTTTATTTCCTCCAAATTAAAACTTCCCACAAAAACAAAGGTAAAGTCGCTAGGATCTGAAAAACGCTCCTTAAAAATATCATTACAACGCTTTTGACTTAATTTCGCAAGATCTTCTAATCGGGTTGGTTTGCCACTATAATGGTAACCACTCATAAAATACTCAATAGAATCGCGGAATACCTGATCTGGATCGTTCCCCGCGTTCTGCAACCAGGCTTTTTGTTTTTCGATCGTCGACACAAATCCAACTGAATCCTTACGTGGTTTGGTGAAGATCAAATTGATCAATTGTAACAATGTTTCGAAATCCTTTTTATTTGAATTACCATTTAAACTCTCTTCGTAGGTTCCAACACCCGGGTAAACACGTGCCGTTTTATCAGCCATATATTTATCCAATGCTGTAGCGTCAAATTTTCCATAACCCGATTCTTCCTGAACGCTATTAGAGAAATCCGCATTCAATACATCTTTCTCGCCGTACTGAGAAGTTCCCCCATAGCTTTGTGCCTGGAAAAGGATCTCGTCATTTTTAAAATCGGTAGGTTTCAACACAACTTTTACGCCGTTGCCCAAGGTCCACTCCGTAATTCCGTAACCTCTATCAGAGGTTTTAAATACTTTTTGAGGAGCAGGTTTCTTAGCTATCAAAGGTTCGTTGATCACCTTATCTTCATAAGCTTTAATGTCTGCGTTTTTTTGTGCTTCATTAAATGCGGTTTTAATATCCTCTTCGCTTGGCCTCTTGCTAGTTTCGTTCTCCGACAACATCATGATGGAAAGTGCATTCTCTCCGTTGCTGATCCATTTTTTTGCAAGATCGTTGATCTCGGTTAATTTTATATCCGGAACAAGAGCTTTATAATAACTGTATCTATTTACAATTCCCGGCTCGGCTTCACCCGTTAGAAAATTATAAACGTATTGCATTACCAATTCTTTCGATTCCGTTTTATCTTTTTCGTTGAATTGGTTCTCACTATTGGTCATCAATTGTTTTTTCTGACGATCCAATTCCGATTGATTAAAACCAAAACGTTTCACGCGCTCGTTCTCAGTGATCAAAGCTTTTAAAGCGTTCACTTCTTTTCCGTTAGATGTGATAGCGAAACTTCCATAGCTCGCTTTACTTCTTACCATTGAGAAATATCCCGTGTAACCGAACATAAATGGCGGACTTGCTTGTTTGGTCAATTCGCTCAAACGCGCGTTGATCATTCCGTTATACAATTCCTGCAAAATAGTTTGGCGAAAATCTCCGTAAGTTCTGGTGACATTATTTTCCTTCTGCATGTACGCCAATTGGATCATATTGTAAGGGGATTCTTTATCGCTTGCCACTGCTACGCGAAAATCCTTTTGATCGGGCACCTGCCATTGTTTAACCGGCTTAGGATTGGTAGCCGCGGGAATATCCGAGAACATGGCAATTATCTTCTTTTCCATCTCATCCACATTAATATCACCAACAACAACTACCGCCTGAAGATCGGTACGATACCAATCCTTGTAGAATTGTTTCAATACGCTTTGCTTGCAATTTTTCAAGATCTCCGGTTTTCCAATAGGCAAACGCTCGGCATAACGCGAATCTTTGAACATCACGGGCCAGGTTTTGCGATTCATACGTTCCATGGCGCCTTGACCCAAACGCCACTCTTCTAAAACAACACCGCGCTCTTTTTCAACTTCAAGACTATCAAAGGAAAGATTGTGCGACCAATCCTTTAATATCAATAAACCTTTGTCAATAATATCTTGTTTATCGGTTGGAATTTGCAACATGTACACTGTTTCATCAAAACTTGTGTATGCGTTCAAGTCCGGACCAAATTTTGTTCCAATGCTTTCCAAATAATTCACAAGATCATTTTTCTTGAAATTTTTTGAACCATTAAAAGCCATATGCTCTACAAAATGCGCCAAACCTTGTTGATCATCATTTTCCATAGTGGCGCCTGCATTTACGGCCAAGCGCAATTCCGCTCTATTTTCCGGCTTTTTATTTTTTTGGATGTAGTAGGTTAATCCATTTTTTAAAACGCCTTTTTTAACTAAAGGATTCAAAGGCAATCTCTCTTCGGGCTTCATAGGGGTTTGGGCCTGAGCCGCAAAAACCACGCTTACCAACAATGCAATAACTTTCTTCATTTAGCTTATTTTAAGTCCTAAATATATCAAAAATTGACAAAGTAATTGATAACTTTATCATGTGATTCCTGCCTTTCCTGAGCATATTTTGACCATTCTTAAAGTTTTGCCTGATACCCCCGGTGTTTATCGGTATTTCGACAAGGAAAACAACCTTTTATACGTAGGAAAAGCCAAAAATTTGAAGAAAAGGGTGAGCAGTTATTTTACCAAAGATCATAACAATACGCGTTTGACCCTGATGGTAAAAAAGATCCACGACATCAAAACTACCAAAGTGGACACAGAATTGGACGCGCTTTTATTGGAGAATAATTTGATCAAGAGCTTGAAGCCGCGCTACAATGTAAGTTTGCGTGATGATAAAACCTACCCTTGGGTGATCATTAAAAACGAGCGTTTTCCAAGAGTATTTTACACACGCAAGAAAATAAAAGACGGTTCCGAATATTTTGGTCCTTACGCGAACGTAAAAGCCATGCGTAGCGTTTTGGATATCATTCGTCAAACTTTTCCTTTGAGAAATTGCACGTACGATCTGAAACAGGAAAATATTGATAAAGGAAAATTCCGTCCGTGTTTGGAATATCATATTGGCCATTGCAAAGCGCCTTGTGTTGGATTTCAAAAAGAAGAAGATTACAATTCAAATATCAAAGAGATCCGCGAGATCATTAAGGGGGGCATTCAATTTGCTATTCGCGATATGAAAACGCAAATGAAAAAAGCGGCAGAAGAATTGGAATTTGAAAAAGCCGAAGAACTAAAACAGCGTATTGAATTGCTGGAAGCTTACCAGGGAAAATCAACCATTGTGCATCCTTCCGTCACGGATACAGACGTTTTTAACATGGTGAGCGATGAAAAATCGGCTTATGTGACTTACTTCAAAATAATGAATGGAACTATCGTGCAAAGTCAAACCATTGAGTTGAGAAAAAAATTGGATGAGACAGATGAGGAACTTTTGGTTTTTGCTATGGTGGAATTGAGAGGTAGGTTTAATTCGAAGAGCAAAGAGATACTTGTGCCCTTTGAGCCTGAAGTGAAATTACCGGATACAGAATATGTTGTTCCAAAAATTGGTGACAAGAAAAAATTAATGGATCTGTGTTGGAGAAATTCCACGGAATATAAACACGAGCAAGATAAACAAACAGCTATTGTTGATCCCGAAAGACATGTTAGTCGCATTATGCAAACTATGATGAAAGATCTGCGCATGAAAGAAGAACCGCGACGCATAGAAGGATTTGATAATAGTAATATCCAGGGAAACTACGCGGTGAGTGCGATGCCTGTTTTTATTGATGGTAAACCCGCAAAAAAAGAATACCGGCATTTCAATGTAAAAACTGTGGAAGGTCCCGATGATTTTGCAACCATGGAAGAAGTGATCTTTAGAAGATACTCCCGTGTGTTAGAAGAAAAATTACCCATGCCTCAATTAATTGTGATCGACGGAGGCAAGGGACAGTTAAGCGCAGCGATGAACAGTTTGCAAAAACTTGGTTTAGTTGGAAAAGTGGCGGTGATCGGAATTGCCAAACGTTTGGAAGAAATTTATTTTCCGGAAGATCCAATTCCTCTGTATTTGGATAAACGTAGTGAAACCTTAAAAATAATCCAGCACATTCGCGATGAAGCTCATCGTTTTGGAATTACGCATCACAGAAATAAGCGCAGTCGCGAGACCTTTAAATCTGAACTAAGTCAAATTAAAGGTATCAGCGAAAAAACAGCGCAAAAATTATTGATCGAATTACGTTCGATGCAAAGTATAAAAGAAGCAAGCCTGGAGCAATTAACAGAAATTATTGGTCGGGCTAAGGCGGAGTTGGTGTTCACTTATTTTCATAGCTAAGTGCCTTTTCTCACATTGATTGGCACAGTCACCTTAAAACTAAAATTCCTTCCCATCCCGAAAATTCCAGACCGACCGCTTCCATTCTCCGGATAATTATCGAAGTACTTTAGTCTGCTCATGTTGGATTGATAAGCGGCATCCAATAAATTCGTCACATAAAAACCAAAATTAAAAAGTTCTTTTCCTTTCTTGGTGATCACTTCCGCTCCTACTCCAGCATCCAATAAAGTATAAGATCTTGTTTTGGTTTCGGTTCCGTTAGACAGGAATGCTTTGTTTTGAGGCGCATAATATTGCAAACCAACTTTAATAAACAAATGTTCCAGCGGACCAAGATTTTTAAGGAACTCTGCACTTAATTCGGAGGACGTATGTAATGGCGGAATGAATGGCAAATACTTATTGCTATCATTTAAAATAGCTCCGTTCCCGCCTAAATTTGTGGCTTGGACAAAGGAGATCGCGTTTGAAAAATGCAACCAATCCAAAGGATGAGGATGTATATCTAGTCGTGCTTCTCCTCCAATCAATTGCGCTTTGGTTTGAATGAATTTAAAAACAGGATATGCGTTTCCGGTTTCTACATAGATAGAATCTCCTCCCAATAAACTTCTTACCTTCTGATTAAAGATATAATTCGTGATCATATTACTGAATACTTCTGCGCTGGCCGACACGTGTTCGCTTTCAAAAAATAATCCAAGATCGGTTTGAAAACTAAATTCAGGCTTTAAATTCTCGTCGCCCAATTGCTGGAAGCCTGTTCCGGGATGCACACCTTTGGCACTGATCTCGGAAATATTAGGCGCTCTGTATCCTCTTGCAGCGTTTAGCTTGAGCATAAATTTCTTGTTGATGTTATAGGTAAACCCTAAACTGTAAGAAAATCCGTTGAAGGTGTGGGAATAATTATCAAAGTGTTTTATAGCACCGGTTGAATCACTAACCGTTTGTTCAAATCCACTTACTGTATCCATTCTCGAATACATGGATTTATTTTTGAACATGCGTTTATCATAACGAACGCCAGTCGAGATATCAAGCTTTCCAAAATTCTTTTTCGCATAAAAGAACGGAGCAATATCAAATAGAGAATACGACGGTATTACAAATTCTGTTCCCGCACTCGCGTCGTTTGATTGCTGCATACCATTCACGCCAAGGATAGTCTCTAACTTATTTTTCTCCGGGAAAAAATATTTCACATCATACGTAAGTGTGTTCATCTTCAAACTTAATCCGGGAACATCCAGTGCCAAAGGATGCGAAAACTCTCTCCTGAAACTTTGCTGAGCACCCAAACGTAACGCTAATTTACTTTGTCCAATAAAAATGTTACTTAGGGAAAATATGCGGAAATGTTGAACGCGCTGATGAACGCCATGTATGGAATAGGTGTTCAATTCAGAATCCTGAACAATTGGTCTAACTGTATCTTCCTCCGAAATTTGTTTTGTGAATTTTCGTGAGCTCGAATCTCTGCTGCCATCCGGAATTTCCTGAAAATTATCATACATACTAAAATTCAAATGCGAATAACCCCATTTGCGATTCAAACCTACATAAGCATTCACATTGTTCTCTTTAAAACCTGTGTTGTAAACACGCCCATCAAATTTATTTTTGTAATCCGTTGCTTCTTTGTAAGAACTCCGTACACCCCAAATAAAACCGGATTGATTTCCATTCATATGGAATGACCCACCGCGTGAGCCGTTATTAGTTTGAAAATTTCCCTGTACAGCTCCACTGATCTCTCCATCAGAAACCGGATTTGCCGGAATTAAATTCACAACTCCCGCCAGCGCATCCGAGCCATAAATTAAACTCGCCGGACCTTTTACTACCTCCACTCTGTCGATCAAATACTGATCAACCTCAACACCATGTTCATCTCCCCATTGCTGACTTTCCTGCCTTACGCCATCAAATAAGGTTAAAATACGATTGTATCCCAAACCGCGAATAAAAGGCTTCGACACGTTGGGCCCGGTTTGCAAAGCATTTACACCCGGCACTTTTGCAATTGCATCAATAATATTTGTGGATGTATTCTCGTTCAAATAGTGTTGATCAATAAACACCATTGGCACCGGATTACGTTTTATCTCTGTAGCCCGCGATAGACCTGTTACCACAACTTCGTTTGCTTCGATCACCGACTCTTCTAATTCAATTTCCAATTGTGTGTCGGTCGAAAGATCGATCTGTTGCACATAGGTTTTGTAGCCGATCAATTTCACCTGAACAATGGTTCTGATCTTTGGTAGTTTCTTTAGTTCAAAACTTCCGTCGGTCTTTGACGTTGTTCCACTTTTAAGATCAGGTAAGTAAATAACTGCTCCCGGCAAAGCTTCTTTGTTTGCCTTTGTTCTAATAAAGCCTGTGAGCGTTTGGGCTTTATATATATATACGCTGAAAAGAACAGCGATGAATAATACGCGTTTCATTTAATTTCTTTGTTGATTAATAAAATTTCTGAAAACTGTTCATCCTTCGACTACGCTCAGGATGACAGCCCGCTTAAATGCGATTTAGAAATTAAATAACGGGAGGCGCGCGGGAAGGTAAATTGTAAGAAAGATCAACCGGAAGAACAGTTGCTTTATAAATAGCAACAGACGTGTTGATGATGTTTTGATCAGATTGAATAGAAACTAAAGTTGTGAGATCATAAACCGGAGAATCCAATTTTAAGATATCACAATGTGTATGCTGCTCTTCAATGTGTGTTCCTAAATGCGAATGATAGAGCTTGCAAAAATTGTCGGCAGTATCGTGATGATCGGCAAAAAGATCGTGAATGGTGTGAGCCGGGGTTATTACCCATGCAAACGCCACAAGTAAAAAAAATGCCAAATATGTGTTTAACTTTTTCAAGCAGTTCAAAATTAGTGCAAAACATGGATTGAACGCAAAAACAAAAGCAAAAACAAGGTCAAAATTTTGATTTAACCTTAAAATTTAACAAAAAGGGTGGAAAAAACAAGGGCGAACAAACGTTCGCCCTTACAAATTAGTTTCCTAGATCCTCGAAGTTCACATCCGAAGATGAGTTGCTTTGATGATCATTTACCGGATTTTCGATCACCGGTGAGTTTTCTTTGATATATTCTATCGCTTCATGAAATCCATCAGCGAATTTTTCGAAATCTTCCTTGTACAAAAAGATCTTGTGCTTTTCGTAGAAAAACTTTCCATCCGTTCCAAAACGTTTCTTACTTTCTGTAATGGTTAAATAATACTCGCTTCCTTTCGTTGCTTTTACATCAAAAAAATACGTACGCTTTCCTGCTCTAACTGATTTCGAGAACAGATCCCCTCTGTCGTTTTTTTCTACTTCTTCACTCATAGATCTTGTGTTTGTTTAGTTTCGGTAAATATTATAAAAAATAGATTAGAAAAATTTATTGTTGATAATTTGCCCCAATTGTTAATAGCCTACTTAGTGGCTTGATACATAGCCGACACACCAAAGCACAAACTGCTGTATGTGCTATTCTTGTACTTGAGTTTTGTAAGGATATCTGTAAAGCGCTCATTGTCAGGAAACGCCTTCACACTCTCGGGTAAATACGTGTACGCACGAATATCTTTTGAGAACAAACGACCAATAAAAGGCGTGACTTTATTGAAGTAAAAATTGTAAGCCCAACGGATGAATCCGTTCCTCGGATTTGAGAATTCCAAAATAACTATTCGACCATTTGGCTTTAAAACCCGATGTAAATTGACCAGTCCTTTCTCCAGATTCTCAAAATTACGTACCCCGAATCCAACCACGATCGCGTCGAATGTATTGTCGGGAAAAGAAAGTGTTTCGGCATCACCATATTCTAATGTGATCAGCTTTTCCAATCCTTGTTTTTTAACCTTCTCTCTTCCAAACTTCATCATTCCCTCACTAATATCTACACCAATAATTTTTTCAGGATTCAATTTAGCGCACTGAATTGCAAAATCGCCCGTACCGGTTGCAACATCCAGGATCATTCTTGGTTTTTGGTCGCGCAAAACTTTTACGCAGCGTTTGCGCCAACCTTTATGAATTCCCAATGATAAAATGGAATTAAGCAGATCGTAGCGAAACGCGATGTTGTCGAACATCTGCGCTACCTGCTCTTTTTTTGAGTCTTTGGTGTTGTACGGTGTTACTCCCTGCATGTCAATTCCCACAAAATTCTTTTAGCCCTTAACGAACTCCAATTCCAAAGCTTCGTCCAATAATTTTTCCTTACTGATAGGCACAACGCCCACTTCTTCGCACACTAAGCCGCCTGAAAGATTTGCAAGCGCGGCGGTAAATACTTCATTGCAATCTAAGGCGCGACATAAAGCCGCTACACTGATCACTGTATCACCTGCTCCACTCACATCGGCAATGCTTCGAATATGGGCCGGTAAATGTTCTTTTACTTTTCTTGAATTGGTGATCACTCCCTTTTCAGCAAGCGTTACCAAAGCGGTTCCCAATTTTTGTTTTACTCTAAAACTGCTGATCACTCTCTGAAGATCATTGATGTTATCGGTATCAATATCCAATTTCAATCCTTCACGCAGTTCCTTCAAGTTCGGCTTGAATAAACTTACACCTTTGTAGGCAAGGAAATTCTTCTTCTTTGGATCTACACAGGTTGGAATTCCTTTTGAGCGGCAAAGTTCCACCACTTTTTGAATAAGCCTTGGCGTGATCAACCCTTTGTTATAATCCTCAAATATCACCACATCAATTTTTTCATGTTGAATGATATAAGAGATCAAATTCAATAACTGATTTGTCTCGTGTTGTGTGATATCTTCTTCATTCTCTTCGTCAACACGGATCAATTGCGCTTTATTTCCGATCACACGTGTCTTTACAGTTGTAATACGGTCACGACTCTTTAAAATCCCTTTTTGAGACAAGCGTTGTCTTTTTAAAAGATCTAAGAATTGTTGTCCTTCAATATCAACGCCGATCACCGAACACAAAATTGGATTTGCACCAAGCGCTTGCACATTCAATGCAACGTTTGCAGCGCCACCCAATCTTACTTCTTTACTGGAAACTGAAACAATGGGAACCGGAGCTTCGGGAGAAATGCGATTTACTTTTCCCCACAAATAAGAATCCACCATCACGTCGCCAATAATAAGCACGTTTAAATTGTTGAAGGATCTGAATATCTCGCGGATGTGGTCTTTCTTGATAGCGAATTTTTTCATCGGGGTAAACTTACGCTAATTTAGCTAAAGCAGTTTTCATGCGCTTTAAAGCCTCGGTTAAATTCTCTTCGCTGGTAGCGTAAGAGAAACGAATATATTTATCATCGCCAAAGGCCGCGCCCGGAACTAAAGCCACATGCGCTTCAGCTAACAGGAACATCGTGAGATCGGTGCCGTTAGTGATCTTCATGTCTTTATACGATTTTCCAAAATATGCACTCACTTCAGGATAAACATAAAATGCTCCCGTTGGTGTATTTGTTTTTAATCCCGGAATTTCTTTCATCAATTTCAAAACAAGGTCGCGGCGTTTTTTGAACGCTTCAACCATTGGCTTGATGTATGTATCGTAATCCAATTCCATGGCTTTGTGCATCGCACGTTGTGTAATGCTACTTGTAGCCGATGTAAATTGTCCTTGCATTTTATCACAGGCTTGCGCGATCCATTTTGGAGCCGCCAAAATTCCACCGCGCCATCCGGTCATTGCAAACCCTTTTGAAACACCGTTAATGGTGATCACACGATCTTTGATAAAATCAAATTGCGCGAAGCTCTCATGTCTTCCCACAAAGTTAATGTGCTCATAGATCTCGTCGCTCATGATATAAAGTTCGTCGTGCTTCTTCACAACTTCTGCCAACGCTTTCAATTCATCTTTTGTGTACACACTTCCTGTTGGATTACACGGTGTGCTCAACATGATCATGCGTGTTTTTGGCGTGATAGCCGCTTCCAACTCCTTTGCAGTGATCTTAAAATCTGCTTCAATAGTTGTGTTCATTATTTTCGGAACACCACCTGCTAATTTCAGGATCTCCAAATAACTTACCCAATATGGCGCGGGTATGATCACTTCATCGCCTGGATTGATCACGCATAATACAGCGTTAGCGATACTTTGTTTTGCTCCTGTTGAAACAACGATCTCATCCGGGGTATAATCTAAATTATTGTCGCGTTTGAATTTTTTGCAGATCGCTTCACGTAACTCTAAATAACCTGACACGTGAGTATAATAACTAAAATCTCCATCGATCGCTTCTTTCGCGGCTTTCTTGATTATATCCGGAGTTTTAAAATCGGGTTCGCCCAAACTGAGGCTAATGATATCGATGCCTTGTGCTTTAAGCTCACGGCTTTTACGCGCCATCGCAATGGTTTGCGACTCCGCTATCTCTTTAACCTTTTCTGATAAATGCATGATCTATTTAAGAGTAACAAATCTAATAACATTTTTAAAATTAAGCCACTAATTGCACTAATTTAATCGAATAGAGTCGAATAGAGCCTGCTTAATTCCTGCTATGTATTTCACTAATCTTGATTTAGAGAAAATTGCTGAGATTCGTGGCTAAATAATGACCGTTTATCGGACACTCACCAAACGCTGCGCAACTGTTTTAGAATCAGTGTTCACTTTAAGGAAATACATACCTGAGGCTACTTCCGCCGGAATATCTAGTTTTTTAGAATAAATACCGCTTTCCTGAGTTTCACTAAACAGCTCTGCAACAACTTCGCCTGTAATAGAGCAAAGCTTAATGCTCACATGCTTACTGTCGGTTAAACCGTAATTCACATTGATATTATTTTGCGCCGGATTTGGATACACATTAAAACCCTTAAGAGCGCTTAAGTTTTGTTGTTCGGTAGCGGTGATTGTTGGCGTTGTTAGAAATAATGAAGCTGTTCGCGCGAAATCTCCGCTGGTATTTCCGTTGCCATTTACGCAATTTCCAACAGCGTATATTCTCACATTAAATCCATTAGTTGGCGCTGTCCATTGATAGGTGAAATCATACGTTCCCGCACCGGTTTGTGGTGATGTTTGTATAGCGTTCTTTCTTCCGCTTGGTCCATTTGCGATAACAACTCCAGCGCCGGGGTTCGACATCACGCCTGCGTTTGTATTGCTTGGCGTAAATAATATCTCACTTGTAAATCCAAATTTAGTATAACCGGTTCCTGTTACAGAAACTGTAATAGTATACGTTTGCCCTTGAACATATTCGTTATTGGTGAATGCAGGCACGGCGTTTATAGAAACTGTAGTTGTTGTTGCGCCACCTGAATGACAGCCTGAACATGTGCCTTCTCCAGGTGAACCGTTTTGTCCGGTGATCCCGTTACTGCTTTTACTGTGGTATCTCATTGATACAAATGCTGTGCAAAGAGTAAAGAGCGCAACAGAAGTAACCAAAGCAAAATAAAGTCTTTTCATTCAAAAAAATTTGCTCAATTTATGAAATTCCCGAACGCAGTCACAAAGAATTATTGTTAAAATTCCGTATATTTGTTTTTGTTCATCTATGAAAAAAACCGCCTATACGTTCTGCATTTTTCTTCTTTTAAGTTCGTTTGCTTTGGCCCAGGAAAAGTCAAAGGAAAATGATACAAAAGACAAGGACGAGTACGATATGAAGAATTACAAAGGCGAGCCCAGCGACCGCATCATTCTTGAAGTGAATCACACAGGTTGGTTAAATCCGCCAAAGGGAATTAATATGTCGTGGAAGAGCATGGGTTTTAATGTGGCGCTGATGTTCGACAAATCCTTGGGACGTTCTAATTTCAGTGTAGGGTACGGTATTGGTTTTTTCTCTCATAATTTTCACAGCAACGCCGATTTTGTAACGCGTTACGATAGCACAAAAAAATATACCGTTACCGAGATCGTTCCAAAAACAAATCCGTATACCATCAATCGCTTCGCGCAAAAAATCGTTGAAGTTCCTTTGGAATTGCGTTTCCGCACCAAAACCATTTCAAAATTCAAGATCATGATAGGTGGAAAGGTTGGTTATGTGTTTAGCGATTTCAGAAAAGTGTTTGACGACAAAGGACATTTTAAATTTTACGATACCAAAAACATGAATTACCTGCGCTATGGCGTATTGGTAAGAATTGGCGTGGAACAATTTGCTGTTACAGCGAGTTATTATTTTAGTGAAGTGTTCACTAAGAACGGTCCGCAAGGAATTATTCCTTACTCTGTTGGTATTGCCATCATTCCTTTTTAAATGAAAAAGGACATTTCCATAGCGGAGATACTTTTAAAGCGCAGGATCAAAAACGCCAAACATGAAGATCATGTGATAGGCGAAGTGTACAACATTTTGAACAGAGATCTTTTTCATGAGAAAAAAGTTCTTTCCAATTTAAAATTGTACAATCAATCCTTTGAGCAAATAGATGAAGATGACGCGGATGTGCTCGATATCTTTTCACAAAAAGACATCAAAGAAATTTGCATTGATTACCGTTTACGTTTCATTGATTCTCAGTTCTACAAAAAAGAAATTCCTTACGCGGCTGTTTTAAAGATCAAAGATCTGAATGTGAAGTACCGAAAAGATCTGAAGGGTTTTAAGATCCTGGCGCCAATTGAAAGTTTTAGGCGAGACAGTGAAGACAAAGAACTTTTATTGATGGCTCCAACAAATAATGGCAATTACTGCCTGATCTATAAATGGGGTTCACCGCTAAACAAGAATCGCAAATGGTTGTATTGGCCTTTGCGCAAGTTTGATAACCTATTGCTTACTGTATTATTTATAACTGCTATCATCACGTTAAGCTTGCCGCCCGATCTGATGCTGATGAGGATGTTTTCGGTAACCAACGACCAGGATCTCTCTTATTGGAGTATGCATAGACTCGCAGCTTATTTTCATCTCCTGATCTTCAATATGGGTTTTACGGCCTATTTAACTTTCACGTTCACCAATAGCTTTAGTTCCGCCTCCTGGAATACCACAAACGATAGCAGGTAATAAAAAAACCCATCCTTTGGGGGATGGGCTATATATAATTACCTGATTATTAACTACTTCTGGGTTTTCTCGCTGCTTACAGTAAGCTTTTTACGTCCTCTTGCTCTACGTTTAGCCAATACCCTGCGACCATTAGCGCTAGCCATACGAGTTCTAAAACCGTGCTTATTTGTTCTCTTCTTTCTAGATGGTTGAAACGTCCTTATCATGTTTTCTAATTTTTATACTTTTTAAAACGGACTGCAAATATAGGCAATTTATTTGATCCACAAACAATTTTTAGCAGGGCTAAAAGCGGCCAAATGTAGCTCCCGAGAGGCCGGTGGTTGGGTCCATTACAATTACATGACAGCAATGGCTCAAAAAAACCCTAATTTTGCGCATATTTCTTAAACCATGGCAAAAAGCCGCAGGGGCGCAGGACCTACAAGCGATAAATCAGACGATCTTCCAAAGGCAAAACTAAGTATTGCTAACCTTAAAAAATCACTACGACTTTTTGGGTATTTAGGCAAGCATAAGTGGAAATTTGCTTTGGGTATGTTCTTTTTGTTTGGAACGGCCGCTGTTGGATTGATATTTCCCATGAAAGCCGGGTCGCTGTTCGGATTGTTTGGTAACACCAATATTCCAACAGATGTTCGCGAGCAATTATTATTACAATTAGGCTATAGTTTATTGATCATTTTATTGGTGCAAGGCGTTTTTTCTTTCGGTCGTGTTTATTTCTTTACGCAGGTTTCCGAAAATATTTTGAAAGGATTGCGTGATGATACTTACAAGCGTTTGATCCAAATGCCAATGAGTTTTTTTTCTAAGAATCAAGTTTCCGAATTGAGCAGCAGAATGGCTACCGATGTGAATGTAATTTCAGAAGCATTTGCCATAAATATCGCAGAGATCATCCGTCAGAGCGTTGTTGGAATTGGAGGATTGGTATTGATGATCGTGTACATTGAATTCAAAGTGGCCATGTGGTTTTTAATTATCATCCCACCATTAACTATTGTATCATTGATATTTGCACGTAAGATCAGAAAGTTCAGCAAATCATTCCAGGAAAAAATTGCGGAAGCGAATGTGATCGTCGGAGAATCGCTGACAGGAATTGCCAATGTAAAAACATTTACCAATGAAGTCTATGAGATCAACCGTTATTCCGGAAAAACAAAAGACATTATGTTGTTTGGGATCAAATATGGAATTTTCCGCGGATCCTTCTTCGCGTTTGTGATCACTTGCGTATTCGGTTCGGTCTTCTTTTTGTTATTCTTGATGGTGCGCGCCGTGATATTTGGCGAGATGCAACCGGAAGAATTTGGTCGCTTTATGATGTTGGCTTTATTTGTGGCCGGATCATTGGGTGGATTGGCTGAACAAGTTGCTTCTATACAACGCGCTTTAGGGGCAACTGATCGCGTGTTTGAATTGATAGACGGAAATATTGAGGACATTGATCTTTATGCTCAAGGAAAAAACGAACTCGGAAAAAGCGGACAGATCGAATTCAAGAATGTTGGATTCACCTATCCTACTCGTCCCGATTTTATTGTATTGAAAGATATTTCTTTCAAAGCGAATATTGGAGAAACGGTTGCTTTGGTTGGATCAAGTGGCTCCGGAAAAAGTACCATCGCGTCGTTGATCTCGCGTTTTTATGATCCTACACAAGGAGAGGTTCTTATTGACGGGAAAAATTCTAAAGATTATTCTTTAACTGAGTTGAGAAGTAAAATTGCATTGGTTCCGCAAGATGTAATTTTATTTGCGGCAAGTATTAAGGAGAATATTGCATACGGCAGACCTAACGCAACAGATGCGGAAATTGAAGAAGCCGCACGAAAGGCGAACGCTTTTGATTTTATTGATTCTTTCCCTGACAAATTCAACACACTCGTTGGAGAAAGAGGGATCCAATTATCGGGCGGGCAACGTCAGCGTATTGCCATCGCTCGCGCGGTATTGAAGAACCCAAGTATTTTAATTTTGGACGAAGCTACCAGCAGTTTAGATAGCGAAAGCGAACATTTAGTGCAAGAAGCTTTAGAAAAGTTGATGGTTGGCAGAACGAGTATTGTGATCGCCCACCGTTTATCAACTATTAGAAATGCTGACAAGATCGTGGTATTGCAAAAAGGTGTTGTTCTTGAAACCGGAACACATTCGGAATTGATGAAGAACGAAAACGGTCTATACCAAAAACTCAGCAGAATGCAATTTGAAATGGCCTAGATTTTAAAAAACCTGTTCGCCTTTTCCTGTAGTAATTAAACTCGATAAGCTTTTTTGAACCAATTGTGTCCATGCATTTGAACATGCGTCGTAGCACTCTAGTTCCGGCACCAAACCTCTGTGCGTAAGGGTGACTTTAGTTTTACCACCCTCTTCGGCGATATCAAAAATGAGGCGCGTTCCTGTCCACTCACCTTTATTCTTTACGAACGTAAGTTTGCTTTCAGTAATGATCCATACAATTTTTTTACCCGGAATAACTTCCGCTACGCGTTGTATTGAAAAATGAGCGTCGCCCATTTTGTAGATGAACTGATCGTCAAGTTTTCTTGAACCTCCCTTGATCTGTCCTTGCCACCAAGCGGCAACATTACAAATTGCGTCAAATGCTTCTTGTGTGCTCTTAGCAACCACGATGGATGTTGTAAAATCAGATGTTTTCATGTATCTAAAATTACACTTTTATCCTTTCCTTTAATAATTTATCTACCAAATTTTGTACTCGGGGTCCAATAATTAAAATGGCCGGAATTACAACAACATAAGCCATAGCCCACGACCGAAGCCATATTTTCAGGAACTTATCATTGAATCCTATATTTATTGAAATAAGAGTGAAGGAAATAATACCGGTTGTTATTATTCCCATGATCAGCGCAAACAAGATCTTGTTTCTCATAAGCTTATTTTTTTAGAAGGGCAACTTGGCCAATGTGGTATTGCAAATGATTTGTTCTGCCAACCACAACATTTAATCTGTTTCTGTGCGGTTCTTTCACAAACTCTTCAGCGGTAACTGAAGTGTGTTTATCGAACCACTCATTCGGGCTTAAGTTATTAAGGCGATTCGAAAGTTTGTCATTTACACTCTTCCAATACTCCCTTACTTCTTTTATGGCAGGAATAGAAACTGACTTGTCGGGATTATTAATGAACGCATTGTCCAGGTGCGGATATACTTGTGCTTCGAAACCAAGTAAGGGCAACATTCTATCATGCACCGCCGTCAAATGTCCCAACAAATAAATTCCACGATTCCTCCCGGGAGAAATTTCTTGTAGTAACTGCTCATCCGAAAGCGAATTAAATAATTTATCAGCGGCATCTATTCTGGAATTCCATGCATCTAATACTGCTTTAACCGTTAATTGTTTTTGCGTTTCCATAGTTTTTAAATTTATAGAAACAAAGGTAGATAATTAAACTTGCAAAATGCAAGTTTAGTTCAGGTTTTTACTTATCTTTGTGGTACACAATGAAAAAGAAAGATAAAGACAGCGTTGAAAAAAGGTCTGATTGCCCTATCTCTTGCACTATCGACCTGGTGGGTGATAAATGGTCCTTGCTCATTATTCGCGATATGCTTTATATGGGGAAAAGTACGTATAATGAATTCCTAAGTTCAAACGAAGGAATATCAACAAACATTCTTAACGACCGATTGATAAGGTTAACGGAGATCGGACTAATTACCTACACGGGTAGTGCAAAACGAAAAGTATATTCCCTTACAAAAATGGGTCAGGATCTTAAGCCTGTTCTTGAAGCTACGGCAATGTTTGGTATAAAACATTCCACAGCCGATAAGGCATTTATACAACGTGTAAAAAAGGTGATGGATCTGTAGAACTAAAATTCTACCGGCTGGTCAAGCTTTCATCAATTTCTCAGAAGCTCAAGATCGATCTTGTGGATCTCATCACAAATAATTCTTTGGATCCTGCCCTGAGTTTTCACAAAGAAATCCGTAGCACTTGAAGAATTATTATCAATATCGACCAAAATATTTTGAAGTTCATCTTTTGTTTGACCATAGTCTAAGGTCTTTCTCAAAGTCTGATCTAGCGTTTCAGCTTCGAGACAAAGTTTATTCAAATCAAAATTCCTTATTTCAAATACTCTATTTGAAGCTCCGATCAATTCTTTCCGAAGATCTTTATCAATTAAACTCATGCCGTTTTTTAATACGTCTAATTTACATTGATCACAGATGATCCCGTGAGGCAGTTACTAACATTCTTTTTTAGTATTTGTTACTAGGTTTTACGACCTGAGTCAGTTCAGAAACCGTACAAATCTTGGGCAAATAAAAAGGACTTACAAAACAATGTCTGTAAGTCCTTGATAGTGTGTGGGAACTACTGGGTTCGTCCGCCGCGGCGGACAGTGACCCCCTGCTTGTCTGTTACCCATATTTGTTACCTTTGTAGCTTAATTGACAATCTCTTGAAACTACCATACAATAATGAAAGCATCTAATTCCTTACTTATAGCTATTAGAGTGCTCCTCATAACCTTTGGGCTCTCTCCATTTATCCAATCTTGTAAAAAACCAAAACTTGGAAATTACGAATTATCTCTCTACCTAAACACAGGTGGCGGAGCTCAAGTATTCAATGGAGAAGAATATAAGGTGAATATGAAACACATTTATTATAAAAATGGAATCGATGGAACATTAAGTAAAAATAATAACAAAGTTGAAGGAACTATCTCACTAAGAAATGTTGCTACGACTACTACATTTACAGTTTTATTAAAAGGCACAATAGTAAAGGAATCATATAAAATTCACCGAATAACCGGCACATATGAAAGTAGTTCAACAAATAGCCCAAACGGTAATTTTGAAATAATTGAAGCAAAATGACCTAATCTTTGAATAAGCTAATCGATCCATTTTTTTTCTGTGGATTTCCTTTTTCATCTATATATTCTAATATATAAAAATAAACCCCGCTAGGAACCTGAATTCCTGAATCGGTTCTCCCATCCCACCATCCCCTCGGACCTTCCCACTCGTACATTTTAATTCCCCATCTATTGTATATAATGCAATGTAATGATTTAATACATTCATTTTCAAACTTGAATACTTCATTTACTCCATCGCTATTCGGTGTAAAAACATTTGGTAATCTAATGTCGCTTATGCAAGAAATTTCAAAACAAAGTATCGAAGAGTCTTTGCAACCAAGAACTGTGTCCGTTGCCCATAATTTTGCACAATAGATTCCTGCTGGTGTGTAAGAGTGTACGATATCGTCATAAGAGAATGTGGCTATTTTCGCTGAACTATCACCTAAATCCCATTCAAATAATTGACCTCCCAGTGTTTCATTCTGAAATGCAATGTTCGAATTAACATAGTTGGGTGTCAGTGTATTTAAACCAATGGACACAGTTGGTGTCGGAAATACGGTTACAATTAAAGTATTATTACTTGCAACCGAACATCCTGAAGTATAATATCCTTGGGCAAGTACTTGATAATTTCCTGAAGTTGTATAGCAATGTAGAGGATATAGAGAAGGAATAGTTGTTCCGTCACCCCAATCATAAGTTAAACCGCTGAAAAGTGATGAGTATGAAAATGTAAAACATGTGCCCTTACAACCTGATGTTTTATTGGTAAACAATGTCAATGGCGGCGCAACTCCTAAACTTACATTACTCACAGAAGTATTAGTACAACTTCCGACTGTACCAATTACAGTATAATTTGTAGTTATTGTTGGACTGACCAAAGCAATACTTCCATTTAAGTTTCCCGGGATCCAAGTATATGTATCGGCTCCTTGCGCATTTAAGGTAGCTGTGCCGCTGCATAAATAAAATAGAGCAGTAGAACTTACAGAAGGAGTTGGTTCAACAGTTAACGTAATTGTTGTTTTATTTATACAGCTATTTGCTGCAGTTCCATACAGAGTGTAAGTTTGATTTGTAATCGGGGCGACAATTGAGATAGAGCCATTTAAAGATCCGGGTTGTAAAGTATAAGAAACCGCTCCATTCCCTGTTAAAGTGGAACTTTCGCCGCTACAAAAAATGTAATCGCTGGCGAAACAGTTTAGAATTGGAAGTGGCTTAACTGACAATGTAATAGCTGCAATGCCATTACAGCCGTTACTCCCAGTTCCTATAAGGGAGTAATTGGAAGTTGCTGTAGGTGAAATACTAATTGAAATTGAATTAGAGCCCGTACTCCAGGTATAAGAATTGGCCCCTAAAGCATTTAGTGTAGTCATAGAACCACTACAAACGAATGTATTAATTGAAGTAATGCTGACATTTGGCACTGAATTAAGACTCACAGCGAATGTTGAGGTTGCTGAAGCTTGTCCACATTTATTAATTGCCGTAACACTAATTGTTCCTGCTATAGTGTTTGGTATTACGCTGATTGTGTTCGTAATGCTCGAGCCTCCCCATCCTGTTGGTAAATTCCAAGAATAACTTGTTGCGCCCTGAACAGGCGATATACTGTAAATGCTGTTTGAATTTGGGCAAACAAAACCATTTCCCTGTATTAATCCAGCGTTTGCGGCCGGAAGAACACAAACCTCTCTGACTCTGCTATTACCTTCGTCGGCAATATAAAGATTGCCCACGGCGTCGGTAACCAATCCTCTTGGATAATAGAATTTCGCAGAAATTGCAGGACCACCATCACCTCCATATCCGTTCGGAAACCAAGGGCCGCTTATTGTTGTAATAATACCCGAAGGACTAACTTTACAAATTCTATTAAAATTCTCTATAATTAAATAGACGTTTCCAAACGCATCTGCCGTTACTGCTATGGGACTATCCATAGCGACTGTGGTAGCTTGAGCTCCTTCAACGTAAAAAGACGCTGAAATATTCCCAGCGTAGGTTGATATTACTCCAGCAGTATTTACTTTTCTAATTACATCATTTGCCCTATCCGCAATAAAAACATTTCCAAAATTATCGGCACAAACTTCTTCGGGATAAAATAAACTTGCGCTAACTGCTGGTCCTCCGTCTCCTGAATATGATGGAGAACCGTTTCCCGCAAACGTGTTAATTATTCCCGATGGATCAATTACTCTTATTCTATTGTTACCCCAATCCGCAACGTATACCCTTCCAATTCCATCAACTGCAATTCCAACTGGGTAGAAAAAGCTCGCTGAAGTAGCTTGCCCACCGTCACCAGAAAATCCACCTGTCCCGTTTCCCCCTATTGTTGTAATAATACCAGAGTTGCTTACTTTACGAATTCTAAAATTACCTCCATCGGCTATATACAAATTCCCATTTGCATCGACGTCGACATCATATGGAGCGCTTAACTGTGCATTTATGGCAGCTCCGCCGTCGCCGCTAAATCCAGCAGAGCCGTTTCCTGCAATCGTAGTAACGATTCCTGAGGGGCTTATCTTACGAATTCTATTGCCGCTAGGATCTGCAATATAGAGATTGCCGAGAGCATCCATTGCTAAACCTTTTGGTTGCATTAGCTGACTAGTGTTTGCGGGGATATTGTCTCCCGAATAACCATAAACCCCAGTCCCAGCTATCGTTATGATGTTCTGTGAAAAAAGTTGACTGATTAAACAAATTGAACTGAGTAAGAAAACCTTCAAGGGTTCATGTTTTTACTTAATCAAATTTACTAAATAAAATCATTTTAAGTCGATGAAATCACTTTTCATATCATATATATAATCCTTTTTGGCTGTTATGTCTGAATATAATAATTGAATTGAAATGTTTTGTTTATTCTTAATATCATTTGTACTCATTTGAATATAGGGAACAATGAACACCTCACAGTTGCAATTACCTGGCTTCAAAGATTTGTACTTTCTTTTATACATTAAATCATTGTTTATGATTCCACAAGGAATTATCTCACCTTCTTTTTTTATTCTATAATAGAATCCACTCTCAACGCAATATAGTAACGAAGAGTTAGTGAAATACTTCACCTTTTTTTCAGAACAAATTTGCGCTTTAATATACACCCCTTTGATTCCAATTGAATCAATAGAAATATTTATCTTCTGTCCGGCGCAAAATGAACATATTAGAAAAAAAACAAAGAATAGTTTCATTATTTTATCAAATTCAAAATGTACATTTTTAGTGTTGGTTTACTTAGGTTAGGTCCCATATAGCCGTACCCATTGTAAAGCACTCTAGCTGAAGTGCGATAATGCCTATATTGTAAATTCTCTGCATTTGAAATGCTCATATCATATAAGTGGGCATTAGTTTCACCTTGGAGTTTGTCCCACATTACGGTATAATTTCTGCCTTCTAATCTGCTATAAACACCAGTTGGTTCCGGATCAAGTGGCGCTTTTGGTTCAAAATTGCAATTTGACATTGCGAAATCTTGATAGTGCTGAAGCTCATGTTCCATTGTTACTCTTGCATACGCTCTTGTTTGTAAGCCATCCGGTCCGAATGTAATACAGTTCGTATTTGGGTCTGTAACCGCCGCCCATCCTTTCTCCATGAGTTTCTCATCATAGTATACTTCCACGCCATACTCTTTTGAAAGCATATCAACCTTTTCCTGAGGGCTGTATCGATCCCATGTTGCATAACTGTGAGCCAGGGACACCGCAGTAATTCCCATCCCAATTAGTGCAGCTTTTCCAGCTCCTTTAAAGTACTCTTCAGAAGATTTTTGATTGTTGGTTAGTAAGTCATATATTATCTGCTGCGTTAAATAAGAAACTCCCGCTGTTACACCCGAATAAAGAGTTTGCTGCGTGTATCTACCCGCAAGTGAGGTACCATAATATGTGGGAGAAAATTCTGAGAAGGCCATTCCTACGGCAGATGCCAAACCTACACTTAACGATTCGTTGAAATCAAATTTACTTTGTTGACCAGTTTGAATTCTATCAACTTGAACTACGGCATCCATTAAAACAGCAAGAGCCATACCTGCAACTAACGCATTATTACCACTTGGATCTGTGTATTTTAGGGGATTATTAAAAGCGTAGTTGAATCGGTTGAAATTTTGAAGATTGTCCGGTGTTTGAACCATTACATCAGGCTGCACAAATCTTCCTAAAACTGGGTCATAGACCCGTCCGTTCATATTAATCAATGCGAACTCATCAATATGTTCATGGAAAGTAAAGCCACGATTTAAGATCGGGGTTGTGGATGCAAGGTTATAGGTCCAGTCAGTTGGATTGCGTCTTCTACCCCAAGCATCAAAATTGTACTCTTCTGTAACAGCGCCGTTGCTATTGGTTAATAAGATAGGACTGCCAACATGATCAGTAGTGATATAATACAAATTACCATTGCCATTGTTATTAAAGTACACAGCACACAAACCTGAAGGAGCTTTTACATAACACCACTCTTTGAAATTGCTTCCGCTTTCTTGACGATCAAAATTGGATGTATAATAACGCAGATATTGGTTAGCAGAACCTATTTTATAGTCCATTTTTATCCTTTCATTGTCATTCCCATATATAAAGTTCATTTCCTTGTTTGAATTCGCCTCAGCTATTTTTTTTACTTTACGGAGGTCGTTATAAGATAAATCCAACTGGTTCGTACTAATATTGTTTGTTGGATTGTCTATATACTGTAATTTATAAGGCTGCGAAGCATTAGAATATATATAATCCCCTGCATCGCTTTTTTGGTTAATGTTACCATTGTCTTTATAATTGATAGTCTGATTAATTACTACTGCATTATTAACTAAATTATAAACCTGAGATAAACGTTGCCTCGAATCGTATAAAAACTTTTCATTATTGGCATAATTTAAATTAAAATTAGAAGATTTCCGCTCTAGTAGATTACCATTTCCTGGATTAAAATCATACTCTTGCTTATAAACAGCGCCTGTATTTATTTCTTTTAGCTGAGCATAGTTATCGAAAACACAATTTGTTGTAATGCCGTTACCAAATACATATTGATCTGGTATACCGGGTAAAAATTCGTTTGATAGGTGCCAAATTGTCAAATTGCTATTTTTAATGTCTGTCAGAATACCACTGCCGTCATAAAAATAGTTTAGAATAAAACCATTTGGATAAGTATAGGAGTTTACTTTTCCGAATTTATTATATGTGTAAGAGGACTTGAAGATTTTCGAATCTATTGTTTCCTTTTGTTCGACCATACGTCCTAAATAATCATACTTGAATTCAGTCATATTATTAGGCCCAATAATTTTCTCAATTTTTTCCCTTCCGTCGTTAGAGGTAGCATATTGATATGAGAAGATACCGGAATTCGAACCAGTCTTTGTGATTAATCTACCAATAAGGTCATACTGAAATGAATAATCTCCGTTTCCATTTTCTTCCCTAATTAATTCTCCTATACTATTATATGTATAACTCGTAGTTCCTGCACTTTGATCAATAATACTTTTTTGGTTCCCAAAATCATCATAGGCGAATGTTGTTAAGTTAACTCCACCATCGGGAAATGCAACATCAATAGACTTTGGATTACCATGACTTAAATACTTATATTCAGAAACTGATTCCTGAGTAGAATTGCCAAAATTAGTTACAAATGTTTCCTGCAATGCCTCATTGTTCTTATGTGTAACCTCATCAACCAATATATTCTGCGCATTTCTTTTAGTTGTTTTAACATAGCCTATATTGTAAATATTATCGTCAGATGGCTGATTGTATTCGTATATGATTCTGTACTTACTATTTGAATTACTACTAGTTTCTATTAAACACTCTTCCTTTTGTCTCCTAAAAAAATTTTGCTCATAATTGTACTGAAAAAATGGGAATGTACTCTGGTTTGAGTAGTGCGCTGAGGTTGTTTTTATAATTTGTCCTAAATTATTATACGTGTTTTCAGAGACTATAGGATTGCCATTTAAACCGATCAACTCGGTTTTAACCAAATGGCTGTTTTTGTCAAAAGTTTGTGTTTTTGGAGAATCGCCTTCATTATTAGTGGTTACAATATGTGATCCATCAAATGGGCCATTTGAATTCCATTGATATTTCACCTTATTTACTGCGTTATTTGGTAATATTGACTCTATAAGCCTACCCTGCCCATCATATTTAAATGTTGAAACTAATCCATTAATGTCCTTCGATTCAATCAAGCTGCCGAATGTGGGACTGTAAACAAATTCCTCAACATCATTTATTGCATTTGTTTTCTTTACGACAAATCGGCCAGTTACATCATATAACAGGGATGAGGTTCTCGATTGAATATCTGGCGCAGAAACTGAAACGTTTGTGGATCTTCCAAACACGTTAAATTGTGAATAGTTTGTTGTTACCGCTGAAAAAGTATTGGTTACATCTTGAATCATCGAAACAATATGTCCGGCTGCGTCAAATAAATAACTTATCTCCCGAGAATAGGGAGTTTCACTCGCTTGAGTAAACGTGCTTTTTACGTTCTTTGTTTTATAATATCCGTTAAAAAACTGATATTGAAAGTTGGTAGCAGTTGATCGAACTAAATTATTGGTACCCCACACATGGCTCTCTTCTAATTGTGATGTCACACTTCCTTTTTGATTCACATCAAAGTTAGTTGTGGTACGATTGTTAGATGATTTTAAATAATCGTAAGATTGAACCTTTGTTTGTGTCAAGAAATTATAACTTGAATTAGAATTTGGCTGAGTGTAAGTATTTTTGTTAAGACTTTTAAATGATATTAATCCCGTGTTAATATCGAAGTATTTCATTTGTATGTTACCGAACGGAGCTAAATAAATATTTCCCTTACCTCCGATTGACTCAAAATTAGTTATTTTATGAATCGCATTATCGAAAGTATAACTAATTTTCGACGCCAACATAGTATTTAATTCAATCTTGTTGACTTCCTGAAATCCCAAGAAACTATTATCAACAAAATCGTGATTTGCATTTTTGTAGCTAAATCTAAAGTCGTTAAGATTATCTTTTAAACTCGTAACAACATAGGAAGGTGGTGCATTTATAACACCTATTCCAGAGCCCACAACAATATTTAGATCATTCTCATAGTATTTAAAAACATCGCTTGTTTCGAAAGCACCATTTCCTCTAAGATAATTGTACTTAAGATCGATTTCATTTTTTGGAGAAATGATCTTTTTTAAGAAGGCTATCTTAGTGTTATTTTCGTAACTGAAATCTAAGTAATCTAGTGATGCCGTAGTTGCGGTTGAATATTCGTCGATTAATCCATCAGCGTTAAAGTCACCATAAGTCGTTAGATTTCCGTACGCAGTTAGAGGGCTTAGATTGCCATTAATATAGTTTTTTCCATTAAAATAAATCAAATACTGATAGTAATCAGTTGGGACGTTATTCACGTGATTCGTAAAATCTCGAAAAATAATTTCACTTTTTCCATCACTATTAACATCCTTAGAATAGATCATCCAATCTTGCAAGTTGGTTGAAACATTTGACTGTACTGGTACAACTATATCAGGTGTTGAAGAATAACCCATACCTGTTGAATAGAATACATTCAATTTTTTGTTAAAATTTCCATAGACTGCGTGACTCAAATCAGTCCTTCCATCTCCATTGTAATCCCCTAAATCAATGGAATTAAAATGTAGAAGTCCCATTGTGGAAAGCATTGGTAATTGCATGTTAGAAACTATTGCGCTAAACGTATTTGACTGCGGATTAAAACTTAATACGTCTAGGGTGTATAAACCAGCATTTACGGCTTTAAATAAAAATATTTCCTCCTTCCCATCTCCATTTATGTCTCCGATGCGCACATTACTATAAATACCAGAATTAAAAGTAATAGTTGTTCCAGTCACAGCAAATTTGCTATTCCTTACAATAACTCTCAGTTTTTCTTGGTCATTTATTAAAATATCTTTAATGCCGTCGCCTGTTAGATCGATAAAATCTACGGAAAACGGCTTCGGATTTGAATGAAATCCTGTCGCAAACGTAGTTTGAGTTTCATCGTAATTACTTAAATCGATATCATTTGTTTGGTTGATATCTATAATATCAGTTCCAGTAAACGCATCCGCAACCGGATCATATAAATACTGTATAATATGATATTTCTTTTTATCATACACTGCGGTATTTGCTATAACTACAAATGACGTTAGATCGCACGTGATAGCGTAAACTTCTTCAGCGCCGTTATCATCATAGTCTCCTTTTGACATCGACAAAAGAATCGAATTTTGATTAACAGGATTTCCGCCGGGGTAAAACCCAGGTGGTTGAAGAAAAGTTATTTGGGGATTATTTGCAGCATACTGCGGGAAGGAATACATATTATTAAAATCCGACTTAATCTCGGCATTGCTACCCGAATAATAAGCGCATAAATCTGAATAGCCATCTCCGTTCAAATCCGCGCCGATAACGTTTCTAAGATCCGTTTTTGCCGCTGCGCCAATAGTGGAACATGCGCCTAACTTACCGGGAATATAACTTTCAGGTTTACCCCATTGGAATACAATTGGGTTTAATTCATTTTGTTTTGAATCGACTTCAGTTATTTTATTCAGTAAACTATATATACTAAATTGGTAATCGAAATAGTACTTATGTACTAGATTTTTATCAATATCATAAGAGCTAATGGACTTTAATAATTTCGTATTATTAAAACTTTTTCCACTTATATAAAAAGTGTTTTTATCAGATCGTTCCATGTATTCGAACTGCACTTTGTTATACGGAAGTAAATTTGAATTTGAATTCCCAGTATATTCGATGCGATCTATCAGAATTTCTCCACCAGTATTTTTATAGAAAAACTGCATGTAATTACCAAATTCATCAGTAACTCTACTTATATACCAAGATAGAGCAGTGTTATCTCCCACTCCAACATACTTCGAGTTATTCCCATTTCCGTATTCAAATACGTTGCCTGCATTATCTGTAGCCGTGAAATAATCCGGTCCATTATTTGTGTTTCCAATGGAAGTTAGATCGGTATAATTCTCATTCAATGTTTTGTATGTAGCATTTGGTCCTCCATAGGTCCCTGTTACTGATACCAATCTATTGCCATCTAAACTAAAAACATCCCCATTTGCACTTAGATCTATAGGTGCATTTTTTTTATCTTCAAAAATAGTTCGATTCGTTCTCGAAATACAGGAAATGCCTTTTAGGGAAAAACCAACTCCCATAGTAGTATTAACCCCGAAACTATTGTAGGAAATACTGATGTTCGGCTGAATTCCGCTCGTACCTGGAGACACTATAATGGGAAGATCGTAAGTAAACTGTCCATCCTGCGTAACATCGTAAACCCCATCATTTTGTGAGAAAGCTTTATTTGAATCAAAACCCGTGAATGGTTGCAGGGTCGGATCAACATAGTTACTATTAACCAAACTAGCGGAATATGTAGAAATACTTAAATTGAGTAAATTATTCGGGGACTGATTTGCATTAAATTTAAATCCCGGGTTAGTCGAATTAGGATCCGGTTTTAAATTTATTTTTTGAGTTGCTCTCTCATATTTATCAGTGGTAATGGCACCATAGTTACTGCCGAATATCAGTACAGGTTGATTTTGTGCGTTAAACGAAAACCAAACACCAATTGCAAATAAAAGAGAAAATATTATTTGTTTTGTCATAACAATTAATTCGTTATAATAATTTTGTAATTCGAAGAATGTTTTTTGGAGTAATTTACTTCCAAGTAATAAATCCCAGGTTTGAGATCATTTACAATAACCTGTTTTAAAGTTCCATTGTAGATATCGGATTTCATTACCTGCCCACCATTGTTTATCAAATATAACTTTGCATCTACCACTCCCTCAGGTAACGGCCCTTCTATATTTATTAAATCGTTTGTAGGATTTGGAAACACCTTAAACTCGATTTGATTTAAAGAATCCTTTTGCTCCGAATGTGATAGAGGGCTTTGAAACCCCGGTCTCTGACTAGGGGGCATCACAGTTAATTTACGCTGAATCACATTTCCAGCATTATCATAGCTAAATGCGATAACACTTTGCGCCTTTAAGGAAAAGTTTGAGCCAACCACCAAAGCCAGCATTAATACTATTACTTTTCTCATGACTATTTATGTTTTTTGTTAGTTGACTCAACAGTCTTTAAACGTTTTTCTAATTCAATAATGTAAAGAGTTAATTCCTCAATTTTCTCTTGCTGTTTCACAAACATGTCATTTACATTCAATCCGTTTTTTTCATAGTATTCCGCTTTTTCGAAACCTGGCAAATGTTTGTTAACACTAATAAATTCGGATACTTCACTAATTGTTCTCAATTTATAATCCTTTGCAAAAACATAATCAGGAAAAGTTGTGACTAAACTTATTTCTACTTCACGTGCATAAGTTTTACCATCCGAATTCACAACAAAAATATCTTTCGGCGTTGCAGTTGATACATCTTTTATTGTCAATGCTCTAGGGGATCCGCCCGGCGAAGGCATTCCCATTGGGTTATATACCTTTATTTCAGTGTACCCATTTCCATAAATATTAAAGAAATCCTGAACCGTAGCATTAGTTGAATTATTATTTACTAACGACAATGCCAAGTCACTATTATTTGGCTGTGCAACGGTTAACATGGATCCATTACTGTAATTCAAATTGGGTCCAACATAAGTAGCACCTGTTTTTTTAACACGAAAACTATTTAAATTGCTTTGATCATTTATTAATAATGCGTCGCTATTACCTGTTCGCACAAAACTAGTTCCATCCACCATTGAATTCCCTAATACGTGTAGCTTTTCTGAAGGGCTTGCAGTTCCAACTCCTGTTTTTGGACCCATCAAATAAATATCCTGTGGACAATCTGCATTTACTATTAAAGGTGTTGATCTACTTGTAATAAATGATGATCCTGGTTTTGCACCGATATCGAGGATGCTCCCACCAGTCGAATATGCCATTTGCGTATTCAGGTCATACAGAGTGATCACACCTCCAAAATTATTTACCGCTGGTGGAGTAAAATTGTTTACAAGGCAAGTAGCAATTGGCGTTGGCGGAAGATTTGTCATCTTAGCAAAATTGAAAACTTGCGGATTAGGACCCGTTGCTGGAGTTAAACTCAACTGAAAATCCGTGTTTACAGGTCCAATACTTAAATTGTTAGCGACAGATGCGTTGTTCCCAACATTCACATTTGCGCCAAAATTTCCGTTGGCTCCAACACTAATATCATTGTAAATAATTCCGCCGCCACCTCTAACTTCACCTGTGGCGTTAACGGTCTGCGATGTAATGATGCCCCCCCCAACTAAAAGGTTGTTTGAAATCCGAACATCTCCTGTTACATCCAATTTATATTGAGGACTAGGATTCCCAATTCCAACGTTTCCACTGTTAGTACTAATTAAATTATTCCCAACAACGTTCCAAGCGCTTGCACTTGCTGGTAAAGGTCCCCATGTCCCGTTGCCGTACAAAACATCAGTAGCATTTCCCATTGGAAAAGAAACCAAATTGCCAGCCGCATCCGCCTGAATAAAACGAAAACTCGTTCCGCTCAAACCATTTATTTTCAAAACACCTGTTGTGCTCAAACTCATTCGTTGAGAATTATTGGTATAAAAGTTCAAAGGGAAATTATTACTGGTACCCAAGCCTTCACCGTTACCGATCCCATTAAGGCCAGTAGACCATTTTGCTCCACCTTGTGCAGAAATTTTGTTTGTAGTTGTAGTAATTAAAACTACAATAGCGATGAATAATCTGAATTTTGTTTTCATGAATTGTCGGAATTGTTTATACCAAATCTATCGAAACAAATTAATTATCCAAAAAAATGTGAAACAATTTTAGATTAAGTTTAATTGCCCGAGAGCGATTTGTAGTGGATTCCACTACAAACGTATTATTAAAAATTTCTACCAATCAACTGCTTTTCAATCTATTTAGCTGGATCAACTCAAGCTCTCAGAATGTTGTAATTTTTGTAGTAGAGAAAATAAAATTGGTTTCGATCTCATACTCATTTAAAAAAAACAATATGTCCGAAAAAATTGAAAAATTCATGACCGCAAAAGAGATTTACACCCTTTTGGGCATTTCACGCAATTATTTTTTTCGGGAATCTGTTAAAATCTCCTTTTTACTTAAGAAAAATAAGAGAAAACGAATTTATAGCCCACTTGAAGCGCAAATGATGATAGAATTTTTTCTTAAGAATCCTTAGGGATACTTAGGTACTCTTAAGGAAACTTTAGTAGGGTAGTTACAGAAAAATCAGATTATACGAAGAGCTTGAAACAAATGTTCTTAAGTGATCTAAGTAACTGGTTTCTTTATTAGTTTGAATCAATTCACAAAGGCACCGATTACGTAAAATTTAATTTAAAGCGTTCGGTATATTTGCCTTAAACAATTTCGCTGGGTTAACAATTGGCAAAATAGCGTTCTCAAGAATTGTCCCTGCTCCTTTAGCATACATAATACCTCTACATGATGAATACGCGAGGCCGCCAAGGATGTGTTTCATTGTCGAATCAATTTGATAAAGGTCTTTTCTTTTTTCAATGAGTTCATTCAAATTCTCTACTAAGTAAATGAATTCGATGTCTAGTTGCCCAACAGATTCCTTGGATTTATTCTTTTTTTGGGCTATAACATTAATGTCTAAATAAAGAAAAACCAATTTATTTTTAATATCTAGTTTGATTTCAGTATCAAAATCAAATGAAAAGGAGGTTACTTCTTCCTTCAATGTGTAATTTTCTATAGAAAATGAAAAGATTTCCATGTTGAGCATCTTGACTTTTTCTATTGTAAATTTTGAAACCATAATTAAAATCTATTAGTATGCGTCACACAATTGTTTTTCAGGTGTTTGCTTTGCGCGATTCTTTTCGCCCTCTTTAACAACACCAGAAAGAATGCTCTTTTTTACAACAACAAATTTTTTTCTCTCAGCAATTAAATTAACCCTTGAGGAGATTCCTAGGCTGTGTGCTTTGTTTCGGAGTTCATCAATTTTTTTCTCAAATGATAATGGAGTTACTAAAACATCTTGACCTAATATCAACTCGAGTTTCACAATACTTTTAAGTGTAAAATTATGCGCACCACTTAGCCATTTACTAATTTCTGGTTCTGACTTATCTAATTCCTTTGCAAGCTGTTTTTGAGACATTCCTTTATTTTCCAAAATAACGTGTATTTGGTCTGCGATATCAAAAGATTTATTTACAAAATGCTTTGCCTCTTTTGAAGTTTTGCCTGCGATTCTGTCAAATATATTGCTCATACTTTACTTTTTATAATTTGAATTTTAAATTGCCTGAAATTGATTTGTTTTTTAGAATGATTTTACGATCTATGACTCTCCTCTTATACATTTTAGCGACCTTATTCATCAATTTAAAATGTGGGTATAGTTCTGGACAGTCTTTTACTTTTTGCGCAGATTTAATTCCACCATTCCCTAAGATCATAACGCTATCAGAACATCTAATACAATAAAGCCTTAGGCGGCAAACACAAATGGGTAAGGCTAGTGCGCTCCCTTCTGGCCTAAAATATCTTTCTAAAGCCCCAGTTTCATTTCCGATTTTTGTAATATACTGTGTAATTATCGCAAGGTCCTCTTTACATTTATCAATAGATTCATGTTTTAATAAAAAGTTGTCTGTTTCATGATTTTTCTCATCTTCAACATGCAGCGTATAGAATACTGTTTTAGAAAACTCTTTATATCGCCTTAAAAAAATCGTTTTCTTCACTATTCTTACGGTTAACTTATAAGTTAAGTTTCAAATTTACACAAAATATATGTAAACAAAGCAAGTTTATTCTAGATTCTTGAAATAGTGCCATTAAATATTAAAGAAAAATGCTCGTATTAATTTGATATACACATAGATAGTGAAATTATTTTGAATACTACCATTCAAAAAATGTTAAGAATTGCCTTGATACAGAGTCCCAAATTTCCAAACGTAGGGAGACATAGTTTCTGGTAATTTTTGAAGCCCAAAATTAGCAGAAAACATTACCATCTATTTTCCATAAACATTCTCTTTCTCTCACTATCTGCAGATTTTTGTTCCATTTGTATTTGTTCCCTTATATAACTTTTATGACCTGCGAATCTATAAGGCTTTTCCTTTATTCGGTTTAAAAGATTTAAGATCACTTCCCACTCTGCTTTCCGCACGTCACCCCATACGATATCACCATTTGAGGAAAACCAATTATTTAGAAATGTAATTCTTTTGAAAAAATCTACGTCTGAATTATACAACAAAAATAAATGCACGAAATATTCCAAATTCTCTTTAAAAGAGTGTCTTACTATATCAAACAACATATTAATTTGTCGCACGTCCTTTTTAAATCTTTTAAATAATGATGCTATGACTTTTATAGATTTTTCTTTACTTGATGCGTCAAGGTGCTTAAAAAAACAATTACCAAAGTGCTCTTCGATTGATAAAAGTCTCTGTGAAGCAACGTAGATTAGAGCATCCTTAACTAGATTTTCTGCTTTTGGTAATTTCCAGACGTGAGACATCAGATGATAGTCCAAGCTACTAACGGAATAGCGATCTTTCAAAATAAATTTTATATAATCTAAAAAGAAGGCTCGATCTCTCTCTAAGACTGTCCAAAATTCTTTCAAATCATAATCGAAATTATTGTCGAGTTTATCTTGTTGCAAATACAGCTTTTTAAGAAAATCGATATTATTTGTAAACTTTTCAATGTGACTTTGGAAAAAATTGGGTTCTAGCATAATTCTAATTTTTCCTTCCTCGTTTTTTTGATAAATTATTTTTAATAATTTAAGAAAAATGCCCTTATCAATTTTGATGAATTTATCGATAAATCGAAAAATATCGAAGTGTGTCAAATTGCCGTCTAACTCAGTAAAAATTCTACATAGTCCATTTGTATGAGTTTTATCCACCATTGATTCAGGCAAGAATCTATAAAATCGCAACATCCATATAGATTTAAACTTAAATTCAGAATTTAAAATAAATGAGTGAAATTTCTCTATCTGAGATACGTTGTTGCTCGCAGTTATTACTCCAAGACTAAGCCAAGGGGTATATGATCCGTTTTTGTCTTTAATAATTTCTTTTAAACAATCAATTCCAAGCTGCAAATTAATTCTAGCATTATTTTCCAAAATCATGTCGAGAGCCTGATAGAAATCTGAATGATTTTTGTGCCTCCATGCACTTAAATACTTAAATTTTTCATAGAAATCCTTAAAGGTTAACACATCTTTAAAAAGAACTGTTCTCCATTCATCTTCCTTAATCCGTCCATATTCTGTATAATCATTAAACTCAAAATACTCCTTGTCTCTAAACCTGTTGTGATCTAATAAACGAAACAGTTTATAGGTGTCATTATTAAAAACAGTTTTGAACTGAATTAATCTGTTATCGGAAATATTCATTCGCTTAAACATATAATTTAGTTCATGAACCAAATAACAATGCTCAAAATCCTCAATTTTAAAATGCTTCCTAATCAACACTTCAAGAAATTCAATATCATAATTATAAAGTTCAATCACTTCAATCTGTGATCGCTCCAGATAGGAAAATAAAAAACTAATGCATTTTTGCCCATTCCTCGAAAAAAGTGAATCGATATGTTGCCAAATTTTCTTTCGTAATTCTCTAATCTCAATAATATTGGGGGCTTGAAATTCATACATCCTAATCATGCCTCTCGTTCGCCCAGAAGTTACAACATGGTTCGACGTCTTAAGAAATTTCGGCAGAATCTCGAAAAGTGCTACGGTATAAAAAGAATCCCTTTCGCTTTTTTCAATTAGAAACTCTGTCAATTTATTCTGCCGAAAGAAACCAAACTTTTGATCATCATATAAGAATATGCAGGATTCTCTGATTTTATCAATTAGAGAAGTATAAGCTTTCGGATTTCGTTTTGTGTAATCAAATGCTAACTCAATTGATGTCGAAAAATGTTCATTAGAATGATCGAAAAAACCTGATAATAATTCAATATAACGATCGTTCACATAACTGAATTCACGGTTGCTATTCTCTATAAATAAATATGAGGATTTTTTGGGAGTTTTGGTTGCTGCATTCTTCATATAAACAAATGAGAACACATCGTCAGGCCTGTAAAACCAAAAAAGATCGAGGAACTTAAATGCTGTATTCTCATCGTTCTGAATTTTCTTCCAAAAAGCATCCAATGAAGGCGTAATCTTATTGTAGACATTTTCATACCCGAACGTATTATTCGAAGAAATAACTGTATCTGGAATTCTACCGTAGCATGATTCAAAGTAGTTATCTAGAATGATGGAGAAATCAAGTAGAGAATCTTTAAAAAACGTCTTATAAAAGAAGTACGTCGACAAGACCTGCTCGGAGACCTTCGCAACAGCAAAATCCGCAGAAGTTTCGATCATCTCAAGCTTTTCTAATTTGTCTATTGCTTCATTGAACTTATAATAATCAAGGTTGAACAATTTTAGTAAAGGATCGCAGAAGTCACGATTAGTGCGATCAATTGAGTAAAAGAACGAAACGATTCCCATTGTTTTAAGAAGAGTCTTATCCTTTAACATCCTCTTATCCTTAACCGCTTGGGAAAAATACTTATCATAGAGCTCTGAAACATCTGCAAGCGATTGTAACGTTTGTTTCTCTTTGGCAAGAGTGGCTGCCATAATCGCCAAACGTGCATTTCCATCGGCGATTTCATGAATTCTCCGAATATAGTCTTGGTTTGTTATATTGAAATCGTCGCTTTTAAGTATCTCCGTAAGCTGATCATCAGTAAATTTTTTAAGCGGTATTATCTCAGGATTATGTTGGATACATTTTTCAAATAACTCATCAAATGCATAGTCTCTGACGGTTATCACTATTCTAATTGACCCTTTTCGTTTTTCTTTCAGAAGAGGCAAAATTGCCAACAAGTTATTAAGTTGCCGATTAGCGTCATCAATTAAAACAACATAATTCTTATCAGGCAAAAGATATGATCGCATATCATCAAAGATTGGAGCATTCTTATTTGAAATGCAATAAAAAACGTATTTCAGTTTTTTGTCTTCCTTCAGTTTGTCAAAAGCGGCAAGCGCTATTCGTGACTTACCGACGCCAGGTGGACCCGTTAATATTGTAATTGGCGTACTGTTGATACTAGCAACCAAATTCGCAAGTTCTGTTTCACGATAGTAAAATTTATTCGTAATTGTTGTTGCAAAGCCGTTTGACGAGTATTCTTCAGAAAATGTCTTTGGAGTTTGGATCTGACCCGAATCAATGTTGATGCCCAAAAGCTCACGTGCAACATGCGGACACCTACCGTAAATAGACAACGCAATATCTCCAAGGTCCTTCATTTCGATTTTCACCTTTTTGGCCTTGTACTTATTAATAATGTCAGTTTTTTCCTTCAGTGTCAGGGTTGAATTATGACAGTAGATTATCTTGGAAATGTCCTTTATTTTTATTCCAGTAACTTTTTCCTTTAAACATTTCTCAATATCAGCCCCAATTTTTCCGATAAACTTTTTCTTGCTGTCTTTTTTTTCAACCGTGGTGTATTCAACCAGCACATATCGCCCGTTAGGTAACTGATATGAAGAATCAGGAGTTCCTTTTGTGGTTTTCTGTTTCCCTTTTTGACTTCCAGAACGCATTAAATTTGGATAGTTCGATTCAGTAAAATACAATAAGGCGTCGCACACATTCTGAAATACGGCGTCATTCACCTGAATTAATTTCCTTTCGATTTCTTGCAATTTGCTCATGGGTAACAAAGATTAATTTCTTTGGTTTTTTTGGAACCAAGCTAAATTTATATAGGAACGGCTTTTAAAAGTGATAGTCAAGTTCACTTATAAAATTAGCAACAAATGCATTAAAAGACCTGCTCTTATCACAGATTATTATTGTCAATAAAGAGCCAATCGAGACTATCCTATAGAGGAAATGTTGCACCTATGTTGTACCCAGCCAAAACAAAAAAGCCTCTAGGATTACCTAAAGGCTTGATTGTTAGAGTGGGAACTACTGGGTTCGAACCAGTGACCCCCTGCTTGTAAGGCAGGTGCTCTGAACCAGCTGAGCTAAGCTCCCAATGAATTTTAGAACGGGCGACAAATGTAAGCGCAAAGTTTTAATTATGCAAATTTTTTACGGATTTTTTGAATCACAATAGCTTAAAACCTAGGTATTTATATATGTTTACGCAATATCGTAACCAAATTACTGTTTCTTATTATAGTTTTGACTTATGAGGTTCACACTACTCGGCTTTCTCACTTTTGCTTTCGTGTTGAACTTTTATTCTCAAAACCCGGGCTATTCTCTCAAAGGAACCGTAAGTATGGCCAACAAAAAGCCCCTGGAATTTGGTAACGCGGTTATTTTAAGCCTAAAAGATTCCGCGCTTATTAAAGGCACGCCGTTTGAGAATGGCGCATATACAATTGTTGGTATTGCAAAAGATTCAGTTCTTCTAAAAATAAGTTCTGTCGGCTACAAGGATCATTACCAACCGTTTTACAGAACAGGAAATGATTCTGCTTATAATTTAAATGAGATCTCATTAAAAGAGGATAACACACTTGGGGAAGTAACAGTGAGCGCCAAAAAACCGCTTTTTGAAATGGATGGAGAAAAAGTGAAAGTGAATGTGGAAGGAACCGGTTTAACCGCGGCAGGAACTGCATTGGATGTTTTGAGAAGATCGCCCAGTGTGATCGTAAATAACAGCGATCAGGTTTCTGTGTTTGGAAAAGGAACCGCCATCATTTACTTGGATGGACTATTACTTTCTTCTGTTGATCTTTTAAAATCATTGCCTTCTTCGGATATCAAAAGCATTGAGATCATTGCAAATCCATCGGCAAAATATGATGCAGCCGGCAGAGCCGTGATCAATATCATTACGGTGCGTCATAATTTGGAAGGTTACAATGTAAATCTTATTCAAAATACACTTTACGGAAAATATTTTTTCAGTTATAGCGGATTACGTTTCAACTACACCAAAAAGAAATGGAGCGCGAATATCAGCTATGGAAAAAGTGTGGGTAAACAATGGAATTCGGATGAATACAAGCGTAAGTACGATGTGAATGATACCACACATGTTGAAATGAATAATTCTATTTACGAAACACAAATTTTTTCGAACACAAATTATTATCGCGCAGGATTTAATTATAGAATAGACAGCACAAGTTTGATCGCCATCCAATACAATGGATTTTATGAAGCAAAAAAGGGAAATACAGATAATCAAAACGATATACAGCAAAACAATATTCAGCAGTACATCCTTAAAACTACCACCACGCACAATCCTTTTCAGATCAATAACAGTGCAAATATCAATTACTCAAAAAAGTTCGACACCTTAGGTACTGAGTTATTTGCCGCCGCGCAATACGGTAACTTTGTGTCCAGGTCAGTTTCCAATATCGGTCAGAATACGTCGCATTCTTCGTTTACAACCGACCAGGAAAAACGAAATTCAAATAGAAACGATATAAAGATCTTTAGCGCTCAAGTCGATCTCACCAATGTTTTCACTAAAAAATGGAAACTGGAAAGCGGTTTAAAGAACTCCTACATCGGAAAAACCAGTGATATTAAATTCGAGAATTTATCCAACGGAGAATGGGTCTCTGACCCAAATTACTTGAACGGCTTTGAATTCAGTGAGAATATTACTGCGGCCTACAGCGAACTACGCTACAAAACTAAAAAGGTGAATATGCGAATTGGCGGAAGAGCGGAGATGACAAAATCAGATGGATATTCAAAAACACTCGACACAACGATCATCGATCGCAAATACATCAACTTTTTTCCAAGCGGATTTTTTGGTTATGATTTTACAAAAGATCTCACAACTTCAATTACACTTTCAAGTCGCATTCATCGCCCTACTTTTCAGGACCTTGATCCTTTCATTAACTACATTGATTCACTTTCGTCGCTAAGAGGAAATCCCTATTTGTTACCAGAGTACACAAACAGCATTGAAGCCTCTTTGATCTATATGAAAGAAGCGAACCTAACATTTGGCTACAATACAACAAAGGGAGCTATGACACTGGTTGTGGAAAAAGTGAACGACAGCACCGAAGCGTTCACCGGCATCACAAAAAATATTGATCGTAGCGAGTCGTATTCGGCCGGAATTACTATTCCGTATGAATTGAGTTGGTGGACCACCGCCAATTATTTTGGATACTTCCTCAACACATTTAGTTATGTTCAAAACGGCGTGAAGATCACTAATCACAAACCCACCTTTTCCATTTATCTGTATGACGAATTCCGTTTTAAGAAATTGTTCTCATTAGAAATCAATTACGAATATACGTCTTCGGCTGTTGATGGGATCTTTAATTCAAAACCGTTTTCGATGTTGAATGCCAATTTGAAAAGAACGTTCTTTGATGGCAATCTTACTGTGCGTTTTATGGCAAATGATATTTTATCTTCTTATATCATGAAAGGGCAAAGTAACATTCCGCTTTATACCATCGAATACCGCTCGCGCTACAATACGCATAATTACATGCTTGCCCTAAATTATAAGTTCGGCCGACTGAAAAACAATAATTACAAGAATAGATCGGTGAGTGATGAAGAATACGGGCGAATTAAAATGGGGAAGTAGATCAAGCTTCTTTAAACTTCCCTGCCTTCTTCTGATGCTTGCTCACTTCATAAAAAATAAGCGGTGCGATAAATACCGCCGGCCCTAACCAGGCAAGCGGTTGAGGCAAATGAAAGAATCGGTTATTGTTGTTTACAAAAAAGGCGGTGAACGCCCCAATGTAACTTCCTAACATACCCCCGATGTGAGCAAGTAACCAATAATTCCTATATACTAAATTTCCACGCAAACGCTTAATATTGGTTTGATTTCCACGCAAGCCCAACACACCAAACACCGCGCTGATAATTCCGAAGGCCACATTTCCCTTAACGAAAATATAAACCGCAAATACCACAAAACACACATGCATGAATCCGAAAAAAGCCTCAATAGCCCAATCTAAATTCGTTGGCTTCTGATCAAGATGAAGCTTTTTCAATTTTAAAGCGCGATACGCCGTGAGCGTTGAATAGTAGGTAAAAAAAGAAACGCAGAACAAAAAAATGTTTCCGCCAAGAACAGAAAGATAGGTTGCGGTAATGAACACGGCGGTCATCGCGTAAAAATAAACGATGCCGAACTTTTTGTGGATCTTCACCTTGTTACGAAGCAAGATCGCTCCTAAACCCGAAAGCAAAGCAATGCAACCAACACTAACATGAATTAAAAGAGAAACACTGATAAACGTACTCATAGATTATTTCTTAATGAACTTAATGCGGGAAGAATATAATTGATCACTCACGATCACAAAATAAACTCCTTCCTTCAACGAAGATACATCAAAAATCAAACTATTTTCATCAACCTGTGTTATGTTTATATTTCTTCCAAGTACATCCACAAATTGGATCCTGGCATTCGACAAATTAAAATTATCGCCGGTTATCTTTAACTGAATAAGCTCGCTTGCAGGATTTGGAAATGCTATTCCCGTCCATTTATTTGATGCCAGGTAATCAATTCCTGTTGTAACTGTGGTGTAAGTGAAGCAGTCGCTTTTTATTCTTGCCACATAAGCGTCCTTGCTTCCATAACTCGTAAGCGAATTTGCACCGAAAGTTGCCGCACCATCAAACCAACCTGTTGTGTAAACGTAACACGAATCATCGCAAGCAATACCGTTGCCCTTGTCCTCATTCATTCCTCCACCCTTCACAGCCCAACGCCATTTTCCAAGACTGTCAATACCCGCCACAAAAACATCCACAGTTACGGTTGGCGCCGAGATCAAGGAAATATTATTTCCAAACTTCGCCGTATCGGCAAATGTTCCTGTCACAAAAATATTTCCCTTGTTATTTGTACAAATACCATTTCCTCTTTCTCCACCTGCACTCGATCCGGCCTTCTTTGCCCATTTCCAATTCCCTGCCGCCGTTAGTTTCGCAACAAAAATATCTCTTCCTCCCGGTCCACCGTTGTTGTTCAATGTATCCGTACCAAACACGCAATAATCTCTAAACTCGCCGGTGATGTAAACTTGCTGCGCTTGATCAATACAAATTGAATTTGCTCTATCATCTAACGGACTTCCAGCAGTTCTCACCCATTGGAAATTTCCATTCTTATCATACTTCACCACAAAAATATCATGATCGGCGGCTGTAAGCGTAGTTGTACCAAATGACTTCGTACCGTAAAATCCCCCGGTAACATAAACATTCCCGGCGCTATCGCTTTCAATTTTGTTATCGCGTTCCGAATCGCATCCACCAAACGTACGCACCCATTGAAAAATTCCATTCGAATTCAATTTTGCTACAAAAGCTAAAGAATCGCCCAGAGGTGCGTTCACCATAATAGATCCAAAAGCGGCCGGTGTTGCGTTCCAATTAGCATCCGAAATAAAACCGGCTAGGTACACATTTCCCCAATAGTCGGTTGTAATATCAAATCCGTGATCATCACTGTCTCCCCCGGCAGTAACTAACCACTGGCAATTTCCGTTCACATCAAACTTTCCTAAAAATATTTGATCATATTGCCCGTAAATATTATCATCAAAACATGACCCGAAATTGATATCGTTATCGGGAGTTCCCCAACCCCAGGTTGTACCTGTAGCATAAATAAAATTATTGACCCTATCTACATGCACGCCTAATACACGTTCATCATAACCACCAATGGCTTCTCTCACCCATACAAAATTTCCATTCTTGTCTACCTTCGACAAAAATCCTTCCTTTCCCCAATTGGTTTGTGGATTGATTCCTCCAAATGAAACCGTAACCGCGGCAGGCTGACCCACATTATAGAACCCTCCGATGTACGAATTTCCAACGTCGTCTATATCGATTGCCTGACTTTTATCGCTTAATGGTCCGCCCGCTTGTTTTGCCCATTGAAAGGTTTGCGATTGAACCGAAATAAAAAATAAACACCAAAGTGCGAGTAGTAATTTTTTCTTCATGCGCTGCGTTTTGTTGAATATTTAAATTTAGCAAAATTCGTGAGACTTCAAAAATTTCCGTGTTATCAAATGTGTAAACCACCATTAAATGTGTAAAAACTCATAAAATGTTGGCAAAACCTGAATCCAATTCAGAATTGAGCCGTATCTATATTTAAATTTAACACCGTTATGGCAGGAGTAAATAAAGTAATATTGATAGGGAATTTGGGAAAGGATCCTGAATTGAAATATTTGGAAGGCAACATTGCGCGCGCTAGTTTTAGCTTGGCAACCAGTGAAGCGTATAAAGACAAAAGCGGCAATCGCATTGACCACACTGAGTGGCACAACATTGTGATGTGGCGAAATAATGCGGAGAATGCGGAAAAATATCTGAAGAAGGGAACGCAGATCTATGTAGAAGGAAAGATCCAAACGCGTCAGTGGACCGATAAAGAAGGACAAAAACGAAACGTTACCGAGATCATTGCCGATAACTTTCGTATTCTTTCAAAACGTGAGAATACAGGAAGTAATCTGCAAGGTGGTTTTGACGGCGACACCAATTTTGACGAAATGAATTCGAAAGACCTACCTTTTTAGACTTCATTTCTTAATAAGTATCCTTATAAATGTATCTTTAAAGCCAAAATGCTGTTTATTTTTATAGCATGCTAAGGTCGCTGTTAACTTTTATCATTCCCATTGCATTCGTTTCTTTCTTTGTTTCCTGTGGTGAAGACGAGGATGAAATTATTTATTCTCCAAAACCTCGCGGTTATTTTAGGATAGATATGCCTGAAAAAACGTATCGCACATTTGACAGCTTGAGTGAATGCAGTTTTGAAATTCCAACCTACGCTTATGTAGAGATCGGAAAAAGGCAAGGGATGGATGTTGATACAGGAAGATATGCGAATGCGAAACCGCATTGGATGAATTTGAAATTTCCAAAATTCAAAGCCACGGTGAACATGACGCATTTGTGGGTAAACAATAATTTGAATAATTATTTAGAAGATTCTCACTTCTTTGCCTTTAGTAAACACCAGGTAAAAGCAACCGGTATTGACCAATCAGTTGTAATAAGAGACAGCGCAAAAGTATATGGATTGGTTTTTGATATTGAGGGAAACACTGCATCGTCCGTTCAATTCTATTTAACCGATAGCACGAAACATTTTTTGCGCGGTGCCTTGTATTTTGACGCCAGAACAAATATTGATTCCTTAAAATTGGTGATAGACTTTATTAGAAAGGACGTTCTGCGAATGATCACTACCACCAAATGGAAGAACGAACCTAGTTCGTGATCCTCAACACATTTCCATCGTAGGTTGTGCCATACAAGCGTAATTGCCACTGTGAAGTACTATTCATAGGTGCGCCGTCAACGATCTGCCATTTGGCATTTTTGATGGTATCTCTTAAAGTAAAATTGTCCGATTGAACTTTTAATATAGAGCCCGGGGCTGTTGGATTTTCAGGTGACGCGCGCTCGATGGCCAGGAAATCACTTTGCGTTTTGCGATACACGATCAGTCCCATTACCCCCGCACCATTCACATATTTCCAACCGCCAATGGCCTGGATGCTGAAATTAGTAGCGTCGTTTGGATAAATGGTCAAGTTTACCGGCGTATATGGGATGGGGTAATTAGCGTTCTGCTGTTGGTTCTTCTTTTTCTTACACGAAAGGCAAATAAGGAGAGATGCAGCCAGCGTTAAAATAATATAATTGGGTATCTTCCTTTTTATTATCATGTAATTTGAGCGTAAATTAAACAAACAAATGCATACATTTGTTTCTCTTACAAAGGTAGTACAAAATGAGCTCAGAGCCAAGCGGCCATAATGAACCCCAAAAGCGTAATGCTTTAATGCCCGTGTATTTTGCCCTTGTACTGGCCATTGGTTTAACCGGTGGTTTTTTTCTTACTAAACGCACTTCTTCAGCTAATATTGCGAATAATAATAATTACGCACAAGCCAGCGGTACCAAAATGAGTAGTTTGATCAATTACATTGAAAAGCACTATGTGGATACCATAGACCCTAAGGACCTTGAAGAAAAAGCGATCGCCAGTTTACTAAAGAATTTGGATCCGCATAGCGATTACATTCCCGCCAAAGAATTTGAATTAGTGAACGAACCTTTGGAAGGGAATTTTGATGGCATTGGTGTAGAGTTCAATATTATTAAAGATACAGTGCGCGTGGTGAATCCGATCATTGATGGTCCGAGCGAAAAATTGGGCATTAAAGCCGGCGATAAAATTGTTGCAGTTGATGGAACGCCAATGACCGGGAAAAAGATCAGTAATAAAATGGTGTTCGATAAATTGCGCGGAAAAAGTGGAAGCACTGTTTTGGTAAGTATTCTGCGTAGTGGTTTAAAAAAACCAATTGATTTCAAAATTACACGCGATAAAATTCCGCTCTATAGTATTGATATCGCATACATGGTGAAGCCGGGTATAGGCTATATCAAAGTGAGCAAATTTGCGGCAACAACCTACGATGAATATTTGAAAGCCTTTAATATGCTTAGCAAAAAAGGAATGAAGAAACTCATTTTGGATCTGCGTGGTAACGGGGGGGGCTTTTTAAAAACCGCTGTGGATCTTGCCGATGAATTTTTAATGAATGGGTTGCAAATTGTTTATACTGTTGGAAAATCTCATCCTAAAAAAGTTTACGCGGCAACAACCAAAGGTGGATTTGAAAATAATCCAATGGTAGTTCTGGTGGATGAAGGAAGCGCAAGTGCCAGTGAAATTGTTGCAGGCGCTTTGCAAGACAATGATCGTGCTACCGTTATTGGAAGAAGAAGTTTTGGAAAAGGTTTGGTGCAGGATCAGATCGACCTTCCGGATGGATCTGGAATTCGCTTGACCATTGCGCGTTATTATACACCAACCGGACGTTGCATTCAAAAGCCGTATACCCATGGCAATGACGCTTATTATAACGAAGAATATGATCGTTATGAGAATGGCGAATTGTACAATATGGACAGTATCAAAATTGATAAGTCGAAGAAATTTAGAACTCCCGGTGGAAAAACCGTGTACGGCGGTGGCGGGATTGTGCCGGATGTATTTGTTCCGGTTGATACCGCGAAATACAGCGCCATTGTAAATCGTTTGTATTATACTGGAACTATTAACTCTTTCGCGTTTGAATACACCGATAAAAAACGTAGTACACTATTGGGTAAATACAAGACCGCTGAGGAATTCAATACCCAATTTAAAGTGGATGACGCGATGACCAGTGAATTTCTGGCTTATTTGACATCAAAGAACAATTCATCGCAGATAACAGCAAGTGGTAAACAACTTAACGGCATCAATTTGATACTTAAATCATTGATAGGCCGAAACCTCTTTGATAAGGATGGTTATTATCCTAATTTGAACGAACACGACAACTGTGTATTAAAGGCAATTCAGGTTCTAAATAAATAACATCTCGCTTTTCGTTTAAACGATTATATGGCTATATTTAAGCCAGCAAATCAACATTTACTAATCATTAAAAAATAAAATTATGGCATTTGAATTACCAAAATTAAATTATGCGTTCAACGCGCTCGAGCCACATATTGATGCAAAAACGATGGAGATCCATCATGGAAAACATCACCAGGCTTATGTTACCAATTTAAATAACGCAATACCCGGAAGCGGCGCGGAGAATATGAGCATTGAAGATATTTGCAAGAACATCTCTAAGTTTACTCCTGCCATTCGCAATAATGGTGGCGGACATTACAACCACACGTTGTTCTGGGAAATTATGGCGCCTAACGCAGGTGGGGCGCCAAGCGGAGATCTTGCAAAAGCAATCGACTCTGATCTTGGAGGTTTTGATAAATTTAAAACAGATTTTACTCAAGCAGGCGCAACACGTTTTGGAAGCGGTTGGGCTTGGTTGGCTGTGAAAGCCGATGGAAAGCTTTGTGTTTGCAGCACGCCAAATCAAGACAATCCTTTAATGGATATTTCGGATTGCAAAGGAACTCCAATTTTAGGAATGGATGTTTGGGAGCACGCGTATTATTTGAATTATCAAAATCGTCGTCCGGATTACATGACCGCGTTTTTCAATGTGATCAATTGGAAAAAGGTTGAAGAGAATTACGCGAAAGCGAAGAAGTAACCTATAAATACTTAGAAAAATTAAAGCGGCATATAAGCCGCTTTTTTTTGTGTCCGTTTTAAAACAAAAAAGCCGCTAAAATTAGCGGCTTTTTGCTCCCTCTCCTGGGCTCGAACCAGGGACCCCGTGATTAACAGTCACGTGCTCTAACCAGCTGAGCTAAGAAGGAATTTTTCTGATTAGGGATGCGAAATTAAGGCAGATTTACGAAATAAACAATATATTTGCCCTGAATTTAACAAACCCCTATAAATGAGTCTTTTAGTAGTTGGAACAGTTGCATTTGACGCAATAGAAACACCCTTCGGAAAAACAGATAAGATCATCGGCGGAGCAGCCTCATATATCGCTTTGGCGGCTTCCTATTTTCATAAAGATATGCACCTGGTTTCGGTGGTTGGCGACGACTTCCCTGAAGCGTTCTTAAACACCCTTAAAAAAGAGGGAGTTAGTCTTGATGGTTTGCAAATTAAGAAGGGTGAGAAATCATTTTTTTGGAGCGGAAAATACCATAATGACCTTAATACGCGCGATACTTTAGACACACAATTGAATGTATTGGAAAAATTTGATCCAATTGTTCCGGAATCTGCAAAAAACTGCGACTTTTTGATGTTGGGGAATTTAGTTCCCGCCGTGCAACAAAAAGTGATCAACCAGATGAGTAAGCGTCCAAAATTGATCGTATTAGATACCATGAATTTCTGGATGGATGTGGCGATGGATGATCTAAAAAAGACATTGACCATGATTGATGTGTTAACGATCAACGATTCGGAAGCGCGTCAATTATCGGGAGAATATTCATTAGTTAAAGCCGCACAAAAAGTGTTGGCTATGGGGCCAAAAGTATTGGTGATCAAAAAAGGTGAGCACGGTGCGTTATTATTCAATAAAGAAGAAGTATTCTTTGCCCCTGCATTACCTTTAGAAGAAGTATTTGATCCAACAGGCGCAGGTGACAGTTTTGCAGGCGGATTCATTGGCTATTTAGCAAAAACAAAAGACATTAGCTTCGACAATATGAAACGCGCTATTATTTTTGGTAGTGCTATGGCAAGTTTTACCGTTGAGCGTTTTGGAACAGAGCGTTTAATTGGACTATCTCAAAAAGATGTTGAAGAGCGTGTACAAGAATTTATTGACTTGGTACAGTTCGATATTTCTTTAGTGAATTAAAACCAACCACCTTTTTTCTTCAGATCGCGGCGGTTCTTTTTAGTAGGACGCCCACTACCCTTTTCAGTTTTTACATTGGTCTTGTAGAACATGCTTTCCAATTTTTCTTTTTTCTCCAGTGGTGGAGAATGATCTACGTAGCAGTGTTTTACCTTTTCGAAAGAACCTCGTTTATCTATCAATTCTGCCACCTCTATTGTTTTCTTGTAATCGCTATCAATCGTAATTGTATATTTTTCCGCAATAGAAACTGTGTGCGAAGGCTTTACAGCTTTATCTTTTAATTTAACTCGTCCACCTTTTATGGCGCTCGACGCCAGTGTACGGCTTTTGAACATGCGAATGGCCCAAAGATATGTGTCTAAACGTACTTCCACTATTGTAAAAATAAGAATAAAATATGAGCCTGTTTTACTTGGGAAATGTTTAAATTCATTGCTGTGAAAGAGGTAGATCAAATACTTTTAGATCTGAAACGCAAGATCTTTAAACCTGTTTATTTTTTGAGCGGGGAAGAGGCGTATTACATTGATGTGATCAGTGATTACATTGAGAATAACGCTTTAAGTGAAGCCGATCGCGAGTTCAATCAAAACGTGGTGTACGGAAAAGAAGTTGATCTTGGAACTGTTCTTGGCTTAGCAAAACAATTTCCGATGATGAGCGATTACCAGGTGGTTATTGTAAAAGAGGCGCAAAATATAAAGGAACTTAATAAAAAAAGCGCTGACGGTGATGATGAAGGAGGTTCCTCGGGTAATAGCTCAGTTACCCAGGCATTTTTGAATTATTTGAAGGCTCCACTCTCTTCCACTATTTTGGTTTTTTGTTTCAAATATAAAACAATAGATAAACGTTCCGCTATTGGAAAAGCCTTACAAAAGAACTCTGTTTACATTGAGAGCAACAAACTTTACGATAATAAACTACCTGAGTGGATCACGAGTTATGTAAAGCAAAAAGGACATGCGATCAATCCGAAGGCCGCGTTCATGATGGCGGAATTTTTGGGAAATGATCTTAGTAAAATTGCGAACGAGACCGATAAATTATTTATCAATCTAAAAGAAGGAAGCGAAATTACCGCGGAGTTGGTGCAAGATAACATTGGGATCAGTAAAGAGTTCAACGTATTCGAGTTGCAAAATGCACTTGGAAATAAAGACGTATTAAAAGTGAACCAGATCGTAAATTATTTTGGCGCCAACGAAAAAGAACATCCAATGGTTTTATTGATGAGTTCTTTGTTTGGTTACTATACCAAGATCCTCAAAGTTCATTTTCTCCATGATAAATCAAAATTCTCTGCTGCGCAAGCCCTTGGAGTGAATCCATATTTTGTGGATGGCTATATGCGTGCCGCGCACAATTACCCTGTTCCAAAACTCAAACATATTTTTTCTTATTTGAAAGAATATGATCTCAAAAGCAAGGGAGTAAATAATAGTAGTTTGAGTAGCGGAGAATTGATGCGCGAATTAATGTTCAAAATTCTACATTAACGTTTCGCTTTCTCCAAATTCAGACTCTGAAGAACAGAATCCATCAATTCCTTTAATTCAGCAGGGCGTGCCGAATAAAATTTCATGGTAGAATCAAATTGCGCTTTGGTAACGCCATGCTCTCCATAGATATTAAAATTGTAAACCGAATCGTATTTCTCGCCGCCTACATTTTTCGCATTCACATTAAGCGCGGCTTCAGCAAGCGCTTTATCTTTTAATACGTCAATGAATTTGCTTTTATCCAAAATACCGGTTGGATCAACTTCCACAGTGCTGCGGGTGCACGCAACAAAAATAATAAATGAAAAAATTACAGCGTATTTCATTTTGTAATAACGTATTCTCCCTTAGCGTCGATACTGAATTTGGGAATGGTAAAATTGCTTTCAAAATGATCGTAACCCACTTTTAGAGTTTCCCAAAATGTATTCATGTCCTTTGGAAATTTTTCACTCAGAGCTTTTACTTTCTCAGGCGTGAATTTACACGGGAACATGTCCACTCTCAAATTTTGTTTTCTGTCTTTTGCTTCCACGCATAGAATGTAAAGTTCTTCTATGGGATCATTCTCAATCGGAATACAACCAATGGTCACACAATTTCCGTGGATCATGATATCGCCACCGGGAGTGCCGGTTGCTTTTTTGTTATCGCTTTTATTTGGATAACCAACTTTCATACTCAAATGATAACTGCTTACCGGATTAAAACTTTCGATGTAATAAAACCCTTCGGGCACTTGTCCATCGCCTTGTACACGTTTTGGCCCAAGCTCTCCACTTGAAGAACAAATAGCATACGTTTTAAATAATTTGAATTTGTCGGTGCTTTTGTTGCGCATCCACACCTGCACTTCTTTTTCATATTTGAAAACACGCAAATAGATCTCGTAAGTTGCTGCATCAAATCCCCCATCGGTCATTTGCTTTTTCAGACCCGCCCATTTGGTAGTGTAAGCCTTTTTTACCCGTTCATACTTCATTTGAGAAGCCTTAAACGTGCCTTGCGCCCTGATATTCAGGACCAAAATAACTAACAGCGCGGTTTTAATAAACCTTTTTGTCATAAGAGGATGAGGGCGACTTTTTAGGTAATTTAGTACTATAAAGATATATGTTTTTGCTGAAGCTCATAAAAAATAAGTATTTTTTAACGATAACCGCACTTATTGTTTGGCTACTTTTCTTTGACAAAAATGATGTGTTCACACAGCACGAAACTGTTGCCAAGCTAAACAAATTAAAAACCGATCAGGGTTATTACATCAGCGAGATCGAAAAGAATAAGATGGAACTTCAGGAATTAAAGACCAACACAGAAAGTCTTGAAAAATTCGCGCGCGAAAAATACCTGATGAAACGCGACAACGAAGACGTTTTTGTTTTTGTTACCAAGTAATACCGGGGTTTTTATTTATCTTTGAGGTCAATTGGATCTCGATTCACATAACAGAAAAGCGCAAAAACTCAAGTCGGAGAACGAACGTTATTACAAACGTTTAAAACAAAAAGCTCCCAAGGATCTTGATGAACACATTCATAAACTTCATGATGAAGTTTTTGAGAAGATCGATTGTTTAACTTGTGGAAATTGTTGCAAAACAACCTCCCCTATTTTTTACGAACGAGACATTGAACGCGCGGCAAAAGCGGTTGGAATGAAACCCGGTGATTTTTTTGAGAAGTATTTGAAAATGGATGAAGACAAAGACGCGGTTTTGAAACAAGCGCCCTGCCCTTTTTTAGACGCCGACAATTACTGTGGCATTTACGACGCTCGTCCGAATGCATGCCGCGAATACCCCCACACCGATCGCAAAAAAATGGTACAGATCATGGATCTTACCTTCAAAAACACACTTGTTTGTCCGGCGGTATTCGAGATCACTGAACGATTGAAAAAGATCATTAAATAAATAACCGATATGTCACCCCTTCGGGGTTTCGGTTCCGTTGGAATAATGGCCCACCGATATTTGGTCCCTTCGGGAACACGCCGTAAACGCTATTTCCAATTGAAGACTTTAAAAAAACTGAATTTCGGAGCTTGTGTTTTATTCCGCTGTTAATCAAAGCATAGTTCCCAGTCCCGAAGGGACGACACCTTGGTAGCCATGATAATGGCATTGTTTTTAAGCCCCGAAGGGGCGATATACCGAGCCAAATTCCCCATGGAGAATCTCCTCATTTTTTCGTAATTTAGGGGTTCCAAAATCGCATGTACAAATTACAGAATTATATAAATGGAAAACTGGTTGAACCGGTTTCCAAAGCTTATTTAGACAATTACAATCCTGCAACCGGTAAGGTTTATTCACTCATTCCTGATAGCGACGAAAAAGATGTGGAAGAAGCGTACAAAGCTGCAAAAGCTGCTTTTCCGGCTTGGAGTGTAACGCCAAAAGAAAAGCGTTCGCAGTATTTATTGAAGATCTCGGCGCTTATTGAAAAGAATTTGGACAAACTTGCATTAGCAGAAAGTACAGATAATGGAAAGCCATTGAAGCTGGCGAAAACGGTTGACATACCTCGTGCTGCTGCCAATTTTCATTTTTACGGAACAGGGATCTTACATTACGCTGCCCATGCGCATAGCATGGAAGATACAGCGATCAACTATACTTTGCGTCAGCCTGTTGGTGTTGCTGGATGCATTTCTCCTTGGAATTTACCTTTGTATTTATTCACCTGGAAAATTGCGCCTGCTTTAGCTGCGGGTTGCACCGTGGTTGCAAAGCCTTCGGAAGTGACGCCAATGACCGCGCATTTACTTTCGGAATTATGTATAGAAGCAGGATTGCCTGACGGCGTTCTTAATATTGTTCATGGTCTTGGAGGGAAAGTTGGAAATGCCATTGTATCGCATAAACATATTCCTTTGATCTCTTTCACTGGCGGAACAAAAACCGGAGAGCACATTGCTTCCATTGCCGCCCCAATGTTCAAGAAATTATCTTTGGAATTAGGTGGTAAAAATCCAAATATCATTTTTGCTGACTGCGATTACGAAAAAATGCTTTCTACTACGATGCTTTCATCCTTTGCAAACCAAGGACAAATTTGTTTGTGCGGTTCACGCATTTATGTAGAGAAAAGTATTTATGAAAAATTCAAAAAGGATTTTGTGGAGAAGACCAAAAAACTTGTAGTTGGAAATCCTTTGAATGATGATACAAAAATTGGCGCGGTTGTTTCAAAACCTCACCAGGAAAAAGTATTGAGTTACATTGAACTCGCTAAAAAAGAAGGCGGAACAGTTTTGTGCGGTGGGCATGCTATAAAATTAGATGGTGAATTAAGTGAAGGCTATTACATTGCTCCAACCGTTATTGAAGGCTTGAATCATATGTGTAGAACAAATCAGGAAGAAATTTTTGGTCCGGTTGTAACAATTGAACCATTCGATACTGAAGCGCAGGCTTTGGAACGCGCGAACAGCACGCGTTATGGACTAGCCTCCATGGTATGGACAGAAAATTTAACCAAAGCACATCGCGTAGCGCAAGAAATTCACGCCGGAATTGTTTGGATCAATTGTTGGCTGTTACGGGATCTACGCACACCATTTGGTGGGGTAAAAGATAGCGGTGTTGGCAGAGAAGGTGGATTTGAAGCTTTGGATTTCTTTACGGAACCAAAAAATGTTTGTATTAAATTGAAGTAAACGAGTGCTTTAACCTCGGTGTCACACTGAGCGTAGTCGAAGTGCGACACTTCTAAGTCTATGCTTCGACTACGCTCAGCATGACCCGCCTGTAGAAGCGAAAAGAAATAAATAAAATGGATTTTGACAACACTATAAGAACAGAACTTGCGAGTTTAGGAGAATTTAAACTCATTGAGCACTTAACTCAGCATATTGAAATAAAAAATCCTGAGACCATCAAAGGTGTTGGTGATGATGCGGCAGTACTTTCCTTTGGAAATAAACAAACGGTAGTAACAACCGATATGTTAGTGGAAGGCGTTCATTTTGACCTCACTTATGTTCCGTTAAAACATTTGGGTTATAAAAGTGTGATGGTGAATTTGAGCGATGTTTACGCGATGAACGCTCAACCAAAACAGATCACTGTTTCGTTTGCATTAAGCAGCCGTTTTAGCTTAGAGGCCGTTGAAGAATTATATTCAGGAATGTTAATGGCTTGCAAAAAGCATAATGTGGATCTTGTTGGCGGTGATACAACGTCGAGCACAACCGGGTTGGTGATCAGCATCACTGCTATCGGTGTAGTGGATGAAAAGAAGGTAGTTTACAGAAGCGGTGCACAGGAAAGTAATTTACTTTGCGTAAGCGGAGATCTTGGCGGCGCTTATATGGGTTTGCAAATTTTAGAAAGAGAAAAAGCTGTTTTTAAAGAGAATCCTAAATTACAACCAGATCTTGAAGGCAAGGATTATATTTTAGAGCGTCAGTTAAAACCTGAGGCCCGTAAGGATATTGTTGATCTTTTTGGGAAACTGGAAATTCAACCAACCTCGATGATCGATGTAAGCGATGGATTAGCTTCTGAGATACTTCATATTTGCAAAAATTCAAAAGTGGGCGTTGAATTATACGAAGAAAAAATTCCAATTGATCCATTGACTTACGAAACTGCTCGCGAATTTGATCTTGATCCCACGCTTTGTGCTTTAAGCGGTGGTGAAGATTATGAATTGCTATTTACTATTGATCTTAAAGATTACGATAAAGTAAAGAATCAATTGGATTTTACAGTAATTGGACATATGACCAACGAAGCAAAGGGGAAATTGCTTGTCACCAAATCAGGAAGTGTTACTGAATTAAAGGCTCAGGGTTGGGATGGATTGAAAGGTTAGTTATTCCTTCAGGAATTTCCGCCTCTGCTCTCCAAATTCTACAAAATAAATTCCCTTAGGCAATTCCGAAAGATCGATCTTTATTTTATTTTCATCTATCCTCCTTTTCTTTCTTACGACGCCCATATTGTCGTAGATATACAATACTTTTCCAATAGATTGTTCCGTTTCGATAACGATTTGATCATTGAATGGATTTGGGAAGACCTTAAACTCATTCTTTGAATTTTCTTCCAACCCTTGTACTCCACTATAAAAACACGGCTTGTAAAACTTGAAGAGAGAATCAATGTAAAGCGGTGTATCCACAAAACCGGTATGCGCCAAACCAGGATTTTGTATAAAAAAACCAACCGAACCACCATTGGCTTGTACCCAATTTACTTTAGCAGAATTCATTCCCGGGCAACCATCTCGCCCCGGATTTGGGTCCTGTCCTCCGCAATACATGCCCCACTTTTTTCCTTTGCAAAAAGAGTGAGAGGTGTTTGTGGGTGAATTAATGGAGGTGTAAAATGGATAAAGAGAATCTGGTTTACCGGCATTGGACATGATCGTGCAAAAATAATTTTTCCCAGTACCAGGATACATATCCAAAAATTGAATGGCATATGAACGAGCCGAACCTCTGCTGAATCCATGAAAACACGCTTTATTAGACGGGTATTTTATTCGTTTTAATGCAGTGTCAATATAATGATACAAAGTTGTGTCTCCAAAATAATCGTTAGGCGCGCTAGAGTTCTGACCCAAAAACCATTGCAAACATATCAATCCCACACTTTGCGATTGTGCCGATTGTAAATGTTTCGCCATCATTAAAAACGCATTTCCTCCTGATCCATGTAAACCTACCATCAACGGCGTTAAACTTGGTGTTGCGCCGGCCGGAAACCACTGCATATAAAATGTTTTTCCATCGGCGGTTGCTGAAGCAGTAGCCCCGGCGTTGATACACACCTGCGCCGACTGACTTGGAATGGAAGCAAATTCGTTATACAAAGCTTGCGCCGCTGTAGGTAATTGTGCTTGGATTTTAATTCCAGACATCATTAAAAAGATCAGTATTTTATTCTTCATTTCTTTTATAAAGATAATCCTTGTTTTTCGGATATACCTAGCATGTATACTATCATGGAGTTTTTGTATACGAAAGCCTTAGGGTTATTGTACTACAAAACGTTTTACGCTTAATTTATGAGTTCCTTCAGTAGCTTTCACAAAATATGCTCCGGGCAAAAGCTGAAGACTAAGGTCCAAGTTAGCTTGATCGCTAGTTACGGAATGTACAACTCTACCCATGATATCGATCACTTCAATTTTCTTCGTTCCGCCACCGTCAAATTCTAAAGTGAATTTCCCATCGTTTACACTTGGATAAAGTTTATAATTGAAGCTTACTTTTTCTTGCTTAGTTAAGTTTGTAAAGATGCTGTAGCTGGTTTCCCAAATTCCGCGACCGAATGTTGACACGTAAATTTTATTCAAAGCTAAATTGAATTCTATATCACTAATGATCACGTTTGGCAAACCCATACTGTTGTTCACCCAACTTGTGGCACCGAACGCTAACGTATAAATTCCAAGATCGGTTGCCACCATCATTGTTTTTGTATTTGGCAATTGCTTAATACAATTCACCGGAATATTTGGCAAGTTGTAAGAAATATTTGTCCAACTTGTTCCGCCGTTGGTGGTCATGTAAACTTTCCTCCCCAAACTAAATCCTGCCAAACTTACATAGGCTGTATTTGGATTTGTGGCATCCACTTCAATTCCGGTGTAATATAAACTGTCAGGTAAATTATTGGTGACATTAGTGAAACTTCCTCCACCATTCGTTGTCTTAAATAAAAATCCAGGTGCCGGTATTTCATATCGCACTCTTCGCGCAGCATAAACTACCTGACTGTTTGAAGGAGCCGCGGCAATGGCGCTGATCTCGGTATTTGGAAATGCTGTATTAAAATTCGCCAGCGGATTCCAGTTTTGTCCCGCGTCGGTAGACATCACTACATTTTCATTTCCAAGAAAAACTAAACCGGGAAAATTGTAATTTGCTTCTATTGGAGTTACCCACTCCGCTGCTTCACTGTTAGGATTTGAATTCACGCCAAAACTTGAATTTCCATCGTCGTTGCTGTAACTAAAATAACCATACTGACTTGATCCGATAATATCACTTGGCGAAGTTGGATCTAAATAATTATCCATTCCATCTCCACCAAAAATAGTTGACCATGAATTTCCTTTATAATAAAAACTGGCATTATCCTGCGCACCAGCCATCACACGTTCCTGCGCTGTTCGCGAACTCGACAAACGATAGAACGAAGTTACCTGCATGTTGTTATTCAAATTGGTCCATACAGTAGGCCAGGATGAAGTTGACCAATTGCTGATGACCATATTCGCCGTTTTGTAAACCCCGCCATCGCTTGTTACAAAAAATTGATTTCCTGTTGACTGATAATTGATAGAGTGAATATCGCCATGTAAAGTTGGGCCATACTGTAATGTCCAATGCGAAATAGGATCAAAGTTTTGAGCCCCGTCGGTTGAACCCCACATATTAACGCCGCCAATGTAAACCGTATTCTTATTTGTTGGGTTCACTAAAAATCCAAGATCGTAAGTTCCTTGTCCACCCGGATTTGTTCCTTGCCCTGCTTCCAAAGGATTAAGCGCTGGCGGAATATAGGTCCAGGTGGCGCCAGCGTTAATACTTTTATAAATTCCGTACAACCCATAATTAATATCAACGGCGGCGGCATAAATGTAATTTGCATCACTTGGCGCTATTGCCAATTTTACGCGCTGTACAGTTCCTGTTGAAGGAATTCCAGTACTTAACATCGTCCACGTAGCTCCAAAATTTGTTGATTTATAAATGGCCGCGTTACCGGTATTTGCTGTAGCAACCCAACCTGTTGCCATATACAAGGTATTTGGATTTACCGGATCCACTTGCAGATCCCAGCAAAGAGAATCCAATTTTTTTGTCCAGGTTGTTCCACCATTGGAAGACGTCCACAAACCATCCGATCCGCACGCGACTAAACTATTTGTATTTGTTGGATGGATCACCACTCTTCTTATCAAAGATGCATCGCCGTTAGTTAACTGAAATGTTAAGCCGGTTGGCGACCAGGTATTTCCCCCATCGGTTGTTTTATAAACTCCCAATCCGTAATGCGTTTGTCTTTTTCTTCCATTCAAGAACAAACCAAATCCTATGTATTCAAAATCGCAAACAGAAATATACATCTCGTTGGGATTGGTTGGATTAATACTGATGTCACTAATACGTGTGATCGGTAAATTATCTGTCAGAGGTGTCCAGCTTGTTCCGTTGTTTGTAGTTTTCCAAACACCGCCTTGTGCTACGCCAACAAAATACGTGTTTGCATTTGTAGGATGAAAAGCAATGCAGTTGATACGGCCAATTCCATTCTCCATATATCCCGTTAAATTATTTGGCAATACATTCGGGCCAAAGGGCGTCCACACTGAAGGCATGGTGCTTGAACGTTCGGCCGAGTTTTTTTCCTCGGCAACTGTAATAGCGGCATCAATATAATCTCCAAATCCATCGGGCTCGCCAAGCGTATTTGTATGCAATTGCATATCGTATTCCCAGCGCTTGTAGGATTTCCAGCATTTCTCCTTTTTGAGATCGTTGGTTTTCTTAAAAGCGTTGAATTGTTGCTGGATCTCTTTAAAGTTTAAAGCGCGACCGGTATTGTTCTTTACGAACTTTTGCGCGGTTAAAGAGAAGGTTACGGCGATCAATGCCAAAATATAAATTGCCCTCATGTAATGGTTGTTTAATTAAAGATACAAAAAAATATTAGAAGGCTTACTAGCCACAGAGACACAAGGACTCGGAGCTTCACAGTGTGCCTCTGTGGCTTCGCGTCTCCGTGGCCATTTTAGTTGCTTTTAACAAAAAACCCGCTCTTGCGAAGCGGGTCTTTTTAAAAACTCGAAAAATCAATTATTTCTTCTTGTCAAAATCTACAACTATTGGAGTTGAGATACACAATGATGAGTAAGTACCGATGATACGACCGATCAACAAGGCGAAGATGAATCCGCGGATACTTTCTCCTCCAAAGATGAAGATAACCAAGAGAACGAAGAATACAGTTAATGATGTTAAGATGGTACGACTTAATGTACTGTTCAAAGCGTAATTAATTAATTTGTTACGCTCTTCGCCAAATACATCAGCTTTACCGCTATCCGCTAAACGCTCGCGGATCCTGTCGAACACAACCACCGTTTCAGTCATGGTGTAACCCATTACCGTTAAGATAGCCGCGATGAAATCCTGACCGATCTCTAAAGAGAATGGAACGATACCGTCGAAAATTGTGTAGCATGACAATACAACTAGTACGTCATGGAACAAAGCTACAACCGAACCTAGACCATATTGCCATTTACGGAAACGAATAACGATGTAAATGAACATCATGATACACGAGAACAAGATCGCTCCGTATGCACCGTAAACGATATCAGTTGCAATGGTTGGTCCAACTTTTTGTTGTGATACCACTTTGTAACCGGTATTCAATGTTGCTAAACCTTTGTTCAATGCTTCTTCAGCATCTGCATCAGCTGTTGCGCTATTTTCGCTTACTTTATACGTTGTTGTGATTTTTACTTGACTAGCACTTCCTAAAGTTTTTGCTTCTGCCGATCCTTCGAACGGGGCAACCAAAGCTTTCTTTATATCTTCTGTATTAACATCCTTATCAAAACGTACTTGGTAAGTACGACCTCCTTTAAAGTCAACACCCAGATTCAATCCGCCATGTTTGAAATACATGACAATACCTGCAACGATGATCACAGTTGAGATACCGTAATATAATTTACGTTTTCCAACGAAATCAAAAGAGATGTTTTTGAAAGCGTTACGAGTTGCAGTTGTGTCAAATGGAATTTCCATTTTACGCTCCAACATCCATTCGAAAATAACACGGGTAATTAAAATTGCAGAGAATAATGAAGCAATGATACCTACGCATAATGTAGTTGCGAAACCTTGAACCGGACCGCTACCAAACGCGTAAAGGATGATACCTAATAATAAGAGCGTAACGTTAGAGTCAATGATAGAACTCATCGCGTGTTTGAAACCTTCTTTAATGGCGATAGATGTTCCTTTGCCTAAAGCCAATTCTTCACGTACACGCTCGAAGATAAGGATGTTTGCATCCACCGCGAGACCAATAGTTAACACGATACCGGCGATACCAGGCAACGTTAATACAGCTCCCAATGAAGTTAAAACTCCCATCACGAAGAACATGTTCAATACAAGGGCGATGTTTGCTACTAAACCAGATTTGCTATAATAAGCAGCCATAAACACCAAGATCACTAATAAAGCGATCGCGAAGCTCATTAAACCTGAATCAATTGATTCTTGTCCTAATGTAGGACCAACAATTGCCTCTTCTACAATGTGCGCAGGCGCAGGTAATTTACCCGCACTTAAAATCGCTGCGAGAGCGTCTGCTTCAGAGTCACTAAAGTTTCCTGTAATTTGTGATTGACCCCCGCTGATCTCCTGATTAACACGTGGTGCAGAGTACACCATATTATCCATCACGATAGCAATACATTTTCCTTTGTTAGCACCGGTAATTGTTTTCCATTTTGCAGCGGCATCACTATTCATGCTCATGCTGATCAATGGAACACCACCACTGCGTTGATCGTAATCCTTATTTGCTTTTGTAATGATATCACCACCCAAAGCCGCTTTACCTTTAGCGTCTGTTTGCTTGATCACATACAATTCGTAATAAGAAGCAATTGCTTTTCCGGTTTCATCTTTTTGCTCAATAGCTTTTGAGCTCCACATGAATTTTACCTTTGATGGAAAAATGTTCTTCGCTTTACAAATAGCGATATACTTATTTACTTTTGCAGTATCATCTTTTGTATATGAACGACCAACAGCAGGACCATCGGCATATTTCTTTGGCTGACCTTTTTCATCGTATTCAATCAAAGGACGTAAAGGAGAATAGTTAGAGTAAAGCGGCGCGCGTTTCAAGAAATTTGGAAGCGCAGTATCCGCAGGGTTAACCGATTTTGTTGGCGTAGCAGCCATCTTGATCGAATCTTCTTTTGTTTTCGGTTTCAATGAATCTACTTTCGCAACGTTCACTGAATCTTTTACGGTAGTTGTATCTTTTACTGCAACGATTGTTTCAGGATACAATTCCTTACGAACCGCGAAGTTTGCTTTGTCCATTAAGGAAGCGATCTCAAAGTTCTCGTAAGTTTCCCAGAATTCAAGATTTGCAGTTCCTTGTAAAAGTTCGCGAACACGTTGTTTGTCTTTTACACCCGGTAATTCAACCAAGATACGACCAGACGCTTCCAACTTTTGAATGTTTGGTTGAGTTACACCAAAACGGTCGATACGTGAACGGAATGTTTTTTCAGCATTGCTAACTGACTCACTTACTTTCTTACGCACGAAGATCATTACTTCTTCGTTAGAAGAATTGTAAGAGATCTCGCTCTTGTTCTCAACAGTTTGGAAGATAGGTCCTAATTTTCCATTAGGAGCATTTTTCTTATAAACCTTTGCGAAAGCGTCAAGAAAATCATCATTGTTATTCTTACCTAAATTCTTTTGAGTTTCTTCCAAAGATTTGTTGAACATCACATCGGTGCTTCCGTTCGAAAGTCCACGCACGATATCAATTACTGACACCTCTAGCGTTACGTTCATACCACCACGTAAGTCCAAACCAAGGTTCAACTCGTTCTTCTTACATTCTTCGTAAGTGTATTCAGCGATCAAAAGATCGTAAACCACTTCTTTCTTCATGGAATCGAGGTAACGATCGGCCACGCGATCTTTCATCTCTTCCAAAAGACTTTGCTGTTTCGCAGCATCGCCACCCGCTTGTTCTTTTGCAAGCTCTTTATACTTCATTCCGCTTACAACACCATCAGCATATTCAGCTGCAGCAGTTTCTACTCCACGTGTAACCCATGTAAACGATAAATAAAAGATACATGCCAGTGTAAGTAACAGGGCAAATATCTTTATAGCTCCTTTGTTTTGCATAAAAAATAATTCTAAATACTTTTTTTAATTAAGGGTGCAAATATAAGATATTGGACCCTAATTCCCAATAATAGATTATTTAACTGTATATCAAGTATTTATACGTTAAAATTAGGGGCTTTTTTGAGGCTATTTATACAATTCCACGGTGGTGGTCTGGTCAGGCTTTACGCTGAACTTTTTTTCGAGGGTATAGATGCTTCCTTTAAGGGTTTTTGATCGCCACTCGATCACGTAATTCCCGGGTTGCAAATAAAATGTTTGTTTTGTGATAGGCGCGAGATTTGTTACGCGCTCTAACCTGCCATCTTTCTTCATTAAGATACATCCATCGCCCGCTTCCAGCGCTTTTACTTCCAGCATGCCTGCGTTCGGAATGGTGATCTCATTCAATTTTGATTGTTCAATTTTAACTCCGGTCAAATAAGTTCGAGGCAAAGTAAGAACTTCAATATCGTAGGTATCGATAATATATTGTTCGTACGTATTAATGGATTGAACATGCAATGTTTGCTTTTGCCCTGCATGACGTACGATATATTTTACTTTTTCATTGAAATTAAAAATTCCGTTGGGGCGAGAGATCACCATTGAACCCTGCGGTGTTTTTACCGGAACAGTTAAGTGTTTTCCTTCCTGCAATTTAAATTCTTCGCTTTCTCTTTGAGGAATGGTATGAATAACTGCTTTGTATTTTGGAAAATCGTCAATGTATAAGGTATCCGGATTTCCATTTTTATTTAATGTGTGAATGTAATTGTAACGGTATTTTTTTCTATCTACATCATAAAAGGTCATGTTTACATTGGTCTCTGTTGGTTTGTCTTTGCTATCCAATAAATTCACTTGCAATGAGGTTTTCTTTTTCTTTTGTGTTTCTATCATCGTCGTCACATCCGTGAACATATCCGGGTCATCATAATCAAAATATTCTCCAACACATTCAAATGTCTTTATTTGTTCAATGGTCAATCCAATTCCAATGATCACCGGTTTGAAAATAATTCCTTTCTCGTATAATTTTTGCCGCGCCGCGCAGGGATCACCGCCGCATTCCTCTATTCCATCGGTAATAATAATGATCATGTTACGCGCCTTTTTGTCGGGGAAATCGTTCGCTGCTTCTGTTAGAGAATGTTCAATAGGTGTTATTCCCGTGGGTTTTGCATCATTCACCTTCTGTTTGATAAGATCCAATCCATTTTTTGTATTGAATGGAACAACCAATTTACTATCCTTGCAATCACCGGGAGGATATTTTACGGTGTGTCCGTACATCCGAAGCGCGAAGGAATAATTTTTCAACTTGCTTAAGCTATCGAGGAATTTACCGAACACCTGTTTAGCGCCTTCCATTTTTTGAACCTCGTTATGTTTACCAACCATGCTATTGCTAGCATCGAATACAAACAGAATACGTGTAGGCTGTTGCGCGCGTAAAACACCACCACAAATAAAAAAAATAAAAAGGTATTTTACCGCTTTACTCAATCCCTTAAAATTACAGAAGCCCTTGGGTTCACCAAACTTATAACGAGCTTAATTCTTAACGTTACACCCTTGATAACTTAACATTTTTAAGAGTCTTATTTTGAGTAATTTTAGCTCGTGAATTTGCAGTTCGACATAGTTGAAACACTTAAGGTGACCATGGTGCTTTTCGCGGTTATTGATGTGATCGGCTCCATTCCGGTGATCATTGCTTTAAAACAGAAAGTGGGGGGAATTGATCCATTTAAAGCATCCTGGGTTTCTATGGCAATTATGTTCTCCTTTTTATTTGTTGGGGATGCTATCCTGAACATCATCGGCATTAGTGTTTCAGATTTTGCCATTGCCGGTTCCATCTTGCTTTTCATTGTTGCCTTCGAAATGATCCTTGGGATCCAGATCTCAAAAGATTCTGTTCCGGCTACAGCGAGTGTTGTTCCCTTGGCGTTTCCGTTAATTGCGGGAACTGGAACACTTACCACTTTGCTTTCTATAAGAGCAGAATACAATTTACTTTCTATTATCATTGCTGTAGTTTTAAATGTGATTATCGTTTTCTTTGTTTTAAAATTCCTGAACAAGATCGAAAAACTATTGGGCGTTGGCGGAATTGCCATTGTAAAAAAAGTATTTGGCATTGTGCTTTTAGCGCTTGCCATCAAACTGTTCCGAACTCATACGGGCTTGTAAATGTCGCGTAACCTCATAACTATATTGCTTTTGATCGCGTCAAATACCTTTATGACCATTGCCTGGTATGGACATTTACGATTTAAAGATCTTCCACTGCTAAAAAATGCCGGACTGGTAACAACAATTTTAATAAGTTGGGGAATTGCTTTTTTAGAATACAGCTTAATGGTTCCCGCAAATAAAATTGGTTCGAACATTAACGGCGGCCCTTTTAATATGTGGCAATTAAAACTCATTCAAGAGGTCATTTCCATATCCGTTTTCATTATTTTTACCTTAGCTCTCTTCAAAACCGACCAGTTACGCTGGAATCACCTTGTAGGCTTCCTTCTTTTATTGGGAGCCGTTTACTTTTTCTTTAAGAAATAAGGATTTTTTCGCATCTTTGTTCCTCAATTTTTTACAATGAAACGCGTAAGGATAAAGGATGTATTAAAGACATCACCGGCAGAACAAGAGATCCTAGTTAAAGGATGGGTAAAAACATTTCGCAATAATTCCTTTATTGCTTTGAATGATGGCTCCACCAATACAAATTTGCAGGTTGTTGTTGATTTTAATAATACACCGGAAGAAACGCTAAAACGTATTACTACCGGCGCGTGCTTAAGTGTGGTTGGAAAACTGATCGCCTCACAAGGTAAGGGACAAACCGTTGAAGTAGTTTGCAAAACATTGGAGATCCTTGGTGATAGCGACGCGGAAAAATTCCCGCTTCAACCAAAAAAACATAGTCTCGAATTTTTACGCGAGATCGCCCACCTGCGTTTTCGCACCAATACATTCGGCGCTGTATTCCGTGTACGTAACGCTTTAGCATTTGCGGTTCATAAATTTTTCCAAGAGCGCGAATTTGTTTATTTACATACGCCAATTATTACTGCAAGTGATGCTGAAGGCGCGGGTGAAACTTTTCACGTAACCAATTTTGACATTGCTAATCCTCCAAAAACAGATAAAGGAGAAATAAATTACAAGGAAGACTTTTTTGGGAAACCGGTTAACTTAACGGTAAGCGGACAATTGGAAGGCGAATTAGCTGCCATGGCGTTTAGTGATATTTATACATTTGGTCCAACTTTTAGAGCAGAGAATTCAAACACCGCGCGTCACTTAGCAGAATTTTGGATGATAGAACCTGAAATGGCGTTCTATGACCTGAATGAGAACGCCGATCTTGCCGAAGCGCTTTTAAAATATGTGATCGCTTATGCATTGGAAAAATGCGGAGATGATATTGAATTACTATCGCAACGTTTGTTAGAAGAAGAAAAACAGAAACCACAAACCGAACGTAGCGAAATGAATTTAGTGGAAAAATTGAAATTCTGTTTAGACAACAACTTTGAACGCGTTACGTATACCGAAGCAATTGCTATTTTAAAAGACAGTAATCACAATAAGAAAAAGAAATTTCAATATTTGGTAAATGACTGGGGTGTTGATCTTCAAAGCGAGCACGAACGTTATTTGGTAGAAAAGCATTTTAAAAAACCGGTGATCTTAACCGATTATCCAAAACAGATCAAGGCGTTTTACATGCGCCAGAACGACGATGGAAAAACCGTTCGCGCGATGGATATTTTATTCCCTGGTATTGGAGAAATTGTTGGAGGAAGTCAGCGCGAAGAGCGTTTAGACAAATTAGAAACGCGCATGAAAGAAATGAATATTCCTACGGAAGAATTAAGTTGGTATTTGGATACCCGTCGTTTTGGAACTTGCCCGCATGCGGGATTTGGTTTAGGATTTGAGCGTTTGGTGTTATTTGTTACTGGTATGACGAATATTCGCGATGTGATCCCTTTCCCTCGCACGCCGAAGAATTGCGAATTTTAGAATTTCAATCCAATTAAACTTACGTCGTCCACCTGCTCAAGGTGTTTTTTCCAATTATCGAAGGTTGTATTCAGAATTTCTTTTTGTGTTTCCAAAGGCTTCGCGCTTAGAGAAACTAAGAGTCCGCCAAGATTCTTCACCTTGAATTTTTTTCCTTGATCACCACCAAACTGATCGGCGTATCCATCTGAGAAAAGATAGACCATCATGCCGGCTTCAACTTCCAATTCATTTACATTAAAATAAAGATCATCGCCTACCGAAGAACCACCTATAGAACGTTTATCCGGTTTTAACTCTGTAAGCTCTCCCTTTCTTACAATATATACCGGACGATTTGCCGATGCGATATATAATCTGTTTTCTTCCAATAAAACAATAGCTGCGTCCATTCCGTCGTGTGACTGCAGTCCTGAACTTTGACGTAAAGTGCTACGAACTTCTTTATGTAATTCATGAAGGATCACATTCGGCTCTTTCACCCCGCGTTCTAAAATAATTTGTTTGAGCAAATTACTTCCGATCATACTCATTAGTGCGCCGGGAACACCATGTCCTGTACAATCCGCAAGAATAGCGTATCTTAAATTCCCATTCTTCTTGAACTGATAAAAATCCCCGCTCACAATATCGCGCGGCTTGAATAATACAAAACTGTCTTTAAAAATATCTTTGATCTCCGCTTCAGTTGGAAGAATGGAACGTTGGATGCGCTGCGCGTAATTGATACTATCGGTAATATCCTTATTCTTTTCTTCTATTACTTTTTTCTGTTCGTTGATCTCCTTCGTTCGCTCTTCAACCTGCGTCTCTAACACTTCATTTTGATCAGCAAGGATCTTTTGCTTTTCCTTTTCTTGTTCAATAGCTCTGGCCGATAATTCTTCTACCTCAATTAATTTTTTAGAAAGTGTTTTGTTAGTTTGAGCAAAATCCCAGGCCAAAAAAGTTGACATACACAGTGGGATCCCTGCCAAAGCTATAAAAAAGAAAAGGAAGAAAATATTCCCCAAGGCTGTTCCCCAATTGAAATTGATCGGGACGTCTGTAATGTTACCAACAACAACGCATGCAACTGTGAATAAGAGGAACAAACTCAAGGCTCCAAATCCAACAAAAATTATCCTCGCTCCCCGTTTCTTTTTGCGAAGAGCCACAACTAATACCCTGATGATCTCAACCGATGTAACAACTACAAATAAGGCGCTCAATGCAAATCCCACAAAAGGTACAACCATCAAAAGGACCGAGCAGCAAAGTGTTACCCACAAACTGATCTTCCAAAGTCGAGGTTTCTGATCGTAAAAAAGCGAATACAACACCGTTAATAACGACAGAAAGAACGGTGGAACACTGATCAAAAGTACGGCTGTGAGAACATTGCTGATCAACAAACTTGTAAGAATACAATTAACCAGATACATGTGCAGAAAGTAGTAACTGAACAAAAAGCAGAACAGTGAAAAGTGAAGATTTGATCGGCGAGCCTTATAGAATGCAAAAAGCAGCAAATGAACCAAACCAACGGTGAACAGAAAAGAAAAGAAGCCTAATCCAAATAAACTCGAAACGCCATTCTCCATTAAGTTATTTATCCAAAAACTTTCCGTCGAGTAAATGCGCGCCTCAAATCCATATTGTTTGATACCGGTTGTGTTATCAAAACTATGATCATATTGTCTGTTTTCGTAACGTATAGCGATCACATTTTCGCCGGGGTGGGCAACGAACCAGATCGGATCGTGCATCCCATTATCACGTTCATCACCCGGCGCATCATAGTCTCCTATTTCTTTGAGCATTTTACCATCAACAAATATTTGGCTCGCACCCTTCTGGTTCAAATACAACACCAATGGTCGGCTACCGAAAGCCGAGTCAACTTTAAGATGCAATCTAAACCAAGCTTGTCCTTTAAAAGTGGATGTAACATTATTGCCCTCATACATCTTGGTTTTTGCAACCCGCCATTTTGAATCATCGTGATCCGGCATAGAATATTCGGCTTTATCACCGGGCATGTACAGCCAACAAGAATCTTCAGTGTTAATGATCTCATCTATTGTTTTACCAATGATCACGTAGGGAATATTTTTCTGGATGCTATCCGGAAAAAGCTTGCTGAAAACAAAAAGAGTAAATAAAAGAAAACGAAATTGCTTCGACATCAAATCAAATATACTGATTTAGTATGGCTGGCGATTTTTTCCCTGTGCATCTTGCCATTTTGAGGCATTTTTTGAGCCAAAATTGGTACAAAACCTAACCCGTAAAACCGGCAATCTCAATTGTTAATATCCTTGGCCGAAAACCTTACATTTTTCCTCTGAGGAACAATTGGGCAAAACCCGTGGAACTCCCATAAACACTACATAATCAGAGGTTCGATATTTCCGATTATACAGAATTTATACGATACCAACACTGTTCATAACAGCCATTTTTTCAACAGAAGTGGTAAAAAGTGGCTGAAAGTGGTAGAAAGTGGTAAAATTGTCCTTATTTTTGTTAAATCGTTAAAAATCAAGGGATGGCAAGCCTCATTGGGGAATATGACTGTAAGGTGGACGCAAAAGGGCGTTTCATGTTTCCTATTGACCTAAGGAAGCAGATGGAAGGCAGTTTTGACAAGGGCTTTGTGATCAATCGCAACCTTCATCAAAAATGTTTGGTGCTATACCCGATCAATGAATGGGATAAATTGAACAAGAAGCTCAGCAAGTTAAACCGGTTAATTAAAGCAAACGACGTTTTTGTTCGCCGCTTTACCGGAGGCGCAACGCACTCCGATGCTGACTCTACTGGACGCTTATTAATTCCGAAATCGTTGACCGAGCATGCAGATATCAAAACCGACATAAAAATTCTTGGCTCTAACAATGTGATCGAGATCTGGGATAAGAAAATGTACGAAGACTTCTTGAACCAGGATGTGAACATTGAGCAATTGGCGCAAGACGTTTTGAAGGATCTGAATTTTAATGACGATGAGTGATAACTCATATCATATACCCGTTCTTTTAAAAGAGTGTATTGAGAATTTGAATATTGAACCCGACGGGATTTTCGTTGACCTCACCTTTGGTGGTGGCGGACATTCAAAAGCAATTCTTGAAAAATTAGGTGCCAAAGGAAAACTGTTCGCGTTTGATCAGGATGTTGACGCGCAAAAGAATGCCTTGAAAGATGAACGCTTTGTTTTGATCCCGCAAAATTTTCGCTTCATGAAAAATTATTTGAAGTTAAATGGGGTAAAGCAAGTGGACGGAATACTAGGAGATCTTGGCGTTTCATCACATCAATTTGATTCGGCAGAAAGAGGTTTCTCTATACGGTTTGACGCAAAATTAGATATGCGTATGAATCAAAAGAGCGACTTGACAGCGAAAAAGATTGTGAATGAGTACAGTGAGACACAGTTGATAAAAATTTTTAAGGAGTACGGCGAACTAAACAACGCAAAGAAAGTAGCATACCTCATTTGCGAATACCGGAAAGAGAAAGAAATTGAAACAACAGCTGAGCTTAAGGAAATTACCAAGACCTGTTATGCAAAGCACGAAGAGAACAAATTCATGGCTCCTTTATTTCAGGCCTTGCGCATTGAAGTGAACCAGGAGATAGAAGCACTTAAAGAATGTTTGAACGATTGTTACACAGTTCTTAAACCGGGAGGAAGATTGGTAGTAATGTCTTACCACAGTTTGGAGGACAGATTGGTGAAGAACTTAATGAAAAGTGGTAACACCGAAGGAATAATTGAAAGAGATGTGATCTACGGATCAACAAAAAAAGTTTATAAGAATATAACATCGAAACCAATTGTGCCAAGTGCAAACGAGGTAGAAAAGAACCCGAGAGCACGAAGCGCAAAATTGAGAGTAGCTGAAAAAATATAATGGCGAATAAATTACGCGAAATAAAAAAACAGGAACCGATCGAAGAAGAGGTCGTTGAACAACAGCCCGAGAAAAAAGCCGATGCTAAGCCGCGTAAAAAAGGCGTGCTTGCAAAAGCGTTAGGTGGCGTGTTCAGCGGAACCTTTTTGGCGAATGAAAAGAACTTTAAACATGTTCCTTTTATTTTGTTTATGGCGGTAATGGCTACCTCGTATATCGCTTATGGATATTATGCAGATGATACTATTAGAGAAGTAAATAAGATCACCAACAATTTAAAAGAATTAAAATCGGAATTTATCTATACAAAAAGTGAGCTCATGTTTGCCAGCAAACAAAGTGAAGTTGCTAAAGCGGCTGAGCCAATTGGATTAAAAGAACCTATTACACCACCTTTAAAAATTAAAGTAGACAGTTTAAAACTATATAAGCAACAGCAACAAAAGAATTGAAAGAAAAAAAAGATATACTATCGCGCATCTACCTGGTTTACGTCCTGCTCTGTGTCTTCTCACTTTCGATCCTGTATCGCATCATAGTGATACAATTTGTTCAGGGTGATGAATGGAAAGCAAAGGCCGAGGCTTTCACCACCAAAGTGCATGAAATAGAAGCGGTACGCGGTAATATTTTCGATGCTAACGGAGCATTGCTAGCCACCTCTCTCCCCTATTATGAAGTTGGAATAGATATTAACGCGCCAAGTATTGACGACAAATTATTCCGTGAGCATAAAGACTCTTTGGCGTATTGCTTAAGCAAATTATTCAAAGACAGATCTGAAACTCAGTATTTGCGTTTATTAAACAGCGCGCGTAAAACAAAAGACCGCTACGTTGTTTTACAACGGGAAGTTTCCTACAAAGATCTTCAAGCCCTTAAGAAATTCCCGATCGTTCGCAAAGGAAGTAAAGGCGGATTAGTAACCTTGCAAACCAACAAGCGCGAACGTCCGTTCAAATTACTAGCTGCTCGTACAATTGGTTTATCTCGTACAGGGATCAAACCTGTTGGATTAGAAGGAGCTTTTGATACTTCTTTGACCGGTATTAGCGGACGTCGTTTAATGCAAAAAATTGCGGGCGATGTTTGGCGCCCGATCAACGACGAGAATGAAGTTGAACCAAAAGACGGATCTGATCTTTACACAACAATTGACATTAACGTACAAGACGTTGCGGAACACGCATTATTAAAAGCGCTTTTGAAAAACAATGCTTCTCACGGTTGTGTTGTGTTAATGGAAGTGAAAACGGGAGCAATTAAAGCCATTGCCAATTTAACTAAAGGCGGAAAAGATTCTACGGAATATAATGAAACATTAAATTACGCTATCGGTTATCCAACTGAACCTGGTTCGACCTTTAAGCTGGCATCCTTCTTAGCGTTAGTTGAAGATTACAACATTAACTTAAATGAAAAAGTTCACGTCGGAAACGGAAAAACCAATTATTACGATATTACCGTAAGTGATTCGCATGATCCGGAATCACCTGATTTGACCGCACAACGTGTGTTTGAAACTTCATCGAACGTTGGAACAACCAAACTTGTAACAAAATATTATTCTAAAAATCCCCAACAGTTTGTAGATCGTTTAAATTCATTTGGATTGAATAAACCTTTAGGCTTAACAATTCCGGGAGAAGGAAAACCATTGATCAAGCAAACAAAAGACAATGACTGGAGTGGTGTAACACTTCCTCAAATGAGCTATGGTTACGAGGTAATGATCACGCCATTGCAAACACTAACACTTTATAACGCTATTGCAAACAATGGCAGAATGGTGAAACCGCATTTTGTGAAAGAGATCAGAAGAAACGAGAATACCGTTATGAAATTCTCAACGGAAGTGATCAAAGAACAAATTGTAAAACCAAGTACGATCACCAAAGCAAAACAATTACTAGAAGGCGTTGTAGAAAATGGAACAGGTAAAGGTTTAAATATCTCAGCGTTTAAAGTAGGTGGGAAAACCGGTACAGCAGCCATTGCTAAAAATGGTATGTATGGAAGCCGCGGCAATCGTTCATATCAAGCTTCATTTGTTGGCTATTTCCCTGCAGATAATCCACTTTACACGTGTATTGTGATCATCAACTCTCCAAGTAATGGTATTTATTACGGTGGATTAGTTGCCGGCCCGGTATTCAAAGAGATCGCCGAAAAAGTTTATTCGGGAAGTTTGGATTTCTTATCGCCGGTTAATAATGATAACCAGGTGATCAACAAAACACCAATGATCGCTACAGTGAAGAGTGATGAATTAGATAAAGTGACAAAGCAACTCGGTTTAAAGGTTAAAAACAATCCGGCAAGTTCATCTTACGTTTCTCAAAACTATAGCGATAGCACAAAATTAAATGTAGCGGAAGCAAAATTAGAAGACACATTGAAGAAAGGATTCATTCCAAACCTTTCTGGTCTTTCAGCTAAGGACGCTTTGTACCTCCTAGAGAATAAAGGATTGAACGTAAAACTTTACGGCTATGGATTGGTAAAGAAACAAAGTTTGAATGTTGGACAAAAATATAGTAAAGGCGATAAGATCATCTTGATTTTGAGTTAATGAAGTTATTGAGCGACATATTATATAAAGTACGATTAGAAGAGATCGTCGGTTCAACGCATTCCGCCATTTCATCTGTAAGCTTCGATTCGCGCAAAGTAAAGAAGGACTCTGTATTTGTTGCCGTTAAAGGAACAGCGAGTGATGGTCACGAGTTTATTGGAAAAGCGATAGACAGCGGAGCCATTGCCATTATTTGTGAAGTAATTCCAAAAGAGCGTAAAGCGGATGTGACTTATGTAAAAGTAAAAGATTCACATGAAGCCCTAGGATATATTGCTTGTAACTTCTACGACAATCCTTCAAGCAAATTAAAATTAGTAGGAGTTACCGGAACAAACGGTAAAACAACCACAGTCACTTTACTATTTAACTTATTCAGATCATTAGGGTATTCTGTCGGCTTACTTTCTACTGTTCAGAATAAAATAAATAATACAGTTATACCTGCAACCCACACAACCCCTGATGCTTTAACGCTGAACGAATTATTGCACACCATGAGCGAGCAAGGTTGTGAATATGCATTCATGGAAGTGAGCTCGCATGCAGTAGTTCAACACCGTGTTACAGGAATTTCATTCGCCGGTGCTGTATTTAGCAATATCACTCACGATCATTTGGATTATCACAAAACATTTGACGAATACATCAAGGCAAAGAAAGGTTTATTTGATCATTTACCTTCTGAAGCATTTGCGATAACCAATGTAGATGATAAGAACGGAAAAGTGATGTTGCAAAATACTAAAGCGAGCAAACACTCTTACAGTTTAAAAACCGTAGCGGAATTCAAATGCAAAGTGATCGAGAATCATTTAAATGGTTTGCTTCTGAATATCGACGGAAAAGAAGTTTGGGTTAAATTGATCGGCTCATTCAATGCCTACAATGTTCTAGCGGTTTATTCTGCTGCTGTTTTATTAAAACAAGATAAAACGAATGTTCTAACTGCTTTGAGTAATTTAAATTCAGTGGAAGGACGCTTTCAGTACTATAAATCAAAAGGCGGCGTGATCGGCATTATAGACTATGCGCACACACCTGATGCTTTAAAAAATGTTCTCGAGACAATTAAAGATATCCGAACCGGGAATGAGCAAGTGATCACTTTAGTTGGTTGCGGTGGCGATAGAGATACAACCAAGCGTCCGATCATGGCGGGAATCGCTTGTGAGTATAGCAATAAAGTAATTCTTACTTCAGATAATCCTCGCAGCGAGGATCCGGAAGAGATCCTGAATCAAATGCAAAAAGGAATTTCTCCGGTAGATGCAAAGAAAACATTACGTATTTCGGATAGAAAAGAAGCGATCCGAACTGCCTGCACATTGGCAAAAAGCGGAGACATTATTTTGATCGCTGGAAAAGGGCACGAAAAATACCAGGAGATCAAAGGTGTGAAACACGATTTTGACGATTTTAAAATATTTAAAGATACTATAAGCGAGATTGAAGTATAATGCTGTACTACTTATTTACATATTTAGATAAGGCCTTCGATTTTCCCGGAGCTGGATTGTTCAATTACATTTCCTTCCGCGCTGCATTTGCGTTGATCACATCATTGCTCATCACGTTGATCTTCGGTAAACGCATCATCGAGTTTATCCGTCGCAAGCAAATTGGCGAGACCATTCGCGAATTAGGTTTAGAAGGACAAACCAAAAAAGCCGGAACTCCAACCATGGGAGGTTTGATCATCATTGCCGGAATTTTAATTCCTACTCTATTATTCGCAAAAGTATTCAATGTCTACATTCTTCTCATGATCATTTCTACCGTTTGGTTGGGAGCTCTTGGGTTCTTAGATGATTACATCAAAGTATTCAAGAAAAATAAAGAAGGATTACAAGGTAAATTCAAAATTGTTGGCCAGGTAGGAATTGGATTGATCGTTGGATGTGTGTTGTATTTTCATCCGGATGTTGTAGTAAAAGAACGATTGGCGAAAGCAACCGTTGATCAAATGAGTATTTCAAATACCGGAGATAAACAGCAAACGGTGACTCCCGCTAAATACGCAGAAACACCAACAAAAACATTAAAGACCACACTTCCATTCTTCAAGAACAATGAATTAGATTACTCTAAATTCATTTCCTGGGCTTGTGATGATTGCGGAAAATTTGGTTGGTTGATCTTCATTCCAATGGTGATCATTGTTGTAACTGCTGTTTCTAATGGTGCAAATATCACCGATGGGATCGACGGCTTAGCTTCTGGTACCAGCGCCATCATTGGCGTTGTTTTAGGGATCTTCGCCTACGTTTCGGGTAACACCATTTTTGCCGACTATCTCAATATTATGTACATCCCCTACTCCGGCGAGTTAGTGGTGTTCATCGCCGCGTTCATTGGGGCTTGTGTTGGATTTCTTTGGTACAACTCGTTCCCCGCGCAAGTTTTTATGGGTGACACCGGAAGCTTAGCGATCGGCGGGATCATTGCCGTATTCGCTATTGCGATCAGAAAAGAGTTATTGATCCCTATTCTTTGCGGCGTTTTTCTTGTAGAAAGTATCACGGTAATTCTTCAAGTATATTATTTCAAATATCAAAAAAGAAAAAGGGGATTGGAATACGCGCAAAACAATCGCCTGTTCAAAATGGCTCCTTTGCATCATCACTACCAAAAGAAGGGTTTTCATGAAGCAAAAATTGTGATGCGTTTTTTTATTGTGAGCATTGTATTGGCAGTATTAACCTTCGTAACCCTTAAAGTACGCTAATGGGAAAACGCATGGTGATACTTGGCGGAGGCGAAAGTGGCGTGGGAAGCGCGATCCTTGCAAAACAAAAGGGATATGAGGTTTTTTTGAGTGATAAAGGAACATTCAAAGAAAAATACAGAACGCAATTAGTTGAAAATAAAATTGAGTTTGAAGAAGGAAAACATACGGAAGAAAAAATACTGAATGCTACAGAAGTGATCAAAAGTCCGGGCATTCCCGACAAAGCAGAACTAATAGTGAAATTAAAAGAGAAACATATTCCGGTGATATCCGAAATTGAATTTGCGGGACGTTATACTTCTGCCAAAACAATTTGTATTACCGGCTCCAATGGTAAAACAACTACCACCATGCTTACCTATCATATTTTGAAGAAAGCAGGCTACAATGTTGGTTTAGCAGGGAATGTAGGGAAGAGTTTCGCTTTACAAGTTGCCACCGAGAATTTTGATTATTACGTTTTGGAACTAAGTAGTTTTCAATTGGACGGTATGTTCAATTTCAAAGCCGATGTTTCTGTTCTTTTAAATATTACACCCGATCACTTGGATCGCTACGAATACAAAATGGAGAATTATGTGGCCTCGAAATTTCGTATCGTACAAAATCAAACTAAACAAGACTCATTCGTATATAACGCCGATGATGATGTGATGAGAGAATACATGAATACCTGGAAAAGTCCTGTAACGCTTGTGCCCTTCAGTATCAAAAAACCAATTGATGGCGAAGGCGCTTTTTTATCTGAAAACCAAATAACCATAAACTATAAATCAAAACAAAATCCCTTAATTATGACAATTGAACAATTGGCCCTACAAGGCAAACACAACGTGTACAATTCCATGGCGGCTTCCCTGGCCACCAGAATTGTTGATGTACGTAAAGAGATCATCAAAGAAAGTTTGCAGGATTTTCAAGGCATTGAACACCGTCTTGAATTTGTTGCTACCATCAATGGTGTTGAATTCATCAACGATTCAAAAGCTACAAACATCAACTCAACCTGGTATGCACTGGAAAGTATGCAAAAACCGGTGATCTGGGTTTGCGGTGGACAGGACAAAGGCAATGATTACAACGAGATCATGGATCTTGTGAAAGGAAAAGTAAAAGCCATTATTTGTCTTGGTAAGAACAACAAAAAGATCATCAGTGCTTTTAAAGATACTATTGAGCTAATTGTTGACACAGACAATTGTCCTGATGCAGTTGCTGCTGCTTATAAGATCGGTAAGACCGGTGATGTAGTATTATTATCACCTGCTTGCGCGAGCTTCGATCTGTTTGAGAATTACGAAGACAGAGGCATGCAATTTAAAGCGGCTGTTAGATCACTTTAATTCAAAATGTAAGCGTCAGTCGACCTTCATTCTTAGGAGTGGTGGCTTTCGATGCGCAATAAAAAAATAAAAATGAAATTATTCGGTTACTTAAAAGGCGATAAAGTTATTTGGGTGATAATGTTATTATTATCGTTGCTATCGGTTTTGGTAGTTTATAGCGCCGTTGTAACCCTTGCACATAAATACAAGCAAGGCGACACCGAATCCTATTTGATCAAACATTTTGGATTGATCGTTTCTGGATTTCTAATTGCATTTTTCATTCACAAGATCAAATACAATGCTTTTAGCAAGATCTCGCAAATTGGTTTTTATTTATGTATCCCGCTATTACTCTTCACTTTGCTTAAAGGGATTAGTGCTGGTGAAGCTAATCGTTGGTTACCAATTCCGGGAACTTCTTTAAGTTTCCAATCATCCGATATCGCTAAGATCATGTTGTTGATCTATGTGGCGCGAACGCTCACTTTAAAATTTGATCAGTTGCAAGAATTCAAGGGACTTGCACTTCATTTATTATTACCCATTGGAATTATTTGCGGATTGATCCTACCTGCGAACTTCTCTACTGCAGCTCTACTATTTTTCAATTGCTTGTTCTTGATGTTTGCAGGAAGAGTAAAATTAAAGTTCATCGCCTACATTTTATTGATGTGTGTTGGATTTGGATTGTTCTTAAGCCTTCTCATATTTACGGTTCCAGATCTTATTCCAAGGGGAAGAACCTGGAAAGCACGTATTGAGAACTTCAGCAACGGAGATACAAAATCAAACTATCAAGCCGAACAGGCAAAAATTGCCATAGCTTCCGGTGGAATTGTAGGTAAAGGTCCTGGAAATTCTATTCAACGTGCATTCTTACCACAAGCTTCTTCCGATTTTATTTATGCGATCATTATCGAGGAATACGGATTGATCACCGCCATTTTAATTCTTTTTCTCTATCTCATTTTATTTTATCGGGGCGTAAAGATCTTGCGAGACTCAGATAAAACCTTTGGCGGATTAATTTCCGTGGGCCTTGCCTTTAGCTTGGTATTTCAAGCCCTCATTAATATGGCGGTTGCCGTTAATTTATTTCCTGTTACCGGACAACCGCTACCACTCATTAGTATGGGAGGAACTTCCATTTGGTTCACAATGATCTCTTTGGGAATTATTTTAAGCGTAAGCAAGAGTAATAACGATAAAACCGAAGAGGAACTTGCAACAGACTAAGATCATATTAAGCGGCGGTGGCACAGGTGGACATATATTTCCCGCAGTAGCCATTGCCAACGAACTCAAAAAACAAATTCCCGATTGCAAAATTCTTTTTGTAGGTGCACTTGGCCGAATGGAAATGGAAAAAGTTCCTAAGGCCGGCTACGAAATTATTGGATTGCCCATTGCGGGATTGCAAAGAAGATTGGCTCTGTCAAATTTTAGTTTTCCTTTCAAATTATTGGCGAGCTTAATGAAGGCGCGTGGGATCATTAAAAGTTTCCGGCCCGATGTTGTGATTGGCACAGGCGGCTATGCTAGTGGTCCCATTTTACGCGCAGCTACAAATAAAGGAATTCCAACACTGATTCAAGAACAAAATTCGTTTGCCGGAATTACTAATAAAATTCTCGGGGCAAAAGTGGATAAGATCTGTGTGGCCTACGAAGGCATGGAAAAGTTCTTTCCCCAAGAGAAGATCGTGTTCAGCGGAAATCCGGTACGACAAGATATTGCTAATGTTGATCAAAAAAGAAAAGAAGCTCTTGAGTTTTTCAAATTAGATCCAAATAAGAAAACAATTTTAGTGATCGGAGGAAGTTTGGGAGCTAGAACTATAAATCTGGCAATGGCTGAAGGCTTGGAAGAGTTGGCGAAGAATAATTTGCAACTCATTTGGCAAACGGGGAAAAATTACTTTGAAACTGCTAAAGAGAAAACTGCGTCATTCACCTCTACGAACATTTATTCTTTTGATTTCATCCAACGCATGGACCTTGCTTACGCGGCTGCTGACATTGTGATCTCGCGCGCGGGCGCAAGTTCTGTTTCTGAACTTTGTAATACAGGCAAACCAAGTATCTTGGTTCCCTCACCTAATGTGGCCGAAGATCATCAAACCAAAAATGCAATGGCTTTGGTAAACAAACAAGCGGCATTGCTGGTTACCGATGCCGACGCAAATGAACGTCTCATTAAAAGTGCTGTGAGTTTAGCCGCCGATCAAAATTTGCAAAAGGAATTAACGCAAAAGATCAGCAAACTTGCCATTTATAACTCTACCGACATTATTGCCAAAGAAATACTCAAGCTTCTTAAAAAATGAACATCTTAAATTATAAACTCTACTATTTTTTAGGAATAGGCGGAATTGGAATGAGCGCACTTGCAAGGTATTTCAATCACTACGGAAAAAAAGTTTCCGGTTACGATAAAACCAAGACAAATCTCACTTCTCAATTAGAGAACGAAGGAATTCCGTGTCACTACGAAGAGAACCTTGATCTTCTCAAAAAAACACTGCAAGGATACAAACCGGAAGAGATCTTGATCGTTTATACGCCCGCTGTACCTGTAGAATTCAAGGAGTATGTATTTTTAAAAGAGAACGGTTACACAATTCTAAAACGCTCCGCCGTGTTGGGAGAGATCACCAAACAATTCAAAACAATTGCCATCGCGGGCACACACGGAAAGACTACTACGACGACGATGATGTCGCATTTATTGCGCAACAATGACGTCAATTGTTTTGCTTTCATGGGAGGAATTTCCAAAAATTACGATACAAATTTGCTTCTTGGCGATCCTTCTAAAGTAGAAACATATGTTGTAGTGGAAGCAGATGAATACGATCGTTCTTTCCTTACATTACATCCGTATCTATCTGTAATTACGAGTTGTGACGCCGATCATTTAGATATTTACAAGAACCACCAATTTGTAAAAGAAGGTTACGAATTGTTTGCGAAATTGATACAAAAAGAAGGCAAACTTATTGTTAACAAAAATGTTGATAACGAGTTGAGTTTGCCCTCTAATAAGCTCGTCTACTCTTTAAATTTAAATACCGATTATGTAGCTGAAAATGTGCGATTTATAGACAATGAAGCGCACTTTAACGTGAAGAGTCCGGTAGAGAATTTAACAGATGTTTGTCTCGGCATAACAGGGATGCATAATGTAGAAAATTCGCTCGCCGCGATCGCCATAGCTCAGCAAGTTGGATTAAAGGCCGATCAGATCAAAAAAGCCTTACGTTCTTTTAGTGGTGTGAAACGCAGATTTGATTACAGATTCAGATCAGGCAAAACAATTTACATTGATGATTACGCGCATCATCCCGAAGAGTTGAAAGCGACGATATCATCAGCAAAGCGAATTTATCCTGATAAAAAGATCACGGGAATTTTTCAACCTCATCTTTTTTCGCGCACAAGAGATTTCGCTGATGAGTTTGCAAAGAGCTTGAGTTTGTTAGATGAAGTTGTTCTGCTTGACATTTACCCCGCACGCGAACTTCCGATAGAAGGTGTGACGTCGAAAATGCTTCTGGATAAAGTAACAATAAAAGAAAAAATGTTACTAAGCAAACAAGAAGTTTTGGAACACATTCGAAAACATGATCACCAAGTGATCATTACCATGGGTGCGGGAGATATTGATGGATTGGTGAAACCAATTGAGGACACGCTAAAAGAAATTATTAAATAGTACTTGAAAAAAATAAATTATAAAAAGCTCTTTACCGCACTCACCTGGGTCTTCGCACTCGCTGGTCTTGCTATCTCCTGGTCTTTTGCCGCCGAAAAACACCGCGAGGCTAAAGTTCAACATGTTTCGGTAGAGATCATCAATCCTTCCGATAATGAATTCATTACTGAGACCGATGTAAAAACATTTTTTGAAGAGCGCCACGATAACTTAGTTGGCAGCGAACTAAAGAATGTTGATCTGCCGGGATTAGAAAAAGCTCTGAATTCAAATCCTGCAGTTGAAAATGCCGAAATTTCTTACGATGTAAATGGAGATATCAAAGTGGCGGTGAAACAACGTCGCCCACTTGTGCGTGTGATCAACACTACTGGCGAAAGTTATTACATCGATTCGTTAAGTAAATTGATGCCATTAAGTTTCAAAGCAACCGGAAGAGTTTTAATTGCGAACGGAAGTATTTATGAACCTTACGCCCGTCGTTACCAATATTCAGTAAATCAAATTGCAGAGAACGAAACTTTTAAAACTGTAAGCGTGTTGGATGATATTTACGAGATCTCTCAGCACATTTATGGAGACTCATTGTTGTGCGATCTTATTCATCAGATCTATGTAACGCCTGAAAAAGAATTTATTTTGACGCCCGTGGTTGGCGATCAATCTATTTTACTTGGCGCTAATGAAGATGTTGAACTGAAACTGAACAAATTAAAATTATTTTACAGCGAAGGTTTGAACAAGACCAATAGCTGGAATAAATACAAGACAATTAATTTAAAATTTAAAAACCTGGTAGTTTGCACTAAAAAATAAACTATGGAAGAAAACACAAATAACTTAGGCTCTGACCTTGTAGTAGGTTTAGACATTGGAACCACAAAAATTGCTGCCATTGTTGGTCGCAAAAATGAACATGGCAAAATTGAGATCATGGGCATTGGAAAAAGCGAATCGCTTGGCGTTAACCGCGGCGTTGTGGTAAATATTGAGCAAACTGTTGCTTCAATTAAAACTGCAATTGCTATTGCGGCCGATAAAGCAAATGTAGATATTGGCGAAGTTATTGTGGGTATCGCAGGTCAGCATATCAAAAGTATGCAACACCGCGGCATGATCACACGTCAATCCTTAGACGATGAAGTTTCACAAAAAGATGTGGATCAATTGATCGATAATATGCATCGTTTGGTTATGAACCCGGGCGAAGAAGTAATTCACGTTATTCCTCAAGAATACATCATCGATAACGAAAGTGGAATTAAAAATCCAATTGGTCACGCCGGAATTCGTTTAGAAGGAAATTTCCATATCATTACCGGACAAGTAAGTGCTGTAAAAAATATTTTCAAATGTGTTAACCGTGCGGGAATGGAGATCGTTGATCTTCATCTTGAACCTTTGGCAAGTGCTGATGCTGTGTTAAGCGATGAAGAAAAAGAAGCCGGTGTTGTATTGGTTGATATTGGTGGTGGAACAACAGATGTTGCTGTATTTTATGATGGCATTATCCGTCACACTGCCGTAATTCCTTTTGGAGGAAATATTGTTACTGACGATATTAAAGAAGGATGCAGTATTATCAAATCTCAAGCAGAACAATTAAAAGTGCGTTTTGGTTCAGCATTGGCTCAAGAAAATCAAGAGAATGAGATCATTTCCATTCCTGGTTTATCAGGCCGTCCCCCAAAAGAAGTATCTGTGAAATTATTAGCGCAGATCATCCAGGCGCGTATGGAAGAGATCCTTGAATTTGTTATGTTCGAAATTAAATCATCAGGCTTCGAACGCAAATTATCCGCTGGTATCGTTGTAACCGGCGGTGGATCTATGCTAAAACATTTACAACAGTTAATAATGCTCACAAGTGGAATGGATTGCCGTATTGGTACGCCAAACAAGCATCTTTCATCGGCGGATAATGAATTGAAAAATCCATTGTACGCAACCGGTATTGGACTTGTGATGAAAGGAATTGAGAAGTACGAGCGTGAGTCAAAACGCGGATTGAACTTTAATAAGCCTGAAGTTGTAGATACGGATGAAACAGTTTCGGTAAAAGAAGCAAAGAAAATCACAAATCACTCGCAAAAGAAGATCGGTTCATTCTTCGACACATTAATTACACGTGCCAAAGATTGGATGAGTGATGATATTGAATAACAGTTAAATTAATAATTAAAAAAATCCCTAATAACTAAAACCATAACCATGATGCAATTTGATTTACCAAGCTCTGAAAGTTCGATCATAAAAGTGATCGGTGTAGGAGGCGGCGGAAGCAACGCCGTAAACCATATGTTCCTGATGGGCATTAAAGGCGTTGACTTTATCGTAGCAAATACCGATAGACAAGCGCTTGAAAAAAGCCCGGTGAACCATAAGATCCAGATAGGAAGCAATCTCACAAAAGGATTAGGCGCAGGCTCTATTCCTGATGTTGGTCGCGACGCTGCGATCGAATCAATTGATGAGATCCGCGCTTATCTTACCGATAATACACAAATGGTATTTATCACAACCGGTTTAGGTGGTGGTACAGGCACAGGAGCTGCTCCCGTAATTGCAAGCATTGCAAAAGAATTAGGAATTCTAACTGTTGGTATCGTTACGCTCCCATTTATGTTTGAAGGAAAAAAACGTAAGATGCAAGCCGATGCCGGTATGGAAGAACTGAAAAAATACGTTGATACTTTATTAGTGATCAGCAATGACAAATTACGTGAGATCTACGGTAATTTAAAAATGAGCGAAGCTTTTGCTCATGCAGATGATGTATTGACCGGTGCTGCAAAAAGTATCGCGGAGATCATCAGTTTACACATGCATATCAACGTTGACTTCAACGACGTGAAAACTGTTATGAAAGACAGTGGTGTTGCCATTATGGGTAGCGCAGTTGCAACAGGTGAAAAACGCGCTATTAAAGCGGTTGAAGGCGCGTTGAATTCTCCATTGTTGAATGATAATGATATCAGTGGTGCACGTCACGTGTTGTTGAACATCATGAGCGGAAGCGATGACATTGACATGGACGAATTTGGTGAGATCACCGAGTTTATCCAAGAGGCTGCAGGTGGAACAGCTGAGTTAATAACCGGTTACGGAACCGACGCATCATTAGGGGATGGCGTTAGCGTTACCATTATCGCTACAGGATTCAAATCACGTCCTTCTCAAACTTTTGAAGCATCATTCTATAAAGAGAGAAAAGTGGTTGACCTCAACGAAACTAAAGTGGAAGAAACAATAACTCCGGTTGCTGAAACTGAAGAACAACCATTTGTTTACGTGAAAGAAGAAGTGAAAGAAGAAAAAGAGATCACTTTCGAGATCACGGAAACAAGTATTATGGAAGAACCAAAGATCGAAGCAACGATTACTGAAACAACAACGGAGACAAAAGAATTCACGTTCACAAATGTAACTGAGAACACAGATACACCGGTAAGTGAAACAAAGAATGAATCACTTGAATCAGAAAATAAAGTAGCGGAAATTTCCCGCGAAGAGCAGATCAAATTAGCTCAAGAGCGTATTCGTAAACTGAAAGAGATCACATTAAAAATGAAGAGTCCCGAAGGATTGGCTGCGCTTGAAAAAGAAACAGCATTCTCAAGAAAGAACATCAATCTTGAAAACAAGAATTATTCGCAGGAATCAAATGTGTCGCGCTTTACATTAAGTGAAGGCGACGACAAGAAGATCGAGATCCGCCCGAATAACTCTTTTCTACATGACAATGTAGATTAGTCCCCGGTTAGTTTTAGAAAAAAGCCCGCCCGCCATAAGCGGGCTTTTTTATGCCTGATCGCGGTGGATGTCGAAGTGGATTTACAAACTGTAGGCGGTGTCACCCTGAGCGGAGTCGAAGGGTCTTCCTTTTTTTGGGCGCCTGCCCTCGCCCATTAATACGGAAGCTCGGTCACCGGGCTTTTCGCTTCAATCTTTTTGCCAAGGAATTATATGGAAGCAAAAAGGATTTTCGCTACAATCCCTGGCGCAAGTATGGGATTACCGCTTGTTAGAACAGACCTCTCAAAATTTATCACTTCGAGGCCAACGAGATTTCGGGACCACAGTTTACTAAAATGTAAATGGGGATCCCAAAATTGAGTCCAACGATGAAATAATGAATTTTCAGAGGTCAAAACCAACAAAAAAGGCCTTCATTTCTGAAGGCCTTTTAAGGTTGTTTTATTAATTCATTTACTTCGTAACGATCAATTTAGTTACACGGTTAATGCCTTTCGAGCTCGTGATATTCACAATATAAACACCGGTGCTTAGGTCGCTTGTTTGTAAAGTATAATCCGTATATCCATAAGCTAAATTCTTATTTGAATCTGATTTCACCACGCGACCATTAAGATCGATCACATTGATCTTCACATCTTCGTTATCCATTGCAAAGAAGCTTACAGTCGCGTTTCCGTTAGTTGGATTTGGGAACACGCGTAAACCTGTATTCTGAGCAACTTTCTCGTGCTCTTCTACACCAATAACAGTTTGCGTCATATAGTTCTTATTAAACCACGCGCCACGACCGTTTGTTGCAACATAAATAATCCCTGAATTGTAAGAATCCCAAGAACTCATCTTTTGCTGCTTAATATCGAAGATCTGTACGTTAGGAAGCAAATTGTTCTTTGCGTCGGTCCAGGTTGGATTCGTAGCTGTAATATCATCAGTTACATAAACCCCACGGTTAGTACCGAGCATTACGCGTTTATTGTCACTCATTTCAAAGAGAGCACAATATGCAGGACCTAAAGGTAATCCGGTGGATGTTTTATTGCTAAAGGTAACATTAGTGTTATCCACGAGATCTTGATCAATATTTGGTGTGCTCACCAACACTTTTGTAGTGTCATTTCTTGTGGTCAAGAGCAATGTCTTACTATCATCACTAACCGCAATATTGGTAATAGGCACCGTAAACGTTCCTAATAAACTAGTTCTCCATGGTGATTTTGGATTGTTAGAATATGTAAATGTACTACCGGTACGCTTTCCATTTACAGCACCGGTATAATAAGCGCCTCTATAATCATCAATTGAGAAATCATGCATACTCGCAGCAACATTCACTTTATAAACTCTATAAGTTGGGCTTGGATTCACAGTTGCTGTTACAAAATAAATTGCTTTTCCATTTGGAGCCCATTCAACCACCGAAGGTAAGCCAGCTAAAGTTAACGTTCCAGCCGTCCATGTTGTTGAGTTTGCAGTTAACGCTCCGGTACAAGATACCGGTTGGAATTTTTGAGGGTCATTTGTATTCAACGGACGCTTGCTGATCATTACAGCTTTGTCGTTCATGATCACCATACGAGAGTTGTTCTTCATTTTGAATTTGATCGGAGCAATAGTTGAAACCGGGCTCAATGAATTTGTTCCAACGTTATTGAAATTCCACGTTACATCCGCGCCAAAGGTCAACGAGTCTTTAAAAGGTAAATTAGAAATATTGGCGTTGTCAACAATGATCTTGCTTCCCGCTTTGTATCTGTAGAACACTGTTACACCAACACGCACAAATTGATAATTGGCAGTGCTGGTTATAATAGGTGTTAAAGGATTAGCCGGCAACTCAAACTGAATAACGTCTTTCAACTGCGTTGGGTCAGTTGCATCAATACTCAGCTTATTCAGTGAATTGATCACTGTTGATGTTAAACCTGTAAGGGTATAACTCGAAGGCAAAGCAGTAGGCGTTGCTGCTCCACCAAACTCCATAGTTGCTTTTGTATTAGTGGTATATGCCGAAGTTGAATTTGAAAAACATGACGCTGCTGATAACGACGCTATCTGAACAGTAAATGTACTGATGTTCACTTTGTCGATGATAGCCGAAGCTTGTGGTTTGATCAAACTTACCGTATAAGATGTAGTTGTACCAACTGTGGAAGTTACAGGAATTAGAACGCGAATTGAATCATTAAAGAATATCGCCGAATCAAGCGCCGGCTTAGCATAATTTTCCCATAATTTAAACGGTGAACCCGTAGTGTTAAATTGGTTGTTAGCGTAGATCTGGTCAGTAGTTGAATTGCCATTGGCAATTCCTCTAAAGTCCATCACCGTAATATCAACTCCGGTTGCACATTGCGAACCAAGGTGACTCACGATCACTTCAGTTGGCTCGTTAGCGGTAATATCAGGCGCTACCCAAATATTTGAGTTTGCCGATGTAAAGAACGCAGTATTTGGTGATAACTTAGAATATACCGCATTGAAATAATCATCATTCAAGTAATTAAGTTCGCTTGTTACCGAAGGATAATTTCCATTAAAATAACTTACTCCGTTACCGGCGGTTGCAGCGATGTATCCCGAATAAGGAGCCAAGGTAGTTTGAGTTCCAACTGTAGTTTTTGTTGTTTTTGGAAAACGCGTGATGTCTATACTATTGTATTGCGCGGTTCCCAAACCATTAGAGAATAATTGAAAATAAAAAAACGGTTGAAAGCTTGAATAAATATCTCCAACAAAACTAAAATTAGTTGACTTATACACACCTGCATCTGTTACAAAATAGAACGCCGATAAGCTGCTTCCGCTCGTTGTAATTTTAATATCGTGTACATTCGGACGCAAGAATGAGAATGTGTTTCCAAGCTTGTTCCAGGTACCTTGATCAGCGGCTGCATTTGGCGTATGGGTCCATGAATAAAACTGATATGACCCAATGAACACTTGATCTTCATTTAGTGGATTAACAGTCACGCAATGTGCGTAATCACCTGAGTTAACTGTACCACCACTTGAAAGAGGGTCTAACTGAGAAGAGCCTTCCAGAATCAATGTCCAGCTGTTTCCGGCATCCTTACTAACATAAAATCCGTAAAGAGACGCAGTAGAAATGTTTGCTGTTGTAGTGGTTTTTGCGATAGACGCATAGATCACATTTGGATTACTTTTAGAAATACCTAATTCTATCCTTCCAAAATTAATATCCGGTAACAAAGATTGAGGAGGAGTGATCTCAACAAACCCGCTTGCAGAACCACCCGGCGATTTGTAAACCTTATTGAATGTAAATCCGCCACCAATATTCATAGATGCTGAAGCAGTTGCATAAAGATTTCCTTGTGTGTCGTAATATACGGTTAAAGCTGTTGCAGTTGCAGGAATTGCTCCAGCTGCTTTATTGAACGTTGTTCCACCATCGGCTGAGATCCATAGACCTTTATCTCCGGCAACTGCTAAATTTTGACCATTAGCGGGATCGCAAGCAATACGAGTTATCACAGAACCAAGAACCGAAGAGTCTTTAACCTGAACAAGATTTGATCCCTGCAATTTATATAATCCAGTACCTTTTACTGAACGCGATTTAGCTGTTGCTCTCAAGAATCCCTCGCCGGTTGCAGCAAACAAAGTTCCACTTGCTGACTGCGCCAAATAACTAATGTTACGAACCGTATCCTGATCATTCACTGGAACCCAGGTCGCCGCACTATTGGTAGAGGTAAAGATCCCGCTGGATACGCTACCCACATATAAAATATTCGGATTAACTTTGTCAATCACCATGTTCCTCGAACGTCCTGCGCTTAATACAGGCCCGGCCGGACTCCAGGTATAGGTTTGAGCCTTTATTTCACCACTTAAAATAGCCGTTAAAACTACTACTCCCGTTAATTTGTACATATTCATCATATCAGAAATTTAATCGATTCGAAATTGTATTATTTTAACAAAAATGTTCAATTTTATTCGAATAAAAAAATGAGTTTTCCCTTTTTTTACGATTTGGCCAAGATTTCTTGACAATTGGTGCCTTTTAACACATAAGTGATTTCCCAGTTAATTGATAATCAAAATTTTGAGATATTAATGGTTTTTCTAAATTTGTGCTCTTATTTTTTACATCCAACAGCCGTTATTGACGAGGGTTGCAGCATTGGCGAAGGCAGCAAAATTTGGCATTTTTCGCACATCATGCCCAACTGCAAATTAGGCAAGAATTGTAATATCGGACAAAATGTGGTGATCTCTCCGGAAGTAGTATTAGGTAACAATGTAAAGGTTCAAAATAATGTATCTATTTATACCGGAGTTACTTGCGACGATGACGTTTTCCTTGGGCCAAGCATGGTTTTTACCAATGTTACCAATCCAAGAAGCGCCGTAAATCGCAAGAATCAATATGCCAAAACACATGTAGGAAAAGGCGCTTCTATTGGGGCAAATTCAACTATTGTGTGCGGACATGACATTGGGGAATTTGCTTTTATTGGTGCAGGCGCGGTAGTTACAAAAAATGTTCCGGCCTATGCGCTTTTGGTTGGAAATCCTGCCAAACAAATTGGTTGGATGAGCGAATACGGACATCGTTTGAATTTTGACGCGAGCGGAATTGCTATTTGCGAAGAGAGCAAACAAAAATACGAATTGAAAAATAACCTAGTAAAACGCGTAAGCTAATGGGGAAGATAAAATTTGCCGTGGTAGGACAAGGCCACATTGGTAAGCGACACGCGGAAATGGTACGACGCAACGATCATTGCGAATTAGTGGCAGTGTGCGATGTTTTACCCAAGGAAAAATTAGGTTTAGATAACTTAACCGAGAAATACTATACAAGTATTGACGAACTTTTAAAAGCGCATCCGGAAGTTGAAGTAGTTAATATTTGCACGCCAAACGGATTGCATGCCGAACATGCGCTGAAGGCAATTGATGCCAACAAGCATGTAGTGGTTGAAAAACCAATGGCGCTTAGCAAATCGGATTGCGAAAAAGTTATTTTCAATGCGCTTCAACACAACCGTAATGTATTTTGTGTGATGCAAAATCGTTATTCGCCTCCTAGTGTTTGGTTGAAAGAATTAATGGACAAGAAATTACTTGGCGATATCTATATGGTGCAATTGAATTGCTATTGGAATCGCGATGACCGTTATTATAAACCAGGAAATTGGAAGGGAACTCAGGATCTTGATGGTGGAACATTGTTCACTCAGTTCAGTCACTGGATCGACATTATGTATTGGTTGTTTGGAGATATTAAAAATATCCAGGCGAAATTCGCCGATTTCAATCATCAAAAAAGTACAACATTCGAAGATAGCGGATTTGTAAGTTTTGATTTTACTAACGGAGGAATGGGCAGTGTGAATTACTCGACCTCTGTTTGGGAAAAGAATCTGGAATCATCACTTACTATTGTTGGAAGTAAAGGAAGTGTGAAAGTTGGCGGACAATACATGGATCAAATAGAAGTTTGCAATATTAAAGATTATACCATGCCTACCCTTGCCGATACAAATCCCGCCAACGATTACGGCGCATACAAAGGTTCGGCAAATAATCATCACAACGTTATTGAGAATGTTGTGGATACATTACAAGGAAAAAATAAGATCACAACAAACGCTATGGAAGGTTTAAAAGTGGTAGATATCATTGAACGTATTTACGCCTTGCGCCCAAAAGCGGTTATAAAAAAGAAATAGTACCATGAGTATGTACAACAAGATCGTTAAGAAAGAAGCCAAAGTTGCTTTGATAGGATTAGGTTACGTTGGTTTACCAATTGCCTTAGCGTTTGCCAAAAAAGTGAAGGTTATAGGATTCGACATCCACGAAAAACGTGTTGACATGATGAAGAAGGGAATTGATCCAAGCAACGAACTACCAAAAAGCGAATTCAAGAATTCGGACATTCTTTTTACTCATAAATTAGAGGATCTTAAGAAAGCGAATTTTTATATCGTTGCAGTTCCAACACCAATTGATGAACATAACCTACCCGACCTGAAACCCTTGATAGCGGCCTCAACCACGGTGGGTAAGGTTTTAAAGAAAGGTGATTATGTAGTTTATGAATCAACTGTTTATCCTGGCTGTACTGAAGAAGATTGTATCCCTATTCTTGAAAAAGTGAGTGGATTGAAATACATGCGCGATTTTAAAGTGGGTTATTCTCCTGAGCGTATCAATCCCGGAGATAAAGAACACACGATCACAAAAATTTTAAAAGTAGTAAGCGGTTGCGATAAAGAAAGTTTAGAGAACATCGCTAAAGTTTACGAGATCATTGTGGAGCCCGGAACACACCGCGCCTCTTCTATTAAAGTTGCGGAGGCCGCCAAGATCATTGAGAATACACAACGCGACGTGAACATTGCTTTAATGAACGAGCTTTCGATCATTTTCAATAAGATGAATATTAATACCTATGATGTGTTGGCAGCCGCTGGAACAAAATGGAATTTCTTGAAATTCTTCCCGGGTTTAGTTGGCGGACATTGCATTGGTGTTGATCCATATTATTTAACGCATAAAGCCGAGAGTTTAGGATATCATGCGCGCGTGATCAATAGCGGGCGCTATGTGAACGACAGCATGGGCTTTTACGTTGCAAAAAATTGTGTGAAGAAGATCATCGCTGCCGGAAAGAATATTTCCAAATCAAAAGTATTGATCATGGGCGCTACATTTAAAGAAGACGTGAGCGATATTCGTAATAGCAAAGTGGCTGATATTGTAAAGGAATTAAAATCGTTTGGTGTGAAGGTTGAGATCGTTGATCCTCATGCCGACAGTGATGAATTAATGCACGAATACGGTTTTGGTTTAAATAAATTGGGCAAAAGTTACGATGGTGTTATTGTTGCCGTGAATCATAAGGAATACAAAAACCTTGAAGAGAAATTCTACAAGAACATCCTTTCCAGCAAGGGAATTTTGGTTGATATCAAAGGAATGTACAAAGGGAAAATTAAAGGTTTGACCTATTGGAGTTTGTAAAAACAAATGAGAGGGCGATCACAAAACGATCGCCTTTTTTATTTGAAATGAAGGGTTTACTCATTCAAAATACAAATTAGCCTAAATATGTTTTGAGAACACCCATTTTGTTCTAATTTTACCAAAAAAAAGCACCAAAATGAAAATACTGATCACCGGGGGAGCCGGATTTATTGGCTCGCATGTTGTTAGATTGTTTGTGAATACCTATCCAAACTACCAGATCTATAATTTAGACGCGCTTACCTATGCAGGTAATCTGGCCAACTTAACCGATATTGAGAATAAACCGAATTATAAATTCATCAAAGGAGATATTGTTGATGCTGCATTCATCAACGCGCTTTTTGAAAAAGAACAATTTAACGCCGTTGTGCATTTGGCCGCGGAAAGCCATGTGGATCGCAGTATCACCAATCCTTTGGAGTTTGTGATGACGAACGTGATAGGAACGGTAAATTTATTGAACGCTGCGAAAACCTTATTCAAAAAACCTAATACTACCTTCAAGCGTTTTTATCACGTAAGTACAGATGAAGTTTACGGAGCTTTAGGAGATACAGGGATGTTTGTTGAAACTACTTCATACGATCCGCACAGCCCCTACTCTGCTTCTAAAGCCAGCAGCGATCATTTTGTTCGCGCATATCACGACACATACGGTTTACCCTGTGTAATTTCGAATTGCAGCAATAACTACGGACCAAATCATTTCCCTGAAAAATTGATCCCTCTTTGTATCAATAACATTTTAAACAATAAACCTCTACCAATTTATGGTAAAGGAGAAAATGTGCGCGATTGGTTGTTCGTTGTTGATCACGCGCGAGCTATTGATGTTGTGTTTCATAAAGCAAAAGACGGAAGCACTTACAATATTGGCGGACACAATGAATGGACAAATATCGACGTGATCCGTTTATTATGTCGCATTATGGACAAAAAATTAAAACGCGCGGAAGGAACCAATGAGAAATTGATCACGTTCGTAACTGATCGTGCAGGACATGATCTTCGTTATGCTATTGACGCAACAAAATTAAAGCAAGATCTTGGCTGGGTACCAAGCGTAACGTTTGAACAGGGTTTAGACAAAACAGTTGATTGGTATTTAAATAATAGCGAATGGCTTAACAATGTAACATCGGGTAATTACATGAAATATTACCAGGATCAATATGCCGATCGTTAATTTCAAAAATGCCGTGCGGTATTTTGTTTATGTTTTCTTAATTGCGCTTTTCTTTTCCTGCAATAATTCAAAACCCGGGGAATCTTCGCCTGACATTCATCAGGAAGACCAGGAACAGATCCTAAAACGTGTTGTAGAGTTGTATGAGTGGAACGATTCTATTGGATACAAAACTCCTGATCACACATTTATAGCTAAGGATTCACTTTATTTGGATCTCGACCGAAAGGCTCTAGCGATCAGACTGGATCAATTAAAGGCCACAGATTTCTTTTCAGAAGAGTTTTTAAAGAATTTTGAATCTTTCGGGAATGAAATGGAGAAACAACTAAAAACCGGAACGGTGAAGTATTATGTTGGTGATGTCCCTCCATTTGGATTGGACGCTAGCCCTTGGTGTAATTGCCAGGATGCTCCTGAAAATTATATTCAAAAGTTGCAGCTGGAGAATCTAATTATCAACGCAGATTCGTCATCGTTTAATTGGACATGGGGCGATGGATTTCGTTATAAAATGAAAATGAAAAAAGAATCAGGCGAATGGAAAGTTTCCTATATGGAAGGGTTTGATATTGCCAATCTCAAATAAAAAAACCCCGACGTTAAAGCCGGGGTTTTTCCTTATGTAATTTACCTTAATGTTTAATGATCTTGCTTGTGTTTGATCTACCATCATTCATCACCGTTACAAAATATACTCCAGCCTCATATCCCGTAAGATCAATACGCTCATCCAAAATATTTACATCGTTGAAAGTGCTTTTCTTAAGGACCTTACCTAGAACATCTGTTATCACTACATCGGTCTTAGCATAGCTTGCCAAGGCAGCTACTTTCAATTGAAAGTCGTTGCTAAATGGATTAGGGAGAACTTTTAAACCTAATGAATTTCCTCCCGAAACCTCATGTAATCCAGCACCTGGCGCATTAGAGATCTCAAAATTTGGTTGATTCACATCAAAGAAGACGTTTCCTACTGATTCTATTTTAATACGGCAAGTTGTGATACTCGTTGTAACTGTTGGAACGGTGATCAATTCACTTCCATCATTTGCCGTGTTTGCCAATAACACTGAATATGCATTCCCTGAATTGTAAGAGATCAAAATATTAACGCTGGCACAATTTACCGGTGCCATATTGGTGTTGTTCACATTCCAAGTGATCGTTGCTTGTCCGCCCGATGGCCAAACAATGCCTGCAGCATTTGGATACGTAATTTCAAACGGTCCGGTACCAGCAATAGTAGTAATTGTAGATTGCGAATAACAAACACCACCACCCGTTGCTTTATTATCACGAACAGTTAATCTGAACTGCAATGTTTGTGCCGTTGTTGGAATATATTCTCCTATAGTAGTTTGATAATTGTTATTTAATAAAGCTATCAACGTTGGGAACATACGCGTACCCGAGGTTACCGGTGCATATGATCTAAAGAATGGTTTGCTACCTGAATTCCAATTCCCGGCAGCAGTACCTGGATCACGCTCTTCCCATGAGTAAGTTAAAGGATCCCCATTAGGATCAGTGGCGCTACCCGTTAACGTAAATGCCGTATTTACGGGGATATTGTAGTTAGTTAATGCGTTTACCACCGGAGGTTGATTTCCTGTTGTAGTTGTAACCGCACATGAATTACCACCACCTGTTTGAGTAAAGTTCACTATCTCATCATAACTTGTAGCGTGGAAATACGCAATACTATTAGATGCTAAATTTTGTGATCCGCAAATTCCCGCGTAACCCATAATGGTAACACCACTTCCGGGTTCAACCGACGTTGCTCCATTACGATTTCCGCTGCAACTTCCTGCACCAGATGATGCATTGAAGGTATGATTCCCTGAGAATTGGTGACCCATCTCATGTGCTACATAATCCACATCGTATGGATCGCCCACCGGGCTTGGACTTCCTGTGATACCTCTTCCCTTTTGTGAGGCGCTGCACACAACGCCTAATCCTGCCAATCCACCACCACCAGTGCTAAATGTATGGCCAATATCAAAGTTTGCTGTACCAATTGTGTTTGTACACACAGTTTGACTTTCTCCGATCAAAGTACCCGCATTATTATTCCCTGTAAATGGATCCGTTGAAGCATTTGTAAATACTACCATTGTTTCGGTAGCAACTAAAACCAATTTACAGGCTACTTCTGTTTGGTAAATTCCGGTTACACGATTAATAGAGGTTACGATCTTAGCCAATGTTTGCGCAACCGTTGGTGTTGCCGAACCTGTAGCTGCCACAGCGTATTCTCCCGTGCAAGCTAAAGCTAAGCGATATGTACGCAAGTTTGCTCCCACACAAGCTGCGGGAGGCATTAATGCTTGACTTTGCACACTTGTACTTGTAGATTTCTTTTGAGGCGCATCGTGATCAACATCTGTATCTACACCTTCAATTCCAACCTCAGGCATTCTGTCCTGCAACGGTTTTACGAAATCAGCGGTATAATACGTGATATAATCAGCAGTATTTTGTAAACAATATGGATCAATAAAATAATCTCCATTTATAGTACGGATCATTCCATGAAAACCAAATTCGTTAACATCTATCTTTCCATTCGCATAAACATCAGTAATACCTTTAACAGAATATGTTTTAATATCCGGATATGCCTTTGCCAATGCTGGTTCCATAATGGATGACTCCACTACACGGAATTGTTGCATTTGCCCATTTGGTGCCGGCAACACTATGATACAATTACTTTGATTGATGCTCATAGCACTTTCGTCAGGAGCAGTAAGCAACTGTGCTTTTAAATTTGAAATATTCAAATTGTACACCAAATACTTCTGAGGAATGATCTGGCGTTTTCCATTTAGAGCAACATTACTTTCGGTAGTTGCGTTCCAATGGCCTGTTTCTGAATTTTGCGCACTTGTTCCCAAACAAAGCACAATAGCTAGGGTTTGTAAAATTGTTTTCATGTATTGTAATAGGTATTCCAAATATACAAAAACTAAGTTGGTACAACAAGGTAAGGAGAACTAATTCGTTTAGAATCAGTACAAAAATGGCTTTAATTTGGGGTCCTTAAGCTGCAATCCGGCATATCGCTGGTAGAAATTATGAAACTCCAGATTGATACTTTCAACGCTATTACTCCAATATTTTACAGTTGAATTGTTCACCTCAATGGTGATATTTTTATAAATGCCGTCACTGACTTCCACAGGCCACTTTACTTTTGTCCATTCACTTTTGAAGAATCTTGCCCTAGTAGGATTCGTTGGAAATGGACTTTTCAATTGGTGGCCGTACTTGTTTTTCACCATTATATCATATTCAATGGTCTTTCTTCCGTGTTCACTAACAAATTTAGCTGAATCTTCAGGAACAAATCCAATGGTTGAATTATATAGATAATCTTTTTCCACGATGAGGTAAAAATCCTCACTCATTGTAATCGAAGGGTTCATTTTTAATGTTGAGTCAATAAAAATTCCCTTTTTTACTCCTTTCAAAAGCGAATCAGAATTTTGAGCATAAATAAAATATATTTTGCTAAAGTCGTAATACGCTGTATAGGCTCGAATGATGTTGCGATTATTGTACTCCGTTTTGGCAATAGTTTCCAGTGCAGCCTTCTCATTCCCGATTTTACGGTAGGCATCAATCTTCCTCCGGTTGTTCTGTAAACGGACCACAATTGCCCCAAATTTTAAATTTTGAATCTGCCATGCGGAAATTTGCACCGCCCTACGATGATATTTCTTAAAGTCCTTCTGATTTTGAAAATCTTTTTCACTATCCCTTCGCTCCTGAAACTGATCATAATCCTCATCTTCCTGCGCGTTCCCTAAAAAAGAAAACAATACAAGTAAAATGAGATAAAGCGATCTATTTAACGATAGAGCCATTATTAATTACATCTTTTTTTGATGGGACAACAAAGCTTAATTCTCCCTGCAAATTCTCTGCCATTAAGATCATACCCTGGCTTTCGATACCTTTTATTTTACGCGGTGCCAGGTTTGCCAAAATGCACACTTGCACGCCAATAATATCTTCGGGTTTATACCATTCGGCAATTCCACTTACTATCGTGCGTACATCAATACCTGTGTCAATTTGCAGTTTCAATAACTTATCGGTTTTTGGCACCCGTTCCGCTTCCAAAATTGTTGCTGTACGAATATCCATTTTTGAAAAATCATCAAATGTGGTCTCAGGTTTTTGAGCGGGAACATTTTTTGCCGAGGCATTTTCTTTCTTGCTATTCTCCAATTTCTCCAGTTGCGCTTGTATTTGCGTGTCCTCAATTTTCGCGAACAACAATTCTTCTTTACCGATCAAATGATTGTTCGGTAAATTATTTGTTTTCTTTCCAAAATGCCAGGTCAATGGATTCACATTCAAAATAGAAAACAATTTCTTTGAGGTAAATGGCAAGAATGGTTCACTAAGTATGGCAAGGTTTGTAGAGATCTGCAAAGCAATATTCATGATGGTCTTTACACGCTCCTCATCTGTCTTTATTAACTTCCAAGGCTCAGTATCCGCCAAATATTTGTTTCCTAAGCGCGCTAAATTCATTAATTCCGCAACAGCTTCGCGGAATTTGAATTGTTCCAAAGGTTGAGCGATCTTATCCGGGAATTTTGCCAATTCATCCAACACGATCATGTCTTCCTTACTGAATTTATCAGCAGCGGGAACTTTCCCATTATAGAATTTATGTGTCAATACTACAGAACGATTCACGAAATTCCCAAGGATAGCAACCAACTCGCTATTATTTTTGGTTTGAAAATCCTTCCAGGTAAAATCATTGTCCTTTGCCTCCGGTGCATTTGAACACAGGGTATAACGCAATACGTCCTGCTGACCTTTGAACTCTTGCAAATATTCATGCAACCACACCGCCCAATTACGCGACGTGGAAATTTTATCGCCTTCCAAATTCAAAAATTCATTGGCTGGAACATTATCCGGCAACACAAATTCTCCATGTTCCATCAGCATGGCGGGAAAAATAATGCAATGGAAAACAATATTGTCTTTCCCAATAAAATGGATCAAACGCGATTCTTTATTTTGCCAATAATCTTTCCAATTATTTGGCAATAATTCTTTCGTTGCGCTAATGTATCCGATCGGAGCGTCGAACCAAACATACAATACTTTCCCATCCGCTCCGGGCACAGGAACTTTCACGCCCCAATCCAGATCACGGGTCATAGCGCGCGGTTGCAAACCATCACCGCTTTCGATCCAACTTTTACATTGTCCGTACACATTGGGCTTCCAATCTTTGTGTGAATCAATGTATGCTTTTAATTTCGGCGACAATTTATCTAAAGGAAGGAACCAATTTTTTGTTTGTTTTAAAACAGGTTTGCTTCCACTCAAGGTCGATTTTGGATCAATAAGATCTGTTGCATTCAATGAAGAACCGCATTTTTCACATTGATCACCATAGGCATTTGCATTTGCGCACTTAGGACAAGTCCCTGTAATATAACGATCGGCCAAAAATTGTTTTGCTTCCTCATCATAATATTGCTCGGTTACCTGCTCTGTAAAAACACCTTTATCATAAAGTGTTTTAAAAAAATCACTTGCTGTTTCGTGATGCACTTTGTTACTTGTGCGGGAATAGATATCAAATGAAATTCCAAACTCTTTGAAAGCATCGCCCATTATTTTGTGATACTTATCCACCACTTGTTGCGGTGTAATGCCTTCCTTTTTTGCTTTAATGGTAATTGGAACACCATGTTCATCGCTTCCGCAAATAAATTTAACGTCGCTGCCAATGCTTCGTAAATAACGCACGTAAATATCCGCAGGTAAATAGCATCCGGCTAAATGTCCGATGTGTACTGGACCATTAGCATAAGGCAAAGCGGCGGTTACGAGAGAGCGTTTGAACGAGTTCGGCATAAAAACAATAGTATTAAGGCATAAAGATAATGATAAAATTTGCTTTACTTTGTATGTAGCGTATGAAACAACCCGCTTTTTTGAAACCCGGCGATACTATTCTGATAATTGGTACCGCAAGAGCCCGCGATAAGACTCAAATTGAGCCCGCAATTTCTATTTTGCAAAGCTGGGGACTAAAAGTTAAGCTTGGGGAGAATCTTTACAAAAAACACCATCAATTCGCGGGAACCGATAAAGAACGCGCTGAAGATCTTCAATGGGCGATTGACCATAAAACCGCAAAAGCCATATTAGTTGCCGGCGGAGGTTATGGGACACTTCGCATTATTGACAAAGTGAAATTTACCGCATTAACTAAATTTCCAAAATGGTTCATTGGCTATAGCGATACAACTATTATTCAGGCACGTTTGCAAAAATTAAAATTTCCAAGCATTCACGGACCAATGGCGTTCAAATTTTTGGTAAATGAAGAAGCAACAAATTCCATAAAGAAATTACTTTTTAAAGAAAAATTTGATTATCAAATTCCGTCAAGTTCATTAAATCGCCTTGGGAAAACGCAAGGGGAAGTAGTGGGTGGAAATTTGAGTTTGATCTACGCCTTAAGTGGAAGCAAAGATGATCTTGACACCAAAGGGAAAATACTTTTTATTGAAGATCTTGACGAACAGCTGTACCACATCGATCGCATGATGTTGCAATTGAAACGCAGCGGAAAATTGAAAAATTTAAAAGGGTTAGTTGTTGGTGGAATGACGGAAATGAAAGACAATGCTGTGCCGTACGGAAAAACTGCTGAAGAAATTATTTTTGACGCGGTAAAAGAATATAAATACCCTGTGTGTTTTAATTTTCCGGCCGGCCACATCGAAAAAAATATGGCATTTTTCCTTGGGAAAAAGGCAAAATTAGTGGTTGAGAAAACGAAGGTGAGTTTTAATTATTAAAAAATAATGCCACAGATCACACAAATTCACACAGATTAGGATTTACAAAGGATCTGCGAAAAAACAATCTGTGAAAATCTGCGAAATCTGTGGCATAAAACCTGACTGAAAACATGAACTGCAAAACAAAAGACGGATTGAATCTCTATTATGAAGTGCAAGGCAATGTAAATGCGCCGGAAACTTTAGTTTTTTTAAATGGATTAACTCAATCAACTTTAGCGTGGTTCTTTTGTTTGCCATTTTTTAAAGAGAATTACAAAATTGTGCTCATGGATTTCATTTTCCAAGGGCAAAGCGATAAAACCGGGGAACCAAGAACGTTTGATCAACATGCCGAAGATGTGATCGCCGTTTTGGATCATGAAAAAATTTCAAAAGTGAATTTGATCGGACTTTCTTATGGAAGTTTGGTGGCGCAACACTTCGCGGTAAATCATTCGCAGCGCCTGAATAAATTAGTTTTGCTCGCAACTTTCGCTCACAAAACACCTATCTTCAATGCCATTGAACTCAGCTGGTGGCGGGCATTAGAGACGGGTGGCTATAGTTTGATGTTTGATACCATGATGCCTTTTGTGTTGAGCGAAGATTATTTTAATCAACCTATTATTCCAATAGAATTATTAAAAAAATCCCGCGAAGATCTGAACACGAACGCGGAAGCAATTTTTAAATTGATGCATTCTACAAAGGAAAGAGATGATTATCGCGGCGAATTAAAACACATCAAATGTCCAACTTTGGTGATGCAAGGAGAAAAAGACACTCTACTTCCCGTGTATTTAGCACAAGAAGTCCACAAAAATATTTCGGGATCTAAATTCGAAATTATCAAAGGTGCCGGTCACACCTTGAACCTCGAAAAAGTACCAGAAGTATGCACTCACATTTTGGCCTTTTTGGGAGGTAAAAAATAACTCCATTCCCACAAGTTTATTGCGTAATTTATCTATCTGTTTATCAGGGATTTAAATCGACTTTGAAATAGTGGTTTTTTGGGCTTTTTTCGTATTTTCGTAATCCCTTAAAATTATCTATGAGTAAATTCAGACGTGAAGATGCCCTCGAATACCATATTCAGGGTCGTCCCGGCAAAATTGAGGTCATCCCTACAAAACCTTACAGCACTCAACGCGATCTAACCTTGGCATACTCGCCAGGTGTTGCGGAACCGTGTTTAGAGATTGAAAAGAATCCTGAGGATGCCTACAAATACACAGCCAAAGGAAATCTAGTGGCGGTGATCTCAAACGGAACCGCGGTTCTTGGTTTGGGTGATATTGGCGCGCTTGCGTCAAAACCTGTGATGGAAGGAAAAGGGATGCTCTTTAAGATCTACGCCGATATCGACGTATTCGATATTGAGATCGATACAAAGAATATTGATGAATTTGTGATGACCGTAAAGAACATTGCGCCAACATTTGGTGGGATCAATTTAGAGGACATCAAAGCGCCTGAGTGTTTTGAGATCGAACGTCGTTTAAAAGAAGAATTGAATATTCCTTTGATGCACGATGATCAACATGGAACAGCGATCATCTCTGCCGCAGGCTTGATCAACGCTGTTGAACTTTCGGGGAAAAAATTGAAAGATGTAAAGTTGGTGATCAATGGTGCCGGTGCGTCCGCGAACTCTTGCGCGAAAATGTACATTGCCGTTGGTGTGAAGAAGGAAAATATTTTGATGTTGGATAGCAAAGGTGTTATTCATAAAGGAAGAAAAGATCTTGATCAATACAAGTCGTTCTTTGCTTCAGATAATACAAAACTAAACACACTCGAAGAAGCTATCAAAGGTGCCGATGTGTTTGTTGGATTATCAAAAGGAAATATTTTGAATGCCGAATTAGTGAAAACGATGGCTAAGAATTGCGTAGTGTTCGCGCTTGCAAATCCTACACCGGAAATTTCTTACGAAGATGCCATGGCCGCTCGTGAAGATATTATCGTTGCAACCGGAAGAAGTGATAATCCTAATCAAGTGAATAACGTATTAGGTTTCCCGTTCATTTTCCGCGGTGCTATGGATGTGCGTGCAACATGCATCAATGAAGAAATGAAATTAGCAGCTACCATGGCAATTGCAGGTTTAGCAAAAGAAGCTGTTCCTGATTATGTGAACTTGGCATACGGATCAAAGAATTTAAGTTTTGGCCCTGACTATATTATTCCAAAACCAATTGATAACCGTTTGATCTCCGCGGTTTCATCGGCTGTTGCTAAAGCTGCTATTGATAGCGGCGTTGCTAAAAAGAAGATCGAGAATTGGGATGCTTACATTGCCGAATTAGAAAATCGCTTAGGAAAAGACAATAAGTTGATGCGTAGTTTAGCGAATAAAGCTAAGAGCAATCCAAAACGTGTTGTGTTTACTGAAGCAGATACTTACAAGATCCTGAAAGCTGCACAAGTGGTGCGCGATGAAGGCATTGCAAAACCAATACTTTTAGGGAGGAAAGAAAAAATTCAAGCGATCTCGGAAGAATACAATATCGATCTCACAGAAATGTTGATCATTGATCCATATTTAGAAGAAGAAGCTAGACGAAATGAATTTGGCGATAGCCTATGGAGAAAACGCCAACGCAGAGGTTTAACACAATATGACGCTCGTAAACTCATGCGCGACCGAAATTATTTTGGTGCCATGATGGTAGAAAGCGGAATGGCTGACGCGATGATCAGCGGATTGACTCGTAAGTACGGACAACCTATTAAACCGGCATTGGAAATTATTGGTGTACAACCAACCGTTTCGCGTGTTGCTGGTTTATATGTGATGATCACCAAAAAAGGTCCTTACTTCTTTGCAGATACAACCATGAACGCTGATCCAACCGCAGAAGAGCTCGTGGATATTGCAGTGCTGACGGCAACGACGGTACAACAATTCAATATTACACCGCGCATCGCCATGTTGTCGTACACGAATTTTGGTTCTGCCGATGGCGCGGTTCCAAAGAAAGTTTCTAAAGCGGTAGATATACTTCATAAAAATTATCCTGGACTAATTGTTGACGGGGATATACAAGCAAATTTTGCAGCGAACAACGCCTTGCTTAAGGAACAATTCCCTTTCAGTACATTAGCCGATAAGAGCGTGAATACGTTCATCTTCCCTAACCTCGCAGCCGGTAACATTGCTTACAAGTTGATGCAGGAATTAGGAGGAGCAGAAGCGATTGGTCCTGTTTTAATGGGCTTACGCAAACCTGTTCACGTGTTGCAATTAGGAAGTAGTGTTCGCGAAATTGTGAACATGGTGATCATTTCAGTGGTGGATGCACAAAATCAAAAATAGTTGAGAGAGACAAATGATCAGTTACATCAAAGGTTATCTTAGTTCTAAAAATCCCGCGCAGGTGATCATCGAAAGCAATGGCATTGGCTATTCGCTTTTTATTTCACTTCATACCTACACAAAAATTGCCGATCAAAAAGAGGCACAGTTATTTGTAGAGAGTATGTTCATTCGCGATGATAATCCAAGATATTACGGTTTTGCCGATGAAGAAGAACGTGATCTGTTTCGTAAGATCACTTCGGTGAGTGGTGTTGGTGGATCGAGTGCAATTTTAATGTTATCAAGTTTAAGCGCCCCTGATATCATTGGCGCTGTGAATACCGCGAATGTTGCTTTGTTAAAAAGCATAAAGGGTATTGGAGAAAAAACAGCGCAACGTATTGTTGTAGATCTGAAAGGAAAATTAGGAAAACACGAAGGTGGCATCTCCAGCATCATGAGTACATCGTACAATAAAAACAAAGAGGAGGCGTTAATGGCTTTAACTACCCTTGGTTTTCAAAAACTTGCAGCTGAAAAGGCCATTGAGAAAGCCACAAAACAACAGGGAGTGAGTACAGATAACGTTGAATTGCTAATTAAAACCGCGCTAAAGAATATTTAATTTTTGAGAGCTTCTAACATATTCGGTTTTGTTGCGTTGACGAGTGTTACCACTTGTCTATTCACCGTTATGGGTCGTCAGCCAAGTGGTTTTAACAATATCGAAGCTCAAAATGAATTGGTTCAATACAGAGCAAAGATGCAAAACGCTTTACCTGTGGATACTCCTGAAGATCCTGTTGAGCCGGTTGATCCCGATGATCTGCCATACAAGTTCAAAGACAATCAAGGTAAGGCGCCGATGTATAATCCAAAATCAAAATTATACCTCGAAGATCCAAGCAACGTAAAAACGAATGTTGAATACGATCAAGAAAAGAAACGTTACGATGTTTCACAATCGGTTGGAGATAAAATTGATTATCGTCCTGATACATGGATGAGTCAGAAAGAATACGAGAACTATGCTTTCAAGAAAGCGGTGCGCGATTATTGGCGCTCGCGTGTGGCAGCAGATGAATTGAATTCGCAACCACGTAAGAGCATGGTTCCGAAGTTGGAAGTGAACAGTGATCTCTTCGATAGGATCTTTGGTGGAAATACAGTTGACATCAAACCAACGGGTACCGCCGAATTAATTTTTGGTTTGCAACGAAATAAAACGTTGAATCCCGCTATCCCTCAGCGTCAGCAAAAGATCACCAATTTTGATTTCAACATGCGCATCCAATTGAACCTTGTTGGAAAAATTGGTGATAAGATGAAGATCACTACCAATTACAACACGGAAGCATCATTTGATTGGGAAAATCAAATTAAATTAGATTACACGGGTTACGAAGACGAGATCATTAAAAAAATTGAAGCAGGTAACGTTACCATGCCGTTGAACAGTAGTTTGATCACCGGTAGTCAAACCTTATTTGGATTTAAAACAAAATTACAATTTGGTCGCCTCGATGTAACAACGGTATTCTCGCAACAACGTGGTAAAAAACAAGAGATCAATGTTCAAGGTGGCGCGCAAACACAACAATTTACTGTAAATGGTGATGCATACGAAGCCAACAAACACTTTTTCCTGGGGCATTATTTCCGTAAAAATTACGATGCCTGGATGAATACACTTCCTGTGATCAGTACACCGGTGGTGATCACCAAAGTGGAAGTTTACGTTTTAAATCAAACCGGAAACGCCGAACAAACACGTAACGTTGTAGCATTTGAGGATCTTGGTGAGGATAAACTCAATGTTTACCATGGTTTACGCGCTGATACATTAAATAACAACACCGCGCTTGGTGTGTACGCTATTGCTGATAGCGCCGGCGTTAATCCGTCCAATGGCGCTAATACCTTATACAGCATTATCACAAATCCGGTAAATGGATTGTTGTTAGACCGCGATGCTAGTAAAGTGGCGAGCACTCTACCCGTTTCAACCATTACCAATACAAACAATTCTACGGGTCAGTACATGGTGCAAGCGCGCGACTATGATATCATTTACAATGCGCGTCGTTTAAATCCACAAGAATTTTTTATCAATACACGTACAGGTTTCATTTCCCTGAATCAAACCTTGAACAACGACCAGGTTCTTGCTGTTTCTTATCAGTACACGTTCAATGGGAAAGTTTACCAGGTGGGTGAGTTTAGTGAGCAATATCCCGACAATACCAAATTACTCGTGTGTAAATTATTAAAAGGTTCGGTAGTGAACACACGCTTCCCGCTTTGGAAATTGATGATGAAGAACGTTTATTCCATTGGCGCGTTCAATGTGAATCCAACCGACTTTATGTTGGGCGTTTATTACAACAATATTGAAACCGGCGTGGATGTACCTTACATTCCGAGTGGTGCCGTGAACGGTGTGCAATTGATCCGTGTATTGAATTGCGATAAATTAAGCGTGAACGGTGATCGTACGCCCGATGGCGTTTTCGATTTCATTAAAGATTTTACCATCAATCCAAACAACGGACGTATCTATTTACCAATGGCCGAGCCATTTGGGAGTGGTTTAAAAAATAAGTTCGATCTCAACAACGATTTCCCGGCGGCTAATAAATACATCTTCCAGGAATTATATGACTCTACACGAACAGCGGCCACATTTATTCAAGAAAAGAACCGTTACAAGATCAAAGGAAGTTTTAAATCAGCGGCAGGATCAGAGATCTCTTTGAACGCCTTAAATATTCCACAAGGCGCAGTTTTGGTAACAGCTAACGGCGTGCCATTAACAGAGAACGCGGATTATACTGTGGATTATACTTTAGGTCGTGTGAAGATCATCAACGAAAGTTTATTGAACTCGGGTGCAAACATCAAAGTTTCCTTAGAGAGCAACTCACTCTTCAACGTTCAGCAAAAAAGTTTGATAGGTACGCGTTTGGATTTTAAAGCCAATCGTAACCTCACATTAGGAAGTACCATTATGCGTTTTAGCGAACGTCCTATCACGCAAAAAGTAAGTTTGGGTGATGAGCCGGTAAAGAACACCGTGATCGGTTTGGATTACAATTACAAAACGGAACTTCCATTCTTAACCCGTTGGTTAGATAAGCTTCCTCTTTATAGCACTAAGGAAATGAGTAGCATTACCACACGTGGTGAGGTTGCAAAATTATTCCCGGGTAATGCGAAAGCCATTGGCAAGAGTGGTAATTCTTACATCGATGATTTTGAAGGATCAATTTCCCTGATCGATATTCGTAGTCCTTTCGCGTGGATATTATCAAGTATTCCGCAAGGACAAGGAAGTGGTAAATTCCCTGAATCCATTTTCTCCGGCACCACAACACCGGGTTTGAACCGCGCACGTTTCAATTGGTATACCATTGATGCGATGTTCACGCGTACACAAGGACAGGGAACAACACCTTCGTATTACAACGATAATATTTTCTCAAACAACATGTGGCGCCAGGTATTTGAAACCGAATTATTCCCTGGTAAAACCCCACCAAACGGACAGCAAGTAGTGTTACCGGTATTGGATCTTAGTTTTTGGCCAAATCAACGCGGACCTTATAACTACGATGTGAAGCCTACATCAGTATCCGCCGGTATTGACCCTAACGGATTCCTTTTGAAACCTGAAACCCGCTGGGGAGGTATCATGCGCCGTTTAGAAACAAATGATTTCCAGTCGGCAAACATTGAATACATCCAATTCTGGTTGATGGATCCTTTCAATGAAGACTACGACACAAAAACAGATCCTGATTTTGATAAGACCCAATATCCCGACGGAGATCTTTATATCAACTTAGGAAATATCTCCGAAGATATTGTGAAAGACGGACGAATGACCTATGAAAATGGTTTACCGGGGCCAGAAGGATCGGCTACTCATGATCTTCCTTATAATGAAACCGGGATCGCGGTTGTTCCTTCAATTCCTCCTACTGTGAACTCATTCTCTTCGGATAACAATGACCGTCCTTTCCAGGATGTGGGTTATGATGGCATGAATAACACATTGGAAATTGCGACATTTTCTGCCGCTATCGCAGATATGCAATCGGTAGGAAATGGCAGCTCGCCTCAGGTTCAAAAATTCCTTGCCGATCCATCAAGTGATGATTACAATTTCTTCAGAGATGATGATTACGATGCGGCTGAGGAAAAAACCATTGTACGTTATTCAAAATATAATAATCCGGAAGGGAACTCGCCAACGGAAGCACAATACAACAGTGCTAATCCGAACGGTGGAAATTATCCAACATCTTCAAGCAACAATCCAAACATTGAGGATGTGAACCGCGATAATACGTTAAGTGAGACAGAAAGTTATTATCAATACCGTGTACACATTTCCAAAGGCGATGTTAATCCAACTTCTGTTGGAACCAATTACATTGTTGACGCGTTTGATGGTACCGCAACGTTTGGCGGTGTTACCAAAACTGTAAAGTGGTATCAATTCAAAATTCCTATTAATCAGTTTGAGAATGCATATGGTGGAATTGAAGGATTCAACTCTATCCGTTTTATGCGTGTGTATATGAAAGGATTTGAACGTCCTGTTTTATTACGTATGGCACGTTTTGAATTGGTGCGTAGTGATTGGAGAAGATATCAGTACGATCTAAAGAAACCGGGTGAGTATATTAAGAGCGATGATAATTCAACCGCGTTTGACGTTTCGGCTGTGAGTTTACAAGAGAACGGAACTAAAACACCGGTGAACTACGTAATGCCTCCCGGTATCAACCAACAACAAAATATTCAAACAACAAACTTAGTTCTTCAAAACGAACAAGCTTTACAAGTTCGCTTATGTAATTTGAAGGACGGCGATAGTCGTGGTGTATTCAAAAATGTTGACCTCGACACGCGCATGTTCAAGAACATTAAAATGAATGTTCACGCGGAGGCCATGAATGGGATTCCGTTGAGCGACGACGATCTTCATTTATTTGTGCGTGTTGGTAGCGATTACAACAATAACTACTACGAATATGAATTGCCATTGAAATTAACGCCGAAAGGAAATTACGATCCAAACAGTACCGATGCGCGCGATATTGTGTGGCCGGCAGCAAATGAGGTGAACATTAAGTTTGATGAGATCTCCTTAGCCAAGGACGCACGTAACTCTGACCCTAACTACGGTTATTTTACTGATCTGAATAAACTCGTAAAACCGTATACCAAGTCGTTTGGCGGCTATTCCATCACCGTGGTTGGTAATCCAAACTTAGGGAATGTAAAAAGTATCATGGTGGGTGTTCGTAATCCAAAAGGCCCTGACAACATAGCGCACTGCGTAGAAGTCTGGGTGAACGAATTACGTTTAACCGATTTCAACAATCAAGGCGGTTGGGCGGCAACCGGACAAATGCAATTGAAGCTCGCAGATCTTGGTAATGCTTCATTGGCCGGAACGTATTATTCTCCATTCTACGGAAGTGTTGAACAAAAGATCAATGAACGTCGTAAAGAAAGTACATTCATTTGGGACGGTAGCGCTTCTATTAACGCCGGGAAATTTTTCCCGAACAATTGGAAGATCACTTTACCTATCTATTATAATTACGGACAAACGATCATTACGCCCCTCTTCAATCCTATTGATCCGGATGTTCGCATGAGCGCGTTCAAGGACAATCCAAATATCTCCGACGGAAAACGTGATACGATCTTAAAACAAGTTGTTGATTACACCGAGCGAAAAGGATTTAACCTCACCAACGTGCGCGTTGACGGATTTAAACGCAAAGGTGCTAAACCAATGCCTTGGGATGTAAGCAATTTTGCGGTCACCTACGCTTATACCGAAGTATTTAAACGCAATATCAATATTGAGGTGAACCAGGTAAAAACATATCGTGGTAATATCACCTATCAATATTCCTTGTCAAAACCACCGGTATTTAAACCGTTCGCAAAAACCAAGATCTTCCAAAACAAATGGTTCGCGCTCATCAAAGATTTCAATTTACAATTGTTACCGAACAATTTTGGAATGGGTGTGGATCTGAATAGAAATTTCAGTGTGTTGAAGAACCGTGACATCACCAGTTTCTATGCCGGATCTCAACAATTTGAAAATCCTGCTTTATATAATAAGAATTTCCTGATCAATCGTAATTACAATATGATCTGGAACCTAAGCAAGTCATTGAAATTTGACTTCAATGCCAATAATGAAGGAAGGATCTTTGAACCTCTGGGCGATGTGAGTAAAACACAAAATCCTGAAAAACGCGATTCTATTTTTGACATATTCATGACCGGAAGAGAAACAGAATATGGAACTGCTTACAAAGGCACACAATACGAAAAAGAAAAATACACCAAATTCAAAGAAGGTAAATTCGGCGCGAACATCAATTACCGTCAGCAAATGAATTTGAATTACGCGGTGCCTATCAACAAGATCCCGCTTCTTGATTTCATGACCGTGAATTACAAATTTGGTGGAACATATACATGGAGTCGTGCACCATTTGGTATGCCAAACGATTCAATGTTCATTGGAAACACCATCAATAATACCACCACCCATAACATTACCGGAAGTTTTGCAATGAACACGCTTTATAATAAGATCCCTTATTTTAAACGCTTGAATACAGGACAAGGAAAAAATTCGGTAATGAAAACGCCGGCATCCATGAAGACCTCAACGATCGCTTTAACGGATAGTACCAATCCGAAAAAGAGCGAGGCGTTCAAGGATATTTTGGAATTCATGGCGCGCGCGGTGATGATGGTGAAGAGTATTTCGTTAACATACCAGGAACAAAAAGGACAAGGTATGCCAAACTTTATGCCTCGTTCAGAAATTTTGGGTATGGATAGATCGAATAACAATGCTCCGGGCTTTATGTTCACTACCGGCTTGTATGATCCTTCGATAAGAGAAACCAGCGCGAAGAACGGTTGGCTGGCAAAAATTCCTAACCAAACAACGCCTTACGTAGAAACCGAAAATAAGAGTATAACCTATCGAACATCAGTTGAGCCACACGGAAGTCTCAAAATAGAACTCACCGGGAATTATACGAAATCGAAGAGCCTCACCGAATTTATGGTGTATGATACAACGCGGAATGCACAAGGAAGATATATTTACGGCGAAACGAACAATTTCAACTTCCATCAAAGTACTGCCGAAACAGGAAACTTTAATATCACCACATTTAGTTTCTTCCAGTCATTGAAAGATGCGAAGCCTTCGGTTGAGTCCAGTTTATTTGAAGAGTTTAAATTAGAACGTGATAATGTTGCGAATGAATTAGCGGATAAGAATAATAATTCAATTAAAAATCCGGGCAATTCGATCGGTACTTACACGGCAGTATCCGGTACCGGTAGCAATACTACGGTTGTAACTTACCGCGATGGTTATAGCGACAACCAGCAGGACGTTTTAGTTGGGGCCTTTTATAGAACATATACGGGCCGCGGGATAAAGAATTATTCGACAGACAATATGTTCCCACAAATTCCTATGCCGAACTGGACAGTGACCTGGGATGGACTAGGAAAAATTAAAGGTTTACAAAAAACGTTCCGTTCTATTACCTTGCGTCATGGCTACAGAAGTACATACAATATCGCTGGATATTCGAACAATTTACTATATGGTGTTGATGGCCAAAATCAACAGATCACGCGTTCGCCGGTTGCTGATCCTACAACGGGTAATGCCAACTTTAATCCTAAGTATACACTCAACGCGGTAACTATTACCGAAGGGTTTACACCGTTATTGAAAATAGATCTGCAATTCCAAAAACCGGGTTGGCAAGCTTCGGCTGAAACTAAACGCGATAAAACTATTTCATTGAATATTACCGGTCCGCAAATTATTGAAACAAAAGGACAGGAATATATTGTTGGATTAGGCTATCGTTATCCAAACTTAACGTTCAAGAATTTGAGTATTGGTGGCAAGCCGTTGAAGAGCGATTTGACCGTGAAGGTTGACTTTAGTTACCGTAAGAACCTTTCTATCATCCGTCGTATTGCTGATGACATTAGCGTACCAACCGGTGGAACGAATATCATCACTTTACGTTCGAGTGCCGATTATCTATTAACGCCAAATATCAATTTGCGTTTGTATTTAGATTGGATCCGTACCAAACCGCAAACTTCGGCATCCTTCCCTACTGCTAACACAAGTGGTGGATTTAGTTTAAGGATCAACTTCCAGTAGATCGTCGATCGAGGTAGTTTTTTCTAAGCTATCGGAATCTACCATTTATCTAATTAAGCCCACCAAATATGCACTTGCCTGAAATTTTTGTATCTTAAGGATATAATTTCGAATTAAAATAATTTTCATGAATACACTTCTTACCAAACTAGTTTTTTTACAGATCTTTTTTATCGCCTGCTTTACAGGAATTGCACAACCGACATGGACAGCCGTTACAAATCCGGCACCATTGCGATCTGGCGGAGGTTTAACCTTACTATCGGATGGTTCCATTTTGTGCAAGAGTTTTGATGGATTTGACGCGGTTGGAAACATGTGGATGAAACTCACGCCTGATGCTTCCGGCAGTTATGTAAATGGAACCTGGTCTAAGGTAACACCTATGGCTAATTCGCGACTTTATTTTTCTTCGCAATTACTAAAAGATGGGCGTTTATACGTAGCAGGTGGAGAATATGGCACGGGGCAAGTAAACGGTGAAATGTATGATCCTGTTTTAAATTCCTGGAAGAATATAGCAAACCCGGGAGGATATATTGCTGATGGCAACTCGGCCATTTTAGACAATGGAAAAATTTTACAAGGATATGTAAGTCCGGGGAATCAATCTCGAATCTACGACCCCGCAACCGATACGTATACAACTATCGGCCCGTCTCTTGGTCAGCAATTAGAATCAACTTACCTTAAATTAAAGGACGGCAGTATTTTATTTGTGGATTATACCGCGGTTACATCGGAGCGTTACATTCCATCTTTGAATCAATGGGTGGCTGATGCTAGTACGCCGGTAAATTTATACGATCCCTGGGGAGGAGAAACGGGTCCTGCCATCTTGTTGCCAGACGGAAGAGCATTATTTCTGGGTTCAACGGGTAACACTGCTATCTATACACCATCGGGAAACAATAGTCCGGGTTCTTGGGTAGCAGGACCAACACTTCCTTTAAATACAGGTTGTCCCGACACTCCTGCGGCAATTTTGGCCGACGGAAAAATAATACTAACTGCAGCGCCGAGTCCGAGTTCACAGGCAACATTGTTTACTGCACCAACCTATTTTTTTGAATATGATTATGTGACCAACACGTTCACGCAAGTACCTTCTTTCCTCGGCGGCCCAACTATACTTGATACCGCGTTCAACACCACTATGATCGATCTTCCTGATGGAAATGTGATGATCACAGAAGCGGCAACTTACAATTACTATATACACAAACCCAGCGGTACTCCATTGGCTGCGGGAAAACCAACCATCACTTCTGTAGTGCAAAATGCGTGCACCAATACCTTTACACTTACAGGATTATTATTTAATGGTATCAGCGAAGGCGCATCCTTTGGCGACGATTGGCAAATGAATACGAATTATCCGATCGTACGATTAAAATCGGGAAGTAATGTGTATTATGCGCGAACCCATCACTGGAATCATACGGGTGTTCAAACGGGATCGCTGCAGGACACTACCTTGTTTGATCTCCCGGGAAATATTCCCACTGGAACTTATTCGTTGTACGTTGTAGCAAATGGAATTGCCTCTGATCCGCTCACGTTCACATTTACGCCATTTCCGGGATTAACCAGTCCGTTGATCGCACCCGGTATTTGTAGCGGATCAACGTTTAGCTACAATGCCGTTGCAAATTCAACCAATGTTACAATGCAGTGGACCAGGCCAGCTGTTACAGGAATTACGAATGCGGCTATTACTTCGCCTCAAAATTCAGACCCTAATGAAGTTTTAACTAACACTACCTCCATTCCGTTGGCCGTTGTTTATCATTACACACTTACAAATGGTCCTTGTACAACCTATTTTTTTGTGAGCGTAACCGTAAACACAAGTCCTCCGGCAAGCATTGCGGGGATAAATAATATTTGTGCGGGCAAAACAAGTACGCTCACGGCATTGGGATTAACTACGTTTACCTGGAATACTACCGCTAACACAAAAACCATTGTTGTTACACCAAGTGTTACAACAGTTTACAGTGTGAGTGGAATAAATGCTTATGGCTGTTTGAGTAGTAAACAATTTACTTTAAATATCAAACCACTTCCAACCTTAACGATCAGTGGGATCACGACCCTCTGTCAGGGCGATTCAACAGTGTTAACTGCAAATGGCGACGGTGGAGCCTATGAGTGGACCGGAACCATAACAAATCCTACGATCCAGGTGAAACCAAATGCAAGTACAACGTATACCGTATTGTCTTATGGCGGCAATGGTTGTAATAAATTAGATTCCGTTCACGTGATCGTTCAAAATTGTACAGGCATCAATGAATTGACGGGAAGTTCGCTGAATGTGCATGTATATCCCAATCCAACCAAAAACACTTTAACGATAGAGCTATACAGTGGAAGTGAAACAAAATACAAATTGAAGCTGACAAATTTAATAGGTCAAACTGTTTTGCAGAAAGAACTAAAATTGAAGCACGGGGCTAACTCACTACACGTTGATGTCAGTGAAATACCCAATGGAACCTATATTATGGAGGTTCAAAATGGAGCAGATCTTTACAGACAAAAACTGATCAAGGAGTAATAACTTAATTTATTATATATTTGTTCTATGAAACGTCAAGTTCTGTTACTCGCCATTATTTTCATGTCGGTGTTTGCTGAAGCTCAAACCATTGTCTCAAATTGGAGCACCAACAAAAAATTACTGGAAATAAACGGTAAAATTGCCAGTGATTGGAGTACTAACAAAAAACTATTTGAGATAAGTAGCGGCATTATTTCAGAATGGAGCACCAATAAAAAACGTTACGAGATCAAGGGCGGAGTTCTAATTGATTGGAGCACCAATAAAAAATTGCTTGAATATAAAGATGGCGTGATCAGCGACTGGACTACTAATAAAAAATTATACGAAGTAAAAAAGGACGTGATCAGTGATTGGAGCACGAACAAAAAACTATACGAGATCAAAGGATTTTTTACACCCGAAGAATTATTTTTGATATTAGCGGCTTTGGGATTAACGCCTTAAATTTTAAAAAACAAAAAACGATGAGAAAATTTCTAGTAACAGCGGTACTGATATTCCTTGGCAACATCTTGTTTGCGCAAGTGGGAGGCAATTACATTGTACAAGGCATAAATCTTGGTAACAAAAGTAAATATAGTGGCGTATGCTCTATCACCATCAATAAAAGCAAGACCTATGATGTTGTTTGGACCGTTGGCGAGAAAAAAGCGGTTACCAAGGGCGTTGGCACTTTAAAAGGAACTACGTTCACCATTAATTACGGCGATAAATACCCTGCAATTTACACAGTAAAAGAAAATGGCAACTGGTTAGATGGATCTTTTGGAAATGGTGCGGGAAAAGAATCGATGACGAAGGTTGATACAAAGACGAGTTTTAAAGGATATTAAGTAGCTCTACCATTCTTGCCAAAATTCACAACTTAAATCAGAACCGAAAGTGTGAAGGCCGCTAATCCAAACAGCATAATGAACCAGAGAAAACGACCGATCTTAATATAGTCGATCCGCGTTTCGGTTTTTTGGAGTCGATATACATAGTAGATCAACATGAAGTCTATTAGAGTCAACGAAAGCAAAAGGTAAGAAAAATAGTACATTACGGGTATTGACAGAAAAATGATCCCGATGATCATGAACGTCACCAACTGCTTTGATCGCTTAGCACCAATTATAATAGGCAAAGTTCTGCAACCGCAGGCTCTGTCCCCTTCCATATCTGAAATATCCAGGCTAAGCTCCCTGGGCACAATGATCAAAAAAGGAAATGTTGCATATAACCATATCAACACAACAATTCGCTGATCGTTGATCGCGTTGATACAGTCTTTTGCAAAAAATAAAAGTACTAGAGGAATGAACGCAGTTAAAACTCCCATGAGAATATTTCCCATTAAAGGCGATCGTTTAAAATAAAGATCGTATGATAGAGAAAGAATGTAAACTGAAAGGCTAATAAAAGACCATTGCCAAAACATAAATACGCTAATGTAAATCGATAGAGCAATGATCACCATTGTGAACGCGTAAAATATGATCCAGGCATTTTTCAGAGAGATCACATTTCCCACAATGTGCGTGACCGGTTTGTTGATCTTATCGATGTCTCTGTCAACGATATCATTCAAAACACAACCCGCGGCAATAAGCGCTTGAACACATAGACACAGGATCATGAAATCGACCACTGGTAAACTACCTACTCCATTTTTCTGCGCATAAAAGTTGATCGTAAAATAAAGACCTAAAAAAGGAAGAATGACCGCCAGTTCGTGAAACCAGCGCACTAATTTAAAAAAAGCCCCTATTTTAACGATAGCCCTTGCCATGTACTTAACTCGCCCAATATAATGGAATGCTCTTTACCTTTATGTGTAGTTGAACCAAGCAAGTTAAAACCCAGCTCAAAGTATTTTCGTAGTTGCTTGTCCCCTTTTTCTTTTCTAACCATCAATAAAAGATCGCAATTTTCATTGTTCCGAACAATTTCTCTATAATAGAGAGAGAATATCTGCCCCCTTAATACTCGATACAAAGGATCTTTAATATTTCCCGATAAACGATCGGCCAAAAATGTTTGATCATTTAATTCAAAACGTTTACCTCGGTAAATAAGATCTGAATATACATTATCATCGCCTTTTAAGAAGTTTTCGATAAGCAGTTTGTCAAAATAGTATCTTGATGAAAGTAAAGGTTTCTCGGAAATACTATCAAAAACTAAAGTTAGAAAATACTCTGAACGCATATCCGAGTCGTCAAAAAACGTCTCATCTATTTTTATCGTCGTGTTTCTGTAAGCCTGCCTCCGAAGATATTGTTCCTGCTCTACAAATTTTCGGTCATTTGCATCAACAGAAACACGGCCGGGCTGCATGCGAATTGTTCTTGTTTGCAGTGAAACATTTGCATGCATAGATCAAATATTTACTTAGCCAAAGCCTTCACAATTCTCTGATTGATCGTCTCAGCAACTTTAGAGAAGTATTTACTGATGATCTTATTGGGATCATTTAGATCTGCCGGAAACTCTTGCTCTGCTACGCCTGAATTTATTTCCTTGGCATCGTAGGTGTAAATGGTATAGTGCACGATAATTTTTCTGTACTCACCTCCTCCACCCGAAAATTCGGTGGATGACATGGCTGCTTTAATATCCAACTGATTCACAAAAACAAAAATGTCTGTTTTGTATTTTCCGTAAAGCATGGGCACTAATTTCGCATTATCAATTTTCGCGTTCATAAAACGTGCATCGGTATTGGTCTCAATTTTTATTTGCCCTTTTTCAACTTGTTTTTCGCTCTTCTCTTTTACCGGTGGTTTGTAATGCTCTTGATCAGGAACTTTTACGTACTCGTAACTTAAGTGAGAATAGATCCCAATAATATCCTTTTTGTATTTGGCTGTATCTTCCATCAGATCCACCACACCACATTTATTATTCTTGAATGTTTTGTAAAGCTGTTCGTTAATGCCATCGCGAAATTTGAACTTTATTTCTTTGCCCGTGAGTTTCGTTTCCTTGTTGATGGCATAATCAATTTCACTATTGTATAATTTAGGCTCAAATGGAATGATCATCATTTTATGCAAACCGGTATTGCTCTCTTTTCCCTTAGAACCAATGGTCGTATTTTGCGCGTTCAGAAACTGCACGAACGTTAAAAAAATTAAAACCGAAAGGGTACATTTTTTCATTGTTACTATAATACTTTAGTTAAATAAAGATACTCCAACAAATTTAACCACAGAGACACGAAGACACAAAGCTAACTACCTTAATCTCTTAACCAATCAGTGTTAGCATAGATCATTAAACCAAGTACAATGAACAATCCTACCTGGTTAGCGTAATAAATTACCTTATCAGAAACCTTTTTGCGAGTCACCATTTCCCATAAAATGAACATGATGTAACCACCATCTAACATTGGGATCGGTAAAAAATTCATGAAAGCTAAAGCCAATGATAAAAATGCAGTGAATGTCCAGAACCCATGCCAATCCCATTCAGGACTCATTTGCTGAACCATGGTTGCAAAACCACCCACTTGTTTGTACGCTTCAGGAACCGTGAAGATCACAACGAATTGTTTCGCTTGTAAAACGATCAATTCCATTCCATCTTTAAACCCTTGAACAAATGCGCCAAAGAACCCAAACTTTTCTTCTTTATAATCAAACTTAGTTACAAATCCTCTTTGGAAACCAATAGTTCCTTGCGTGGTAACATTACACTTCGTTCTTACAGTATCGTTGTTACGTAAGATCGTTAACTCAACTTCCTTTCCGGCGTGCTCGCGCAATTGTGTTCTTACCTCATCAAAAAACAATACTTTGTTTCCGTTCACCGCAATGATCTGATCTTTCTTTTGCAATTTGGCGGTAACAGCAAATGTGTTCGGCTCAATAGAATCTACGTTGGCTACATAACGAGGATCAACAAAACGCGAACGCTTCAATGATTTTAAAATAACAGCTCTATCGGTATTTGTAATTGGCAGATCAAATTTCTCTCCATTCGCGTGAACACCTTGAATATGTTGAACACCATCCATTACAATTTGCACGGGCACACGATTCAAAGCTTTTACGATCTTGTTATCAAGGGCAATGATCTGGTCACCATTACGTAATCCAATATTGTAGGCAACCGAATCAACCATGATCCCGTTTTTCAAAGAAGAAATTGGTAACGTCTCTTTTCCATAATACCAAAGCACCATCCAGAAAATAAAAATTCCAAGAAAAAAATTCACTATAATGCCACCCATCATTACCAACAAACGTTGCCAAGCCGGTTTGCTACGCAGCTCCCATGGTTTTGGTTCGGTTTCAATAATAGTTTTATCCATTTGCTCGTCCACCATTCCGGCAATTTGTACGTAACCACCAAAAGGGAACCAACCTATACCGTATTCAGTATCGCCGATCTTTTTCTTGAACAAAGCAAAATTGAGCATGCCTGCGAAAGGGAAAAGGAAATCGAAAAATAAATAGAATTTATCTACGCGACATTTGAATTTTTTTGCGAACCAAAAATGTCCAAATTCATGAAGGGAGATCAATATTGTGAGACTAAGAAATAACTGTGCAACTTTAATGAGCATGTTCTGTAAAATATGAGAGACTAAAAATACGTTTATTTTAGGGTATTTAAAAGCCGCCTATCGCTTTATTGGGAAAATTAGGTTTTGTTAACCAATGGATTAGGGCGATTTTAGCCACAGAGACACAAAGACACAGTGTTTCACAGAGAGTTCCTAGTGTAACTCAGCGCCACCGAGCCTCCGTGGCAAAAAGGCTTTATTTACTATTTAAGAAAACTTTGCGCCATTAAACGCGCTTCTTTGTCGGATTCTACATACTGTTCATAGGACAAATTGCTCTTAAAACTGCTTTTTCCTATGGTATTTTCAACTAACTCGGCTATTTGAAGGAATTTAATTTTATCCTGCATGAACGCGTCAACGGCCACTTCATTCGCTGCATTTAAAACGCATGGCATGTTGCCGCCTTTTTTTAAAGCGTCATACGCCAAAGCCAAATTTGTAAAGGTTTTTGTATCCGGCTTTTCAAACGTAAGTTGAGGGTAATTCAAAAAATCGAAGCGAGGGAAATTTGTTTTGATACGCGAAGGATAAGAGAACGCGTAATGAATTGGCAATTTCATATCAGGCAATCCCAATTGCGCTTTCATACTTCCATCTTCAAATTGCACAATGCTGTGAACTATACTTTGCGGATGAACAACCACATCAATTTGCTCGGGTTTTAAATTAAATAACCATTTTGCTTCGATCACTTCCAGCCCTTTATTCATAAGGGTTGCCGAGTCGATGGTAATTTTTGCCCCCATGCTCCAATTAGGATGCTTGAGTGCTTGTTCGCGTGTTACATTCAAAAGATCATTGCGCGTTTTCCCACGGAATGGTCCACCACTTGCTGTCAAATAAATTTTTTCAACCTTATTGTCAAACTCTCCAACCAAACATTGAAAAATGGCGGAATGTTCACTATCCACGGGATAAATATTCACCGCATTTTCAAATGCGAGTTTTGTAATTAATTCTCCGGCTACAACTAATGTCTCTTTATTCGCCAGCGCAATATTCTTTCTATGTTTGATGGCGTTGATCACACTCGCTAATCCGGCGTAACCAACAATGCAGGCCAACACCATGGTGATGCTTTCCATTTCCACAATTTGCTCGATGGCTTTTGCACCGGCAAAAACTTTAATATCTGTTTTTGAAAGCGCTTCTTTTACCTGGGGATATTTACTCTCATCGGCAATAACAACAGCATTTGGATCAAATTCCAAAGCTTGTTTTACAAGGAGATCCGCGTTTCCATTTGCCACTAATACTTCTACTTTAAAATGATCAGGATTTGCTTTGATCACTTCTAAAGCCTGCGTTCCAATACTGCCCGTACTTCCTAAAATTGCTATGTGTTTCACGTTCATATAAGCGACAACAAAAGTCGGCAAAATTTAGTAGACCATACCGGAATTTTTAACAAATAATAGGGAAATATGGTCTTAAATGGAGTTTAGAAATAGCTTTATCTAAAAAATGGTATTATTTTTGGTCATGAAGTAGAGGTAAAACTCACTTCATGACCAACGAAAAAAAATCGACTATGAAAAAACTAACTCTACTTTTAGCAGCAACTTTATTTGTAACTAATATTGCCTTGGCGGGCGACGGCGATAAAGTGCCGGGGGCAACAATCAAAAAATTAGATGGCTCTAAAACCAATTCTAACACCTTTGCAAACGATGGAAAACCAATGATCATTAGCTTCTGGGCTACATGGTGCAAGCCTTGTAAAAAGGAATTGGACGCTATTGCAGAGGAATATGAAACATGGCAAAAAGAAACTGGCGTAAAATTGATCGCTGTAAGTATCGATGATATCCGTAGTTCGGCAAAAGTGGTTACTGATGTTAAAACCAAAGGCTGGAAATATGAAGTGTATCTTGATGAAAATCAGGACTTTAAGAGAGCTATGAACGTCAATAACGTTCCTCATACCTTTTTAGTTAACGGTAAAGGAGAGATTGTTTGGAGCCACAATTCATATACCGATGGTGACGAAGAAAAACTCTACGAGAATGTAAAAAAACTGGCTAAGGGCGAAGCACTTTCGCACTAAATTGGTATTTTTACCTTCATGACAAAAACATATTTAAAAAGTAGCCTAGCAGCTACTTTTTTATTTGCAGCAATCCTAAATCCATTCAATTCTAAGGCGCAGGAAGAAAAACATGAAACCGACATGGGTTCGGTGCATGGGAATTTCCAAATAGACGCGCAATACTACAATCCGGATTCATTGATCGGAGCGCCAAAGGTGCCCGAGAAACTATTGTCCAACGCGTTTGGCAATATCAATTTCATCAGAGGAAAATTTAGCGCGGGAGTTCGTTATGAAGCTTACAACAATGTAAAGCAAGGTTTTTTACCGCAATACAAAGGACAAGGTATTGTGAACCGTTACGCGCGTTATCAGGATAAATTATACGATATCACTATCGGGAATTTTTACGAGATGTTTGGTAATGGTTTAACCTTGCGTACGTATTACGAACCAGGATTATTGTATGATAATTCACTGGATGGTGCTCGCGTTATCTCAAATCCATACAAAGGAATTACATTGAAAGGTGTTATAGGTAAGCAACGTTATTTCTTTGCAGTTGGCCCGGGCATTGTGCGCGGTGTTGACGGCGAGATAAACATTAACGAGTTATTTGATTCTATTTTTGGAGCTATGAAAACCAAGTTCATCATTGGTGGAAGCTTTGTAAGTAAATATCAGGCGGGACAAGATCCGAATTTGGTTTTACCGGAGAATGTTGGTTGTTACGCCGGACGCGTGAACATTATTCGCGAAGGATTTAATTTTGGAGCAGAATATGCTTACAAGATCAACGATCCATCAGCTGATAATGCTTTCAATTATAAAACGGGTGATGCGTTGTATGTAACCACATCTTATGCCGGTGATGGTTTCTCTTTGTTATTCCAGGGAAAACGTATCGACAACATGAGTTACCGTAGTGACCGTGGTGAATCTTTACAAAATTTATTGATCAACTATTTGCCTGCAACCACTAAGCAACATGCATACACCTTGTTGGCATTAAATCCTTATGCAACACAATTAAAAGGTGAAATTGGCTTCATGGCAGAAGGTCAGTACAAAATCAAAAAAGGAACTCCGCTTGGAGGAAAGTATGGAATGGAGATCACCGTGAATTATTCCCAAGCAAATGGCTTAGCGCAATATGCAGTGGGCGATTCAGCCACTAAAAGAACATTCTACACCTCTAAATGGGATTTCAAAGAATTGTCAGGAAAGAAACATCATGTAGATAGCGTTTTTCGTGATGGAAAATATACTTCTCAGGATGTAAGCAATAATGACTACTATCGCTACTACCAGGATTTCTTTATTGAGATCAACAAAAAATTCACTAAGAAAGTGAAAGGTACGTTTATGTACTCGCATCAATTTTACAATCGTAACATTATTCAATCAGGATCACGTAGCGCGGGTTTCAAGAATTTGAATTCAGATCTTTTCCTTGTTGATATTTCTTACAAATACAAAGCAGGAAGCGCTATTCGTTTTGAGAATCAATGGTTGATCACTCCTGAAAAAGATGTGGTAACAACTTCTAACGGTATTGGAAAAGGAAATTGGGTAACAGGTTTGATCGAATGGTCTATCAATAGTAATTTCTTTGTGGCTATTTTTGATCAATACAATTACGGAAATCCGGTGTATCCCGGAGCTAACGATCCAACAGCAGTTGCAGGTAGTTCTGTAACTACTTTACCTGATAATACACCTGATTACAGGATCCATTACTATTTGTTAACGGGCGGTTACAACAGCGGACCTCACCGTATTTCAATTAGTTACGGTAAGCAAAGCGCGGGTATTTTCTGTGTTGGTGGGGTGTGTCGTAACGTACCGGCCTCTAACGGTATCTCTATTTCAATTACGAGTAGTTTTTAGTATCTTTATAAATCAAGATAATCATATATCATGAGAACATTAATTTCAAGTATCGTTTTAGGACTAGCTCTGGTTGGGTTTAACTCATGCGATAAAGTTGAACAACCAACTATTGTAAAGAATAATAATACCAATGTGGGAAGCGGTTCAACTGTTGATTCGGTGACCAATTATTCTCAATCAGGATTCAAGAAAACTTTATTAGAAGATTATACCGGCCACAAATGTGGTAATTGTCCTGCAGCCGCGCGTTTGGCTAGCAGCTTAACAGCGCAATACCAATCAAGCTTAGTTGTGATCGCAGTTCACGCGGGATTCTTTTCAAAGACTAATGCTCAATTCCCTCAAAGCTTTACTTGCACTGCAGGTAATGATTGGGATGGAAGCGCAGGCTTTAATGTAAGCGGACAAGGAAATCCAAACGGCATGGTGAATCGTAAACAATATCCCGGATTCCAGAAAGTACATAAGGACACCTGGGCTACTACCGTTGGTTTAGCGCAAGCCGATCCGTTCATTGTGAAGTTGGATGTGATGAGCAAATACGACAAAGCGAGTCGTGGATTGAATGTAGAAACAAAGCTTACATTCTTACAAGCTTACGCTAACAATGTGAAATTACAATTGGTATTAATTGAAGATAGTATTGTTGCGCCACAACTAGATTACGCACAGGTTCCTGACGATTACGTGGAAGAATATGAATTTGAACACATGTTACGCGGAGCTATCAATGGATCGTGGGGTGAAGTTGCAAAAACTGCTCCTATCGCCGCTTTATCAACTGCTACAATTACTAATAGTGGATTTGGTGTTGACGCAGCGTTAAACGACAAGCATTTGTATTTGGTTGTATTTGCATACGACGAAACAACGAAAGAAGTATTACAGGTTGAAAAGCTTAAAATCCGAAAATAAGCGCGTGTGCTTGATCTGATCAAAAAACAATTTACCGAACATCTTTTTTTAATGGTTGCACTCATTGCAACCATTATTGCTTATGCCTCTACCCTATACTTTCCGCACATCAGTTGGGATGATCCGGAAATGGTATTTCGTAACCGCGATGTGATCGGTTTTAATATTGGTGCTTTATTCTCATCGCATTATGTAGGTAATTACATTCCGCTCACAATGCTCACGCACGCTATTGATTGGTTTTTGTTCGGCAAGAGCGATATGGGCCACCATACTGTAAATCTACTTTTTCATTTAGTAAATGGTTATCTTGTATACACACTTACCCTTCGTTTATTCAAGGAAAAGAATATTGCCGCGATCACGGTCATCATTTTTCTCTTGCACCCCTTACAAAGCGAATCGGTAAATTGGATCTCCGAATTAAAGAACCTGGGTTACGCTCTTTTTTATTTATTGGGATTGTTAAGTTACATCAACTACAGTGAACGGAAAGACAACAAATATCTCTTTCATACGGGAATTTATTTTGTTGTTTCCTGTTTATTCAAACCGGCGGCTGTTGTTTTCCCTTTAAGTTTAATTTGTATTGACTTCATTCTTGAGAAACGCTTCGATGTGAAATTTCTTTTGAATAAACTTCCCTTTTTCGTGCTGTCTGTTTTATTTGGTTTGGTGAATATCAAAACGCAAACTGCGGATCAGTTCATCAATTACGCGCATAATTTCCCAATACAAACGCGTATTACCAATGCAGGCTTTGCCATTTACAAATACCTTAATTTGTTTGTGATCCCTTATGATCTCAGCGTGATCTATCCTTTTCCTGAAGAAAAAACAGCGAACACCATTTTGGGTTTAGCTATGGTGTTGGTTGTTGGAGCAGTTCTCTTTTTCTTATACAGAAAACAAAAAATGGATCTATTTGCTATTATTCTTTTTATCTTATCGAACATTATTTTAGTACTACAGTTTGTTCCGTTTGGAGAAGTATTGTACGCAGACAGATACATGTACGTAGCGATCATTGGTTTGGCTTGGTTAGTTGCCATTCTTTTACAAAAAGTACGCTTGCCAAATATGATCATTCCTATTATGTTAATCCTTGGCTTAGGCTCTCTTTCATTTGTTCGAAGCACAAAATGGAAGAGCAGCATCACACTTTACGAGGACATCATCAAAAAATACCCTGATAATTTTTTGGCGTTAAATAGCTTGGGTGTTGAGAACATGATGCGGAATAATGATGACAGGGCTTTAATGTATTTTAATAAAGCCACCAACGTTGCTCCGTATAACTACAAAGGATTTTATAATCGCGGACTATTATTTTTAAAGAGTAATAATCCAAAAAAAGCCATTGAGGAGTTTGACAAAGTTTTAGTGATGTATCAATATCCAAAAGCGTATGTTGCCAGAGCTTCGGCTTATTATTCTCTAATGGACTATAACAAAGCAAGAAAAAATGCGAGCGATGCTTTGATCAAAGACAAGAATAATCATAAAGCGTATTTTATCTTAGGAAATTGCGCTAATGATCAAAATGATCTACAAGCTGCCATTGGCTTTTACACGAACGCTATTAACCTTAATAAGTTTGAGCCTGACTATTATTTTAAACGCGCTATCGCTCTTGGAAAACAGCAGAATTTTAAAGATTGTATTAGTGATCTTGATGCCTGCTTAAAGTTAGATCCAGGTTACATTGATGCGTATTATTGGAGGGGCGTTGCTAAAGTGAATTTGAAACAAAGTCCTTGCGAGGATCTTCGCCGCGCTGCCGAAAGCGGAATGGAAATTGCGAAGGGAGCTTACGGGAAGTTTTGTAATTGAGACCATTTAACCACGATGCGCTGCGATTCACGAAGGTTTTATACGAAGGTCGCAAAGCTTCTTGAACATCGTGTGCTTCGTATAAAAACTTAGTGCTCTTCGTGGTTAAAAAGGACTTTGTTTTCTAATGATATTCCCAAACCACTTTGTAAAAAAACGACGAAGTGTTACCGCCTTGATCTCTTTACCGCCCACTAATATTTCTTCATCGCCATTTTGAACGGCTTTTAAAATGATGCGCGCGCATTCTTCGGCACTCATAGCGTTCTCGTGACTAGGATCCATCTTTCCGTGTTTTCCTTTTTCAGTGATGGCGTTATGAGAAATTTGCGTTTTTACTTTCCCCGGACAAACAATAAGCGTTTTAATATTGTCTTTTTCCGTTTCTAAGCGAAAGGAATCAAAGAAACCATGCAAAGCATGTTTTGCAGCTGAATATCCCGAACGTAAATAAAATCCAAACTTACCTGCCACACTACTGATCACAATAACGTGACCGCCTTTTTGCCTTTTCATATATGGCAATACGGCGCGGGTTAAATTCACTGCCGAAAAATAATTTACTTCCATTAATTCACGATCAGTTTCGATGGTAGTTTTTTCCGCCTCAGCACGCTGACTCATTCCGCCATTGTTCACCAACATATCAATGCGTCCGAATTTATTAATGATACTTGCTGCTAATGCACTCGCTTTCGAAGTGTCCTTCAAATCAAACGGCAAAACCATGATATCAAGATCAGGTAACTTTGTCTCTGCTGCAACACGCCACAACTGATCGTCGCGACGAGCGGAAATAATAATTCTGGCTTCTTGTTTCGCAAGTTCCATGACCAATGCTTCTCCAATTCCTGAAGACGCGCCGGTGATCCAAACAACTTTATCCTTAAAGAAACTCATGTAGCGTTTATCAAATTTACAACTTTTTGCACGTCTATGCGTTGTATGCAGTCACAGTTTTTACCTGCTTTGCATTGTTCACAATTCTCATCAAACACAAGGGCGTGAGCATCTTTACCTACCGGAGCCCAACGTCCGGGATGAATTGGACGCATTGGAGAAAACAATCCTATGGCTTTTTTACCCAAAGCCGAAGCAATATGTAAAGGCCCGGTACTTGCGGCAACTAAAACATCACATGCGTCAATAAACGAAATAAATTCAACTAAGGTTAATTTCCCCGTGATATCAACTGCGGTTGGATTTTCTTTAATGAATTGATCTAACTGTATCCCATCCTCTTTTGTACCGCTTATAAATACCTGGAATTTTTCCGGTGATAATTGCCCGATGAGTTTTGAAAAATTAGCCAAGCCCCACTCTTTCGCGCTTCCTTTCGAACGCGGATGCAAGATCACCTTCGTTTTTTTCTTATCAAGCATGTTAATGAAAAGCTCATTTGCCAATGGTGTTACCCTTGTGAATCCGTAACATTCCTGAACAACATTTAAACCAATGTTGGTTTCAATGTCAAGAAAAGAAAGTAGTTTAATATTGAGCTGTGATTCGTGCAGGTCTGAATTTTTACGTGACAATTTTATCAAATTTGTACACGTGAACCAATGCCATAAACGATTGCGTGTTCCTACACGGATCGGAACTCTCGCGGCTTTTGCAAGCTGAGCAATTTCCTTAACCGGAAAAACGTGAACAAAAATATCGAGCTTAAGATCTTTAATGAATTCAATTTGTTTTTCGCGATCCAGTTTTAAAATGTCATCGTAATTCACAAACAGGTCCACATGCTCGCTTGACTCAATAATTGCTTTGGTGTACGTTCTTCCTAAAAATACGATCTGACAATCCGGAAAATTTCCTTTGAGCACGCCCGCCATAGGTAGTGTAAGAACAACGTCTCCGATAGAGTCTGTTCTGCTTAATAATATGCGTTGTTTATTTGGCATTAGCGTAAAGTGCCCTTAGTTTTTTATATTTCAAATAGGTAGCATAAGCCGAGATCTTCGACACTAGATAACCCGCTTTTCCATCGAGAAATCCGAGTTTCAAAAAATAATGGTCAATAAATTTAGCTGTAGGATTAACGAACAATTTAAAGAAGGGCGCTCCTTTTCCTTTTTCGTAAAATGCTTTCGACGCGATATTCGTGAAGTACTCCACTTGCTTATAGTGATCGTCCACCGAATAATAACTGTAATGCAAAATATCTCCCTTTAAATATCCTGCATTTTTATCACCTTCAAACAGCTCGTATTTATCATGCGGATTAATTCCCGTCCATTGGCCTTTTCTACTATCCCACAAACGCATTTTTCTATCGGGATACCACCCGCAGTGCTTTACCCAATGTCCGCAATAATTTGTGAGGCGATTCATATAGTACCCTTCTTTGGTGAAATTATTTTTCACCTCGCTAATGGATTTCTTCAATGTTTCATCCAATGCCTCATCCGAATCTAAAGAGAGTACATGCGGAAATTTCGCATAAGTAATGGCGCGATTTTTTTGTTGGATATGACCGTCAAACTTATGCTGATAAAAACTTACATTGTATCTTTTGCAGATCTCCTCTGTTTTGTCCGTACTAAAAGAGTCCAAAACAACGATCTCATCCACCACACCTTGAAGCGACTTCAAACACCGTTCGATGTTCTTTTCTTCGTTTAATGTTATGATAACCGCCGAAATTTGAGGCATTGTGTAAAGGTAACATTTTTTCCCTTTTTTGAACATATTCCCTTTTAGCCACAGGGGCGCAGAGGCTCACAGTGAAACACCGTGACTTTGTGTCTCCGTGGCTAAAAAATGGGTATATTTAAGCAATGAACGTAACGCTCATACAAACCAGTTTATTTTGGGAAGACCGAGAAAAAAATCTCGCACATTTTGAGAAACTCATCTCCTCTATTCCAACGCAAACCGATCTTATTGTTTTACCGGAAATGTTCACTACAGGCTTTACCATGAATGCTCAGAAAAATGCCGAAAATCACTTAGGAAAAGGTTTTGAGCTCATGAAAAAAATGGCCGCCTTAAAGAATGCTGTTGTTACAGGAAGTATTTCTACAAAAGAGAACGAACATCATTATAACCGTTTGTATTGGGTAGATGCCAAAGGCATTTATGATTATTACGACAAACGTCATTTGTTTAGAATGGCGAAAGAAGAACAACACTACCGTGGTGGACAAAGCAAAATAATCAAACAAATTAAAGGTTGGGAAATTTGTCCACTCATTTGTTACGATCTTCGTTTTCCAATTTGGAGCAGAAATAAATTCAATAAGGATACTGAGACCTGGGACTATGATGTTTTGATTTACGTTGCCAATTGGCCGGAAGTTCGTAATTATCCTTGGAAACAATTATTAATCGCCCGCGCGATCGAGAATCAATGTTACGTTATTGGCGTAAATCGCATCGGAAAAGATGGAAATGATTTTGCGCATTCGGGCGATAGTATGGTCATAAATCCAAGAGGGGAAATTATTAGTCATACTAAAGCAAATGAAGAAAGCATTGAAACTCTTACTTTGGATCGCGCCTATTTAGAAGAGTATCGGAAAATCTTTCCCGTTGCCTTCGACGCTGATGATTTTGAATTGAAATGAGAACAGTTCTTGAGACCGAGCGTTTAATTCTTCGCGAATTTACACTGAACGACGCGCAAAATATAATTGACCTCAATAGTAATCCAAATGTAGTTCGTTACACCGGCGACGGCCCGGTTGAAAGTTTGGAAAAAGCCCAAGATATTATTCAGAATATTATTTTTCCTCAATATCCGAATAAATTAGGACGCTGGAGCGCGCATTTAAAAAGCACTAACGAATTTATTGGCTGGTGCGGTTTAAAATATATTGCCGAATTGAATGAGATCGATCTTGGTTATCGTTTCTTTGAAGATCACTGGGGAAAGGGTTATGCTACCGAAACCGCCAAAGCCAGTTTGAACTACGGATTTAATACACTTGGATTAGAGGAAATTGTTGGCAGAGCAGCCATTGCCAATGTAAATTCTATTAAAGTTCTTGAAAAAGTAGGTATGCTGTTTGAAAAAGAGGCTGAAGAACACGGGGATAGGATCTACAAATACCGCCTTACAAATTCCCAATATAAGGCCCTGTTTTAGGCTAAATTGCCTTGGGAAATCCCCATATTCCCTTATCTTTGTGAGGCAAAATTTTTATGGAATATCACTTCAGGGAAATAGAAAAAAAATGGCAGGAATATTGGGCTAAACACAAGACCTTTAAAGCCGAAGATTCATCAACTAAGCCAAAGTATTATGTGTTGGATATGTTTCCTTATCCTTCAGGGGCAGGTTTGCATGTGGGACATCCCTTAGGATACATTGCATCCGATATTTTAGCGCGCTACAAACGCCATAAAGGATTTAATGTGCTTCACCCAATGGGTTATGATAGTTTTGGTTTGCCTGCGGAACAATACGCTATTCAAACCGGACAGCATCCTGCTATTACCACAAAACAAAACATTGATCGTTACCGCGAGCAATTAGATAAAATTGGCTTTTCATTTGATTGGGATCGTGAAGTGAGAACTTCTGATCCGGAATATTACAAATGGACACAATGGATCTTTTTAGAGATCTTTAATTCCTGGTATAATAATTCTTCGAACAAAACTGAAAAGATAGATTCACTTATTTCTGAATTTGAGAAAAACGGAAATGCAAAAGTGAACGCAGTGTGTGATGAAGATGTAAAACAATTTTCTGCAGCTGACTGGAAAGCTTTTTCTGAAAAAGAAAAAAGTGACGTGTTGATGGCTTACCGCATTGCTTATTTGGGAGAAGCCTATGTGAATTGGTGTCCTGCTTTAGGAACTGTATTAGCAAACGACGAGGTAAAAGATGGCGTGAGTGAGCGTGGCGGACATCCTGTAGAGCGCAAATTAATGAAGCAATGGAGCATGAGAATTACCGCTTATGCCCAACGTTTATTAGACGGACTAGATACTATTGATTGGACCGATAGCTTGAAAGAATCGCAACGCAATTGGATCGGTCGCTCAGAAGGAACAAGTTTAAAATTTAAAATTCAGAACTCTGATAAATTCATTGAAGTATTTACAACACGTCCTGATACCGTATTCGGTGTTTCATTTGTAACCCTTGCGCCAGAACATGAGTTGGTTTCTCAATTCACAACAGCGGAACAAAAGGTTGCTGTGGAAGATTACGTGACTAAAGCGAAGAACAGAAGCGAAAGAGAAAGACAAGCAGATGTAAATAAAGTGAGCGGTGTATTCACCGGTTCTTATGTTGAACATCCTTTCACAGGAAAACAAATTCCAATTTGGGTTGGAGATTATGTATTGGCAGGATATGGAACGGGTGCTGTAATGGCTGTTCCTGCGCATGATGAACGTGATTTTAAATTTGCAACGCATTTTGGTTTGGCAAAACCGCAAGTGATAGTTCCAACTAAAGAACATGATCTTACCGCAGCAAGTTGGGATGAAAAAGAAGGGAAATTAGTTAATTCCGATTTCTTGAATGGTTTGGAAGTAAAAGCTGCTATCAAAAAATCAATTGAAGAAATTGAAAAGAAGAATTTAGGAAAAGGGAAAGTAAATTTCCGTTTGCGCGACGCGGTATTTGGTCGTCAGCGTTATTGGGGAGAACCGATTCCTATTTATTATAAAGATGGAATTCCTTATGCTATTCCAACCAATGAATTACCGTTAGTATTACCTGAAGTAGATAAATATTTGCCAACCGAAGATGGAGAACCACCTTTGGCTCGTGCAAATAATTGGAAATACAAAGGGAAATACGATTATGAGTTAACCACCATGCCCGGTTGGGCAGGAAGTTCCTGGTATTTTTTACGCTATATGGATGCCCATAACAAAGGCGCGATAGCGGATAAAAAGCTAATGGACTATTGGAAAAATGTTGACTTATACATTGGCGGAAGTGAACACGCAACCGGACACTTATTGTACGTACGTTTTTGGACCAAAGCTTTAAAAGATCTAGGATACATCAACACTGAAGAGCCTGCGCAGAAATTGATCAATCAAGGAATGATACAGGGAAGGAGTAATTTTGTAAATCGAGTTACTTTCGGAACTGTTAGTGCACCAACAGAAGGATTCTTTTCGTTTAGAAATATTTTTGTGTCGAAGAAAATTGTTAAAGAATACCAAGAAGGACAAACGGAAAAGGTTTTAACCTTGATAAATAAAGTCATAGCCGAGACTTACCCTAATGAAATCATTAATCCTTTTAACGTTAATTTTAGTCGCATTCATGCAGATGTTAGTTTCGTTGACAATGATATTTTAGATGTCGAGAAATTTAAAGAATGGAGACCTGAATACAAAAATGCGTATTTCTTACTTGATGAAAATAAATTCGAATGCGAATGGGAAGTAGAGAAAATGTCCAAATCAAAGTATAATGTCGTTTCTCCTGATGACATTTGCGAAAAATTCGGTGCTGATACTTTACGCCTTTATGAAATGTTTCTTGGTCCACTTGAGCAAAGCAAACCCTGGAACACCAATGGTATTACCGGTGTTTCGGGTTTCTTAAAAAAATTGTGGCGTTTGTATGTGAACGGAATTAGTGAAGATGCTCCTACAAAAGCAGAATTAAAAACTTTACATGCATGCATTAAGAAAATTTCTGAAGACATTGAGCGTTTCTCTTTCAATACTTCGGTAAGTAATTTCATGATCACCTGTAACGAATTAACCGATCAAAAATGTAATAAGCGACAAATATTAGAGCCGTTATTGGTTTTAATTTCTCCATATGCGCCGCACATTACAGAAGAGTTGTGGAGTATCTTAGGACATAAGGAAAGTATCGCGTTCGAAAAATTCCCTGAATTCAATCCCGCATTCTTGGTAGAAGATAATTTCACTTACCCGGTTTCGTTCAATGGAAAAATGCGTTTCAATTTAGAATTACCTGCAACGCTTTCGGTGCAAGAGATAGAAAAGATCGTTTTGGAGCACGAAAATTCCCAAAAATACCTTGAAGGAAAAACTCCTAAAAAGGTGATCATCGTGCCTAAGAAAATCGTTAATATCGTTGTTTAAATTAAGTAACTAAGACTAAAAGCCTCTTTTTTTCGATAGAAAGAGGTCTATCTGCGCTTGTAAAACCGCTCTTTTGTTTAATTTCGGTGTGCTTCTATATGTTCCCGAAGTTACTTAATATAGGCATCTGTCCCGAACTTGATTTCTACCAAAAAAGAGAAGTAAAGATCCTCAATCTTTTTTCATTAATTACTTTATCGGGTCTTATACTCGGCTCAACCAACATATTCTTTCTTGGAGAATCTTATCCTGCCTTAGCTGAAGGTATCGTTGCGCTATTTACCGCTTCTGTATTTGTTCTAAATTACCGTAAGCATTATCAGCTTGCAGCCTATATGTATGTGTTTACACTTAATGGTGCCATTTTCTTTATCAATGAATACTATAGCAAAACCACAGCAACCTACCTTTTCTATTTTCCCGCCATTTTTTGCGTAGCCCTGCTTCATAATCCAAACCGAAGCATCGTTCGCACTGCTATTTTTTTTCTCATTGTTTTCTCGAGCTTTGTTCTTTCTGAACTATTTCCCATTTCCTTTCTACAAACGCACAACTTTACCGAAGACCAAAATAAGATCCTGTATAACTATAATTTATATTTTACCATCATCATTACGATCGTTTTGGTTTACATGATCATCAATTTAGTGAACAAGCAGTATCGCGAACTCTCCGAATTATTAGATAAAACAAAAGCGATCAATTGATCATTTCGGGATCGTTAAAGGAAAAAGACATCTTGCTGGCGGAAGTACAGCACCGTGTAAAGAACAACCTGGCCGTGATTATTGGTTTGTTGAATTTTCAAAATGAAAATGCTGAAAGTGAAGAAACACGCAGCGCTTTACGCGAAGCAAAGAACAGGGTAATGAGTATTGCCATGGTACATAATCAACTTTACCGAAAAGATGATCTCACACGGATCAATCTCAATACGTATTTGTCGGAATTGATCGCTGAACTTCTACGCTCTCATCCGGTATTCCAGGCAACACCGATCAATAAATACATGCAGGATATTGATCTTGGAATTACCAAAACTGTTCCTTTGGGTTTGATGGTAAATGAAGTGATCACAAATTCATTCAAGCATGGTTTCAAAGACAATAAAAATCCTAAAATTGATATGCAGCTTACCAAAAGCGATAACATTGCAACTCTAAGTATTAGCGATAATGGCATTGGCTTTCCACCCAAGGAAACCATCAATAAACAATCGCTTGGGTTAACGCTTATTGAATCCCTCACCGACCAAATTGATGGGAAAGTAGAATTTAGCAATAACAATGGGGCAAAAGTGGAAATTAGCTTCCCTTTGAACTAGAATTAGTGCCTTTTTTAGCTCATTTTCCCTTTAAAAATCCGATGAAATACGTAATTTTAGTCTTTTAATTTTAAGACATGTTACGATCACATACCTGCGGGGAATTAAGAAGTTCTGATATCAACAAAAAAGTAACGCTAAGCGGCTGGGTTCAAAAAAGCCGTGACCTTGGCGGCATGACCTTTATTGATCTTCGCGACCGTTATGGGATCACGCAATTGGTTTTTAATCCTGATTGGAGTAAAGAACTGAGTGAACAAGCGCGTAAATTAGGTAGGGAGTTTGTTATTCAAGTTGAAGGAACGGTTATTGAGCGCGAAAGCAAGAACAAAAATAATCCAACCGGAGATATTGAAATAAAAGTGGAAACACTTAAAGTGTTGAACGAAGCTATTACTCCTCCGTTCACCATTGAAGATGAAACCGACGGCGGTGATGAATTGCGCATGAAGTACCGCTATTTGGATCTTCGTAGAAATATGGTGCGTAAGAATTTAGAATTACGTCACCGCATGGCTATTGAAACTCGTAATTATTTAGATAAACAAAATTTTCTTGAAGTTGAAACTCCCGTACTTATTAAATCTACTCCCGAGGGCGCACGCGATTTCGTAGTGCCAAGTAGAATGAATGGTGGGCAGTTTTATGCTTTGCCACAAAGTCCTCAAACCTTTAAACAATTATTAATGGTGAGTGGATTTGACCGTTATTATCAGATTGTGAAATGTTTCCGCGACGAAGATCTTCGTGCTGATAGACAACCGGAGTTCACACAAATAGATTGCGAAATGAGTTTTGTGGAGCAGGAAGATATCATTCAAACATTTGAAGGATTAACTCGTCATTTATTTAAGTCGGTTAAGAATATTGATATTCCTGCGTTGCCGCGTATGAGTTATGCAGATGCCATGAAATATTATGGTAACGACAAACCGGACATTCGTTTTGAAATGAGATTTGTGGAGTTGAATGAGGTGGTGAAAGGAAAAGAATTCAAAGTATTTAATGATGCAAAATTGGTTGTTGGAATTTGCGCGAAAGGTGCGGCAGAATATACACGTAAACAATTAGATGAATTAACGGAGTTTGTGAAGCGTCCGCAAATTGGCGCAACAGGTTTAGTTTACGCGCGCTACAATGCAGACGGAACAATTAAATCGAGCGTAGATAAATTTTATAACGAAGAGGATCTTAAAAAATGGGCAACGGTGTTTAATGCGCAACCGGGAGATCTCATGTTAATATTAGCCGGCGAGGAAGAAAGAACACGCAAAGCACTTTCTGAATTGCGTTTGGAAATGGGAAATCGTTTGGGCTTAAGAGATAAAAATAAATTCTCGTGCTTATGGGTTGTTGATTTTCCTTTATTAGAATGGAACGAAGGTGATCCGAATTTACCGGAATCATTGCGCGGCCGTTGGGTGGCGAAACATCATCCATTTACTTCACCAAAACCGGAAGATATTTCTAAATTAAAATCCGATCCGGGCGCCGTGCGTGCAAACGCGTATGATATGGTGATCAATGGCGTTGAAGTTGGAGGCGGAAGTATTCGTATTTATAATAAAGATCTTCAGGCTACCATGTTTGAAGTGCTTGGCTTCACCAAAGAAGAAGCTCAAAAACAATTTGGTTTCTTAATGAATGCATTTGAATTTGGCGCTCCTCCGCATGGTGGAATTGCGTACGGATTTGATCGTTTGTGTAGCTTATTTGGTGGTGCCGATGGTATCCGTGATTTCATTGCTTTCCCTAAGAACAATGCCGGCCGCGATATGATGATCGACAGCCCGAGCGAGATAAGTGAGGAACAGTTAAAGGAATTGGGAATCAAACTAAAATAAGTAAAATTCTCTGTATCCATCCGGCATCAAGGGTTCCGGCTCTTTTTAAAGCGTTAGTTAACATATCGTATTTACCGTTTATAAATTAAGATTTATATCACGTGCGTTATTAAATTACATTTAAGGTAATAAAATCTAGTGTTTAACGTTATAACTAAAAACCAAAAAAAACATGAAGAAACTAACCTTAACAACTAGCGTTGCGCTTCTTCTTACGTCACTCGGTTCTTTAGCGCAACAAACGGAAGTATTACCTAAAGCATTTTATAAACGCTGTTTGGTGACATCGGTCACGGGCGGACCAAGCAAAGTGCTTTTTACTACACGCGATAATGATGGAAATTTAGTGAAAAGCGATCTTGAGAACGGTGTTATTGACCCGCTGATCATGGAATACGGCCTCACCGACAAACTCGGAGTAGGTTTTAGTCGCGGTGGCGAGAACTATAATATTGATGCGAATAGCTATTACAAAACCAATCTTAGCGAGCAAGATAAAATGATGTGGACCAGTACAAAATACCTAACCGCCGACATATCATATCATCCTTATACAACCAAGCGCTTCGACGTTTCGGTGTTTGCCAGTCTTGGTTATTTTAAGGTGTCGGGTAGCGTATATAAGCAATTTGCCAATGGCGGCTACGATTTTTGTTCTGCTCCAATATATTCAAATGAAAGCAAAGGCGCCATTGTTCGCACAGGGGTTCGTTCGCGCTTTTATTTTTCAAAACGATTTGGTTTGATGGCTATGGCCTACGCCTTTAATGGATACTCCAAACAAAAACACCAACCAAGCACTGTTAGCGACCAACCAAATAATAGCGGTTTCTCAACCATGTTAGCGGGTGGAGGATTGGAGTTTGGAATATGCTTCCGTATTTTCAAACAGAAAGGATTGAAGGAAAAAGCCAAATTAACTTGGAGAGAAAGATGGAACTATTTTTCGGGAAATGGAAAGTTTGAAAAAGAGCTAAATAACGAATTGGACGAGGAACCCAGATTTAGGTTGGTTTGGGATTGATCGAAAATTAATTTCTGGTCGTTGAGCTTGTCGAAGCGTCTTTCCAAACAGTTTGGAGTGACCCTTCGATAAACTCAGGGACCAAGCCCGTTACAAAAAAGAACCCTGCTGAGAGGCAGGGTTTCTTCTTATACTATATTCTTACTCCTTATGCTTAAAGAATGAGCATCGCGTCTCCATAACTATAGAAACGGTATTTTTCTTTGATCGCTTCTTTGTATGCCTTCATGATCAAGTCATATCCGCCAAAAGCAGATACCATCATTAACAATGTGCTCTCTGGCATGTGGAAGTTAGTGATCATGCAATTCGCTACGTTGAATTCGTATGGAGGGAAAATGAATTTATTTGTCCAACCTACGTAAGGATTTAAATGTCCTGTTGTAGAAACAGAAGATTCAACGGCACGCATTACTGTTGTTCCAACCGCGCATACTTTTCTTTTCTTCTCTTTTGCAGAGTTAACGATCTTGCAGGTATCACTTCCTATCAACACTTCTTCGCTTTCCATTTTGTGTTTGGTTAGATCCTCTACTTCAACAGTACGGAACGTTCCCAAACCAACGTGCAAGGTCAACGGTGCAAATTGCACACCTTTGATCTCTAATTTTTTCAATAACTCGCGGCTAAAGTGCAAACCCGCGGTTGGAGCAGCAACTGCTCCTTCGTTCTTAGCGAATACTGTTTGGTAACGGTCAATATCCGATTCTTCGGCTTTACGCTTAATGTATTTTGGAAGTGGAGTTTCGCCCAGATCATAAAGGATCTTACGGAATTCCTCATAAGAACCATCGTATAAGAAACGTAAGGTACGTCCGCGTGAAGTTGTATTATCGATCACCTCAGCAACCAAAGCATCGTTGTTCTCTCCAAAATAGAGTTTATTTCCAATACGGATCTTACGAGCAGGATCAACCAACACATCCCACAAACGGCTCTCCGTATTTAATTCACGAAGCAAGAACACCTCGATCTTTGCGCCGGTCTTTTCCTTATTTCCGTACATACGTGCCGGAAATACTTTTGTATCGTTAAGGATCATTACATCCCCTTCATCAAAATAGGTAAGGATATCCTTGAATTTTTTATGGGAGATCTTGCCTGTAGCGCGATCAACCACCATTAAACGCGAATCTTCACGGTTCTTTGCCGGATACTCTGCCAATAATTCTTTTGGCAGGTTGAATTTGAACATGGATAACTTCATAGGTCTTTATATTTGTGTAAGACTATGAATGTTGTTGGGGGTTTAAGCCTGAATTCCTCTGATAGGAATCGCAACAGCACTGCATAATCTTACGGGATTATACTTTTTTGTTCTCTTAGCCGTTCAATGCTTCCGCACCTCCAACGATCTCAAGGATCTCTTTGGTGATGGCAGCCTGGCGGGCTTTATTATACGTAATTTTTAATTCTTTTTGCATTGCACTAGCGTTGTCGGTTGCTTTGTGCATCGCCGTCATACGTGCACCGTGCTCACTTGCAAAAGAATCTAATAATGCTTTATAGAACTGTGTTCTGATAGAACGCGGGATCAATTCATTGATGATGAATTCTGTTCCCGGTTCAAAATCGTAATCGGTGCGCTTTACATTCACATCTTTCTTGTCAGCTTCAATTGGCAGTAATTGCTCTTCCATTGGAATTTGTACCGCCGCGTTCTTGAATTGATTGTAAACTAAAACTACCTTATCAAATTGCTTTGTTGTGTACGCGTTAATGATCACATCCACAAATGGAGTTACCGTTTCAAAATTCAATGAATTGAATAGATCATTTCCGTTGTGCGGAAGATCGCTTCCGTGAACACTATATTGAGTTCTATGAAACGCGTCGTATGCCTTTTTACCAACCGAAAGAACAGTTACATTCTTGTCCTTATTCTCATTGATGATGCTCCAGGTCTTTTTAATGATGCTTGAATTGAACGCTCCAGCCAATCCGCGGTTAGAAGTGATAGCGATGATGAGCATATTCTTCACCGCTGTTTTGCGAGTGAATTTATTCTCACTGGCATCAACACCGGCACTTACATTCTCAAGGATCTCTTTCAATTTATCAGCGTAAGGACGCATTTGAACAACCGCATCCTGAGCGCGTTTCAATTTAGCAGCACTCACCATTTTCATGGCACTAGTGATCTGCATGGTTGAACCCACTGATACGATCCTATTTCTTACCTCTTTTAAATTTGGCATCTCTCTAAATGTTGAATGTTAAATTTTGAATTATGAATGGTCATTCAACATTCATAATTCAACATTCATAATTTTAATTATACTTTGCTGTTAACTCTTTTGAGCAAGCTTCCAACACATCTGTAATTTCATTTGTGTATTGACCTGCTTTTAATGCATCAAGCGTTGATTTATGCTTACGCTCCATGACATCCAAAAACTCTTTTTCAAACTCTTTTACTTTATTTACCGGAACTGATCTCATCAAATTCTTTGTACCTAAGTAAATGATCGCAATTTGTTGCTCTACGCGGAAAGGAGAGAATTGCGCTTGCTTCAATACTTCCACGTTACGTGCACCTTTATCAAGGATCAACTTTGTTGCAGCATCTAAGTCAGAACCGAATTTAGAGAAGGCCTCTAACTCACGATACTGAGCTTGATCTAATTTTAAAGTACCCGCAACTTTTTTCATTGACTTAATTTGAGCGTTACCACCCACACGCGATACCGAGATACCTACGTTAATGGCAGGACGAACACCCGAGTTAAACAAGTTCGATTCTAAGAAGATCTGACCATCTGTGATCGAAATTACGTTTGTAGGGATATACGCAGATACGTCACCCGCTTGTGTTTCGATAATTGGTAAAGCTGTTAATGATCCGCCACCTTTTACAATTGATTTCAAAGATTCAGGAAGATCATTCATGTTCTTCGCGATATCATCGTTAGCGTTGATCTTAGCGGCACGCTCTAATAAACGGCTGTGAAGATAGAACACGTCACCAGGATACGCTTCACGTCCCGGAGGGCGACGAAGCAACAAAGAAACTTCACGGTAAGCTACTGCTTGTTTTGAAAGATCATCATAAATGATCAATGCCGGACGACCGGTATCGCGGAAAAATTCCCCGATGGCAGCGCCCGAGAATGGAGCGTAGAATTGTAACGGAGCAGGATCAGAAGCTGTAGCTGATACAATAACTGTGTAAGCCATTGCACCGTTCTCTTCTAATACACGTACAACGTTAGCAACTGTTGATGCTTTTTGACCAACCGCTACGTAAATACAAAATACAGGTTTACCTGCATCATAAAATTCTTTTTGATTGATAATGGTATCCAAACAAACAGCAGTTTTTCCTGTTTGACGGTCACCGATCACAAGCTCACGTTGTCCACGCCCAATAGGGATCATGGCATCGATCGCTTTGATACCTGTTTGTAAAGGCTCATTTACCGGTTGACGGAAAATCACCCCCGGCGCTTTACGCTCGATTGGCATTTCATAGGTTTGACCTTTGATCGGACCTTTACCATCAATTGGATTTCCTAAAGCGTCAACTACGCGACCCAACATTCCTTCACCAACTTTTAGGGAAGCGATTTTACCTGTACGTTTTACAGGGCTTCCTTCGTTGATACCGGTGCTAGGGCCTAATAATACGGCACCCACGTTATCTTCTTCAAGATTCAATACGATGGCTTGTAATCCAGTTTCGAACTCGATCAACTCACCTGATTGAACTTTTGATAATCCATAAATACGAGCGATACCATCACCTACTTCTAGTACTGTACCAACTTCTTCCAATTCGGTCTCGCTTTTAAAGCCCGATAATTGTTGTCTTAAGATTGCAGATATTTCTGCGGGTTTTATTTCTGCCATTTTATTAGCGTTTGTTCGTTTATATTGGTGCTTAGTTCAAAGACACCGATTTTGTATTAAAATTCTTTTTAAGATCGTTCAATTGGCGCGACACACTGTTATCAACTTGCCTGTCGCCTACCTTTAAGACAAATCCTCCGATCAATGCAGGATCTACCTTTTCTACTAATTCAACTTCACCTTTTGAGATACCTTTAACGATACTCAGCGCCTTGGTTCTGATCGCGTCATCCAATTTTACTGCAGAGGTAATAACTGCTGTAGTGATATTATTATGTGCGCGGTATTGTTCGATAAACGAATCAGCGATACCTTCTAAAATTGAAGTTCTCTTTTTATTTACCACCAACACCAAATATGAGCTTGTTAATTTGCTGATGCTCGAAAAGAATATGGCTTTCAATACATCCACTTTTTTTGCCGGTTTCACCACCGGGCTTTTCAAGAACAATTGCAATTCTCGACTGGCGTGAATGCTTTGCTTGATCAGTGACATATCTTTATACACCGAGTCCAAAACTTTTTGCTCAACAGCGAGGTCGAGTAATGATTTAGCATATCTTGAAGCAACGATCATTCTTAGTTCAGATTAACGTCTTTCATTAAATTATTTACCAGCGCTTTTTGTTTTTCATCCGTTGAAAGTTCGCTTTTCAGGATCTTTTCAGCGATCTCGATAGACAAGGAAGCAACTTGGTTTTTTAGCTCAGTAACCGCAGCGTTCTTCTCGTTCACAATTTGCTCACGAGCAGTAGCCAAAATACGGTCGGCGTCAGTTTGTGCCTTTGTTTTTGCTTCGGCAATAATACTTTCTTTAGCCTCGCGCGCTTCTTTCATAAGTGCATCACGTTCTGCGCGCGCCTGAACTAATAGCTTTTCGTTGTTTGATTTCAATTCGCGCATATCGTTCAATGCGCGCTCGGCAGCACCCAAAGCATCTTCAATTCCTTTTTCTCTGGTTTTAATTGCTGATAGAATAGGCTTCCACGCAAATTTACCAAGTATCCCGATCAATAGAAGGAATACGATCGCTGTCCAGAATATAAGGCCGATACCAGGCGTTACCAATGAGGCTAAAATAAACAGTTTCATTTGTATATATTTTTAATTTACTTTTCTTTAAAATTAAGCCTTTTACCAACCGTAAAAGGCTTAATCTGATGTTGTGAAGCTTCTTACAAAAGAGCTACTACTACTGCGAAAAGAGCAACACCTTCTACGAGGGCTGCTGCGATAAGCATTGTAGTTTGGATCTTTCCTTGAGCTTCTGGTTGACGAGCAATGGCATCCATTGCGTGTCCACCAATTTGCCCGATACCGATACCGGCGCCGATGGCTGCCAGTCCTGCACCGATTGCTGCGATACTTCCTGTCATTTTTCTTGTTTTTTTTGGTTCTAAATTCTTAATGCGCTGCTTCCTCATGGTGTTCTTCATGGTGATGTTCTACCATAGCCGAACCAATGAATAATGCAGTTAATAATGTAAATATATAGGCTTGCAGCACCGCTACAAGGCATTCTAAAATATCAATGAATAAAGCAAAAGCCACCGAGATCGGCGAGATCCAAATGGTTTTGAAAATAAATATCAAGCCCACCAAACTGATCACAATGATATGCCCTGCGGTCATGTTAGCGAACAAACGGATCATTAAAGCGAAAGGCTTGGTGAATACACCAACGATCTCAATTGGGATCAAAATTGGATAAAGTGCTTTTGGAGCCGGAGGCATAAAAATATGGCCCCAATAATATTTATTAGCACTGAAATTCGTAACCAATAATGTGATCACAGATAACACCAGGGTGAACGCGATATTACCCGTTACGTTTGCACTGATCGGAACAAGCCCGAACACATTATTAATAAGGATGATGAAAAAGATGGTCAATAAATAAGGTACATATTTCTCGTACTTAGGCCCAATGTTCGATTTGGCGATCTCATCTCTCACAAAAATGATCAATGGTTCGAAGAAAGATTGCTTTCCTTTAGGCGCCGAGGTAACTCCTGTTTTTTTGTAAGCTGCGGCTATCGACGTAAAAATGAGGATAAGCACTAAAGCCGATAATAATAACTGAGCTGCATTCTTGGTGATGGAGAAATCCAAAGGAGCCTTATTGGTCACCACATGCTTTCCTTTTGCGTTCTCTTCAAACTCCACAAAACCACCTTCCGAATTTTCAGTTTCAGAAGCATAATAAATATCTTCTTCATAGTTCACAAAGCGTTGGCCGTTCTTTTCAACCACCACCTTTCCATGGGTGTCGTGATGAAATTCACCTGAAGAGAATATAACAATACCTTGTTCGGTTTTAAGAATAACAGGAAGTGGAATAGAAACAGCGTCATGATGATCGCCCCACAAATGCCATGAGTGAGAATCCAAAACGTGACCAAAAACCACCTCTTGAATGTTCACTTTGTCTTCGTGCCCATTTCCGGCAGCTGCATGCTCGGTCTTTACCGTTGTTGCAGAGTCGGAAAGTTCCGGTTCAGTTGGCTCATGAGCAGCCAAATTACCGGTAAATAAAAGTGTTAAAACGGCAGCGCCAACCAGTTTAGAAATTCGAGCCTTCAGAGATAATGAGATCATGTTTTATTAAAGCGCTTTTAATTCGGGCACAAATGTAGTGGTATTTTGATCATTTTCCCAACATTTTCAGGTGTTTTTGTGGTTTTTAAAAGCAGTTTTCAGCATGTTTTAAACATTGAGATTTTAAAGAAATTTAGTTCTACCCTAATTTCTATCTTTGGGGCTCGGAATCCGCCCAAAACCCTAAGAAATCATGCAATATTGGCTCGTTAAATCAGAACCCTTTAAATACAGCTGGGAACAGTTTGTAAAAGACAAAGTTACGGATTGGACCGGTGTGCGAAATTATGCTGCCCGGAACAACCTTAAGGCCATGAAAAAGGGCGATCTTGTGTTTTTTTACCACAGTAACGAGGGTTTGGACATTGTAGGCATTGCCAAAGTGGTAAAAGAACATTACCAGGACCCAACAACCAAAGAAGAGGCCTGGGTAGCGGTGGATCTTAGTCCATTTAAGAAGTTTAAGAAGTCGGTTTCATTAGAAGAGATCAAAAAGAACCCAAAGCTCAAAGGCATGGAATTACTTCGTATCGCAAGACTTTCAGTTAGTAAAGTGACCGAAGATCAGTTCGACCAGATCGTAAAGATGAGCGAGGAATAGATGATCAAAACTACCACATTCAAAAAAGGCACAGTTTCATTTTCCGACCAGGGAAAAGGACGCGTGGTGGTGTTATTGCATGGGTATTTGGGATCAAAGGAGATCTGGGATAAAACTATTCCCGCATTAGCAAAATCATTTCGTGTGATCGCCATTGACCTACCGGGGCATGGAGGAACGGATTGTTTTGGCTATGTGCATAGCATGGAACTCATGGCCAAATGCGTGAAAAAAGTAATGGATAGTTTGCGCGTAAAAAGGTATACGATCATTGGTCACAGTATGGGAGGATATGCTGCGCTTGCATTTGCTGAATTGTATCCCGAAAATTTGTGCGGATTGTGTTTATGTCATTCCACTGCTCTTGCTGACTCTGAAGAAAAAAAGAAAGATCGAAATCGCGCGATAAAATTAGTGAAAGCGAATAAACGTGTTTACACTAAGGAGACGATCAAAAATTTATTCGCAACAAAAAACTTAAAATATCTGAAAGATGAAATTGCGTTCGCCACACATATAGCGCAAAGTGTTTCAAAACAAGGGGCCGTGGCAGCTTTGGAGGGGATGAAGGACAGACCAAATCGTGATATTATTCTAGGAATGGTAAGTTATCCCGTGATGATGATCATTGGGGAATTGGATAATATTCTTCCATATCAATCGCTTTTAGAACAATCGGAAACCATTCGTAATAAAACTGTTCTTTTACTGGAACATGATGGGCATTTTGGGTTTTTGGAGAGTCCACTAGTGGTAAATAAAGCCCTAAAAAAATTCAGTTCTAAGTGTTTCAGATTTAAATAAGCGTTTTAAACGTTCTTGTTTTAACAGTTCCCCAATATCTTAACCCAAATTGCGAACGTTTTTTTACTACTTTTGGTATCATTTTAAAATCATGAAGAAAAATTTATACGCCATTGCAAGTTGTTTTATCCTTTGTTTGAATTCATTCACTGGAAATGCTCAAACAAATTTTGACAGATGGGATACTATTTACGCGAATGTTGACTATGCAAATACAACCAAGTATTTATACCAACATGATTTTTTTAAGTTCGGAAATAAATTTGCCTTGTTATCCGACTCGGGAGATTTCAGCACCGACGGATCTTATCTTCAGATCTTCGATCCAGGTAACAATAGTTTGAATACGGTGAACTATCAGCGCCTTTTTGTTGACAAAGGCGTGAACGCCGGCGCTACTTATTCGGCCAGTAATGGTGTGAACTATTTATTTTGGGGGACGCGATTGAATTCGAACTCTAATACTAATTGGGGTTTATATAATTATAATTCGCAAACCAATGCTGTAGCCAGCGAAAGTGTTAACCTTCCTTTAAATATTCATTGGGGTGTTATGAATTTAGGATTCTTTAGTCCAACAACCAATGATGACTCATTGACGATTTTTGTTGGAGCAAACATGGTAAATGGTGATTCTATCTGGATCTATCGTAAGAAATACAATCAAGCCGGTATTTTGTCTACCGGCACAAAACTTCCGATCAAATTAGACTGTATTACCAAGGTGTTCAAGTTCAATAACGAGTTATTTATTACCGGTTACACATTTCCGTATGATGGGAAAGTACTAAGAAGCACTGACGGGATCAACTTCACGGTTGAAACCGGTTATGACACCAACTATCCATTTGAGTACGTTGTTGACGCTGATGTGATGAATGGCAAACTTTATTTGGGCACTTTTAATGGTAACCCAGGCTACAAGATCCTGGAAACATCGGATGGAACAAACTACACCACTCTTTTTACTGCCAGCGGCCCACGAGCATTTACTTCTTTGAAGTGCTTTGACAATAAGGTTTGGTGTTCATATTACTTGTTTTACGGAAACAAACCATCCAACTCATCGAATATCAATTACACTGCCGATTATGCGCCGTCGATCTCTTATTTGAATCTATCCACTACTACAGAAACGTTATCTGTTGATACACTTGGTAGATCTAATTGTGATGGAAGAACATATTTATTGGAAGATCTCAATTCGAAGTTATATATCTCCGGGAATTATTATTGGTCAACTCAAAATCCCGGTAATTTTATTCACCAATTCATTCCGCCTGTTGCAAACTTTACCATTACCGGGAATAATATCTGCGCAAACACTATTTACAATTACATCGATCAATCGCAAAACGCTGATTCGGTAAGATGGTATTTAGATAATGCTAACATCTCAACAAGCAGTACGATCACTTGGTCATTTGCGCCAGGTTCACACACGCTTGGCTTGATCGCCATTTCAGGTACACAAAAAGACACAATGGAGTACACCATTAACGCTTATACCGTTGGAATTAATATGAATCCATCCATTAACGGCTGTATGAACAACACCATAGCACTTGTTCCGGTTCCGGTTGGTGCGGTGAGTCCACTTACTTATACATGGACCTGTTCAGCAGCTTTAACACAAACGTCCTTGTCAAGCCCTACACTTTTTGTTGTAGCAACTGCTCCTGCAACCTACACCTACGATCTTTTGCTTACAGATGCAAACGGGTGTGTTGGTAGTGCGGCAAATCATTTGCTTAACATTTTCTCCAATAAGGACATCACAGGTTCTGCCGATGTAAGTTCAACACCCCTTACGGCAGGAAACGTGATCCTTTACAAATATGAACCTTTCCTCACACAGTTTGATTCGGTAACTTATCAACCTTTAAATGCTTCGGGCACATTTACATTTGTTGTACCTGACGCGCATACGTATATTTTGAAATGCGAACCAACATCAAATACGCTTATGATCACCTACGCACCAAGCGAAACAAGTTGGAAAACCGCTACAGTTGTTACACACGGTTGCATCAATAACACCAATCAAAATATTTCTGTTGTGCCTTTAACTAATATAGGTACAGGAACCGGTGTGCTTTCGGGTAAGATCACCGAAGGACAAGGTTATGCCGCACGTGGTGCCAATGTGAATGCACCCGGTAGTCCAATTGGTGGATTGAGTATTAAAGGCGGGAAAAATCCCGGCGGTAACATCGTTGCTCAAGGAAGAACTGATGGATCAGGTGGCTATACATTAACCGGTTTACCTGCGAGTCTTCCCGGCGAACATTATTTCATTTTAGTGGACATTGCCGGATTGGATACAAACAACACGTATCACCGTGCGATCACAACAAGTTCTATGTCGTACATGAATCTTGATTTTGTGGTTGACTCGGCTAAGATCAATCCAACAAATAATGATGTAAGTATTAAAAAGATCCAGTTGGACGATCATGTGGTAACTATTTACCCAAATCCAACCAGCGGAATGATCACCATGAATTTTGAACTAAAGAGTGCTGAGCAGGTGGTGGTGAAACTTGTGGATATTGGCGGAAAAGAGATCAAAACGATCTTACCTGCATACTTTGGAAAGAGCTTAAAGATGAAAGAAGATCTTAGCGGAATTCCATCGGGTGTTTACATCCTTAACATCAAGATCGGTGATGCCGATCGAACAACTAAGATCGTGATAACGAACTAGGAATAGTATCATAGTTTTAAAAAGCCAACGTATACGTTGGCTTTTATTTTTATATTTGGACACCTAATGAGGGTATTTGGGAAATATGGCGTTGTACTTCTTTGCTTGCTATGCGCATCGGCCTTTTCGCAAACCTACAATTTTAAGAATTACAATACCGAAGACGGATTACCGCAGTCACAGGTGTTATGTATTTTCCAGGACAGCAAAGGTTATTTATGGTTTGGCACCAATAGCGGAGGCGCTGGAAGATTTGACGGAAACAAGTTTGAGCAATTTGATATCAATGATGGATTGATCAACAATGTTGTGTATTCGATCATTGAAACACCTCAACATGAAATAGTTTTTGGTACAGAGAAAGGCGTGAGTGTGATGAAGAACGGGGCCATTACCAACTATTCGCAAAAGAATGGTTTGTCTAACAGCTATGTTTACCGTTTGCTTTATCACGACAACAAGATCTGGATCTGTACACAGAATGGTGTTTTTACTTTGAAGGATGGTAAGATCATGCCCTTCATCTTAAATGAAACATTGAATCAAAGCGCAGTGTACAATATGTTTGTGGATTCAAAAGGAAGCTTGTGGTTCGCAACGATGCAAAATGGAGCCATCTATTACGATCCAAAAAATAATTCCTTCAAACAATTCAATTCAAAGAACGGGATCCAGAACGATTTCATTTTCTGTTTTAATGAAAGAGATAATGGCGATATTTTGGTGGGCACGCAAACAGGACTCAATATCATTTCTAAAGATTTCGCGGTAAGTTCGGCCACCTATGTTCCCGCGCAAGAGAACGTCTCTTTCACCAGCATCTTAAAAAAGAACGGTGATACATTTTATTTCGGAACATTTTACGAAGGCGTTTATTCCTTTGATTTCACGAAAAAAGTAGCGAACGAAAGTTACAATGGTTCAAACGGACTTACCAATAATAATATTCTGGCGTTACTAAAAGACAGGGAAGATAATATTTGGGTTGGAACTAATGGATCAGGAACATACAAATATCAATCGCCTAAGTTCACCTACTTCTCAAAGAATAATGGATTAAGCGAGAATTACATTAACGATGTTGCAGAAGACGGTGCCGGAAATATTTGGCTGGCATTGAACACCGATGGATTGGTAAAGATCACAGGAAAAACAATTACGCCGTATAAGCGTGATTTTAAAAACAAGACCGCTTTAAAGGATAACAACATCACCACCATTTTGCCTCTGCGCGACGGGAGTTTGTATTTTGGAACAGATGAAGGTATTTATCATTTCAAAAATGAAGAGTTCGCGAAGTTAAGCGACCCTTTGATCAAGGATAAATACATCCATACACTTTACGTTGATAATGAAAATACGCTTTGGATAGGAACCAATGTTGGTGTTTACAAAATGCATAACGGTGTTGTAAGCGAAGAAAAAGACATCAACAAATTGATCGATAACGGAGCAAACATTATCATTCCTTTTATTTTAAAGGACAAATATGATCGTTTGTTGGTTGGAACCGAGAACGGGCTTGTGCAATACGACAAAGGAAAGATCACACTTTATAACGAGAAAAATAAATTCATTAACGCGCGTATCACGTGCGCGGCCGTTGATCATCGAAAAAATATCTGGTTGGGAACGGCGGATGGCATGTTCCTTTACCAAAACGGTTCTTTCACCAAGATCTCCAAGAAAGATAATTTCACTAATGGATTTATTTACTTTTTGGAGATCGATCCCGCTAACAATCTTTACATCGGCTCCAACAACGGTATTGATATTTTGAATATCGATGGGTTCTACAAGAACAAGATCAACTTCAAACATTTTGGAAAGAACGATGGGTTATTGAGTTTGGAATCCAATTCAAACGCCTGTTTCCTTTCCAAAAAAGGAAAATTGATGATTGGAACAGTTGCCGGTTTAGAGATCTATGATCCAGCGTTTGACTCGCAAAACAGAAAAGAAGCCGTATTGAATATCACCGGCGTTTCGCTTTTCTTTGGCTTGGAAGATCCTCTCAGATATAGTTCGGGTATTGATTCAAGTACCGCGCTTCCAAAAGAATTGGTATTACCGTATTCAAAAAATAATTTAACCTTTAAATACATTGGCGTTAGTTTATCTGTTCCCGAAAAAGTGAGATACAAGTATAAACTGGAAGGACTGGACGAGACATGGACACCGGAGAACTCTAAAACAGAAGTTACCTACCCTTCTTTGCCTCCCGGCACTTACACCTTTATGGTTATTTCCATGAACAACGATGGTTTATGGAATATGGAACCGGCAACATACAGTTTCAGGATCATGCCGCCGTGGTATCAAACGTGGTGGTTCTATACTTTGTGCGTGGTAGCATTAGGAACTGGGATCTTTGCGTACAACACGATCAAAACAAAAAAACTCGTTGCGGATAAAGCAAAACTGGAGAAGCAAGTTGATGAACGTACCAAAGAAGTGGTAAAACAAAAAGAAGAGATCCAACATAAAAATGAGGAGATCACAGATAGTATCAAGTACGCCAAGAATATCCAGGAGGCGTTGTTGCCTTCGCTCCATAAAACCGAACAAACTTTAGGAGACTGTTTCATTCTGTATTTGCCGAAGGATATTGTGAGTGGAGATTTTTTCTGGCATTCCGATCACAACAACACACAATTCATTGCTGCTGCAGATTGCACAGGGCATGGCGTACCAGGCGCGTTCATGAGTATTGTTGGAAATAATCTCCTTAACGAGATCATCAACCAAAAGAATATCTCTGAACCCGGAAAAATACTTTTAGAATTACATAAGGGTGTAAAAGAAGCTTTGAATCAAAATAATTCCGAAAGCCAAAGACGAGATGGAATGGACATTGCGCTTTGCGCGATACGCAAAAAAAGAGGAACGCTTGAATACGCGGGCGCTAATCGTCCGTTATGGATCTATCGTAAAGAGAAAAATGAATTAGAGATCATTAAAGCAACCAAATATCCGATCGGAGGTTTGGAATTGGAAGAAACACGTATTTATGCAAACCACACCGTGGAAGTGAAAACAGGCGACGTGGTATTTATTTTCAGCGATGGATTTGCTGATCAGTTTGGTGGGCCAAGAGGAAAAAAATTCATGCTGAGCAGCATGCAAAAATTATTAATGGAGAATATCGATCTTCCAATGAATACGCAAAAAGCGAATATTCAAAAGGCATTTAAAGATTGGAAGAGTTCGCTGGAACAGGTGGATGATGTACTTGTGATAGGAATTAGAATTTAAAAAGGGCGCCCGATAGAAGCACCCTTTCTTTTAAAGTTATTTTAAATTATTCGGAGACCACTAGTTTAATCCGAGCCTCTCCGCTATTCAATCTCAACTTTACAAAATAAACGCCTCGATTCAACTTTCCAACATCAATACTTGTTTTGAATTCACTTTGAACCGCATAATAATTTTCACTTAGTATCTTCTTTCCAAAAAGATCGTATAACTCTAAAGAAATATCCGATCCATTCTTCGCATCAGTTTGAATGTACACAAGATCTCTTGCCGGATTTGGGTATACTTTTACTTTCTCTCCAGCCAATTTTAATTCTTTTATCCCCGTGTAATCTACAGGCTTCACATAATCAGAGTCCACAACAAAATCAAGATCGGTGTACATTGTAGAAGCTGTTGTGATTGCTACATGATGTGTTCCCAAAGTATCTACGCCGGGAATATCAACAAAGACATAATATGACTCGTTCGCAGCAGAGATTGGCAATCCTGTAAGTGTGTAACCACCCGAACCATCGGTACGACCTTGCGCAACAATATTACCACCGGGATTCTTTCCACCTTTGATACTTAAACCGCCAATTGGACTTCCGGGTGCCGTAACATCCGCACTTCGTCCTCCGTAATTAATTCCCTCTACGATTTTACCTGCTAGAACACCTGGTCCCGGAGTTAATGTCATAATTGGAACAACATCAATGTTAATGGTGTAACCTGTAGCACAACCATGACTAAAAACAGTTGAGTTCTTCCATGTAGGATTATTAGGCGCATACGTTTTCACGTAAGCAGTAGATGTTGGGATACACATGATAATGTAACTTCCGCTATTTACTGAGGTAAATGTGTACTCACCTGCAGCATTTACTAATTGATACGTCACCGAATCCCATTTGGTAAGCGGGCCTTCATAACGGAACAACTGTACTTTTCCAGGAACCGCCACTGAACTCGCCGACACAGTTCCCGTAATATTCTTTGAAGGCAATACCGTTACGCTAGCGCTTGTACACGGGCCGGCGTTCGTACATCCTCCTTCGCCATCAACATAATATGTATTATTTGCAAGGATCGGCGCAACTGTAGCAGTTGTTCCGGTTGCAAAACTCCCGGTACCACAAGCTAAGCCGTACCACACCCAATTTGTAGCAGAATTTAAACTGCCACCCGTAACACTAAGCGTTGCAACACCATTGGCACAGATAGTTTGCGAAATTACAGCAAGCGTTGGTTGGCTTGCATCAATACATTGGTTGTAATTCACAAAGAAAAGATCAGATCCTCCGTAGGCAACTAAGGTATTTGTTGCGCTAAAATCGATATCCACCGGATACGAATGAGACCCCAATAAGAGAATATCATTGTTTGAGTTTACAGAAACTGCTGCGCCCATGTTACCAAGACTTCCACCTCCAATTTGATGCGCGTAGATGGTTGCGCCAAACGGATCGTATTTTGATAAGAAAACATCTGTAGCGCCGGCAGAACTAACAGGCGTTAAGTTTAAATTGCTAGCGGAAAAATCAAAATCGGTTGGTGCGATAAAAGATCCCGTAAGATAAATATTTGCCTGTGAATCGGACGTTAAATTATAAGCGAAAACATCTCCTGAACCTCCTGTTGTTTGAGCCCATACTAAAGCACCGGTAGCCGCTACATATTTCCCTAACACAACATCTACTCCACCTGCGCCTACTTTGGTAAGGATATTTGTTGCAGGCGAACTTAGATCAGTATCAAATGTTGTACTTAACGCATATCCACAAGTGATCACATGACCAGAATTATCCAATGCGATCTTATAGTAAGCATCTCCTTGCGAACCACCCATTGTTCCACCCCAGATCAAAGATCCCGAAGGGGAATACTTTGCAACAAAGCCATCTTCCAAACCTTGTGAAGTACAAATTGAATTGGTTGCCGTTGGATCAAGATCAACCTGAGTTTGGTAATTTCCTACTACATAAATGTTGTTAGAAGCATCGGTTGTAACACCTGTGCAATAATCGTTCATATTATCTCCATAATTACTCACCCATTGTAAAAGGAAAGAAGAATTATACTTTGCCACAAAACCATCAAAATTCCCGTACGACGCAATGTTAGTTGCTGTTCCGGCCGGATTGAAATTCACAGTTGGCGAAGGATTATATGTTCCAACCAAAATAATATTACCCGCTGCATCCACACTCATGCCTTCTGGTTTTACGTAATCTGAATTTATACCTACACCGTATCCCCAAACAAAAGTTCCCGCCGAACTATACTTTGATACGAACATGGCATTTCCTTGCGCAGCCAAAGTGAAATTAGAAGCAGAAGGATCAAGATTAATATCTCCATAATTATATCTTCCGGCAACATAAACATTTCCGCCTCCGTCAACGCCAATGGCACGCCCTTCGCCGGTATATGAACCCGAAAATACTTTTGCCCAAATAAGCGCGCCTGCTGCCGAATATTTAGCCACATAAGCCGAGGTTGCCGCATTTAGTGATGTTGTTGATGGTGACGGATCAAAATCAAGCGAAGAAGAAACCATTCCGGTGATGTAAAAGTTTCCTGCTGCATCCGTTGTAGACGAGTTTAATATATCGTTTGCCGACGAACCAATACTGTTGGCCCAATTCAGATTAACGCTTGTAGATTGCGAAAAAGTTACATTGCATAACAACGTAACAAAAACAGAGAGTAGAATTTTTTTCATTTCGAATAATTTGCTTTACGAAAATATAAAATATATCCCTTGGATATCCAACAATCGATGCATCTGAACTAACAAGTGATAGATTTTTCCTCTTTTAACATTTAAACTACGAAAAAAGACCACCTTTTGGGGGTGGTCTTCGCAATGATATTAATTAAAACTTTATTTTTTCTCGTTGGCGCTGGCGAAGATATATTCCCTGTTCATGCGAGCAATATTCTCCAAAGAAATTTCTTTTGGACATTCTGCTTCACAAGCTCCGGTATTCGTACAATTACCAAATCCTTCCACGTCCATTTGATGAACCATATTCAGTACACGTTGCTCTTTTTCAACTTTCCCCTGAGGCAATAAAGCCAATTGAGAAACTTTTGCTGAAACGAATAACATCGCGCTTCCATTTTTACAAGCCGCAACGCAAGCACCACAACCAATACAAGCCGCTGCGTTAAATGCATCGTCTGCGTCATGTTTCGGAATTAAAATATTGTTCGCGTCCTTAGCATTTCCTGTATTCACAGAAACGAAACCGCCGGCTGCAATTACGCGATCAAAAGCTGCGCGATCAACAACAAGGTCTTTTACCACAGGGAAAGCGCTGCTTCTCCAAGGTTCTACAACAATGGTATCACCATCGTTAAAGCTACGCATGTGCAATTGACACGTTGTAACGGCGTTTTTTGGTCCGTGTGGACGACCATTAATGTACATACTGCACATTCCGCAAATTCCTTCGCGACAATCGTGGTCAAATGCCACAGGATCTTTTCCCTCGGTGATCAAACGTTCGTTCAAAACGTCGAACATCTCAAGGAACGACATATCGGTTGAAACACCTTTCATGTCGTGCGTTTCAAAGTTCCCTTTGTCGCTTTTGTTCTTTTGACGCCACACTTTTACGGTGACGTTAATTGTTTTTCCGCTATTTCCTCCCATAGTATTAGAGTTTAGTGATCAGTAGTTAGCGCTGTTACGCGTAATTTCTTTGTTGTAATTTAATATTCTCGTATTTCAATTCTTCCTTGTGCAATTCCCAATCATCTCCTTTATTTTCCCAAGCAGCAACGTAAGCGAATTTATCATCATCACGTTTTGCTTCTCCGTCATCTGTTTGATATTCTTCGCGGAAGTGTCCACCACAACTTTCGTTACGATGTAACGCATCCTTACACATTAATTCTCCAAGCTCAAGGAAATCTGCAACGCGTCCTGCTTTTTCTAATTCTGGGTTGAATTCGTTTAATGCGCCGGGCACACGAACATCGCTCCAAAATTCAGCACGGATCTTTTTGATCTCATCAATAGCCCACTTCAATCCTTCAGCATTTCGCGCCATACCGCATTTATCCCACATTACTTTTCCTAAGCGCTTATGGAAATGATCCACCGACTTAGTTCCTTTAATGTTCAATAATTTATTTAAACGATCGCTTACCTCTTGTTCCGCTTTTACAAATGCTTCGTTATCGGTTGGAATTGCTTTTGTGCGAATCTCTTCAGATAAATACTCTCCGATCGTGTAAGGGATCACAAAATATCCATCGGCTAAACCTTGCATCAATGCCGAAGCTCCCAAACGATTTGCACCATGGTCAGAGAAGTTCGCTTCGCCTAATGCGTACAATCCCGGAACGGTTGTCATCAAATGATAATCTACCCACAAGCCGCCCATGGTGTAGTGAACAGCCGGATAAATTTGCATTGGATTTTCATATGGATCAACACCGGTGATCTGTTTGTACATATCAAATAAGTTCCCGTATTTTTCCTTAATCACCGCGTGACCAAATTCTGTCAATTGTTCTTCCGTAGGATTATCAATTCCTTTCTTTGTTGCTTCCGTTTTACCGTACTTGTATTTCATATTGAAAGCAAAATCCAAATACACGGCTTGCCCTGTAGAGTTCACGCCAAAACCGGCATCACATCTTTCCTTTGCAGCACGTGAAGCCACGTCGCGCGGAACTAAGTTACCGAAAGCCGGATATCTTCTCTCCAAATAATAATCTCTATCTTCTTCTTTCAGATCATTCGGATTCATTTTTCCTGCAGCAATTGCCTGTGCATGTTCTTTGCTTTTTGGAACCCAAATTCTTCCATCGTTACGAAGTGATTCCGACATCAATGTCAATTTTGATTGATGATCACCACTTACAGGAATACATGTTGGGTGAATTTGCGTGTAGCAAGGATTTCCGAAGAACGCGCCTTTTTTATGCGCTTTCCATGCAGCTGTAACGTTACATCCCATTGCATTTGTTGAAAGGAAGAATACGTTTCCGTATCCACCTGTACACAATAACACAGCGTGACCAAAATGTCTTTCTAATTTTCCGCTTACAAGATCGCGGGCAATGATACCACGGCATTTGCCATCGATATTTACAATGTCTAGCATTTCATGCCGCGCCATTAATTTCACTGCGCCCATTCCAACCTGACGTTGTAAAGCAGAGTAAGCTCCTAACAATAATTGTTGGCCGGTTTGCCCTGCAGCATAAAATGTACGTTGTACTTGTGTTCCACCAAATGAACGGTTACTTAACAATCCACCATACTCGCGAGCGAATGGTACACCTTGCGCCACGCATTGGTCAATTATATTTCCCGACACCTCAGCTAAACGATGTACGTTTGCTTCGCGCGCGCGGTAATCACCACCTTTAATAGTGTCATAAAATAAACGGTAAACGCTATCACCATCATTTTGATAATTCTTCGCGGCGTTCACACCACCTTGCGCTGCAATAGAGTGCGCGCGACGCGGTGAATCCTGGAAGCAAAATACTTTTACTTTGTATCCCATCTCTGCTAAAGAAGCGGCAGCAGACGAACCTGCTAAACCCGATCCAATTACCAAAACCTCCAAACTACGTTTGTTAGCTGGGTTAACCAAGTGAACAGTGGAACGGTATTTTGTCCACTTTTCCTCTAGTTTTCCTTCGGGGATGTTTGCATTTAATTTTGATGATGAAGCCATATTTCTATTTAATGAATTATGATTTATGAGTGTTGAATTATTATTTATTTGATGTAACCGAAATACATTGCCAAAGGCATTGACGCGAAACACAAGCAGATCACGATCGAGAAAACAATTCCCGCCTTTTTGATCATTGGCGTGTATTTGCGATGATTCAATCCTAAAGTTTGGAATGCAGATTGGAAACCATGTAATAAGTGGTATGCTAAAGAGATCATTGATAAACAATATACCAGAACCACAATTGGATTTTCGAATACCTCAACCATTTCGCGGAATAAGGTCTCTTGTCCTGCCATTTTTTCGTATTCGTTGTGTGCGATATGATCGGTAAAACGACTCTCTACCCAAAAATGTTTTAAGTGAATAATGAGGAACATCAAAATTAAAGTTCCTAATAATCCCATGGAGCGGCTATACCAGGTACTGTTTGCTGCGCCGTTAATTTTTGCGTAACCAACAGGGCGTGCTTTGCGATTTTCAAGTGTGAGGACTAAAGCCTGAACCATGTGAAGGATCAAACCAGCGAACAATACAATTTCCATAGCACGGATAAGCCAATTGGTTCCCATGAATTCGGCGCCCTTGTTAAACGTTTCCCCACCGTCGTTAAAAAAGATGAGCATATTAATGAAACAGTGTACAACCAAAAAAGAGATCAAAAACAGACCGGTTGCACCCATAATAACTTTCTTTCCGATAGAGGACTTCAAAAAACCTGCGTTACTCATAATAGATGTGATTTTATTAGCGTTACAAATCTATCATTCAAAAGCTAAAAAACCAAAGTAAAGCTGTTTTTAATCCAATTACTTTTAAACTTATATAGACCTCATTATTAGCGAGATACAGAGTACTTTGAGACGGAGCTTTTTTTTGAAAAATATTCGTCATTAAAAAAGCCCATAACGGCTAAAGCATTTTTGATTCACCAAAAAAATTGCTTACTTCGTTAGTTCCAAAATTTTTATGGAGAAAGAAGTCCTTTTAGAGATAAAGAATTTAGTTACTGAATTTAAGACCGAAGACGAGTACATTAAGGCGGTTAACGACATTTCCTTTACGCTTCACAAAGGCGAAACCATTGGTATTGTTGGTGAAAGCGGTTCGGGTAAATCAGTTACCTCACTTTCGGTGATGGGACTCATTCCAAATCCTCCGGGAAAAGTTACCGGCGGTGAGATTTTTTACACCGACAAACACGGTAAGACCATTGACCTTGTAAGAGCACCGGAAACCATTATGCGCGACTTGCGTGGAAATGAGATCGCGATGATCTTCCAGGAACCAATGACCTCTTTGAATCCGGTGATCAAATGTGGCGACCAGGTAATGGAAGCTTTGATCTTGCACAAAAAAATGAGTAAAAAAGAAGCGCGCGAAAAAACGTTAGCGCTTTTCCGCGAAGTGCAATTACCAACTCCTGAATTAATGATGGAGCGTTATCCTCACCAAATTTCGGGTGGACAAAAACAAAGGGTAATGATCGCGATGGCCATTAGCTGTGATCCGAAAATTTTGATCGCTGATGAGCCAACAACAGCGCTTGATGTTACTGTACAAAAAACAATATTAGACCTGATGCAAAAATTGCAGCAGGAGCACAATATGGGTATCATGTTCATTACTCACGATCTCGGTGTGATTGCCGAATTGGCTGATCGTGTTGTGGTGATGTACAAAGGAAAAATTGTGGAGCAAGGAAATGTGTTGGATATCTTTACCAATCCCCAACATCCTTACACAAAGAGTTTATTGGCTTGTCGCCCACCATTGGATATACGCTTAAAACGTTTGCCTGTTGTAAGCGATTTCATGATCCGTCATGAAGATGGAGAGATAGAAGAGATCCCACGCAATGTAAATGAAGCCATCAGAAATGTGATGGTAACAAAAGAAGAGCGTGTTGCGGAACATAAAGAATTATATCAACGTGATAAGATCCTCGAGTTACGAAATGTAAAAACATGGTTCCCTGCTCAAAAAAGCCTTTTTGGAAAAGTACTGGACTGGACAAAGGCAGTTGATGATGTGAGTTTTGATATTTACGAAGGGGAGACCTTAGGATTGGTTGGAGAAAGCGGCTGCGGAAAATCAACTTTAGGAAGAACCATTATTAAATTAACCGATGCTAAAGAAGGACAAATTTTTTACCGTCGCCAGGAAATTTTGCGCATGAAGGAAAGTGATTTCCGTTTTTTACGTAAAGACATCCAGATCATTTTCCAGGATCCCTATTCATCTTTGAATCCACGTTTAACTATTGGCGACGCCCTAATGGAACCAATGACCGTTCATGGAATCGGTAAGAACAAGAACGATCGCAAGAAAATGGTTCTTGAACTTTTGGATAAAGTGGGATTGGAATATAAATACTTCAGCCGTTACCCGCACGAGTTTAGTGGTGGGCAAAGACAAAGGGTTTGTATCGCTCGCGCTTTATCGTTGAATCCTAAATTCATTATTTGTGATGAGAGTGTGAGCGCCCTTGACGTGAGTGTGCAGGCACAGGTATTGAATTTGTTGAACGACCTTAAAAAGGAATTCAAATTCACTTATATTTTCATTAGCCACGATTTGAGTGTTGTGAAATTCATGAGCGATCGCATGGTGGTAATGAACAAAGGGAAAATTGAAGAGATGGGCGACGCGGATGAGATCTACAACAACCCTTCAAGCGAATACACACAAAAACTCATTAACTCAATTCCAAAAGGAAGAGCTGAGGATATCAAACGTCACCTTGAAGAGAAAAAAAGTTTTTCCTTTAACGACTGGTTAAAAACACCGGGCGGAAATTAAATTCAAGGTTTTAGAGACAATTAACCACGGAGCGCTCCGCTTCACAGAGGTTTACACAGAGGTCACAGAGAAATGGAATCATCCATTTACAATCCCGTTTCTACACCGGTCCCGTAGGGACCAAATATTGGTAAAACTAAATGTAAAAACGAACAAGAACCCCTTTAGGGGTGACCATGTTGAACCAGATGAAATCGATAATTAATTTTCGATCACAAACTTCTTCGAACTCTGTTTTCCATTGGTATTGATCATCAACACATACACTCCCGCTTTGCAGTTATTTAAATTAACCGCTTGCGTTTCATTTGAAACAGAGAATTCAGAAACAGTTTGTCCTATTGAATTCACGATCTTCACTTGTGAACCCAGAGGAGCATTGAATTCAAAATTTCCCACGTTAGGGTTTGGATATAAATTAGTTTTCTCAACATCTTTTGTTTGCTGATCAACAGAAACCAAAGACATGATCAATTCTACAACGCAAGCGTCTATTTGTCCTAATGAAGTTAGATTCGTTGTTGCAACACTCGGATCAACATCAGGTGAGTTGCTGAATTTTCCTGCAATAAGAATATTGCCATTTGATCTTAAGGTGAACGATCCCCACTGATAAGGAAATCCTTCGCCAACCACATAATTTCCGCTAGGATCCAGCACGGTAAGATAAGAATCCATGGCAGTAACAGCAGTTGATGTAAATGTTCCGGCACCCGGATCAAGATCCGCTGTTCCTTTATTATATCCTGTTACAAAAACGCCTGTTGAATTTGATCTGATCTTGTTTCCCAACACATCATCATTTCCACTAATGCTCTTTGCCCACACAAAATTTCCGGCCGCGCTTAATTTCTGAGTAAATCCGGAGTAAAAAGATCCCATAGAACTCAAGCTAAATGTTGCAGCACCCGGATCAAAATCCACGGAGTTTTGGAAATCTCCAGTTACATAAATATTTACTGTGCCATCAGGATAAATTCCTGTGCCTTGTTGTGTACCCATGCCTCCCATTTGTTTTGCCCACACAAAATTTCCGTTGCCATCTATCTTGCTCACAAACGCGTCTTGCTGGTCAATTGACTGAAGCGTGAAGGTTCCAGCGCCCGGATCAAAATCAGAAACATCTTCAAAATTTCCGGTCACATATACGTTCAATAAGCCGTCTACACAAACACCATAGGGTATATCAGTTCCTATGCCGCCCATATTAACTGCCCAGGCAAAAGCGCCACTGCTGGTCAATTTACTTACAAAAATATCGGAGCCACTTGAACCTGCCGGTGTTAATTGGAACACACCTGCACTCGGATCAAAATCGGCCATAGCTTCAAATGTACCCACTGTATAAACATTTCCGGTTGCATCCACCCACATAGAAGTTGCTTTGTCATTTGCACCGCTTCCCATACTTGCGCCCCACACAAAATTTCCGGACGCGTCTAATTTATTAACGAAGATCTCAATTGATCCAACAAAAAAACTATAAGTAGCCGCGCTTGGATCAAGATCAATGGCGCCGCTATACCATCCCGAAATATAAACGTTACCTGTATTATCAATGCCAAGTCCCGCAGGAATATCGGTATTTGAACCTCCAAAGGCTTTAGCCCAGATCAATGCTCCCGATGAACTTTGCTTTGTAACAAAAATATCTTCAAGTCCCGTGGTTGTAAGTGTCACAACTCCCGGTCCCGGATCAAAATCAGTAGTGTTATCAAAATAACCCGTGGTATATATATTACCCGCCGCATCAGTTACTACATGTGTTCCGGCTTCAATTCCGGCTCCACCAAATTGCGCGGCTTGTACTAAGCTAAATTGGGCTTTTGAAGAAGCGCCTAAAATAAAAACGAAGGTTAAAAGAGATAGAAGTTTTTTCATAATGGCTGGTTTTTGATTCAATTAAAGATAATCCAAAAAACAATGCAAAGCAAAAGGCAATAGCTTTTAATAAACAGTGGTGTGTTAAACTATTCTTTGTACTTATCAAACACCTTCATTAAACTACAAACACTCTATGAATTATTCGCTTGATGCATCAAATATAAAATAAAAAAGCCTCCAAAAAAGGAGGCTTTCAATAGCTCTTTAGTGATCTTATTCAAATCGACCTGTGTGATTCTCAATGTTCGCTTTTTCTTTTAAAGCGGTATAGAATTCCTGATCGGCACGGTACGAATACATTTGCTCTAGCATACGTTGATGATCTTTGTATTCTTTAGCCGGAGCGCCGGGTGTTGACGCGTTCAATTTCACAACAAACACGCCTACTTCACCTGCAATTGGTTTACTCATGGCGCCTGCTTTCATTCCGGCAGCTGTTCCAACCAATACATCATCATGTCCTAAACCTTGTACATTGTGCGCGTTTGGCGCTAAATTATCCTGATTCACAGCTTCCAGGTTCATTTTCTTAGCAAGGTCCTCAATACTTGAAGCACTCTTCGCTTTGAATTCATTCATGAATAATTCAGCTTTCTTTTCTTGAATAGCCTCCGCTGTTACATCATCCTTCACCTCTTCTAAAGGCAAAAATCCTTTTTCTTTAATAGCGGATACTTTTGCCACCATGTGCTTATCAGCAAAACTAAACAAGTTCACATCGTTCTTGTTAGCGTTATACAACCAACGTACCAATTCTTTCGCGTTCTCCAAGCCAGGGATCTGAATATCGCTTTCTTCAATGTTATCAGCAATACGTTTGGTCATTTTTTTGGTCTCAATGCCTTTGTCAAATAATTCGCCGGTACTGTTCTCACCCGCAAATTGTTTTGCTTCATCAAAAATACGTTTTGTAGTTTCTTCACTTGGCACAATTGGTTTGAAGATCTGATCCAAACGGTAATTGGTGTGACGAGTCGCGCTCACGTCCAATACCTCAATAATATGGTAACCAAATTGTGTTTCAACTACGCTGATGTTTCCTTTTGTTCCTTCTAAACCGGCGTTCTTAAACGGCTCAACAAATTGAGTGGTCTCATTCATCCAACCATAACTTCCACCTTTATCAACACTTCCTCTATCCTCACTTATTGTTTTCACAAGCGTATCAAATGTTACTTTCTTCTCCTTGATCAAGGTCAACAAACTATCCGCTGTTTTCTTAGCTTGCGCTTTAGGACGCGTAGGTGTTTGTTTTTGCGGATCAATGGTTCCAATTAAAATGTGACGAACATTAGCACTATCAGCAATTGATTTTACTCCTGCTAATTTGTAGATCTTGAAATACGCGCCTTCGTTGTAAGGACCGTAAACTGTTCCAACAGCATCCGTGTACACCGTTGTATCGCGAATGATCATGTTCTTACGGCTATAGTTTTGTGAAATGATCTGGCCGTTCTCACTCTCTTGCATTTGGAAAGCGCTATCTTCAGAGATCGGTTTAGCTTTAAATGCCGCCGCAACTTCCATCGCGTTCTTCTCAATTGCAGCTACGTCATCAACGCTAGGCACTATTGGGAATGTTACGTACTCGATCTTACGTGTTGTTTTATTATTAACGTACTTGTATTTATTTTCTTCGTAAAACTTCTTAATATCATCATCATTCACTTTCACCGCACTGTCACCAACCGAATCATAACGCTTCACAACAAAACTTACGTTCAATTTTGTTCCAGAGGTAAGATAATCTTGTTTAGCCTCCGATTTAGTTACGTACATTCCTTTTTTAATCAAAATAGAATATTTTTCTGCAAGACGAGTGTTTGATACGTCTTCTTCCATTTGCTTTACAGCCAATTCCTGATCACCCGTAACACTCGCAACAACTTGCTTCCATTTGTTTCGATCCAACGAACCATCCGGTAATGCAAATTGCGGATTCAATTGACGCGTATTCGGATCAGTTAAGCGATCAATAACCACTCGTGATGGATTTACCACCATATTCTCATACAATTCATCTTCACCTACGCTTAAACCAAGCGCTTTATATTGAGGTTTGATCACCAATTCAGAAATATATCCGTTGAACACATAATCAAGTACTTGTTTGCGTGTTTGATCATCAATATCGTTTGATTGTCTTTGTTGACGGATCAAATTCAATTGATTCTCCACCTTCATATAAAATTCGTTGCGGTCAATCTTCTTTCCGTTCACAACACCAATGGTGCTAACGTCGCCGCCGCCAAAAATAGAACTACCCGAACCTAATAAACTCTCAAGGATAAAGATCACAAGGGCTAATCCAACAATACCTACCAATAATCCGGTACGCTTTCTAATACTTTCTAAAATGTTCATGTTTCAATAAAAAATTAAGGAAGGCAAAGTTAATAGAATCCTGTTGAATTCAAAAGAATATTGATAAAAATTATTGGGCATAAACGGCTGTTTAACAGTGATTTATGGGTGTTTTTCTTCTTTGGCTTATTGAATGATATTAGAGAATGAGTGAGGGATAATTATTATGACTATTTGGGCGTGTCCCTCGCACGCCACAATACGGAAGCTCGGGTCGGGCTTTTCGCTCCAATCTTTTTGCTTTCTAATCGTAAAAAAAAGCAGATCGAAAAGCAAAAAGGATTTCCGCTACAATCCCTCACGCGTGACAGGTAAAAAAGGCGGCTGTCAGTGTTCATGGAGTTATCATTGCTAATATTGCGCCCCTAAATGGGCGCTACAGATCGTGTGTGCAATTTTTCCAGAGACATTTGGTCCCTACGGGACCGCTATGGAATTATAAATTGTAAATCGGATCTCGCAGATTGAATTCACTCTATAGACCGAGGGGTCTTCTCCGTATCCTCAAATTAGGCGGCGCAACTTTCCAATAGGCCTCCATGAAACTCTGTGTTAACCTCTGTGAAGCGAAGCGCTACGTGGTTAACTGCCTCTAAAAAAATCAATGATACTCTTTTCCACCAACACCATAACAGTGCTCGCGCGGACCTTTTAATTTAAAGTTGAGTGTAAGACCGTAATAAAAATACCAATCCTTGGTACGCGGATTTCCGCGCATGCTGCCTGCAAGATTTATCTGTTCTTTACTTGGATTGCTGTATGGATTATTTTTTGCGGGGTAAAGTCCCGATACATCGTCCAGATAATCTGTAAATGTTTTTCGTGGACCCCATTCAATTCCAATTCCCATGCGATCGCCAACATTGTGTTTAAATCCTATTCCAAAGGGAATTGACACTTGATACAAGGGATAATTTGGATTTTGATAAAAACCGGCGAGTCCGGCAAAAATGAACATCGTAAAATAATGTTTACTATTACCAATGCGATACTCCACAAAATTAAATTCAGACAGGACATGCGCTTCGAAAATATCATTGCGAAAACTTGCGTTGCGTAATAATTGATCGGGATTTTTACTGCGCGAATCACTTGCCGTAATTCTTCCGTAGTTCAAACCAAAACGCCAGGCATAACGGTAGTGCGGTGAGTAACGAAAATAAATTCCGCCTGCAGGTTGCGAGAAAGCAAAATGTTTGAAACGATTAATGTCGCCAATGTAATACGAGCCTCCCAATAAAAATCCCAATTCGCGCTGACGAAAATTACGTTGCTTATATTGAGCCAATGCCGAAAACGACACTAAAAATAAGAGTATGGTTACAAGCTTAAAACGCATGGCTTATTATAACGCAAAATTAGGGGTTTTATTACACCAAAATTACTTTATAAAATATTGATAAACAGGTGGTTAAATTAGGGTCAAGATCATTGTCTTTTATCAATCCCCCAAAGTAATTTGTTACGGAGAGTGCCAAAGAAGTGCTGCCCTTCCAGATTAATAAGATTGAATTTAAAATCGGCGAGTTTAATTTTGATCTCGGTGTTTGGTTTGATAGACGAGGTAACCGAATCAAGCGACACATAAAAACTATCGCTACGTCCGCTAACTTTAAAACTCATTTCTTTTTTATTCGGAATAATAATAGGACGCACATTTAAATTGTGTGGTGCAATTGGTGTGATGATGAAATTATTTGAATCGGGCATCATGATTGGTCCGCCGCAACTTAAAGAATACGCAGTTGAACCTGTGGGTGTACTCACGATCAATCCATCGGCAAAATATGAATTTAAGAATACGCCGTCAACATAAGTATCCACGTGGATCATTGCACCACTCTCTTGTTTATGTACTGTAAATTCATTGAGTGCGTAATTCACATCGCCAAAACAATTCTCGCAACCACTTAATTCAATAAGTACGCGCTTGTCAAGCGTAAATCTTGAATTGATCAGCATCATGGCAGCTTTCTCAAGGTCATCTTTATTTACGGTTGCTAAAAATCCTAAGCGACCGGTATTTACGCCCAACACCGGAATTCCCGATTTACGCACCAGCGCAACAGTTTCCAACATGGTTCCATCGCCGCCCAAGGAGATCAAGTAATTTGCTTTTGAAAGTTCGGTAGCGTTGGAGAACGTTGGAAGTTCGATATTGAACTTATACTCACTCTTAAGAAATTCGTAATACTCTTTGTATATGATCAATTTTACTTTTTCCTTTTGAAAGATGCGCGAAAGCTGCTCTACGTAAATAGGAAGATTATCTTTTGTTGAGCGTGCGTATACTGCAATGGTCATATAGTGGTTTTCAAATTAATTATTGATCTTATCCCCTCTTAACTCTCTAAATCGTTTACGTGCCTCGGCTACAAAAATACTTCCGGGGTATCTGCTGATCAATTCCTCGTAGGCATCTTTTGCCTTGGTATTATCTTTTAATTTAGTTTCATACAATTGCGCTAACTTAAATTGCGCGTCATCGCCGTATAGTTCCGTCGGATAAAATTCGATGATGTCTTTGTACATTTTCTCAGCATCAGTGTAACGATTTGTTCTTTCGTAAATAGCTGCCTTCTTGAAAAAAATGTCATCGCCCAAAGTATTATTGCTAAAGATCAAATTGATACTATCCATCCTGGCAATAGCTTCCGGATAACGGTGTTGCAAGATCATTAAGTCAGCACTGGCAAACATTTGCAAAGGAACTTCATTTGTATCAACACCAATGGCGTCTGTAATGATCAACGAAAGATCCAAAGCGTCATTGGCAATTAATTTAGTGGTTGCGCCTTTCAATACATCACATTGTGTTTTTGCCCATTTAAAATCGCCCGCGTAAAAACTCAATTTAGCATTTTTGAATTTAGCTTCGTGGCCAATAGCCTCATATTTAAAATCTTTTTCCACCTGTGAATACAACAAAGATGCATCCCAGATCATTCCAGCCACCAAATAAATATCGGCCTGTAAAATTTTGTATTCCGATTTGTCTACAGGTTTTAATCCAGGATTCGTGAGTACTTCTTCCAAAAGATCAATGGCTTCCTGTGGTTTGTTCAAATAAAACGCTTTTAAATTCGCGAGGTTCTTCACCACCAATAATTGCATGAAATTGCCTTTGTTCTTGTCGTTAGCAGCCTGTAGTTTTTTCTCTACGGCCAGTAATTCTTCTTGCGTGATCTGTGGTTTCTCCAATACCAATTGATATTCTACCCCTAAAATCTCTATCTCAGCCGAAGTTCCATAGGTGCTATTTGGTTTTTCAATTAAATACTGGTAACAACGTTGCGCGGTTTCCCAGGCTTTGTTAGAAACACAAATGCGCGCCAATTCGTAAACGCGGCGACCATCTTCCTTTTGTCTTTTATCAATGGCTTTACTCTGAACAAAAGCCGCATCAAATTCTTTTTGCTGTTTTAAAATAAAGATCAAAAATTCCGCGAACACAATTTTATCGGGCTTTGATTGAATGCGTTTTTGCAATTCCTGTTTCAAGATCGGGCTTTTCAATCCCCCGTTCTCATCATCATAACCCAAAGAGTTCTGCAAATTATTTTGCGCCATGTATAATTCGGAATCTCTAAAATCTATCGCATCTAAATACTCGTTGATCATGGCGGTCACATCCCCTTTCATTTTATAAATGTCGGCGCGCTCGTAGTAATACGGATAATCCGGAGTTGCTTTCCGTGCTTTGTTGTAAACTAAAATAGCATAGTCATACAATTTCAGATCAATAAATGATTGCGCTAAATTGGAAATGAAAGGTTGATTGGGATTCATTTCCTTAATTGCTTTCTCGTAGCAATCTGTTTCCTTTTTTGTGTCGCCGGTAATGTTGTAAATGTGACCGAGCAGAACTAAAAATGTTGCGTCGCTCTTATTATTCTTAATTTGTTTTTTGGTGATCTTCTCGGCCTTATCAAAGTCCTTTACCATTAAAAGGCTTTTGTAATAGTAACCGAACCAAATGGAAGGATTCTTATCGTAAAGTTCTTCGAGATATACATTCGCCTTTTCATATTCTTTTTGTTCAAAGAACTGAACTGCTAACGCTTCTTTATTGTTTCCTGTTTGTAGATTGATCTGCGCGTTTGAGATATCACACAGTAATATAATAGTAGAAATTATAAATGCCCTAATATTCATTGCGCCGTAACGCTCCCTCTTTTTTAAATACACAAAATTCTTGTTGACGATCAATTAAAATTGAATTTCAATTGCACCTGCTTGCCGTTTTGATCGAACTCTATATTATCGGATAGATTTTTCATAAGGAAGATCCCGCGTCCGTTGATCTTATCAAGATTCTCCGGCGCAGTTGGATCAGGAAGATTCTTATGATCAAAACCATTTCCTTCGTCGCTCACAAAAAATGTGATGGCGGCAGTATCAACGTTGTATGCAATGGTAACTGATTTGGCCGGATCATTGTTGTTGCCGTGTTGAATGGCGTTGTTCACCGCTTCCGTTACTGCGATTAAAATATTCCCATAACGATCTTCGTTCACTTTGTACGCTTCACACACATCATCGATCACTCGTTCAACTAAAGTTATATTTTGGGTATCAGAACTAATTCGCAAGTTCTCACCTCTCGTTAAAATCATTTCTTGTTTACGCTATTAAAGTAGTTATTCACTTTTTCTTTATAGAAAGGCGTGAGGCTCGGTGGTACGGTGTTAATGAGCTCCAATTCCTTTTCTTTTAGTCTTTTATACTCTAAAAATTGGCTAGGGTTACTTAAATTCTGGTTTTTTGCTTCGTTACTTTTCCTTTTTTCGTCCTGCTCTCGTTCACGCTCAGCTTTCTCACTTTCAAGCAGTTTGCTCAAAATATCGTTCTGGCGTTTGATCATCTCACTACTAATTTGTTTATTAACTAATTCTTTTTCAGTTTGTTCCATCATATCCGCGATATCTCCGCCGGGGTTAGAACCCTTATTTTTTAACTTATCCATCATTTGCATGATCTGGCGGCGGATGGCCTCCTGCTGGGCGGCCATTTTTGCGAACTGTTCACTGCTTCCGGGCATATTTATTGGCAAACCGTTTTGACCCAACTGACCCTGCCCCGGTTTTTGACCCGGCTTATTACCCGGTTTTTGACCTGGTTTTTCTCCCGGCTTTTGACCATTTTCCATAGCCTTTTTCATATCCTCCAACTGTTTATTTAATTGCTCTTGCAATTTCTTCATGTTTGGAATACTTGGCGCATTTGAGGGTTTTGATCCACTTCCCGATCCCGGCTTCTTACATTTCCCTTTTTTGCCCTGCATTTTATTTTGTTTCATCTTATTCTGCTTTTGTTCCAAAGCTTCGTTAAGAAGTAAAGCCAAATTATTTACAGAGGTCATTGTGGTTTGCATACGCGTGCTGCTTTCGCCGGTATTTCTATCCGCCAATGCCTTTATGGTTTTTTCCATATTGTGATTGATGGCGCTGATCTCGCGATTGATCAGGCTACTTACCGATGGTTCGCGTTTGCTTAAAGCCAATAAACTATCTTCAATGATCTTGCTATCATCCTTTAATTTTTTCTGCAATTGAGGGATCTTCAAATATTGAGGGTTATCTGTTTTTGTATTTCCCAATTGTTTCATCAGATCTTCCTGCGTAAATGAAACATTCAATAAATTTTCTAAGATCTGGCGTAAAGCCGCAGCATTCTCTTCTTGTTGTTGTTGCTCGCTCATATCCATCTCATCCATCATCTCATTAGCCATCTCATCCATTTTTTTGGCGGCGTCTTCCTGAGATTTTGCAGCGTCCTTTTTTTCATTTTTGTTCAAACTCTCTGAACTTTTCTTCATGTCCTTGCTCACATCCTCCTGTTTCATTCCGTTCTTTGGTAACTGAGCGGGGTCTTCCAACTGAGAATTCTTTTGTTCCATCTCTTTGATATCTTCTTTGAGTTTATCAAACTCTTTGCTGATATCATTTTGCTTTTGCTCGAGCGATTTATTGTCGGTGTTCTTGTTGTCTTTATTCTCTGTTTGATCTTTTAATTCAAGTTCCTTGTTCTTTAGTTCATCCAATTTGTCAACTACCTGTTGCATCTTTTCCTGAACTTCAAGTGCTTTGAATAATTCTAAATTACGATCTAGTTCCTTTTCAATATCCTTATTGGTCAATTTCAATTCTTCCAACTTTTGTTGCACCTGGTCCTTGTTTAACTGATTCATGGCCTTTTGAAGTTCATCATACAACTTCTTCATCTCCGGCGTCATGATCTGATCGAACAATTTTTCCAACTCTTGTTGTTTCTCTAAAATAGATTCGTCTTGTTGCGAGAACTCATTTTGCATTTGATTATTCTGAGCATTCTCTTTCTTCACCTCATCGATCTTATTCTTCAATGAGTTTTGTTTGTTCATGATCTCTTCCAGTTTCTTTTTGTCCTCGTAGCTCAACTGGTTCTTATCATTTATCTTTTTTGAAAGATCGCTTACATCTTTTTGTAATTGCTTAGCACGTTTGATACTTTCTTCAAGGTCATTCTTGATCTCTGAATTATTTTTCGCTGCAGCCTCATTGATCTCATCCAAACTTGGGGCTTTATAGGTCATCACATTTGTTTTGGATGATTTATTGCCGTTCACACCATCGTTATCGTACACTTCAAAATAATACTCTATTTTTTCTCCGGGCTTAAGGTCAAACGATGCGGCATTCAAGAAATAGTAATACGTTTGAGAGATCTGCTTTGGATTAATGTTTATTGGAATCGCGTCGGTGGTTTCAAAAGGTTTATTGGTTGAATCTACACCTGAACGTTTCAATACTAAATTCAAATGTGAAAAACCATAATCATCTTTGATGCTTCCACTCAAATAAATATTCTTGTTATTGACCGAATCCGCTGTTTGTGTAAGATCGATAGCCGGATATTGATCAGGAATGACATTGATCACGTAGCCCACTGAATCAATTGGCTTTTGCACGGCATTGCTGCTCGCTTTCACCACATAATTGTTACTACTCATAAAACGACGCGAATAATTGAATTGATCGTCGCTTAAATGGAAGGTCTTGATAAGTGTGTCTACGAAATGTAGTTCAAGATAGTCTGTATTCTTTGTATTAAAGGTCCACACCACTTTTGTTCCTTGAGGCAATTGCAGATCGCCCGAATTAATTAATTGTTCGTTAGGCTTGTTCAAATAGGCAGGATAGATCAATTGCGCACTGAACTGATTTACCATTGGTTTTGGAAGAACTTTGATCTCGTATTCTTTGGAATCAAATCCCGCCGCTGAAAAATTGAAACTTGTATTCTTCTGCAGATTTTTAAAAGTGTAAGAATAATTTACTTTATCGGTCTTGTCCAATTTATATTCTACGCCATTTATTTTTACAAAAACCTCATTTGGTAATTGGTCGCCTGTAACTTTTACATTTAATTCAAGATCCTGAGATTGTAAAGCGCTGAGATCATTATTTAAAACAGTGAACTCAAAAGGCATTTCTTTTGAATAGTATGTTTGATAGTGAACTAAGCGATCGGTTCCCTTCGTAATAATTCCAGGCCAAATGATATATGTGGAAATGAAAAGAAATAAAACCGGAAGAACATACTTAAGATATTTAGTGTTCTCTTTAAGATCAATAGCGGAAGTAAACGGCACCGGACGTAATTCATTTATCTTTTGATCAATGCTTGCCATTAAAAGATCATTCGACCCTAAAAGTCCTTGTTGGTTTTGAAGTTGAAGAACGTTTAGTAATTTATCCTGAACGTTAGTAAAATGGGTTCCGATGATGTTTGCAGCATCGTTATAAGAAAGTGTATCTCCTATTTTATTTAATTTGAGAAGTGGGGTAGCGATGTACTTTGCGAGAACAAAACCTGTAAGACCCAAGAAGCTAAAAAAGAAGATCGTGCGAACAGTAGTGTCGAACTCTCCAAAATAATTAAGCACAACCACACTCAAAAAAGCCGATACCAAAAGTGCTAGTGAGTAAAGCGTCCCTTTGATCAGCAAATTCTTGTAGTACTTACGGATGAATTCATCCAGCTTATTGATAAGTATGTTTTGGTTACTCAAGTTCCTTTAAAGTTACACTATTTAGATGCCATTTTGGGTCCTTTTCCATAAGCGGCAAGGGTCATTGGCTTACCCGTAAATATAACTAAACGGCAAGGGAAAAAATACGGAAATTTTGTTAAGAAAAAAGCCCAAAAAACCCTATTGATAAATAAACAAGGAATCGGAATTAGAAAGGTAAGTTTTGTTCTTAATATAAAGTGTCTGACTTAATTTATTGATTGGAAAGGCCTTGCAAACTTCATCAAATAACTTGTAGTTATAACTACAGATTCCACTATCCTTTTGGAAATAGATAATATTCTCGCTCACCTGGAAATTTTTAAGCCCCTTTAAACTTATCGTTTTGCTAAACGTTCCAAAAATATCAAATACGTAAATTCCTACATCAGGGCAATTCAAAAACACATTCCCATTGTGCTCCAATAAGAAGTTTGGCTTTACATCCTCGGTTTGCAGCATCTGTTTCAAATTCCCGGTAGAAGCGATCTTTTTTAACTGATCGTCGAAACGAACAAGTTCATTATTTGCTTTGTTGAATAACCAAAATCCATTGTTGTTGGCCGACATACATACAAGATCCGTTTGCTCGTAGCCCATTTTCTCAAGGGAAACTGCCTCATTTTTTTGTGTGAGTTGATCATCCAAAAAAACGATCTGCTGGTAATCGCGGTAAAATAACATTAAACGCAAACCATTTGTTGCATCAACAGAAGTAATATCTCCCAATTTCAAATTGCTGTAACGCGCGAAATAAATTCCATTGGCTAAATGTTTGATCATTTCCGACTCTTTCACAAAAAGTACATTCCCTAAATTGTCTACAGCAAAATAATCGTGCTTCTTTTTAATGATCAGAGGTTTTGTGTCGTTTTGAAAAGAAACTAAGAGGCAAAAACCGCAGAGTGCGCAGAGGAAACGCAGAGGACGCAGAGTGTTATGTGTTAAAAGTCTCAGGCGAGTTTATTTACTTTCAGGATCTCCTCTAAGGTAGTTCTTTTATTGCTCAAACGTGGTACTTTGTACTGCCCACCCAGTTTATTATTGAATTTTAACCAATTGTAAAAGGAATTTTGAGGCATATTCTTTACCACGGGCGCGTGCAACACATAATTGTTATAACGTTTCGCTTCGTAATCACTATTCTGTTTTTTAAGCGACTCATCTAATAACGCAACAAAGAACTCAAAATTGTTTGGCTGTTTGTCAAATTCGATCAGCCATTCGTGTGCGCCCGCGTTCTGATCCATAAATACGGGGGCAACTGTATAGTCCAACACGTGCGCTCCTGTACGTTCGCAAGCTTGGGCAATGGCGTTATCCGCATTATGAACCATTAACTCTTCGCCAAACACATTTATGAACTGCTTTGTTCTTCCTGTGATAATGAAACGATAAGGATTAATACTTGTAAATTGGATCAAATCTCCCAAGCGATAACGCCATAATCCCGCATTCGTAGAAATAATAATTTCATAATCCACTCCCACTTTCACGTCGTCCAAACAAATTACCGGTTTATCCTCACCCAACTCTTTGAACTCGTAAAAGATCCCGTAATCCAACATTAATAACATCTCATCGGAATTACGCTGATCTTGAATTCCAAAAAAGCCTTCAGAGGCATTATACAATTGTAAATAGGAAACTTTGTCGCTGCCAAAGATCTGTTTGAATTGCTCTTTGTAAGGACCAAAACTTACGCCCCCATGGAAATACACTTCTAAATTTGGCCAAACTTCATGGATGGTCTTAGCATTTTTCTTCTCCATTATTTTTTTGAGGAGAACTAACATCCAACTCGGCACGCCCGCCACGCTGGTTACGTTCTCATCCATCATCGTAGTGGCGATCTTTTCGAGTTTACTTTCCCACTCATCCATTAAGGCAATTGAAACTTCAGGTGCTCTAAAAAACTCAGCCCACATGGGTAAATTCTGTATGATGATAGCGCTTACATCGCCATGAAACGATTGATGTTCGCCAAATTGATCTTCTTTAAAACTCCCACCCAATGCTAAATTCTTTCCTGTAAACAATTGTGTTTCCAAATTATTCACACAATGTAGGGTTACCATATCGCGACCGCCATGGTAATGACAGCCTTCCAAATGTTCTAAACTCACCGGGAGAAATTTACTTTTATCAGTGGTTCCGCTGCTTTTCGCAAACCACTTGATCTCCGTAGGCCATAACAAATTTTGTTCGCCCTTGCGGTTTCGCTCTATATATGGCTTTAAACTTTCGTAATCATTGAGAGGGATCTTCTTTTTGAATTGCTCGTAAGAGTTAACGCCAGAGAAATCATATTTCTTTCCAAATTCCGTTTCATTGGCAGCGCTTAGCAAATTATGCATCCATTCCATTTGTACATCCACAGGATATTTCATGAACAGATCGATCTGATGCATGCGTTTTTTCATCAACCAACTGGCTATAGAATTTAAAATGGGCATTTTAGATTGACGATTGACTATTGAGCATACCGAATTACAATTTATTTTTTAAATTTTTTCTGCAGATCGGCAAGATCCAGCGCGTTCAAACACATTTCTTTACTTAACATTCCCTTTCGTGCGGCACAAATTCCGTAGCGCATATCATGATAACCTTCTTTATGATGCGCATCGGGATTTATAGATACCATCACATTCTTTTCCAAACAATACCAGATCCAGCGCCAATCAATATCCAAACGATACGGATGCGCGTTCAATTCCATGCTCACTTTATTTGCGGCGCAGGCGTCGATCACTTTCTTATGATCAATAGGATAACCTGGTCGCGCCAACAACAATCGACCGGTTGGATGCCCTAAAATGCTTGTGTAAGGATTCTCTATAGCTTTTATCAAACGCTCTGTAGCTTTTTCCTCTGTCATTTTTAAATTAGAATGCACGGAAGCTACAATAAAATCAAATGTCTTTAATACATCTTCGTTGTAATCCAGATTTCCATCGTTGAGAATATCACTTTCAATACCGCTGAGAATTTTGAAACTTGATCCATAAGCTTTATTCAAGTCTTCGATCTCGCGCTGTTGTTCCCAAACCCTTCCTTCATCCAAACCATTTGCATAGAACGCCGATTTTGAGTGATCGCAAATTCCCAGGTATTGAAAACCTAATTGTTTGCAATAATCTGCCATTTCCTTAAGGGTATGAACCCCATCGCTATAGGTAGAGTGATTGTGTAAAATACCTTTTAGATCATTGTACTCGATCAATTTCGGGATCTCGCTTTTCTTTGCCAACTCTACTTCGTTTAAACCTTCGCGTAATTCCGGTTCTATGTATTGCAATTTTAATGCGCGATATACATCTTGCTCTGAACTAAAATTTCCCGATAAAGATTCAAATCCTATTTTTTTCAAATGTTCAGCATTACCGGTCAACTCCACCATCTTTTTATAGAAGTCAGTTCCAGGGAATTTATGATGAATAAAAGGCATCCCAACTTTTTCTTCGAGCTTTTTTACATCCAAATTCAAAGCGGGTTCACTTAATATCTCAATGTTATCCAACACTTCTGCTTTTCTTCTAAAATCTCCAACAACATCTACTTTGATCTTTGGCGCGGCTTTGCGAATATTCTCTATCAAGTTTGTTACAAATGGTTCAACCGTAGCGTAATGCTTTTTGGAGGAATTCGCCATTTTGAATTCGATATTGGTCTTTACAGACTCCTGCGTTTTTTCTCCAAAGCCTTTTAAAGTAGATAAACGATTCTCGTTGCAAGCATACAACAATTCCCCAACGCTCTCAATATTTAATTCTTTCCAGATCGCGGCAACTTTTTTTGGTCCCAAACCCTTTACGCCGAGCATATCAATAACACCAACCGGAGTTTTGGCGATATATTCATCTTGTTCTTTTGCCGAACCATGCTCCAATAACTCCGTAATAAATTTTCCGATGCCTTTTCCAATACCTTCAATGGCTTCAATATCCTTTTCGGTCTTTCCCGTAAAATCGTAACGTAATTTATCCAACCGGTATGCCGCGCTTGCAAACGCTTTTGCTTTGAATGTATTTCCCCCGTGCAGATCAATTAATTTTGATTGCAGATCGAGGCTATCTACTACCTCTTCATTTGTCATGACTCATGTACGCTTTAGCAATGATCATATCATTCGGATTAGTGATCTTGATATTTTCGTAATTGCCTTCAACAAGATTTATCTTTTCGTCGATGTTCTCCAGAACGGTGGCGTCATCGGTAAATTTTTTTGAGTATTTTTTCGTGAATGCTTTCTTAATAAGCTTAACATTGAAACATTGTGGTGTTTGAATGATCTTGAATTCATTGCGGTCAACCGCTTTATTTTTTTTGCTACTCGCTTTGCGAATACTTTCAGACACTGTAATCGCGGGAATTGCGTTTCCCCTTTTTGCCGCAACGGAATAACAATTCCTTATCACCTCCACATTTACAAAAGGGCGAGCCGCATCATGGATGCCAACTACACCTTCTTCTTTTGGGATCATCTCCAATGCGTTCTTTACCGAATGATAGCGCGTTTCTCCTCCAAACACCACATCAATTCGTTGTTTAGGAAAATACTTTTGACAAATAGCGGCTAACTCCTTTTTGAAAGCCGGATGAACCGCGATAACAATGGAGATATTTTTTTTGTACTTCAGGAATTTTTTGATGCAAAGAACAATTACCGGCGTTTTGTTTATTTCCAGGAATTGCTTAGGGGTTTTGGATTTCATTCTCGTGCCTGTTCCGCCCGCAACAATTATAACATATTCTTTTGCCATTTTACCCTATAAAAATACGGTTTTTTGGTGGAAGGTTTGTGTTATGATTTGTTATCGCGTTTGTAGCCACGGAGATGCGAAGGCGCAGAGATACAGAGAAACTCCGCGCCATCGTGTCTCTGCCGCAAAATGGAAATTATGATTTGTTATCGCGCTTGTAGCCACGGGGGCACCAGGATGCAGAACCACACAGTGAAACTTCGTGCCACCGTGGCTCTGTGGCAGAAAGGAGCAAAAAAATCCCCGAGGTTTGCTCGGGGATCTCTTTAAAATCTATTTCTTACTTCTTTAATTTATCCGCAGGGATAACGTAAGTTTTTGTTAGATCGATGTGGTTGATCGCGTTCTCAGGAAGATTGCGAACACCTTTTTGCTCTAAACGGAAATTCTCGTCGTAGAAAATTGGCATCAACGCGGCGTCATCTGTAGCAACACCTTCTGCCATACTCATCAATTCAAAACGCTTGTGCTTATCCGGCTCAACTTGCGCAGCAGCAAACAATGAATCAAATCTAGCGCTCTTGTAACGGCCAAAATTGATAAACGACTTGTCGGCCAAATTATCAGGCACCGACTTACCATAATACAAGTTAAGGAATGTTTCAGGATCCGGGTAATCGGCATTCCATGCGAAACGGAAAAAATCTGATTTACCCGATTGTACATTATCAATGTGCTCACCTAGTGGAACAGTATTGATATTCACTTCCACGTTGATATTCTCTTTAAGCATGCTTTGGATAACCTCAGCAACCAAAATATTTCTATCTCCACCACCGGCGTTGATCTCAAGCGTGATCTTAGGGAATCCTTTTCCATCAGGATATCCTGCAGTTTTCATTAATTCTTTTGCTTTTGCTACATCTAACGTATAACCGTGAATATTCTTGTAGTTGTAACCTTCTTTTTCAAATGACTCGGTATAAGGAACCATTCCGTATTCAGCTGGAGCACCTTCACCTTGGATAGTGAATACAGCGATCTTATTACGATCGATAGCGTAGTTGAATGCCTGACGAACTTCTTTTTTTGCAAAAGCAGGATTTGTTTGCAAATTAAATCCGATAAAATTAGTGTTCAATGCAGGAGCACTGATGATCTGGAATTCATTCTTTTTATTTTTCGCGTCGGCAAGATCACCCATGATCTCAGAGAACATTTCCACTGGGATACGGTAGATCATATCCAGATCACCCGATTTGAATTTCAAAATCTCTGATTTCTTCTCACGAATAAAACTCCATTTAATTCCATCTAAATAAGGTAATTGATTTCCATGTTCATCAACTCCCCAATAACCCGGATTCTTTTTCATGATCACCACTTCACCTTCTTTGATCATGTCAACATAGAAAGGACCGGTGCCCACCGCGTTAACACGAAGATCATTTCCGTATTTCTTAACTGCTTCTTGCGGATGAACAAAACAGCCAGGCATTGCAAGGATATTTAAGAACCCTGCGCCAGGACCAGTTAGTTTTAAAACTAAAGTACTATCGTTTGTAACAACAACACCACTCACTTTTTTTGTTGCTCCACCTTTTGACCCTGCAAACGCTTCGTTAGCACCAACCACGCGGTCTTTAAATGTGTAATCAAATAAGTTGTTATTTGGATCTTGTGTACATAATCTTTCAAAGCTATATTTCACATCCGCAGCCGTCATCACACGACCTTTTCCATCCGGGAAACACGCGTTATCGTGAAACTTTACATTTGGGCGTAAATGAAAAGTGATCTCTTTAAGATCAGCGCTAAACTCCCAACGGGTAGCCAAACCAGGAATGATATTCAAATTTTCAGGATCATATTTTACAAGACCTTCGTAAACCTGGTAAGCAATGTGATAAGAAGGAACATCATTGATAGACATTGGGTTCAAACTCTTCAGGTTCTCTACCTCATTCAGCCTCAATATACCACCTGTATATATCCCACCTTTGCCCTCCGTCTTACCAGACTTATCATCCTTTTTATCAGAACCACATGATGATAAAATAAGAGAAGCGGCAGCAGCAGATAACAATACTAATTTCTTCATACTAAAAAAATAATAACCTAATGTTTAGAACTACAATTTAATAATGCAACAAAGTTATATTTTTAGCTTAACATTCCTAATTTTTTCGTAAAAAAGTCGGTTTTTCTCGATAAAACACAACAAATTGACTATCAGTAAGTAAACCCTATATTAACTCCAGTAAAACGGGGCAATGATCGCTATGAATTACGTCCATAAGAATACCGGCTCGTTTGAGCCTGTGTTGCATATTACTGCTTACCATATTGTAATCAATTCGCCAGCCCAAATTCTTGCCGCGTGAACCGGCCCTATAACTCCACCAACTGTAGTGGTGCGGATCAGGATTGAAATGCCTGAAAGAATCAATGAAGCCGCTTTGAATAAAATTCTCCATCCATTCGCGTTCTTCAGGTAAAAAGCCGCTGGTGTTGGCATTGGACTTTGGATTATGGATATCGATGGCCTTATGACAAATGTTATAGTCGCCACAGAGTACAAGGTTAGGGATCGTTTTCTTTAGTTCATTCACGTAGCCTTGGAAAAAATCAAGCCAGGTCATTTTAAACGCCTGACGTTCTTCTCCGCTACTTCCACTCGGATGGTATACGCTCATCACCGAATACTCTTCAAAATCCACTCGTAAAACACGCCCTTCAAAATCGTATAGTGCATTTCCGCAACCGTATTCAACATGCTTTGGCTCGCGTTTTGTAAAAATGGCAACGCCGCTATATCCTTTTTTTTGCGCCGGATACCAATACAAGTGATAACCTAGTTCAATGAATTCCAAGACGCCAACCTGCTCGGGGCTTGCTTTAATTTCCTGAACGCATAAAATGTCGGGATCCTCTTGTTTTAGCCAATCAACCAAACCTTTTCCTAAGGCCGAGCGGATTCCGTTAACATTGTAGGTAATAATTTTCATTGAGCTCGAAATTACAGTTGTACAAAGGCAAAAACAAAGAATTATAAGGGTAAAACTTACACAATTTACTAACTTTAAAAACGTTTATCTACCATGCGTAAAAGGCATACCTATCTTCTATTGCTTTTACTCAACCTCAGTTGTATGAGTTTGAGCGCGCAATATTTTAGAAGTGAGCGGACAAAATCTTTTAAGGTAAATAGCGACACACTTAAATTAGATACTTTGAGTTTGATCAAAGAGAGTGTTTCCATTTTGTTTTTGAACCCGGGTGATTCTTCAAAAAAACCGGAGATCAATTATCCGTTGCATGCTTTGATATTTAAAAATGGAAGGCCCGATAGCATCCAAGTGAGCTACAAAGTTTTCCCTTTCAATTTTGAGGAAGTTTATTTTCATAGAGATCCAAAACAACTCTACACGGATCTCTCTATGCCCGATAGACCTTTCACCATCAAGTACGACAAAAATAATTACCAGTCCAATCTTTTGAAGAATGATGGTTTGAACAAAAACGGAAATATTAGCAGGGGAATTTCGGTTGGAAATAATCAGGACGCCGTATTGAACTCCAATTTGAATTTACAGGTGAGCGGAAAATTAACGCCGGAGATAGATATATTAATGGCAGCTACCGATAACAATATTCCATTTCAGGCGGATGGAACGACAGCGCAATTACAAGAGTTTGACAAAGTATTCGTTCAATTGAACAATGACAATACAAAATTGGTTGTAGGTGACTATCAATTAAGTAAACCATCGAATTCTTATTTCATGAACTTTTACAAGCGTGCGCAAGGAATAAATTTAGAGAACGTGTATTTGGATAGTACAAATAATAAACCGGTAACGTTTAAAACCCAGGTAGCGGGCGCAATTTCCCGCGGAAAATTTTCACGTATGGTATTTTTTGGGATTGAGAATAACCAAGGTCCTTACCGCTTACGCGGCGCGGATAACGAACCGTTCATAATTGTATTAAGTGGAACTGAAAAAATTTACATCGACGGAAAATTATTATTACGGGGCCAGGAGAACGATTACATCATTGACTACAATACAGGTGAGATAACTTTTACCGCGCGACAACAAATCACAAAAGACAAACGAATTGTAGCCGAATTTCAATATGCCGAACGAAATTACGCGCGATCGTTGATGTTATTGTCGGAAGAAATACAAGGAAAAAAATCGAAAGTGCATTTTAATTTTTATAGCGAGCAGGATAATAAGAACCGATCGCTTCAACAAATTTTATCACAGGAACAAAAATTATCGCTTGCTGCGGTAGGCGACACGCTAGAAAAAGCATACACTAGCGGCGCCACACTTTCAACGTTCAACAACAGCGACGTTTTTTACATCAAGAGAGATACTGTTGTGAATTTTCTTATTTACTCGCCAATTTATATCTATAGTACAGATCCCGATAGCGCAAAATACACAGTGAAATTCAGTAATGTTGGCGCCGGGAAAGGAAATTACATTCAAGTTGCTTCGGCCGCCAACGGGAGAGTTTACAAATGGGTAGCGCCAATCAATGATATTCCTCAGGGAAGTTTTGAACCCTTAATTCCTTTGGTGAGTCCGAAATTGCAGCAAATGTTTACCGCTGGCGTGAACTATTCTCTAAGCGCGCATAACACATTTTTAGTAGAGGGAGTTTACACAAAGAACGACATCAACACGTTTAGTTTGGCCAACAAAGGAAATGATGAAGGAAGTGGCGTGAAAGTGTCAAGCAAGAACGACAAGCTATTGAAAAAAGATACTCTGGGGAATATTTCAAAATTGGTTTACAATGTAAATTACGAGTTCGTTCAAATGAACTTTAAACAAGTGGAACGCTTTAGAAGTATTGAATTTGACCGTGATTGGAACAGACCTTTGACCGGAAAAATTCTGAACGACCAGCACATTGGTAATGTTGAATTAGGATTGATGAAAACAAAAGGATTATCCAGCGTTTATCAATTCAATAATTTTGTTGAGGGCAATTTGTACCAGGGTATTCGTCACAATTTATTGAATAAATACATCAGTAAGAATTTTAACGCTCAATATTCCGGCTCTTATTTGAGCAGCGATGACAAGATCACGCGCACGAAATTCTACCGCCACAAAACATTCGCTTATCAGAGATTGGGAAAAGTGAAATTGGGTTATGTTGACGACTTTGAGGACAATAAATTCATTTTGGATAGTACTAATAAATTCACGCCACGCACTTACCAGTTTTGGGAATATGAGGCCAGCCTCAGCAACGCGGATTCCAGTACCAATACGTTTAAATTGTTTTATAAAGAGCGCCGCGACAAACAATCGTACAACAACGAAATAAAAGACAGTACAGCCGCAACAAATATTGGTGTACAAACCAACATCAACAGTATTAAAAATAATCCGTTTGCGATTTATGTGACGTATAGGCAATTGAATTTAAAGAACACGGTGAGTAGCATTTTAAAGCCGGATAATACGTTCTTGAATCGTTTGGAATATAATCCAAGATGGTTCAAAGGATTAATAGGTATGGGGTTGTTTTACGAAACCGGTTACGGCTTGGAGAACAAACGCGAATATTACTATTTGGAAGTTGCGCCCGGTCAAGGGCAATATTCATGGTTAGATTACAACAAAGATAACATCAAACAGCTCAACGAATTTGAGATCGCGCAATTTACAGATCAGGCAAGATACATTCGTATTTACACGCCAACCAATCAATATGTGAAGGTTTTACAAAATCAATTGAGCGCGAGTTTGAATATCAGGCCACAAAATCTATTGCGCGATAAAAAAGGATCGGGTGCAAAATTCATTGGGCGTTTTGCCTTGCAAACTGCTTACCGTATCGATAATAAGACCATGGACAATGGGGAATTATATTATTTCAATCCTTTCCTAAATATTAACGATACCCTGATGATCGCGAACACGAATAATTTGCGTCAGAGTTTGTTCTTTAACCAGTCTTCGGCAGTGTTTGGCGGAGACTACACGTATATCAATAATGCTTCCAAACAATTATTAAATAATGGTATTGAGACGCGCTTGCTGGAAACTCACGAAGTAAAATGGCGTTTGAATTTTGCGAAGTGGTTTACGATCAATTCCACAAGTACTATGGGTATCAAAGGAAATAATTCTTTGCTTTTCTCTACGCGAAATTATTTATTGCATACTTTGGAAACCGAACAGAAATTTTCCTATCAGCCCGGAACAAGTTTCAGGATCAGCATTCTTTATAAATACGGCGAGAAAGCGAATACTTATAACAACGGTTTTCAAAGGGCATATATTCATAACGCCGGTTTAGAATTAAAATACAATCAAACCGAAAAAGGAAGCTTCAATATGCGCATGGATCTATTGCAAATGAAATATAACGACACCGAATCATCGTCAATTGCCTTTGAAATGTTGAACGGTTTAAGCAACGGAACCAATTACACCTGGGAAATGCTTTACCAGCGTAACATCAATCAGAATTTACAAATAAGTATCAATTATAACGGACGTAAATCGGCCAGTAATCCTCAAATAGTTCATATTGGCGGAGGAACTATAAGAGCATTCTTCTAAAAAGAAAAAGCCCGTTTTTCAACGGGCTTTTTTCATTAAATTCTTCCGAAATTACTTTTTCATCAAATAACCTTTCTCAAGGGTAATTGTTTCTTTCGCTCCCAATTTCAACTCAAAGCTATCCGTCACATCCTGAAAACCTTTTTTCTTGGCGCTCAATTTATAATTTTGTCCGCCCGGCAGAGTTAAGAAATACTCACCGTTCTCGTTGCTCAGTGTTGAGGCAACTTGCTTGTCGGTTGGATCTGTGATCACAATTTCTACTTCAGAAACACCATAACCTTCAAATCCATCACGAATTGTTCCTTTCAGGATACTCAATCCATTATTCATTTTGACCTTGTTGTCCTTTTCAAGGATGGCATAATCTTTTAAATTGATCATGTAAAGATCACTCTCGCCTACTCCACCGGCGCGTTCGCTTGAGAAATATGCTGTTTTTCCGTTGGCGCTAATGGTCAATTGACCTTCTTTGCTGGCGCTATTGATCGGATATCCTAAATTCATTGGTTCGCTCCATTTATTGTTCTCTAAAACGGTTTTAAAGATATCGTAGCTACCAATACTATTTGGTCCGTTGCTGCAGAAGAACAAAGTTTTTCCATCGGGCGCTAAGAACATTCCGCCTTCATCATATTTTGAATTGATAGGCGCGCCTAAATTTTTTGGTTCACCCCATTCTTTCTTTCCAATTTTTTCCATCATCCAAATATCGCTTCCGCCTAGTCCACCTTTACGCTCGCTGGTGAAAAATAATCTTTTTCCGTCAGGAGAGATACAAGCACCGCCCTCCCAATATGAAGAAGCAACCGGTTTTCCAAATTGCTCAGGTGTTTTCCATTTCCCATTGTTGATCTTGCTCACAAAAACGTCACCACCACGACTCATTTTATCATTCATGTCGTTTTTATAAAGGAAGATCTGCTTTCCATCTGCTGAAATACTTGTACAAGCATCATGCGCGTTTGGCGTATTTACAGAACCCGGAACACTGTGCGGATTAGCGTATTTGTGACTTGCTGTATCGATCGTAGCAATGTACACATCTTCAAAATATTTTCCGTCGCCTTCGTTATCGGCAATACCAACGCCGGTTGTAGCATTAGGACGACGTGTAGTGAACACCAATAATGAACCATCGGCAGTCATACAAGGATTCTTATCATCGAACTTACTGTTTACCTCAGTCATATTCACGATCTCCACATCCACCGGCGTAGCGATCATTTTTTTGGCATTGTTACATTGTGCCACAAACACGCTTGCGTCCTGAGCATCTTCCTTATCTGCTTTGGCGTTGCTGGTACACAAATTAAATTCGGTAATAGCTTCATCATATTTTTCTTCCTTTTGAAGAATGCGTCCCAACAAAAAATGACTTGCCGCTTTGTTGGCGTTAAGACTTACAGATTTGGTGAGATTCTCTTTTGCCTTATCCATTTTATTAAGCATGAAATTGCAATTTCCCATGTAATAGAACACATTGGCGTCGTTAGGAGAAGTTTTTGAGATCTCTTCGAATGAATTTGCAGCTTCAACGAATTTCCCGGCGTACATTTTTTGCTTTGCCAATTCGATCTTTGCTTTGTCGGCAACCTGTCCGAAAGCATAGGTGCTTACACAGGTAAGAATAAGGATGTGTTTGATCATACGTAAAGTTTGATGAACCCAAATTACTAATTTTTTACAAGTTAAAATAGTTTTGTTTTAAACTGGTCCAAGCCCTTGCGTAAAGCGGCTTGTGGAGATTTTTCCATATAATAAATTAACCAACATGTCGCCCCTTCGGGGCTTAACTAAATTTTGAGCCATTTAACTAGCAATATGCCGTCCCTTCGGGACTTAAACTAGTTGTTCAACAATAGAATTTTGTAAAATTTCAATTTCTCAATAATCCCAAAGGGACGGGATATTGCTAGTACGAATCAACAGAAAAACAAAAAGCCCCGAAGGGGCGACATATCGAAATAAAAAACCCCGCTATTGCGGGGTTTTCAAATTATTTTTTTCCGGGATTTGGCGGAGTTTTTTGAGGCGTATCCTTTTTTACAGGAGTGCTTCCACCTTGACCAGGGATGTTTGCCAAAGGCATCGCATCCAATTTCTTTTTCACTGCCATTAAAATATCGTCAGCAGGCTCGGTATAAAGAACGTTCCCCATACTTGTATCTAACACGTATTTGTAGCCACTTTCTTTGGCAACCGCTTCAATTCCTTTTTTAGCTTTTTCCATGATAGGCGCAGTTAACTCACCATATTTCTTTTGGTAATCCTGTTGCGCTTGTCCGCGGAAATCTTCAATACGACGTTGCATGCCGGTCAATTCTTCTTCTTTGGTCTTACGTACCAATTCGCTCATGCCTTCGCCTGCAGCCATGTAATCCGAGTATTTCTTTTGAAATTCTTCTGTCATTTTAGCGATCTCGCTCTCCAAACTCTTCAAATAATTTTGAGCAACGTCTTTCGCTGTTTTTGTTTCAGGCATTAAACTCACAAGGGAATCTAAACTAATATGTGCGATTTTTTGCGCGCTAGCCACCGAAGTGAACGCTGTAGCAGCTAAAATCAACACTGCCTTTTTAATGGAACTTTTCATCTTATTTTTCTTATTTTATTTATTATATCCTAATATGGTCAACACATCATCGCTGATGTCGTATTTTGAATTGGCGTACAATATCGATACTTGTCCCGCTTTATCCAAAACAAATCCCAATCCTTTTTTCTCTGCGGCCTGCTTAATAGCATTGTAAACCTTATCCTGTACAGGTTTCACTAATTCAACACGCTTTTTATATAATTCTCCATCCACACCAAAACGCGCTTTTTGAAGGTCTTTCGCTTCCTTTTCTTTGTTGATGATCTCATTCTCACGTTTCTTTTGCATCTCTTCGGTCAACAACACTTTATCTGCCTGATATGCTTTGTACAATTTATCGATCTCCGTATATTTCCCCTCTATCTCCTTTTGCCACTGGATACTTTGTTTATCCAATTCGGTTTGCGCGGATTTGTATTCAGGGATCTTTCCTAAAATGTAATCTGTATCCACATAACCAAACTTTGCCGCTGTTTGAGCTTGTGACGCAAACGCTAAAAACGTGGCTACAATAATTAAAATGCCTTTTTTCATGTCAATGATTTTCTCCATAAAACGTGCCAATTTACGCATTTATTTGGAATTAACATTTTTTTACAACTCGCCCAACATTCCACCAATAGTGAAGTGGAATTGCCCTTTACCATTGCCGGCTCCAGCCTGACCAATACGATCAAAGCCCCAACCATAATCAATACCTAATAAACCGAACATAGGGAGGAATACCCTTAAGCCCACACCGGCACTACGTTTCACCTGGAATGGATCAAACGACCTTAAACTAGCATAAGAATTACCGGCTTCGGCAAAACCAAGCACGAAAATAGTTGCTTGCGGATTCAATGTAATAGGGTAACGCAATTCCATAGTATAACGGCACACAATTGGGTCACCCGTAATAGCAGACAAAGATCCATCAGGATAACCACGAAGCGCGATGATCTCACGTGCTACGAAGTTTTGGAAACCACTTAAACCACTTCCCCCCATATAGAAACGCTCGAACGGACTGTAACCAACATTTTTGTTGTAGTACGCTAAGAATCCATATCCAATTTTTGTACGCAACACCAAATTGCGAGCTTCTTTTCCTTCGGCTGCTTTTTTATTGGTTAATTGTGTGAACCACTCCGCAGTGAACTTATACTTTTGATACTCGATGAATTTGAATTTCTGATTCAAAGGAAGATCGGCGTAGTTCTTTCCATTAAATAAAGAATACGGAGGCGTGAACTGACCTAAGAAGGTAAAGTTGGATCCTGTCTTTGAGAAGATCGGTTGATCCACTGAGTTACGTTGGATGGTAATGTTTGTATTGATATCATGCGCGTAACCTGTACGGAACACGAAAGAACTGTATTGATAAAGATCGTAGTAATTGTAGTTGATCGAATTGAACATACTGAAATAGTTGTCAGGCCATTTCAATTGACGACCAAAATTAACTGAGGCGCCAAAGATCTTCATACTGGAGTTATTCGGATTCCGTACTTTCTCATCGCGATTGACGTATTGCGATTCTCCATTGCTGAATTTAGAATGGAAGGTGGAGAATGTAAGTGAATGAGGTTTTTTTCCGCCTAACCAAGGTTCGGTGAACGAGAAATTATAAGAGGAATAATATTTACCGTTAGTTTGCGCACGAACCGATAAGCGTTGACCATCGCCACTTGGAAGGGGTTGCCATGCCGATTTCTTAAAGAAATTGCGTACTGAGAAATTATTGAATGTTACACCTAACGTACCAATGATACCAACACCGCCAACGCCTGTTCCGCTTCCATTGAACGCATTATTTCTTCCACCGTAACCACCGCTTAATTCAATTTGATCGCTTGGTTTTTCTTCAACTGTATATTCAATATCAACCGTTCCATCCGCAGGATTTGGATGTGGTTCCACATTCATTTTTTCTGGGTTGAAGAATGTAAGCTGTGCTAATTCACGTTGTGTACGGATAATATCCGCGCGACGGAATAATTGCCCGGGCCTTGTACGAATTTGACGATAGATCACGTGATCGTTGGTCTTATCATTTCCTTTTACAGTTACTTTATTGATGATGGCTTGCTTTCCTTCATAAATTAAAATATCATAATCGATAGTATCACCATGCACATTCGCCTCTTGCGGATTCAAATTAAAGAACAAATAACCATCATCCATGTACAACGACGTAATATCAAATCCATTTGGATTCATGTACAATTTTTGATCTAATTTCTCCTGATTGTAAATGGTTCCTGGTTTGATATTTACAATGGTGTCCAATTGCGTTCCGCGGTATTTGGTATTTCCATACCATTTGAATTTCCCGAAATAATATTTGTGTCCTTCGTCGATCTTGATGTCAATAGCTACACGATTTGGTTCCACAAAATAAACGGTGTCTTTCGCAATGCGAGCGTCACGATATCCTTTTTGATTGTATTTGGCAATGATGTTCGGAAGATCGCCGGCTAAGTTCTCTTCAAGATATTTCCCCGAATTGAATGGATTGTACCAATGATGTGCCTTACTTTCTTTTAATTTGCGGCGAAGTTTCCCATCCTTCATCACCGTATTTCCTTCAATATTCACTTGCTTGATACGAACTTTTTCGCCCTTTTCAACTTTAATGGTAAGGATCACGTGCGGCGTTTTTGCAGTGATATCTTTTTCCTGGATGATGGTAACTTTATTAAAATAAAAACCTTTGTTCTTGTAGTGATCTGTAACTGTATTCTTTATCGATCCCAACAAATAATCTGTAACCACGCGCTCGCGTAGCAGACGGATCTGTCCGCGAATATCATCGGCATCTGTTTTACGAACACCATCAAATTTATATTTTGAAAGACGTGGGCGTTCTACCACTTTGATGACAAGAAATACAGAATTTCCAACACGTTTTTCTTTTTGTTCGTAGATCTCAATACTCTCGAACAAACCTTGTTTCCATAATGCTTTGATAGCGTCTGTGATCTTATCACCAGGCAACATGATCTCATCGCCCTGACTTAATCCCGATAATAATTTGATCACTTTTTTATCAGTGAATTCAGCACCTTCAAAATCTATTCCACCGATCACATATTTTTTCGCGCTTTTTACCTGCAATAGCATCAAACTATCACTTTGCGCTTTTGCACTCAAGCATAAAGCGAACACGAAAAATATAGATGCGATTCTCTTAATCATTAATTATTTGTTACCTGATCGCTGGTCATACCAAAACGACGTTCGCGGTTTTGATAGGACACGATGGCTTTAAAAAATTCGTTCTTTCTGAAATCGGGCCACAACACTTCGGTAAAATAGAACTCCGCGTAAGCCAATTGCCATAATAGGAAATTGCTGATACGATGCTCGCCGCTGGTGCGGATCATTAATTCAGGATCGGGAAATGCCGATGTACATAAATGTTTTGAAATGATCGTTGACGTGATGTCCTCCGGTTTCAATTTTCCTTCTTTCACCAATTTGGCAATCTCCTTTACCGAATGCGTGATCTCCCACTTGCTTGAATAGCTTAAAGCAAGTATCAAGGTAACTTTTGAATTATTGGCAGTGATATCAATTGACTCTTGCAATTCTTCCTGGCAGCTTTTTGGCAAACTTTCAAGATCGCCAATAGCTTGTAACCTCACCCCGTTCTCATTTAAGTTGGGGGTTTCCATGCTAATGGTCGCCACCAATAATTCCATTAAAGCGTCTACTTCCTCTTTTGGACGATTCCAATTTTCGGTGCTGAATGCGTAAAGTGTCAAATATTTCACGCCAACCTCAGCGCAAGCTTCAACGATCTCTCGAACGGAATTTACGCCTTCGTGGTGACCAAATACCCTATCCTCTCCCTGCTGTTTTGCCCAGCGTCCGTTCCCGTCCATAATAATAGCCACATGTTGAGGCACATTGGCTGGATTTATCTGGCTTTTATACTCCATTTTTACGCGTAGTGTGCAAAGTTAACAAAATCACAAGAGTGGGCAATTATAGCCTTATAATTAGATATTTTTAACAGGAAAACCGCTTTCTACGCAGACAAAGTGTGGTAGATATCCAGGTAAGTTTTTGCCGCTTTTCTATTGTCGAAATAGTCTTTTGCTATAGAGCGGCAATTCAAATTAGTGGTTTGCAGTTCCAAAAACACTTTGGCTGCGCGTTCATATTCCTGCCTGGTAAAATCAGACAACAAAATGCCCCCTTTGAGCTTATTAAAATAAAGATCATTGTCGCCAATATCCTTATTTGTGATAATGGGAAGGTCCATGGCCCAGCACTCGGCCATTTTTGTGGGACAAGAAGCCATCTTGGAGTAAACAGGTTTAATAAAATAAATAGCAGCTTTTGCGAGGGCTAAATACGAAGGAACATTATTGTAAGAAGCGCTTGTGGAAACAACGATCTTCCTTTGTTCTCCGGAGTAATTTTGCAGAACATTTTTCAATTCTTCCTGATCTTTTGAAAGAATGAGTAATTTGATATTTGGGATGAACTCTTTCCAAACCAAAATACAATCGATCATCTCTTTTGTATAATACCATGTGCCAATGGAACCGGTATAGATCAACAATAGGTCGTTCTCTGAAATTCCTTTTGGCAGTTCCGCTTTCTTTACGTGCGATCGATCAAAGTTATCGAGATTTGTACAACAAGGGATGACATTTGTTTTTTTACGCAGATCAAGTGAAGGAAAATTATTCTGCATTTCATTCACTGCAGATTCGGTAAGAGAAACGATCTGATCGCTTTCGGTAATGAATTGCTTTTCCTTTCGTTTAAAATACTTGTAAAAGAACAAATGAAGAGGATTACTTTTCTTCCAAATACCTCCATCCACACGCTCATCGGCCCAAAAGCCACGCATATCAAAAAGGAAAGGGATATTTCTTTTTCGTTTTAATCTTATTCCAATAAGCGCCGATAAATAACTTCGACAGTGTGTGAGTGAAATGGCCTTTGAATTGCAAACCTGCTCGGCCATAGTAGCCAGTTGTTTGATATAATTGTAACGGGAGAACGACCCGCCGTCGGTGTGATATTCAATATATTTCCATTCAACCGGAATATCTTCAAATTTTTGCTCGATGCCTTCTTTTTCTTTTCGTAAAGCTGTAGGTTTTTCGCAGGAAAGCACCGTAATAGAATAACCATTTTGTGCGAGCGCGATGATGTATGGTAAGATCTGCGATTGCCCAAGAGGATCGCTTAAACCGTCGAAGGTGATATAGAGTGAGTTTTTGCTCAATGAGATTATTTCTTTAACTTTATGCGTATGAGTACGCTTGATACCTTATTGGCCCCGTTCTACCTTGCCTTAGTACTCTTTTTTGCCTATAAATATAAGTCAAAACATCAACACGAACATCCGGCTTATAAATTTTTTATACCGGGTTTGATGGCAAAAATTGTTGGTGCCATTTGCTTGGGATTGGTATATTTTTTCTATTACGGTGGTGGCGATACCGTGAATTATTTTACCACGGCTTCGGCGTTCGTTGACGTTCTTGTTCATAATAAAAGTGATTTTGCTCACGTGTATTTCGGCCAACCATTCTTATCTGAGATCTTTCTTCTTAAGGGAAGTCATGATTTTAAAGGTGCCGAAGAATTTGTGTATTGGGTAAATGATCCTTACGCGTACTTTGTGTCCAAATGTTTTTTTCCGGTTGTATTAATTGCGTGCAAAAGTTACATGGCAACGGCTATCCTGGTGGCGGCTATTTGTTATATCCCGGTTTGGAAATTGTATTTGGTATTCGTGGAAGAATTCTCGGAGCTTTATACCCAATTTGCTTACTGTATCTTATTTGTGCCATCTGTTATTTTTTGGGGAAGCGGTATCATGAAAGACAGTTTGTCGTTTTCGGCCGCTTGCTTGTATGTACATGGATTTTACTGGCTAGTGATAAAAAAGAAATACACGCTATCGAGTATTTTTTCGATCATTTTTTCAGCGTTCATGCTATTGTCCATTAAACCTTATATTATTTTCGCCTTGCTCCCGGGGTCCATTATCTGGTTTGTAGCGTTGAAGGTGGTGAATATTAAAAACGCTTTGATAAAGGTAATGGTGGCACCGGCGATCATCGTTGTTGGGGGTTTAGTTGTCTTTACACTTATGAGTAACCTCGGAGATAAGTTGGGTAAATATTCTATAGAAAAAGTATTTGATACTGCGCATGGTGCGCAACAGGATCTCAAACAAAGTTATTACAAGGGAAATACCTTTGATATTGGCGACTACGAACCAACCCTATCGGGGTTACTTTCTGTTTCGCATAAAGCTACGTTTGCCGCTCTATTCCGTCCAACCTTGCTGGATGTACGAAACGTCATCATGCTTTTTTCGGCGTTGGAGAACACATTCTTACTTTTGTTTTGTGTTTATCTTCTATTTAAACTGAGATTCTTCCGATTTTTTAGTTTGATACAAGAGCATCCGCTCGCGTTATTCTCAATGATCTTCGCCCTTTTCTTCGCCCTTTCTGTAGGCGTTTCGATCTCCAATTTTGGAACATTGGTTCGCTTGAAGATCCCATGCATTCCTTTCTTTGTATCAAGTCTTGTGATCGTCAATCATTTGATGATCGTGAAGAAGAGAACGCCTTTAGTAAATGCCGCTTAGATCAACTCATCCATTTGTGGAACCACATTTGGAACATCAACATGCGCCAAATTTTTTGTTCGAGCCCTGTTTCTCCCTTTTTAAAATCGGCGTAAAGCGATGTTATGTATTTGGGATTAAAGATGCCTTGCTCCTTTATTTTTTCTTCGGAAAAATATGCTTCCACTAAAGGGCGTAATTCATTCCTTAAAAACGTGTCGAGCGGAATAGAAAATCCCATTTTTGGACGATCGAGTAGTTGCTTTGGAATATATTGATAGGCGATCTCCTTCAATAAATGCTTCTTACTTCCCCTATGATACTTGTAATCATCTGGTAACTGCGCCACAAATTCGATCACGCGATGATCCAAATATGGTTCGCGCGATTCAAGACCTTGCGACATAGAGCAACGATCTACTTTTTGCAGAATATCATCCTGCAAATAGGTTTTATAATCCATGAGCATGGCGTATGACAAAGGAGACAGCGATTCAAGGTTCTCGTTCTTCTCATCATACACCATCGTTAACGGCTGCGTCTTGCCAACAAACAAATTTTCAAGTTCTACGTCGGCAAACAAAATATTCAAATTCTTATTGATGTTCTTTGTAGACGGATCTTTCAAAAGATCTTCGATCTTCAACATCTTTTGTTTGTGTTTGTAATTCTCTTCTCCGACAAAGAAATTTTTGAAAGGGTTATTCTTCAATAACAAATGAGCCGACTTGCGCAGAATTCCCGGAGTATCACGCAACATCGCGCCTTGTTTTACAATGTAATCATAGCGATTATACCCTGCAAAAAGTTCATCACCGCCGTCGGCGCTCAAGGCAACTTTTACATTTTTCTTAGTTTGCTGGCTCACTAACAACGTAGGAATAGCGCTACTATCACCAAAAGGTTCGTCAAAATACAATGGCAGATCTGCGATAATATCCAAAGCATCTTTCTGCGAACAAATAAATTCATGATGCTCAGTGCCCAAATGTTTGGCAATATCTTTGGCGTATGGCGCTTCATTAAATTTTTCATCATCCACGCCGATGGTAAATGTTTGCAAAGGCTTGATCATGTTCTTTTGCAAAATGGCGGTAAGACAAGCGCTATCAAAACCTCCGCTTAAAAAAATACCGACCGGAACATCGGAGATCATGCGGTACTCAAAAGCCGATTGCAACAATTTTTCGGTTTGTTGCTTTGCCTCATCAAGTGAAATTGTCAATTTAGGTTTGAGGTACGCATCGGAAACATCCCAATATTTTTTTATACTCAGCTCCGAGTTATTGATCTTGTAGATCAAATAATGCCCGGGTAAAAGCTTAAAACAATCTCTAAAAATGGAAAACGGCGCAGGAATGTAAGCCAACTGCATAAATGAAGCAATTGCATTCTGGTCGATCTCCTTTATGAACCTTGGATGCTGGTGAAATGCTTTCAATTCGGAAGCAAAAAGGAACACATCATCTTTCTTATAATAAAAAAGCGGTTTAACTCCTGTGCGATCACGAACGCATATCAATTCGTTTCTCTCTTCATCAAAGATCACAATGGCAAACATGCCAACCAAACGCTGAACAAAATCCACGCCCCAATGTTTGTAGGCGATCAAAATAACTTCCGTATCCGAACTTCCTTTGAATTTGTAACCGGCTTTCTCAAGTTCAACTTTCAGTTCTTTGAAATTGTAAACCTCTCCGTTATACACGATCCACAGATCTTCGAAATGCATGGGTTGCTTGCCTGTGTCCGTAAGATCAATGATAGACAAACGCGCGTGAGAAATACCTAGCTGAGCTTTTGAAGTAGAAAAGAATTCGCAACCTTTATCATCCGGTCCGCGATGATGAAGGCTGGCGTTCATCCTCAGCAACACTTCTTTAGAAGAACTTTGTTTATGATCTATGAATCCAGCTATACCGCACATTTCAAAATTACTTTTTTTGTTTCTTTACAAGAGCATTGATGAAAAGAAGTAAGAACACAAATGGCAAAAGAATAGTTATAAAATAAGTAACTCTATGAAAAAGCTGCATGTTCTTTGCGGGAAAATCTCCTACTTGACCATAACTAACTTCACTCATCACCGTATTAAAAAATTCCCTCGACATTTGACTTTCATAGACTTTGTAAAGAGTATCTTTGTTTTTTAAATAGAAGTCCATACTTCTGTGATCCATTGTAGTTTTTTTCCAATCCGGCTCTGAAGAAACGTCATACAAATGCCAGTTGTTGCCATAGCGCACTTCTGTGATAAAATGTCCAGGGCCTTCTTTTTTTCCCAGTCCTACACTTCTCGCCGGAATTCCCTTTTCTTTCAATGCTTCGAGATAAACTATGGATTGCTGACTGCATAAACCCTCATTATGTTTCATGATATCGTCTGCATCCACGATCGATAAGAAATGAGCCCAAAGCATTCTTCCCGAAAGGTTCGCGATCCAATTATCTGTAATAGAATAATTGGCTAAACCGTGCCTGAATCTCCGTTTTGTTGTAGCTGATAGTTTACGCACAAACAAGATCGTGTCTCTTGACGGGTCGCCCTTCTCCGATCTTACAACGCTGTCGGTATAACGAATAAGTTCGTTCACCGATTTAATAGAACCTAAACGTGGGTCGTAAAGCTCTTGATGACTTGAATGAACTTCATTTGTTGAAGGTACGGTAACAAAAAAGGGAACAGAAGTAAGAAGAAATAATATGAGAAGGATGATCTGTTTTTTGCGAAACGCGGTAGCCATTACTCTGAAGTTCTTAAAGTATTTTTTTAATGAACATGATAGGTTCAATTTTAAATGCTCGCCACCCAAACTTAAAAGCCTTTAAGGGCATTTTGATCTTCCAATACGAAGCGAACAAAATATAACTCCCTAAAAATAAGCTTTTATTCTTTATTTCAGTTGGAATCATTGCTTTGTTTAAAAGTAATTCATAGTACTTCTCATTGTCGTTTACCAAGCCTGCATTTAGTGTACCCGACATACTTGAATCACTAACCCGGTACCTCAAAGCGCCTTTTCCTCTAACGCATTTAGTTCTTCCAACCCTCATACATTCGATGAGAAAATACCTGTCGGCTGTACTGGATAGTTTATCGTTAAATACCAAATGTTTCTCGAAAAGAAATTGCGCAGTGAACATATAATTTGAAGGGCAGGAATCAACTTCAGGATGATACAGTAATATTTCAGAAATATTTTGAGCTCCTTTTCCGTAACCTTTAAGGTCAATGTTGTTCTTAAATCGCACCACCTCGCCCGATACAAAATCCAAGTCGCGCTTTGTAACTAATTCATGATAACGAACAGCCAAGAACTCCTTGGTCATGATATCATCGGCATCAAAAAAAACAATATAGTTCCCTTTTGCCAATTTCAACCCCTCGTTGCGTGCCCATGAAACTCCTTTATTCTGCTGGTATTTGTAGGTGATCCGTTTATCCTGCAAACAAAGGATCTTTTCTTTGGACGTGTCAGTACTTCCGTCGTCGATCACAATAATTTCGAGATCAACCAATTCCTGATCCAAAATAGAACGCAAGGTTTCTTCTATATACGCCGAAGCGTTGTAACAAGGAATAACTATGCTAATGAGATCCTTGGTCATTTCAATTTACAAACGGCAAAAAAGGTTTTACATTTTACGATCTCATTCAACTCGGAAACCAATTCGTAGTTAGTTGACAAAGGATACATGGGCTGCGAGATCATCATTTTCATGAGTCCATCTTGTAGTTCGATCGGCAATTTTCGTACACCTCTTAAGTACAAAAAATTTTCGAGTACACTTCCCAATTTAAAATTCAAACCGGTTGTATTCTTGTACCTGGTGTAGTGTTGGCCATACAGGTTGAAGTTTGGGAAATGACGCTTCAAGATGTCCTGCAACTCATTAAAGTTCCACTCCTGGGTATGAAAAGGATTAGTAACCTTTCCACTTGGGCTATTTACAGCGATGTTCGGAGTAGAAATGAGAACCACTCCATCTCTCTTTGTCACCCGTTTAAATTCCTCCAGCATTTTATCGAATTGCGTGGTATGCTCTATGGTCTCGAAAGAAACCACAGCGTCGAATGTTTCGTTTGCAAATGAGAGTTTTGTTCCATCGCAAACTTCAAACTTTACGGAAGTATACTTCTGTCTGCAAGCCTCTATAGCTTCAGGCGAAATATCGCCGCCAATAACTTCGTATCCTTTCTCCGAAAGAAAGTTAGATCCAAAACCGTTCCCGCAAGCAATATCCAATATCTTCCCTTTATTCGGAAGGAATTTCAGCGCTTCTTCGTAGCGGTTCAAATGCTCGCCCCACCAGGGATTGTTTGTATTATCTTCTTGCCTTTCTAACGACATTATTATCTTACTAATTTAGCATTAATCCCAGATATTGCTCGCGTACCGGATCAATTTGGAATTTTGAAATAACGGCTTCACGCATGTTTGCTCCGATCTTTTCTAACTGAGTTGGATCGGTGTAATATCGTTCCACGATCTTTGTCATTTCGTCAACCACATTCTTCTTGTCCACCATAAATCCATTTTTTTCATTCACAACGTATTCTTCAAAGTCACCTACGCCGGCGCAAACGATGGACGGCTTATTTAAGAGTCCGGCCTCTCGAACTATTTGGTTACTTGCTTCCGAAAGCGAAGGATGAAGAACAAGATCGGAGGCTTTTAAATAATCTACCATATTATTTACAAACCCGGTAAACAAAACACTCTGTTCCATACCCTCCTTCTTCAAAAAATTCTTTATGTTCTGCTTTTCAGGTCCATCGTCCATTATGATCATTTTCACGTCTTTTCCCTTGTTGCGAAGATCAACCAACACTTGTGTTGCCGCTAGAATATTTTTATTGGCAGTCATTCTGCTCACAACCGCCAACAGCATTTTGCATTGCATTTGTTTTCTGATCTTTTCTACTTCGCTTTGGCTTGGAACCGGATACAAATTGAAATCATAGCCGAGCTTTATTACCTTTATTTTGCCGGCATCAACTCCTTCATGCTCGGTCAAATGTTCTTTTACCGCGTTAGATACAACTATCAACCGTTTCGCGCGCTTGTTGATCATTTGATCTATCCTGATCGCATTTTTATTCCCGCTAAGCATCACATCATCGGCGTGATGTCGGCAAGGAAAAACTTTTGAAGAAATAAATCGTTGGGCGAATACGGCTATCAAATTTGCAAATTGCAAATGCGAGTACACCACATCGATCTTGTGATCTTTACAAAATCTCCTCAAAAAAAAGAAATGTTTAATGTACAGTGATAACTTAGATGCCTGAGGTGCAAACGAATGAACTTTTCCGCCCAGCTTAGCAACCTCATCGTGCAATTCGCCATGAACGCAGGTAGTAAGCAAATGAACATTATGACCGCGTTTCACAAATCCCTGAACCAGCGACTCAAAGAATACCGAACGATGATTGCCTTGATAATAGATTAAGATGTTCATTTGTTACACTTAAATTCAACATCAAACAATTGCTCCTTTGAACAAAACTCTGTTTTTGTGATCGGCTTTCCTTTGAACTGGATCTCGCATTTGTAATCACTCATCTTATCCCAGATCTGTTCTAGGCTTTGTCCTAGCGCTTTTACACTGGACGGATGTAATGCTAATATACCGCATGGTTTATCAACTTCAAATGTTTCTTTCGCGCCGATCAGTGCATTGAGCTCATATCCCTCTACGTCGATCTTCAAAATATTTATCTTCAGTTTTTCCGTTCGGCGATAATCGTCGATACTAAACACGTTCACTTCGGTAGCGTTCACGCTTTTCTCGGTTTGTATCAAGCTATTGGCGTTCGAACCTTCTCCATCCTGTGATGTAAGATTAAATTTTAGAATTCCGCTTTTATCGGCAATAGCCGCATTTACGGCAGTACAATTATTTAGATCGTTTAATTCAATTGTATTCTTTAAAATTTGAAACGTGGTTGGTGTAGGCTCAAAACAAATAACCTTACCGCTTCCATTTAGTTTTTTCGCGAAAAAAACGGAGAACAGTCCAATGTGAGCGCCAATATCTAAAATCGTATCGTTTGGCTGGATACAGGATTCGAAATATTTAAAAGTGTCTTCCTCATAGTTTTGTTCGTAATAGCGGTAATAACGTAGAGGAAAACGAACGGCATAACCATTGATCGAACGCGAACGTCCGTTTGGAAATACAAGGCTTAGAACTTTATATATGCTTTCTTTTATAAATGACATTTTAAACGTTGCGTTTAATGGCGGTTGAAAGGGACGATCTTAATTCTGGAATAATAAGCATGTACGCGGCGGCTACACCGATCAACATTAGAATTAAGCCCGGTAAAGAAAAAACAAAGTTGGTTTGTATTTGAATGAATTTTATTCCAAACATCAAAACAAACGATGCAAGCAAGGGCAATGTAATATCGTTCTTCAGCCAATTAAGAAATTCTCCTTTCAGAAAAAAGTTATGAAATACCGGTACACTAATGAGTACATAACCCACATTCACAATTAACCAAACAAAACTCGCACCAACCGCCCCGTAATTTCTTGTTAAAAAATAAAGTAAAGGCAACATGACCACAATAGCGATGAGATTTTGATAGATTGTGAAACGTGTATTTCCTTTGGCGATCATAAATAAATACGGGATCCAGATCAAACAACTGCAAACGCTACCAATGACACATATTCTTAAAATAGGAATGGTTTGTTCGGTAAGCTGAATGTTATGCGACCAAAACAAAAGTATCTCGTGCCCGAAAAAGAAAAGCATACAACCTAAAGGAAAAACAATAATGGAGATCCATCGTGCTGAGCGATGGTATAATCTTGTAACTTCTTCTGTATCGTTTGAAGCTATTAGCGCTGTCAATTTCGGAAAGATCACTGGTTGCATTGGCGATATAACCTGATTGATGGCGGTAGAAATAAGAAAAGCTAAACTGTAATAGCCCAGGTATTCAAGGCTCAGCATTTTACTTATAACGATCTTGTCTAATTGCGCGGTAAAAAACGAAAGTGCTGAAATACCCGCCATACCCAATGAAAAACGCCAGATCTTTTTTACTTGTGCCACTGAAAAAGTTGCTTTGACTTTTTCGCGGAATGCATCGCGCCAAACGTAGATCCGCAAAATAAGAGTGAAAACTACTGTAACGATGATCTGCCAGATGAAATACATTTCTACCGAAGCTTCAACGAACATAAGAACGAAGATCACGCCAACTGCTTTTACAACGCTCAACAAACTTATGATGATAGCGTTGGGAATTTGTCTTTCAAATCCGATCATCACGCCATTGTAAATACTTACCGGAAACTGAAACGCAAACACAATTCCCATGAGCATTACAGAGTTCCTGATCTGATCTACCGACAATGCTTGAGCATTTACCCAATAGCGAGCGATAAAACCTGAACATAAAACAATGAGCCCACCCAGAAAAATAGCGATCAACCAGTAAATAAGCTCTACCGAAAAAACGAGATCATAGATATTCTTCAAACCGGAATTCCCCGAACGATCGATAGCAACCTGGCGGCTGATCGCGGTACTTAATCCAAGATCTAATAATGAAAGTGTGCCAACTAGGGTTGAATAAAAGGAAATGAGTCCGTATGATTCGATCCCAATTAATTTTACATAGATCGGCACAAAGAAGATCCCAACTAAAGCGGCAACGATCCTGCTAAGAAGCGTAACGGCAAATTTTGTTTTATCTGAGCGGGATCTTTGTTCCATTAACTGAGCTCTCCGTAAAGATCAAAATCGCTCGCTTCATTTATTTTCACCTTCACAAACGATCCCACCGAAACGTATTGAGTATTATTGGCTTTAATTAAAACCTCGTTGTCCACATCCGGACTATCAAACTCCGTACGTCCTATATAAAATTCCCCTTCTTTTCTGTCCACCAACACCTTAAATTCTTTTCCAATTTTCTTTTGATTGTTTTGATAAGAGATCTCTTGTTGCAACTGCATCACGGCATCGGCTCTGCGTTTCTTTTCTTTTTCGTTCACATCATCATTCAAGGTGTGAGCGTGCGTGTTTTCTTCATGAGAGTATGTAAAAATTCCAAGACGATCGAATTTAGTTTCCTCTACCCATTTCAACATTTCTTCATGATCCTGTTTTGTTTCGCCTGGATATCCTGCGATCAACGTTGTACGTAAAGCGATCTCCGGAATTTTATTTCTTATCTGATCAACGACATCAATTGTTTTTTGTTTGGTAATACCACGACGCATGCTCTTCAACATATTATCGCTGATGTGTTGTAAAGGCATATCGAGGTAATTACAAACGTTAGATCTCCTTTTCATAACGTCTAACACTTCCATTGGAAATCCACTTGGGAACGCGTAATGCAAACGGATCCATTCAATTCCTTCTACATCGCTCAACTGATCGATCAAATTCGCCAGTTCACGCTTTTTGTAAATATCCAATCCGTAATAGGTAAGATCTTGCGCGATCAACAATAATTCTTTTGTTCCTTTAGCGGCCAACGTTTTTGCGCGTTTCACCAATTCTTCAATAGGTTCTGAAATATGTTTTCCGCGCATCAAAGGAATGGCACAAAAGCTGCAAGGACGATCACATCCTTCACTAATTTTAAAATACGCGTAGTGATTTGGCGTTGTAAGCAAACGCTCTCCCACCAATTCATGTTTGTAATCTGCTTTTAAGGTTTTTAATAAGCGTGGGAGATCGCGCGTTCCAAAATAAGCGTCAACATCCGGAATTTCTTTTTCAAGATCACCTTTATAACGTTCGCTCAAACATCCGGTCACATACACTTTTTCAACGGCGCCTTCTTTTTTGGCCTCTACATAACGTAAAATAGTATCAATACTTTCTTGTTTGGCATTATCTACAAATCCGCAAGTATTTATGATCACAATGTTATGGTCGTCGCTCGCGCTTTCATGCTCCACATCAAATTTACTAGCCTTTAATTGGCCCATCAACACTTCACTGTCTACCAGGTTCTTGCTGCACCCCAAAGTCACAACATTAACTTTATTCTTCTTTACGGTTTTAGTTTTCACCAGTTCTGCTTATATTTACAAATATAGCATTTTAGGGCCTATTTTAAGGTCCAAATTTCCCTAAAAAAGTCTATGCGGATCATCGACAAAATAAAACCTTTCAAACAGTTCATTCTGCCATTTCTTTTAATGACAGTGCTTATTATTTTAGGCACTTTTGGCTATATGATCATTGAAGGTTACCACTTGTTGGATGCTTTTTATATGACCATTATTACTGTGGCAACCGTTGGTTATGGCGAAGTAGAACCTTTAAGCACTGCCGGAAAGATCTTCACCAGTTTTTTAATTATGACGAGTTTTGGTACATTTGCTTATGCCGTGAGTACCATTACGCGTTTTGTGGTGGACGGAGAATTTAACCAACTTTTTAAACAACAGAAATTGAGCGCAGCCATTGAACAATTATCCGATCATGTGATCATTTGCGGTTATGGCCGTAACGGCAGGCAAGCTGCGCAGGTGCTCAAAAAGCACGATAAACGTTTTGTAGTGATCGAGAAAAATCCGGATCTCACGGAAAGTATCAGTCATCGCTATAAAGATCTAGTTTTGAGTGGCGATTCTACGCAAGATGAAACTTTATTGAAAGCAGGGATCTTGAAAGCAAAAGCCTTGATCACAACGTTGCCGGTTGACGCCGACAATATGTTCATTGTTCTTACCGCGCGCCATTTGAATCCAAAATTAAGTATCATTTCCCGCGCTAGCGATGATGGTTCGGACACCAAAATAAAAATTGCAGGTGCGGATAATGTGATCATGCCCGATAAAGTGGGTGGAGCACACATGGCCAGTTTAGTAATGAAGCCCGATGTGATGGAATTTATCGATCATGTAACCGCGCAAGGGGGAGACAATAATAATTTAGAAGAGATCACTTTTAGCAATATCCCTGAGCATTTACGTAATAAAACTCTCCGTGATCTGGAGATCAGAAATAAATCGGGCGCGAATATTATTGGATTTAAAACCGCTGATGGAAGTTACATCATCAATCCAAGCGCCGATACACAAATAATTCCTGAAGCTAAGATCTTTGTATTGGGAACTCCCGATCAAATAAAAAGATTGAAAGAGATCTTAGCATAAATAAAAAACCCGGTGCTTCGATAAACTTAGCAACCGGGTCTCCATATCTGTTTAAATTAAAGTCCCAATAGAACTTCTTCCGGTAATTTGCCGCCGAACATCATTCGGCTAGGGTTCTCCAACATTTCTTTCACTTTCACAAGGAATCCAACACTTTCTCTTCCGTCGATGATACGGTGATCATAACTTAAAGCTACGTACATCATTGGACGAATTTCCACTTTTCCGTGAACCGCCATTGGACGTTCCACCACATTATGCATTCCTAAAATAGCGCTTTGCGGAGGATTGATAATTGGTGTACTCATCATACTTCCAAAAACTCCACCATTTGTGATAGTGAACGTTCCACCTTCCATATCAGGAATTCCTAATTTTCCATCGCGTGCCTTGATCGCAAGATCTTTAATTCCTTTTTCGATTTCCGCTAAACTCATTAACTCAGCACTACGTAAAACCGGAACCATTAATCCTTTTGGCGCACTTACCGCGATTCCAATATCACAATATTTATTATAAACGATCTCATCTCCGTCTATCATTCCATTTACTGCAGGGAAATGATATAGTGCCTCACAAACCGCTTTTGTAAAGAAACTCATGAAACCAATGTTGGTTCCGTAAACTTCTTTGAATTTATCTTTGTAACGCGCGCGAATATCGTAAATAGCGCTCATGTCGATCTCATTGAACGTGGTCAACATCGCGGTTTCATTTTTCACGCTTACTAAACGACGCGCCACTGCTTTACGCAAGCTCGTCATTTTTACTTTTTCTTTTTCGCGATCGCCTTTCCAGGTATTTGCTAAAACAGATTGAACATTTGGTAAGCCATTTGATAAAGCAGCCAACACATCTTGTTTGGTGATGCGACCATCTTTACCGGTTCCATTAAGTTTATTAATGCCATTCTCTGCCATTAATTTCGCGGCAGCAATGCTAGGCGTTCCGGTTGCATAAGTTGATTTTTCTGTTGCAGAAACAGTTTCCTTTTTAGGCTCTGCTTTCTTTTCTTCCTTTTTAGGTTCAGCCTTAGCTTCAACTTTCTCTGTCTTAGGTTTAGCTTCCGGTTTAAACGACGTGTCAACCTTCACTACCACCTGTCCTACTTTTACAGTATCCCCTTCTCCGGCCAATAATTCAATTTTACCTGATTCTTCAGCGTTCAATGTCAATGTTGCTTTGTCAGAGTCGATCTCTGCCAACACTTCATCTTTTTCAACCACATCGCCGGTTTGTTTTACCCAGCGTGCAATTACTACTTCGGTGATGGATTCACCCGGACTTGGTACTTTTAATTCTACAATAGCCATATACTTATGAATTATGATTTATGAATGATGAATAACCACCAGCCAAATTAATTTAATTTACTTTACTAATACTTTACTGAATACTTTGTTCATGATATCATCGTTCTCTTTCGCATGACGCTTGCTGAATCCTGTCGCAGGACTCGCCGACTCATCTCTACCTACATAACTCATGTTCAGTTTGCGCAAGTGATGATCCATATGACGCCATGCACCCATGTTCTCACTTTCTTCCTGAACCCAAATGAAGTTTTTAGCGTTTTTGTATTTGCTTAATACAGCATCTAGTTGTTTGTGAGGGATCGGATACAATTGCTCAACGCGAATGAACGCGATATCATTCACATTTTCCGCGGCGCGTTTCTCGATCATGTCATAATAGATCTTACCTGTACACAGCGCAATGCGTTTTACATTCTTCGCGTCAACACCCGTGTCATCTAAAACTTCATGGAAATTATCTTTTGTGAAGTCTTCCAGTTTTGAAACGCAACTTGGGTAACGCAATAATTTCTTTGGAGTGAAACACACTAAAGGCTTACGGAACTCGCGTTTCAATTGACGACGCAATACATGGAATTGCTGTGCAGGCGTGGTTGTATTCACGATCTGCATGTTATTCTCAGCGCACATCTGCAAGAAACGTTCCATACGCGCGCTTGAGTGCTCAGGACCTTGCCCCTCATAACCGTGAGGCAACAGAACAACCAAACCGTTCATACGACGCCATTTGTATTCAGAACATGATAAATACTGGTCAACAATAATTTGAGCACCATTGAAGAAGTCGCCGAACTGCGCTTCCCAAATTGTCAAAGCATTTGGAGAGGCATAACAATATCCGTATTCAAATCCCAATACAGCGTATTCTGATAAATGAGAGTTATATATGTCTAATTTTCCTTTGGTATCAAGATTGTTCAATGGTGTATATTCTTCTTCACTGTCCTCTACTTTTACAACAGCATGCCGGTGAGAGAAAGTTCCACGTTCAACATCTTGTCCGCTAAAACGCACATGGTGTCCTTCTTGCATTAAGGTTGCATAGGCCAATAATTCTCCCATGGCCCAATCGTAAGCGTCATTAGCGATCATATTCTTACGATCGGCAAATAATTTCTCGATCTTATTGAACATCTTCTTGTCTTTAGGAAGATCGGTTGACTTACTTGCCAGTTCCATAAAAATCTTTTTATCAACTCCGGTTTTTGGAGAAGCGTCAAAATCCGTAGCGTTCGCCATACGAATTCCTTTCCAAGGACCCTCGAGGAACGACATTACTTTTGCTTTCTCTGTTTTCTTAGCGGCATCCAAATTTTGTTCAAGATCATCTTTCACTATTTTCTCCGCCGCTTTGATCTCATCCGCAGTAAACGCATTTTCCGCTATCAATTTTTTAGCGTAAATATCCTTTGGATTTGGATGTGCCGCAATGGCTTTATATAAAATGGGCTGTGTGAAACGAGGCTCATCACCTTCGTTATGTCCGTATTTCCGATAGCACAATAGATCAATGAACGCGTCCTTTTTGAATTTTTGACGGTAATCCATTACTAATTGTGAAACAAAACACAAGGCTTCCACATCGTCGCCATTCACGTGGAACACAGGCGACAACACCACTTTTGCAACGTCAGTACAATAGGTTGATGAACGCGCATCGGTAAAGTTCGTTGTAAATCCAACTTGGTTATTGATCGCAATATGAATTGTTCCTCCGGTTTTGTAAGCGTCCAGTTGGCTCATTTGTATAGTTTCATAAACTACGCCTTGTCCGGCTAACGCAGCATCACCATGAATGATAATTGGGAGCGCCTTTGAATTATCGCCATTGTATTTTGAATCGATCTTCGCACGCGTGATGCCTTCAACTACAGGACCAACAGTTTCCAGGTGGGAGGGATTTGGGGTTAATGAAATATGAATTGATTTTCCCGAATCACTTTTCACATCGGAGCTATAACCCATGTGATATTTCACGTCACCTCCAAAAAGATCATCTTCGCTTGGGCGACCTTCAAACTCAGTAAAAATATCTTTGGCCGGCTTGTTCATGATATTTGCCAACACGTTCAAACGTCCGCGGTGCGCCATACCGATCACAAAATCCTCAACGCCTAACTTCACGCCGTGCTCCATTAAAGCATTCATAGCAGGGATAAAAGACTCACCTCCTTCAAGAGAGAAACGCTTTTGTCCAACAAACTTTGTAGCAAGAAAATTTTCGAATGTTGTAGCTTGAATAAGTTTATCAAGAATAACTTTTTTCTCGGCTTTAGAGAACGTGGGAACGTTCTTTGATTTCTCAATACGTTCTTGCAACCATTTTACTTCTTGCGGATTACGGATATAAGCAAACTCCACACCAATGCTATTGCAATACGTGGTTTCAAGATGCGCAATAATATCTTTTAATTTCGCAGCGCCAATGCCAATATGATTTCCTGCGTGAAATACAGTATCAAGATCCTTATCGGTCAACTCAAAATTCGCGATGTCCAAATTTGGTTGATACGAGCGACGTTGACGAACAGGGTTTGTTTTCGTGAACAAATGTCCGCGCGAACGATACGCGTTGATCAAATTAATAACTTTAAATTCTTTGGTAACATTTTCGGGAATTGCGCCGTTAGAACTTGAATAGTCCGTTTTAGCGAATTCAAAACCCTTAAAAAAATCCTGCCAGGTCTTATCTACCGAATTTGGGTCTTTTAAGTACGTTGAAAATAGGTCCTCCACTGCGTTCACATCGCTGGTTCCTACGTATGAAAATTTATCCATTTTAATAAATTTAAAGAGTCTCAAATTTAACAAAATAAAGCATATAAACACTATTTTTCCCTTACATTTGTAGAGATGATTCGCCGAATAGTTAAATTGAGCTTTTTAGTAGTGTTTACAATGGTTCTGGGCCATGTTCAAGCTCAAAATACCAACCAACAAAAGGTGGATCAATTGATCGAAAAAAAGGCTGAATATCACAAGCTTACAAATGGGGAAATTGACGGTTATCGTATTAAGATCCATTTTGGAGTTGATAAGGAAGCAGCAAGAACCGTGAGAACTAAATTCTCGGCTAAATTCAATGAATATTCTACCTACGAAGATTACCAGCAACCAAATTTTGTGGTATTGGTAGGAGATTTTAAAACGAAGTTGGATGCGTTTGAAGCTTTGAAAAAAATTCAGGTGGAGTTTGCAAATGCCTTTATTGTAAAAGGTAAAGTGCGCGCCAAAATATAATTCAAAAATTTTATGGGAAATAAGGTAAAAGAATTCAACGATTACCGAGCTAAAATGAACGAGGTTATTCTCGGAAAGGATAATTTAGTTTTAAAACGTTTATTCAATTTAGATACGCAAACCTATAGCGAAGGCGCACTCAATGTAAAAACAAAAGAGATGCTTGGCTTGGTTGCCAGTATGGTGTTGCGTTGCGATGATTGTATTAAATACCATTTGGAAAAATGTCACCAACAAGGTTGCACTACCGAAGAGATCTATGAGATTTTTGCAGTGGCGAACATTGTTGGAGGAACCATTGTGATTCCACACACCAGAAGAGGCGCGGAATTTTGGGAGGAGTTGATCAAATCGTAAACAAATAGCCACAGAGGCGCAAAGTAACAGAGTTACACAGGGAAAATTCTCAGTGAACCTCAGCGCCACCGTGACTCCGTGGCAAAAAAAATCAAATCTCCAAAAATCTCTCTCTAAATTTCGGATCGATCATCGCGCACATTTCGGTTTTACCAAATTTTTTGTAGCGACGTTTTGCAATATAATCGTAAACCAAATTACGAAGTGGTGGCGGAATAATAACAAATACCACCAACAAAGGCCATAAGCCTTTCATGTACAAAGTTAAACGTAAGGCAGCGCAAGATTTTATGTGTACAGAATAATTCTTGATCAGGATCATGGTCTCAATATCCTTTGGGATCTCAAAATACTCCATGATGGCTTTTCCTGTTTCGCTTTGCACAGGGGCAAAATGCAATTTAGGTCCGTTTTGCTTTTCGCGTTTCAATAAATAATTAACGCTGTTGTTACATAAGATACAATGTCCGTCAATTAAAAGAATGGGTTGTTTTTCTAAGATCTTGTTGATGTCGGTCATAAGCTTAACGCTTAATTATTTTTTTAGTACTGGTAAATGTTTGATCGTTGAATGTTTGAGTAACATTCATAATATAAATTCCATCGGGAAGATCCGAAATGTTCATCTCGTAAGCGTGTTTGTTCATTTTCTCTGAACGAATAGTTTTTCCCAGAGTATTTGTTAGTTGAACATACGTGATCATTGAAAATCCATTCTTAGTCTCTATAGTAACATGATCACGCGTTGGATTTGGGTAGATGACAAAGGGATCTTCTCCCTCAAAAATTTCTTTTACGCCAATGTCGGGCGCTTTTGATGAATAAAACGTAACTCCTCCACCCGCGTTACCAACAAACAGATCGCGTTTTCCATCGCCGTTAATATCTTCGAACCAAGGGGAAGAAAATGTTCCTTCGAGAATTCCATTAGCAGTGGAGTCAATAAGTGTACATGAACTTGTAGCAACACTTGGTACATCAAAATAATAAATTTGGCCTGAGATACATCCGCCCAACAATTTTGTTGATCCGGCATCGTCGTAAAAGTGCGCTGAACCAAATCCATCAATTCCATAAATAAAGAAATCTCCTTTCAAAGACACGTTTGGAAACGATCCACTCATCAAGGTAAATGTTGGCGCGCTGGCTGTTCCATTATTACGGTAATAATATATTTTACCATTTTTGGTTGCTACCATCAAATCCAATCTTCCGTCCTTATCATAATCAAATAACTGGGGAATTCCGTCGCTCGAAGGAAAATTAATGCTCCAGAAATTATGTTTGTACACTGAGAAATTACATGGATTTCCAGCGCCTGCTGTATTTTCATACCAACTCAAAGTGTTGGCGTTGGTGATCATCACCAGATCCTCGTCACCATCATTATCAATATCACCCGGCGCAGGGTAAGAACAAATAATGGACGAATTCATAACCGTTGACAAGCTTCCGTAATCTTTTGTTACAAGAGAAAAACTAGGTTGGGTTGTTGTGCCCACATTTTTGTAAAGGAACATGCGCGGACGACGCCCGTTATTCAAATAAATTCCTCCACCGCTTACGATGAGATCTTTTTTTCCATCGGCATCATAGTCTAGCAAAATCGGGCGCGACATTTGTCCGGCTTCGATCATTTCATCCTGTAAGAAGTTCTTTTTTACAAAAGAGAAATTCACCGTTGGCGTGCCGCTGGTGTTTTTATATAACCATACACTATTGGCATTCTCACTTCCAAATGTATTGGGTGCCGCTATCAATTCCCGCACACCGTCATTGTCTGTATCTACGTAATATGTGTTCGGAAATGAATTGAATTGAATTTGAGTAGTGCTTGATTTGTTGGGATAGTTTGGAAAAAGTTTTGTAGTATCAGTGATGTTCGCTTCGTTGATATCTCCTCCATTTTCGCAATATTCAATGGTTGGGCAAGAAATATCTCCCAAGATCAGATCCTGATCGCCATCACCATCTCTATCGAAGCACATCAAGGTTGCACCGGCGTGTTGCACTTTTTGATAGTCTGGAATTTCGGCAGGTTTTGGATTTGGACAAACGGCCAAACTTACCTGGCAAGCGCTCTCGCTAAAATTTCCCCAACATCCATCACCTAAAATGAAACGTAAACTATCGTTAGGTAAACTTAACTCCTTTTGTTTGTTCTTATGATATTCCACAAAAACACCACTGGCGCTGAAGGTCAATATATCCATATCACCATCGTTATCTACATCGGCAAATCCGGGAATTCCTACACCGCCGGCATAAATATTTGCCACCATGGGCGATCCGCTTGGATTGTAATCGCTATACAAAAGCGAATACATCATTTGAAATTTTAATCCTGTTGTAGCATTGCCGATATTTTTCCATACCTGAATTCCTCCGGTAATAGAAATAAAAAGGTCCGTTTTATTATCGGCATTATAATCGTACATCACCGCCCAGTAATACGTGGTTGGAAAACGGCCTGTAAGTTGTGGTTGATATTGGTATTTTGCTTGCCCGGTTGTTCCCACATTCACAAAACACTTGTACATTCCTAAAGCGGAATTGTTGAGTTTATCGTAAACAACCAGGTCATTCTTGCCATCAAAATTTACGTCGCAATTAGAGAACGTTGCCGCGTTTATACCGCCAGCCCAAGGCATTTTTAGAACATACCCGCTCTCCTGAACAGTAATAGTATCCATGCCTATCCATAACTGCGCTTCGCCACTTACATGGATAAACAATACCAGACACAAAAAAAGCCTTCTCATCTACACAAATTTAACTAAAAATGCCCTATTTTATCATTAATTTTACTATGTGGTGCTTAAATTTTGGTAAAGAACATTAAATACATCTTTTCCCTTGTTCTGGCTTTGTTTTTATTCCAAAAAACAGTGGCTTATCATATTATTGGGGGCGAGTTGATCTATGATCAAGTTGCAGCCGGCAAATACAAGCTTACACTTAAGATCTACCGAGATTGCGATGGCAATGGCGCACCTTTTGACGGAGTTGGCGCACCTTCCCCACAATGCTACGTTACTATTTTTGACGCACTGGGAAATTTTGTTCAACAAGTGGACATGGGCGCACCAACCATTAGTCTCATCCCGGGGAGTATTACCAACACCTGTATTACTATTGTACACCCTTGTGTGGAAGAAGGTATCTATGTTATTGACACGGTTAGTCTCCCGCCGTTAGCCGGAGGTTACAATTTAGTTTACACACGTTGTTGTAGGGCAACCAATATTTCTAATCTCGTGATGAGTGATACGCAAGGATCTTCTTATACCGCATTCATTCCCGGGCCCGAAGTTGTTGGGGCAAACAGTTCGCCACACTTTAATAATTTTCCTCCGATCGACATTTGTAATAAATTGGATCTGATCGTTGATCATTCAGCAACGGATCCCGATGGAGATGTTTTGGTTTATAAATTTAGTACGCCTTTGCAAGGTTTAGATCAATGTTGTCCCTCGCTTGGCGGAAATGGAAATTCAAATTTCTGCCCTACAGCTACGGTGTGTCCAATTATTCCACCTCCACCACCATATCCCTCTGTAAATTACGCCGCGGCATTCGGTCAAAATTATCCGGTAGCTTCTAATCCTTCACTAACTATCAATTCAAGTACAGGGCTTTTACAGGGCAAACCAAACTTAGTTGGAAGTTTTGTAGTGAGTGTTTGTGTGGAAGAGTGGCGAAACAATGTGTTGTTGAGTAAGCATTACCGCGATTTTCAATTTTCAGTTAAGGTGTGTACTGTATCCGTTGATGCTGCCGTTGCCGATCAAAGTAAAAATTGTATTGGACAAACAATCACATTCACCAATACCAGTATCAATCAATCACAAAGTCAAAATTACTTTTGGAATTTTGGTGATCCCAATTCAACCGCCGATACGTCTCTTGCATTTAACCCATCGTATACTTATCAAGATACCGGCACTTATTTCGTAACACTTATTGTGAACAGGGGCGGTTCTTGTACTGATACTTTGAAAAAAGCGGTTTATGTTTATCCGCCCTTGGATATTAATTTCAATAAACCTTCTCGCTATTGCTTGAAATCTAATTCGGTGAATTTTGCCACTGCAGGAACTTTTCTTACCAACAACACGTTTTACAATTGGAATTTTCAATCAGGAAATCCGGCGACATCTACTTTGCAAAGCCCAACAGGAATTACGTATACAACAGCCGGGGTATTTTCCGTCACGCTTATCGCAAAACAATTCGCCTGCAGAGACACGTTCATGGATTCCATACGCATCCTGGGAAGACCGCAAGCCAAGATCAACAATTTCGACACCAAATTATGTGATCCAGGAACAATAGCGTTTAGTAATGGAAGTAGTTCCGAATATCCCGGGTCTTATTTCTGGCAATTTAGTGATGCAACAAGTTCCACAGCTTATGAACCGTCACATACATTTTCTCCTTCGGGAACTTACAGCGTGCTCTTAACCATGTATCGCGGTGCGCCGTGTCCAGACACAAGTTCGGTTGGCTTTACAAGCATTACTATAAATCCTTTGCCTGTTCCAATTTTTACAGCTTCGCCGCAGCGCACAAGTATCTTTGATCCCGAAATTACAATTACCAACGGAACAAGTGGAAGCATCACCAGTTGCTCTTACGATTTTGGTGACGCGAGCAGTGCGTATCAACTTGGCGGTATTCACAGTTACGCAGCGCCAGGCACGTATACCATTACGCAAACTATCGTCAATAACTTTAGTTGTTCGGCAACAAGTACACAAACCGTTGAGATCATTCCTGAATTTCGTTTTTGGGCACCTAATGCATTTACGCCCGACGAAAATAATTTGAACGAACTTTTTTATCCGGTTACCATTGGTGTGCGTTCTTACAAATTCACCATTTTTGACACCTGGGGACATATCATGTTTGAGACAACCGAACCTAACAAAGGCTGGGATGGAAAAATGGGTGGTAAGGTTTGTGCTCAGGGTATCTACATTTGGAAAGCGCGCTTTTATAATGATGTGAGCGAGAAGTTCGAAACCCATGTAGGCCACGTTACTCTAGTGAAAGCGTCGGATGAGTTCTAAGTTGGTCGGGATTTAAATCCCGACTTTAAAACAATTTCGTCTTGTACTTTTTAATAGGTTCGGCACTTAAGTCCCGAACAGCAATTTGTTAAAACCACCTGATTTTTAACGTTTTACAAAGTCTTTTCCGATAAATTTTGCTATTTTTATTGGTTACGGTGCTCAAAAAAATCAAATATTTTTTAGTTGCGATACTCTTTGTTCAATTCCTGCAACTCAGATCAACACATATTGTTGGCGGAGAATTGTCTTACGACGCATTATGGCCAGGCACTTATCGCATTACTTTAAAATTATATATTGATTGCAGTACTTGGCATATTGATTCAAATTCCACAGCCATGATCAATGTTTGGAATTACGATACCACTGATATCGTTAGCCAAGTTGACATGGGCTCACCTTTAATAACAAAAGTTCCTACGCCAAATCTAAATAACTGCATGCAAAATCCGGTGGGAATTTGTGTGCAAGAAGCGGTGTACACAAAAACGGTTACGCTGCCAACAAGTCCGGGAGGATATATTTTACGTTTTGAAAGTTGTTGCCGAAACGCCAACTCACTTAATCTCTCCGCTCCGCTTACGCAAGGCGTTTCGTATCTGGCTTACATTCCCGATGTAGATAGTGTGGGCATGAATAGCTCTCCGCGCTTTACATCTTATCCGCCTTTGTACATTTGCGAAGGACAACAAATTGCTTACAATCACGTGGCCACAGATGTTGATGGTGATTCGCTCGTGTATTGTCTGAGTCCGGCTTATCGTGTAAGTTCAAACCAGATCAGTTTGGCGAGTGTGATCTATCAACCTCCGTATAGTTACACCTATCCGATGAAATCAAATCCGGCAGTATCTATTAATCCACAAAATGGATTTTTGTTTGGTGTTCCCAAATTAATAGGCGATTGGGTGATGTGTATTGCAGTGAAAGAATACCGTAATGGAAAATTATTGAGCACACATTTTCGCGATTACAAATATCAGGTGATCAATTGTACTGCGAGTGCACAAGCAGGTTTTCCAACTCAATTGAATAAGTGTGATGGTTTGGTACAAACATTCCAGAATCAAAGCTTTAGTAATTTCGGAATGACCTACAATTGGGATTTTGGCATTACAAGTTCCACGTCAGATACATCTACACAAAAAAATCCAACTTTTGTTTACGGGCCTTTAGACACCGGTAAACATGTGATCACTTTAGTTATTAATAAAGGCTTGCCTTGTGTGGATAGCATCAAGAAAACCTATTACATCTATCCGAAATTCGATGTGCAGTTCAATATTCCTTCAGGCATTCAATGTATCAAGACCAACACCTTCAATTTTAATGTAGGCGGATTTTACGATGCTGCCGCTAAATTTTATTCTGATTTTGGAGGTTCTTCCATACCACTCACTTCAACACTTTCAAGTACTGACGTAAGTTTTAGTTCCGGAGGAACGTATTACATTAAAATGCGCGGCTCACAATATGTGTGCAGAGATTCGGCCGAAGGAGTGATTACACTTTACGACAGACCAAAACCACAAGTAGATAATCTACCAGCCACACTTTGCGATCCGGGTACTTTGACATTCAAGAATACTAGTGTAAGCGAATATAGCTGCAGTTATGTTTGGAATATCAATGGAGCCAACTCCTATTACTACTCCGAACCAACGCACATTTTTTCTCCAGCCGGAACACATTCTGTAATTGTAACCATGTATCGGGATGGTATTTGTCCGGATACAATTGTATCGCCTGTTTTTGAAGTAACTGTTTTCCCGAGTCCTAAAGCGGATTTCGTTGCATCGCCAAGTGTAACCACCATATTTGAGCCAGAGATAGAATTTTCGAGCATGACCCAAGGAAATATTGTGGATATGAATTATGATTTTGGTGATGGTGTGATCTCTCCTTACATGAATGAAAAACACAAATACATTTACCCGGGGGTTTATAAGGTTAGTCAAACGGTGATCAACGAATTTGATTGCAAGGATGTGATGATCAAAGAAGTTTATATTTCGCCTGAGTTTCGCTTTTGGGTTCCAAACGTATTCACACCAACTGACGATGGGTTGAACGATGAATTTAAACCGGTAACCGTTGGATTGACGGATTACAAAATGGAGATCTTTAGCAGAGATGGATTGAAATTATTTTCTACTTACGATCTTGACAAAGGCTGGAACGGAAAATTCAAAGGCGAACCTTGCAAACAAGACGTTTACGTTTGGAAAATAAATTATCTGAACGAGCTCACTAAGAAACCTGCCATTAAAACGGGGTATGTAACGTTGTTGAATCAGCAATAAAAAACCGCGAGAAGTCTCCCGCGGCTTTCTATGCATTCAATTTCTATTTTAACTCACACCCTTCAATAACCCGGCAATAATATCTTTTGTTTCGGTAATTGTTTTCAGATCTTTCTCGGCCATAGAAGTTGCCTTAGCGTCCGTTTCTTTTTTGGTCCATACAGCTAACAGATCTTTCAATCCTTTAACTGCTCCACTCTTTGTAAAACGACCTCCATCCTTGGCAATGATCTCAAAATCGCGAGCGGCAGTAAGCGCTTCCGAATAACCTTCGCAACGTTTTGCCAATTTAATATAGTTACTTAAGAAGGTGATCAATTCAAAGCCACCAAAATTTTTCATATTGTTGTGGAAGAACACGATCTCATTCGCCGTTCCGTGCCCACCATATAATCCGGATAGTGTATACAAAATAGCTTTGCCTGGTTCTTTTTCAAACGGCTTTGCTTTTTCAAGTGCCAATTTTGGATCTTTCTTTACATAATAATCCAAAGCTTCCGCGTCAATAGCGTATGATGGTTCCATCAAGGCTTTCTCGTTCATGGCATTCAACGCAGGATCGTTTGCATAGTTTGTGTTTAAAAATTCCAAGGCTTCAGCACGTGTAGTAGTTTTCTTATCAAACTGGAAGATCTTTGTCATCAAAGGTTTCAAGTCCGCTTCTTTTTCTTTTGCTGAGCTGTTCAAGAAACCAATTGCCGATTGACGCACGCGGTAATATTTATCATTCTCCGCAGCCCATTTTATAGTTTGATACGCACCATCATTCTTGCTTACTTCTTTATATAATTCTTTTAAAGCTTCCATTCTGTCGCTATACAATGGCGCATTCTTATACTGGAAAATATATTCCTCCGTTGTTTTTTTGTAAGTAAGGTCGGCCAACAATTGACGTTCTGCATCAAAATTCACCAAATTTGGCGTTGCATTTCCATCCGATTTAAATTTGAAGGTTTGCTTTTGCTCGGTAATTACAATGTGATGGCGAACTACTTTTCCATTTTGATAAACATCCACTTCTAATGGCAATTCATACAAGGGAACATTTTTGAAATTTTGTTTTTGTTCAACGGTCAGCTCAATAGTTGCTTCAGACGAATTAAAATTCTTGGTTACTTCTATTACCGGATGTCCTTTTGCAAGGAACCACTGGTTAAAGAACCAGTTCATGTCTTTTCCTGTAACTTCTTCAAAAGCCATACGTAGATCATGGATCTCGGCAGTTTTGAATTTACGATTCTCTAAATATTTTTTCAATGAAGCGAAGAACGCGTCATCGCCCACTACTTTGCGCAACATGTGTAATACTTGTCCACCTTTGTTGTAACTGAACCCATCAAACATATCTTCTCGGTTCTCGTAATTAAAGCGGATCAAATTCACTTGCTTGTTCGAAGCCATGTATCCGCTTCTGCTTTGTGCGTGATGTTGGTCAGCGGCATCTCTTCCAAATTTATATTCTTGCCAAAGGTATTCTCCATAAGTAGCAAAACTTTCATTGAGTGGCAAATTGCTCCAGCTTTCGGTTGTTACAAGATCGCCAAACCATTGGTGGAACAATTCGTGTGAAATAATATCTTCCCCTTTATTCCCATCCAAAATTTCACGCGTTGTTGCATACACTGCAAAATCACCATGTAATGTCGCGCTTGTGTTTTCCATTGCACCGCTCACATAATCACGCACCACAATTTGCGCGTATTTTGGCCAGGCGTAATCAACTCCCAATTTCGTTGAAAAGAAGTCGATCATCTCTTTGGTATTTCCAAAGATCGCTTTGGCATGCTCATAATACGGAGCTTCTACGTAGTACGAAATTTCTTTTCCCTTCCAAGGTTCATCAGTGAATTTTTTAAATTCTCCCACGCCCATCATTGCTAAATACGGCGCGTGTGGAAGATCCAATTTCCAATGATCCGTGCGAGTTCCATCGGCGTTCTTTTTTGAATCAACCAATAATCCATTTGAAAGTGTTGTGAATTTATCTAACACGGTCATGTAGATCTCTTGTGTTGTTTTTTGATTCGGACTATCCACTGTTGGGAACCAAGCCGAGTTTGATTGTGTTTCACCTTGTGTCCAAATTTGTGGCATCTTGTGAGGATTGGTACTTTTTGGATTAATGAAATACAAGCCTTTATCTCCACTAATAGCATTACTTCCGCCTTGTTCTAGTTCATCAGGTTTTGCTACATACTCAATTTGTACTTGAAATTGCTCGTCGGCTTTGAACTCACGACCAAGATCCAATTTAATAGAATCACTTTCGTATTTAAATGTACACGGAAGTTCGGTCATCTTCACTTCTACTTTTTTTGCTTTATCGGCAGGCTGTGTTACGCCCGGTTTTGCTTTTACGGTACTTGTACTTACCGCTGCGGTAGATACGACCTGGTATAATTTTACTGACTTGATATCAAATCCACGCGCGTTCAAATAACACATGCGTGTTGCATAAAAATGTGGTTTCATATCCAAAGTCGCTTTTCCGTTGAGACGAGAAAAGGTCCAATCAAAATTCACTTCCAATTTTGTATGAATAATATCAGCAACAATTGGATTTGAAGCACGGTAAGCTTCTTTTTTTGGAGGTGTGTTAGTTGTGTCTTTTTGTGCTAACACATTATTTGTGGCCAGTAAAAACAGAGCGGCCGGAATGTACTTTAAAAATGATGATCCCATTTGGATTTGATTTTAGTACACAAAAATGCTATTAATTTGCTGGAAACCAAAATAATAAATCCTTAAATACGCCACTGGCTTAAATCCCTGATAAATAGTGAATTTTAGGGGTGAATTTTTGTTTTTTGGGCGTTCCTCTCACCCGCCACAATCTGGAAGTTCGGGTCGGGCTTTCGCCACTCGCTCTTTTTTTCGTTCCTCAAAAAAGGAGCTCAAACAATGGCTCAATCCCTCACGCGAGCATGGAATTACTTCTGTAGAAAAAACTAGATCTTCTCCTGGCGTTTCACCACATATCGAGAAACAAAGATACTGATCTCGTAAAGCAAATACATGGGAACTGCAACCACCATTTGTGAGGTCACATCCGGACTAGGTGTGATCACTGCCGCAGCGATCAAAATTACGATCACCGCGTGCTTGCGGTATTTTGCCATGAATTCGGGCGTAAGTAAAGTTAATTTTGTAAGGAAGTAAACTAAGATCGGCATCTCGAAAATAATTCCGGATACTAAGGTCATCGTGGAGATCAAGGAAATATAATCATCAAACGTGTTGTTGGTTTGTATCATTCCGTTCCCGGAAATTTGATAGCCAACCAAAAAGTTGTAACTCATTGGGAACAACAAAAAATACCCGAAGCAAATTCCAATCAAAAATAAAACAGACGCTATAACAACGAATACTTTTACTGGACCAAGTTCTTTATCTTTTAAAGCCGGGCGAACAAATTTCCATAATTCCCAAAGTAAAACAGGGAAACCTAAAATGAGTCCCACCAAAAATGAGATCCACATATGATTAAAAAACTGTTCGGAAGCAGAAAGCGTTTGTAGTGGTCTTCCTGAAACGGTGATACACATCACATCTCCAACTCCCATTTTATGCCCTAAGGAACACAGCGCGCGGTATGAAATAAAATCCTGATAAAGCGGACCAAGAATTACCTTATCAAAAACAATATTAGGTAAACAAAACGCGGCAACGGCTAAAATAAAAATAACAGCTGCGCTACGCACCAAATGCCAGCGCAAAGCCTCCAGGTGCTGCAAAAAGGTCATGTCCTGACCACCGCTATCTTTCTCGTTATCCGCCATGTAAAAAGCCCCACAAATTTACGATTTCGAGCGGCTTTATCAAATATAATGATTGCGTATATTTACATGGAAAACATGATTATTTACGCTATTCCCGGCCTTGCCACCACAGGCAAATTGTTTGAGCGACTTAAGGTAAAAGGCTGCGAGATAAAGGTGTTGGACTGGCCCCAGCCCGAAGAAGGAGTAAAACTGGAAGACTATGCGAAACTGTTCCTGAAAGCCATTGATACAAGTAAGCCTTTCTGTTTATTAGGCGTTTCTTTTGGCGGCATGTTGTGTAGCGAGTTGTCGCATTTAGTGAATGCTGAAAAGGTGTTTCTTGTTTCCACCTGTAAAAATAAATTTGAACTGCCATGGACCATTCGTCTGCAGCGATTATTGCCGATCTATAAATTATTTAGCGAACGCTTCCTCATTTTGAACGCGTTTAAATTTCACTGGTTCCTGGGTTTTAAAACAGATTATAGAGAAACTCTCGAAGAAATGGTAAGTGCCATGCCGCAGGATTATATTAAGCGTTCAGTACACATGATCGTGAATTGGGAGAATACCAGGGTGCCAAAGAATTGTATTCATATTCATGGAACAAATGATCACCTCTTGTATTTTGGTTGTGTGAAAGCTGATCACGCTATAGAAAATGGTTCTCACGCGATGATCGTGTACAATGCAGAGGAAATAAATACGTTGTTGGATAAATTAATTTAATTCTGCTTCTCGACTCCGCTCGGGGTGACACGATATCACTTGTCAGAAAGACGCTTCGACAAGCTCAGCGACCAACTTGGTCTACCACTTTCCGCCGGAGCCACCGCCGCCAAAACTTCCGCCGCCAAAACCGCCGAAGCCACCGCCTGAAGATCCGCTACTCCAACTGCTTCCACCAATGTAGCCACCGCGATATCCACCGCCGCCACCGTAACTTCCTCCGCCTTTGTTTTTTCCGAAAAGAATAATAAGAATAAAAATGATCACGATGATCAATACCCAAGGATGATCTTTGAAGAGATCTCCGGTTCTTCGTTTTACTTCAACATCGTATTCACCTTTCGCGGCTTTTTCAAGTGCGTCGATAGCAGCAACCAATGCGCCGTAATAATCGCCGTTTTTCATGCGCGGCATCATTTCATTTTCGCGAATGGCTTTTGTGGTAAGATCAGGAATAGCGCCTTCCAAACCATAACCGGTTGCAATAAACAGATCACGATTTCCCGCACCGCCGGTTGGTTTAATTAGAATAACAATTCCATTATTGAATTTCTCACTTCCAACTTTCCAGGTATTTCCAATAGCGAATGCTAACGAAGAAGCATCCATACCATAAAGATCATCTACAATTACAATGCAAATTTGATTGGAAGTTGTATGATAGAAATCTTCCAGACGTTGCTCTATTTGCTCTGCTGAAGAAGGGTCCAGAAAATTTGTACCACTAAGATCATTGTACAATTTTGGCGGATTTGGTTTTTCAGGAACTTGTGAAAAAGAGAAAAAAGACAACAGTAAAAGTAAAACGGATATAAGGGAACGCATTTTCAAATTAATAAGAGATATCATTCTTTAATTCGTTCTTATCTCCATCTTTCAAAGGAAAATATTTTTTTAACTGATCGCCGCACATTAATATACAGGTCTCCAATCCGTCAATGATCTTTTCTTGTTTGAAGTTGGTAATAGCGGCATCTTTAATTCCGTCCCAAAAATTCTCAGGAACATTTTTATTGATGCCTTCATCTCCCCACACTGCAAATTGTTTTTGCTTCAAGTTCACATAAAACAAAATGCCATTACGCAATTCAGTTTCATGCATCTTTAGTTTGCTGAAAATTTCTTTGGCTCTTTCCAAGGCGGAATCTACTTTGTTTGCATCAAAATGCACACGGATCTCACCCGACGTTTGTTGTTCGGCCTTTTGAATGGCGTTCACCAAACGGTCCTCTTCCGTTTTAGATAAAGGTTTTGATTTAAATAGCATGATGGAAATTAAAATTCCACTTTAGGTGCTTTTTCAGCGCCTTTGTCCGCTTCAAAATAAACCGCGTCTGTGTAACCCCACGCAAATAAACTTCCCGGGATCTTTTTAATGGACGCATTAAATACCTTTACGGCTTCGTTATAACTTTGGCGTTCCACTGCAATTCTATTTTCACAACCTTCCAATTCAACGCGAAGATCGCCAAACGCCTGATTCGTTCTCAACTCGGGATAATTTTCGCTCACCGCCAATAGGCGCGATAATGCTCCGGATAATTCTCCTTGTACCTTTTTGAATTGTTCGATATTACTTTCATTCAAATTTGTTGGATCAATAGTTACCTGTGTAGCTTTCGCGCGCGCGGAAACAATACCTTCCAAAGTTGACTGCTCAAAATTTGCTTGTCCTTTTACCGTAGCAACAATATTTGGGATCAGATCCATACGACGTTGGTATTGACTCTCCACTTGTTGCCATTGCTTTTTTACTTCTTCATTCATATCAACAAACGAATTGCGTTTGTTGCAACCGTACATTAAAAAAATAGCGATAAATAAACCGATACTTCCAATGATGATGGCTCGTTTCATAATTTGTGTGTTTTAATTTTTTGTAAAGGTATATAAATAAACAAAGGCTGGCCTGTAATAAATGTTAAACAATTGATTTACAACATTTTAAACGAAATAAGCGGCTTGATTTTTTGTGCTTAGAAATCAGAATTTTACTGCTATCACGCAAACGTCATCTATCTGTTCAAGATCGCCTTTCCAGGATCCAAATTCGGCGGTTAGCCGATCGTGTTGTTCATTCAGGGGTTTTGATGAGATCTCTAACAACAGATCATTGAAACGTTTGTACATGAATTTCTTTCCTTTCGGTCCCCCAAACTGATCAGGATAACCATCGGTATACAAATAAAAAATGTCGGAAGGTTTAGTTTCAAAAGTAAAAAGTCTAAATGGTTCGTTACTTCCGCCTTGGCCCACCGGCATGCGATCGCATTCCAGTTCCAGGAGCTCGCCATTACGCACTACAACAGGCGCGTTGTTTGCCGCAGCGTAAGTAAGTTTATTACTTTGTTTATCAACGCAAATTAAAATTCCATCAAATCCATCCTTTTGTCCTTCTTTACTAATTCCGTCGATCAAACGTTCGCGCACATGATTCAAGATCTTATTCGGCTCGAGAATATTTTTTTCCTTAATAGCCTCTCCTAAAAATCCGATGTTAAGCAAACTCATAAATGCACCCGGAACTCCGTGGCCAGTGCTATCGCAAGACGCCAAATAGAATTTATTATCGCGATGAGCGGCCCAATAAAAATCACCGCTCACAATATCTTTTGGTTTGAAGAGGATAAAATTATCTTTTAAGTGCGAATCAATATAATCCCTGTGCGCGAGCAAAGCAGACTGAATACGTTTTGCATAATGAATAGAATCCAGGATCTCTTTTTGTTTCTCTTCAATGATCTCATTTTGCTTTTTTGAGAATTTAAATCGACGGAAAATGATGATGGAGAAAATAAGAACCATTATAAATGAGAATACCACAAATCCCGTCACCAAATTTTGCATTCTCTTCTCTGCCGCGCGCTTCATGTCATTAACAGCATTCTCCTTTTGCTTTTCAGCTTCAAGCCTTTCCAGCGCCCGGTTGTTCTCTATCTCACCTATGCTGGCCAACTTCTCCAAATTGTTAACTGAATCTTTAAGTGATAAGTATTTTAATTGAAAGAAATCTGATTTCGTTTTATTGTTTAGTTGAGAATATAATTGAAATAGTGGCTTAGTTGTTTTAAGAGTGAGCTCAGTAAAATTATTGTTCACAGCAAATTCATAGGCGCTCAAGAGATATAATTCCGCGTTCTTGTAATCCTTCATTTCAAGATAGATCACACCCAAACGTTCGTCATTGTATTTTACACCACCAATTTCTTTGCGGATCATTTGGATCTTTCGGGCAAGCGTAATAAATTTTACGGCTTTGTCATATTGTTTTAATTCCGTGTAACAATCCCCCAAATTTCCCATAATCACTTCGATCACGGCCGAATCTTTTTCCTCGCTGCTTATTTTGTAAGCTTCCATCTGGTACTCTATCCCTTTGCTTTTATCCCCAAGAAGCGCGTACACATCGCCAATATTTACCAACGATTTTGCAATGGATCTTTTGTTGCCAAGACGTTTGTAGAACTCCAATGTTTTAAAAAAATACTCTTTTGAATTCTCGGGATTATTCATGATGTAACAATGAATGTACCCGATCTTATTAGACGCTTTTGCGGCCACTTCATCCGCGGTGATCTCTTCAGCAACCTTAAGGGATGATTGAAAGCACTCAAAAGCTTTTACCTTATCGCCTTGTTCATACTTTAAATTCCCAAGTTCCAACCAGGCGTTAGCAGTACCGAATTTATAGTTAAGTTTTGACGACAGGGTAAGCGCGCCTGTGGCATATCGCTCTCCTTTTCTAATATCCGAAGAGTCGTGCGAGCCTTTGTAGTACAAATAAAAATTATTAGCAAGCTTACATTGCAGAAGAACCTTGTTCGTGTCTTCTTTCATCTCACCCAACTGCGCGATCAGACGCTCGGTTACTTTATCCTGCGCGTTAACAGGAGTAAAAGCAGAAATGAGAACTGCGAAAAGTATGCTTATTGAAAAACGCATTAGGCTACTCTTAAACCGATCACACACACATCATCAACCTGTTCGAGGTTCCCCTTCCACGATTCGAAATTAGCTCCTAAAGCTTCCGTTTGAGATTCGAACGATTGATTAGAGATATTCAACAAGAACTCATGAAGTTTCTTGTACATTAACTTCTTTCCTTTTGGTCCGCCAAACTGATCGGCATAACCATCGGTAAATAAATAAAGCGTATCGTTCTTTTGTAAATTTATAGTATGCAGCTTGAACTCTTCTTTTCTTTCTCCATAACCAACAGGCATACGATCAGACTCTAATTCTCTGATCACATTATCGGTGATGACAACTGGACGATTATTTGCCGCTGAATAGGTGATCTCTTTTGTATCCTGATTCAAACAAAGTAAAACACCATCAAAACCATCCTTTTGTCCTTCTTTACTAATGGCGTGAATCAACTTTTGACGAACGTAGTTGAAGATCTCATTCGGTTTCAAAATATTCTTTTCTCCAATGGCTTCATTCAGGAATGAGATACTCAACAAACTCATAAAGGCGCCTGGTACACCATGTCCTGTACTATCGCAAACGGCCAGATAAAAAAGATTGTTCTTCTTTGTTGCCCAATAAAAATCACCGCTCACAATATCCTTGGGTTTGAAGTAAACAAAATTGTTGGCGAGGTGACTATCAATAAAATCCCGATGCGCCAAAATGGTGGTTTGAATTCGTTTGGCGTACATGATGCTATCGAGGATCTCCTTTCTACTTTGTTCAACTAATTCTTTTTGCTGTTGAAGCACCACATTCATCTGACGTTGCTTTTTCAAATTCTTCAACGACACATATGTGAACACGGCAACCAAAATAAGGATACCCGCAATGAAATAAGAAAGAATGCGAGAATTCTGTAAAGATTTCTTCGCTATCATTTTATCCTGTTGTAGTAATTTATTCTCTTTCTCTTTAGCATCCGAATCGTATTTGGTTTGCAATTCAAACAAGGCATTACGACTTTCTCCGTTGTAAATAGAATCTTTAAGTGACGTGTATTTTTTGAAATATGCTAAAGCCTGAGCAGGATTGTTCTTCTTCTCAAATAATTTAAAGATCTGTAAGCACACTTCTTTTTGATTATCCACCGCTTTATCTTCTTCTGCGATCTGCAGGGTTTGGAAATAATTATTCAGCGCGGTATTCAATTTATCCTTTTTGAAATCAATATTCCCCAAGGTCATATAGGTTAATGCCTGACCGTAACGCGAATTGTGTTTCATCATTAAAGGCATTGCCATTTTTGCATAAAAGGTAGCCGAATCAAGATCGCCGATACCGCAATATGCCTCACCTAGTGTAGCGTAAACAAATGCTGCATAATAATCCTTGTTTGATTTTTCATAAACATCCTTAGAGTACATCAATTCTTCGATCGCTTCCTTATATTTCTCCTGCTTCATGTAGATATTAGCAATACCCACAGCGGACGTAGCTTTGGCCAACTTGCTATTGGCAATTTCTCCCTGCGAATAAGAAAGCTTATAGAATTCTAAGGCTTTTTCATAATTGTTCAATCCCAAATAGGTATTCCCAATAGAATTGCTGATGCGTGAAGCGTTTTTGTAATCCTTTAATGTTTCGTAGATCTTTGTGGCAGGAATAAAATTCTCGAGTGCCATGCCATATGTTCCACGCGCGTTATGAAATTCGCCCAAACCGGCAAAGGCCATAGCTTCGCCGCGACGGTATCCAATTTTTTGAGCCAGATCCAAACATTTCTTACCATATTCTTCAACTTCATTTGGATGAGCCGATTGAAGATACTTCACCAATTCTGCGTACTTAGAAACTTTTTGAGTGTCGATCTTGCAAGCTTCGATAGAAGCGATCAAAGAATCCTTTGTCCTGTCGTTTTGTGAAAACAAAAACAACCCACAAAAAAGAGAGGCAATTATGAGTCTAACCTTACACAAAATGCAAAGCAAATTTAGAACTTTAATCCGATTATGCAAACATCGTCGATTTGCTCTAATCCGCCCTTCCAATCTTCGAAGATCCGGAACAGCAATTCGGACTGTTTGCTTAGGGAAAGGCCGGCTATGGACTGAATGAACTCATTTAGTTTTTTAGACATGAATTTCTTGCCTCTTGGGCCTCCAAACTGGTCGGCATAACCATCTGTATAGATATACAACCGATCTCCCTTTTTGATATTTACGGTATTTAGGGAGAATTTCTCTTGTTTTTCGCTCGAACCAACCGGCATACGATCGCATTTTAGCTCGGTCATTGATTTTTCGGAGATCAAAATTGGTGAATTCAGCGCTGCCGAATACGTTACAGTTCCGGTCGTTTTATTCACACACAAAAGTGTTCCATCAAATCCGTCCTTTTGTTCGCCTCTTCCGAGATTTGTTGTAAGTTTTTTACGAACAAAATTGAAAACCTCATTGGGTTCAGAAATATTCTTCTCGTTAATCGCTTCATTCAAATATGAAATATTCAACACACTCATGAAGGCTCCGGGCACACCATGACCAGTGCTGTCGCAAACCGCTAGGTAGAATAGTTCGTGATTTTCCAGTTCACCTTTTTCATTTACTACCGGCGCAATTTTCTTTGTTGCCCAATAGAAATCACCAGACACAATATCTTTTGGTTTGAACAACACAAAGTTCTCTTTGAATGTTTCGTTGAACAGTTGCGTTTCACTCATTAAGGCCAATTGGATCTTTTTAGCGTATTGGATACTGTCCGTAATATCTTTGTTCTTGGCTTCGATAATTGCTTTCTGCGTGAATACTTCTTCCGTGCGTTCCTTCACTTTACCTTCCATATTCTCGTAAAGTGCCGCATTATCAACCGCAATAGCGATGGAGTTAGCAATGTTCCTTAAAATATTTAATTGGTACTCAGAGAACGCATTTTTGTTGAAACTCTGCACCGTAATAACTCCGATCTTTTTATCCTTAGAGAACAATGGCATGTAAATAATAGATTGTGGCGCGTCGCCAATTGGCGGTTTACCCAGATCTTTAATGTACTTGTTGTAATCATTTTGCACATCATTCATCAGCATCTCCTGTTCATTTTCAAAACACCAAACGGCAAATCTCTCCTTGTCTTTTAAGAAAAATTCAAAGTAAGGCAATTTGTTATTACGCTCAATAAAACCATTGAATTGCAAGCTTTTTGTGCTAGCGTTGTATAATCCAATTCCAAAAGCTTCCGCACTCATCAAATTGTTTATATTCTCATAGGCCATTGAAACAATGGTTTCTACCGAAAGTGATGCTGTGATCACCTTTGATATCTGCGCGATCAATTTAGTATCATTAAAATTCTTCTCAAGTTGTTCTTTTTGAAGCGTAACTTCCTTCGTACGTTCCCTTACACGTTGCTCCATATTTTCGTATAACGAGGCATTGTCTATAGCAATAGCAACGTATACTGCAAGGTTCTTTAATATCTGAAGATCGTTATCCTGGTAAGCGTTACGTTTGAAACTCTGTACAGTAATTACGCCAAGTGCCTTATCGTTAAATATTAAAGGCAAATACAAGATCGACTCCACATTCTGCCCTTTTAATGGCGGAACATAGTTGGAAATATAAAGTTTGATCTCCTTAAGAAAATTGTTGATCATGATCTCACGTCTGTTATAAAAACAAACATTGGTCAAGCGATTCATGTCGTGTTTATCGTAGGCAATGGCCTCAAATTTTTCATCACCTTCGATATAAGTTGGGAAAATGATCTGTTCGGTATCTTTATTATAAACACCTACGCCAAAACCCGTGGCATCCATCAATTTGTTCACATTGCTGTGAACTTTTTCAATGATGTCAGCAATGGAAAGTGACGATGTAATGTCTTTTCCGATCTGACTTAACAAACGTGTGTTCTCGTTGGCCTTTTCAATGGCCTCCTTCTGTTTCACTACCTCAGCCGTACGTTCGTTCACTTTTTCCTCAAGATTTTGATACAAACTCGCGTTATCTAAAGCTGAGCCAACGGATACTGCAATTCCTTTTAATACATTAAAGTGATAATCATTGAACACATTCTTCCTGAAACTTTGCACCGTGATCACGCCCACCGCTTTTTCCTTGGAATATAAAGGCAAATAAATAATAGACGTAGAATCCTTACCCGACACTGGTTTTTGCATTCCTTTAATGTAGTTCACAAACTCAACAGTGTAATCGTTGATGTGGATCTCCTGATTCTTGCTAAAGCAGTGCGCAGCCAAACGGTTTGGATCATTCGCGTCGTAAGCAAAATCTTCCATTAGTTGATCGTTCTCCACAAAACCGCGGAACTCGAGTTTGTTATTGTTCTTGTTGAAAACACCAATACCAAAACAATCAGCCTTCATGATCTTGTTCACATTCTGGTATACTTTAGCGATGATCGTTTCCACCGAAAGTGACGAACTAATATCCTCAGAGATCTTTCCTAACAAACGTGTATTCTCATAAGCCACCCGGATCTCTTCTGTACGTTTTTCCACACGATCTTCCATATCCTTATACAGGTTCGCTGTTTCAATAGCACTCGCGATATAAATGGAAAGTGTACGAAGAATATTCATGTGATATTCTTTGTACGCATTCATTTCAAAACTTTGCACTGAAAGAACCCCAATGGTCTTATCTTTATTGTTGAGTGGAATATAGATCACGGATTGAGGACTCTCACCAATGATCACTTTGGTATCTTTAGTAGTGCGCGCGATCTCTGTTGCCCAATCATTGATCAGGTATTCTTTGTTCTCCTTGAAGCAATTCACCGACACACGGTCCATGTTCAAGGTATAAGAGAACGGCGGTAATTTTTTTCCTTTCTCAATAACGCAAGGGTGATAAATATCCTGCTCCTTTTCGCGATAGATTCCGATCCCAAAAGCCGACGCATCCATTAATTCATTGATATGCGAATAAACTTTTGTGATAATTCCCTCTATAGACAATGTTGTTGATATCTCTTTACCTATCTCACTTAACAAACGGGTGTTGGCATAAGTTCGCTCTACTTCCTCTTTTTGTCGCGTTACCTCAAGTGTACGTTCCTTTACTTTCTCCTCAAGATTTTCGTATAAGGCCGCATTGTCTAAAGCGATCCCTATTGATACCGTTAAATTTTGAAGAATATTCAACTGATACTCTGAGTAAGCGTCCTTATCCAAACTTTGTACAGTGATCACACCGATGGCCTCTCCTTTAGAGACTAGTGGCAAATAGATAATAGACATATTGTCGTTACCCTTCACCGGTTTGCGTACCAATTTTACATACTTTTCAAACTCGGCTACAAAATCGTTTATAACTATCTCCTTCTTCTGTTTGAAAGCGATCGCACCCAAACGATTTTGATCGTTCACATCGATACTCAGGGGCTCCAGCACCGTTTGATTTTCGCGGAAACCATTAAAATCAAGCGTTTGTTTCTTTGGATTGTAAATTCCAATACCAAATGAATCAGCTTTCATCAACTGATGGATATTCTTGTATACCGAACTAATAATTGTCTCGATAGAAAGCGATGAGCTCAGTTCCTTTGAGATCTCACCTAACAAACGCGTATCATCGTAATTCTTCTCAATTTCCTCGGTACGTTCACGTACGCGATCCTCGAGATTATTGTACAACGAAACGTTATCGATCGCAATGGCAATATAAACAGCAAGATTCTTTAAGATCTGCAAATGATATTCCTTATAGGCATTGGCTTTAAAACTCTGAACGGTCACTACACCGATCTGCTTGTTACTTTGCGTTATGGGAACATAAATGATGGACTCCGGATTGTCTCCTTCTTTAGCTTGATAGTCGCGCACTTTATTATTTCGCACGAATTCTTCGCTAAAATTATTAATAATATAATCCTTTTGAGTTCTATAACACCAAACCGCAGGACGATCGGAATCATTCAAATTATACGTATACGGCATCAAGGTCTTTTTACGCTCAATAGTTGCCGGGAAAACGATCTCATTCGATTTTTCGCGATACACGCCAATTCCAAAACAGGTTGCATCCATTAACGTATTGATGTTGCCGTAAACTTTGCTGATGATCTCTTGGATGGAGAATGTATTTGAAATATCTTTTCCTATCTGACTTAAGATCCGGGTATTTTCGTACGTTTTTTCGATCTCCTCCTTTTGAAGTACCACTTCGGCTGTACGTTCCCGTACTTTTTCTTCCATGGTTTCGTAAAGTGCGGCGTTATCAAATGCAATGGCGGTGTACGTCGCAAGATTTTTTAGAATATCAACGTGGTACTCGGTATAGGAATTTTTCTTGAACGACTGCACGGTCATAGCGCCCAAAACACGATCACCCAAGGCAATCGGAACCATGGCGGCTGATTGCGGTGTATCTCCACCCACCAGTGTTGCTTCTTTCAAATACTTCTTATAGTCCGCCATAAAGTCATGGAGAACCAATTCTTTCCTATTCTTAATAACCCAGGCAGAGAAGTTTCGGTTTGGATCAGCCGGCAATTTCTTTCCTACATGATCACGTTTTAATTTTTCGATCTCGTATTTATACTCAATCACATCTTCTGCCTCATGATACACGCGAACACCAAATGACTCGGCGTCCATCAACTGATAAATGTATTTATGTAAACGTTCAAATACGTCCTCAAAATTCAGGGAAGAAACGATCTGCTGGCCGATCTCGCTCAATAAACGGTTATTTTCATACGCTCTATTGATTTCCTGCGTACGTACATTTACACGCTCTTCCAGGCTCTCATATAAATTAGCGTTATCCAACGCAATTGCCACGTACACCGCCATGTTACGCAAGATCTCTACGTGATAATTTGTATAGGCATTCTTAGAAAAACATTGTACAGTTATCACACCAAGCGCTTTATCATTTAGAACAAGCGGTAAGAAAATGATCGACTCAAGATGTTTGCCTTTCTGAACCGGCGGCAAATGACCAAGGAAATTTACAATGTCGGTATGAAAATCATTGATGATGATATCCCGGCGTTCGTTAAAACAAATGCACGACAACTTGTCTTTGTCGGCCAAATTATTGGTGATCTCGTTGTGACGCTTGTTTTCCTCAATATATAATGGGAAATGGAGTTGGTTCGTATCAGGTTTATGCACGCCGATGCCAAAACCGGTAGCATCCATCAGGGTGTTCAAATTAGCATGAACCTTATCAATGATCTCGTTCAGCGAACGCGTTGATGTGATATCATTACCGATCTTACCTAATAATTTTGTATTGCTGAATGTGCGCTCAATCTCTTCCTTTTGCTTGGTAACTTCTAGTGTTCGTTGACGCACGGTTTCTTCCATCACTTCAAACGAATGCGCATTTTGTAAGGCAATCGCGGTATAGGTGGCAATGGATTTAATAATGTCCAAATGATAATCGGTGTACGCGTTTCGCGCAAAACTTTGTACAGAGATGCATCCCAGCACACGTTCACCCACAGCAACAGGAACAAAAATAAGCGAGTGTGGCATATCGCCGGCCACCACGTGAATTTTCTTTACGTACTTGGTATGCTCCTTCTCATTGTCGTTAATGAAGATCTCTTTCCTGTTTCGAACGCACCATACAGAATAATTATCGTGGTTATCCATCGACACTTCCATTCCCTCCAAACGCTTTCCTCTTTCAACGGCATATTTGTATTCGATCACATTTTTAGTTGGGTTATACAAACGCACAGCAAAAATGTCGGCATTCATTTGGCCTATCACATATTCGTTGAGTTTCGCAAAGATCTCTTCGAGGTTAAGTGTAGAGGTGATCTGCTGACCAAGATCGCTTAATAATTTATTGTTCTGATAGGCCGATTTTATTTCCTCTGTACGTTCAATAACGCGTTCTTCCAGGTTCGCATACAGATTCGCGTTCTCTATAGCGATGGCTACGTAAACGGCCAAATTCTTTACCAATTGCAAGTGGTAATCGTTATATGCGTTGGCTCTAAAGCTCTGAACGGTGATCACACCCAGGCGTTTGTTATTGTGAGTTACAGGAACGTAAATGATCGACTCCGGCATATCGCCCACAATGGCAGTTTGCTTGATCTTACCAGAACGCACTAAGAAGTCGGTGTAATCATTCACCATATAATCTTCTTGCGACACAAACGCTTTTATCGCCGGACGATCACTGTTCTCCAGCGAGTATGTATGCTGTGGTAGCTTTTTTCCCTTCTCTATTGATCCCGGGAAGAATAATCCTTTCTCCGTTTCGTTATAAATACCTATTCCTAAAACAGAAGCATCCATTAACGTATTGAGATTCGAATACACTTTGTCAATGATCTCGTCGATAGATAAGGTGGACGTGATATCATTTCCAATAGTACTTAGTAATTTTGTACTCTTATACGTACGTTCGATCTCCTCCTTTTGTTTCACAGCTTCTAGCGTACGCTCTGCCACTTTTTCCTCCATCACCTCAAACAAATTGGCATTCTCCATTGCAATGGCTGCGTAGGTGGCCAATGTTTTCAATATATCTAGATGATAGTCGGTGTATGCATTCTTCTCAAAACTCTGTACGCTCATGCAACCCAATACTTTTTCGCCGATAAGGATCGGATAGAAGATCAACGAGTGCGGCATGTTACCAACAACAACTCTTATTTGCTTGGTATATTTCTTGTACTCAACTGAAAGATCATTGATAAAGATCTCTTTTTTGCTGGCAATACATAATACAGAATAATTCTCAGTATCCGTCATAGGGAATTCCTGAACTTCCTGATGCCTTACACCATGTTCAATTCCGTACTTATATTCTACTGTATTTTTTTGAGGATTATATACACGTACACCAAAGAATCCGGCGTCCATCAAATTAGAAACGCACTGATATAATTTATTAAAGATCTCTTCAAAGTTCAACGTTGAAGTGATCTCCTGTCCTAATTCACTTAATAATTTATTATTCTGATAGGCGCGTTCTACTTCCTCTTTTTTTAGAACCGCTTCCGCTGTACGTTCGGCAATTTGTCGCTCTTGCTCTTCATACAAACTCGCATTCTCTAAAGCAATAGCAGTATACGATGCCAAATTTCGTAGTGCGTTTACGTGGTACAAACTGTAGGCATTAGTTCGGAAACTCTGAACTGTGATCACGCCAACCGGTTTTCCTTTCAAGATCAAAGGTAAATAGATGATGGATGAAGGATTTTTCCCAAAGGTTGGCGTCATAGTGCCTTTGAAATATTTCTCTTTCTCTGCCTCAAAATCATTGATAATGATCTCACGGTTGCTTTGATAACATACCACGGCGAGGCGCTCAGCGTCGCTCATGTTATACTTAATATCATTGAATTTTTCTCCACCCTCAATAAATAAAGGGAAGATGATCTGTTGTTTGTCTTCTTTGAAAAGCCCAATACCAAAACCTGCGGCATCCATTAAACGGTTTACCTGACCGTACACCGTGTCCACGATCTCAGCCACATTCAATTGCGAAATAATACGTTGACCGATCTCGCCCATCAATACCAGGTTATTGGAATAATTTTCCAATTCCTTCGCGCGTTCTTCCAATATAGCGCGTTCGGTTTGCGATTGAAGCACTTTGTTTTGTAACTCAAAGCTCTTCGAAAGCTGCGCACTTTTATGATTTCGCACATCTTCCTGAGCATTATGATAGATCTTGTAATATTTTAAAGATTCGGCAATGTCTCCTTCTTTCTCGTATAGTTCTGCCAACTTTTCACTCGATTGATAAATTCCTTCCTTGGAACCAACTTGTGTTGAGATGTCATAGGCTTGTTTAAAATAATTCAACGCTTTGTTTACGTCGTTCTTCTTCAAACAAAGGTTACCGAGATCATTATAGGTAGTTGCCTCACCAAATTTGAATGCAGTTTCCTTTCTGATGAACAAGCATTTTTCAAAATACTGCTCTGCTTTATCAAAATCCTTTAAGGCCATGTGCGTTTTGCCTAACCCGTTCAGCGCATAAGCCTCGCTCTGTTTGTTCTGCAGTTCGGTTGCAAGAATGTAGCACTTGGTATAATATTCTAACGCTTTGGCATAATCCTTCAAATTCAAATAGGTCTCGGCAATGCTATCTTGCACCGTGATCAAACGTTCACGCACATTGCTTTCTATACTTATTTTCTCGCTTTTTAAAAGGGGTTCTAAAGCTTTATCAAATTGTTCTATGGCACAGTATACAGCTCCTACTCCATTGAGTGCACTTGCCATTCCAAGATTGTTCTTTATCTCCGTTGCAAGATCGAGGGCCGACTTATAATATTTCATTGCCGTATCATAGTCTGACAAGAAATAGAAATTGGTCCCAAGATTTACGTAAACCGTTGCTTCATTTTCCTTGTCACCTAAAACTCTGAACAAGGCAATGGCTTCAAAACAATACTGCGCGCCTTTTTCATTTTCGGCCATCCATATGTAAAGCGTGCCTAAAGTTTTCTTAGCTTGAGCAATACCAACGGAATAGTTGATCTCAATAGATTTTTCAAGCGCGCGCGTAGCAAGCTCCATGGCTTTATCATCATTCTTGCCTTTGATGTTCCATGCCTCTTTATTGAGCGCATCGATCTCGTTAAATGTGCTATTACCTACAGTGGTTTGCATTCGACCTTACAAGATAGTAAAACTTTTTTTCACTGCAAAGCTCGCAACATGTTGATTTACAGGTCTATGGGCGCCGATTCTGAGGGAGACACTGAATCCGGTGTCGAAGGATAGGGTTAAAATAAAAAAGCCACTCGAATGAATGGCTTTTTTCAATTACATAAATTTCTATTTATGCTTCTACAGCTTCATTCATATACGCCTCAATTGGTGCGCATGAACAAACTAAATTGCGATCGCCATATGCATTATCAACTTTTCCAACACTTGGCCAGAATTTATTTGCTTTTACCCATGCCAATGGATAAGCTGCCTTCTCGCGACCATATGGTTTATTGTAATTATCGGAGATGATCAATTTCGCCGTGTGTGGCGCGTTCTTGATCACGTTATTCATTTTATCAGCTTTTCCATCAATGATCTCTTGAATTTCTTTTCTAATAGAGATCATGGCTTCACAAAAACGATCTAACTCTTCTTTGCTTTCGCTTTCTGTTGGCTCTACCATTAATGTATTTACTACAGGGAAGGCAACCGTTGGCGCATGGAATCCGTAGTCCATCAAACGTTTTGCAATGTCTGCTACTTCAACACCACTCGCCATTTTGAAATCGTTACAATCCAGGATCATCTCGTGAGCACAACGACCTTTTGTTCCCGTATAAAGAATTTTATAGTGATCTTTTAAGATCTCTTTCATGTAGTTCGCGTTCAAGATGGCGATTTCAGTTGCAGCTTTTAATCCATCACTTCCTAACATTTTTATGTAACCATAAGAGATTAACAAAATTAAAGCACTTCCATAAGGCGCAGAACTCACCGCGTGAATTCCTTTTTCGCTTCCTGTATTTACAATTGGATGCGAAGGCAAATACGGTGCTAATTTTTCAACTACACCAATTGGTCCCATGCCAGGACCACCTCCACCGTGAGGAATAGCAAATGTTTTATGCAAGTTCAAGTGGCAAACATCCGCACCAATATTTCCGGGAGAGGTTAACCCTACCTGAGCGTTCATGTTGGCACCGTCCATGTAAACCAACCCACCATTATCGTGAATGATCTTTGTAATTTCAGTGATCCCTTCTTCGTAAACACCATGCGTACTTGGATACGTGATCATGATGCAACTCAAATTATCTTTATGTTGTTCTGCTTTTGCCTTTAGATCGTTAATGTCAACGTTTCCTTTATCGTCACATTTTACAATGATAATATTCATTCCAGCCATCGCTGCGCTTGCCGGATTTGTTCCGTGCGCTGATTGCGGAATCAAAGCAACGTTACGGTGTGCGCCGTTATTTGCAATGTGATATTGACGAATCACCATCAAACCTGCGTACTCACCTTGAGCGCCAGAGTTTGGTTGAAAACTCATTTTCGCAAAACCTGTGATATCACTAAGATCTTTATCCAAAGTATTGATCAATTCTAAATACCCTGCAGCTTGATCTACCGGAACAAATGGATGAATGTTTGCAAATTCCGGCCAGGTTAACGGAATCAATTCAGATGCCGCATTTAATTTCATGGTACATGATCCCAAAGAGATCATTGAATGTACCAGGGAAAGATCCTTATTTTCCAAACGTTTGATGTAACGCATCATATCGCTTTCGCTATGGAAAGTATTAAAGATCGGATGCGTTAAAAACGCTGACTTTCGATTTAAAGGAGACGAAGAAATTAATTTTGATGAAGCTACGGCTGAAATCGCTTTTGCACCAAACACCGAAAGAATATCATTCAGGTCTTCGATCTCTACTGTTTGATCCAAAGAAATTCCTAAATGCTTATCGTCGATCTTACGGAAGTTAATTCCTTTAGCTTCGGCAGCAGCGTGAACTTTTTTCGCGTCACAAGCAACAACGATCGTATCAAAATATAATTTGGTATTGATCGCTAATCCTGCTTTTTTCAATTCTTCAGCAACAGTATTTGTTGCATTGTGAACACCTTGTGCGATCGCGCGAATTCCGTCTTGTCCATGATACACAGCGTACATACTTGCCATAATGGCAAGAAGCGCTTGCGCTGTACAAATATTTGATGTTGCTTTATCGCGTTTAATGTGTTGCTCACGAGTTTGCAAAGCCATGCGCAATGCAGGATTTCCTTCGCTGTCAACACTTACACCGATGATACGGCCGGGGATCAAGCGTTTGTAGTCTTCTTTACAGGTAAAGAACGCCGCGTGCGGCCCGCCATATCCCAATGGAACTCCAAAACGTTGAGAATTTCCATAAACAACATCAGCGCCCCATTCTCCCGGAGGAGTTAATAATGCCAATGCTAAAAGATCTGATCCAACAGCAACTTGAATTTCTAATGCTTTACATTTATCAATGTATTTGCTGTAGTCAACCGCTTCTCCATTGATATCCGGATACTGAATGATCGATCCAAAGAACGATGCATCTAAATTTGTTGAGTTGATATCACCAATAACAACTTCAATTCCCACTGGGTTTGAACGTGTTTTAATTACGTCGATCACTTGCGGGAATAGTGTGTTGCTCACAAATAATTTGTTCGCGTTAGCTTTTTGCTTGTCACGACTACGATTTGAATAGAACATGAACACTGCTTCTGCCGCTGCAGTTGCTTCATCCAACAAACTGGCGTTTGCAATTGGCATGGCGGTTAGATCCATCACCATGGTTTGGAAATTCAGGATCGCTTCTAAACGTCCTTGAGCAATTTCTGCCTGATATGGCGTGTATGCCGTATACCACCCCGGATTCTCCAAAACATTACGTTGGATGACTGCCGGCAAAATATTATTGTAGTAGCCTAAGCCAATATAAGAGCGAAATACTTTATTCTTTTTTCCAAGAGCACGCAAATGTTTATGGTATTGGAACTCACTCATAGCCGCGCCAACTTTCAAAGGACTCTTTAAACGAATGTTTGCCGGAACGGTTTGGTTGATCAGTTCGTCTACGCTTGCAACGCCAATTTTCTTTAGCATTTGCTTCACTTCTTGCTCGCGCGGACCATTGTGGCGCGATACAAATTTGTCTGTGGTCATACTCAGGAAGGTTTAAAAAATTAGAAGAACAAATATAAAGATTCCCTAGGGTTTTTAAAAGCCAAAAATAGTTGAAAACCCGTTCATAACCGGGGTTTTTAAGGGTTTTTAAGCTCGTGCGATTTTGTTAACCTATGAACTCGGCAATTAGCGAATGAAAATGATGCGTTCCTTGTTCACGCGTAACAGAATATCGTCCATGTCTGTAAAACCGCGAACGAACGCCGCGCTGTACATTCTCAACAACTTCTTCGTCCTCCATTTCTACGTTGTGAAGATCGCCACCCGCCCCCATATTCAGTTTGCTCGCGTCGGTAACGTAAATTAAAAAAGAAACCTTTGTCTCATTCACAGAAATAGGCTTGACCAAATTCACCGAAATTCCCCAAGGATAAAAATTGAGCATCACATTTGGAAAAGCCCAAAAATAATATCCCGCTATATTTTTTCCGTAGTCGGGAGAAGACTTTGGAAGATCAAAACAAGCATCTCCATCTTTTGCGATCCCAATTTGTAAATTGGAATATCGAAATACCTCTGTTGTATAATTTCCAAAGTCCAAAACTTCATTCAATCCCGCATGTACAAATGGAATATGAAATCCCTCTAAGTAGTTTTCACAATACAAAGCCCAGTTTGCTTTCACAACGTAATCTTTTGATAGATCTTCACGAAATTGCAAACTATCCATAGGAAACCATTCCAAGCGCCTTTGAATATCACCGTAAATTTCTTTGGCCGGAATTTTTGGATCAATGCTTGTGAAAAGGAATTTCCCCCATTGAAAAAGCGAAAGTTCGTGCAGATCATCTTCCTTAGTTGGGAAATTTTCTACTTCTTTGAACTCGGGCATCGATACAAATTTTCCATCATAAGAAAAACGTCTGCCATGGTATTTGCAAACCAGCGCATGTAGTTTGCAAGGTTTATACACTAATAAATTCCCTCGATGTGTACATACGTTACTCAAGCAACGAATTTTATTTTCCTTGTCTTTTGTAAGAACAAGAGGCTCGTCTAAACAATTTTCCAGTAAAATAAAAGGATGAGCAGCGTCGATCTCTTTCACATGATCAGCATCCGGAATGAATTGCCAAGAACTTTCAAAGATCTTTGTTTTAGATAATTCAAAATATTTTTCTGAATTGTAGTACGCTGTTGAAATGGTTTTTGCTTTGGCAATGTTAGAATCAATATGGAAATCGCTCATAAAACGGTCATTTACTTAAAGATAAATGATTTAAATTTAAATAGCTACTCCTCCACATCCAATCTAAATTTGTGAAGGAACCGATGAAACACAGGACCAAACAATACGGCTATACTCGTTAAAAACGCTACGCCGCTATAGATCGCATAGAAAGAACCGAAAATTTTTGCCGCGTTATCAGGAGCAACATTCACCGGCCCCATTCCGGTTAGGATCAAACTTGCATTGTAAAAACTATCTACCCAGGGAATATTAAAAAAATGATGGTAGCCAATTGTACCGATCAGAAGCGAAAACGTAATAAAAAGGAGCGCAAAAAATGCGCTCCTAAATAGTTTGCTATAAAAGTGACTAGAATGCGGTAATTTTTTTGTTTTATTTTCCACCTAATCTAAATCCTAAGCTTTGTTTGTTAGCACTTTCTTCCACTATCAAATGCTTCACATCATCAATAGTTAATGTAGCCAGTTGCTCTGGCGTACGTTTGCTTGCTTCCATGGCAGCCAGACGCAAATTTTGTTTTTTTACAACGCCACCAACCATTTGACGAACCGTACGCGCATTTCCAAAGTGGCTATCACGCTTTTCGTATAAGCCAGCTAAATATCCGGTCATGTGAGCAGCCGCTTCATCAGTTGCTTTCAATCCTTCGTGCTTCAACAAATTGTGCGCTATGGTCATTAATTGTTCCGGTGTATAATCCTCAAACAAGAATGTTTTATCGAAACGTGATTTGAAGCCCGGATTGCTTTCAATAAATTGATGCATGTTGTGAGGATACCCGGCAACGATCACACCAAATTTACCGCGCTGGTCTTCCATGCGTTTCAAAATAACCTGAATTGCTTCCGCACCAAAATCATTTGATCCTGCCGCGTTTGCCAAAGCATAGGCTTCATCAATAAATAAGATCCCGCCCATTGCTTCTTCGATCTTATCAGCTGTTTTAATGGCCGTTTGTCCAACGTAACCTGCAACTAAACCTTCACGATCAACTTCCACGCAATGGCCACGTTCGATAACACCTAGCGCCTTGTAAATTTTTGCCATGATACGGGCAACTGTTGTTTTTCCGGTTCCCGGATTTCCGGTAAATACAGTATGCAATGAGAATTTATTCACCACATCTTTTCCGGTCTCATTATAGAAACGGATCAACTTCACCATCTCATTAATATCTTCCTTCACTTTATCCATGCCGATCAACTCGTTCAATTCGCCTAAAGCGGATTGAAGTTCTTTATCGTTGATCACCAATTTCAATTTCTTCTTTTGTTCGGATAAGAACACATTGCGAAGATCTTCCAATGTAATTGTAGATAGTTCATCGTTCGTTAACGCGTTCATGTCCGGCGCTTTCATCAAACGCAAACCCATATCCATTTTTGCTTCGTCAACCAAGGCGTTCACAAAACGGGCGTTACCAAAACTATCATCACGTTTACGATATGCTTCCGTTAATTGCTCTTTCAGATACTCATCAGCATCTTGAGCAAAAGTCACTTGCCTGTTCTTCGCCGAATAAACAGCAATTGCATATAATTCTTCAGGCAAATAATCATCAAAATGGAAATTGTGCGAGAAGCGTGATTTCAATCCCGGATTACTTTCTACAAAGGTTTTCATCTCTTTAGGATAACCTGCGCCGATGATCGCAATATCACCGGGACCATCACTCATCTCTTTCAATAGGGTTTCAATAACTTCTTTTCCGAAGTCTTTGCTATCGTCATCATTGCGTGCTAAGGAGTAAGCTTCATCTATAAACAAAATTCCACCGCGCGCGCTATCTATTGCTTTTTTTGTTTTTGGGGCTGTTTGCCCAATGAATTCTCCAACTAAAGACGCTCGATCAACTTCCACTACATGTCCTTTGGTAAGCAAACCCATCTTTTGATAGATCTTGCCGAGCATTTTTACAACCGTTGTTTTTCCGGTTCCGGGATTTCCGGTAAAAATACTATGCAATGATAATTTGTCTGTGTCCTCAAATCCTTTTTCGCGACGTACTTTTGTAAAATTCAAATACGTGATGTTCTCACGAATTGATTTTTTCACGCCTTCCAATCCGATCAAGCCATCCATCTCTGCTAACAATTCATCCAGAGTTTTTCCGTCAGCATTCTCGATCACATTTTTCTTTACATCACCACCGGTATTTCCAACGGCCAATGTTTGTTCAATGGTTTTGATCAATTCCAATTCCCCTTCCTCTTCTGCGTCTCCGCAATTGAACGTTACCGCACCAACCAAAACGTCATTAAATACTACCTCTAAGGTATATTTATCATCTATCCATGTTCCGCCATCTTCTGTTCCCCAACCACGCTCAATGTAATATGAAAAATCCTGACGATTGTCGCCCATATAAGCGCCATGTAAAATGCTCGCTTTTGGTTGACCCGCATCATCAAAATAATTCAAGTAGAATTCGTAGTTATAATCTTTCGGGGTCAAATTCTTGAACTTAATTTCCGTCCAGATATACCGTGTGGATTTTTTATTGAATGTCTTTAGATATTTACGGTTACGTTGTTGCCAACCATTTGAATCGCCTTCAAATAATTTGATATGTTCAATAACGAAATAAGGGTTATTGTTATTGGTAACTTTCCCAACTTCATTGATGTGAAATATTTTTTCGCCAACCATCACACCATCAATAAAAGCCTGCCATTTATAAGATCCTTTTGTCCAATATTGTCCGGCCGTTGCATTACCCCAACCATCGCGGAAATAAAAAATATTTTCTTCTTTTTTTACGGTGATGGTTTCTTCGAGACTGCAATGCTCTTTTCCACCTTTTTCATCTACAGCTTTTAGAGTCAATTTCGCTGTCCAATCTTCCTCGTCAAATAACTTATTGTATATAGCAAGTTCGCTGCGAACATAATCAACTTCATCCTTATCAAAACTGCTGCGGTAACGCTTTGCCGAATTGGCCATCCACTCATTGCTTGCAAATGTGTTCAAGCTTTTAAATTTGTATCTTCTTTCCATATGCATTAAAAATAGTACTTAAATTTATTTTTTGTTTTATAAATTTAGTGTGATTTTAAGAATTTTAAAATTATTAAATTTATCCATCTACATAATTTAACAAATGAGTGAATTGCAACATATTTTGTTCCTCGATATCGAAACTGTGCCTCAAACATATAAGTACGATGACCTGAAGGCTGAAACGCGCAATTTATGGGATGCAAAATGGCAGTATAGTAAGGACACCACAGCTGAACAACATTATAACAAAGCCGGGATCTTTGCTGAATTTGCAAAGGTAATTAACATAGGATTAGGCTATTACAACGGCAACGAATTTCGTGTGAAATGTTTGTCGGGCGATAATGAGAAACAAATATTGCAGGAATTTTATGAGCTGGTTCAAAAACATTTTAATAGAAAAGAACATTGCTTGTGCGCGCATAATGGAAGAGAATTTGACTATCCATTCCTTTGTCGCCGGTTTTTGGTGAATGGTTTGAAACTGCCGAAAATACTGCAGATCCAGGGCAAGAAGCCGTGGGAGATACAACATTTGGATACGATGGAATTATGGAAATTTGGTGACTATAAAAATTTTACCTCACTTAATTTACTGGCGCATGTATTTGGAATTCCATCACCAAAAGATGATATGGACGGCAGCATGGTGAGCAAAGTTTATTATGAAGAAAAAGATCTGGCGAAAATAAATAAGTACTGCATGAAAGATGTGATCACACTTGCAAGAGTTTATGGGAGATTTATTGGCGCCGATGAATTAAAAGAAGAACACATTAGTTATTTATGATCTGGTATAAAAAATATACGATAAACGATATCCAATGGATGCTCAAAAACACCATGGCAAAACACATTGGTATTGAGTATTTGGAAATTGGCGACGATTTTATTTCGGCAAGCATGCCAGTTGATGAGCGCACTAAACAACCTTTTGGAATTTGCCATGGCGGGGCATATGTAATGTTGGGCGAAGAACTGGGAAGCATTGCTAGTTTTTTAATAGTGAATCCCGAAATGTTCATTGGCGTTGGTGTGGAAATAAATGCCAATCACGTTAAAGCCGTGACAAGTGGAAAAGTGAAAGGCATTTGCAAACCCATTCATATAAAGGGAAAAACACATGTATGGGATATAAAAATTTATGATGATTCCAATGACCTGTGTTCGGTTTGCAGGTTCACATGTCAAATTGTTCCCAGAAAAAATATAGAGTCAAAAAAATGATTACATTTACAAACACCTAAGTATCAAATTGAAAATAAAACAAACTTAACGTTTGTAAGATTAGCACAAAGAATGAACTACCGAATCTGTACTAGGTGTATCATGGACACCAGCGATCCTAAGATCGTGTTTCTTGCCGATGGCACTTGCAATCACTGCAACGAGTTCATTAAAATTAGATCACATTACACTTACAAAGGAAAAGAGACCGATGAGGCATTGAACGCATTGATCGATCGAATTAAGAAGGACGGGCGCGGAAAAAAATACGACTGCGTTGTTGGCTTAAGTGGTGGCATTGATAGTTCGTACACCGCTTATCTTGCAAAAGAAAAAGGATTAAGGATACTTGGGGTACATATGGATAATGGCTGGGATTCGCCGGAAGCGGTTTCAAACGTTGAAAAGATCTCCAGAAGGCTGAATATCGACTATGTGAGTTATGTTTTGGATTGGGAAGAATTCAAAGATATTCAACTTGCTTTTTTAAAAGCGTCGACCCCCGAAATTGAAACACCAACAGACATTGCCATTCTTGTGGCGCTTCACGAGGTGGCTTCAAAAAATAACATCAAATATATTTTGAGTGGGGGAAATATCGCCACCGAGGGCATCCTGCCAAAATATTGGCACTATAATGCTAAAGACGTAAAATATTTTTCTTCGATCTACAATAAGTTTAGCGGCAAACATGTAAAAAAATTCCGCTTGTTCGGATTTTTTCAAGAAAGCTTCTATAAATTCTTCAAAGGCATACGAATGGTTTATTTCTTAAATTATTTTCCTTACAAGAAAGATCAAACCATTGAATTTTTAATGAAAAAATTGGACTGGACATATCATGGTGGTAAGCATTATGAATCAGTTTATACGAGTTTTATCCATTCCTATTATCTCGTAAAAAAATTTGGTATTGATTACCGTAGAGCCACCTTGTCATCAATGATCTGTGCCGGTGAGATAACCCGTGAAGCCGCGCTTGAGATCATGGAGACCAAGCCTTACCATGAGGAAAGGATAGAAAAAGAAAAAACGTATATCGCTAAAAAATTAGGCATCTCTGTAGCTGAATTTGAGCGCATACTTGAACTAGAGCCTAAATGGTATACCCAATATCCCAATAACGAAAAACGTCTTGATATGCTCTACGCGCTATATCGCAAACTCTTTAATAAGGAAAAACTATCAAGTGTTTAAGCTTGCGTAAAAATGCCTACCTTCACCCCTGATCTATGGATACCAAAAAATTAGCGATAATCGGGAATGGAAGCTGGGCAACCGCTTTGGCAAAGTTATTCCTTAACAATTGCGACAAGATCAACTGGCACATGCGAAAGCAAGAGGATGTTGATCATTTCAAAAAATACCATAACAATCCGCGTTACATTAGTTCGGTTGAGTTTGAGACTTCGAAAATAGATTTTTACACGGATATAAAGTCAGTTTTTAAAGATTCGGATATTATTGTGCTTGCTGTACCTTCCGCTTTTATTCACGACACCATTTCGTCGTTAGCTAAAGAAGATTTCAAAGACAAGATATTTTTTTCGGCCATAAAGGGCATTGTTCCTCAGCATAATTTAATTGTTGGAGAATATTTGAATCAGATTTATGGTGTGCCTTTTACAAACATCGGTGTCATTACGGGTCCTTGCCACGCAGAAGAAGTTGCCTTGGAAAAGTTGAGTTATCTCACCATTGCGAGTCAAAATACTGCGAATGCACAGATGGTAAGCTACCTTCTTCTGTGCAGATATTTAAAAGCGACAACAAGCGACGATATTTATGGCACCGAATATGCGGCAGTATTAAAAAACGTGATCGCGGTGGCCGGTGGAATTTGTCATGCGCTGGGTTATGGCGATAATTATTTGGCAGTGTTGGTAAGTAATGCTATTCAGGAAATAAAACGTTTTGTGGATGCTGTTCACCCAATTGATCGCGACATCAAAGCTTCTGCGTATTTGGGTGATCTAATGGTAACGGCGTATTCGCAATTTAGTCGCAACAGAATGTTTGGAACCATGTTGGGTAAAGGCTATAGCGTAAAACAAGCGCAACTAGAAATGAATATGATCGCCGAAGGATATTACGCGGTGAAATGTGTACACGAGATCAACAAAAAATATAATGTAGACATGCCAATTACCAGCGCTGTTTACAGGATCGTTTACGATAAAAAAGATCCAAAAAAAGAGATCGAAGCACTTTCTAATCTTCTTTCATAATGCGATCACTTGCATTGTTCATATCCGGCATTTTTCATCCTTTATTAATGGCAAGCTATGCGTGCTTGTTACTTTTTTTCGCGTTTAAAAATACAGTATTCGAATTAATGACGGCAACAGCTACCAAATGGCAAATTACCATGACCGTTTGCGCCTTTACATTTGTTTTGCCCGTGTTGAATATTTATTTGATGTATAAATTAAAGCGTGTAAACACATTGATGTTAAGTGATCGCAACGATCGCACATTTCCTTACATCATGACGGCCATTTTTTATTTTGGGTTATTTTATTTGTTCTATGATCTACGCATTTGGGAAAGCATTAAATTATTTGTGTTGTGCGCCGGAACGGGAATTTTACTCACGGCCATCATCAATTTAAAGTATAAGATCAGCGCGCACATGGTTGGCATTGGCGGAATTGTGGGCATGATGATCTCTTTAAGTATCTTATTGCGTTACGACCTTTTTCTTTTTATCCTTTCCACAGTTTTGATCGCCGGCGTAATTGGTTGGGCCAGAATTGTTTTGGACGAACACAAGCCTTCGCAGGTGTACACAGGTTTTTTATTAGGCCTGTTTTGCCAAGTGGTTTTGTTCTTACCTTTACAAAAGTTATCTCTAAACTTTTAAGTTGAATCTAGTTACAGGTGCCAGCGGATTATTAGGAGCTCATGTTGTTTTAAAATTATTACAGCAGGGCAAAACTGTTGTTGCCACCAAACAAAGTTCGAGTGATCTTTCCAAAGCAAAACACTGCTTTTCCTACTATGGGAAAACGGATCTCTTTGAAAAAGTAAAATGGGTTGATCTTGATGTCACCGATGTATATTCCATTGAAGAAGCATTAAAAGACGTAGCACACGTGTATCATTGCGCGGGGTTTGTTTCGTTTGATGACAAATATCACGACAAATTAATGTTGATGAATGAAACCGGAACTGCAAACTTGATCAACGCTTGTGTTTCCAAAAAAGTATCTTCTTTTTGTCATGTGAGTTCGCTTTCCACGATTAATAATGCCGATTACGAAGGAGAATTGAGCGAGCGCATCTTTTGGAAAACATCAGGTAAAGAAAGTTCGTACGCCATTAGTAAATATAATGCCGAACGTGAAGTTTGGCGAGGAATGGAAGAAGGATTGAACGTTGCTATTGTGAATCCGGGATTTATTTTAGCGCCGGGATTTTGGGAACAAAGCAGCGGGAAAATTTTTGCGTTCTGTTACAAAGGAAATAACTTCTATAGCGATGGGAGTACCGCTTATGTGGACGTAAATGACGTAGTGAACGTGATGGTAAAATTAGTGGACGAACAAATTTTTGGCGAGCGCTTTATTTTGGTTGAAAACACCTACACTTTTAAGGAGATTTTCAGCCACATTCAGCAAAAATTCGGAAAAAAACCGCCTTCTATAAAAACGCCGAATTGGATACTGCATTTAGGACGAATTGCCGACGGTTTTTTGAGCGGAATTTTAGGAAAAGACCGAGTGTTGACAAAGAACACTGTTAGAACCATTACAACACACAAAAAATACTCGAATACCAAGGCAAAAACACTACTTTCTTACAATTTTAAACCTGTTCCGGAAGTGTTAAATTCCATCTGCGAACATTATCAAAACGACTTAAAATCAGCGCATATCTAAATTATTTTAGATAAATCAGGATTTTAATCAACAAATTCTTTGTATTTATAAGTTATTTACATACCTTGGTCTACTATAAGACGCGAGATATATGCACATTGCAGTTGCCGGTAACATTGGCTCAGGAAAAACGACTCTTACTTCTCTCTTAGCAAAGCACTACAAATGGCATGCTCACTATGAAGATGCAGATGACAACCCCTATTTGAATGACTTTTACGAAGATATGCAACGTTGGTCCTTCAATTTACAGGTGTACTTTTTGAACAATCGCTTCAATCAGATTTTAGATATACGTAAAGGAAAACACACGGTTATTCAAGACCGTACCATTTACGAAGATGCTTATATTTTTGCCCCCAATCTTCATGCCATGGGCTTGATGACCACCAGGGACTATGACAACTATTTCTCTCTTTTCAAATTGATGGAAAGTTTGATCAAGTCGCCGGATCTTATCATTTACTTGAGAGCATCGGTTCCAACGTTGGTAAAACAGATCCAAAAACGCGGAAGAGAGTATGAGAACAGCATTCGCCTTGATTATTTGAAGCGTTTGAACGAGCGTTACGAAGCTTGGGCAACCTCCTATGAATCAGGAAAATTATTGATCATTGATGTGGATGATATCAACTTTAGCGAGAACAAAGAAGACCTTGGTAAAGTGATCAGATTAATTGATAGTAAACAAAACGGATTATTTAGCAAAGCGTGAGCGCCATTTTAAATAAAGAAGCTGAGTTTTTTGATGTTCACTTTACAGAGAGCATCAAGACTATCACTGCTGCCAATTGCGAATTGATCATCGCTTACGATGGTGTTTTGAATACGGAAACCATCAGTAAATTGGAAACAGAGATCGAACAAAAGATCATTGACCTAAGCGTTCCAAAAGCCGCACTCAAAAAAATATTCTTTATTTGTGTAGAGTCGTTGCAGAACATGTTGATCCACGGTCACAAAGACCTGAATGGTTCCCAACACAATTATTTTCTTGTTTACAAAAGAGCAAATCAGATCATCATATTAACCGCTAACTTAATTAGCAACCCTGCAATTCCAAAAGTTGACGGAGATCTTAAGACCATCAATTCATTTGATGATCCGGCAGAATTGAAAGCGTATTACATCAATCACCTTGAGAAAAACGAATTAAGCGAAAAAGGTGGCGCAGGTTTAGGATTCATTACCATTGCTATGAAAAGTGGTAATAAATTAGCGTTCGCGTTCGATCGCATCAGCGAATTACATTCTCTTTTCAAATTAGAAGCTGCCGTAAATGTTGAATGATCGCAATGATCCAATGCATTTGAACAAGCCCATTTTATTTCTTGCTTCCTGGTACCCTACTCAAAACGATCCCACTCACGGCATCTTTATTCAGAATCACGCCAAAGCTCTTGCCCGCTTTACCAAAGTTGTTGTAGTTTATGCTTACAGCGTTAATGAAGCGCCTAAAGCCGAAATAAATTGTTTTAGAAACGGAAATTTAACCGAGCTGCGGCTGGAATACGCAAAAATCAATGTCTCCATTCCACTCGCCAAACAATTTGTGCAGTTCAATAACTATGTAAATGCCTACAAAAGACTTCTTCAGTATTTGATCGATGAGAAGATCGAGATCTCGGCTATTCAGGTGAATGTTGTTTTTCCGGCGGCCATGGTGTTAAATATCTTCAAAGATCATTTTAAAGCACCGCATACAATTGTAGAACATTGGAGTGGCTATTTGGCTGAAGACGGGAATTACAAAGGAAATATCGTTAGATATTACACGAAAGCATGCTTTAAGGAAGCTGCAAAAGTGTGGTATGTTTCCGAAAAGCAAAAGCTGGCATTGATCTCCCATGGATTAAAAGGAAATTTTGAATTGCTATATAATGCAGTTAACACAGATACTTTTAAAATTGATCCCACGGTAAAGAAAAACGAAAAACTCACATTCCTTCATGTTTCTTCTTTGGTTGAACGCGAAAAGAATTTGACCGGAACTTTTAAAGCCTTGAAAATTCTGCAGGAAAAAGGTTACGATTTTGATGTACTTGTTATTGGAGGAAATGGCGCGGATATCAAACGCACCATGCTGTTGCAGGAAAGTGTAGGATTTTCTCCGGTAAAATACACAGGTTATTTGGATAAAGAACATATTGCGGGTTTCATGAATCAATGCCATGCACTTTTATTATTCAGTCACTTTGAAGGAATGCCTGTTGTGACACTGGAAGCTTTGGCTTGCGGGTTACCGGTTTTTGCGAGCGCAGTGGGACACCTACCTTATATGATCACTGAGGAATTTGGAAAATTATCTCCGGTAAATGACGTTGAGAATTTTGCAATGCATTTGGAGAATTTTATTTTGAAAAAATACATTTTCGATCCTCAAAAAATGTCTACGTTCATTTCAGAACATGCATCATTTGATGCTGTGGGAAAACAGATGTTTGAATTTTATTCTTCGATTAAATAGCCACGGAGGCTCGGTGGCGCTGAGTTTCACAGGGTTTCTCCGTGATCCTCTGAGTCACAGCGACTCTGTGGCAGATCAACCAATTAAATTTGTCAACTCTACAAACTGTCCCACGCTTAACTGTTCCGGACGTTTATCAAATAATTTATTGGATGTGTCAGCGCCTGGTTTCATCAAGGACTTAACGGAATTCCGTATTTGTTTGCGGCGTTGATTGAACGCGGTTTTTACCACTTTTTTAAAAAGATCTTCATCGCAATTCAACTTTTGAACCGAATTGCGTTTGAGTTTGATGACCGCGCTTTTTACCTTAGGTGGCGGAGAAAAAACATGCTCATGAACTGTAAATAAATACTCAATTCCATAATACGCCTGAAGTAAAACGCTCAAAATTCCATAGGTTTTTGTTCCCGGTTTTTCGGCCAAACGCTCGGCAACTTCTTTCTGAAACATTCCCACAACAAAATCAACTTTGTTCTTATTTTCCAGCACTTTGAACATGATCTGACTGGAAATATTATAGGGAAAATTACCGATCACGTTGAATTTTTGATGACCAACGATCTCACCAAGATCTGCTTCCAAAAAATCCATCTCCAGGATCTTATTCTCATATTTCGGATAAGCTTGTTTTAAGAAAGCGATAGAATCCCTATCCACATCTAAGGCATAAAAATCCTTTATGGTAATTAAATGTTTGGTAAGAACTCCGGTACCCGGCCCAACTTCCACTAAGGCATTGGGTGAGTTTTCGTTCAACATGGCATCCACAATATTGCGAGCTATGCTCTCATCAACCAAAAAATGTTGACCAAGATGTTTCTTTGCTCTAACCGGTTGTGCCATTAATCTATGACCTGGAGTAAAGTTCGAAAAGCAGCGTACTTGTCTTTGAATTTAGCTGTATGCTCGGCCTGCAATTTAGGCGCGAATTCTTTTTGGTAGCGTTCCATATCCACCATTTCAAGGAATTTATATTGAACAGAATAGGTATGTCCCTCATCCTCCACATACAGTACTTTTACCATTTGGCTATCCACAAAACAGCCGGTTTTCATCACATCAGGGATATGAATTTCGCGCATCCACTTCACCCATTCGTTCTGAATGTCGTCGGAAATATTTACTGTAACGTTGTAAATGAACATCATGCAAAAATACGATTAATTTTCTGTTCTTACCCTTATAAAATGGACTCGACTTAATGAGATTATTTGTACTTTTAGAAGGTAAAAACCGTTATATACGGCAAGGATCGATCATGAAAACAAATTTTGTAGAAGAACTTAAATGGCGCGGAATGTTGCAGGATATTATGCCCGGCACTGAAGAATTATTGACCAAAGAAATGGTTACGGGCTATATTGGTTTTGATCCTACGTCCGATTCTTTGGGTATTGGCAACATGGTTCAGATCATGACACTTTTACATTTTCAAAAAGCGGGACACAAACCTATTGCTTTGGTTGGTGGCGCTACCGGAATGGTGGGAGATCCTTCCGGGAAATCGGCTGAACGGAATTTGTTGGATGAAGCTACATTAAATCACAATATTTCTTGCCAGAAAAAGCAATTGGAAAAATTCTTGAACTTTAATGCGGGAGCAAACTCAGCAGAAATTGTAAATAATTACGATTGGTTCAAGAATTTCAGTTTCCTTGAATTTATCAGAGATGTGGGCAAACACATTACCGTGAACTATATGATGTCAAAGGATTCTGTAAAGAATCGTTTGGAAAACGGCATGAGTTTTACAGAATTTAGTTACCAATTAGTGCAAGGTTATGATTTCTACTATTTGTGGAAGAACAAAGGCATTAAATTGCAAATGGGCGGCTCTGATCAATGGGGAAATATTGTGACAGGAACTGAATTGATCAGAAGAAAAGCAAGCGGCGAAGCATTTGCGTTGACCACACCTCTCATTAAAAAAGCCGATGGAACAAAATTCGGGAAAACCGAAGGCGGTAACGTGTGGTTAGACAGAACTAAAACATCACCCTACAAATTTTATCAGTTTTGGCTGAACGCGAGCGATGACGATGTAAAGAACTACATTCGCATCTTCACTTTATTTTCAAAAGAGGAAATTGAGAAACTAGAAGCAGAACATGCGGCGGCACCTCATTTGCGTATTTTACAAAAAGCACTGGCAAAAGACATTACGATCAGAGTTCACTCCGAAAATGATCTCAACGCTGCAGTAGAAGCTTCGCAAATTCTCTTCAATGGCAGTTTGGATGATCTTGCAAAATTATCGGAAGAGTTATTCCTGGATATTTTTGATGGTGTTCCACAATTTGATATTTCCAAAAAAGAGATCGAGAGTGGTGTGGCGATCATCGATCTGCTTGCCGAGAAAACTCAAGTATTCCCGTCAAAAGGCGAAGCGCGAAAAATGATACAGGGCGGAGGCGTTCTATTGAACAAAGCAAAAGTGGAAGACGCTCAAATGACCATTGATCTGAACAATTCCATTAATAAGAAATATATATTGATCCAAAAGGGAAAAAAGAATTATTTCCTGTGTAAATTAAATTAATGGCATTAAAGCAATCGCAATATTTAAAACTTCAGCAAAAATTATTGCCTCAGCAAATTCAGCTGATGAAATTATTGCAATTACCTACTATGGCCCTTGAGGAACGTATCAAAGAAGAATTAGAACTAAATCCGGCGCTTGAAGAAGATAATGAGAGCTTTGATGAGGACGATATTGCCAATAATGAAAATACGGAAGTCGATGTTGAAGAAGAATTTGACGACAACGGCGATGTAAAAGAAAAAGACAACGAGCGCATTGATGACAGTGTGGGGATGGAAGACTACATGGGCGACGATGAGTTGGATTCTTACAAGTATGAGATCAGCAATAAAGGCGCGGATGATGAAACTCGCGAGTTCGTTGTTGTGGAAGGACCGGATTTTCATAGTCAGGTAGAACAACAATTAGGTTTAAGAGAATTAAGTGAAACAGAATATACGATCGGTATTTACATCATTGGTTGCATTGACGAAGATGGCTATTTGCGCAGAGAGATCGACATGATCGTGGATGATCTTGCATTCAATTACAACATTACTTCTAATACCGCTGAAATAGAAAAAGTGTTGAAGATCATTCAAAGTTTTGATCCTCCCGGTGTTGGCGCCAGAACCATTCAAGAATGTTTATTGATTCAACTACAACGAAAATCCGATCAAACCAAAGATGTATTACAGGCCATTGAAGTAGTAAAAGATCATATGGAGGAATTCAGTAAGAAACATTACGAGAAGATCCTCAAAAAAATGAATATCACCAGCGAAGAATTAAAAGAAGTGGTGGATGTGATCACGCATTTGAACCCAAAACCGGGCGATACTGATCTTAAATCCAATTCGCATAGCGAGATCGTTCCTGATTTTATTGTAAGCGTGAACGACGGCAAACCTGAATTTTCCATCAACCAAAGAAACATGCCCGATCTTAAGATCAGCAAAGAGTATTTGGAAATGTTGAAGGAATATTCCCGGCAAAAGAATAAGGACGGAAAAGAAGCAACCACATTCATCAAAAGTAAGATCGAAAGTGCACAATGGTTCATTGACGCCCTGAATCAACGGCATTTGACCTTAATGGTGTGTATGCAGGCCATTTTAGAATTCCAGGAAGAATATTTTGTGACCGGAGATGAAAGTAAATTAAAACCTATGATCTTGAAGGATATCGCTACAAAAGTGGAAATGGATATTTCCACTGTGTCGCGTATGGCCAATAGTAAATACGCGCAAACGCCTTACGGAACATTTTTGCTTAAAACTTTCTTTAGCGAAAGTATGAGTACCGAAAGCGGTGAGGAAGTAAGTTCGCGGGAGATCAAAAAGATATTGAAGGATTGTATTGACGCTGAAGACAAACACAAACCATTAACAGACGACGCGCTGTGCGAGATCCTAAAAGAAAAAGGATATACTATTGCCAGAAGAACGGTAGCCAAATACCGTGAGCAATTAGATATTCCTGTGGCGCGTATGAGGAGGGAAGTGTGAAGAACATCTTATCTCCAATACTAAATTCGGAATGGAAGATCAAACTGATCCTATTCGTTATTAGCTCAAGTATTTTTGGATTTTATTTCCGAGAAACATTCGTGAACATAAATAGCTTGTTATGTTCAAGCGATGGGGACGGGATGAAGAACTACTATACCACGATCTATCACAGCACAAAAGACAAGTCACTTACCGAGTTCTCTGCCCTAAATTACCCTTACAAAGAACACTGCGTTTATACAGATTGTCAGCCTTTACTAACCTTCATTTTAAAACTACTTCCTTTCACTCACAACTACATCGTGGGCATCATGCATTTTTTGATGTTATTCTCTTTTATCATTACGCCAAATGTCCTTTATAGCGTTTTTAGATTATACCAGGTAAATAGATTTACAAGTTTTTTTAGTGCGCTCGCCATCTCGCTGATCATTCCCCAGCTCGATCGCATTGGTGGACATTTTGGTTTATCCTACGCGTGCATGATCCCCATTGTAATTTATTTGATGAGCAAATATGCTATTGAACAAAAGAACAAAACGCTTTACCAATTATCGGCCTTCAATTGCGCGCTTTTTCTGCTACATCCTTATTTTGGCTTGGGAACATCCATATTTACGTTCGTCACGTTGTTCTTTAATGGCATTCAATTAAAACAGCTTCGTTACTTTTTTAAGCAGATCATGCCTTCGATCATTGGTGGATTGGTGCCAATACTTTTTTTTACCTTGTTCATGAAACTCACAGATCATCATGCGGGCAGAACCACCGAGCCGCTTGGAATGGAAACCGGTAGAGCAAGTATTGAAAGTGTTTTTGTTCCAACCTTCGGGCCTTTCATTGGGCTAATGCAACGTTTTATCAAAGTAGAGAATCTCGAATGGGAGGGTATTGCTTATGTTGGATTTTTCTCCGTTGTTATGCTCCTGCTCTCGATCCTGGTCTTCCCTTTTGTTTTAAAAACGATCAAACTTAAAAAGATCAGCATCGCTCTTTTGGCAACGGGTATATTGCTTCTATTTTTCTCTTTTGGCTCCCATCTTCACTTATTAAAAGATCTGAAAATAGAGATCAGCGCTTTAAAGCAATTTCGTTCTTTAGGAAGATTCGCCTGGTTCTTTTATTTTGTAACGCCTGTTTTTTCGATCATTTTTTTACATCAGGTCTTAAGTAAAATAAAAAAAGAAAGTCTACAGAAGGTCGCTCTGCTTATTTTACCTCTCCTCTTCTTTTCATTCAATTACCTCGAAGGAAGACATTTTTTAAAGACCCGTTCGGAAAACTATCTTAAAGCGCCTAATGTATTTTTAAAAGAAAATATTCCTTCAGCCGAAAAGGAACTGATAGCCGAACTTTCAAAATTAAATTACAATTCTATTTTACCTATTCCTTATTATTGCATTGGAAGTGAGCTCTATGATCGCGATGGTATTGAAACGTCCTATTTGGCAATGCTGCTTTCATTTCACTGCGAAAAACCTTTGTTTGGCGGCTTGCTTGCACGAACATCCGTGAACGAGGTAAAGAACGTGTTGGATCTTTTTAATGAATACAAGGGTCACGGCATCCCTGAAATACCTGAGAATGAGAATATCCTTGTTCTAAAAACGCACCCTGAACATTTACCAAGCGAAATACGTTTGATAAGCAGATTGAAACTCTATAAAACCTTCGGGGAAACAAAAATCTATCTCGCCAAAAAGAAAGATTTTTACAACGATATGTCAAATGACACAACCAAACTGAAATTTGAAATAACGAAACCGCAACAGGAAATCGATAGTATGGGAATATACTTCGTGAACTCACTTGATAAAAAGCCTTTTATAAATTCAAAGATCTCGGATTACGAAAAGCTATTACAGATCCCGAAACAAAAATATAAAGGTGAGTATGTTATCAGCTTTCGGTATTATTATGAAAAAGAAACAAGTCACGGACTTAATATTAATTTTATTCAGGCAAAAGTACTTGAACATTCCGAAGATTGGGTATTGATACGGCCAATGCGCCAAGCAACGGGATTTTATGAGGACTATGATCTTTTTGAGAAGAACATTACGATCGATTCGGCCTTTGCCTATAATTTCCTGTTACAAGGACCGTCACAAGATCACTATCATGTATCGCATGTAATGTTAAGGCCGGCTTCGGTGAACGTAAAACACAAGGATAGTGAGGGGAAATTATACTTTAATAATTTTCCGATAAAATGACCTAACGCAGTTTGTAGATCAACAATCCACGATGTGTACCTATCACTTTTGAAGCGAGTCCGTTATTTGGATAGATCTTATTCATATATGCAGAATCATTCACCACTGCGTATTTTATCAATGGGTCCTCCAAACGAACTTTAAGTGTAGCAAGATCATCATACATTCCGAAAGTAACGCCTAATTGATCCATCAAGTACAAGCTTCCACAGTAGGTGTGATCAACAAAACTTACGGTCTTATCAGTTCTCTTGATCCCAAGTGATCGCAACACCGGCTCAAGATCATGATACGGACGAAGATCGGATCCGGTCAAATATTCGCGTTCGTACAAATAACGATTATAATAGATTGTCTTTGTTTTGGTGATAGACTCCTTTAAATTGAAAATCAAAATAACTACAATGATCGGGGCCAGGATACGCGCATAACGTGTAACGAGTTTGTACACGATATCGCCAAAGGTAAGAAAAAGAAAAAATACCAGAGGCAGTATCGCAATAATGTAATAATCGTGATCGCGAAACTGGTTGGTAAAAAAGAAAATATAACAGCAAGATCCAAGCACGTATAAAATAGTGATCGCCAATAACAGTCGATCCACCAGTTTATAAGCCGCGATGATCAATCCCACTGAGATCATCATCAATACGTATGCCTCATAAGCGTAATATTGCGGTCCCCAATAATTTCTTGTATCTATCCATACACTTTTTAGCGACTCCCAATTATCCACCATTTGCGGTTTTAGCGCGAAGGTTTGATTGTTATACTTGATCGTAATGTAGTGCGCGTAATAATACCATGAAAAAATAACAATAGCACCCACGGCCATCTTTAGCATCACTCTTATTTTATTACCGAACAATGCGCTGTATGAAGAATTTTTGAAATAGCCCATTCTATCCAAAATGATCAAACTACCTACGATCATAAAATTGAGAATAGCGATGGCCTTAATTAAGGCGCCAAACACCGCAAATAGAACAAAGAGGTTAAACTGTTTCTCCTTTCCTTCTTTCACGTATCTAAAGAAATAGTACCAAGACACCAAGGCAAGCGCCATACTGGGTGCGTCAGGCAAAAAATTAGGGGAGTAAAAAAGAAATACCGGTGAAATGGCGGCGGAACCAACCAACAACATTACAAGAAAACTATTTCTTATGTACATGAATGCTAATCGGTAAAACATAAAAAGCCCAAACACAACGATGGCAAGATCTATCAATCTCATGAAGATCTCATCAAACCCGAACATTTTGTAGCAGAGAGCGGCAGTATAATAAATGATCGGAAATTCTACTCCGGTTATCCCGGGTCCATCCACGTAACGCTGAATTCTGGGTTCAAAGAAATTCATATCGTTCCTGTAATAATTCAAGGCAATGGAAGCGCGTTGTGTTTGCGCAGAAGCATGGATTGATGTAGGACGCGAGTGCATGAATTTGTAAACCCCCACACTTGTAAAAAGTAAGTGCAAGCCAACAAAAAACACAGCGGAGGTAAAAAGAAAAAGTAACCATTTGTTCTTGATGGCCAACTTTGCGGCAAGAAGATCTAGAGCCGTGTTGGTGTAGTGTATGAATTGCTTTAAGATCAAACGTTGCTTACTTTTTGACGTATGGTTACCGTAAGAGAATCAAGATCGAATTGTTCGCCCGCCGATGGTGGCAAGAACGCGAACGCACTTATCTTATTATAAATATGAAAATTAAGTTGGCTTGGAAGAAATAGAGAGTCTTTGAAGTGACACCATTTATTGAGTCCAGTAATGTGGATCCTGAGAAAACCGGAATTCCAACACATGGTTTGAATTTCATCGTTGCCGGCCATCAACGTTATGGTTGCAAAGGAATACGGGCGATTTGTCCGAAAGTTCCCCTCAAAAACGATCCACAAAGGTTGATCCTGATTTTCCTTGGGCAATTTGAGATCAGTTCGAATGCCCATGGTATTTGGTTTGGTTAAACGTGAAAAATAAAATTTATTAATGCTATCGTAAATGATCGTATCCTGACTGACGATATCTTTTCGCGCGTGCATGGTTTGTGTTCCTACAAATTCATAGGATTCCCCACAGGACGAAAAAAAAATAATTAGAGTTATTGCAAAAATTGTGAGCAGTGATCGCATTAGAGCACCATTTCTTTTACATTTTCACCGATCACCAATTTTCCAGCGGTTGCCTTTTTAATATCATCAACCGTAATACCCGGAGCAGTTTCAACTAATTTGAACCCGCCTTCAGGAAGAATTTCATAAACGCCTAATTCAGTAACAACTTTCTTAACGCATTTAATTCCTGTAAGGGGTAAGTCGCACCTTGGTAGTAGTTTCGATTGGCCCGCTTTATTTACTTGCTGCATGGCCACAATAATATTTTTAGCGCTGGCAACAAGATCCATAGCACCGCCCATTCCCTTCACCATTTTTCCCGGAATTTTCCAGTTAGCAATATCACCATTCTCACTCACTTCCATTGCGCCCAAAATAGTAAGGTCCACTTTTTGCGCGCGGATCATTCCAAAACTCATTGCACTGTCAAATATCGAAGAGCCCGGCAACAAGGTTACCGTTTGTTTTCCGGCATTGATAAGATCGGCGTCCTCTTCTCCTTCAAAAGGAAAAGGACCCATTCCAAGAATTCCATTCTCGCTTTGCAATTCAACACTCATGCCTGCGGGAATATAATTTGCAACCAGGGTTGGTATCCCAATCCCAAGATTCACAAACATTCCGTCCTTTACTTCTTTTGCAATGCGTTTCGCTATTCCGTTCTTATCTAACATATACTATTTGTTTACGTAATTTTTTTCAAACTGCGGTTTTAACTCGTTGGCTACTGTCCGGGCGATCATCATTCTTCCTTTATACGAATAATGCTCGGTTGTCCAGCTCTTTTCGGTAAAATACTCGCCTGGTAAAAGTTCCAAATGATCTAAAACAACGCAATTTTTTGTGCTATACCGCTTCACAATAAAGTCGGCATTTTCACGCATTAAAAATAGCAAATCTTTGCTTACTAAACTAGCCGCGTATTCGGTATTTTCGGGTATCAAATTAAGGTAAATTTTTACCTTGTTATCATTGGCCCAATTCACAATTTGGTCTATATCAGCTACTCTGGGATTTTTATCGTTAATATTGAACGCGAAACCTTTTATGTAATGACAAGCCAGGCCAATTTTATCAAAATCCCAAGAGCCATCGGGCTTCAAATACGTACCATTTGACATCACCGAATCCCATTCTTTCACCGTTTTATAAGGAGCGTTGCTTAAGGGAATGTGTTTCCAGTCGTTTTGGATCTGCGCTTCTCTTTCCTCATTAGGTTTGGTATCATAGGCTTTTAAAGAGATCATAAATCTGTTCAACAATTTTGGATATGGCTTCATCAACACTACAGATTCCTGCAGTTGATTTTCCAAATTAGAATTGATCCAGCCGGTGTTGAACGAACGAAGATTCACGGTTAAAACAATGCAACCCGGTTTTTTCTTCTTGAAATTAAATTCATCGACCCAATATTTAAAAACACCCGCATGTGATGCCGCCGCGTCGAGTGCTCGCATTCGCAGATCGGGATAGAATTTGTTGATCTCTTCCAAAATAGTTGTCTTCGTAGAATCTTCCTCAACCGTATTGGTATTAGAACAATCCGAAATATAGATCACATCGGCAGAAGAGTCATTTAAATTACGAATATGAAATACGATAGGGCTTTTTTGATTAAGATCTCTATCAAAAACGGTAAATACATAAATGAAATTGAGCGCGATCATAACGATCAACAAAAAACCAATTTTAAATATGATCTTCTTCAGCATTTAAAATTGGAAATAAATAAACGGTAAATTCTCCATGCCACTCATGGCCAATACAAAAAATAAAAGCACGGTATAAGCTGCCCATCGTAAGTAAACGCTTTTCTCTTCCAACCACTGATCGGCTCTCTTTCCAAAGAAGAACACATCGAACAAGATCAAAAAGGCTATGAAAAATAAACTATAGCCATACGTCAATTCACGACCGGCAATATGCCAATTGCCAATAGAAGCGCGAATGATCGCGATGGCTTTGTCAAAACTCTCGGCCCTGAAAAAGATCCAAATAAAAGAAACGATCAAGAATGTTTTAATTCCGAGGAATAAATTCAAAATGCTAAATCCTTCTTTGATCTTAAAATTGAAAATCTTGTTGAACGCGCGTTCTAAAAGATACACAATGCCGTGCAACATTCCCCAGGCTACAAAGGTCCAACTGGCGCCATGCCACAAGCCGCTTACAAAAAAAATAATCAAGATATTGATGATCCATCGAAAAGCATTTACCCTACTTCCACCGAGGGGAATAAAGATATATTCGCGGAACCACGAGGTAAGAGAAATATGCCAGCGGCGCCAAAAATCATTGACGCTTAATGCTAAATATGGTGTTTTAAAATTATCGATCAGGTCAATTCCCAATAATTTTGCTGCTCCTAACGCGATCGTTGAATATCCATAAAAATCAGCGTAGATCTGAAACGAAAAGAAAAAGATGGCACTGAGTACATCCCACGAACTGAACATGCTTGGATCGGCATACACCTCATTTACTATTGGGGCTAAATTATCAGCCACCGCCATTTTCACAAACAATCCGAAAAGTATCAAACGAAATCCCTTGGCAAAATTATCGTAATTCGGATCAACGGGTTGACGTAGTTCATTTCCCAAATGACTGTATTTTTCAATTGGCCCCGCCACCATTTGCGGAAAGAACAAAACGTAATTGGAAAAATACCCCAGATGTCTTTCCGCTTTTTGATTTCCACGATACACTTCTATGGTGTAACTCATGGACTGAAATGTGTGGAAAGATAAACCGATCGGAAGTACCACATCAAGAGCCGAAGGTTCAAAATGCAAGCCTACTAAATTCGAAAGCGCGCCTATATTCTCGTTAATGAAATTGAAATATTTGAAAAAGGCCAGTAATCCTACGTTGGATAAAATACTTAGGATCAGAAATAATTTTTTTGTATTCTTCTTTTTCGATCGCTCGATGAGTATTCCCGAAACATAATCAATAATAATAATGAAGAAGAGAATAAGAATATACTTTGGCACAAAGGCCATGTAAAAATAACAACTCGCAATAAAAATAAGGATCCAGCGAAACTGTTTAGGAAGAAGGTAATACAAACCCACTACTACCGGCAAGAAAAGTAAAAAGTGTAGTGAGTTAAATAGCATGCATTAACGTTTTCTCACCGTTCTTTGCTCAATGCGCTTTTCGTAATTAGCTCCTTGGAAAATGCGATGCACATAAATTCCCGGTGTATGAATTTGATCAGGATCAAGTTCGCCGGCCGGTACTAAATGTTCTACCTCAGCAACAGTGATCTTTCCGGCCATAGCCATCATTGGATTAAAGTTACGCGCAGTACTTCTATAAATTAAATTTCCTGCCGTATCGCCTTTCCAGGCTTTTACTATCGCGAATTCAGCTTCAAACGCTTTCTCCATCAAGTAATCTTTTTCTTGTCCGTTATAATTGAACTTACGCACTTCCTTTCCAATGGCAACTTCAGTTCCTACACCCGCAGGTGTATACACCACCGGCATTCCGTACGCCGCGGCTAAACAACGAGTAGCCAAAGTTCCCTGAGGGATCAATTCCACTTCTAGTTCTCCACTCAACATTTGGCGTTCAAATTCCTCGTTTTCTCCTACATAGGAAGAAACCATTTTCTTTATTTGTTTTGTTTGAAGAAGTAATCCCAAACCAAAATCATCTACGCCTGCATTATTACTGATAGCCGTAATTCCCTTCACCCCCATTTTTATTAATTGTTGAATAGAATTTTCAGGAATACCACATAATCCGAATCCACCAAACATAATGGTTTGATTGTCTTTCACTCCTTTTAATGCTTCTTCAGCGTTCTTTACTACTCTATTGATCATATTACTCTATTGTTTTAGGCATTGGTTCGTTATACGGAAAAATAAATTTTTTCACTTTTAGCAAGGTAATTTCGGGCCTTACTAAAGTATCTAAAATTACGAAATTCTTTCTAACTTCTGCAGAATCTAGTCCCTCAGGGATCACAAAATCGTAGGTGCCCTTAAAGAACCACTCCCTGTTACTTCCATAATCGTAAATATTAGTGGAAGGATATACAGCTACCACGGTAATATTATTTCTGGAGAACATACTGGCCCACTTGGCGTTCCAATAATAGCTCACCCCCCTTGTCAGTCCGTGTTCTTTACAAAGTTCATCCATAGCTCTGGCCTTCGGTGGATAGTAGGTGAAATAATTCACGAATCCTTTTGTATCCAATTTATTGTAGGCCGTAAAAAAGAACGCAAGTATCACCGCGTATGACAAGCCCGCCTTTAGCCATTGAAAACGCAGTGTGAGACTCATGATCAAAGCCGAAAAGAACGCCAATACAACGGCCGAGAAAAAATAAGCACCTGAAATATAGCGGATCTTATCCATGGAATCATATGAGCCAATGATCAAGGGAACAGCAATGATGATCACGGTAAAAAAAATATAGAACCAGATAAAGTATTTTAAAGAAGGCTCCAGCTTTTTTCGGAACATCATCACAATAAAAAATGAGATGATGGGCACCGTGAATGTAACATAGGTTAGCATGGATTGAAATCCAACTTTTCTGAATTCATACTCCACCTGCTGGTACATTAGCGCAATGCAGGTTTTTGTGCGACTAATGTCGAACTGATTGTCAACCGACGCGTAATTGGTTGAAGTTAATTTAAAAACAAGATACCCAACAATAGCGCCGCCCAGAATAAGCGCGGCATATAGCGCAGAGGTTTTAAAGCCCTTGTAATTAAATTGAACTACCTGCAAACACATCATTGGCACTATGAACATCAACACGTAAAGCAGATCGCTATAAATTGAAATAGCTGCCATCACAAACAGAAGCGCGGCCTTTATGCCAAACTTTAGATCGGAAACAACAATAGCAAAAGAAAGTAATGAGCACACCAAAGCGCCGGTGTGGTAACAGAAAATGAGCATCAAAAACCCAAGCATCTGATCGTTGAGTATATAATAACTTTCAAAAAAAGCGAAACTGTAAAAAAGCGGGATCAGCCAACTGAATTCCCTTGCATTTCCTTTAATTAATTTTCGATAGATGTAAACCGAAAGTCCCGAAACCGATAACGTTTGAATTAATCCGAAGACGAAGGTAATGCTGAGGAAATCATTTTTGAAGATCTGAAACAGCAAATAGTAGATCACTCTATCCGGAAAAAAAGTTGGAGCCGAACTCAATTGCCAATCTTTATAATGTCCTCCGTCAATAAAAATATCTCTAAAGAGGTATGGGACCCCCATAACATCGGCGTTAAATGTGTTGCTAAAATTCCAATCATTGAACACACTTAAAAACGTGATGAGACTTAAAATGAGAACAGAAAAGGATAAGACATGAAGAAAGATCTGACCGAAAAAAAATTGCTTTACCCGTTCTAGTGTTAGCATGTTTTACATGTTATCGAAGATACTTGGCTCTGTTGAATCTTCGTAATTATCGGCGTCGTATTTACTGCAATCCAATTCCAGATTTGGATCCATGTTCTTAGGTTTTGGGAATTCGCCGTTGCTCACTTTTAATTTTTTATCGGCGTAAACTTTGCTAAAGAATCTTCCCCAAATTGGTAAAGCCATAGTTGCGCCTTGTCCTTCGGCCATGGAATTAAAGTGAATACTTCTATCTTCGCCACCTACCCAGCAACCGGCAACTAATTCAGGTGTTAATCCCATGAACCAACCGTCGGCATTTTTTTGAGTCGTTCCTGTTTTTCCGGCAATTGGATTGAACAATTTATATTTTCCTCTTAATGATCCTCCTGTTCCGTAATCCACTACACCGCGCATCAACTGGATCATTACATAAGCTTTTTCTTCGCTGAATACTTCGTCGCTATTAGGAACAAATTCTTCCAGCACTTTTCCGTTCTTATCTTCAATGCGCGTGATAAATGTTGGCTCCACATAAGTTCCTTTATTCGCAAAGGTGGAGATCGCTCCTACCATTTCGAATACGCTAATATCTGCCGTTCCCAGACAAATGGAAGGCACTTCAGGAATCTCGGACTTTACTCCCAAACGTTTTACTAAAGTTACTACCGCGTGCGGGCCGTATTGTTTCATTACCCAAGCCGTAACATAATTGATTGAAAGTGCCAATGCCTTTTTAAGCGTCAACATTTTCCCATTTGTTTTTGCGTTTGGCCCGTCACTATTATTCGGGCACCAGTCTTTTCCGTCGGGTAAAGCAATACAGGTTTTTACATTTGGCACTTGATGGCAAGGGCTTAATCCTTCTTGAATTGCTAAAGCGTACACAAACGGCTTGAAGGTTGAACCTACTTGTCGCTTACTCACTTTTACGTGATCGTATTTAAAATGTTTGTGATTGATACCGCCCACCCACGCTTTTACGTAACCCGTTTGCGGCTCCATGGCCATGAAGCCCGTTTGCAAGAATGATTTGTAATATTTAATGCTATCAAATGGTGTAAGCACTGTGTCAACTTCTCCACGCAAACTATATACACGCATTGGCGAAGGCTTGTGAAAGGTTGCTACAATTTGTTCGTGTGATAATCCTTGCTTCTTTAATTCGCGGTAACGATCGCTGCGTTTGATGGAAGCATCCATCATGTTTTTGATCTCTGCTTGTGTTACATTCCAGGCAAATGGATAATTTTTCTTTTGCGCGAGATCTTTGTTGAACACACGTTGCAAGTTATGCATATGTTCATCCACTGCTTCCTCGGCATATTTTTGCATGCGTGAATCAAGAGTGGTGTAGATCCTTAAACCGTCGTTGTAAATATTGTAAGGCTTTTTTGTTTCAGGATTAATGTGAGTCTCGCACCATGCTTTCATAAAATTATCGCGAAGATACTCGCGGAAATAAGGCGCAGGTCCATCGTTATGATCTTCCGGTTGGAAATTTATTCCAAGAGGTTTTTGTTTCAACGTATCATAAGCCGCTTGCGAAAGATATCCGTATTTCACCATCTGACTTAACACCACATTACGTCTTCCAAGTGTAGCTTCTTTACGTTTTGGATTCACGGGATTGAATAGTGAGGGATTTTTTGCCATTCCAACCAACATCGCGGCTTCCTGGATCTCTAAACTATCACAGGATTTATTGAAATAGATTTTCGCGGCAGATTTTACACCAACAGCCAAATTCAGAAAATCGAATTTATTAAGATACATGGCCATGATCTCGTCTTTAGTGTAACTTTTTTCGAGACGAGTGGCCGTGATCCACTCTTTCATTTTACGGATCACTAATTGGAACTTATTTAATTTCTCGCGCGGATACATCATTTTGGCGAGCTGTTGCGTGAGGGTACTTCCACCTCCACTGCTTCCGCCACCAAATACTCCTGATACGGCGCGTGCTAATGCTTTCACGTCAACGCCACTGTGCTCGTAAAAACGCGCATCCTCGGTTGCCACAAGTGCATCTACAAGGTCTTTATCCAATTGTTCGAAACGAATGTTCACACGATTCTCAGAATAAAATTTTCCAAGAACTTTCATGTCGCTGCTGTAAACAACCGTTGCTAAATTACTTTTTGGATTTTGTAGTTCTTCAACGCTTGGCAATTCACCAAACACGCCGCACGACACTAAAAATAAAAGCAGGAATAAAAACACAAATGGACTCCAGATCAGAATCCACACCCATTTTACGTATTTAGAACTTTTGGCCAAAGGGGATTTTGCTGTAAAAATAGGAAAATAAGGGAGAATGAAAGCTTAAAAATTCATAAGTATTCGGATATTTTTTCCCGCAGATGTCGCAGATTCACGCAGATCTTTATGGATCATTTGTTCTGCGGAGATCAGCGTTATCAGCGGGAGATCCCTATTCTCCTTTAAAAACCGGTTGTCTTTTCTCAAGGAAGGCATTCACGCCTTCATTATAGTCGTAAGTAGAAGCCGCTTTCACCTGTTCTTCCTTCTCGCGGGTTAATTGTTTTTCGAAGGTATTTACGGTTCCTTCATTTAGCAATTTTTTGGTAAGCGCTATGCCTTTGGTAGGCATTTGCGACAAGGTGTTCGCACAAGCAGTGGCGGTTTCCATAAGTTTATCATCTTCAACAACCTTATAGATCATGCCCATTTGTTCCGCGTCCACCGCACTTACTTTATCACCCAACATCATCAAAGCGCTGGCTTTTCCAAATCCCACTAATTTGGGAAGAAAGAATGTTCCACCGCTATCGGGAATAAGTCCAATTTTACTGAATGCCTGAATAAAAGAAACCGACTTTCCTGCAAAAACAACATCGCATGCCAAAGCAATATTTGCACCGGCTCCGGCAGCTACGCCATTCACCGCGCAAACAATTGGCTTTTCCAAAGTTCTTAAACGTGTAATGATAGGATTGTAATGTTCGTTCACAATGCGTTCAATGCCCGGACCATTTTTATCCATGGCTTCGGCAAGATCTTGTCCGGCACAAAATGCTTTTCCGTTTCCGGTAAGCAACACCGCGCGAATGGCTTTTTCTTTCGCCGCTTTATCTAACTCTGCAATTAATTGCAAAGCCATCTCGCGATTAAAACTATTGAATTTATCGGGGCGATTCAATTGTAAAACTAAAACGCCGCCTTGTGTAGATGATGAAATAAAATTCATGCGCCAAATTGTTGTAAATGGTGATTCAAATGTGTGCTTAATAATAAACTCCAGGTATCCGGTGTCATGTCTCCGAAAAATGGATGATCTGAAACTTTTACTCCTGAGGGTCCGCGTTTATTGAATGTTCTTAATGCTTCTATCAAGCCATCTCTCTCTTTTTCAAATTCACGTTTATCAGAAACAACTGCTTCGGGAAATGTAGGTGAGTTGCGAGGAAAAGGTTTTCCGGCTAATAAATTTCTCTTTGCGCGTTTACCAAATAAGAATTTGATGATCTTATTTGGTTTTAATTGCAGGGTCCCATCGGCAATTAAAAATGGTCGTTGACAATGTGTGAGCATTTGCGCCACATCCATTTTTCCCCACTGCCGTTGTTGCTCATGCTTTAAAGAATTTATGCGGCCGATATAATGGTCCATAATTTTGTTGTCAAATAAATTATTCATTTTTTAGTACTTTAGACTCTAAATTTACTTATTTCTCTTTTAAACCTTACAATAAACCTGTGGTCAAATACGCATGAAAAAACATCTATTTTTACTCATCATTTTCCTTTCTTTTAAAGCGTTTTCGCAAAGCCTTTATTATCCGCCAATTAGCGGCAACAACTGGGATAGCATCACGCCGCAGAGTTTGGGTTGGTGCCAGCCGCGCATTGATTCGCTTTATAATTACTTGCAGGTAAAGAATAGTAAATCCTTTATCATTCTGAAGAATGGAAAGATCGTTTTGGAAAAGTATTTTGGCACATATACTAAAGATTCTATTTGGTATTGGGCATCGGCGAGTAAATCATTGGCGAGTTTTATCACTGGTATTGCACAGCAAAAAGGATTTATCAATATCAACAATCAGGTATCGCAATATTTGGGAACAGGTTGGACCAGCGCGCCTTTGGCCAAAGAAAATTTGATCAAAGTAAAAGATCTCATTCAAATGACAAGCGGATTGTATGATAATCCTCCACCGCCCTGCGATAATGAAGATACGGCAAAAGCATGTTTAACTTATACAGCAGATGCCGGCACACGCTGGAGTTATCACACTGGCGCTTATAGAAAAGTTCAGGATGTTGTGGCCACAGCAGTTGGGCAAAATTATAATACCATCACAAATAATTGGGTAGAAGCATTTACGGGAATGTCGGGTATTTGGGTACAACAAGTGTATTATAGCAAGGCGCGTGACATGGCGCGTTTTGGTTTATTGAATTTACACAAGGGAATATGGCAGGCTGATACCGTTTTAAAAGACTCTGTGTATTTCAATGCCATGGTGAATACCTCACAAAATTTAAATAAAGCCTATGGTTATTTGTGGTGGTTAAATGGAAAGTCAAGTTTGATGACGCCGGGCTCTCAAATAGTTTTTCCGGGAACATTAATGAGCAATGCGCCAAACGATATGTATGCTGCTTTGGGAAAAAACGATCAGAAAATTTATGTGGTGCCGAGTCAAAAATTAGTGGTAGTGCGTCAGGGAAATACCGCCGGTGGATTTAATTTAGCGGCCTCCGCTTTTGACAATGTGTTATGGGATTATATCAATAAACTAAGTTGTGGAACGGGTGTTGAAGAAAATGAATTAGCAAGTAAAGTTCTCGTTTACCCAAATCCAAACTCGGGATCATTTACTATTGAAAGTTCTTTGAGCGTTAAGAAATTGATCGCAAGCGATGTTCTTGGAAGGGAATTTGAGATCCAATGCAACAACGGAAACGTGAATATGGAACACTTCACCAAAGGAGTTTACTTCTTGAAGATCGTATTAGATCAGCAAGAAATAGTTAAGCGAATAATACTAAACTAAAAATCGTGGCTTAGTTGGTTGGTGGCCTTTTGAAGTATCTCAAATGCATTCTCGGCCATTAAATTCTCCTTATCTAAAGTAGGATTGATCTCCACCATTTCGAAACAACAGATCTTCTTACTACGCATGATGTAATAAATAAGGTTACCAGCTTCTTTCTCGGTAATACCATTCGGAACAGGTGTTCCGGTACCGCTACTGATACGGCTATCCATACTATCCACATCAAAACTCACGTAGATCAGATCACAATGATCGAGGTAATTCAAAGCCTCAATTGCAATACGTTCTACTGCCTTTTTGCGTATTTCAGGTAGGGTAAATACCCTTACTTTATTGTTCTTGATCAAGTGTTCTTCCGCCGGTTCAAAATCCCTAAGGGCTATGAAAACCAAGTCGTTATACTGTATCTTAGGTGAAATACCTCCCAAACTCTTCAGTTTTTCCCAATATTCAACTGTTTCATCATCGGGTTTATTCTGCTGTCTATCCTTGTTATCTTCCCCAAGTATCCCCGCAATTGGCATTCCGTGCATGTTACCGCTAGGGGTTGTGTAAGGACTATGCATGTCCGCGTGGGCATCGATCCAGATCACTCCGAGGCGCTTTTCGGGGTATGCCATACGTATCCCGCTTATGGTTCCCAAGGCCGAACTATGATCTCCGGCCAGTACAATAGGCACTTCATCGCGCTTCAAAGTTTTATGTATCTCCTTGGCTATACGTTCGTTAAGATTGTAAATCCCTTTTATGCGCTTAGCATAATCATGAACCACCGGCTCCAGAAGAAGGTGATTCTCAGTAGGTATCTCGGTTGATTTGAACTTCTTAAAAAACGGACTTCCAAAATCAAGGGCAGCTATCTTAATAGCATCAATTCCCATGCTGGCGCCCCGTGTACCGGCACCAATTTCGCTCTTAACTTCTATTATACGTATGGGTTTTATCATACTTTTCATACTAGTTTAACAATTCAATTGCTATTTTTGTACCCCTCTAAGTAAGTTACTTGGAGTAAAAACAAGCAATCTAACTCAATTACTTTAATGGCCGTTGAAAATACATACTCAAATTTGATCCATCAAACCTTCAATTTCCCCCAAGAGGGCTTCGAAGTAAAGGATGGACATCTTTATTTTAATGATATCCCTTTAATGGATATTATCAAACAATACGGCACACCTTTGAGGATCAGTTATTTACCTAAGATCTCATCGCAAATACAAAAAGCCAAGCGCATGTTTAATGTAGCTATGGCAAAGGCGGACTACAAAGGCAAATACTATTACTGTTATTGCACCAAAAGTTCGCATTTCAGCTTTGTTTTGGACGAGGTACTTAAGAACGATTGTCACATTGAGACCTCATCGGCGTTTGATATCAATATTATTAAAGAACAATACAGTAAAAAGGCCTTAAACAAAGATACGTATATTATTTGTAACGGGTACAAGCGTCCAAATTACAAAGCGAACATTTGCGAGTTGATCAACGATGGATTTAACGTTATTCCGGTGCTAGATCATTTGGATGAATTAGATTATTACAAGAAACACGCGAAAGTAGACAAAGTGAATTTAGGAATTCGCATTAGTACAGAAGAAGAACCCTCGTTCACATTCTATACATCGCGCTTGGGAATTCGCGATTCGGAAATTTTGGATTTCTACAAACAAAAAATTGAACCGAACACGAAATTCAACTTGAAGTTGTTGCACTTTTTTATCAATACGGGAATTAAAGACACTATTTATTATTGGACAGAATTAAATAAGTGCTTGAGCATTTACAAAAGCTTGCGCGAGATATGCCCGAGTTTGAATTCATTGAACATTGGTGGTGGAATGCCAATTCGTACGTCGTTAGGGTTTGAATACGATTACGAATACATGGTGGAAGAGATCATTTCGCAGATCAAAATATTTTGTACAGAAAACGAAATTCCGGAACCGCATATTTTTACAGAGTTTGGCTCGTACACCGTTGGAGAAAGCGGTGCAACATTATACAGCGTAGTTGATCAGAAACAACAAAATGATCGTGAGACCTGGTACATGATCGATAGTTCTTTCATTACGTCTCTTCCGGATACATGGGGAATTAATCAGCGTTTTATTTTACTAGCGATCAATCATTGGGATAAAACATATATACCTGTTAACCTTGGAGGATTAACTTGCGACAGTATGGACTATTATAATACCGAAGCGCATACTAATCAAGTATTCTTGCCAAAAGTAGAAGAAAAGCAAAAACAACCTTTATATCTTGGATTCTTTCACACCGGTGCATATCAAGAAGCATTAAGTGGTTACGGTGGGACACAGCATTGTTTGATACCTGCGCCAAAACATGTTCTTATTGATCGAGACGAAGAAACAGGAGAGCTTCAAACTTGGCTATTTGCGAAAGAGCAAAGCTATAAGAGTATGTTGAAGATCTTAGGATATTAAGTTTAAAGTAATAAAGTTTGAAAGTTTAAAGTTCTGATGTTGCAACTTTCAAACTTCAAACTTTCAAAACATTGGACTTTCTCTAACTTTTTAATTCTATACAGAAAGTTGTTCCCTTCCCTACTTCGCTTTCTAAAACATAGATCTTACCATCGTGGTAATTTTCTATGATGCGTTTGCATAAACTCAATCCTAAGCCCCAACCGCGTTGTTTGGTGGTGTAACCGGGCTTAAATACTTCGGCAAATTTATTTTTTGGAATTCCTTTTCCGGTGTCACTAATAAAAATTCTTACTTGCTCCGGCTTCTCCATCATGATGATCTTCAAGGTTCCTTTTCCATCCATGGCATCCACCGCGTTCTTGCATAAATTTTCTATCACCCATTCAAATAATGGTCCTGATAAACTTACTTGTATCGGATGGTCAGGCAATTTTACTTCGAAGTTCACATTCTTTGAAGTACGTTTCCTTAAATAAGAAATACTCTTATCCAACAAATGAACAATATCTTCCTGAACTAAGGTTGGCTGTGAGCCAATTTTTGAAAATCGATCAGTGATCGTATTCAATCGCATCACATCATTTTCCATTTCCGAAATAATATTTGGATCAACTCCTAGTCCTTTCAAATGTTCATTCCAGGCCAACAAAGACGAAAGCGGCGTTCCCAATTGATGCGCTGTTTCCTTGCTCATTCCAACCCACACCTGATCCTGCTCTGCTTTGCGCGCCGTACTAAATAAAATATAGGCGATCAATAAAAATAATCCGATCACGCCAAATTGTATGTACGGATAGTATTTTAATTGCGTGAGTAAACTGGATTGCGCGTAAAAAATATAATTGATGGTTCCCTGTCCAAGGTCAATTTCTATTGGGGGATTTTCACCGGCAAGTTCTTCGAGTTTAGCTGCGAGTTTTTCAGGTGTACTGATTGACAAACTATCTACTTTCCCCTCGGCAAGTACCTCCTTTCGGTCGTGGTCGGTGTAGATCACCGGAACTTCGGCAGAGTTTACTGCTACTTCGGCAATAAAAGATTTGATCAAACTGTCGAACGCTAATTTAATATCGTTAAAAATTCGACTGTCTTTGTAGTACAAATATTGCTTGGTGGTTTTGTAAACGCTGATCTCAATTGGAGGATATCCACTTTTCATGGATCCCAATTCCCTCTTCATGTAACCATTATCCTTTTCCTTTTCGGGATCAAAATTCTTTTTGGCTACAATGGTATCCTTTTCATCCGCCAAAATAATTGGGACTGTAGTATTGTCTTCCAATACATACAACAAAAAATCAAATGTCGAATTGGAATATTCCTTAGTTAATTGTTCGGTAGTTTTTGCATACAGAAGCGCTTTTTTACGCTCCTCCATTTTCATTTTCTCGAACAATTGATTGGTGAACTTTACCAAGCTCGCTTTCTTTTGAATGGCTTGAGCCCATAACCGAACTTTACGACGTTCATCCTCCGCAATACGTTTTACCAGGTTGTTGGTGTACCACAACGAACAGATCACAATAACAAAAGCGGCAGCAGCCAGCAGCCATTTCCATTGTTGTTTACGTCGGTAGATGTTCATATTTGGGAAATCACCCTTCGACTCCGCTCAGGGTGACAAGGATAACAACGTTAAATTTACTCCATTATTATTAAATAAAAAACCTTCGATCAGTCTAAAACATGCTGTTATTGAGGGTTTGGAACGGTTTTTGTAGATTGAGGCCCGTGAGTAAGCTTTATTTTTTTACCGTTATCATTTTTCTTTTTTCTTGCAAAAAGGATAAGATCACTAGTGGCAATTATTACGGCCCATGTTCAGACCTATCTTACGAAAAACGTACTTCTTCAGACTTTGACTTCGTTTATGACAGTCTAGAATCCTTTAGTGTTTTTGGTCAGTCCTCAGTCAGAATGGGTCAGGTCGTTTTCACAACACCATCCTTCAATCCTAAAAACGACTACCAGATTTGTTATATAAAAGACCTCGCCTCATGGTCTAATGCAAATGAACTTTGGATCTATAACCTCTGCGACGATCGAAAAAATAAAATTACTTCTAATGTATTTTATTCCTTGGATTGGAGCGTGAAGGATTGGCTGATTTATACCGGAAGTGACTATCACATATACAAAATAAAATCCTCGGGTGATAGTTTAACCCAATTAACAACAACCGGCGGCATTCACAGCGCTGGAAAATGGTCGCCTGACGGAAAGAAATTCTGGTTTGAAGATGGAGGTACAAACTATTATGTATGTAACGAAACTGGCATGATTCTTTCCAATTTCACCACAAATTTTGATATTCTTGATTGGTACAATAACGATACTCTGCTTGTAAATTGGGGTGGTAAGTTTTGCTATTATGACTTTAACGCCCAAAATTTATCTTCACCCATTCATACGTCAACTGTTGGAATACAAATGCTGGGAATATATAATTCTGAAAAGAAAAATTGCATTTGGGAAAATTATCCCTCGCAGAGATCTGCTCCGAATTATTTGTTGAACTGGGATTTTTCTAATAATACAGTCGACACAATCAAACAAATTTATTTCAGCTACAAACACCTTTCGGGCGATTACAATTCAAGATCAAATAAACTTGTTCTAGAGTTGTATCGCGCAAAATGGTATGAAAAAGAGTGGGATAAAATACAATACCGAAGTGATATTGTGGTCATGAACACTGATGGTACAAATGAGAGAATGTTGAATCTTGAATAGTTTCTCTTAATTAAATAAAAAACCTCTCTACTTTGGATAGAGAGGCTTCGTTTTTTAAGGTCTTTTAGTGATGGTGATGTCCGCCTTTTCCGTGAACGTGACCATGGTCCAATTCTTCAGCGCTTGCATCGCGTACTTCGATCACTTCACCAACAAAATGAAGGTCGTTACCCGCTAGAGGATGATTAAAATCCATGCGTACATGCTTATCGCTAATTTCCAATACGCGGCCTATCAAACGGTTTCCTTCGGCATCGTGCATCTCAATGTCATTTCCAACAAATACGCGTTGTGTGTCAAAATTACCATCCACAATAAACGCGGCTTTGTCAATATTGATCACATAATCTTCCTGCACGTTTCCGTAACCGTCAATCGCTTTAATTTTAAAATCGAATTTATCGCCGGCTTTTTTGTTTAGTAAATTTTGTTCGAAATCGGGAAGTAATGAACTTACACCGTATATAAATGCAAATGGATGATCCGCGTCTGTTTGTTCAACCAATTCTTCCTTTTCACCGTTCTTGCTTGCTGTTAAATGGTAACTCACTACCGCTACTTTGTTCTCTGAAATTGTCATTAGATAATTTATTTTAAAAATGTTGTCAAAGGTATTAATTTAAATCAAATTTAATGCCCTGCGCCAAAGGCAAATTCGATCCGTAATTTACGGTGTTTGTTTGTCTGCGCATATATGCTTTCCAAGCATCCGATCCACTTTCGCGTCCACCACCGGTTTCCTTTTCTCCACCAAACGCCCCGCCAATTTCGGCGCCGCTTGTTCCAATATTTACGTTTGCAATTCCGCAATCACTTCCGGTTGCGCTTAGGAATAATTCTGCTTCTCTTACATTTAAGGTCATAATAGCACTTGATAAACCTTGAGGAACTCCATTTTGTAATTCAATAGCTTCTTCAATAGTGCTGTACTTGATCAAATATAAAATTGGTGCGAATGTTTCGTGTTGCACAATACTCATGTCGTTCTTCGCTTCCACAATAGCAGGTTTTACATAACAACCACTTTCGTAGCCTTTACCTTCCATTACACCGCCGGGAACAACAATTTTTCCGCCTTCGGTAATAGCGGCTTCAATAGCTCCCATGTAAGCGCGCACTGCATCTTTATCAATTAACGGACCAACATGATTTCCTTCGTTCAAAGGATCGCCGATCTTTAATTGAGAATATGCTTTTACTAATTTGTCTTTTACTTTATCAAAAATACTTTCGTGGATGATCAAACGACGGGTTGTGGTGCAACGTTGTCCTGCAGTTCCTACAGCCCCAAACACAGCGCCAATAATTGTCATATCAAGGTCCGCGTGCGGAGTAACGATAATTGAATTATTTCCTCCCAATTCTAAAATTGATCTTCCGAAACGCTCAGCCACTTTTACACCCACAATTTTTCCCATGCGTGTTGAACCTGTTGCAGATACTAATGGCACTTCGTGGTCTGTTGTTAGATATTCTCCAACTTTGTAGTCTCCATTTACCAAACAGGAAATTCCTTCAGGCAATTTATTTTCTTTTGCAACTTCATTCCAAATGTGCTGACAAGCGATCGAACACAAAGGTGTTTTCTCTGATGGCTTCCAAATGCAAGTATCTCCGCTGATCCAGGCTAAAGCTGTATTCCAGCTCCAAACAGCAACAGGGAAATTAAATGCGCTAATAATTCCAACAACACCAAGCGGATGCCATTGTTCCATCATGCGGTGATTTCCACGCTCGCTTTGAATAGTTAAGCCGTATAACTGACGAGATAATCCAACCGCGAAATCGCAGATATCGATCATCTCCTGAACTTCACCTAAACCTTCTTGATAAGATTTTCCCATTTCGTAAGAAACGAGTTTACCTAACATTGCTTTCTTAGCACGCAATTTGTCACCAAATTGTCTTACAATTTCTCCGCGTTTTGGCGCAGGAATTGCTCTCCAATATTTGAAGGCAGATGATGCAGCTGTCGCCGCTTTTTGATAATCGGATTTTGTGGCGCCTTTTACTTTAGCTATTAATTTTCCGTCAACCGGACTATACGATTCAATGATATCTCCGTTTGCGAACCAGGTTGAACCGGTGCTGCATCCTTCATTTACTTCTTTAATTCCAAGGGCTTTAAGTACGTCTTGCATAATAAAATTTTGATGGCTAAAGATAGGCAATATTTAAAGGGTGACTATCATAATAATTACTAACAGAAAGGCAGTGAAGCTAACAGTTTTAGGGGAAATTTAGGAAAAGATCAGTTTTTGCGGAATCCGATCACGCACATGTCATCCACTTGCTCATTATCCAGTTTCCAATCCTGATGCTCTTTCCAGAGTATGTTCTCCTGTTCCATGAAATTCTCTTTGTGGATCTTCAATAAAAGTTCTTTGAAACGCGAGCTACCCAATTTTTTACATTTCACTCCACCAAATTGATCCACATATCCATCGGTGAATATGTAAAACACTTCATCTTTATTTGGAGTAACTACATGCGTTGTATATTTAATAGGCGGTCGCTCAGGATCTTGTTTTGTTCCAATAGGAATTTTATCGGCTTTGATCTCGGTAACTTCCTCTCCTTTTACGATCCAAAGCGGACGCATAGCTCCGGCATATTCAATTTTGTTCTCGTTGAAATATACTTTGCAAATAGCAGCGTCCATTCCGTCAGCACCCGAATCATCGCGATTACTATGCAGGGCGTCCAACACACCTTGATTCAGATTCTTTAAGATCATGGCAGGATCATCCACCTTATTTTCATTCACGATCTTATTTAAGATGTTGTAACCGATCAAACTCATGAACGCACCGGGCACACCGTGTCCTGTGCAATCAACGGCAGCGATGATGCAAAAATCTTTTGCTTCGGCAAACCAATAGAAATCTCCGCTTACAATGTCTTTTGTTCTGTAGAATACAAATGAATCAGGAAGTGCTTTGCGGATCTTAGCTCCCGGAGGCAAAATGGCAGTTTGGATCTTACGGGCGTATTCAATACTGTCCATAATGTCCTTATTCTTCTGCTCGATAATAGCTTGCTGACTTTTTGATTGCGTAATGTCGCTATCAATGATAATGATCTTTCTTAACTGACCGTCTTCTCCAAAGATAGGCGTTAACGTTGAAGCCTCCCACACTTTATTGGTTTGATCCTTCTCGTTGAGCGACTCGTATTTTATAGAGCGCTTATGAAATACGGCCTCATCAACAAATTGTTTGATCTGCGGGTTATTACTGGTTGTAAAAATATTGATCTTTTGCTGAAGCATCTCCTTTAAGGTGATGCGATTCAGTCTCTCAAAAGCTTCGTTAACATATTCAATATCTCCGTTTGGTTTAAGAATGAGGACAACATTGTCTGTACGACTTGCCACAAGCGATAATTGCTCCAGGTCTTTATTTGCAGCGGCAATGATCTCAGCTTGCTGTTCAATCTCTTTGGTACGTTCAGCTACTTTTTGCTCAAGAATTAAATTCTCTTTCTTTAGCGCCAATGTTCTCCAGCGGATATAATAGAAAATAATTCCACCAACTACGATCACGCTTAATACCCAAAACCAAGGACGCCTCCAAATTGGTAAAGCAATTGAAAAACTAAATTCAGCTGGATCGCTCCATACATCATCGTCATTTTTCACTTGTACAATAAACGTATAGTCTCCAGCATCCAAATTATTGTAGTTCACCGTTTGCGGGATCATACTTGTCTTCCAGTCTTCTTCATGTCCTTTCAACTTATAACGGAACTGTAATTTGTCGGGATTTTTAGTCCACACGCCGCCAAATTCAAAAGACAAGTTATTTTGGTTGTGTTGCAGATCATGAATAGAATCGGTACCAAACGGTTTGTAGTTGATCAAGAAATTATTGATGAGCGCACTTGGCTTAAGCGTATCCGAATTCACTTGCTTTAAGCGATATACCAAAACACCATTTCCTGTTGCGGAATATAAAATATCATTGCTGATGAATACAGAGTTCAAAGATGGCTCCAGATCTCCTTCCAATACATCGTAGTAAGAAACCTGGCTCGTCTTCACATCGATCTTATCCATTCCTTTGGCATGAAATAAATAGATCACATCATTGTATTCGATGATCTGGGCGGGTTGTTCGTCGCGTAACCCTTTCTTTGTTCCAAATGAGGTCACTTTATTTCCTTCTATCTTCACAACGCCATCCACGTTGGTCACCGCCCAAATATTTCCTTTAGAATCTTTGATCATGGAATAAATGGTACTCGACTTCATTCCCATTTTATCGCTGATGTTCACAAACTTTCCATTTTCAAGCTTGGCAATTCCTCCACCATCAGCAGCCACGTAAAGATCATTTCCATTAATTAAGGCACTGTACACGTAATCGCTTTTTAATCCGTCTTGCTCGGTGTAATTTTTCTCAAGGGTCAGTTTATCTTCGCTGACCTCACAAATGATCACACCTCCACCTAAAGTAGACACATACAGTTTTCCGTCCTTTAAAATTAAGTTGGAAATATTATCATTTGATAAAGCGCTGTTCTTTGTACTAAAATGTGAGATCTTATTTCCAGAAACCACCACAATCCCGTTTTCGTAAGTTCCAAAATAGATCACGCCATTGTCATCCATAACAGCGCAGGACACGGTTGACTTAGGGAAATCTTTTGGTTCGGTGAATGAATACGTATTTGTTTCGTTGCGATCGATGCGAATAATTCCATGAGAAGTTCCCGCCCAAATTCCACGGTCTCTATCTGTGATCACAGAAAGGATCTTATCATCCGGTAATCCTTTCTGAGCATTGATGAACTCAAAACGTTTTTCTACAACCTGATGAACGCCCGTACTGGAGGTCAACCAAATGCTGTTGAAGCGATCGATGAACATGGAGCTTAAGGTCACATCCTTCAATGAACTATTGAATTCATCAGAATAGATCCTGCTATTCCTAAAAATAATGATCCCCTGCTTTTCAGCTGCAAGCACCAAATCGGCATTTGAACTTACACAACAGTTGATCACCGCGCCTTTGTCCCAGCCACTAAAGAATTCGAAACGTTCAAATTTATTTTTAGCGATGTCGAAAAAACAAACGCCGGAATCCTGCATTCCGATCAACAATTTTTTATCGGAATAAAAACTGATGCTTCTTACGATCTTATCAGGCAAGCCTTGTTCTGAAGAAGCGATAGCTGCTTTTGCGCTTGAATTTGCAGGATCGATAATTGAAATTCCCGCATCGGTTCCGCACCATAATTTATTCTCAATGAGTTTCATGGTATAAACCACATCATCCGATAAACCTGTCTTCGTATTCAAATTCGAACTTTGTTTTCCTCCATCGAAAATAAAAACGCCATTGCCGTAGGTAGCTACAAATAATTTATCATTGTTCTTGTAAAATCCGGTGATCTTTTCTCCGGAGGCTTCGGCATTAAGGCTTATCTTTAGTGAATCAACAGTTGTTTCATTTCTAAGGATAAAAACTTTCCCCTGATCGGTTCCAAAGTAAATTTCATTACTCTTGTAACAGTAAATACTTGTTATCTTCTCCGCCGGTATTCCGTTTTGCTGATTGAATAACTTCACATTCTTTCCATCAAAACGCACAAGGCCTTCTTTGCTGCCTAACCACACATAACCTTTTTCATCTTGTGCGATAGAGGTTACAGGTGTGTTCTTTTTAGAAAATAAATTAAGATGATTTTTAACTGTGTATTGCGCCTTTATAAAAAAAGGCAAGAGAAAAAGTATCGCACCGAACTTAGCGATCGCTTTCATCAGGCTTTTGGCTTAAGTACTCCTTTGTATTGTACCATGATCACCGACGCTATCTTTTGATTCACGATCTTTGGAACTTTGATGTCATGATCTCCAAGCGGAACTTCAAATTCTGACTCCGCGTCAACTTGTCCATCTTTGATAACTAATTTCACTTTTATGATCTTTTCTTTTTCAACACCATGAATGTTGAACGTACCCTTTGCTCTTACCGATTGTGCTCCTGATTTACTTAGATCCACGTCGTCTATCAATTTTCCTTTGAAGACTGCTTTAGGATATTTTTCAGACTCCATATAATTTTCCAGGAAATGTTCTTTTTGCAATTCGCTGTTAAACCCGTTAAAGGTTTTTACTTCCACGGAAAAGGCCACATTCTTAGTTCCAAAATCAACTACACCGCTTGTTTTTCCTGATTGAGCTTTGATCAACTCAAGCGGTGCTTCGCTGGTGAACTTGGTGGTTCCGTCTTTCCCCAAATAGATCTGTGAATAACCCAACACTGAGAACAGACAAGAGAATAAGAAGATGCTAGGTTTCCTCATACAGAATTTTCAATAATAATATGTAAATATAATAAATTGTTCCCGTAATTACCTAGGGATTTATAAGGCGACAAAAGTCGATTTTTTAGCTAATTTCGCAGTGTGGAACGCAAGCTTTTATTCATATTGAACCCTAAGGCCGGAAAGGGTCGGGCCCTTGAAATAGCGACACTTATAAAGGAACATATGCCTCCCACAATTCCTTTTTCGGTGGAACTTTTCACTGATGCCGAGGAGTTTGAGAGCCTTATGGCAAAAAAACATAATTATAGCGATCTCATCGCTGCAGGAGGCGATGGCACCATCAATTCGGTGGCAAAAAACCTGGTAGGAACAAATATTGCTCTGGGTATTATCCCTTTGGGTTCGGGAAATGGATTGGCCAGAAGTTTGGGGATCTCTATGGATGCAAAAGATGCTATTTCGCAGATCATTGAAGGAAAAAAAACGAAGATCGACTACGGCACCATTAACAACTTCCCATTTTTTTGCACCAGTGGCGTTGGTTTCGACGCGCACATTGGAAATTTATTTGCACACTCTAAAACACGCGGTTTAAAAAGCTACATAAAGATCATTACTCGCGAGATCATGAGCTATCGCTCGAAGGAATATCGCATTAAAATGAATGGAGAAGAATTGAAACGCAGAGCGTACTTGATCACCATTGCCAACGCCGGACAATATGGGAATGATTTTTATATTGCGCCACAAGCGACCATGCGCGATGGAAAATTTCATGTGGTGGTGTTAAAACCATTTGGATTCTTTGGCGCATTCGGGCTTTTACGAAAAGTATTAAAACGAAAGGCTAACGAATCGCGTTTCATTGAAACATTTGTAACAGATAAGTTAGTGATAGAACGAGACCTAAAGGACGCCGTGCATTTTGATGGTGAACCCGAATTTCTTGGGGAAAAATTAGAATTTGTTTGTCATCCACAACAATTGAATGCCATCATCGGTTCAAAATTCAAGTCTTGATCTCAATTTAAATTGGTACATTTACTTTAAATCTACGTTATGAAAATAAAACTATTTATTGCCGCGATCTGTATCACGATGTGTTCGTGTTCGGGGGGATTTAGCAAAGGTGTAAGAAAAGACCTTGCCACAGGACTGAGTGCCAGTTACAACGGATTAACGTTGAATGATATTTATTTGGTGATCGATAGTGCTAAGGTTAAAAGTAATAGAATTCCCCTTGGGAAAAAGGTGATCGTAGAAGCTCAGGGCGTTGATTTTTTTACTGTGGAAGGCGGGAAAGTTTTCCCGGGATGCAGTATTGTATTAACTGATAAAAGCGGCAAAGAATTATTGAGTATTGCCGACGCGTTTGAATCACTTAATGCGGGAACAAGCGCAGCGGAAGCAACCGTTTTGGATGCCACACTAAATACAGGAGATCCAATGGAAGTTGGTCAAACTTATATTTTAAAAGTTCGCTTTTACGATAAAAAGAATAAGGAGAATGAGATCAGCTCGCAGGTAGAGCTAGTGATGATCTAGTTTTGAAATGTAATCCAAAAAAAGCGCCATCGCCTTTTTCTTCTCTTCATTTAAATTGTAGTCAATACGTGCTGTGAGATATTCCAGCGCTTTTTCTTTGGATAAACTTAAATTTCCTGCGTTCTCATTAACGGCGTCGCCGGTATGATCTACTCCGAATTTCAAAATTGAGTTAAATTCTTTGATGAACTCGGGATCTATTTTCTCTGTACTTACCCAAGCGGCGAAAACAAAAGGTAAATTGGTGAAATTGAACCATTCTTCAGCAAGATCATATTCGTAGTTGTATTTGCCGTTAAGCTCAAAGGTGCGATCACCAATTACTACCGACGCATGTTTGTGTTTCGTGTCATTCTCAAAACCCGGGATAGCATCCACGTATTTAGGAGATATGTTCCAAAAGAATTTACAAAGTATTTTTGTAAGCGTGATCGATGAACGCGATTGATAATCCAGGGTGATACTTTCAATTTGCGCCAATGGAACTTCACTATATAATTTTACACTATCCACTTTTTTGAAAGCACCTATACAGAAATCCGTTTCTATATGATAATTTGATAATTCGCTCAATAAAGCAACAGGCACCAAGGCCAGATCAACTTGCTTGTATTTGAGTTTTTGAGCACAAATACTTGGAATATCCTCTTGAAGATCGATGGACTTAATCAATTCACTTTTCTTCAATGCCCACTTAAATGGCAGAGTATTAGTATAGTTAACTATGGATATTTTGACGTGTGTGTTGTTCAAAACGCTTGTAAAATTAAGAAGAATAGATCGAGAAATAAACTTTAATTTTACATACTGTGTTAGTTCGAGCGGTAGTCGAGAACGCCCTTCGACTCCGCTCAGGGTGACACAACTCAACATTTCGCTTCTTAATGAGTAACGATAAATATAACCTTCGCGGTGTTTCGGCTTCAAAGGAAGACGTACACGCTGCTATATCAAAACTTGATAAAGGCCTTTTTCCCAAAGCATTTTGTAAGATCGTACCGGATGCTTTAAGTGGAAGCGACAAACATTGTTTGGTAATGCATGCTGATGGCGCGGGTACAAAATCTTCGTTGGCTTACATGTATTGGAAAGAGACCGGCGACCTCAGCGTTTGGAAAGGCATTGCGCAAGACGCGGTGATCATGAACGTTGATGACCTTATCTGCGTTGGTGCTACCAGTAATATTTTATTATCGTCTACTATCGGAAGAAATAAGCATTTAATTCCTGGAGAAGTTATTTCAGCGATCATTAATGGAACTGAAGAAGTGCTTCAAAGTTTACGCGAAAACGGAATTACCATTTCATCTACCGGTGGAGAAACCGCCGACGTAGGTGACCTTGTAAGAACGATCATTGTAGATAGCACCGTAGTTTGTCGTATGCAAAGAGCGAACGTGATCTCCAACGATAACATCAAAGCCGGTAACGTGATCATTGGCTTGAGCAGTTACGGTAAAGCTACTTACGAAAAAGAATACAACAGTGGCATGGGCAGCAACGGACTCACAAGCGCGCGCCATGATGTTTTCAAAAAAGATCTGGCGAAAAAATTTCCTGAGAGTTTTGATAACGCTTTACCCGGAGAAGTAGTTTACACCGGCGGATTGAGTTTAACCGATAAAGTAGACGTGAGTTATCGCAATTCGAACGCGGAAACTATTAACGAAAAAATTGACGCGGCAAAATTAGTGCTCTCACCTACCCGTACCTACGCGCCCATTGTAAAAAAAGTGATCGATGAATTAGGAACTTCAAATATCAATGGCGTTGTGCATTGCAGTGGTGGCGCACAAACTAAAGTGCTTCATTTTCTAAATGATGATCTACATGTGATCAAAGATCATTTGTTTGAAGTGCCTCCTTTATTTAAAACTATTCATCAGCAAAGCCACACCGATCACAAAGAAATGTACAAGGTGTTCAATATGGGACATCGCATGGAATTTTACGTGAATGAAAAACACGCCATCGATATTATTTCTATTGCAAAAGCGTTCAACGTAGAAGCTAAGGTGATCGGGAGAGTGACCGAAGGAAAAGGCAAAACCGTTACGGTTAAGAGTGAGTTTGGTACGTTCGAGTACAAATAAAAAAGTCCCGGTGAAACACCAGGACTTTTTAGCTTTCGTTTTTAATTATTTAATGCTGCATGAGCTAGTAACACCGTTCACTGACGAACTTCCGGTTTCGCATGATGCTTTGGCATCTTTTTTAGTAGCGTGTACAGTTGTGCTACCACAAACAGATGAACCGCTACCAGTTACACAACACTCGCAAGTGTAATCTTTTTTACATGAACCGAATGACAATGCTGCTAATACGACAGTTAAAAGAGTAATTTTTTTCATAGTTTTTTGTTTTAGTTATACTCAAATATATTATTTTATAAGTGAAGAAAAAACATTTTTTTAACATATTGATTATCAGTATATTAAATCATATTAGGATGTGCTAAAAATGTTGGGAATGGAGGGTCCTTTAAATTCTGAAATTGGGAGGAAAAGCTGCAAAAATCATTTTATTTCACAAATGTATTGCTCCACATAATTGCCGGCCACAAGCGTTGGTGTTTTGATGGTGTAGGTGACTGTTCTGCTAAAACATTTTTCTTCGTATCGGAACTGATTTTTTCTTTGCTCTTCTTTTGTTGTTTTTATAGAGGTCATGTCAGTGATCACATTGCCTCCGTTTTCCGGTGTATACGTGACGGTGATCTTGCATTCGCAGCTGCGTGTTTTTCTGCAGGAAACAAGAATCGTTCCTGTAAATAAAACTAATATGATCACTCTTTTCATTCTGCAAACATTTTTTAAATAAAAAGGCTGCACAATATGAGCAGCCTTTTTATTTTTTTTATGTGTGATTATTTCACTTCACATTTGTAGTGGTCAACTGATGTACCTGCATAAGCGGTAGGAGTAGTTACCGTTTGAGTTTCGGTGTAGTCATAACATTGTTGTGAATAACGGAACTCTTTTTTCTTTTGCTTGTCTTTAGTGAATTTTACACTGTTAACAGTAGTGGTAGCACCGCCACCGTTAGCCGGTGTAAATGTACTTGTTACATCACACTCACAAGTTAATTCTTTTCTGCATGAAGTAGCTACCGCTAAGGCAACCACTGCTAAAATCAATATCTTTTTCATAGTATTTTTCTAATTATTTTAATTTACAATCCATTACTGTTGTTGTAACTGCAGTTCCAGTGGTAACTACTGCTGTAGATTTTTGGCACCACGATTTTGCTTCGCCACCTTTGATGTCCTTAATTTCAGTCATCACAACAGGATCAGTAGTTGTAGTTCCCGCCGCATTTGTGTACGTTCTTGTGCACTCGCACTCGCGTTCTTTTTTGCAAGAAGCGAAAGCCAACCCTGCAAAAACAATTGATAAAATTGCTATTTTTTTCATGTTTTAAAATTTTGTAGTCAAAGGTAGTGATATTTCACTCTCGTGAAAGTTAAATCGGAATTAAGAAAATAATGCGATTTAACTAGTTTTAAATCAATTAGTTACATACGATTAAATTTGTGGCCGGGTAAAAAAATGTAATGGTGTGTTTTAGTTGCCTTTAAAATCGGCTTTTCGCTTTTCTAAGAAAGCGCTTACACCCTCCTGGAAATCTCCGGTACCAAAACTCTTTCCAAATTCTTCGATCTCTACTTCGTAACCATTCATGGTTGTATTATACCCGGCGTTGATCACTTTAATTGCAGTTTTAATTGCGGTTGGACTTTTACTTGAAATTTTTGCAGTGATCTCAAAACACTTATTTAATAATTCTGCAGGTGTTGTAACGTAATTTGCTAATCCCCATTTCAGCGCGTCAGGCGCAGTGATCATATCTGCAGTTACGATCATTTCAAACGCTTTTCCTTTTCCAACTAACTGTGCTAAACGTTGTGTTCCACCGTAACCGGGAATAACCCCCAAACTTACTTCAGGCAATCCCATTTTTGCGTTATCACTTACAACTCTGATATGACAAGCCATTGCTAATTCCAATCCACCACCTAAAGCAAAACCATTTACGGCAGCGATCACCGGTTTAGAATAATTCTCAATGAAATTAAAGATCTTGAAATGACCAATAGCACTTAATTGTTTTCCTTGTTCCACAGAATAATTGGCAAATTCAGCAATATCAGCGCCGGCAACAAATGCTTTTGGTCCTGCACCGGTAATGATAACCGAATGAACTTCATTCATGTTCTCGGCTTCCACCAAAGTTTCATGAAGATCTTCAATAGTTTGCTTGTTCAAAGAATTCAACTTATCAGGTCGATTAATGGTTATCACAAGCACACCATTTTTTATTTCTGCTAAAATCAATTCGGATGTCATTATCATCATTTTGTAAAAATTATACAGGCAAATATAGGCTTAATAGATTTCGATAGTAGAAAAGTTATAAACCGATTTAAGAGGAATACTTTTTTGTTAAAAACAATTTCAGGAGACAGTTTACTTGTCTTTATAGATCACCATATTAATAATTCCTTTACTTGGTGTGGAATTATCGCTGAGCGTTACAACAAATGGTTTGCGCTGGCCTTCATAACAATTGTAAACAACCGCCCCTTGATCCTCAATTGGATTTGGTAATTTGTTCGCGTAATAATCTTTCAGATCACAAAATAAATACGAACTCAATTCAAGATCGCTGCAATTGATCTGTACGTTGATCTCTTCTAAACTATCATTTCTAATTTCGTAATCGATGGAATACGTTGTTGTGCTGTCTGCCTTATACTCGAAATACAAACGGTCCTTCTCATTCTCCATGGGTTGAACAGTTTCTGTCTTTGTAATATCTGCAACGCGCGCGTTCAATTCCAAACCGCGAAACACACCTTTTCTTGTGCGTATGATCTCGTCCATCAATGGATGAAATCCTTCAAACACACGAGGCTTCTCCACAACTTCTTCTTTCTTTTCTTCATGACAAGCATAAAATGCCAAAAGCAGTAAGAGAGGAAAGCTATATAGAACTACGCGTTTCATGTTCCTATAAATATACTAAATATTTTCTGCTTCCGCGTTAGCTTTAGTTTTCTCCGGGCGCATTTGCGGGAAGAACAGAACTTCCTGGATTGTACTTTGGTTTGTTAAAAGCATGGTCAAACGGTCAATCCCAATTCCAATTCCCGACGTTGGAGGCATTCCGTACTCAAGCGCGCGTAAAAAATCATGGTCAATGAACATTGCTTCATCATCACCACGCTCCTGAAGTTTCAACTGTTCTTCAAAACGCTCGCGTTGATCCAAAGGATCATTTAACTCGGTGTAGGCATTCGCAATTTCTTTGCCATTCACCATCAATTCGAACCGCTCCACTAAGCCTTCCTTACTGCGGTGCTTTTTTGTAAGCGGACTCATTTCCACCGGATAATCGATAATGAATGTTGGTTGAACATAATTGCCCTCGCACTTCTCTCCAAAAATAGCGTCGATCAACTTTCCTTTTCCATAACTTGGTTCGGCATGAATGCCCAATTTTTTGCAAACGTCGCGCAAACCGGCTTCGTCCATGTTTGAAATATCAATTCCTGTATGTTCTTTGATGGCATCATACATACTGATGCGTTTGAAAGGTGCTTTGAAATCAATTTCTTTGTCACCAACTTTTAATACAGTTGTTTCGTAAAGATCAGTCACCACTTTCTCCAGCAACTTCTCCGTGAATTCCATCATCCAGTTGTAATCTTTGTAAGCAACGTAAAATTCCAACACCGTAAATTCAGGATTGTGTGTGCGATCCATTCCTTCGTTACGAAAATCTTTCGCGAATTCATAGACACCATCAAATCCACCAACGATCAAACGTTTTAAATATAATTCGTTAGCGATACGAAGATACAATGGGATATTAAGCGCATTGTGATGTGTGATGAACGGACGTGCCGAAGCTCCACCGGGAATACTTTGTAAAATTGGTGTTTCCACTTCTAACAATCCCGCGTTGTTCAACACAGTTCTGATCGACTGCATGATCTGTGTGCGTTTCTTAAAGGTATCACGCACGTGTGGGTTGATGATCAGATCCACATAACGTTGACGGTAGCGAAATTCCGGATCACTTACTTCATCAAATGAATTTCCTTCCTCATCGGTTTTTACAATTGGTAAAGGCTTTAATGCTTTTGATAAAATTTTTAGTGATGTAACATGCAAAGATATCTCACCGGTTTTTGTAGTGAAAACATATCCCTCCACACCAATGATATCGCCAATGTCGATCATTTTTTTCCAAACCACATCATACAAGGTCTTGTCTTCGCCTTTGCAAATATCATCACGGCGGATATAAACCTGAATTCTTCCTGTTGAATCCTGAATCACTGCAAAACATGCCTTTCCCATATCGCGCACGCTCATAACGCGGCCAGCCATGGAAAGATCCTTGTAATTCAATTTATCTTGCTCGTAGTGCTCTTTGATATCCTTAGCACTCGCATTTATTTTAAATTCCTCTGGAGGATAAGCATCAATTCCCAGCTTGCGCAATTCGGCTAACTTCTCTCTTCTCTGTATTTCCTGTTCACTTAATTCGGATGTCATATAAAAAATTTACATGCAAAAATACAGCATTTGTGTGCTTTCCCTTTAGGACTTTAAGAATTATTGAAAAGTTTATGATAGTTTGGTGCCAATTGGGTTTTTAAAGGCATCATTTTGGTTTTCAGTAGATTATAAAGTGGCGTGATTAATTTTAAAATTCGCATTTTAGCGCTCTCATGTCAAAACAAAACATAAGCGTTTTTTGGTTCCGTCGCGATCTGCGTTTGGATGATAATTCAGGCTTATTTCATGCGCTTAAAGAAAATGAAAATGTACTGCCGATTTTCATTTTTGACACAACCATTTTGAATTCGCTGGAAGACAAAACCGATCGTCGTGTTGACTTCATCCATCAGTGCGTTGTTGATCTGGAAAAACAATTGAATGAACTAAGAAGTTCGATAAGAGTTTTTCATTCGAAACCAATTGACGCATTCAAAGAACTTGCGAAAGAATTTACGATCGAACGAATTTACACGAACCACGATTACGAACCTTATCCAAAAGAACGCGACGAAGAAATAAAGATCTTTTTAGAGAAAAATAAAATTGGATTCAAAACTTTTAAAGACCAGGTGATCTTTGAAAGAGAGGAAGTGGTGAAGGATGATGGAAAACCCTATACAGTTTTTACGCCTTATAGTAGAAAATGGAAAGCAAAACTGAACGAAACTCATTACAAAAGTTTTGCAACTGAAAAAAATTCCGAAAACTTTTTGAAAGTAAAACCGTTTGGAATTCCCTCGCTTGAGAAGTTAGGATTCAAAAGAACGGATATCGTTTTTCAGCGACCATCCTCCATCTCAAAAAAATTACTGCAAGCCTATAAAGAGAATCGCGATTTCCCTGCAATTCATGGAACAAGTCGTTTAAGTATGCATTTGCGTTTCGGAACCGTGAGCATTCGCAAATTAGTAAAAATAAGTTTGAACGTGAGCGAGACCTGGTTAAATGAATTGATATGGCGGGAATTTTACATGATGATCCTTTGGAATTTTCCCCATGTAGAGAAAAGTGCTTTCAAAAAAGAATATGATCGCATCCAATGGCGGAACGATGAAAAGGAATTCGGACTATGGTGTGAAGGGAAAACCGGCTTTCCAATTGTTGATGCCGGCATGCGCGAATTAAATACGACCGGATTTATGCATAACCGTTTGCGCATGATCGTAAGTAGTTTTTTGGTAAAAGACCTTTTGATAGATTGGCGTTGGGGCGAAGCGTATTTTGCTCAGAAATTAAATGATTTTGATCTCTCTGCAAATAATGGCGGATGGCAATGGGCAGCGGGAAGTGGATGTGACGCTGCACCATACTTTAGAATTTTCAATCCAACGTCGCAGCAAGAAAGATTTGATGCGCAATTTGAATACATTAAAAAATGGGTTCCTGAATTTGGCACGGAAAAATATCCCGAACCAATCGTTGATCACAAAGAAGCCAGAGAAAGAACTTTAACCGCTTATAAAAAAGCCCTAAGCGAAAGAAAGTCTACTTGAACCAACCCGAATACATCAAATAATTATTCGCAACGCGATCGATCTCGCCATTGATCAATTCCTGAGAAATATCCTTTACTTTTTTAGCGGGCACCCCGGCAAAGATGCAACCACTTGGAACTTTTGTTCCTTCGGTTACAACAGCGCCCGCAGCAATGATCGTATTGCTTCCTACCTCAACGTTATCCATAACAATAGCGCCCATTCCGATCAACACATTATCATCGATCTTACATCCATGCACAATGGCGTTATGTCCAACCGACACATTATTTCCCAAATGGACTTTTGTTTTTTGATAAGTGCAATGCAACACTGCGCCATCCTGAATATTCACTTTATTACCAATGCGAATGCTGTTCACATCGCCACGCACAACGGCATTGAACCACACGCTGCAATCGTCGCCCATAATTACATCACCACAAATAGTTGAGTTTGGTGCTAAAAAACAGTTCTTCCCAAATTGAGGAAGCACATCTTTTACAGGGAGAATTAATGCCATAAAAACAGAGTTTTATGTAAAACTACAGCTTTATCTGTTAATTAAAATATTTAGAGGGCAAAAATGCGTTTTATCCGTCTAATTTTCGCTCATTTATTTGCGATTCCATAGTGAATGGTTTACTTTCATATATCTTAAAAAAAATAAGCATGAGATCAATTTACACGTCTTTACTTTTTGTTGCATTCTTCCTTCAATCCAAAGCACAAACGCCTAATTGGCCTGAAATGATGCAGGATCCACACGGTAATTTTTACCAGATCCAAACAAAGTTCAATGACTATTGGGAAACGCACGATCCAACCGAAAAGGGTAAAGGTTATAAAGCTTTTAAACGTTGGGAGAATTTTACTGAACGTCGCGTTTACCCAAGTGGCGATCTTTGGCAATTGAACCTCACAGGAAAAAATTATCAGGACTGGCTTGAACAAAATGCCAATAATATTTTTAAACCGGAAACATCAACAGGCAAACTTTCAACGCCTAACGCCATGATCGCTTCAACAACCTGGACAGCGATCGGACCAATGGGACCAATTAGCGGCAGCGCCGGAGGACAATTCCTGAAGTCGGGCCGTATTTGTTTTGTGTCTGTTTCTCCAACTAATTCAAACGTATTATTCATTGGTGCGCCGGCGGGCGGATTATGGAAATCAACTAACGGCGGAACAAATTGGACCACTGTAACAGATAATTTCCCGGTAACAGGTTTTTCTGACCTTGTATTTGATCCAACCAACACAAATATCTTATACGCTGCGACCGGAGATGGCGACGCAGGTGATACCTATTGCAATGGTGTTTACAAATCAACTGATGGTGGAACAACATGGAATATTACCGGATTAACATTTCCTGTAACAAGTGGTGTGCGTATTCGCCATATGGCCATCAATCCTTCCAATCCACAAATTGTAATAGCAGTTGCGAGTAATGGTGTTTGGAGAACAACCAATGGTGGCACAAACTGGACACAGTATTTAAGCGGCACGGGTTTATATGATATCGAATTCATGCCGGGAAATCCGAATACTGTTTACTGTACCGGAACAACATTCCGTTTATCTACCGATGGTGGAATTACCTGGGCACAGATCAGCAATGGAATTCCAACAACAGGATCAAATCGTATGGCTATTGCAGTGAGTCCAAACAACGCCAATTATGTTTGGGTTGTTGCAGGTAACAGTTCCAACAGCGGACTATTGGGGATTTATAAATCAACTAACTCCGGTGTTTCCTTCACGCAAATGACAACCACTTTGAATTTACTTGGCTATAATGCAGCGGGAAATGACACTGGTGGACAAAGTTGGTACGACCTATGTATTGCTTGTAGTCCGCTAAACGTAAATGAAGTTGTAGTTGGTGGCGTGAACGTTTGGAGAACTACCGATGGTGCAGTGAGCTGGAGTTTATACGGACACTGGACCGGAAGCGGCGCGCCATTTACGCATGCCGATCAACACGATCTTGAGTATGAAGCTGGTGGAACTTTGTTCAACTCAAATGACGGAACAGTTTACAGAAGAACCGCAACAGCATGGCAAGAGATCTCAGGAACAATTAATATTTCGCAGATCTACAAAATTGGGCTTTCAAAATTAACGGCGAATCTTTGGATCACCGGCCACCAGGATAATGGAACCAGCACATGGAACGGAACAACTTACACTGCTCGCCTGGGTGGTGATGGAATGGATTGTTTTATTGATTGGTCGAACAACAACAATATGTACGCGGAATATTACAATGGTACTTTCCAAAAATCCACTAACGGTGGCTTAAGCTGGGCCGGTTGCACAACCGGAATGTCGGGCACTGCACCTTGGGTAACGCCTTGGAAACAGGATCCTACGGTTGCAACGACTTTGTGGGCTGGCCGACAAAATATATTTAAGTCAACCAACTCTGCCGGTAACTGGACAATGACAACCGCTTTACCAGCCGCAGGAAGCGTGGTTGAGTTCGCGATCGCGCCAAGCAATAATCAAGTGATCTATGTTGTAAAGAGTAATAACATTTTCCGTACTCAAGATGGTGGAACAACCTGGGCAACTGTAACAGGAACTATTCCTGTTGGCTCAGCCGGATTACAAAATCTTTGCATTAGTCCAACTAACACATCCGTTGTGTTTGTGGTGGCAGGAAATTATTCAACTGGAAATAAAGTTTGGAAATCAACTAATGGTGGTGCAACGTGGACAAACTATTCTGCAAATCTTCCAAATCTTCCCGGTAATTGTTTATTATATGAACCCGGATCGAATGATCGCGTGTATGTTGGAATGGACGTTGGTGTTTATTATAGAGATAATACACAATCAACATGGACGTTGTACAACGCGGGTTTGCCAAACACGCCACTATCCGATATGGAAGTAAGTACCGCGATGCCTGGAAAAATTGTTGCTGCAACTTATGGTCGCGGTGTTTGGATGGTTGATTACGCGCCAAGCGCAATGCCTCCGGTAACATCTTTCGCTTACAGCGGAACATTATGCGCCGGTGTTGCAAAAGTATTTAATGATAACTCTACCAACGGGCCAAGCAGCTGGAGCTGGAGCGTAACGCCATCTGCAGGTGTAACAATTAATACGAACGCATCACAAAGTCCAACTATTACGTTTGCGAACGCTGGAAATTATACAGTTGCCATGACCGCTTCAAACACAAGTGGTCCGGGTAATACATCCACCGTTGCGGTGGTTGTGAATCCTACGCCAACTATTATAATTGCTTCTTCTGCAAATACAATTTGTGCAGGATCGCCTGTTACATTTACTGCGAGCGGGGCTAGTACTTACGCGTGGGCATGTCCTACGTCCTCCATTTGTACTTACTTCCCCTCAACTACCACAACTTATACATTTAACGGAACAAGTGCTGCGGGATGTACCGGTGTTGGGTCAAAGAGCGTAGTTGTTCAATCGAGCATTACGGTGAACGCGAATTCAACCAGTTCAAGCATTTGCGCGCCGGCTTCTGTAACATTAAGCGCAACAGGCGCAACAACGTATACATGGCAGCCGGGTAATTTAGTTGGAAGCGCTGTAGTAGTTTCTCCTTCGTCAAATACAACTTATACTGTAACCGGAGCAACCGGTGTATGTAACAATACTAAAACGTTAAGCATTGCAGTTGGATCGAACATAGCGGTGAGCGCAGCCTCGTCAACAAATACAATTTGTGGAACTCAGCCTGTAACGTTAACCGCTAGCGGTGCTACAACCTATACATGGCAGCCGGGTAACTTAAGCGGAAATTCAGTTGTAGTGAATCCAAGTTCGTCAACCATCTATTCAGTGAACGGAACTACAGGTTCATGCGGAGGAAATACAATTGTTGCAATTACTGTGAATCAAAATCCAAATGTTAGTGCAACATCGTCGAGCACATTGCTCTGCGCGGGTACTGCGGCAACTTTAATTGCGTCTGGCGCAAGCACGTATTCCTGGAGCACGGGACCAACAACCCAAACACTTGTGATATTCCCTGTATTAAGTACAACGTATGCAGTTACAGGGTATAGCAATGGTTGCTCAACTACATTTACCATGGTACAGAACGTAGCTTGGTGTACAACTTTGGCGGAATTTAACTTAGGTGCTTACAGCTATAAAGCCTTCCCAAATCCGTTTGCTGATGAGATCAAATTTACTGCAAACGAAGCGGTAGAAGTGATCATGTATGATGAACAAGGTAAGATCGTAAAGCAAACGAAGTTCAAAGAGAATGGCGTTATTGGAACATCTGATCTTGCGAAAGGAGTTTATGTGGTATTCATGAAAGGCGAAAGTGGTATAAAAACACTGCGACTCTTAAAAGATAAAAACTAATTTTAGAAAAGCTCCTTAACCGGAGCTTTTTTGTTTTATATTAGTACACCTAAACTATCACGCATGAAAAAGTTCTGCATTCTATTTCTGATCACAATTTTCACAAACGTACATTCTCAAACACAAAACTCATTTTGGTTCGAAGGTTTCAATAGCGGACCTTGCAGCAAAGGTGTTTCAGCTAACAATTGCGTTGCAACAGCAACTAATGGTGCCTGGACAATTACATCATTTACGTTGCCTTATATGAATGGTCCATACGCTAACGAGTGGTATATAAGCGCTGAAGAACAAGGGCAAGCGGTGAATGTGTGTGGTGGTGTCACTTGCGGCGGGTTCAATAACAAAACACTTCACATGAGTTCTAACGTTCCTGCCCCTCCTCCGCCGATTGTAGATATCGGTACGGATTATGAATCCGGACCCGGAAGCAACACCAACAAAAGAGCAGAAACACCAAGCATAAATTTTACAGGTTATAATAACGTTCAGTTGAGTTTCAACACAATTTACGGAGGCTTACCCAATTTTGATTATTGCGATCTGGAATATTTTGATGGCACAAACTGGAATGTTCTTACTACCATGGCTGTGCCGAATAGCTCTATGTGTCCAACAATTGGCACATGGACGTTCCAAGCTTATGGACTTCCATCGGCACTTTCCAATAACCCCAATGTAAAAATAGGTTGGCACTGGTATAACAGCGATCCAACCGGTGGAGACTTCAGCGTTGGCGTTGATAATATAGAATTTTCAGTGAGTACTATGATCACAAATACTGTTGTGGATTGTATCAATGCAAGTTCGACAGCATCCCTTGGGAATATTGCCATTGGAAATTCGAGTTTTACCTGGGCCGCAATTCCAAACACGGTAACATTTACGCCAAACAACGGAACAACAACAGCGATACAATATCCTGGAGTGGGAACATATACATTGCTTTGTTACGGAAGTTACTCTCCGGGCGTTGCTACCTCAACTGCAATGAGTGTTGTTAACGTTGTTTATGGAAGTACGCCAACTGTTACAGCAGTAAGTAATACCTCTGTTTTATGTAATGGTGGTTCGGCAATACTTACGGCGAGTGGATCCACATCTTATACATGGAGCACAAGTTCCAATTCTTCGTCTATTACAGTTTCTCCAACGGTTAATACAACGTACACAGTAACCGGTAAAACGGGTTATTGTGTTTCTACAACGACGATACAGCAAATCACCGATCCATGTACCGGTTTAAATGAGCTGATTGAAAACGACCTTTCATCCGTATTTCCAAATCCATTCAGCAACGAATTATTTATTAAAGCAACCGGAGAAACTGACGTTAAACTCGTGAACATTAAGGGAGAAACAGTGAAAGAAATGAAAATACAATCTGATTCAAGGATCAACACGATGGATCTTCCAAAAGGAATTTACTTTTTGAAAATAAAGGACCTTACCGGAAATCGAAATTTGAAACTGGTGAAGGAGTAGTTAGAGCTTTACACCAATTACCAAAAGATCATCCACTTGCTCGTGTTTACCCATCCAGGAATTGATATTCTTCTTAAATTCCTTGCATTGCGTGTCCATGTCCAGATCTACTTGATTCAAGATATATGTTTTGAAATTCTTGGTCATGTATTTCTTGCCCGACGGCCCGCCAAACTGATCCGCGTACCCATCGCTTTGCGCGTATAAAATATCTCCCGGCTTCAATTGAAGCGTGTGCATTTGGTAACTTGAATTGAAATCGGTTGAACTGGCAATACTTGCTTTCGTTGGCTTTATTTCCTCAAGTTCTTTCTTTGCTGCATCGTAGATCCACAACGCGCGATTGGCACCCGCGTATTTCACTTCGCGTGTTTTGGTATTTACTTTTAGCAAGCAAATTTCCATTCCGTCCTTATTCTTGCTGGTTCCTTGCTGGCGAAGATTTTCTTTGATACTATTATTCGCATGGTACAAGATCTGGTCGGGCTCGGAACTAATAGCAGCGGCATCGTGCAATTTTCCGGAGCAGATCATGCTCATGAAACCACCGGGCACACCATGACCTGTACAATCACAACAAGCGATCAGAAATTCACTATCATTTATCTTTTTGAACCAATAGAAATCTCCGCTCACAATGTCCTTGGGCTGAAAGAATACGAACAGATCTTGCCAACATGCTTTGATGTCGCTTATATCGGGTAAAATTGAATCCTGGATCCCTTTGGCGTAGTTAATGCTATCGGTGATCTCTTGATTTTTGTGCTCGATCTCCTGTTTTTGCTTCTGGATCTCCTTTGTTCTGTCGTCGATGATGCGTTCCAATCTCAAATTCTGTTCGATCAATCGTCGCGCATAGATCTTGATGATCACTGCAACGCAAACACCAAATGCTAAAACGTATGCTATATAAGCCCACACCGTTCTATACCATGGCGGCAAAATCACAAATGGAATATGAATATCCTGACCGTCCTTTCCTAAGATATTTCGCGACTTTATATGCAACACGTAAGATCCCTCATGCAAATATTCATAGGTGATCACTTTTTTATTGCTGTATTCTTTGTAGTCATCTTCTAAACCTTCCAAATAATACGAGAACAACAACTCATTTCTATCAATAAAATCGGAAGCACCCGGATAAACCTCAATGAAATTATTCTTATAGGTTAGCTCAACGCTACCCAGCTGCGAGCCAGGATTGAGATTGTAAAAATTTGCAACAGAATCTTTTCCAAATTTAACCCGGTTCACAAATGTATTAAGAACCTGGGTAGCGCTCCTCAATCTGGTGTCGTAACAATACAAACCGTTGTTGGTACCCAAATATACCAAAGAATCATTAGAGCACATGGACTTGGAATCTGATTCCTTGATCCTGGAAAGTTGAGTTGGCCGCTCTACAAATACACCGCCCTGTTTTTCTAAACACATCAATCCTTCAGGAGAAAATTCGCTTTTTCGATAATTGATCCAGATCCTATCGTTAACCACTAACTGCGAATTGAGGAAATAATATTTTTTATTCAGCTCGTCAAAAGCAGCATTCCTGTCAATGGATATTTGTCCGTTGCCGGATGTAATAGAATACACTCTACCACCATTGAAAACAAAGATCTCCTTGCCGAATTTCAATATGTCACTTTCTGCGTCCTTGTCATACTTTGCCTTTTCATTGAGTGTTATGGTTTGCCCATTAGCCCCATTTAAAATAATGATGCCATTAGTTAAGGTTCCCAGATATACATGGTCCTGATCGTCTGCCACCATTGTTCTTATGGTCGTATTCAGGTCATAGGCTTCAACAATTGGTTTAAAAGTTCTATTGGCAAAAGTCAACTTACCGTATCCCGTTTCGGTACCAACGTACACTACGGTCTCATTGTTTGCGGTAGGGCCCTGAAAAATGCAGTGCGCATCGCTCGGCAATTCGTGAACCAAGGTAAAATCATTCTTGTCTAAACGATACAAGCCAAATTTCGTTCCCGCGATCAGCTCCCCATTGATATCTTTCAAACACCAGGAATAATCCGTTAGATTAGTTGCTTCAAATTTATTGGTTGCAGCATTGTAACGTAAGATGCCTTTATCGGTTGCAATAAAAATGGTCCCTCCATAATTAATGCATCCTTCCACTGTTCCTATCACGCCGTCAACTTTTCTGAATTTTGTGATAGGGCTATTGAATTCTATCAACGTAACGCCTTTTGCCAGAGCTAACCAAATATGCCCCTGGTAGTCATTATAAATATAATTTACGCCATCATCCTGCAGTTCGTTACTTGAGTTAATGAATTTAAGTGCTTCAAATTTTAAATTGGTGATCACCAATCCACCCGATACCGAACCAAACGCCAAATGATCTTCGCCAATGTTTGCCGCGCAATACACCGTTTTGTCGGCAAGCCAGGCATCCAAGGGCGTGTTTATCTTTTTGATCTCCGAAACTTCGGGCAGGGAATTATTGTAAGCGCATTCAAAAACGCCTTTAGGAGAAATGATATACTCCTTCTTATTTGCGGAAACAATGCCACGCACCGGTGTTCCATTGTCGGCAAACATCTCGCCTCCTCTAAATAATATCAATTGATTATTGTAAGAAAGAAATTTCAACCCAACGCCACGTTCCTTAACTATCAAATGTTCACCCACTTTAAAGAACGTATGAAACCCTTCTTCTCCCGGAGAGATGGTAACGATCTTCCCTTTCCAATAATCAAAGATCTTCTGATTGCTGCAAAAATAAACGTGATCTTTAATAACGAGAATGGTCCAGATCTTATTGATCTCTCTTTCTTTTTCGGGCAGAAGCTGCACAATGGATTCAAATTTGAATTCTCCATTCTGTTGCTGGATCAATCTCCCAAAATCTCCATCGCCCCCAACAAAGATCTCCTCATTCTCATTTTTTGCAAGCGACAAACAAAAGAATTCCAACTTTAAATTCAACCATTCTGTTCCATTGTTAACCAACACGCCATCATTATTAGCTACAAGAATTCTTCCATACTTATCCTGGATGATACATCGGTTTTGATCGGCGGCGAGGTACTGCGAAGGGAGAAAATTATGCATGAAGTAATTCCCTTTTTGAGCAAAACTCAACAATGCCAGGTTAGCTAAAAGTAGAATGCTTATGGATCGCAAATACCTCAAAAGATATAAGTTAAGAGGATAAATTTAGCAAATATGTTCCTTTATCACCTCATTATAATAAAATAGTTATCGTGCTTTATCAAAGAAATATGGTTTTCTCATTATCCTGATAAGTTTGAGATCCTAATAATCTTATCCTGACGGCATTTTGCGCTAAATTTCATTAGCTTTGAAATTAGTTTTTGTGCTTTAACGTAAAGCTTTATTTATGAATAAGGTAGTAGTTATCTTCATGCTGATCCTGGGTTGCACCCGCGCACAACGGTCAACTCTTGATTCATTAAAATTAGTATTGAAAAAAACTCAAAACGACACCATCAAATGTAAAGCACTATTTGAGTTGGCCGAAACTGCTCCGGATCTTGAGTGGGAACAATACAATACGGAACTGAAGAATTTCACACTTTCAAAATTAAATAGTAAAAGTGCCTCCAATGCTCTATCTACGTTTTACACAAAGTATCTCGCCATTGCTTTGAATAACGAGGCAGTTATCTCGCAGGATCACGGTTTAACTTATAAGGCATTAAAAAAATACTATGAAAGTTATCACCTATCAAAAAAAATAGGCGATAACGCTTCAGTTGCCACAGTGCTAAATAATATCGGCACCATTTACGAAAGAATGGGAAATGCTGATAGTGCTATTTACTTATACAAAGAGAGTCTCTCCATTTGCGAATCCATGGGCGATCTAAAAGGTGCATCCAATTCACTAAGTAACATGGGTTCGATCTATCAACAAACAGGAAACTACAGTGAAGCTCTTAACCTCTACAGTAAAAGTCTGGATATCAGCAGCAAGATAAATGACAAAGAGGGAGAGGCACTTTCCCTAAGCAAAACAGGTTCTATACAATATGAACTTGAGGATTATGATAACGCGCTAAAAAATTTGACCTCTGTGATCAAGATCAGGCAAGAGCTCAGAGATATTTCGGGTTTAACTGAAGTGTATAATTCCATGGGCGCTATCTATTCGCACCTGAATAATAATGCTGAAGCCAAAAGATATTACATTGAGGCCTTAAAAATTGGCTATCAATTAAAAGATCCGGGGCGACTTGCGCTTACTTTAGTGAACGTTGGAACATTACTCAACGCTGATAATAACCCAAAAGCCGCTTTGGATTCACTTTTTAAATCGTATGAGCTTTTAAAGCAGATCTCAGCGGGACGACAATGTTCGCCGCTACAAAAGATCGCCGCCATTTATTTAAAGGATTCGAATTATGACCAAGCAAAAAAATATGCCACAGAGGCTTTAAAAATTGCCAGGGAAAATAACGAATCGGAAGTTCTGCCAGGAATCTACAAAGTTCTTTTTACCATTTACAAGAATACCGGAAACTATAAAGAGGCGTTGGCAATGAACGAACTTTACCAGGAAGCTTCGGTAAAGACCAATAACAAAGAGAATTTGAAAAAAAGCTACCAGTCGCAATACAAATATGAGTACACGCACCGTATTTTTGAAGACAGTCTTAAGATTGCCTCCGAAAAAAAAGTATATGATCTGAAACTGAAACAAGAACGCACTAATCTATACCTTTCGCTTTTGGGCGTAGCGTTCTTATTAGTGCTCAGTTTCTTTTTGTTCCAACAGTACAAACAGAAACAAAAGCAAAAAATAATCCAGATCCGAAATAAAATTGCCAACGATCTTCATGATGATATTGGCTCGGCGCTAAGTAGCATTAAACTACTTGCGGGAATAAGCAAAACCAATATCGACGACGCAAAAAAGAATGAACTCGTTTCAAAGATCGAAACAACCAGCCTAGAAACAATTGACACTATGAACGACATTATTTGGAGTGTGAATACAAAGAATGACAGCATCAAGGTGATATTGGACAAGATGATGGAGTTCGGCGAAAAGATCTGTTATCCATCTGGTGTAGAATTTGAATTGAGGAACGAGGGCATTATTGAAGATACGCTGATGGATATCATTCAAAGAAAGAACTTATACCTCATCTTTAAAGAGGCCATGAACAATGCCGTTAAATACTCTGAGGGAAAAAAGATAAGTGCGAATTTAAAAAGGGAGAATAAAAAGATCTTTCTTTCAATCATAGATAATGGAAAAGGGTTTGATCCTGAAAAAGTAAAAAATAGCGGGAACGGACTGGAGAACATGAGAACCCGTGCGAAAGAAGCTAATGGAAGTTTAACCATAGTTACAAATGATTCGGGAACTTCCATTCTATTGGAAATAAAAACTACTTAATTTGGCAGTTTAAAGACCGATCGGTATTTTGTAATTTCGACGTGAGATGGTTTCAAATATCAAAGTAGCTATAGTAGAAGACAATAAAGACCTAAGAGAAAGTCTTAAACTTGTTATTGAATCCAATAAAAATTACGAACTGGTTGGCCTATTCGCCAATGCAAACACCATTGTGAAAGATGTTGACGAATGTAAACCGCAAGTTATTTTAATGGACATTCAAATGCCCGGAGTGAACGGTATTGAAGCGGTGAAAATTTTAAACGGAAAATTCCCAGACATTAAGATCGTGATTCAAACTGTTTTTGAAGACAACGATCACATTTTAGAAGCCATTTGCAATGGCGCTTCCGGGTATTTGCTAAAAAGATCCTCACCTCAGGAATATTTGAACGCGGTGAGCGATGTGATGTCGGGTGGCGCGCCCATGACCAACACCATCGCTAAAAAAGTGCTCAATATCTTCAGATCATCACAAGAGAAAAAATTAAATGTATCGTTTAATTTATCGAGTCGCGAAATTGAGATCCTGGATTATTTAGTAAAAGGTTTGAGTTATAAAATGATCGCCGATAAATGCGACATTACCTATGATACTGTTCGCTTTCACATCAAAAATATCTACGCTAAACTTCATGTAGACTCAATGACCGAAGCCGTATCCTTTGCCATAAAGAACAACCTGGTTTAATTACTTACACTAAAACCGACCAAATTCCCCCAATAAAATGAGCTACCAAATGTGGTAGTTGATGAGTCGGATCAATAGGGCTATCTTTAAATAGAATTGGGCTGAATTTGAACAAGTTCAACGGCAAATTAACAGTTAGCGATAGATGGCTTGGAATAAACAGCCCTTATTCATGTCATAAAAGTCGAATTGAAATATTTAGTACATTTGATAGTGTAACTCTTAAACAATAACTCTTTAGAAATTTTACGAATTACACATTTAAACTACATCTTATGAAGAAAAATTTACTCTCTATCCTTTGCTGTATAATTACATTGGGATCGTTTTCACAATCTATTCCAAATGGAGGATTTGAAAGCTGGCAGGTTACAAGTTTTGAAAATCCTGTAGGATTCGAAACTTCTAACTACAAGAAAGATAATAACGTTGTTAGTCCGGTGAATGTTGTAAAAACTACTGATGCCTATCATGGAAATTACGCCATAAAACTTACAACCGCGCAAAGCGGAACGAATATTGCATTCGCTTTCTATGCCAACGGAAGCCCTGGCGGAAATCAAGGATCGGGAGGCATACCTTACAATCAAAAACCATCAGGTGTTAGATTTCGTTACAAAACCAATATCATTGGAACCGACTCAGCTATTTTCCTTTGTTGGTTCAAAAAATCAGGGGCTTATATTGGACAATACACTTATAAATTTCCTGTAACCAAAACCGCTTACACTTTGTTTGATGCGACCTTTGCAACTCCGTTACCGGTAAATCCAGATACGATCATCGTTGCATCAGCATCCAGTAATGCTTTTCTTCAAGTTCCGCCAAATGTTGGAAACAGTTTTCAAATAGACAGTATCACATTTAAAGGCGTGAATTCTCAACCTGCTAACTTCAATGGTGATTTTGAAAATTGGCAAATGGAATCATATTATCAGTTGAATGGCTGGAATACACAAGGCTTAAGAGTAAATGATCAATATAGTGGAACATATGCTCTTGAGCTTCAAACCCAGGGACCAAGCTTTAGTGATAATAACATAAGGGTAGGTCGCGCAATTACAGGAACACCAACTCAAAGCAATACATTGGGAGGATATCCTTACAATTTAACTACTGATTCTCTCTTTTTCCATTACAAATATTTACCGGCGCATCCGCTTGATAGTTTTAAAGTAAGTCTTAGTTTTAAAAAACTCGGAAATCCTATTGGAGGATACGCAAAACTATTTCCTATCTCTGCCAGTTATGTAAAAGGCAGCATGTCTTTTACTCTTGGTCAAGCGCCAGATACTGTGATCATGTTTATTGAATCTTCAAAAACCGAAACTGTTTCAGCTTTTATAGGTTCCGATCTTAAAATAGATAATCTATATTTCAAATCACAAATGATCCCTATCTCCAATTTTATAACGCCAAGCGTTGGATGTGTTGGTCAACCTGTGCAATTGCAAGACAATTCCTTTAATATGGCAAACGCCTGGGGATGGATCATGCCTGGTGGAATTCCGGGAAGCTCTAATCAACAAAATCCAATTGTGATCTATAATTCCGTTGGCATTAAAACCATCACCATGATCTCAAGTAATCAATTTGGATCGGGTGCTACCATTTCAAAAACAATTGCCATCAATATTATTCCTTCAGTTGTATCATCATCTACTGTTAAAGCCTGCGGTGCAACCGGAAGTGTGGTTCTTACAGCGAGCGGTGCAAATACGTATTCATGGAGCAATGGCGCATCAACTGCCTCCATTCTTGTGAATCCAAGTTCAAGCGCTAGTTACACAGTGACCGGAACAACCAATGGTTGCTCAAGCGACGCCGTTGGACAAGTGATAGTGCCAACTCCACCGCAACCAAATATCTGTATGGTAACAGTTGATAGCTTAGCGCAGAACAACGAGATCTATTGGGATAAATCAGCGTATCCAATGTTGGACTCTATGATCATTTATCGCGAAGTGATCACCAACACCTACAAACGTATTGGAGCCGTATCCATAGATTCCCTAAGTTATTTCAGAGATACAACGCGTTCGGTTGGTCCTGCAAACGGAAATCCTAACATCTCAACCTATCGTTATAAGATCCAGGTGCGCGATACTTGCGGAAATTACGGACCAAAGAGTTTGTGGCACAACACCGTGTTCTTTACGCATACAGGCTCTACATTCTTCTGGAGTAACAATTACCAAATTGAAGGGCCTACTAATCCAATTGTAACTTATAGTTTATTAGTGTGTCAAAATCCTAGTGTAAATCCCGCCTATCAATTGGTGGGTACAACCACAGGAAATCAAAATCAATTGAATGATATCTTCTATTCGATTTACTCAGCAACAGCAGATTGGCGCGTGATCGGAGATTTCGGATTCACCTGTTACGCTAACCGTTCAGCAGCGCAAGGAAAATCTACGCCTGTAACCCGCAGTAATATCTCTAACAACCGTGCGGCTGCGCCGGATGTAAGTTTAAAGGAGAATGCTATCCTTGGAACAGTGAGGGTTTATCCGAACCCTGCTCAGAAATATTTAACGGTTGATCTCTTCTCCGGAAACACTGAGGTTGAAATGAAACTCATCAATATCCTTGGGCAAACAGTTTATACAGACACAACTACCGGAAATAAAACGATTGATGTCTCACATTTATCAAAAGGTGTTTATAGCCTAAGTGTTCGTTCGGGCGATACTAAGAAAGTATTTAAAGTGATCTTGAATTGACCTGATAATTAAAACACAAAACCCCGTTCTTTGAGCGGGGTTTTTTATTTCCGTAGATTTTTCATGAGTTCTACTACAACTTCTTTTTTTCGGCGTGACACCGGTATCATCGTATCATCTTTCAGCTGAATAAATCCATTTTCCTTTTTGATGTATGATTTGATAAAACGGCTGTTGATCAGGTGCGATTGATGTACACGTTCAAAACCATATTCTCTTAATAGATCCTCATATTCCTTTAATGTTTTAGAGATCATCAGAGGCTTCTCATTCACAAAAAAGAAAGTGGTATAGTTATGTTCTGATTCGCAACGAACGATCTCATCTACCTTGCAGATCCTTGATTCACTAAGCGTGGAAAGGCAGATCTTTTTTTCATTTTGATTGGATACATTTTCAAGAAGTAAACTATTGGCATTTGTGCTCAACGCGGCTTTTCGATCTTTTGCCTTTTGCACCGCTTCCATTAATTCCTCTTTTAAAATAGGTTTCAACAAATAATCGATGGCGCTAAAGCGAAATGCTTTTATTGCAAATTGATTGTAAGCTGTTGTGAAAATGATACAAAGTTTATTGAATTCTTCCTTACCCATATTTTTTTCGAGATCAATAAGGAGATCAAATGTATTACCATCGGTTAGTTCAATATCCAGAAACGCGATGTCGGGCTTTTTTGTTGCAATGAGCTCCGAAGCAGTTCTCATATCGCCACCTGTTCCAACCAGTTTAATATCCGGGCAAGTTTTTTCAAGCATTTCTCTGAATACCGAAAGATACTTAAGTTCGTCCTCTATAATAACCGCGTTTAACACTACCTAAAATTAGTAAATAGAATTTAAATATGGTCAATAGCAAACAATAACTTAACCACTGTGCCGGTCTTACCATTCTTTTCCATAGTTAGTTCATCCGTAACTATGCGGATCTTTTCAATATCGTGCGCGTTCATGATTTCCATTCTTTCTTTGGTAATGGTCATTGCCAGTGAGTTGTGAAATGAATTGGTGTTTTGTTTGCGGCGTTTTGACTCGGTGATACCGATCCCATTATCCACTACTTCGCACTCGATGGTTTCTTCGCCGTTCTTACGGAAATTGATCTGGATCATTCCTTTCTCCTCAATATGCGCTACGCCATGTAGCACCGCGTTCTCTACAAATGGTTGAACAAACATGGGAGGAATAGCAATACTATCATCTATGAGATCCTGAACATTGATCTCAAACTCGAATTTGTTATTAAAACGTAACTGTTGTAAGAACAAATAGGACTTTAACATTTGTGCTTCGTTCTTTACCGAGATCAGTGATTCACGCGATTGTTCGAGATTATGCCTGATCAATCTCGAAAAAACCCCTAGATACTCTATCGCCCTGTCTTTTTCGTTTTCAGCCACAAATCCACTAATAGATGCCAGTGAATTAAAAATAAAATGCGGGTTCATTTGCGCCGACAATGCGCTTCGCTCCAATTCATAGTTCTTCCGTTCCAGTTCACTTTTTCTTTTTAATTGTTGTCTATTATAAAAAAGAAATACTGTTAAACTCAAAATAGCAACAAGCACAAATGTGGAAATGATAAGAAGGTTCTTTTGTCTATTCTTTGATTCTTTTAACGACTGATCGGCTTTAAGCGCTTCTATCTCCGACGCCTTCTTTTCAGTTTCATACTTTGCCTGTAACTCTGCCACGGTTTGCAAATTGGCTATTTTGTTAATGCTATCTTCGCCCGCTTTATACCCTAAAAAATATTCGTAGGCCTTTTTATAGTCTCCCTGAGCACTGTAATGACTGGCAAGAAATCGGTATGCTTTTTTTTCATTCAACAAGCTTTGTATTTGTTGCGAAAGATCAAGCATGTCTAAATAACATTCCTCTGCTTTCTTTGGTTGTTTCAGGGAGTCGTAGGCCTGTCCCATTTCTCCGTAGGCCTCAGCCATACTTCGTCTATCATCCAATTCTTTCAAGAGCTTAACGGCAAGTTTCAAAAATTCAAGAGCTTTTGGATAGTCGCGTTCCAGGATCGCGACCGAGCCCATGTTGGAATAAACAATGGCAACTCCCTGTTTATCGCCGATCTTTTTGTCTATTTCCAATGTCTTGTTGTAATAGATCTTTGCCATAGGATAATTCCTTAACTGTACGTACGAAAGTCCCGCGTTGTTTAAGGCCTCCGCAAAAAAATACTGTTCCGGATGATTTACTGTATCCTTGATAATGGCTTCGTATGATTCGAGTGCCTTATCATATTTGTACTGCAAATAATAAATGTTCCCGATAGACATTAATGATGAACTCACCAGGTTAGGGTCTTTTAATTTCTTTCTGATCTTAAGCGCTACCATATAATTCTCGAGCGCTTTTGAGTATTCGCCTATGTCACTATACGAAATGCCTATGTTACTGATCACATCCGACTCACCTTTTTTATCGCCAATTTGCTTGGCAATCTCAAGCGCTTTAAAAAAATAGTCGTTCGCCTTTTGATTCTGGTGTTTGTTTTGATAAAGAATGCCGATGCGGTTGTTCGCAACCAGCACTCCGGGCAGATATCCTATGTTCTTTGCCAGGCTATCAGCGCTGATCAAATATGCCAGGGGTTTTGTATGATCAGGCATACGTATCATATAACCGCCAAGATCATTTAGGATCTGAACACGCGTAGTGTCAACTGCAGTTCTTGAAAGGAGCTTTTTAAGTGAATCTATCTTCCTGATGTTTTGAGCATGCATTGTGAAGCTAAGAAAAACACCCAAAACAAGAGACAAAATGAAATAAAAAGGCCTGTTCATGTGTTTATAAAGTTAGTAAAATCCCATTAAAAACAAGGACTCTGCCGAATTGTAAATGATGCCTGCCGAATTGTAAATCGGTCCTCCTGGCCCCCAGCAATGGGGTAACTTTATACGTATAAGTATTTCAAGAAAGTAACCACATGACTAAAATTTTAACCCGCTCAAACGTCCGCAATCTGGCTCTTGCCATCGCTTTATTCCTTTTATCATACGCAAGTCAGGCTCAAACTTGGACCTGGGCTACTTCAAGTAGCGGCCCTGCACAGGAATATGCAAATACCTCTTGTACCGATCTGTCGGGCAACATTATGGTGGCAGGAAGTTTTTATAGCAATCCTTTACAAATGGGAACGGTCACATTAGTGAACTCCGGTGGCGGTGATGCTTATGTTGCCAAATACAATTCAAGTGGTACAGTTCTTTGGGCGCAAAAAATTGGAGGTACAGGTAATGAATCCATTTCGGGTGTTAGTACTGATCCAGCCGGAAATGTTTACGTGATCGGAACATACAACACTCAATTTTTAAATGTTCCGCCATTATCGATCACAAATTGTACAAGTAATGGCACCTATGATATTTTTGTAGCATGTTACAATCCAAATGGTCTCATTCAGTGGCTCAAAAGTTTTGGCGGACCAATGAATGAAAGTTCGGGAGGATGTGTGTATTCAAATCTCCTGTCATCTTTATATGTTTCCGGAAGTTTTTATTCGCCCTCATATACCGTTGGCGCAACTACCATCACTAATTCCGATGCTACAGGAAATAAATACGATATGTGGTTAGCGCGTATGACAGGCACCACGGTTAATTGGGCAAAATCGGCAGGATCAGCAACAAGTAACGATTACATGTATCAGTTAGCTATTGACGCTAATTCGGATGTTTATTACAGTGGGGCTTTTCAACCAAACACAACTACAACAAGTATTGGCGGCACCGTAGTAACTACATATGGCGGACAGGATCTATTGGTTGGAAAATATAATTCGGCAGGAACTCCCATATGGGTGAAAAATTTTGGTTCGTCATTTAATTGCACTTGTGATTTTGCAGGCGGAATAAGTATCGACGCGAATAACAATATTTATCTGGGCGCAACCACAAACGGAACAGCCTTAGTTGCGGGAACATTTACCACTACAACATCTGGTGGATATGATGCTTTTGCCATTCGTACAAATTCAATAGGTACTGTGCAATGGATGACCAAAGTTGGCGCAAGTGGCGATCAGTACGTGAATTCAATTACGAATGACAATAACGGAAGCATTTTTATAACCGGATCTTTTTCGGGAACAAATGTTATTGTGGGATCAACTACGCTCACAAACATCACACCCGGAACATCCACAGATATCTATGTTCTAAAACTCACAAACACTTCCGGTTCTGCTGTGTGGGGTTTAACAGCAAAAGGTCCTAATGCTGATGAACAAGGTAATGACATTACTTCCGATCAATCTGGAAATATTTACGTGTCCGGAACTACGTATACTGCATCAACCGCTTTTGGTACTACAACGCTTAATGGAACGGGTATCACTGACCTTTTCCTGGCAAAAATAAATTGCTTAACACCAACCATTACAGGCGTATCAACTATTTGCACCGGCTCATCAACAACATTAACCGCAACCGGAGCAACGAATTATACCTGGAGTACGACTGCAAATACTTCATCTATTATTGTTACTCCAACAACTAACACAACATATTCATTGATCGCTAATAGCGGAAATTGTACCGTAAATAGTTCAAACTATAGCGTCAATCTTCTACCGGCAAGCGTAAATGCCGGAGCAGATTTTAGTTTAGCTTGTAACGCAACCGCCGTAATGTTCCCAACATGTAATCCGGTTAGCCCAAATGCCGTTCAATGGTCACCATCAACCGGTTTAACTAGCAGCACGGCGTTAACGCCAACCGTAAGTTCGCCTAATAATAATTTAACTTACGTTCTCACTGTTACATTGAGTAACGGTTGCGTGGCTTCAGACGCCATCACCGTATCACATGATATTGCAAAACCGGACATTTGTATTGTTACTTGCGATAGCTTGAATATCAACAACGAGATCTTTTGGGATAAATTAGCTTATCCTTTACTCGACTCCATGATCATTTATCGTGAGGTAAGTAATAATATTTATAAACGCATTGGCGCAGTACCAAGCAATTCTATTAGTATGTTCACCGATACTACACGAAGCGTTGGCCCTGCAAATGGAGACCCGAAGATCACAACTTATCGCTACAAAATCCAAATGCGTGATCAGTGCGGGGTTTACGGACCAATGAGTTTATGGCATAACACTATTTTCTTCTCACGTAATGCATCTACATTCCTTTGGACAAATAATTATTTAATTGAAGGGCCTATCAATCCTGTGAATACTTACAGTTTATTAGTGTGCCCAAATCCTTCGGTAAGTCCAAATTATCAATTGGTAGGAACCGCTTCAGGTAATCAAAGTAGTTTGAACGATCCTGCGTACGCTACGTATTCTGCGACGGCAGATTGGCGTGTTGTTGGAGATCTTGGTTATGTTTGTTATGCACAGAAAACGGCGCAACAAGGAAAATCAACGCCGGTTACGCGCAGTAATATTTCGAATAACCGCGCCGCTGCACCTGATGTTGGTGTCACAGAAAAAAATAGCTTGAATGCAGTACAAGTTTATCCTAATCCTGCAGACAAATTTTTAACTGTAAGTTTTGGTTCGTTGATAGATGAAGTCGAGTTGAAATTAACCAACATAGTGGGACAGATCATTTATTCGGAGAAAACAAATGGATCAAAAACCATTGATGTGTCGCAATTCTCAAAAGGAATTTACACTCTAACTATTCATTTGGGAGGCGCCAAAAATGTATATAAAGTAGTAGTGAATTGATGCCAAACCCGATTCTGGTATCAAAAAGAAACCCCTTGTTCGTTACGAGACAAGGGGTTCTCTATTTTTAAGGCTTTCTATTAATCGATCACGATCTTCTTGCTGGTCTTCTTTCCATCTTTAGTGATCACAACAAAATAAACACCCGGTGCAAGTTTAGATGCATCATACATATAGCTAATGTCGTTTCCGATCTTGTGCGTCGATATGGTTTGTCCTAATACGTTAACCACTTTGATTTCCGAGAACTCTATTCCGTTTCCTTCAAGAATAAAATGATCTTTTGCAGGATTAGGGAAAACATTCACATAAGTTTCAGTATTGGTTTCTTTAATACCAGTTGTTGGGAACGTAGTGAAGCTGTATTCTATATAAGATCCAAAATCAGCTTGAAGTGTTTTAAGTGTACCGCCTTGAGCGTTCTTGATCCTTAAGTATCCACTTCCCTGAGCTGTATTTGCCCACCATTGTAAACCGTCGTTTCCGAAATCGGTTAAAACAAGTCTGAAACATCCTGTAAGTAAATAAGGATCCAACCAAGTCGTATTCGCTGCAGTTCCGCTGCGAGATGCAACTACATTCCCCGCATCGTCATAGATCTTATAAGCATTGTGCCCGGCATAAGTATTCGACTTGAACTCAACTGCAAAATTATCCGGTATCTGGTCTGCTTTGTTGAATGAAGAATGATACTTGTTATTGAACGCGTAATTATCTACAACGCCATTAACCTTTGTGATCTCTGCCCAAAAAACGTTAGCGCTTGCTTGTAGTGCCGACATCCATAATTGTTGCACCGGTAATTTAATTGTAACCGTATCCATGAACGCGAGTGTTCCTGTCCATGTATAGGTTTGCGGCGTTGCGCTGTTGTTCAACCAATAATTGAATTCAAGACTTGAAATAGAAGTTGAACCTGTATTTTGTACAAGGATCCTTGGATTTGAACACATGTTGTTTTGACGCGAGTACTGAACTTTGTCACTTGGTTCCATTACCATTAAGATCGACGCGTCCAAAGCAAAGTTCGCAGCGCCGTAAGTGATCAATTGATGTACGTTCTGATAACGGTAATCGCCATTGGCCACCGAAGGATTTGACGTGTTATAATCCAAAGTGATGGTACTTCCCGGCGTTACATAAGGTGTGATGTAATTTTCTTTGAGAATACTTGTTTCACCCGGACACCAACCCTGACGATCATACAGCCACGTTCCGCCTTGAGGATAAACAGGGATGTCGGAGCATTTCTTAGTGATGTACCACGCAAATTCATTTGCTCCACCGTTCACGTTCAAGGAATGTGTTACCAAACCGCCATTTTGATGAAATTCTCCTTCAGAACCATGTCCGGTGATAGTGCTTCGTACCTTGAACGCATTTCCTGTAGATAAAAGCGAGAACGTTGTTGGAGGATAAAAACTTTGATTGTTGATACTACCAATTCCAGGTGCGCCGGTACGATTCGTTCCTTGCCACAATTGATTGAACTGCAAAACAGTTCTTGGAGGTGTTCCAACAATAAAGTAAAAATCAAGATCCATTTGTTCCTGCCATTCACCTCCCAATTGCATCACCATGCGCTTTGGTCCAACTAACACCGGCGCAAAATCAGTAACATCATAATACCATGATTTACCTTTTGTGCCAAGATCCAATCCTTTTCCGTAGGGCGTAACAAAACTCATGATCTCATTGTAGAACGGATAACGCTCCGTATAATTTAGTTGATTGATCACTAAAGTTCCGGTTGGAGTTACGGCAATAGTTCCTGTAAGTGCGTTATTATTATCTCCATCATAAATATTAGATGGAATTGCAGCATATGAATTTGTTGTTGCCACTAAAACAACAGCGTCGTGCATCATTGGAGTTACAGTCGCGTTATTGGTAATGGAATACGATTGTATCACGTGCGGCTGACGGATCACAGAATCGCGCACTGATAGCGTACTTGTTGACATGGAATATGTTCCTCTGAAGAACGAAATGTTCGGACGAACGTTTGCTTCGTTGAACATTCGATTTAACTTATCCCCACGCTCATAGTTCCATTGTAAATTGGTTCCATTGGCGGTTAGAGAGAACTTAGAATCATTCAGCGTTTGTCCTGCACCTTCTCCCATTTTGTAGTATCCCAAAAGATTTGTGTAGAATGGATGTGTGTTATCAATTGGCTTATTCATCCAGTTTTGAATGTCGGTTAATCCCAATTCTTTATTCCAAATGGTAAGCTCGTTCATCTTTCCTTTCCAATTGTTATTGAAATAATTGTCCTTCCCTATCATCATATTGATAATACTCATGGGTTTAAACTTGCTTGTTCCCGAATGCCAAAGTGCTCCGTTGAGATAGATCTTCATATCGCCGGTTGTTGCGTTTTTCGTGAAGGCCCAATGATTCCACTGGCCACCAATTTCTGATGCAGTTGCCGCCTTATTGATGCGATCATAATTTCCAGAAGAAAAGCCTGCGTCGAAATACATATTGTTATTACTCCAGGGAAAATGTAAATTGAGTTGACGATCGTTCAAATTATTTGACCAGGCATAAACCGCGGAGGTGTTTGCAGGATACATCGTTGAAGTTCCATAAGCCCAGAAACTAACGGTTATCTCATTGCTGATACTCGTTAAGCTTGAGGTGTTAAGGATGGCATGCCCAAGAGCGCCCAGATCAATTGCATAGTTGTTGTTACTGTACATTGCCAACGTTGACGAAGTGCTTACGCCATTAAAAATAATAGGTGTGCTCGCTTGCGTATTTGTAAATGAAAGATCGATCAACACATTGCTTGTTCCATCCCAATTGAACGGTTGATAGAATTGTATTCGATTACTGCCGGTAACAAAAGTGTAATTCTTATTGAACACCTGGGCAAATCCTGTTAGCGTAGTTGAATTAGAAGAAAGAACTGTTGTTGCAGGATTCACTAATTGCATTTTTACACGGAAGAAGTTTACAGTTCCGCCACTTGTTGCATTTAATGTAAATCCATCAATTGGCCCTGCCGTTAAACCTGCCGCGGTTAATTCGCTCGCCAAAATTAATATTTGTGAGCGACCTGAGCGCTGACTTGCTTTCAAAAGATCGGGAGTAGCTACACTTCCTGCTCCTACCGGAAACATTGTTTCAGAAATAACTGAACTTACCGAAACATTTGTTTGTGCGTAATCGTAATAATCATACAAAGGATTTGTTACATAAGGAAACGATGTTGCGGTGTAATTTGAGATCACATAGTTTGGCGCTGTTTTTGGGGCCAATTCAATTTTACTTGAATCCACTACATAAGTGTTGCAAGAATAATCCCACTCACCACATCCTTGATTAGGAAAAGATTGATTAGAGATCAAACCATTTTTACAACGCATATTGTATTTCAAAATGATCTTCTCGAACGTTAATGAGTTGTTCGGAAAATTGATCAGCGTATCGCGATTAGTGCTGCCATACTTCCAGGCTTTAATGAATATAGTATCTCCGGGGTTTTGCGCTTTTGAAAATGAAAAAGCGATCAACAAAAATGCGAATGCAATTCTTACTTTGGCCATCATGATAGTTTAGTTTACTAAAACGTTTTAATATAATCATAAAAATAGGTCATTTCCTTAGAATAGCCAATAAAAACATAAAATGATCGGAAAAATGCTTCCTCAGTCCCCGTATGAGCTTTATTACCACTCATATAAAGGTTTTTAGAGGAAAAGAATGCTTCGTGAATGTTAGTGAGGTGACTTGGCCAACAGCAATTTTTGCTTGCATTTATTTTTATCAAACAAAGGTCTTTTTTCCCTGGTGGTTGCCCCGGGCATAGTGCGCGTCATTCCATTTGTTTGGCTTCCTGATGCCGAACCCATTGCAGTTTGTGAAGCATCGATGGTTTGATCTTCTCTTGTTACCGCGTTAACTTCAACTATTAATGTGATCACCTTCTCAAGATCTTTCGCTGTATAATTAATTCCAAACAATTCTTTGAGAGGAACAACCAACTCGTAGGTCATGATATTTCTTTCGTCCCAACCTAAAGCCGCATGAATGCCAACTGAATCTTGAATTGGGAAATTTCCATTCTGACTTGCAAATCCGGTAGTCAACATATTCGTATTTTGTAATTTGAAAGTACCCTTTAGATCTTCTATGTTTGGTTCCACTTCCTCGTTCAGTTCTTCGCGGGCGAAATTAACTTTCGAATCCGTTAAAGGATACGCGATGCAGGTTTTGTGTTTCTCTTTGCCTTTTGTATTAATAAAAACCTTCATCCCGGCCAAGTGGACCTTCACTTGGTTTCGCTTGTCGTTACTTTGGAAAATCAAATAGAAATTTGAACTGTCGTTTGCGAAAGCGAAAAAAAGTTTGGTCTCGGCATCATAAAACCTCAAGGGTTTATTCCACTCACCTGGCTCTCCGTCTATCTTAGGCTTTTTCCAATACGCAGTTGGTAAAAGACTGGATTGCGAATGCAAGAAAAGTGAACAGCAGATCAAGGCAAAAAAAACGATGCAACGCTTCATGCCACAAATGTAGCACAATATTACCTCTAATTCCAGTCGGATTGTTTTGGTACTAATTAAAAATAGTGCCGGCTGCCACGGTATTATTTGTGTTCTCGTTTATCAAAATAAAAGAACCCGTTGAACGATTTTCCTTATACGCATCAAAGCTAATTGGTTCCGCCGTTTTCAAAAACACTTTGCAAATATCGTTCAGCTTTATGGCGCCATCGCTTTCAAGATCTTTGAAAGAATGAATATCAATTTTTCCGGTGATCTCTTTCACAACTGCCTTTGTGCGGAAACTATTTTGTTGAAGAATTAATTTTGTTCCAGGTTGAAACGCGTTATTGTCCATCCAACAGATGGTTGCATTCAGTTCCTTCTCAGTTACCGGTGTCTCGTTTATCTTAACGATCGTACTGCCGCGACTAATATCAACATCATCCCTCAAGTGGATCACAACCGGATCAGAAACATGTGCCACTTCGATCTCTGCCTGATGCTTTTCTAATTTCTCAATTGTGGTTTCGATATTTGAAGGGAGAACTAATACCTTATCTCCTTTTTTATAAGAACCGCTTAGAATTTTTCCGGCATAACCTCTATAGTCATGTAAGTCTTTCGTTTGCGGGCGAATCACATATTGTACCTGGAAGCGAGAAGCACCAGCAGAATTACTCTCAGAAATACTTACATTCTCTAAAAATTTGATAAGTGTTTCTCCTTTGTACCAGTTCATGTTTGTAGAAGGCTCAACAACGTTATCACCCGCCAACGCACTTGCGGGAATAAAAGAGATCTCTTTTAAATTTAAAGGGGCAGCAAAGGTGTTATAGTCTTCCACAATTTGGTTGAACGTTTGTTGCGAATAATTCACCAGGTCCATTTTGTTCACGCATACCAACACATGGGGAATCCCTAAAATTGACGACAAAATGCTATGGCGTTTTGTTTGATCGGTAATTCCATTGCGTGCGTCAACTAAAATGATCGCAAGATCTGCATTCGATGCGCCGGTGAACATATTACGAGTGTATTGAATATGCCCGGGAGTATCTGCAATAATGAACTTACGTTTCTCCGTAGAAAAATATTTGTACGCTACATCGATGGTGATTCCCTGCTCACGCTCTGCCCGCAAACCATCGGTTAATAGCGCAAGATCGATATCCGCATTTACACCTGTTGTTTTGCTTTGTTTGGTGAGCGTTTCTATGATATCGGTTGAGATCGATTTGCTATCGTATAATAAACGGCCGATCAATGTGCTTTTTCCATCGTCAACGTTTCCTGCTGTAAAAAATCTTAATAATTCCATTTATTTAATTATGAGTGATGATTTATGAATTATGATTGCTCTTAAATTTCTTGATTTAGGAATAACGAGTGTTCATTCATAACTCATCATTCATAAATCATAATTAAAAATACCCGCCTTTTTTTCTGTCTTCCATCGCCGCTTCGCTGATACGATCATCCATGCGCGTTGCGCCGCGTTCGCTGATCTTTGCCTCACTAATTTCTTTGATGATGTCATCAATTTGATAAGCTTCGCTTTCAATTGCAGCGGTACAGGTCATATCGCCAACGGTTCTATAGCGCACAAATTTCTTTGAAACTTTATCACTCGCATCCAGTTGTAAGTATTCTGAATTTGCCATCAACTGCCCGCTTTCTGTTTCCACAACTTCTCGTTCATGCGTGAAATAAATACTTGGCAATTCTATCTTCTCACGCTTAATGTAATTCCAAACATCTAATTCAGTCCAATTACTAATTGGGAACACGCGAACGTTCTCTCCTTTATTTATTTTTCCATTGTAAATATTCCATAATTCCGGACGTTGCTTTTTTGGATCCCATTGACCGAATTCGTCACGCACCGAGAAAATACGTTCTTTAGCCCGTGCTTTTTCCTCATCGCGACGAGCGCCTCCAATACAAGCATCGAATTCAAATTCCTCGATCACTTCTAAAAGTGTATAGGTTTGTAAAGCATTTCTGCTTGGAAATTTTCCCTTTGCGTCTTGCAATTTTCTCCTTTTGATGGTTTCTTCAACACTTCTTACGATCAATTTCTCACCGATCTTTTCTGCAAGATCATCACGGTATTTTAAAGCTTCGGGGAAATTGTGCCCGGTATCCACGTGAACTAATGGAAAAGGGAATTTACCAGGACGAAATGCCTTTAATGCCAAATGCACAAGACAAATACTGTCTTTTCCGCCGCTAAATAGCAAAGCTGGTTTCTCAAATTGTCCAGCCACTTCGCGTAAAATGTAAATGGCCTCGTTCTCTAATTGATCTAAATAATCTAACTTACTCATACCTTCTATTCTTATACTATATTCTTACTTCTTATACTTTGTACTATTTACTCTTAACGTGTAGACCGCATTCTTTCTTGCTTGCATCTTCCCACCACCATCTTCCTGCTCTAAAATCTTCGCCGTCCTTTATGGCCCGTGTACAAGGTTGACAACCAATACTCACAAAACCCTTATCATGCAGTGGATTATACGGAATATTATTTTCGAAAATAAAGTCCTTCACATCTTGCAGACTCCAGTTCAGCAAGGGATGAATTTTAATGATCTTGTTCACATCATCCCATTCTACCATTGGCATATCGCTTCGGTTGCCAGATTGATCGGCACGAATTCCGGTGATCCAAATAGTATGACCATTCAACGCACGCTGTAAGGGTTCCACTTTTCTAATAAAGCAACATTCCTTTCGGTTCTCCACATTATCATAAAAACTGAACGGTCCTTTTTTTGTTACAAGATCTTCCAGCAATTTTGTATTGGGAGAAAACGTATGAATTGTTTTTTTGTACCGTTCCAAAGTGCTGTTGAAAACAGAATATGTCTCCGGAAATAAACGACCAGTATCTAAAGTAAATACAAAAATACTCAAGTTCTCAGAAAAGATCATGTGCGTTAGGGCTTGGTCTTCGTAACCCAAACTTGTGGAGAACACAACACTTTCAGAAGGCAATTGCGAAACGATCTGCAAAACCTCCTGAGTCGTTTTGTCCTTTAATTGATCTAATATGTTGTTCACTTTGTTCATTTCTTTTCGCCTCATGCTTCGACTACGCTCAGCATGACACGTCTTGCAGTTTGCTTCAACCTAAGGCTTGTGTGATGTCGTTTAATATATCTTCTTTATTCTCTAATCCTATTGAAATGCGAATTAAGCCCGGCGTAATTCCAACAGCCAAACGTTCTTCTTCAGACAATTTACAATGTGTTGAAGACGCAGGATGTGTTGCAATACTTCTTACATCTCCCAAATTTGGGGAGATCTTGATCATTTGCAATTTGTCCATGAATTTCTTCGCCGCTTCATAACCACCTTTAACGGTGATGGTGATAATTCCTCCACCCGCTTTCATTTGCTTTTTCGCAATGGCATAATGTGGATGCGACCTTAAGAATGGATACGAAACATTTTCCAGGGCAGCGTTCTTTTCTAATGCTTCAGCAACCGCCAACGCATTCTCACAGTGCTTTTCCATGCGAATACTTAAGGTTTCCAAACTTTTACTTAGGGTCCAGGCGTTGAAAGGGCTTAATGAAGGTCCCGTCAAACGTCCGTACAAATAAATTTCGTGGATCAATTCCTTTTTACCCACCACTACGCCGCCCAATACGCGACCTTGTCCGTCCATGTACTTTGTGGCCGAATGAATTACCAGATCCGCGCCATCTTTAATTGGTTGTTGTAAATACGGTGTCGCAAAACAGTTATCCACGATCAATAATTTATTATGCTTCTTCGCCAACTTCCCTACAAATTCAAGATCGATCAATTCGATAGCGGGATTGGTTGGCGTTTCCAAATAAATAAAACGTGTCTCCGGTTTGATCAATTTCTCAATACTGTTTGGATCCTTGATATTAAAATACGAATGCGAAATGTTCAATTTCGGAAAATACTTAGTGAACAACGCATGCGTTGCACCAAATACCGAAGAACACGACACAATATGATCACCTGATTTTAGTAAAGCCATAAAACTTGTGTAAATAGCAGCCATTCCAGAAGCCATAGCAACGCCGGCCTCTGCACCTTCCATCACTGCAACTTTATTTACAAATTCATTAACGTTTGGGTTTGTGTAACGCGAATAAATAAAATCATCGCTCTCTTCATTAAAAGCAGCGCGCATTTCCTCGGCGGTATCAAATACAAAACTGCTGGTAAGATAAACCGGCACTGAGTGCTCGTTGTTATCCGATCTGTCCATTTGCCCTCTGATGGCATTTGTTTCAAAGTGTTTCTTTGCCATCTTAGTTAAGGGTTATTTTGTAATTAATTTTTGCTGTTGGCTCCAATGTCTTAGAAACTGAACAATATTTTTCAATTGATAATTTCACAGCACGTTCGACTTTTTCGTAGTCAACAGTTCCCTTTACTTTAAAATGCAAAGTAATGTCGCGAAACAAAGAATAGTCTTGTACCTTTTCGCTATGACCTTCTACTTCAACATTAAAGTCTAAGATCTCCGCCTTTTGCTTCCGTAAAATTAAAAGCACATCAATAGCGCTGCATCCACCTAAAGCTGCCAACAGCATTTGACGTGGTCGCATGCCTTTTCCTTCGCCACCAATATCCGGTGCCGAATCCATTTGAATTGTATTTCCATCCTCATTGCTCGCTTCCATATGGAACTTATCGTTGAGGCGTTTAATATTGATCTTCATGATTTTAAATTTTGAGCCTTAAAGATACATTTTTTAAAACTCATTTACCCCGTTCACCGTGGTATATTTCATAGTGTACTTTACGCCAGGATTCAGGTATTTGTAAGCGCTGTGGCTTACCAATGCCGCCTCATGGAAACCGCAAAGGATCAATTTCAACTTATTTTTATACGTATTTATATCACCAATCGCCCAAACGCCTTCAATATTTGTTCTATAATCTTCGGTATTTACAATTATGGCATTCTTTTCAATTTCTAAGCCCCAATGTTCCATAGGACCAAGTTTAGGACTCAATCCAAAAAGGGGAATTAAATTATCAGCTTCTATAATTTGTTTCTCGTTTGTCTTTGTATTCACCAATCCTACTGCTTTTAAAACATCCGATCCTTCCACATGGGTTAAATTTGAATTCAGTAAAAGATTGATCTTTTTCTTTTCAGCCAACTTTAAAACTTTGTTCACGCTATCCGGTGCGCCGCGGAATGATTCGCTGCGGTGAACCAATGTTACCTCTTTAGCAATGTTTGCCAAGAAAATCGTCCAATCTAAAGCGCTGTCTCCTCCGCCTGCAAGAACAACTTTCTTTCCGCGATACGCTTCCGGATCCAAAACCATATAAGAGATTCCCTTTCCGTTTTCAAATGCCGCTAAATTCTCTGCTTCTGGTTTGCGAGGCTCAAAACAACCCAATCCACCTGCGATAACAACCGCGCGCGCATTTATTTTTGTGCCCATGTTTGTGGTTAAAATAAAATCACGGTCAGCGATCTTGTCTAACTTCTCTACACGTTCTCCGAATGTAAATGTTGGCTTGAACGGCTCCGCTTGTTTTAAAAGATTATCTACTAGTTCTTGCGCTAGAACAGTTGGATATCCCGGTATATCATAAATTGGTTTCTTAGGATAAATCTCTGAAAGCTGACCACCTGCCTGAGGCAGATAGTCAATTAAGTGACAACGCAATTTCAAAAGTCCTGCTTCAAAAATTTGAAAAAGTGCTACGGGTCCTGCGCCAATGACGGCGATATCTGTTGTGATCATATTATTTTAATATTAGTTGAATGATTGTTTTTAAACTAATGATAATTACTAATGTTCCAACAAGGATCAATCCTTTTTTTGTCGGAATTTTATTTGAGAGGTAAATGGAAATTGGCGCCGCGATCATTCCGCCAATCACTAAACCAAAAATGATCTGCCAATGACTTAAACCAATGATAAAAAAGAACGTCACCGTACTTACAAGGGCCACAAAGAATTTTGCAAGATGCGAAGATCCAATAGAATAACGCAAATGTCTTCCACCGGCAACGAGCGATGTTGTTACAATGGGTCCCCAACCTCCACCACCTACAGAATCCAAATACCCACCAACTAATGCAACAGGTACGATCTTACGGATCTTATTTCTCTTTCTTAAATTGATATTGAGTGCGCGAATGATGATCAGTGATCCTAATATCAATGTATAAGTTGCAACCAAAGGCTTCACCCACGCAATATTGTCCTTACTCAAAAAAGAAACCGAGGCTGATCCTAACACTGCACCAAATATTCCGGGCCACACTAGTTTTTTGAACAATTTAATATTGATGTTCTTGTATCTCATGTAAACCAGAGAAGAGGATCCGGTCGTAAAGATCTCCGAAGCATGCATGCTCGCGCTGGCAACGGCCGGTGTGATCGCAGGAAAACCGAGGCTCAATAAAAACGTTGTAACACTTACACCATATGCCATTCCTAAAGCCCCATCGATCATTTGCGCAATGAAACCTCCAAGTATGAATAATGCAAGATCTGAATCCAAATTATCAACGATCGCATTTCCCAAACTTTGTAACGGCACATAGGTTAAGATCAAATGTCCGATCAACATGATCGCGATCACCGCAACTGAATACAAAGCCGCAACGCGAATACGTTTATTGATATCAGGTTTCTGTTTTGGTAATGTCAGCTCTTTCGTAATATGGTTAAGCGTTCTTACCTTGTGCTCAAAATTTCCTTTTAAATTCTCACGAATCGTGTACAAATTCTCCAATACTTCCTGTGTTTCATCTGGAAAAACATCGCTCAATGTCTCTTTGATGCGCTTTGCCATGGTTGGCGATTTTCCATTGGTAGAAATAGCAATTTTAAGATCTCCCTTTTGCACAATGGATCCCAAATAAAAATCACACAGATCGGGTTTATCAGCAGCGTTGATCAAAATCCCGGCTTCATTAGCATCCTTTGTTATTTGTTCGCTTACGTTGATATCTCCAACAGCAGTGATCACCAAATTGGCGTTTTGCAGATCCGTTTTCTGATATTTACGCTCCTTTAATTCAATCGTATCATAACCCGAAACAAGTTCTTTGATCTCAGCATTGATCTTTTCACCAACTACTTTGATCTTGGTTGCCGGACTATTATTTAAAATAGCTGTAAGCTTTTCATGCGCAATAGTGCCGCCGCCCACCAAAACCACATTGAGGTTCTCCAGCTTCAAAAACACCGGGAATAACTTATTTATTTGCTTTTCCCTCATAAATCTACGTTGTGATGAATATTAATTCTAAATACAGAAACCTTATCTGTTGCGTCATTTGATGGCACATATTGAAGAATATAAATGTATTGCAGTTGAACTTTCACATGCTTTGCAAGCTGATAATTAAAAGAGAAAAGTGTTCTGTTTTGATCAAAGGGATATTTAATGCTCTTTCCCGCGTTCAACATAAATTCATTCCCCAATCCAAACGAGGACGCATGCGCATCACTATGCGGAAGAGGAAACTCTAGATCAATTTTATGTCTAAATCTCCAATTGAATCTGTAATCTTTGGTTGGTTCACTTCTGATCACTACTTGATTAAAACGTTCCTCGACACGAAAACGATTTGAAAGTTTAAATTTTTTGAAACCATTGCTCACGCCTACTTCTTGCCAGGGCCGCCATTCACCGCGAGTAAGATCGTTAGTAATGTAAAAACGAAAGTGTGCCGCGCCGGCGCTTGCGGTGAACACATCATTGAATTTATAAACAGCCGCAGTTCTAATTAAAGACTGCGACTGAGTTTCAAATCCATCTCTTGTTCGGTGTTGTACATCGGAATTAATATTCCATTTTGAATTCAATTGAATATAACTGTAATACCCGGCCCAAAACATATTGTACGAGCGCCCTTCTTTCTGCGCACTTACAATTCCGGTTAACAAAAAAAGAACTAACAAAAGTCTTGTTCTCATAGCGACAACAAATGCTCCTTTCTTCCGGGGGCTAAGGTTTGTTCGTGTGCCAAAAGATCATAATAGCGATGAAACTTAACCACTTCACCAATAACAATTATTGCCGGCGACTTGATGTTTTGATCTTTTACCTCTTGTACAATCGTATCAATATTTCCAATCGCAACATTCTCAGTTGCTAAAGTACCATTTTGAATTACCGCAACAGGAGTAGCATTTCTTCCTTCGGCCTTGAAGATCTCCGTGATCTTCTCCAATTTGGATAAGCCCATTAGGATCACAAGGGTTGCTTTACTTTTTGCCGCGTCGAAAATATCACTTGATAATTCCCCGTTTTGCTTTGTAGCAGTGATCACCCAAAAACTTTCGCTTATTCCACGGTGAGTCACGGGAATCCCAGTTGAACCCGGAACACCTATGGAACTTGAAATTCCCGGAACAATAGCAGTTTCAATATTAAACGCATCCGCATGCAAAATTTCCTCACTACCGCGTCCAAAAACAAATGGATCTCCACCTTTCAAACGCACAACTCTTCCGTGAGTAAATGCGAGGTCAACAATAAGATCATTAATTTGTTCTTGTGTGTATTCGTGATTGTTCTTGCGCTTTCCAACGTAGATCTTCAACGTATCTAGCGGAGCATATTTTAATAGCTCTTTATTTACCAATGCATCATACAAGATCACATCAGCTTCGCTTAAAGCACTGATAGCTTTTACGGTTATTAATTCAGGATCGCCGGGACCGGCGCCCACTACAGTTAATTTCGGATATATTTCTTTTTTCATGGTTGTTGTTTTTAGTTGTTTGATAATTTCCTCTTTTCCTCCCTCCCCTCGTTCCTCGGGTACTCCCTCCGCAAGCGGAGGGAGATGGGCTTAATCCCTAACTACGCTCGGGGTGACACGGCCCAACATGACGGAAAAGAGATCACATTGAGCTATGCATTATCATACAGCAACAACAATATTCGTATTTGATATGGATGAAGTTCTTTTTCATTTTACTTCGTCCACCAATTCTTTAATTTTTTCACGGTACTCTTTTACTTTCTCTACAAATTCTTTTGCCTGTCCGAAGTATTTCGCGGAAAATTCTTCCGACGGCTCGTTCTTATTAATTTGAAGAACCAAGTCTCTGAACGAATTGAATCCTCCGGTCTCAACAAAGTGCTTATCAAAATCAGCGATCAATGTGTGATGCGTATTCACGTGAACACCCTTATTCAGCAAAAGTCCTTTGGCAGCATGAATGAACGACGCATAACTATAATAAATACTATCACCAAATTGTCCGTTGGCATGAGCTTCAGCGCTAAATGCTAGTTTTTCATCCGCTTCAAAAAACAACGTTTGAACCAGATCGATAATTACACCCGCACATTCTCCAACACCAATTTCCGTCTTGAATCTCTCTTGCGATCCCCAATCAAATAATTCATCCTCTTTCAAGTTCGAATTATCTCCAATTGGCTTTAATAATTGATAAAAATGGTCTTTTCCTTTTCTATCGTAATACGAATTGAAATATTCGCCTTCAACGGCATTAGATTCAAAATCATTAAATAAAGTTCTCAGAACATCCGGCGCACGCTTGCTGGCAACTTTAATTACCTTTTCAGCTGCTCTTCCTTGTCCGTTTCCTACGGTTCCTCCGCCCAATAATACTTGCAAAGCCGGAACCACATTAGTTCCTACTTTGAACGAACTGCCATGAAAACCAATTTGAGCTAATCCATGTTGTCCACAAGAATTCATACAACCACTGATCTTAATTTTGATATCATGATTGTAGATCAGATCCGGAAATTCATTATAGATCACGTTCTCTAATTCCACAGAAATATGGGTGCTGTTAGAGATCGCTAAATTACAAGTGTCGGTTCCAGGGCAAGCTGTGATATCTGCCACGGAATCAAAACCGGGAGTAGCTAAACCAAGCTCAGATAATTCGGCGAACAGGAATGGAAGTTCTTCTGCAGATACCTGTTTCAACAAAAATCCCTGATTAATAGTTAAGCGAACATCATCGGCATCCGCATATTTCTTGATGATCTTTACAAATTCACGGGCTTTATCTGAAGAAATATTTCCCAGAAGGATCTTTACGTAAACTCCAAAATATCCTTCCTGTTTTTGAGCGAATGTGTTTGTTTTTACCCATTGATCGTATGCTTTACCATCGACAATTGGTACAAGTGATGGTAAAGCTGTTTTAAGAATTGGGGTATTTGTGATCGTCTCGCGGTCGATCTCAACTGTCTTAAATAGTACGGCTTTTTCTTCTTCATGTGTTAATTTTAAAAATTCTGTTATTCCAATTTTATTGATCAAATATTTAATTCTTGCTTTATGACGGCTCACTCTTTCGCCGTGTCTGTCAAATACGCGAATGCTTGCTTCCACAAAAGGAATTAATTTATTTTCCGGTAAAAATTCGTGAGCAACTTGCGCTAAGAACGGTTGTGCACCTAATCCTCCGCCAACTAATACTTTAAATCCTCTTTCTTTATTCTCATTTAATTTTGGAATGAATCCAAAATCGTGGATGTAAGTGAACGCAGTATCCTTGTCATTATTTGAGAACGCGATCTTGATCTTACGCCCTAATTCTTGCCCGAATGGCTTACGTAAAAAATATTGAAACAAAGCGTAAGCATAAGGCGAAACGTCAAATGGTTCGTTGGGGTCAATTCCCGCTTCTGGAGACGCTGTAATATTTCTTACCGTATTTCCGCAAGCTTCACGCAAGGTAATATCGTCTTGTTCTAGTTTTGCCCATAACTCAGGCGTTCGATCTAAACTCACATGGTGAATTTGAATATCCTGGCGCGTGGTTAAGTGCAAATTTCCATTTGAATATTCGTCGCTGATGTTCGCTATACGCTCCAATTGCTTTGTACTCACTTTGCCAAAAGGCAATTTGATACGGATCATTTGAACACCTTGCTGACGTTGCCCATACACACCGCGGGCCAAACGCAAACTCCTGAACTTTTCCTCATGAATTTTTCCTTCGCGAAAAGCCTGGATCTTTTTGGCAAGATCAATGATATCCTTTTCCACCAACGCTTTGGTAGAATGGTTGATCAATTCTAATTCTGTTCTAAAGCTCTGCATATACTTTTGTGGCGTTGTAAATTTTATACCACTCTTCGTTAGTTAGTTTAATGTTGTAAGCGCTGGCCGCGTTCACAATGCGGCTTTTATCCGGGCTACCAATAATTGGCAAAGCGCCCAATTTATAAAGCCATGCTACTGCGGCTTGCTCCACATTGATGCCGTATTTCTTTCCAACGTCGGACAAAGCACGACGAACTTTTACGGCAGCTTGATCTTCGCCATTTAATATTCGTCCACCTGCTAAAGGCGCATAAGCCAAAGGCTTGCTAAATTGTTCCTTAATAAAATCCAAACGTCCGTCATCAATAGCGCTTGTATTCAATACATTCAACTCAATATGATTTGTAACAATTGGTCGTGATAAACGAGATGCTAACAAACGATGCTGAAACACATTAAAATTGGAAACACCAATGTGTTTGATCTTTCCATTCAATTGCAATTTGGTAAGTGCCGAAGCAGTTTCCTCCGCTTGCAACAAGGCATCGTAATGCTCCAACAAAAAGATATCAATGTAATCTGTGTTCAAACGTTTCAGTGATGCGTCCACTGATCTTTCCAAATGTTCCGGGCTAAGATCAAAGATCTTGTCGCCCGCGCTGCTTTTTACCCCCGCTTTTGTAGAGATCACGATGTCTTCACGCTTAATAGAACCACTCTTTAATACTTGGCCGAACAGTTCTTCGATCTTTCCATCGCCGTATTGATCACTGTGATCAAAGGTATTAACCCCAAGGTTAAGGTTGTGATGAATTATATCTTCTACTTTTTTAGTAGAATATAGATCCGGGGTGGTCCATCTCCAAAAACTATAAATTGCCGCCGATACTTCGGGTCCTTGTTCTGATAAAAATACTTTTTCCATTTCTTGATCGTTTTAAATTGTTTGGGTATTAAAAAACCCTTCGCGTTGGGAACGGAAGGGTTTTTCAATGAAGTAAATACAAGATCACCACATCCGTTTAGAGATACGCATCATGCAACACATGTTACGTTTAGTGATTCTTATATTTTTAACAACACCTATCATTTGGGATCACAAAGTAACGAGTCAAAATTCAATGACGCAAGCAAAACGTGCAATATTTTCTATATATCCCACAGTTTTAGTAGGATATTATGCCCTGAAAACCACGTCTATCAAGGATTTTTATTTTTTGAAAAACGTCAATTTTTTTGATTATTTGAGACTCTCTGTCCATTATTTTAATGCGTAACTTAGCCGGATCTGTATGAATCAGTCCAAACTTCCCTTAAAGATCATGGTGATCTATTCCTTTGGAATGATGGGCTGGAGCGTGTTGGTGAATTTGATCAGCGTAATTCTTGTGTACCTTTACTTACCCCCGGCTACCAGCGGACTACCGGCTTTAATTACTCAAGTCACTATTCTCGGAATATTTAATGCGGTTGCTTTAATTACAGCCGGTGGAAGATTGATTGACGCAGTTTACGATCCTTTTATTGCGCAATTCAGCGACCGAAGCACCAATCCTCGCGGAAGAAGAACTCCTATTATGAAATGGGCGATCATTCCATCTGTACTTTTTTGCTTCCTCGTATTTTATCCCTTAAACCAGCAAGAAAGCACAGCGAATATTTTTTGGTTGATCTTTACGTTGGTTCTTTTTTATGTTGCTTCAACAAGCTACATCATTCCTTATAATGCTTTGCTGCCGGAGCTTGCTAAAACTCCCGATGAAAAAGTAAAACTGGCAACCTGGCAATCCTTGGGTTATGTTTTTGGGATAGGGATCTCTTCCAACGCCTTTAATTTGACTGATGCTTTGCAAACAAGTTTTGGAATTTCATCGAAGATCACCGCTTTACAAATTACCGTATTACTAATGGCCGCTTTGGCGGGATTATTTTTATGCGTCACCGCGTTTTTTATTGACGAAAAGAAATACTGTACTTCGCATCCAAGTTCTATTCCAATAAAAGCAGCTTTAAAGCAAACGTTACAAAATAAGAACTTTCTGCTATTTGTGGTAGCTGACTTCTCTTACTTCATTTCAGTGACCATTATTACTTCAGGACTCATGTACTTTGTGACAGTTTTATTGCAATTGCCAGAGAGCATTGGAAATAAGTTAATGATCACTATGGTTCTTGTGTCTTTTATCTTTTATCCGATCACCACGTATTTTGCCAATAAGATCGGCAAGAAACGAATTGTTCTTTTTTCTCTTGCACTTTTAGGATTTATTTTCCTTGGAATATTTTTCCTTGGAAAATTTAAAATGAACGCCGAAGCACAGATCTATACCTTAATAGCTTTGGCCGCAATTCCTCTGGCTTCACTAAATATATTACCAAACGCGATCCTTGCAGAGATCATCGAAAAAGACAGCAGGGAAACCGGACAAAATAAAGAAGCTATTTATTTTGCTGTGCGTTATTTCTTTGTGAAGGTGGCGCAAACATTTGGGATAGCATTGTTTGCTATGCTTTTAATTTACGGTAAAGATGTTGGCAATGATCTTGGGGTGCGATTGAATGGCATGTTGGGATTTGGGTTGTGTATTTTGGCTGCTTTGATCTTTACGAAATTTAAGGAGATCAAAAATTAATTCTGGTTACCCTTCGACAAGCTCAGGGACCGGACGCTGAGTTTATCGAAGCGCCCGATAAAAGATCATCGGATTGTATTATTTGGTCGCGCGTAAACCATTTGCATCACATTGATGTTGCGCATAGCGAAGGCTCCTTCACAATAACTTAAGTAATAATTCCATTTGCGAACAAAGGTAGCATCAAAGCCAAGAGAATTTATTTTCGGGAGATTCGCATTGAATTGATCGCGCCACATAGCTAATGTTCTGGCGTAATCTAAACCAAGATCTTTAAGATCTACCAGCGTAAGATCGCCGGTATCATTAATGGCTTTATTGATCGCCGCCACCGAAGGCAACAACGAACCAGGAAAAATATGTTTTTGGATCCAATCAACACCGTTCTTTAAACTTTCAAAGCGGGAATCGGGACAAGTAATTACCTGCAAAGCCAAAATTCCGTTCTTCTTTAAAAGCTCGTGGCATTTTTTGAAATAGGTTTCGTAGTAATTTGCTCCCACCGCCTCCAACATCTCCACCGAAACAATTTTATCAAACTGTCCAACTAATTTTCTATAATCCTGTATGATCACATCAATTTTATGTTCTAACCCTTCTTTTGCTATTTTTTCTTTGGCTAATTTATGTTGCTCTTCTGAAATAGTAATGGTAGTAACTTTACAGCCGTAATGTTTGGCCATATAGATGGCGTTGCCGCCCCAACCGCTTCCAATTTCCAGTACATGATCTTCGGGCTTTAATTTTAGTTGCTTTGCCAAACGATCGTACTTTAACACCTGTGCTTGCTCCAATGTGAGATCATCCGTTTTAAAATAAGCAGCCGAATATGTCATAGTAGAATCCAAAAAAGCAGCAAAGAAATCATTGTTCAGATCGTAGTGCTCTGAAATATTTTTTCTCGATCCCTTTAAACTATTTTGACGTTTTGAATGATACCGCAGATTCAATACTTTCAAAAAATTCAATACAACCGACTTCGCTGAACTTCCCGAAACACTTGGGGCATTGTCCACATTGATCAAAAACCATTTGATCACATTCGTGATACTATCTGTATCCCAATCACCATCAACATAAGCTTCTCCAAATCCAATATCTCCAAATAAAATGCAACGTTTAAAGAACTCCGGATTTTTTATGGTAATGTTCGCGACCAATTCAGGAGTTCCGCCCAATTGGATCAGTTCGCCGGATGGCATGGTGATATTCAATGTGCCATTGCTCATTCTGGAAAGCATATTCAGTAATTGCTTCTCGTAAAATGAGCGTTTTGCTTTAGAAATGGCTACGGATGACATATTCTATCAAATATACGTATTAAATCAATTTTCGGATCTGTTGTACACGTCTTTTTGCAATTCGGGAAACTCCGTTTTTTTGAAGTAGCGTATCTTCTTGATCCACAAGAGCAAAGCATTCCAGTGGATGAGACTCATGATCCAAAGGGGAATTAAAGGAAAACGAATGGCGTACCAAAGCAAATTTCCGTTTGTTAAAGGTTTCTTAACTCCGGTTAAAGTGCTAATGAAAAAACGCTTTTCGTTCTTGTAATCATCAATGCGGATATTCAGTTTTTCTCCCGGAACATTTAAATTGAAATCAAAATTTGCGTCGTGGTCAATGAAAGGGGAAACGTAAAAATTCTTTGTTGTATTTAATTTGAAAGTGTTGCCGTTGAATTTATCTTTACCAATAAAATACGGTTTCATTTCTCTAAACGTATTACTTACCTCGGCCACACAACACATTGGCTGATCTTTCTCATCAAAACAATAATAAAATGACACGGGATTGAAGTTGTATCCAAGCGTATTGAGATTGGTAAGCAACATGATCTTCTTTGGTGAAGGAACGCCGTTTTGCGAGAGATAATTTAAAATATGTTCCTTCGTTGTCTTAGAATCATCCGGTTTCCCTATGGGCAAACGCAAATGTTCTTTGTCTTTAAAGCTAAAGAAATTAAATTTGTTACGACTGATCAAAAAGAATTTTTTCAATTGATCCAGTTCATCCAGATCAATGTAAAACATGAATACATTATAGTGGAACTTGTGCTTTTTAGGCTCCAACCTATTATGCATTACGAGTGCTTTATACAAACAACTGTTCACCCTATAAATTTACTATTTTTTAGCCACGGAGGCGCTGAGACTCAGTGGTCCACAGAGATTTCCGTGAAACTCCGTGACTTTGTGTCTCCGTGGCTATAATTGTTTACATAGTTCCACTGCACTGGCGTAAGCATCCTCGTGAAACCCATATTTAAAATAGCTTCCGCAAAAATAAACAGGACCTCGCTTATTCAATTCTTGCAGTTTATCCTGCGCATTCATAGCCGCCACATCAAACAAAGGATGTTCGTATTCAATTTCTTTGATGATCTTCTTTTTATTTACGGTTCCCTCTAAAGCGTTGATGGAAACGAAATAATTCTTCTTTTTAGAAACGCCCTGTAAACTATTCATCCAATAAATAGTGCTAGGAATTAACCTACCATTCCTATCTTCTATTCTGTAATTCCAACTGCTCCAGGTAAGCTTAGTCTTTGGCATTACATTTTCATCGGTGTGAACGGTAGCAATGTTCTTTTCGTATTTAAAAGGAGAAAGCAATTGTCTTTCCAGATCAGAGGCATCAGTCAGATATCGCAGAGTTTGATCGCCATGTGAAGCGCAAATTACCTTATCAAATTGTGCGCTCGTGCCATCCTCAAACTTCAAATTCACTTTTCCATTCTCTCGTTTTAAAGACACCAGTTTTTTATTTACGTGAACCTTGTCTTTAAATGGTTTCATAAGGATGTCTTTGTAAGACTGAGAACCATTTTCCAAAGTGTACCATTGATGTTGCGTGTTCAAACCCAAAAATCCGTGATTCTTAAAGAAACGGATCAATGTGATCACGGGGAAATCCAGCATTTTCTCCATGGGCGTGCTCCACACAGCCGAGCTCATCGGGATCAAATATTTCCAAAGCATATCTTCACCAAAACCAAATTCTTCGATGTATTGCTTTAACGTATGATCATGATAACGTTCATCATTTAAGATCTCCACACTGATTTTATTGAAACGGGTGATCTGCATCAACATCTTAATATACTTCGGACTAAAAATATTCTTACGTTGCGCGAACAAACCATTCAATCCCGAGCCACAATATTCCAAACCGCTTGGCATATGTTGCACGCTAAAACTCATGTCCGTTTTCTTGATAGGGGCTTTTATTTCATCAAATAACTTGCAGAGATTTGGATAGGTCTCAAAGTTAAACACCATAAATCCGGTATCCATGTGTACTTTGGTTCCATCCTCCTCAACCGAAATGGTATTGGTGTGTCCGCCCACATAATCATTTTGCTCAAACAGGGTAATGTCATACTTCTTCTGAAGTAAATGAGCGCAGCCCATTCCCGCTATCCCAGTTCCTATGATGGCCAATTTTTCCATTACTTAGATGTTACCGAATTTAAAAAGCGTTCAACCGTATATGTACAAACTTGTCCGCTTGGTCCATTGAGACTATAATCGCAGCCGTGTGTGGCCCAAGGCAAACTCAAAAAATAATAGGGAACATTATTTTTTTGCAGCTCTTGTTCTAATCGCTCACTGTGATGATAAGAAACAAGTGCATCATTTGGACCATGAATTAAAAGTGTTGGTGGAGATTCCTTTGTCACAAAATTCCTTGCTGTTGCTTTTTCATAAACATCCGGGATCTCATTGATCAATCCTCCAAGGTATGCAGTAAATACGGCGTCAACGTCCAATACCCATTTATTTGTTTTGATAGTTGCACCCCAGGCCATATCAGCCGGAGCATAATACGAGATCACGCCTTTTATTCTTGGATCGTGAGCGCTATAAGCATAAAGTAAGGCTATCTGTCCTCCGGCCGAACGCCCAAGCAAAATAAAATTACTTGTATCAATGTGTAATTCCTCGGCATGTTTGGTCAAATAATTCAAAGCGTCTTTTGTATCTTCAAGTGGAGCAGGGAATCTATATAAAGGAGCCAAACGGTAATTTATAGCCGCAACATTATATCCCTGTTTTGGCAAATAACTATTGAGTTCGGGTAATTGCTTACTGTCCCCACTTTGCCAGGATCCGCCGTGAATAACAACCACGCAGGGTAATTTATCTTTTGTTGCCGCAGGATAATAATCGATCTCCAGATCTTTTCTCACTTGTTTGTAAACCAAAACATCCGGAATGATCTCGTCCTTACTTATTCCGGTGAACATTTTCTTGAAAGAAAAAGGTTCCTCCATTTGTCCAGCGCGATCTTCATAAGCAAATACCTTCCCAAAATCCTTCAATTCATTATTTTTAATATAAGCTCCAACCACAGGCCATGAAAAAAAACATAGCGCTACTGTGGTAATGATGAGCGTTGGCATACGCATCACGCTTCCCTTGAAAAACACAATTAATAATGCAGCCGTAATTATCAAAGGAGCATAAGGAAATTCGGTCACGGCCACAGCCACTCTCCACAAAAAATTTGTGGGGGCTTTAAATACCGTCAATAAAGAAAGCAGGAATAAAATTACTGCAATGATCAAACGCCACATGCTCAATTACTTTTTATTGAATAAATAATGACTCACGATCCACTCCTCTCCTTCGTTATACCCCCACAATTCGGCGCAAGCCATGTAAAAGATCCTCCAATATACCCACCATTTCAGGGCCTGGTCTTTTCCGTACGTGTTCTCAAACAAGGGCATGATGTGTTGTTTGTTCGCATCCATGTTTTGCAACCAGGCTTCTGAGGTCTTACTATAATGCATTCCGCTCACATGCCAGTGTTTTTGTATTGCCAGGTGATCATTGAAATACAAAAGCAAATGATCGCTTGGCATAATTCCTCCGGTAAAGAAATACTTGCTCATCCAATCAGTGTCGTCCTTCACTTCAAATTTATAAGCGTATTCCTTATGAGTAAAAATATGGACGAACAATTTTCCTTCCGGCTTTAACACCGATGAAACCAACTGCATCAATTTTTGATAATTGCGCATGTGCTCGAACATCTCTACGGAAACTACTCGGTCAAACGTTTGATCGATCTTAAAATTATTGATATTGATCGTCAAAACTGTGAGGTTATTTATTCCTCTTTGCTTCGCTTGATCATCAATATAAATTTTTTGAGTGCGGGAGTTGGAAACAACGGTGAATTTGCTTTTTGGATACTTCGCTGCCATGAACAAAGAAAGAGATCCCCAACCGCAACCAAACTCTAAAACTTCTTGTCCATCTTTTAAATCCGCGCGTTCACACGTGATCTCCAACATGTCTTTTTCGGAAGTATCAATATCGGTTACCCCTTCTTTCCAATAGCCGCTGCTGTACTTTAAATGCTTGCCTAAACAGTATTTATAAAATTCAGTTGGAACTTCGTAATGTTGTTCGTTTGCAGCTTCGGTTTCAATGGCGATGGGAGAAGCTTTTAATTCTTCTATCAAACTCATCAGATGTGCTTGCTGCAATTCGGTATTGGCTTTTTTCTCATCAAGCAAACGTTGCTTCAATAAACGGCGAATGCCAATTCGAATCAGTGAATCAGGAATTTTATTTTGTTCGAGGAACTTATCGTAAAACATTTTTCAAAATTTTAGAGGCAGAAACCACGAAGTTCACTAAGTTTTTCCACGAAGAACACAAAGCGGCTTAGTGACCTTCGTGTAAAGTTCTTCGTGCGCTTCGTGGTTAAAAGTCCTTTCATTTCTTTTTAGGCAATGGTACAAATACGCTGGTTGTTCTTTGGTATTCTTTATACAATTCGCCCTTGCTGCGCACGGCTTGTTCTTCTGTCATTGGAATTCCTGTGACCTTGAATATTAAGTAGCCAATTGATAAAGGACAAATCACAGCCAACCAACCATAAGGGCTCGGCAAAGCAAAGATCAACACACTTACCCAGATCATAAATTGGAAAAAATAATTTGGGTGACGCGAATAATTCCACAATCCCTTTTGACAAACTTTTCCTTTGTTAGCAGGATCTTTTTTAAACGCGGCTAATTGATAGTCTGAAAGGCCTTCGCCAACAATTGCAATGCACCAAAGTCCCGCGCCAATATATTCTACAATACTCATGTGAGGTTCCGGATTCAAAGCGATCAAGAAAAATGGAATTGACAACATCACATTTGAAATAGCTTGCGATTGAAAAAAGAAAAAGAAAACAGTATCACTCCACTCTTCACGTAATTTCTTGTAACGTCCTTCTTCCTCTTTTAAATGCGAACCTACGCGAATCAATAAATATATCCCTAAGCGCAAACTCCACAAAGCGGCAAGCATACAAACCACGTTTTTCCTTGGTTCATATCCGTCGGCGAACAACCAAATGATAATGGCGATCACTAAAAAATTAAACGCCCAGAAAATATCAACGATCCCATTGTTCTTGATGGCCTTTGCCCAAAGAAAAATGATGATCATAATAAAACAAACTGCAGCAAGCGAAATAAGTGGTAGTGATAAATAATGACTCATATAGGAGTTTTAAATTTTTCGGAGTTGGATGATGTGTAACCAGTTCATGAGGCGAATAATATAGTAGCTTGGATCGAGTTCAAATTTGCGCATAGCAAAATTAGGGCTGTTAGGGCTCTTGTGATGATTGTTCTGCATTAATTCCCCCATCAAGAAAATATCTATAGGCACTGTGTTCTTGCTGTGATCCTCATTGTCGTAATTGCTATAGCCGTATTTATGTCCACACCAATTAACGATCGCGCCATGAATTGGCCCCATGAAAAAATGAATCGGCAGTAAAGCATACATCCACCATTGTGTAGCGAAATAATAGTAAAACATAAAATAGCCCACGCCAAACAAAATACGAATGACCCACATATCACTTACTTTATCTAACCATTTCCATTCAGGGTATTTTCCCTGGAAAGGTTTTTCGGGTTCAATATTGTATTTAGCGTAATTCAAATAAATATCCTTGGTGTGCATGGTCATTTGCCAAACATCTTTAAAGAAGTGCGGAGAGTGCGGATCTTTTTCGGTATCGCTGTACGCGTGATGCATGCGATGCAAAATAGCATAAGCGCGTGGATTTAAAAATGAAGAACCCTGAGTGATAAATGTCCAAAAATAAAAATAACGTTCCCAGAATTTTGTCATGCTAAACATTTTGTGTGAAGCATAACGGTGCAGGAAAAATGTCTGACAAAAAAGCGAAAGGAACCAATGCGAAAGAAAGAATATTAGAATGTACATGTTGCGTGTTTTATGGCAAATTCTATTCGCCGCTTTTTTTAAATCCCCCCTAAATTAATAAAATGATGCTTCACTATGTACGTTTTTTATTCTTTGCCGGATTTACTTTTTCACATTCCTTAGCAGTTTTTTCTCTCTTAGGATCAGGTCGGTAAGACTGGTTTTCGACAATATTTTAAGACTGGCCTCCCTCACCTCCATCACTACTTCGTGCAAGGAGCAAAGTTCCTGTGTTGGGCATTCCTCGCAGGGTTCGTAAAAATTAAGACTTGCACAAGGTAATAAGGCAATTGGTCCGCCGGTAGAACGTATGATGTGGCTTACCATGATCTCTTCGGGGTGTTTGGCTAAATAATATCCTCCCGTTACACCCATTTTACTTGCTACAAAGCCCTGGTGACGAAGTTCCAATAAAATTGCTTCCAAAAATTTGCGTGGGATCTTCTCCGTTTCCGAGATCTGCGAAATACGCATTGGCTTTTTATCATAATACACACGAGCTAACGCTGTGAGCGCTTTAATGGCGTATTTTGTTTTCTTTGGCAGCATAAGGCAAATATACTAGTAAATTAGTAGGATTTAAAATAGGTTGAAATTGCCTTAAATTTATACCTTTACGCAGCATTAGTAAATACTACATTATGAACCAAACCATCCCCTGTCCTAAATGTCATTCAGACATCACCTATCCTGATCAAAATAAAATGATATGCACACAGTGTTTTCATGAGTGGATCCCGGAAGCGCAAGCAAATGAAGTATCCGTGAGTTCAGAAACAAAGATCCTTGATTCAAACGGTAATGAATTGAACGATGGTGACACGGTGATAGTGATCAAAGATCTACCGGTGAAAGGCTCATCTAAACCTGTTAAAGCAGGAACAAAAGTAAAGAATATTAAACTCACCGATGGGGATCATAATATTTCCTGCAAAGTTGATGGATTCGGTGCTATGGGTTTGAAGTCTGAATTTGTGAGAAAAGCCTAGCGCATTTTCTTAAGTTCGAATTCATAAAAGGAAATTTTTGGGCGTGCTCCTCACTGGAATGAGGCGCAGATCGCAAATAAGCCCCAACCAATTGTGCTTCCACTACAGCCTGCTCAAATGTTCAGTTACGTTTGCCCTCCCTCACGCCTATGAAATTGCTTCCTGAAAAAACTCTACCTTTGAACTCATGATCTCACAAATTGAATTGACAAGTTCGCGTTTAATTTTGAAAAGTGTTACACCGGCGCTTATCCATGAACTCTACAACACCAAAACAAAAGACGAGATCATGGGCTATTTTGGTTGCGACGAAGCAGGTTATGCTCATTACAAAGACATGCACGAAAAAGGAATGGAAACAAATCGTCTTTCCATGTTTTTCTTTCTCCTGATCAATAAACACACCAATATGCCTATTGGCGAATGTGGATTTCATACATTGAACAGAGCGCACCGAAGAACGGAGCTGTTCTATTTTTTAAGGAACGATGCTGATAAGCGCAAAGGGATAATGACCGAGGCTTTAGCTCTTGTGTTGACGTACGGATTTGCCGACATGGGATTACACCGCATCGAGGCCTTGGTTGGCCCGCACAACATCGCATCCATTAAACTATTGCAACATTTCAAATTTGTAAAAGAGGGCACCATGCGTGAGGATTACCTCATTAATGGAAAAAATGAGGACTCTGAGTGTTATTCTTTATTGAAGTGGGAATGGGAAAAATCAAATAAAAATTAAGAAAATGAAAGTTATTATCACAGGAGCAACAGGTATGGTGGGCGAAGGCGTGCTATTAGAGTGTTTACAAAACGCAGCGGTAACACACATACTCATTGTGGGGCGAAGACATTACGATCTTTCCCATCCAAAAGTAAAAGAACTATTGATCCCCGATTTTTTGCAAAGCGAAAAATTTGCCGATCAATTGGGCGGTTGCGATGCCTGCTTTTTTTGCGCCGGTGTTAGTTCCGTTGGCATGAACGAAGCGGATTACACAAAGATCACACATGACACCACACTTGCATTTGCAAAAACACTAGTGAGCAAAAATACCAACATGGTTTTTAATTTTATTACGGGGCAAGGAACTGATAGTACCGAAAAAGGCAAACTCATGTGGGCCCGCGTAAAAGGAAGAACAGAAAACGATCTGATGAAACTTGGTTTTAAAGGCCAATATAATTTTCGTCCGGGTGTGATGATCCCCACTAAAGGACAAAAAAGTTTGAAGACATCCTATAAAATAGTTGGGGCGTTATTTGGATGGATGGTTCCAAAAAGTACGCTTACTTTAGTGCAAGTTGGAAAAGCCATGATCCATTCGGTGAGCAAAGGTTACTCGAAACAAGTGTTGGAGGTTGCCGATATTAAGAAATTGGCAGAGTGAGAGATTGAAGTTGAAGAGAGAAATGAGTAAATTAGCAATACCAATAGGCGGCGCAAAGCCAATGTAATATTGTAATTCTTACCGGATTACTTGAGAAAAATCCCGACTATATAGTAGTTATGTGTAATGCGACGCTCACCAAAGACGTAAAGAACCACAAACAGAAATCTAATTATTGACCTTCCAAAAATACTCGGTCCAATTTTAATACCAGACATTAAAATGCTCAGGTATCATGACGAAATTGGTTTTTATAATTTATCCATTGACGCAGACACGATAGAAAAATATAAAAACAAGTTTCATGCTGAGAAAAAGGAGGATCAGTTAAATTTAAATCATTCCAATCTTTTACAAACCGATGCAAAAATGACACAGTCGTTTCTAATTAACGACAAAATTCGCGACGGACTTCCAGAAGAACTCAAACACCTTCCAAACGGAACATGGATGATTGAACTTACATTTGAAAGCTATAAAGCATACGAAGAGTTTGAAAAACTAGGACTGAAAGGCTTTAGCATTGAAGGAACTTTTCCGATTACTGGACCAGATGGTATAACTCACACTATTACTGAAAAGTTACGAATCATGAACAAACTTTCAGACTTTTTGCCGTTCAATGTTTATGTCCAAGGAGGAAGCAATCATGGCGCAGGCAGAAATGAACATGGTCCTGCTCATTTTGAACTAAAACAAAAAAACACCAATAAAAATCTTGGCAAAATATTCATGCCGACTATGCAGACTTGGACAAGTTCAGACTTCAAAGCTCGAATAGATCTAATGAAAGTTCATGGCGCAGACGATATCCCGACAAAAGACAAAAAAGCAATGGTGCGATGGTTGGAAATGGACGAAAATAACAACCTCATTCGCTGTCACAATGAATGGAATGAATGTAATAAACACAATACTAATAGGACAACGTTAATATAATTGCACTACACATAACAGTCATTAGGCGACATCGATTAAACCAATGTTAACGCAAGATCAACAATCGATTCGCGTCCAGCTTAATAAAAATAAAGAGGAGAATGGTGAAACTCCACAGTGAAGAACCTCCGTAACTAAAGAAAGGCAAAGGAATTCCAATTACTGGCATCAAGCCAATGGTCATACCAATGTTTACCGCCAAATGGAAAAATAAAAGTGAGGCCACACCGTATCCATAAATACGGCTAAAGGAAGAGCGTTGCCGCTCGGCAAGAAATATAACTCGGAGAATTAAAAACAATTGGAGAAAAATAACAATACTACTTCCAAAGAAACCCCACTCCTCACCTACGGTGCAAAAAATAAAATCAGTTTCTTGCTCAGGCACAAAATCATATTTGGTTTGAGTTCCTTGTAAATAGCCTTTTCCGAAAAAACCACCAGAGCCTATAGCGATCTTTGATTGATCAACATTATAACCTACGCCTTTTTTATCGTCTTTCTTTTGCAGCAAAACATCGATCCTGTCCTTTTGATGTGGCTCGAGTTTGTTGTAAATATAATTTGATCCCAATACAACGCCCGCTGCGACGACATATATCAATCCAACCATAATTAAATTCCGTTTGTTGCGAGGAATAATAATAAATGAGCTTAAAGCTAAAACAGCAAGGGAAATTAAAACAGCTTTTGTATTTGCCACCACCAGTGCAACCACAAACAAAATAGCCACCAACATACCTATCATTAGAACACCAACCGACAAACCCTCGCGGTATAATACAATAAAGAATGCTACGAACACAATAGCCAAACCGGTTTCATCTTGCAATTTCTTTACAAGCACCAAAGGAATTAAGATAATAGCGAGTGAAATGAACGTATTCTTGTAATTCTTGATTAGATCTTTAATACGTAAACGAAACCGCGTGTTTACTACCAATTGCTGGTTACTTAAGAATTTTGCGAGGGCTAAGGCAATTCCAAACTTGAAGAACTCGGCAGGCTGCAAACCAAAATCGCCGAACTTGAACCAGGAATGCGAGCCTTTGATCTCTTTTCCCAGGAATCTTACTGCAATGTTCATCACGAACAACACGCCGTAAAACACATAGGCAAAGGCAGTAAAGAAATCGGCATCAAATAATAAAATGGAAAACGCAATGATGGCAGCTCCCCCTATCCAAATTAATTGCTTCCCATACTTTTGAGAAAGATCAAAGATGTTACTGTGCGTGTCGTCGTAAACAGCAGCGTAAATGTTCAGCCAGCCGAGGATCACCATGATCACATAAATAAAAATAGTAAGGCGGTCAACGCCATAAAACATACTATTTTGATTCCTGCTTTGCATTAATTCATTAGGGTGGTGTTCCAAACCATTTTTCCGTTCACAAGTTTGGCTTCCATAATACGCTTTTCTAATTCCGGCCGATCTGTTTTTCCTTTCAAATATTTTTCCATCATCAAGGTAACTACTGGTGCACTCCATACGCCACCGAAACCTGCGTTCTCAATCAAACAAGCTATCGCTATTTTTGGATTATCTTTTGGTGCAAATGCTAAGAACACCGCGTGATCATCACCATGTGGATTTTGTGCAGTTCCTGTTTTTCCACAAACAACAATATCTTTTAATCGCGATGCATACGCTGTTCCTCCGGGTTCTAAGGCACCTTGCATTCCTTCGATCACAATATCATAATACTCCTGTTTTTGTACACCCACATAATGCTTCTCCTTGAATTTTGGATCCAAATATTTTTCTTTTCCAACACCTTTGATGCAATGCGGTGTATAATAGTATCCTTTGTTAGCAATAGTAGCAACCACGTTAGCCATTTGTAACGGAACCAGTAGTAATTCCGCTTGTCCGATGCCAAGTGAAACGATGGTGTTACTTCTCCATCCATTTTTTCCAAAGACTTTATCGTAATATTTTTCGCTGGGCACATTTCCCGGTTTATCATGTGGAAGATCCGTGCCCAAACGTTTGCCGGGACCAAAAGTCATTACCATATCTCTCCAATGATTATAACCATCTTTGAAATTCGGATAAGCGCGTTGGTCCACAATATCGCGGAACACGTAACTGTAATATGAGTTACACGACACTGCTACCGAACCCACAAGGCTTTTTCCACCTCCATGCGGATGGCATTTTGGTTTTCCACCCATGGGAGGATAACCGCCAATACAAGGGTAAGATGTATTGCGATTGATCACACCATCATTTTGCGCGATCAAAGCATCTATCAATTTGAAAATAGAGCCGGGAGGATACATTGCCTGTATAGCGCGATTGAGCAAGGGGTGGCCAATTGAATCGGCATACATACGCGCGAAACTCCGGTTGCGTTCTTTTCCACTTACTAAACTATTGGGATCATACGTAGGACTTGATACCAAAGCCAAAATCTCACCTGTGCTTGGTTCAATAGCAACCACCGCACCCAATTTTCCACGTAATAATTTTTCGCCGTACTCCTGTAGTTCGGCATCAATAGAAGAATATAAGGGCTTTCCGGCAACAGCAAGTGTATCAAATTTTCCGTCTCTATAACTACCGACGGTTTTGTTATTCACATCTTTAATAGCATATTGAACCCCTTTGTAACCACGTAAAGCCTGCTCATAACTCAATTCAATTCCCGATTTACCGATGTAATCACCCGGTTTGTAATAGGGGTCTTTTTCCGCTTTTTCCGGAGTTACCTCACCCACATAACCCAACAAATGCGCTGCAATAGGACGAGGATATTTTCGAATGGCTCGCTTTTGAAAGAAGAAACCGTTGAAGCGAAATAACTTTTCCTGAAGTATGGCGTAAGTTTCTTTAGATAATTGTTTTTCGAAGATACTTTCCTTGCGCGGAGAGTTTGGATGTTGGCAGGCTTTTTTGATCCGCTTCAAATATTCTTCCTTTGTAATTTCCAAAATGGCGCAAAGTCCAAGCGTGTCACAGCCTTTGGTCTCACGTGGAACGATCATTAAATCATACGAAGGCTCGTTGTACACCAATAGCTTTCCATTGCGATCAAAGATGTAACCACGCACCGCGTACTCGGTTTGTTTACGCAAGGCGTTGGCATCGGCAAAATCCTTGTAGCGCGTATCGATCAATTGAATGTAGAACAAACGCACAATGTAGATAAGTACGATCAGGATGAAAAATCCCCCGATGAAATACTTGCGATCGGCCAAATGTGAATTAACGTTACTCATTTATTGAATTTGCGGGCGTAAAATAAAAACTGAATTAAATAAACCAACAAGAATGTTCCAATGGTGCTTAAGATCACGCGAAAGAAGGTTCTGAAGAATTCATCAAAACGAAATACTTCAAAATAAAAGAATAAGAAATGATGCACAAAGATCAGAACGCCCGCGTATTTCAGGAACCACTCTAATCCCATATCTTCAATGGTTGGTTGCACAACAACATCATATCCATCACGAGGCGCTACAAATTTTAAAACATAATAACGCGCAAACCCCATGGTGGTGCAAGCTGAAGTATGCAATCCCGGAGTGCTGTAAAAAAGATCGATGGTGAGTCCGGTAACAAATGAAATGGCAAGGATCAACAAACGAGGTGTTTCAAACGGCAAGGACAAAATAAAAAGCACGTATGGTAACATAATGAAATATGTTCCCAGATTGATATTACGCACAATAAGCACTTGCAACAGTATCAAAATAATGAAGCGAACAATATTTATAACGACCTTACTTGTCATTTTTTTGGTTGAGTTTGCGTCGCTTTCTCTAAGGAATCTTTTTCGTTCTTCATATTATTCTTGATCACGTACACATAATTCAATTTCTTCAGATCCGCACTCAGCTTAACTTTGATCGTGTAAAACTGTTCGTTCTGACGACGTTCGTAACTATCAATTGTTCCCACCATGATGCCTTCGGGAAAATAACTGGATAACGAACTTGACACAACAGTATCTCCATTTTTAATTTTAGCGTGCGTTGGAATGTCGGTGAGCAAACAATACTGATAATCTCTTCCATCCCAAATAAGCGGACCATAACTTCCATCGCGCTTCAATTTACAATTCACTGCAAAATCTTTGTGTAGCACACTTAGAACCGTTGCAAAATTCTCGGATACATCACGTACAAATCCGATCATTCCTAAACTATTGTACACGCCCATTTCTCGCGTAACACCCTGGGCCGTGCCGGCGTTAATGGTGATGTAATTGTTGCGATTGTTCACTGAAGCATTCACCACTTTGGCGTTAATGAATTCGTATTGCAGCTTAAAAATGGTGTCGCCTATTTTTACTTCGCGGGTAGGATAAGCAAGGTAATTACTTTTTAAACGATTTCGCAATTCAGTATTCTCAACTGCTAATCTCAAATTTTCCTGCTTCAAGGAAAAATATTCTTTGGTGTTTGCTTCGGCTTCGTAGATGTTTGCTGCAACAGCGTTGGACGAATTGATCAATTGTGAGCCTTGGTAATTCTTCCCACGCATCATCATCCAAATACAAATTGCCTGCGCCAGCAAAAAAATAAAAACGAAATGATTTTTATATATGAATGCTAGTAGATTGCGCACTGCTCAGCTTTTAAGAAATGGGTAATAATTAAACGGGAAATCCGGAAAATAGTTTCTCCCGGCGCCTGTTTTAAAGCTACTGAGGAAGGAGGCGTACTACTTGATAAGGAAAGGAAATTTATGAACATTTTTAAGTGCAATTCCAGTACCTCTTGCTACCGCTCTAAGCGGATCTTCACACACATGCACAGGCAGTTTTGTTTTCATTGAAATACGTTTGTCCAATCCACGCAGAAGTGAACCACCACCCGCCATGTAAATACCTTTGCGGTAAATATCAGCGGCCAATTCAGGAGGCGTCATCTCAAGCGCGTTGAGGATCGCTTCTTCAATTTTGGAAATAGATTTATCTAAACAATGGGCAATTTCCACATAAGAAATGTAAACTTCTTTAGGAATACCGCTCATTAGGTCACGTCCTTGCACCGCGTAATCCGCAGGAGGATTATCGATCTCGGTCATAGCAGCTCCTACTTCAATTTTCACACGCTCAGCACTACGCTCACCAATTAAAATGTTGTGTTGACGACGCATATATTCTTCAATGTTCGCGTTGAAATCGTCACCCGCTATACGCGTTGACTTATCACACACAATTCCGCCCAAGGCAATAACGGCAATTTCGGAAGTACCACCACCAATATCAATGATCATATTTCCCATGGGTTCTTCCACGTCAATTCCCATCCCTATCGCAGCAGCCATAGGTTCGTGGATCATATAAACTTCTTTTGCACCCGCGTGTTCAGCACTATCACGTACCGCGCGTTTCTCAACCTCGGTAATACCTGAAGGAATACAAATTACCATTCGCAAACTTGGCTTAAAGAATTTATTTCCGGGATTGATCATTTTGATCATTCCCTTGATCATTTCTTCGGCAGCCTGGAAATCGGCAATAACTCCATCTTTCAAAGGACGAATGGTTTTAATATTCTCGTGAGTTTTTCCGTGCATCATTTGCGCGGCTCTTCCAACAGCAATTACTTTTTGCGTCGTACGATCTACCGCAACGATACTGGGTTCATCAACTACCACTTTATCATTGTGAATGATAATTGTGTTCGCTGTTCCTAAGTCGATCGCAATATCCTGGGTTAAAAAGTCTAGTAGAGCCATACCTTATATACAAAGTTAGTGAGTTGGTGAATTAGTGAAGTGGTGTTGAGCTAAATTTTATACTTATAAATTGTTAATAAAGTTACAGTTCTTCAATTTTTATTTTCCTTGAAGGTTTTCCGTGATTTTGAAACGATCTTTAATATCTCTTCGGACTCCTGAAACAGTTTCTCCGTATCTTTTAATTTCACAATATCGGCTCCGATAAGAATTTCAAGCCAAAATAATGTTTCATCGGCTTCTTCTACAACAATACAGAGTTTCGCGAAAAATTCAGCATCCGACCTGGCCCTGCAAGCCGCTCTGTAATTGGCCGCCATTGACGTTGAAGATCTAATGAGTTGCTTTTTTACAATGTAAGCTTCTTCATTTTTTGGAAGGGTTTTGCAGAATTTCACAATATTAATTGCGAAGATCTTAGTTCTTTTTCGGAACTGTTCTGCAAAATCACTCATAATTATTAAAATCTCGATTTTCTATTTAGTGCTCACTAATTCACAACTTCACCAACTCACCAATTAGTGTTTAAAATGTCTATTGCCCGTAAACACCATGCTCATACCACTCTTGTTACAATAATCAATGCTGTCCTTATCTTTTATGGATCCGCCGGGTTGAATTACGGCGTTAATTCCGGCCTTGTTCGCTATCTCCACACAATCCGGAAATGGGAAAAATGCATCACTTGCCATTACCGCGCCTTTCAAATCGAAGTTAAAGCTCTGAGCCTTGGCTATGGCTTGTCTCAGGGCATCCACCCTACTGGTTTGACCTGTTCCGCTAGCCAATAATTGGCCGTTCTTTGCCAAAACAATGGTGTTGGATTTTGTATGTTTCACCAATTTGTTGGCAAACAAAAGATCTTTTACCTCTGCAGCGCTAGGCCCCTTGCTGGTAACGGTTTGCAGGTCTTTTTCGGTCTCCGATTTCATGTCTTTATCCTGCTCAATGACGCCATTTAAAAGTGTTCGGAATGATCGGTGATGTAATTCCACCTCATTTTGGGTAAGAATGATACGGTTTGGCTTAGATTTTAATGTTTCTAAAGCCTGTGCATTATACGATGGCGCAATAATTACCTCACAAAAAAGCTTGTTCACCTCTTTAGCGGTTTCGGCATCCACTTCTTTATTAGTGATCAAAATTCCTCCAAAAGCCGACACGGGATCGCCAGCTAGGGCATCATTCCAGGCTTGCAATAACGTAGGACGAGTTGCCAGGCCGCAAGCGTTATTATGTTTTAAAATGGCAAAAGTAGGATCGGAATTCTTGAACTCGGCTATCAAAGCCACGGCTGCATCCACATCCAAAAGGTTATTGTAGGAAAGCTCTTTTCCATTCAGTTTAGTGAACATGGCATCCAGGTCACCGTAAAAAATACCTTGTTGATGCGGGTTCTCACCATACCTCAACACCTGGCCGGCTTGAATACTTTGTTTGAAATGAGGAAGTTTTTCGGTCTTGTTAAAATAGTTGAAGATCGCTGAATCATAATGCGAAGACGTAGCGAAAGCTTTTGCTGCAAAGCGTTTGCGATCGGCCAGGTCGGTCTTACCGTTCTTTGTTTCCAATAAACTCAATAGGTCTTTATAGTCATTTCTTGTAGAAACAATAAGTACGTCATTGAAATTCTTAGCCGCGGCACGGATCAAAGAAATACCGCCTATGTCGATCTTCTCAATAATGTCTTGGTCTGACGCGCCTGATGCTACGGTCTCCTCAAACGGGTAAAGGTCAACAATAACTAAGTCGATATCTCCAATATGGTGTTGTTCCTTTTCCAAAATATCAGTTGGATTATCCCTACGATTCAGAATTCCACCAAAAATGGCCGGGTGAAGTGTTTTCACGCGACCGCCAAAGATCTCGGGATAATTGGTAAGCGACTCCACTGCTACTACAGGAACCCCAAGCTTCTCAATAAAGGAAAGCGTTCCGCCCGTACTATAAAGCGTTACATTTTGCGCGTGCAATTTTTTGATGATAGGCTCTAAATTATCTTTATAATAAACAGAAATTAGGGCGCTTTTTATTGATTTTGACTGGCTCATGGGATTTAGGAAAGAGCAAAGTTAGCAGATTGATGAGACCCGGGCTTTGATGTTGAAAAGTGTTGAAAAATGGACTGGTAAAGGGCTGCGGCACAAATAAACAATTTGCTGTTTATTAAAATAAAATGCCCAAACAAATAGGCATGCAATTAGCTATAATTTAGCACTAATCGTTATTTCTAAATATGGCTAAAAATAAAGCATCCTCGAGCAGGAAAGAATCTAAGATCTTTGTACTAGACACTTCCGTTATCATTTACGACCATAATGCCTTACGCAACTTTGCCGAACACGACGTGGTCATCCCGATCACAGTTTTGGAAGAGCTTGATAATTTCAAAAAAGGTAACGACACCAAGAATTACGCCGCCCGCGAGTTCACCCGCTATATTGATCAACTCAGTGGGAACAATACGCTGCAAGAATGGACCGCTATCAACGGACCAACACGTGGCAAGTTCAAAATTGAAATGCACACCTCAAGTAAAATAAATGCTGAGCGTGTGTTTGACGATAAAAAAGCCGATCACCGCATTTTAAATACTGCACTATATACAGCAGAACAAAATCCAAATCGTAAAGTTGTTTTGGTTACTAAGGATATCAATCTTCGCATCAAGGCAAAATCGTTGACATTAAATGCCGAGGATTATGAGACCGGAAAAATAAAAACAGTTGAAGAATTATATACAGGAAGAAGTGAGATCCAAAAAATAAAACAAGACGCGATCACCAGCATTTACAATAATGGTTTTTGTAAAGCTGATGATGTTCTAAAGAAAAATCAGATCATTCCTAATCACTATTACATTTTAAAGAACGGAAATCAAAGTGTGTTGGCGCGTTACAATAAAGATGATAATACGATACATCGTGTTGTGAAGTCTGCTGCTTTTGGCGTGATCCCAAAAAACGCGGAACAAGCGTTTGCATTGGACGCGATCATGAACCCTGCTCTGAAATTAGTAAGTATACAAGGTGTTGCGGGAACAGGAAAAACATTGTTGTCGTTAGCAGGAGCTTTAGAACAAAGAAGAAATTACCATCAAATTTATTTGGCACGCCCTATTGTGCCGTTAAGTAATAAAGACATTGGATATTTACCGGGCGATGTAAACTCAAAATTGAATCCGTACATGGAGCCGTTGTGGGATAATTTGAAATTTATTCGTAGCCAGTTCAGCGAAAAAGATAAGGAACACAAACAATTGAATGAAATGGTGGAGAACCAAAAATTGGTGGTTTGTCCTTTAGCTTATATTCGCGGAAGAAGTTTAAGCAACGTCTTCTTTATTGTTGACGAAGCTCAGAATTTAACCCCACACGAAGTAAAAACAATTATTACCCGTGCCGGCGAAAACACCAAGATCATCTTTACAGGTGATATTTACCAAATAGACACGCCATATTTGGACACCCAAAGTAACGGACTTAGCTACCTGATAGACAAGGCAAAAGGACAACCATTATACGCGCATATCACCTTGGAAAAAGGCGAAAGAAGTGAGCTTGCTAATTTAGCGAACGACCTCTTGTAAGTTACAGTTTTTGGACTATATTTGTTTACGTAAATAAAACTAAACAAATGAAAAAACTTCTACTAACAGCATTATCACTTTCTTTTTTCGCGTCGTTTGGCCAATGGGCTTATACAGGCAACAACAGTTCTAACGATGTAACCTCCGCTTTCGGAAAAGTATTTGCTTCCGACGGAATGATAGGCAACACCAATGGTTTGTTTGCATCAACCGACAACGGTAGCACATGGAATCCAAGCAATACCGGCGTTCCCTCAACAGGATTATGGTTCGGAGCCAATGACGGTACAAATCTTTATGCCTTCAAAAGCAGTTCTGTATACGCATCAACAACCGGCAACAACTGGACCATGCAAGCAAGCACTGTTCCCTCAACATTAAATATTAAATCAATGACCACGCTTAGCGGTACTGTAATGGCAATTGCAAGTCCAAACAGTCCGGCAAGCATTCGTGTTCTTCATTATACCGGTGGATCATGGAGTGTTAAGGCTTCTCCTACGAATTCAGTTTACGGAACTTGTATGCGTAACTTGAACGGGACTTTGTTTGCAGGAACAACTGCATCAAGCGTTATCAAATCAACCGATGGTGGTATGACCTGGACAGGATCTTCTGCCGGAACCGCAACCAACAACATCCATAAATACATCCAATGTTTAGCTAATACCGGAAATACATTTTTTGCGGGCACATTAGGTGGAAGAATTTTCAAATCAACTGATGGCGGAGCAAATTGGTCTACCGTTTACAATATTGGTGATAACAATGGCTTCTATGGCATCAATGATTTTTATGTATTCAACAGCACCACTATTTTTGCTGCAACTGATTCAGGATTTGTTTACACAACTAATTCCGGCACTTCCTGGGCACGCTATAATACCGGTTTGAACTTTGGTAATTTCGAGAATCTAATGAAACGTGTTACTGTAAGCGGTTCTTATGTTGTAGCCGGTGTGAATACTTCCGCGTTGGCACGCGTTGTGCGTTTTCCTTTAAGTGCAATTGGATTAAGTGCAGGTGTAAATGAATTGAATGCTGAAAATTTTGAAAGCAGAGTTTATCCAAATCCAAGTTCAGGAGTATTCACTTTTGAATTAAATTATCTTTCGGAGCATACCGTGAATGTTTATGACGCGATGGGGCGCCAGGTTCTTTCGACTACGATCACAAACGGAAAAGCAGAATTGAATCTTGAGAATTTCAGTAAGGGACTTTATACGTATACCATCTCTAACAAAGAAACGATGGTAAGCAGAGGAAAATTGATCCGCAACTAATTTATTTCTTTCTAAAAGAGAAGCCGTCGCACTTGTGACGGCTTTTTTATTGCGGTACTATAGTGAGTTCAAAAACAAACGCGTAGGAGTTTCGTTTGATATTCGGCATCTGAAATCCAAAGGAAAGCGGCAAATACGGTTTAGGATAATAAACGATTCCAACAGCGGAATTACATAAAGCATTATCTCCAAAAATACTTTCAGCCATGACGTGAATCTTTTTTGCCAGGGGAATTTCCATCGCTGACCAGGCACCTGTGCGAGTTCCTTTGCCCCCGTAATGTCGCGTATTGTAGTAAACGCCTGCAACAAATTTATCCTCCTTTGTAAAAATATCTTTTAATAAAATATTTCCGTACACTAAGCCTGCCGCGTAGGTGGGTTTATCTTTTCTGACATTCAAACCGGCTTGTGCGCCAACAGCAAATGCAATCTTCTCACTAAGTTCAAATTGCTTCAAGCAATTCAAAGCAACCAAGGGATTGTAAGGATCCACATCATTCGTATCATTATTTAAGAACGATTTTCTTTTCTCGCTAAAATTCAAACCCAACACGTTTACACCCATTTCCACACCATCGCCTAAGCCGTAATCAAATGTGGTATTGGATTGAATGAGTTCGTTAAGATTTAATTGTTGCTGAAAGAAAATTTTTCGGGCTTTGGTAACCTCCGAGGAAGGAACATTAAAAAAATTCTGCTGGGCATGAACGAAGTTCACACCCAACAGAAATAAAACCAGAAGCAAGCATCTCATTTATGAAGAACGGTATGCTGCTTGTTGAAAGGTTTTTGCATGCGGCCTTAGGAAAACACGCGCATATATTCGATCGGCCGCAATATCTAAGCTCTTACTTCCAACCACCACCAAGAGCTTTGTAAATATTGATCTTTGCATTCATTTGTTGTTTCTTGATCTCGATCAATTCAAATTTCGAATCCAAGGCATCGCGTTGCGTCAATAATACTTCCATGTAATCTGCCCGGGCGGATTTGAATAGTCCGGTAGAAATGTTGATTGATTCTGTAAGCGCCTTCACTTGCTTGTCTTTTAAGCCGTAACTTTTTTGAAGATTGCCGATGTTTGAGTATTGGTTGGCCACTTCAATGTATGCGTTTAAAATAGCGCGCTCGTAGTTGTAAACAGCTTGAACTTGCTTTGCATTAGCGGAATAGTAATTCGCTTTGATGGCGTTCCGATTGATCAGTGGCGCCACAAGATCACCCGTTAGAGAATACAATAAGGATTGTGGTGCCTGGATCAAATACTTCGCGTCGAAAGCACGGAAACCAAGTCCGGCATTCATCATGAACGAAGGATAGAATTCGGCCCTTGCAGCCTTTACATCCAACTTAGCGGAAAGCAAACCTAGCTCCGCCTTTTTGATGTCTGTACGGTTCTGCAATAACTGCGAAGGAATTCCTATTGGCACAGAATCAATTGCCATATCCACAAAACCTTTTGACGTGCGTTGCACCGGCTGAGGAAAACGTCCAACCAAAAAATTGATCCTGTTCTCCATCTCAACGATCTGTTGCATTAAATAGTACTGATGACTTTGATTTTTGAACACCTCAGCTTCAAATTTTTTGACCGCTAATTCGGTAACACGCGCGGCCATCTTTTCAAGCTTCACTATCTCCAAAGCGTTTTGTTGGATCTCGATATTATTTTTAAGGATCTCTAGTTGATTGTCGAACGAGATCAATTCGTAATAGGAATTAGCGATCTCGGAAACCAAATTGGTCACCATAAAATTTCTTCCTTCTACACTTGAAAGATATTTGTAAACGGCAGATTTTTTTGAGTTGCGCAATTTGCCCCAGATATCCACTTCCCAGGAAACACCAACGCCCACTCTTAGATCCGATAAAGGTTCCGGCATTGGTTTCCCAGGCAAAATATCTGTGTTCGCGTCGTTCGCGCCTTGGCTCGTGTATCTCCCAACTTTGTCAACGCCCGCTCCCGCGCCGGCATTCATCATTGGCAAATACGCCCCTTTTCTGGCAAGCACTTCGTTCTTTGAAATGTTGATCTCCTGCATCATGATACTTAACTCCTGATTTCTATGCAGAGCCGAATCGATCAATACAGTTAATTGAGGGTCTTTAAAAAACTCTCTCCATGGAATTTTTACGGCGTTTGTTGTGTCTGTTGAATTTGAATAACTCACCGGCACCGTTTTATTTTCCGATCGATTGGTAACCGACAAGCTTTTGCACGCGAACATCAGCAAGCCTACACAGCTAATAGCCGAATATCTATATATTAATTTCTTAGTTTGCATGATCGTCATTTTCTAAAGTTTGAGGAAAATCATCAATTTGATGTACGATATCTTCAGTAAGCGAAGTCTCATCTTCATTCTTGATCAACTTGCGTCCTTTGGCCCACGACCCAAAAATGTAATAGAGTCCGGGCACAATGATCACACCGAAAATAGTTCCGAAAAGCATACCGCCTAATGCCGAAGCACCAATGGTATGATTACCAATAGCTCCGGCTCCGTGCGCAAGAACCAACGGAATTAATCCCGCAATAAACGCAAACGATGTCATTAAGATAGGACGGAAACGAACCCTGGCACCTTCAATAGCCGCATCAATAACGCTTGCACCTTCCCTTTGTTTTTGAACAGCAAATTCCACGATCAATACGGCGTTCTTTCCAAGTAATCCCACCAACATTACCAAACCTACCTGCGCGTAAATATCGTTGGCTAGTCCCATGCCTTTAATAAGCAAGAACGAACCAAACACGCCGGCGGGTAAAGAAAATATAACCGTGAGCGGAATAATGAAACTTTCGTACTGCGCCGCTAAAACAAAATACACAAACACTAATACAATTATGAAAATGTAGATCGCTTCGTTTCCGCGACGCGTTTCATCGTACGACAACGCTGCCCAATCAATATCATATCCGTTAGGTAATGTTTTCTTAGCAACTTCTTTTACGGCATTAATAGCTTCACCACTACTATAACCTGTTGCAGGGCCACCGCGAATAGCGGCGGTATTGTACATATTGTAACGATTGATCTCATTCGCGCCTTGTTTCTTTTTGATTTTCATGAAGGCCGAAAACGGAACCATTTCATCGCGATCGTTCTTCACATACAAATTCATGATATCTGTAGGCAGTTTTCTAAACTCCGGCGCAGCCTGTACAAACACTTTAAAGAAACGTTGATATTTAATAAAGCCTAACTCATACGTACTTCCCACAAAGATCGACAGTGTATTCATGGCATTACCAATGGAAACTCCTTTTTGCATGGCTGCCTGATTATCGATCTCGATTTCGTATTGCGGATAATTAGCGCTAAAGAAGGTGAACAAGCCTGTCAACTCTTTACGTTTCTTCATCTCATTCATAAACTCATTGGTTACTTTTTCCAATTGCTTGTAATCTCCCGAGTTTGTTTTATCCAACAACTGCAATGCAAAACCTCCGGCAGCTCCAAATCCGGGAACCGCTGGTGGATCAAAAAATTCGATGGTAGCGCCCGGGATAGATTTCGCTTTCTGTTCTAATTCCTCTATGATCTCATTTACCGAATGTTTTCGCTCAGACCATGGTTTTAAGTTGATCAAACAAGTTCCTGCGTTTGAGCCCCTACCTTCGGTTAACACTTCGTAACCGGCAATTGACGAAACCGATTTTACTCCGTCCACTTTATTAATGAGCTCCACTAATTTATTAGAAAGATCATTTGTTCGTTCGAGTGTTGAACCCGGAGGTGTTTGAATAATGGCATACAACATTCCCTGATCTTCGCTTGGAATAAATCCGGATGGTAAACTTTCACTTACACCAAATATTCCCAAAGCAAACACAACAAACAAACCCACAGTTATTAATTTTCGGTGAGCGATCAATTTCAATAACCATACATATTTTCCTGTTAGCTTTTCAAACCATCGGTTAAAACTGCCCAGTATTCTATTCATTCTGGTTTGTTTTTTTGGCTTGCCATGATTATTCTTTAAGATCATAGCACACAATACGGGAGTTACTGTAAGAGCCACAATACCTGAAAGCACAATAGCAGATGCCATGGTAATAGAGAACTGTCTGTAAAATGTTCCAACGGGGCCTGTCATAAATGATACAGGAACAAACACCGATACCATTAATAGGGTGATGGCAATAACAGCGCCGCTTATTTCACCGATCACTTTTCGTACGGCATTATATGGCGAAAGATGTTCCTCTTCCATTTTTGCGTGCACGGCCTCCACGACGACAATGGCATCATCGACGACGATCCCAATGGCAAGTACCAACGCAAACAAGGTTACCATATTAATAGTTAGACCAAAAATTTGTATGAAGAAGAAAGCGCCTACAAGGGAGATCGGCACTGCCAATGTTGGTATCAATGTTGAACGCCAATCGCCAAGGAAAACGAAAACCACTAATGCCACCAATATAAATGCATCTCTAAGTGTATGGATCACATTTTCAATAGACGCATCAAGGAAGTTAGAAACATCATAGCTGATCTCATATTCCATTCCGGGAGGAAATGTCTTTTTAAGATCCTCAAGTTTCTCTTTTACTTTATCAATTACATCGCTCGCATTACTGCCATACGTTTGTTTGATCACCATGGCCGCTGAAGGATTTCCGTTCATGCTGGAGTAAATATCATAGTACTCACTTCCCAAATTTACCGTAGCAATATCTCTTAAGCGCAGTATTTCACCATTAGGATTTGCTTTAATTATAACATCCTCATATTGCTTTGGATCATTAAAACGATCTGTATAAGCCAACACATATTCCAGAGCTTCTGCGCGATCACCATCACCGCGGCCAATACGTCCCGGTTTTCCAATGATACTTTGATTGCTGAGTGCTTCCATCACATCATCAGGCGAAATATTATAGGCTCGCATGCGATCAGGATTCAACCACACCCGCATTGCATACTGGCGGCTTCCTAAGATCCTCACCTGCCCCACGCCTTTTATACGTTGCAGTTCAGGAACCATATTCACACCCGCATAATTAAATAAGAATTTCATGTTCGCGTCCTTATCTTTACTATACAAGTTCACATACATAAGCATACTTGGTATAACCGGTGTAATGATCACACCTTCGCGCTGCACTAAAATGGGCAAACGATTGGTTACTTGTTGTACGCGATTAGAAACCTGAACTAAAGCCTGATTAATATCGGTACCCGGCTCAAAGATCACCTGAATGTTTGCCTCACCTGCACTGGTAGCATCGGAGGTCATATAACGCATTCCCCATGCGCCGTTAATAGATTGTTCCAACGGGATGATCACGGATTCCGCGAGCGACTTTGCACTGGCACCCGGATATGAAGCGGAAACCATTACCACCGGCGGAGCTACTTCCGGGAATTGGGAAGTAGGTAATGTTTTTATGGCTAGCGTACCAACGAACAAGATCACTAATGATATGACGATGGCTAGTACGGGCCTTTGAATGAATTTATTGAACATGTTGCTTTATGTTAATGATTAATTATTCAACGTACACGTTTAATTTAGGCAGCACCGTTCTAGGGTCTTCGTATTGATATTCTATCTTTTGATTATCTGTTACTTTACGAATTCCTTCCAGTAGTATTCTCTCATCCTGATTTAAACCGCTTTTGATCACATACAGATCAGGCATTTCAGAAGCTATAGTAATCTCGCGAGAGTGAACCGTGTTGTTCTTGTCAACTACAAAAACATATTTTTTTTCCAACACCTCGTAAGTTGCTTTTTGAGGTATGATAATAGCCGCCTTTAAGGGCACAGACATAAGAATATTTCCAGTTTCGCCGTGCCTTAATAATTTGTCGGGATTTGGGAACGTTGCACGAAAAGCAATGTTACCCGTTTCATTATTAAAATCCGCTTCAATAGTTTTTACTTCACCTGAATAGCCGAACTGTTGGCCATTGGCCATTAGTAAACTCACCTTCAGCAAATTTTCCTGAGTAGCGTTGGTTTTGTAATTCAAATATTCAGCTTCCGGCACATTAAAATAAACCCACATCTCACTGTTATCAGAAAGCGTTGTAAGAAGGTCGCCTTCATTTACCAAACTTCCCAATCGCACCTGAAAATGATCCATGATCCCATCAAAAGGAGCTTTGATCTCAGTGAATTGCAAATGCGTTTGTGCTAAAACCAACTCCGCTTTTGCTTTATCTAATTTTGCTTTTGATAAAGCCAACTCATTTGGCGAAACTACATTCTTTTCTGAAAGCTGTTTTGTATTTTGATATTCTATATCTACAAAATTCACCTCAGCCTGCGCCTTTTGCAATTCCGCGTTGTAGATCAACGGCATTACTTGAAACATCAACTGGCCTTTTTTTACAAATTGTCCTTCATCCACATAGATCTTTTCGAGATAACCTTTTTCCAAAGCGCGCAGCTCGATGTGTTGTATTGCATGGATCTGACACACATACTCTCTTGTAATAAGCGTGTCTTTTTTTAAAGGGCTCGTTACAATAAATTTTATTTCGGCTTCTTTTTCTTCATGTTTTGTGTTACAGCCTATGTTTAGAAGCGCGATAAACAAACTTGTAACAACGAGAACTTTACTCATACTAATTTAATAATGATAAATATTGATTGGATTTTGGCAAACAATAGATGAATGCCGCTACTAGTGTAATGAACTAGCAATGCAGGAAATCAAGTGTGTAAATACAACACATTAAATTCCTGTGGAGGAAAAAATCAAATACGGAAATTCGCGATCTGTAAATAGATCGGCTGTTCTGTAGGGATTACAGAAATTGATGGATGATCAAATGCATCCTGTATAGTATTGCAAGAAAATGTTTCAAGGAAAAATGGAATAAGGATAAGCGAAAGATCCATATCCAATTCACTTTCGTTCTCATTCTCGTTCTCTTCAAATAAAAGATCAGTAACAGCTGATGATACAGTTGTTTCATTTAAATGAAGGTGATCTTTAGTGTGAGATGAGAGTGTTTGCTGAGGAGTTAAGAACGACGCAAAACAAATATTAGTAGAAACTGAGATGAAGAAACTCAACAGGAAAAATGCCGATATGAACCTAGATCTTTTCAATTTCACGACACGAATGTACACTAATTTGGTGAATACTAACCAAATACTTAGGTTATTTTAACATGAAATTGCTGATTAATCGATGATATCGATCTTTTTGAAGAACATTCCGTCGCCTTTCATAACGATCAAAACAGCCATGGCCGTTTCCTTTATAAGGTTATGAGGGAATGAGAATTTCACCTCATCATTTTCAACGATCTTCTTTTGGAAAATGATCTCACGGCTGCCTCTTTCAAGATCCTGGAACGTGATGCGTAACAATTCAGGATAGTTCTTATCGCCGATCACCGAAAATTCTTTTGCCATTAATTCAGCGCGGGTACATTTAATAGCCTCATCCTTATTTAATGGTGCTCCGAGTGATGGGGATTTTAAAGTGTCGCCTGATGAGATCTTTTTAGCAGCAGGATTTTCCCCTGCAAAAACGCCGTTAGCTAAAAGAAAAAAGCAAAAGCTCAATATCAACTTGAATGATGTATGTGAGATCAATTTTTGCATTTGTAAGCCTTACAACTGCCTAAATTAAACAAAAAAAACTTCTATCCTAAAAAATTTGGGGTAAAACTGAGTGAGTTTAGGTGGTTTTTTAGGGGGGAAATTCTGAAGAGGTTTAGATGGCGGGGATTTTTCAACTATAAGTCAGGGACTTATAAAAACCTCAGAATTAGCGGCCAGGGCCAGACACCGAGCCAAAAGGTTTCGACGGCAGGTTGTTGAAATAAAATATCTGCTCCTTCATACGCTGATTCATTTCGAGGTGCGCGGCCAATACTAGTTGGGAATAATTTTGAGAGGCCGTTTTAAAGTGACGGGTCTCAGCTTTCCATAAATTAAAGATCAAATTCATATCGCCCGTAGTAGGATTGAAGGTCTTTAATGCCTTTTTTACATTGCCTGTTCCTGCATGATACGAGTGCATTACCAGCAAGCGGAACCAAAGATCGGTCTCATTATAGTTAGTAATACCTAAGGTATCTAGCATTTCCCTTGTTTTGGGGATACACACTTTTTTAAGCAAGCTGCTCGCAGCGTAAGCCGAGCGTTCAAAATTAGCGCGCTCATCGAGTTTACGGTTTACTGTTAAGCCAAACAAACGTGCCACATCTTTCATTAATTGAAAGGGGCCGTAAGCGCCAACGTTTGATTTTTGTAATTTATTTGGGCTTTCGATAAGTAAAATAGATTGGGCGTACCAAGGGTCCACATCATTTTCTATAAAACAATTAATACCTCTTTCAAATTGGTTGAACGCATTATCAAAATCGTAAAAGAATTTTTTTCCGGTGGTCAATAAAATACGGTGAGTTGAATCCAAGCCAAGCGCAGTTCGCACACTGTCTTTAAAACACGTTTTTTGTTCGTCGCTAAAGGCCGACCATTTTTTGCTTTCAATGCGCAACAACTCATTTCGATGAGTAGCTACATTGATGATGCAGCTATCCTGATCCATGTTCATGATGTTTCTCCAGAATTTTACCTGGTTCAAGGTATCGCAACGAAGGTCGTAGATCTGCTTATCGAACACATAATTGTGACTTTGCTTACTTAAAGGATGACAAACACCAATGATACAAGAGCATAAGGTAGGGTCGCTCTCCTTTTTTTCGGCCTTAACCGCGGGCTTTTCTGTAAGCGGTTTTGATCTTGGCAAAATGGAGGCGTTAATGGCCACCGTAAGGGCAAAGATCAAGGATACAAGTATGATAAACAGACGTTTCAGGGACCTCAAGTTAAGCATTTTATAACGATAAAACAAGGCGAAGGTTTCTAAAAATCCACGAAGGATTGTTAAGAAGGGTTTTTTAAGCTTTAATTACTACATTAAGGGTCAAAAACTTATGCGTCCGCTCTATTTTCTCCTTGTATTTTTTGTTTTTTCGGGCACATTTTTTTCTCAAAAATTTGGCGACCATCACGTGGCCATAACTCCCGAAAATGCGCCTGTATCTACATTTAATAAGGAAGAATACGAGAAAAAGTTACGCGAAAAATATAAAGGAGAACCGGCAAAGTATGTGAACCCTTATATTCAGGAAGAAGTGTTTTATAGAGAACGTTTCTTTTTGTCAAATAACATTTACACCAATTGGCCCGAGGCCACAGAATTAGTAAGAAAAGTATTTGAGCAAAGCATTCCAAAGCAATTTAATATCTCAAACGTAAAAGTATTTGTGGTGCGAGATCCGTATCCTAATGCGTATTGCGCCGAAGATGGGCATATTACGGTTACCACAGGTTTGCTTTCGCACATAAATAGTGAGGCTGAATTGGCTTCTATTCTTTGTCACGAATACGGACATTATTATTCAAACCATATTTTCGATGGCTACAAAAATGACGTGAAAACTGATGTTCGAATAAACTCTTTGTTCATCCAGTTATTAATGGCCGACAAGCGCAGTAATTTTAATAAGAATCAGGAGCGACAAGCGGATACATTTGCGGTGAGTTTTTTTAAAACGAATGGTTATGACATGGCTGAGATCGTAAGATCTCATGAGTCGTTTTTAAAACTGACTAAAAAACAAAAAGAGTTGCGAGCTTACAACAAAAGTTTATTCTATTTCTCTACACATCCATCGGATGAAGAGCGCATTGCCACTTCAAACGCGGCCCTTAACAAATATAAAGTAAAAGGTAAACGTTTCCAGGTGATCGACTCGCTTCAGTTCATCAAAATAAAAAAGCGCGCGGTTGACGAAACAATTAATTTACTATTTGAAGAATTACTTTATCCGGAATGTATGGAGATGGCTTACCTGGAACACTTGTACGCGCCGGACGATGAGTTTTACCGCTTCTTCATTTTAGAATCGCTTCGACGTCAAATGACGCTTGATGTGAAATTTGGAGAGTATTTTTTTATAACGAACTTATATAAGAGTCCGCACGACTGGCCTAAGAAACCAGATTTTGATCCTGTGTTTCTGAGTGATAATAGCCACAAGAGTACAGATTTCTCTCGATCTATATTCAATAACTATAAGTTAGTTTATGATTTGAACGAAAAAGATCTGACAGATGCAAAAGCTAAGAACTTAGTGAGGAATGATAGTATTGAATTTACTACAAATCTGGAAGCCTATGACTATTTCTTGCACACTCAGGATAGAAAAGCCTGCATGACTCATGTGATCAACTTTCTAAATAAAAAAGAAGCAGATGTTTGCGATGCCGGTAAAGCAACCGATGATCTTGAAAAAGAATATTTAAAAAGCACTTTGGCCTATCGAAATTATTCGGCAAACACCGATACAAAAGACAAAACCGCTATTGTTGCCTTTCGTTTACAAACCACCAACTCGGCAGGTGAAGAATATTCGGACAAGACCTATTTAACGCAGACCTATGACGATTTCATGGCCACCGCAAGCACATTCAATAATAATTGTTTTGAAGCGCCTTCAAAATTGAATTTCAGGAATAAGAATAAGCTTTGGAACATTCTTGTAAATAAAAAAGAATTTTACGCTTTGGGACAAGCATTCTATTCTCCCATTATTGGATTTATTCCTCCCAATACCGACTTTTTAAATTTGTTTCCTGAGTTTGCTGAAGAATTCGAAAAATTGAATTACAAGAACATTATTATGGTCGAACTAAAAGGACAGGATGCGGCGCTTGGAAATAAAGTTTGGACGGGATCCATCTATTGTTTCGACATTGCTAATAGAAAATTTACCAAACAAGCATATACTGCTGCGCCACCGGGTACTATAGATCTAATGGGACAATTTACGAGCATGACAGGTGACGCAAAAGCCATAACGTTGAAAGTATTAACTGATTGCGCAAAATTAGCTGGTATTCCAGTAAAGGAACATGTGAACAAACAAGGATCGTATTGGGATAAGAAAAAAGACCCGAACGAAAAAGAAGAACCGAAGAAAGCTTCTTATTGGGACAGGAAGAAAGATCCTAACGAAAAAGAAGAACCAAAAAAGCCATCCTACTGGGATAAAAAAGAAGCTGAGAAAAAAGTAAACAAAGAAGAAAAAAACAAAGAGACGTATTGGGAAAGACAGGCGCGACTAAAACAGGGAAAATAATCCTGGCCAACAAGCAATTTTTTCTTTACCGGAATGATGCCGCTATAAAGCTTAAATTACTTGCGGTTTCCGAATAAACGCAGCAGGTAAAGGAAAATATTAATGAAATCGAGATAAAGCGTTAACGCCCCCATGATCGAATATTTCTTAAATGTTACCGAACCATCATTCGCTGCGGTCATTTCCTTGATCTTTTGAACATCATAAGCGGTTAATCCAGTAAAAACGATCACGCCCAAAATGCTGCACACGTAACTCATCGTATCGCTGCGCATGAACAAATTGATAAGAGAAGCGATAACAATTCCTATTAAACCAATAAATAGTAAGCTTCCTAATTTTGTAAGGTCAGTTTTAGTGGTATAACCTGCAATGGCCATGATAGCGAATAGTGCTACAGAGCTCAGGAACACATTAAAAATAGAGCCCAGCTCGTACACCATGAAGATGAAGCTCAGACTGATCCCATTAATGGTAGCATAAGCAATAAACGACGCAATTAGCGCAGGATAGGAAAGCTTGTTGAATCCAAGCGACATCAAAAAAACAAATCCTATTGGAGCAAGCATGACCGCCCAGGCAAACACCGATAATTCAATACCGGTTTCCGTTTCATTGAAAAGCAAACGGGTTAAAGAAGGAACGAAAGAGAATAACAATGAAGCTGCCGTTGTTACCGTTAAAGCCAGGGTCATCCATAAAAAAACGGAGCGTAATAAACTATTGGTGCCAGCCACGCTGGAATAATCCATTTTGTCGAGGTTAGTGCTTCTTGTATTTTCCATATTGAATTATTTGAAGAACAAATATACTAAAAACTAAGATGCCGAACTAATTGCTTGGATGGGCAAAGTTCTGAATGCCAGCCCTTGTCACTTACATCATCCAAATATCAATCCAAACACTTCCTCAATTTTTGAGGCCGCAACAATTTCAATTGTAGAAGACCGTTTGCTGAGTCCTTTTAAATTGTGTGAAGAGATAATGATCTTTTTAAATCCTAATTTCTCGGCCTCGCTTACACGTTGTTCAATTTTATTCACCGGACGAATTTCTCCGGTTAAACCAACTTCCCCGCAAAAACAAACTGATTGTGGAATTGGTATATCTTCATTACTGCTTAACACCGCGCAAACCAGTGCAAGATCAATTCCCGGATCTTCAACATGAATTCCGCCGGCGATATTAATGAATGTATCTTTAATTCCTAATCTGAATCCGCAACGTTTTTCAAGTACTGCCAACAACATTGATAATCTCCGTAAGTCAAAACCCGTTGAGCTTCGTTGCGGCGTTCCGTATGCAGCACTACTTACCAAAGCCTGAGTTTCAATAAGCATTGGTCTGTTCCCTTCCAAAGTTGCCGCTATGGCTACCCCACTCGTTGGCGACTCTCTGTCTGTAATTAATATTTCTGAAGGATTGATCACTTCACGCAATCCCTCTCCATTCATTTCATAAATACCCATTTCGTTGGTGCTTCCAAAACGATTCTTCGTGCAACGTAACAAACGGTAAATATGATTTCTATCGCCCTCAAATTGCAATACGGTATCTACCATATGTTCGAGAACTTTTGGTCCGGCCAAACTTCCTTCCTTGGTAATATGACCGATCATGAACACCGGCGTATTTGTTTCTTTTGCAAAACGTAAAAATTCCGCAGCACATTCGCGCACCTGACTTACACTTCCGGGACTACTATCTATATAAGACGTATGAATGGTTTGAATGGAATCGATCACCACCAGTTGCGGTTGGATCTCATTTATTTGCTGGAAAATATTTTGGGTATTTGTTTCTTGCAAAATAAAACAAGTGTTGGTTGTGATTCCAATTCTATCAGCGCGCATTTTTATTTGCTGCTCGCTTTCCTCTCCACTTACATATAATACTTTTAAATTCTTTAATCGCAAGGCCAGTTGCAACATCAATGTTGACTTCCCAATGCCGGGTTCTCCTCCAAACAACACCAAACTTCCAGGAACAATTCCTCCACCCAACACGCGGGTTAATTCTTTTCCGGGAACGGCTATGCGGGGATATTCTTGTGTGCCTACATCATTCAATAAAACGGAAGCATTTGCTTTTGCGTTCCCGTTTTTATTTACGGAAAATAATTGCAGACGGGAATTCTTGGTCTCTTTCTGCAAGATCTCTTCCACATAGGTATTCCATTCTCCGCAGCTGGAACATTTGCCAACCCATTTAGCGGCTTGCGCTCCGCAGCTTTGACAGAAGAATGTTTTTTTTACTTTGGCTGTTACTGTGCTCATACATCAAAGGTACTACAGGAAGTAGCGATTGATTGCTACGAATTATAGCAATTTAAAAAAAGGCTGAAATGGCCCCAACTAAAGGGGTTCGGGGCTTATCGTGCCTGTTTTTAGTGGCATTTCGTCCCACCAGCACGAATCAGTGAACCAAAATTAGATACTCAGCATGATGAACGCGCTCCAATAAAACGGATCTTTATACTTCACTTTCAACTTCTTTTGCGCGTCGGCAAAAGATTGTTGTTTGTTACCGGTTTTAGCGTAGTTGCTATAAAAGTTGGTCATGAGTTCCATAGTAGCTTCGTCACTCACACTCCATAAACTCATTACAATGGATTTTGCGCCGGCAATCAAGAAGGCGCGTTGTAAGCCATAAACACCTTCACCTTGCTTCACGCTTCCTAAACCAGTTTCGCAGGCGCTTAATACAACAAGATCCGTTTTATCTAAATTTAATGTCAAAGCTTCGTAAGCGGTTAATACGCCGTTATCGGGACCACTCGCGTGATAATTCTCATCAAATACGTTATCACAATTTGCCAATAGCAATCCGCTACGCAGTAAAGGATTTTCTTTTGCTACAGCAATGTCTACACCTAACACTTTGTTTGTTTCCATTTTTGAAACATCAGCAAGGAAGTAACCGTGTGTAGCAATGTGTAAAATATCCGGCGACTTAATATTTTTCATTTTTGTTTCAGTAGCTTCTTTACCATACAAGGTTGTTGTATTTAATTTCAAAGCTTTTAGAGTGGCGGTAACGCTCTTCACTTCTTTTTCAGCACCAGGTAATTGAGGAATAAGATCATTTTTGCCATAGAATGGGTTTCCGATCAAGAAAGCTGATTTTGGCTTTTCATGTTTATCCTCATCTCGTTTAACAGAGATAATATCCTTAATGTTTCCTACAAATTGGATGTTGTATTTATCAAGAATGTATTTTCCTGATCGATCTTTAATAGCATTGATAGCCAATTGGTGAAAAGCACCGTCTAAAGAAAAATACGCCTTTGTAACTCCCGCCAAACTCGAGTCCACGCTTTTCCAGGCTATAGGATAAATGTTCAGTTCGGGCTTTTGATCAATAACATTTGTCCTGAAAATAGCTATGGAATTGTTAATAGTGTCGGCCATTCCAAGCTCTACAAAGTCGAGCGTAGAATTTTTCAACACCAGCGCAATATACGATGAACGACCGGTCAATTTATTTTTGTATTCATTTACCTGAACAATTTCAATGGCAGCTTCATCTGCCTTTAAAGAAGATTGAATGGTTTCATAGGACGTAATTCCTTGTCCATTACTTTCACTGAACAACGAACTTTTTTTAGAAAGCTCGCGTTCATATTCGTCCGCCTTCTTTTGCAAACTATCCAAATTGATCTTCTCCTGAGCTAGTTCTTCTTTACTTAACTGAAAGGCATTATTCAAATTCTCTTTAGTATCGAGCCATTTTTTATATAGTTTCTTTAATTCCGCATCGTCACTCGATAAAATACTATTACGCAATTTAGAAGAACCATTCAACAAAAATCCTTTAGTGGCAATTACCGTATTGAGCATTTGCTTTTTTAGTTCGGCATCGGCTTTGTAGTTATCCTGCACAAAAGCATAGTAACGTTGTAACATGTTTTGAGTTTTCTCCCAATACAAATTCTTTTCGTTGTCATTAAGCGTATTAAAGTAATTAGTGATATAGTTGCGTGTATTATCCAAAACGATCTGAAACGATTGTTTCGCGCCTTCGATCTCCTTTAAATTCCATTGAATAATTGCCTTTTGTTCCAGAGCCTGCAAATAAGATGGATGCGTTTCCCCATAAAGTTCTTTTTTCTGCTCGAGAACTTTTGTGATCATAGTCATGGCTTCCTTGTTATCGCCAACGATGCGATAGTAGTTCGCCTGTTCCTGAAGAATTTTTACAGTGAGTGGATGTTTGTCGCCCAGCTTGCGTTTATTGATATCATGCGCGCTTTGAAGAAGTTTTTCAACATCTTTGTAATTCTCCATCTCAATATACAATTGCGCCAAACCACTTTTTAAATGCGCGATATCGGGGTGCACGCCTAATTTCTTTTCCTTGATCTCAATGGCTTTCTTGAATACCTCTTCGGCTTGAACGTATTTTTTTTGTAAACGGTAGATCTGCGCAAGGTTGATGTCGAGTTTAATGTAGTTGGATGAATTTTCCTTAAGTACCTTTTTCGCATGCGCCATGGAACTGTCCATGCTTTTTTCAGCATCTTTCAATTTATTCATATCCACTTGGATCATGGCCAAATTGTTTAAGGTAAGTGCGCGACCGAGTTCATCCTTTTGTTCATCCAGAATAGCGTAAGCCTTCTTTACAAAAGCTTCAGCTTCTGTGTAGCTCCCCATGTCTTTTAATAACACACCTTTGTTATTGTAAGATACAGCCAAAAGAATTTTATTATCCATCGCGCTTCGCAGTGTAATGGCCGAATCGCAATACGGCATAGCTTTAGCGTACAAACCTTTATTTTGATACAGCAATCCTAGATCACTGATCACCTGAGCATACGTCGTATTTCCTTTTATTTTTTCGGCGCGAACAAAATAATCTTCCGAACGTTTGAATGATTGCTCGGCAAGGTACATTCTGTTTGAAGCCATCAACATCTCGCCCTGACGCATATTGTTGTATGCTAAATTTTCTCCGGATTGCTGTCCGTTGAACATTGGTCCGCTGAACGCTCCGGTAGTTAGGGCATTTCCTTTTTCTTCCGCTTCAAAAAGCGCACTGTTATCTAAAAACGAAATAGCATAGTTAAAATTACTTTCATCATAATCCTCACGCATCTTGTCCATTTTCTTGGTAATGGGATTTATGTCCCTTAGCTTATCGCCTAGTCCTTTCAGTTTCCCTTGTCCATCAACACATTTCGCTGCCAGTAAAAAAAATATCACAATATGCGTAGTTCTCATTCTATTTTAAATTTATGTACTCGTTGGTTTTCAAAAGGAGATCCAAAAATAAGATCTTCGGATTTGCATTTCGTTCGATATAATAAAAATTACTATTGAATTCTTCGATCAGTAATTGATAATTGCGCTGATTAATAAAAGGCGCGAATTTCTCAAGGAATTGTTTTTCGGTACCTGATAATCTCACCAAGGATCTTTCGCCAAAATTATACATCAGGGCATCGCGAAACACAGCGAGTGAATACGTAATAAATTGTTTTTGTTTTTCGCGATCACGGCTCGCATTGTCTTCCACCCAAGCTAAGGCTTTATCCGAATCAAACTTCAAAGCTAAACGCATGAAATTCTGAAAATGCGCCAAGAAGGAAACCTCATCTTCCTCTTTATGCAAAGCTGCCACGGCGTCTCTAAAATTTCCTTCACTTAAAAATGCGGCTTGTCTCGCGGCGCCTTCCGCTACTTCATACTCTGCAACCAATACCTCAGCAATTTCTTTTTCATCTACCGCGTAAAACGGAATATGTTGTACGCGCGAAATAATGGTAGCCATTAATTTCTCCACATCATTCACCACTAAAATAAAAATAGTGTCCTCACTTGGCTCTTCCAGTATCTTCAACAATTTATTGGCGGCTTCGCTATTCATTTTATCAGCCTGCCAAATGATCATGATCTTGTACGAACCTTCAAAACTCGTGTAGCTTAATTTTTTTAAGATGTCGGCAGATTCCTCTACAGGAATAATGGGTTGCTTATTTTCAGCGCTCAACTCCCCTACCCAATCATTCAAGGTCAAATAATTATTTTGAGTGAACGCGTCGCGAAAATCAACTAAAAGATCATTACTTGTTTTTACATGTTTGCTTTTGATGATAGGAAAAACAAAATGCAGATCGGGATGAATAAGCTTTGAAACTTTGCCGCATGAAGCGCAGGTTCCGCAAGGTTCATTTCCGTTTCGGTTACTACAGTATAAATATTGCGCGAAGGCAATGGCGGTGAGTAAATGGCCGCAACCATCTTTTCCTGAGAACAACAAGGCGTGTGGAACACGATGTGTGTTCACCATCTTCACTAACCTCTCCTTCGCCTCGTTTTGGCCAACAATATCCTTAAATTGCATGCGCTAAAATTCTTAAGGGTGAATAGGGATCATACCCCTGATGCCCATGTCCACCGGTTTTTCGCCGATCTCCGGTTGGAAATATCCATCCGCTGTGATCTCGTTCCATTCAAAACTTTTATTAGTTGAAAGTGAGATCGTGATAATAATATCTGATGTTTCTGTACCTGTGATCACCAATGGAGATCCAACCGTTGGAGCCGAAGCAGCCACAAATTCACCTTGCACTAAACAACTTCCGTTAGGCGTTGGAATGTTTGCGCTGTTAGGATTTACCACTGTTGTTGCAGGCGCTTGTCCATCGGCAAAATAATCGATACCAAATACCTTTGTATAAAAGCCCCAATACCCTTGGTTGTGATTTCCGGCACCACCAACTGTCGGCGTCATCACCGTTCCATGCATTTTATATTTTGTGAGCCAGGTTCTAAATCCAACAAACGAGGCAACAGTTCCATTAAGAATTCCGGCAGAAGTGGTTTTTACTTTGATATCGTAATTTTGATACGCTAGTGAAACGCGTAACCATTTGTAAGTTCCCGCTGTTACCGAAGCAATAGGAATTGAAAATAATACTTCGTTATTTTTTACCATAGTTCCCTGACAATGAATGATCGCAACTGATCCTCCGCAAGTAGTTTCAGGCGCATGATAAAGAACCGGCCCTTGACCAATTGGCGAAAGATCTCCTTGCGCTAATTCGATATAATGCGAGCTCATATAATTGAACACCGGTGAATAGGCAGCATTACCCGCGGCAACCGATGCCGGCTGACCGAGATTATTTAAACGCACTTGTGTGCTATCGAATTTGAATTTGAAAACAAGCTTTGGTCCTGTTGCAGCACTATTCCAAACTGTATCAGGAAAATTACACGTAGGGCAGCCACCGGTTGTTCCACCGGTAGTTGTTGTAGATGTAGTTGTAGCCGGCGTTTCAGGTTCCTCTTTTTCTTTTTTCTTACATGAGAAAAGTACTGTTGATAGCAGTAATACGGCTAGAATGATGTTCAATTTCATTTGGTTAATTTTAATTCTTGCTAAATGCGCTAATTGCTATAAATTTACAAAAAATCATGCGTTTAGTAATACAAAGAGTTCTAAAAACCGAATTACGGATAAATGGTTTGGTTCACAGCCAAATAGGGCCGGGATTATTGGTTTTACTGGGTATTGAGGAGGCCGACGGTGCTGAAGATATTGATTGGTTGACTCAAAAACTAAGCACTTTACGCATCTTTGGAGATAGCCAAGGGAAATTGAATTTGGATGTAAATCAGATCCAGGGCGAAGTGATGGTGGTGAGCCAGTTCACACTTTTTGCGAGTACAAAAAAGGGAAATCGTCCATCGTTCATTCGATCAGCCAAACCAGAACAAGCAATTCCTTTGTATGAGAATTTCATCCAGAAATTAGGTACTCTTATTCAAAAACCCGTTCAAACCGGGCAGTTTGGCGCCGATATGAAAATTGAATTGGTAAATGATGGTCCGGTTACCATTGTGATAGACAGCAAAAACAAGGAATAAATAATTCGTATATTTAAACCGTGAAACCACGCATTCTTTTACAGGATAAACAATTTGAGATCACCATTCTCCGCCTTTGTCATCAACTGATAGAAGTACACGGAGATTTTAGTCAGTCGGTGATCATTGGTTTGCAACCACGCGGTGTGCTTTTGGCAAAACGCATTCAGGAAGTATTACAGAAAATATTGAAAGTAAAAAAGATCAATTGCGGTGAATTGGACACGACGTTCTTTAGAGATGATTTCAGAAGAAAAGAATTGATCCCAAGCAAAACCAACGTTGATTTTATTATTGAAGACAAAAATGTGGTATTGGTGGATGATGTTCTCTTTACAGGAAGAACCATTCGCGCGGGCTTGGATGCCATGCTGGCATTCGGACGTCCTGCCGATGTAGAATTATTGGTTTTAGTTGATCGTCGTTTTTCTCGCCACGTTCCAATTCAGGCAAAATACGCGGGCATTACCATTGATTCCATAGAACAACAAAATGTGAAAGTGGAGTGGAAAGAAATTGACGGAAAAGATAAAGTGACCTTGATAGATAAGTAATGAAGCCAAAACCGGAAGATCATATTCCTTATTATAAATACTATGTTGATCTTGTTGCACAAGACAATATTGTTGATGCCTTGGTTGAAGGAAAGAAATGGATAGGAGCATTCATTAAAAGTATTCCACATTCAAAAGCTGATCACGCTTATGCCGATAAAAAATGGACTGTAAAGCAAGTGATCAGTCACATCATAGACACAGAACGCATTATGTGTTACCGTGCTTTAGCATTCTCGCGCGGTGATAAAAATAAATTGCCTTCTTTTGACGAGGATCTTTACGCTGCCAACGCCAATTTAAAACACACCGATCTTACCCTTCAATATGAAGAGTTCATGGCAGTGCGCGAAGCAAGTATTTTACTATTTAAGCAGTTGGATGAAAAAGAACTGCAAATAAAAGGCACAACCGGTTTGGGTGAAGTAACTGTACTTTCTATTGGTTATATGATGTGTGGACATAGTTTGCACCACGCCGAGGTCATCCAGGAACGTTATCTTCCTTAAGATCCAAAAAATTATAGCATAATTGCGAGAGATGAACTATTTTTATGAAGATGTGGTTCATTAAAGATCATTTTATAACATTCTCGCTCACTATCACCATTGCATTTACGATTTGGTTGGCAGGGAATTTAGGCGCTTTTGGCATCAATAAAATAAAACATGACGTGATTGGTTATCACAGTTATTTTCCCGCGCTACTTATAAAAAAAGATCTTAAGCTTAATTTTTATAAAGATACGTTGGCTGCGGCCGAGTACAATACTAACGACATGTATTGGGCTAATCGCACAAAAGACGGTCAACCGATCATTAAATACACATGTGGTTTATCGCTCATGTATTTGCCGTTTACTATTTGGCCTTACATTTTTGGAGGCGCTGATCAAACCGGTTATGAATTGGCGTATAGTGTTGCTGTTTCCATTTCAAATTTATTTTATTACGTGTTGGGACTGCTCATTGTTGTGAGGCTTCTAAAGAAATTACGATTTTCTCCCTTTGCAATTGGAATGACAGTATTTTGCATAGGTCTTGGCACTAACGCCATTTCTTATGCGTCCGTTAGTGTGGGTATGCCGCACGCTTACGGTTTTTTCCTTGTAAGTAGTTTACTTTATTTGTGTTTGAAGTGGGCAGACGAACCTTCGATGAAATTTACTTTGCTCCTTGGCTGTGTGTTTGGATTACTAGTTCTCATCCGTCCAACCAATATCATTTTTTTGGCTTGTCTTTTTCTGCTGCAACCATTTTCATTTTATCTCAATAGGTGGAAACAACTTTTTTTAATGGGCGGCCTTGCCTTAGTGATACAATTACCACAGCTTTTTTATTGGCATTATGTAACCGGACATTTCTTTTATAACTCCTACGTTGATGAAGGATTTTTCCTATTACATCCTCATTTGCTGGAATATCTCGTTGGATTTAGAAAAGGTTGGTTCATTTATACGCCTCTTATTCTGTTGGCCTTGGTTGGCTTGTTCTATTTACGAAGATCGAATCCATTTTTTAAGGCAACGCTTATTATTGTTCCCTTGATGGTCTACATTAATAGCAGTTGGTGGTGCTGGTGGTTTGGTGGAGGACATGGAGCTCGCGCAATGATAGAAACTTATCCATTGTTGGCTATAGGGTTTGCTTCCGTGTTTGAAATGGCGAAAGAACGTAAACGGAAAATTATATCGGGCGTTTGCTGGTTCCTGATCGCTTTTAATCTTAAATCAGTTGATCTTTATCGCGCCGCCATCATCCACTATGACAGCATGACCTACAAAGCATTTGTGTATACGAGTTTCAAGATCCTGTTCTCGCCGGAGGATAAAGAATACCTGAAAACCTTGTATAAAGCGCCCGATTACGCCGGCGCCAAACGCGGGGAAGCCTCGTAAACACTGGTATTTAGAAGGTATTTTAAAATTTGCTATGTTATTCCATTAATTTTCTGTACCTTTAGCTTTTGAAATAATACATTTCAAAAAAAGATGAGTCACCTCAGTGTTAACCACCTTCTCGGAATCAAGGATCTTACCAAAAACGACATTGAACTCATTTTAAACACCGCTTCCAATTTCAAAGAAGTCATTAACCGTCCCATCAAAAAAGTTCCATCGCTTCGCGATATAACTGTTGCTAATCTTTTCTTTGAGAACTCTACCCGCACACGTCTTTCTTTTGAGCTTGCGCAAAAACGTTTAAGCGCCGATATCATCAATTTCTCTGCCTCTAACTCTTCAGTTAAAAAAGGAGAAACACTAGTTGATACAGTGAACAACATTTTAGCCATGAAAGTGGATATGATCGTGATGCGACATGCTAGTCCGGGCGCGGCCATATTCTTATCCAAGAAAATAAGCGCAAAAATTGTGAATGCCGGTGACGGCGCTCACGAACATCCAACCCAAGCTTTATTGGACGCGTTCTCGATGCAGGAAAAATTAGGTGATCTTAAAGGAAAGAAAGTGGTGATCGTGGGAGACATTCTTCACTCACGCGTTGCGCTCTCTAATATATTCTGCTTACAAAAATTAGGTGCTAAAGTAAAAGTGTGCGGACCAACAACATTAATTCCAAAATACATTACCAGTTTGGGAGTTGAAGTAGAAAGCGATCTTAAAAGAGCTTTAGAGTGGTGTGATGTGGCAAATATGTTGCGCATTCAATTAGAACGCCAGGACATTAAATACTTCCCAAGCCTTCGCGAGTACACCATGTTGTACGGATTGAACAAAGAGATCCTTGATAAACTTTCTAAAAAAATAATTGTGATGCATCCCGGCCCAATTAATCGTGGCGTAGAGATCACCAGCGATGTGGCCGATAGCAAACAGTCTATCATTTTAGAACAAGTGGAAAATGGTGTTGCTGTGCGAATGGCAGTGATGTATCTTCTGGCCGGCCGTCAAGCCGAGTAATTCGTCTCTTTTTAAGAGTCTTGTGTTTTTGGCTTTACCCTAAACACAAGTATCATGAAAACAATTCCTACAACCAAACTTACGATCGAGAAGGGGTTGAAAAAACTTGCTATTACCACCGCATCAAACACACACTGCAAACCGATGATCACAAGCGCGACCTTTTTTAGCTTGGCTTTTTTAACGGTGAGGCCAAGTATAAAAAACACTAGCGACAGCAGATGTAAGATGAAATAAAAAAGGATCAGAAAAATATCCGATTCATCAATGGCCAGGAATAAGGGTGTTAGCATGATCAATATATTTTATACAACAATGGTTTGCTCGGGCTCGCGTCGTTCTCAAACGATGCTATCTGGATATTCAGTAAATAAGTTCCGTCAAAAATATCATTAGGAACATAGATCATTTCAGTAATTGATTTATGTGTTTGCGTATTCTTCGGGTAATTCCAAAACGCATGATGCGCTTCCAGTTTACCATCATCTTTTTCTTTATCCACGCTTGGAAGATCAATAAGTAAATGTTCTATTCCCTTTTCGTTCAAAAATTCGATCGCGTCCTTTAAAATATAAGGTGGATTTGTGTTGCTGTATTGCATGTGCAATTTTGCGGGAGCATTACTCAATGTTCTAATAACAAGGGCTTCGGTATTTTCAGCTTCTTTTAAAGCATTTTCTAAATGCCTACGTGTGATCACATGATCGCCGTTGGATAATTCATCCGGCAATATGGTAACGAGTTCGGCAATGAAGTTGAAGCGCGAGAATGTTTTATTGATAGAAAAATTTTCTTTGCTGATATGACCAACGCACTCTGTATGTGTGCCATTGCCATGAGGATTAAATGTGATATTTCTAAAGTTCACGCTTCCTCCCTGATTCACATCGCCAACCCAATCACCGTTACGCACAGGTTCAATTTTCATAGGTTCAACATACCAGGCGCTCACGCAATTTCTTTCGGTAGTGAGCGGAATGGAGATATCAATAGGTTTAAAAAGATCAACCTGATAAGAGCGTCCTTTATGAAAGATGTTAGCGATCATGGAAATAAAGTTACACTTTATAATCCATCACTGCCAAACAATTTTCATTTTCTTGCCTTTTTCAAAATGATCTTTTTTCTTTCCATTGATAACAATATTGGACGTTTCGCGGATGATCGAAAAGTGAATAAAATTGCCTTTCTTGTAAACGAAAAACGCGTCAGCCACGCTCAACCAGCCGCTTTGGATCGTGATACCAAATGGGTTTTTACTGCCTGAAATATCCTTAGACACTTCACAAGTATCTTTGGCTACAGGTAAGAGGTCGCATTTATCGCATTTTACTGTAAAGGAGTTACCGTCGCTTTCAGTAACAGTACCTATTATCTCATTTTGTGCAGTGGCAGTAGCACTCAGCCCAACTACAAAAACAACACAATACATCAGAATTTTTAGCATACTAAAATGATTTATGCCGAAGTACGAGAGAAAAAGCGCAACGTGGCTGTTAAACTTTCGCAAACCTTTCTTTATATCATAAAAAATGGTAATTTTAGTACCCTTACACGCCATTATGAGATCAACACCACGCGTTCTCTTTTGTTTATGCTTACTGTTCGTTGCTTTCTCATCTCACGCTCAAAAGCAATGGGGCACACTTAAATTTCGGCGATTTGGAGTTGATCAGGGATTACCTGTTACAACCGCGTTTAGTATTGTACAAGATCAAAAAGGATTTGTTTGGGTAGCTACTATTGATGGCTTGATGCGCTATGATGGGTATCATTTCATTGCCTACAAAAATAACTATAACGACTCCACTTCTTTATCGGACAATACCTTGTCGATGTTGCTGGTTGGCAAAGGCAATAAACTTTGGGCGGGCACTTATTCGGGCGGGCTTAATTGCCTGGATATTTCAACTGGCAAATTCAAACGCTATCAACATATTCCGGGCAACGCTAATAGTATAAGCAATAATCGTGTGTGGGCGGTATGCGAACAAGACAATATTATTTGGGCAGGAACCGAAAATGGTTTGAACGCTATTGATGTGACAACAGGTAAGGTCACCCGATATTTCAACGACCCAAAAGACCCAAAAAGCCTTTGTAACAATTCGGTATTAAGTTTGTTATTTGACAAAGCCGGGCGTTTATGGATCGGTACCACGCGTGGTTTGAGTCGCGCGGTTATGGAGAAATCAGGAAAGATAAAAGAGTTTGTAAATTATAAACACGATCCTTCCGATCCTTCATCGCTTAGTTCTAACGTGGTGATATCCATGTTCACTAATATGAATAAAGCAATTTTCATTGGAACTAATGATGGCTTGTGCCGCTATAATCCGGCTAAAGATAATTTCATTGTAACGCGCTTTGGGCCGCAAGCAGATACTACATCGAGCCAGGTGTACTCTTACCTCAACAGTTATGGTGTAAGCGCGATCCGTTCGATGTATGAAGATCGCCATCATAATTTATGGTTGTGTACAGATAAAGGATTAAAGATCTACAATCCTGTAACAAAAGAGTACATTTGCTATAATACAGATAACACTAATCCAAACTCTCTCAGTGCCGATCTGCTTTGTGGTATCATGGAGGACAAAAGCGGAAATGTTTGGATAGGAACCATTATTGGCGGATTGAACCAGGTAGATCTTAAGCCTCAAAAATTTAAATTAGTGCAAACGCAAAATGGAAATCCGTATCGCTTGTGCAGGAACAATATTCGTTCGATATATAAAGACAGTAAAAACACCCTATGGATAGGCACCTTTGAAGCCGGGGTTTGTAAATGGGAAAACGGCGCCGATGGTTTTATGTCCTTAAAGAGTAAAGTGTCGGAGAGTAACAATGTGTGGTGCATTTACGAAGACAAAAAAGGCAATATGTGGTTTGGATCGAGCAATGGATTGTATCGTTACAACCGCGCAAATGAAAAATATGATCTTTTCGCGAACTCAACCACAGGAAATTGTATTAGTAGTAATATCATAAGGTATGTTACTGAAGATTCGAAAGGAATGATATGGGTTGGAACCGAAGGCGGTTTGAATCGTTTTGATCCTGCAACAGAAAAATGGTGGAGCCTGAAAAGTGATGCTTCCAAAAAAAATACCCTAAGTAATAACACGGTTTGGTGCGTTCGTGAATGTTGGGGAGTATTGTGGGTTGGAACTGATAACGGTTTAAATAAACTTGTGTATGACAGTATAAAGAAAGAGTTCAAGGTAAAACAATTTTTTCCGAAGAAAGACGATCCAACAAGTTTAAGTAACAAAGCCGTAAGAAGTATTTGTATAGATCGGGATAGTGTTTTTTGGATCGGAACAAGCAATGGCCTAAATAAATTTGATCCTGTTAAAGAAACATTTATACGGTACAACGAAAGTAATGGAATGGCCAACTCCTATATATATGGCGTGTTGAGCGATGATGATCATCACCTTTGGATAAGCAGCAACAATGGAATTTCACGTTTTCATACGATTACAGAAAAGTTCAATAATTATGATAAGCTTGACGGCTTGCAAAATAATGAATTCAATACCGGCGCGTATTTTAAAGCTGCGGATGGAGAATTATTTTTTGGTGGGCCCGATGGCTTCAATCATTTTTATCCTGATAGTGTGCAGGAGAATAAAACACCACCGGATATTGTGATCACCAGTATTCGCTTGTTTGGCGAAGAATTGTTAAACGAAAAACAACCTTATGATATAAGCGAGATCATTCTATCACACAATCAAAACGTGATCTCATTTGAATTTGCCGCTACAGATTTCACGCAACCCGAAAAGAACAATTACACATATTTACTCGAAGGATTTGACCGCAATTGGGTGAGTTCGGGCAATCGTAGGTTTGTGAATTATACAAATTTGGATCCCGGCGTTTATACATTTAAAGTAAGAGCTTGCAATGCCGACGGCATATGGAATAATACGGGTGTATCTATCAGGCTAAGAATTGTTCCTCCATTTTGGAAAGCCTGGTGGTTCAAGATCGGTTTGGGCTTAGTGTTGGTGCTTGTAATTTCCGCATTGTATATCCAACGCGTTCGCCGTTTCCGAAAAACACAAACGTTGTTGCAACAGCAGGTAGCTATCAAAACAAAGGAGTTGCAAGAGCAAAATGTTTTGATCGATAAGAAGAATAAGAACATCACATCGTCTATTGAGTACGCGCGGCGAATTCAATATTCTATTCTCCCGGGCAAAGAGAAATTGAAGATCTTTGTGAACGATTCATTTGTTTTTTACAAACCTAAGGACATTGTGAGTGGGGATTTTTATTGGTTCCATGAGCAGAACAACATTCTTTATGTTGTGGCGGCTGATTGTACCGGACATGGCGTACCGGGCGCGTTCATGAGTTTAATTGGTTACAACCTTTTAAAAGATACCGTGAAAAAGAAATCATCTACCGATCCGGCAAAGATTCTTACAACTTTGCATAAAGGTTTGGTGACAATGTTCAAGCAAGATAAAACAGATAGCGAATCGGTGGACGGAATGGACGTTGCATTTTGCATGTTGAATTTAAAAACAAATGTACTCACCTTCTCTTCTACCGATCGTCCTTTAAGTTTAATAAGGAACGGTCAAGTGAAAAGCTATCGCCAGGGTGAATACCCTTTAGGATATGTTACGAAAGAACCTCAAAAATTCCAGAACAATGTGATCCAGTTGGAAAAAGGCGACTCATTCTATATTTATACCGATGGTTATTGCGATCAGTTTGGCGGTGATAAAGATCAAAAATACATGGAAGGAAATTTTGAGAATTTCCTTTTGAAGATCCACAACGAACCTATGCAAAAGCAACACGAACTCATCGAAAAAGAAATTGAGAATTGGATGGGTTCAAAAGCCCAGATCGATGATATGCTGGTGATCGGGGTAAAAGTGTAGATAATGTTGAAAGGAGCTGCGATCGACTTCCTTTTAATTTACTCTTTCGCTTTTTCGGCTTTAAGGATGGCCTGCATTTTTTTCTTTGCCGCTTTCACATTCCAAAATGTCATAGGAACCATCTGGGGTTTATCCATTCTTATGTGAAAATTCGCTTTCGATTCGGTTTCAGGCGAATCAGTAACGTATGCTTTTGCAATGATGCGATCGTTATACGGATTTTCCGCTATATAATCCCAAGCTTCGCGGGTTACAGTAAATCGCCCAACAGCGTTAAAGATCACGCAGAATTTCTCACCTCCCGAAAGTTCCAATCCATGATCATAGTACTCGATAACGTCTTTAACGTCCACAATAACCCCGTCCTCATAGGTAATAAGGAGAATACCCCTTTCAAAGGAATAACTCAATTTAGGGTTTTTCATTAAGGCGCGTGTTTACTATTCAAAGATAAAAAAATAGCCCAAATCGGGAAATAAGTTTTTCGTTAAAAAAGGAGGGTTTTAATTGGATTTTTAGTAGCCCCGCCCAGAATCGAACTGGGATTTAGCGTTTAGGAAACGCTCGTTCTATCCATTGAACTACGGGGCCTTCAAGGTGTTATAAAAGAGCCTACAAAAATAGCAAATTATCGGGATTTTGGAAGAGATGTTGGTACCACACAAGGGTAAGTATGTAAAGTTACCATATAAAACCAAAAAATCGAGTCTATTCCTCCGTTAACATACGTTTTAAGTGTGGCCTGTATAAATGGCCCCACTAATAAAACAACACCTGCTTCCCACTCACAAACCGTGTTTCTACCTAAACAAAATAGGTAGTTCTACGGTATCAGTTTAGGTATTTCTACGATTGATGTCACAGTTGAAATCGCATACCTTCATATGCGCAGCCTGGTCCCTATTAAAAAAGTCATATAGTAAGCTAAATGGAAATTCCTGAAAATGCCAAAACCTACGAGCTCAACTCTTCCATTATTTGGTTTGACGATGATGGAATTCTGTATTCAACGGTAAAACCTGGCAAAGTGCGTAAGCTTAGTAAGGATGAGATCACCATGGAAATGAAAAAATTCAAAGACATAATTGGCCACAAAAAAATATGCCTAGTATCAGACGGCAACACAAATTCACGCTCACCAACGAAAGAAGAACGCGATCATATCGCTAGCATGATAAACGAGATAGTAAAAGCCATGGCCATCGTAAGCACTTCACCAGCCACTCGGATGATAGCTAATCTCTTCTTCGGTTTAAAACCTCCACCCTATCCAGCCAAAATGTTTAGTAGCGAAAAAGAAGCATTGGAATGGATCCGTCAATACAACAAATGATTTCCAGTGATCATAAAATAAAAAATGACGAACGCTTAGAGAAGATCATAAATTTACTTCTTAAGTATACGCTTGGCGACTACGGACAGCGGGAACTTATTTCGCACAAAGGCGACGAGATAGACGCCATTATAATTGGACTAAATACGCTCGGAGAGGAACTGCAAAGCTCGGGCATTATCGTTCGTGACTACAAAGAGCGCATGGACGACATCACCAATATACTTTTGAAATATACGCTCGGCGATCTCTCCGAAAAATTAAAAGTGAGTGGCGTGGGTGACGAACTCGACGCGATCATTATTGGCCTCAACACCATGGCTGAGGAGCTAGAGTTGGCAAAACAGGCGCAGAAAGAACAATTAAATGGCATTCAAACTGTCAACAATTTTTTGGATACTATACTTGAGAATATCCCGAATATGGTTTTTGTTAAGGAATCAAAAGATCTAAAATTTGTTCGTTTCAATAAAGCGGGTGAAGATCTGTTAGGATATTCCAGGGAAGATCTGCTTGGAAAGAATGATTTTGATTTCTTCCCTAAGGAACAGGCCGAATTCTTTATTGCAAAAGATCGCGAAGCTTTGAATCGAAGTTATGTGACAGATATTCCCGAAGAACCGATCCAAACTAAACACGGTGTGCGTTGGCTACACACGCGCAAGATCCCTATAAAAAATCTTAATGGAGATACCGCCTATCTGTTGGGTATTTCAGAAGATATCACCGACGCCAGAGAAACCGCTTTGGCATTGAAACAGAGTGAAGAGCGCTTTCGCTTGCTAGTGCTGAACGTGCGCGACTATGCTATCATAATGATCGATGCAAACGGCATTGTACTAAATTGGAATCGCGGGGCAGAATTGGTTAAAGGTTACTCGGCCAAGGAGATCATAGGTAAACACTTCTCTCTCTTTTATACCGAAGAGGATCGGGATAGCAAGCGGCCGGAGCAAAATTTAGCCGAAGCAAAACGTTTAGGCAGTTTTGAAAATGAAGGTTGGCGCGTTAAAAAGGACGGCTCGCTATTTTGGGCCGATGTGATTATCACGCCCTTGTATGACGAATTTCAACAACTCAAAGGATTTTCTAAGATCACACGTGATATAACAGCCAAAAAAGATGCTGAAGAGGAGATCCAATTGCTAAATAAGAAGTTGGAAAAGAATGTGAAACAACTTGAACGAGTAAACAACGAATTGGAAGCATTCACTTATTCTGTATCACACGACTTGAGAGCTCCCTTGCGCGCCATACACGGTTATACAAAAATATTGGAAGAAGAATTTGCCGGAAAGTTAAACGATGACACTAAGCACATGATGAACGGCGTAATGATTAATGCCAAAAAAATGGGTCAGCTTATTGATGATCTTTTAGCGCTGTCGCGTCTTGGAAAAAAAGACATCAACAGAAGAGAGATTGATCTTACCGATCTGGCCAATGCGAGTTTGACCGAACTGAAAAAAACAATGGATACTTCAAAGGCAAAGGTCACTGTTCATTCTCTTGGCTCAGCGGTAGTGGATCCTGCTCTGATACAGCAGGTATTCATCAATTTAATGAATAATGCCGTTAAATATTCGGGCAAGAAAGAACAGCCTGTTATAGAAGTTGGTACCAAAACTGAGAATAATGAAAAGGTTTATTATGTAAAGGACAATGGCGCTGGCTTTGATATGCAATACTATAATAAACTGTTTGGTGTTTTTCAGCGTTTACATGACTCCTTTGAATATGAAGGCACCGGCGTTGGACTCGCATTGGTAAAACGCATCATCTCCAGACACGGTGGAAAAATATGGGCTGATGCCCAGGTTGACAAAGGAGCTACTTTTTATTTTACACTCAACACATAATTTATAACCCAAAACAAATCTATATGAATGTAAATGATATCGAGATCCTCTTAGTAGAGGATAACCCGGACGACGCGGCCCTCACCATTCACGCTTTTAAATCGCACAACCTATTCAATAGCATGGTCCATTTGAAAAATGGGCAGGAAGCTATTGACTATATCTTTAATGGCGCAAGTTTCGATGGAAAAAAATTTGAAGATCGCCATCCAAAAGTAATCCTACTGGATCTGAAAATGCCAAAAGTAAATGGCTTGGAAGTGCTGGATAAAGTAAAAGGCGATCCTCGCACAAGATCCATCCCCGTTGTGGTATTAACTTCTTCGGCCGAAGATCCGGATGTGGAGCGCTGCTATAAACTTGGAGCAAACAGCTACATCGTGAAACCGGTGGAATTTGAAAATTTCTCCAAAACAGTAGTTGATCTGGGATTGTATTGGTTGCTGTTGAATAAAACACTATAGATATCTTTGTTGATGGCAGAAAAATTGTACGCACTTTTTGAAGAGAAAGTGCCAGATGAAAAATTGTTGGAGAGCGGAGAGAAAATTGAAAGCAAAAGGAATATTGAATGCCTTTTGGATAAGCAATTATGATGCAAATCCCTGAAAACCTTGTCCAACAAGGTCTCCAGCCTTCCTTGTAAATACCCATTTGGATAGTTATATTTATACTATTCTAAACGCGTTATATGGGAAAATTTCTTGCAAAATCATTGGTCGTATGCGCTGCTATTGCAGTGTTGGGTTATTTTTGGTATTGGGTGTTGTTCGCTTTTGTGGCGGTTATCCCTATTATCGTTCTTGGCATCATGGATCTAAGCCAAACCAAGCATTCCATTAAACATAATTTTCCGGTTATTGGCCGTATGCGTTGGTGGGCTGAATGGATGCGTCCAAAAGTTTACCAATATTTTATTGAGAGCGATACCGACGGAACACCTTACAATCGCTTAAGTAGAAATGTGATTTACCAACGCTCTAAAAAAGTAAATGATACTACGCCTTTTGGAACACAATTAAATGTATATGAAACAGGTTACGAATGGCTTAATCACTCCATCGCACCTTTACATCATGATAAAGTGGATCATCATCCGCGCGTTCTGGTTGGCGGACCGGATTGCAAACAAAAATATGCCGCGAGCATTTTTAATATCAGTGCTATGAGCTATGGTAGTTTGAGCAAGAACGCTATCATGGCCTTGAATGGTGGAGCAAAAATTGGTGGCTTTGCGCATAATACAGGTGAAGGGGGATTAAGTCCTTACCATTTAGAGCCGGGTGGAGATATTTTTTGGCAAATTGGTACGGGTTACTTCGGTTGTAGAAATAGCGACGGTACTTTCAATTACGACTCTTTTGGCGAGCGCGCTAAATTACCCAATGTAAAAATGATCGAGATCAAATTGAGTCAAGGTGCAAAACCTGGACACGGTGGTATTTTACCCGCCGCAAAAGTTACCGATGAGATCGCGAAAATTCGTTTGGTAGAAAAAGGAAAAGATGTTCTTTCTCCTCCATATCACACGGCATTTACAAATCCAATGGAATTAGTTGGCTTCATTAAAAAGTTGCGTGAATTGAGCGATGGAAAACCTATAGGTTTTAAATTATGTATTGGACAAAAGAGTCAGTTCATTAGTATATGTAAAGCTATGGTAAAACAAAATTGCTATGCCGATTTTATAACCGTAGATGGTGGCGAAGGCGGAACAGGTGCAGCGCCTTTGGAATTTAGTAATTCAGTTGGTATGCCCTTGCGTGATGCCTTAGCTTTTGTTTACGATACGTTGAACGGATTCGGAATAAAAAAACATATTAAGATCATTGCTTCCGGAAAAGTGCATACCGGTTTTGATCTGGTAAAGAATATTTCTTTGGGTGCCGACATGTGTAATGGCGCAAGAGCCATGATGCTTTCTTTAGGCTGTATTCAGGCTTTAGAATGCAATACAAACACCTGCCCTACCGGTGTTGCTACTCAAAATCCTAAGTTATATAAGGGCTTAGATGTGAAAGACAAAAGAGTACGTGTTGCAAATTACCAGGGAGAAACCATTAAAGCCGCCGTTGAATTAATGGCTGCTGCCGGAATTGATCATCCGGATAAATTACATCGCTCGCATATTTACCGCCGTGTGAGCGCTAATCAAATTCAAACTTATGCGGAGATGTATCCTTATTTATTAAAGGGTAGTTTATTGGAAGCTCCTTATCCTCAAGGTTGGGAATTAGCAGTGATGCAAAGTAATGAGAATACGTTTGACAGTGCAATTACTTACGCTTAAGAGCTAAATTCAATGTAATAAAAAACCCCGCCATGTTTGTGACGGGGTTTTCTTTTTGAATTTAACTTCTTCTAGTAATCCTCTCTTACTACAAGTACGTATCCCGTCTTGGTATGTTTCTTACCATCATAAGTTTTGTAATTGATCACGTAGATATAAGAATCATTCTTCACGATCTGACCTTTATAAACTCCATCCCAACCTTTCATCTGATCAGTACTTGAGAAGATCTGATGCTGCCATCTGTCAAAGATCATCATCTCAAATTCAATGATACTTTGTCCGTAAACCAAGAATACGTCATTCAATCCATCGTAGTTAGGGGTAAATGAATTTGGAATGAAGATCGGATAATCATTTGTGATCTCGATCCAAACATCATCGGTTGCTGTGCAACCAAATTCATTCGTTGTTCTAACCTGGTACACACCACTACGCGTTGGCGTGATCTGCGATTGAGGACAAACGCTACAGATAATATTATCGCCAAAGATCCAGCTTAATGTTCCTGTACCTTTCGCGTTCAAGAAAATTTGTTCATCAGAGTTGTATACCGCATCCGGCCCAGCGTTAACTGTTGGTTGTGGGTGCACTTTTACTTCCGTAGTTGCAGTTTGCGGGCACATACCCATATCTGAAACAATTACGGTATACACCGTAGTTACCTTTGGCGAAGCGTATGGTGTGCGTGTATTTGGATTATTCAATCCTTCGTAAGGCGTCCATTGATACGAGTTACTTCCTTCGGCCTCTAATTTCACACTACCACCCTCACAAACACCGCTATTCCAGCTAGCGCCCGCTGTGATCGTTGGAACTACCGTGATCAATATTTCTTTCGTAAATGGACAGGCGTAGATCGAATCGCCATTATAGCCTGTTACAGAGAAGTTGAAACTTGCTGTTGGGGTTACAACGGCACTGGTACTGTTGGTTATATTTGTCCAAGGATTTGGATGGATGCTGTATCCTGAACAACCGGAAGCAAAGATAGTTGCGCTTTGTCCCTGGCAGATCTTAGGCTTGTCGGTACTTAAGTTTAATACCGGACGAACTTTCACATCGATCGAGAACGTAATTGTTTTCTTACAAATGCCATTGTCACCTACGATCGTATATGTGATAGGTACCATTGGATTTGCGATAACGAAATTGGTATAAATACCGCTTAAGGCAACTGCAGGACTCCAAGTGTAATTCACCGCACCGTTAGCGTTGATGTTTAGTTTATCTCCTGCGCAAATAATAGTTCTATCTGAAACCGCTTGCAGATCCGGTAAAGGAATTACTGATACCATTCTTACTGCAGTTGAAGTACATGTTGCAGCTTCACCGAGAACCTGGTAAACTGTTGTTACCGTTGGATTCACTATTACAAAGTTTCCGTTCACAGTATTGATCGCGATCGCTGGTGTCCAAGTATAATTAGTGGCGCCGAACGCTGTTAATCCGATCGGACTTCCAGCACAAATGGTTGGAGTAACCGGAGCAATAACGATCACCGGATTAGCCACAACATCAACTGTTGTTTGTTGCGTTGGGCTTTGACAGTTTAAGCTCGAACCGATCACGCTATAAACAGTTGTAACAGTTGGACTAGCAATGACAGTAGAACCTGTTGCACTATTCAAAGTGTTTGAAGGAGACCAAACATAAGTTTGAGCACCACTTGCGCTTAATGTAACATTATGGAATTGGCAAACGCTTGCAGTTGGAACTGTAATGATCGGATTATCTGAAGCAACTACCGTGAATGTAGCAACGTTTGTACAAGTAGCAGCAGTACCAACTACTGTTCCTGTTCCCATTGGTGTATTCGGAATTGCTGTTACAACTATTGGTGAACCAGAGTTTGTATTAGGAATTACTCCACAGGAAGTGGAACAACAGTTACAGTTAAGGCTGCAACATGCGTACATGTTGCAGCTTCACCAATGATCTGGTATGTTGTAGTTACCGTTGGATTCACTGTTACGTTTGTTCCAACCGTAGAAGTGATCGCGGTATTTGGCGACCAAGTATAGTTAGTTGCGCCGTTCGCAGTTAAACCAATAGATGTGCCGTAGCAAATGGTTGGCGTAAATGGCGTAATAAATACCGTAGGATTAGGAACAACAATTGCTGTTGCGTTTTGAGTTTGGCCTTGACAACCTGCACTACTTCCGATCACAGAGTAAACGGTAGTAACCGTTGGGTTAGCCATAACGCTTGGACCATTTGATGTATTTAATGTAGCACTTGGCGACCAAGTATATGTTTGTGCGTTGGCAGCGGTTAACATCACGCTTGTGCCGGCACACATACTGCCAGATGTTGTAGCGATGACTGGATTTACAACCGGGAACAATGTGAACGAAGCAGTATTAGAACATGTTCCGTTTGATCCTACAACAGATCCTGTTATAATTGGATTTCCATTTGAAGTTCCTAAGATCGGAGAACCGTTCAATGTGTTAGTGGTCAAACCAACAATTGAATTCCATGTGTAAGTTGCAGCTCCGTTAGCGGTTAATGTCACTGTGTTTGGAGAACCGTTGAAGTTATTCATACAAAGTGTTGGACTGCTTGGCACAACTGTAATGGTAGGTAAAGGAAGAACAGTTACCGTCATAGTTGTAACATGCGTACACGTTGCAGCTTCACCAATTACCGAATATACTTGCGTTGCAAGAGGATTCGCAGTAGTGTTAGCTCCTAAAGTTGTAGTTAACGCGATGTTCGGCGTCCATGTATAATTAGTTGCGCCGCTCGCGGTTAAATTAACTGCATCGCCCAAGCAAATGATGCCCGGATTTGGATTCACGCTCACGGTTGGATTAGGAACAACATTCGCAGTTGCATTTTGTGTTTGAGAGTTACATCCAGCATCGCCTCCAATAATACTGTAAACCGTTGTAACGGCAGGACTAGCAATAACTACCGGACCATTTGCTGTATTTAATGTTGCGCTTGGAGTCCATGTATATGTTGTAGCATTACTAGCCGTTAAACTCACACTTGTTCCTGCACACATACTGCCCGATGTTGTAGCAATGGTTGGATTTGGAATTACAGTTACTGTATAGTATGCAAGGTTAGTACACGTTCCCGCAGTTCCAAGAACCGTCATCGTTGCAACCATCGATGTTGAAGTTACCGGAGGTGTGATCACGATTGGATTGCTATTTAAGCTTGGAGATCCTGAGAAACCTGCAGGCAATGTCCAAACATAAGTTCCGGCGCCGCTTGCTGTTAAGGTAGTTGTATTAGGAGAACCATTGAAGTTTTGAGAACATAAGGTATTATTACCAGCAACAGAAACTGTAGGCAAACCAATTACCGAAACTTGAATTGTTGCAAGATTCGTGCACGTTGCAGCTTCACCAACAATAGAGTATGTTGTTGTTATCGTTGGGCTAGCTGTTGTGTTTGGTCCTAACGTTGTTGTTAAAGCAATGTTTGGAGACCAAGTATAGTTTGTAGCGCCACTTGCTGTTAAGTTAATTGAACTGTTCAAGCAAATTAAAGCAGGATTTGGGTTGATCGTTACCGTTGGATTTGCAACAACGGTTACAGTTCCACTTTGCGATTGGCTGTTACAACCTAAACTAGTTCCAATAACAGAATACACCGTTGTGTTTGCAGGATTAGCAATAACAACCGGGCCGTTAGACGTATTTAAGTTTGTTATAGGGCTCCAGGTAAACGTAGTAGCGTTACTCGCATTTAATGTTGCTTGAGTTCCCGCACACATACTTGCTGATGTTACTGCAATAGTTGGATTTGGAATTACTGTTACTTGATAAACCGCGAAACTTGTACAAGAACCTGCAGTTCCAATAACACTCATTGTTGCTACTATCGAAGTTGATGTTACCGGCGGCGTTAATATAATTGGATTACTGCTTAAGTTTGGTGAAGCAGAGAAACCTGCAGGCAATGTCCAAACATAAGTTCCGGCACCGCTTGCTGTTAAGGTAGTTGTATTAGGAGAGCCATTGAAGTTTTGAGAACATAAGGTATTATTCCCGGCAACTGAAACTGTTGGTAAGCCAATCACAGAAACCTGGATGGTTGCAAGCGTTGTACAGCTTGCTTGTGATCCAATGATCGTATAGGTTGTAGTTACTGTTGGATTAGCCGTAGTGTTTGCAGTGTTTGTTGACGTTAACGCTGTTGCAGGACTCCAGGAATAACTTGTAGCACCACTCGCAGTTAAGTTGATCGAACTATTTAAACAAATTAATGCTGGGTTTGGATTGATTGTTACCGTTGGATTTGCAACAACCGTTACCACAGCACTTTGTGATTGACTATTACATCCAACGCTACTTCCAATAACAGAATACACTGTTGTATTTGGTGGGTTCGCAATAACAACAGGTCCTGAAGAGGTATTCAAGTTCGTGGTTGGGCTCCACGTGTAAGTTGAAGCATTACTTGCTGTAAGTGTTGCTTGTGTACCAGCACACATACTTGCAGATGTAACAGAAATAGTTGGATTTGGATAAACCGTTACTTGATAAACCGCTTGACTGGTACAAGAACCCGCTGTTCCTAGTACGGTCATAGTTGCAACCATTGAAGTGGTTGTAACCGGAGGCGTTAATATAATTGGATTACTGCTTAAGTTAGGTGAAGCAGAGAAACCTCCAGGTAATGTCCATTGGTAAGTGCTCGCACCACCAGCAGTCAACGTTGTTGTTGCCGGTGAATTATTGAAACCTTGCGAACATAAGGTGTTGTTACCAATTACAGACACCGTTGGCAAACCAATTACCGAAACCTGGATTGTTGCAAGATTTGTACAAGTTGCCTGTGAGCCTATCACGGTATACGTTGTTGTTACCGTTGGGCTCGCGGTTGTATTTGCCGTATTTGTTGTGGTCAGCGCTGTTGCTGGTGTCCACGAATAACTTGTAGCACCGCTCGCGGTTAAGTTGATCGAGCTGTTCAAACAAATTAAAGCCGGATTTGGATTGATAGTTACAGTTGGATTTGCAACAACTGTTACAACCGCATTTTGTGATTGACTATTGCATCCAACACTGCTTCCGATAACGGAATATACTGTTGTGTTTGGTGGGTTAGCAATTACTACAGGACCGGTACTTGTGTTCAAGTTTGTTGAAGGACTCCAGGTATACGTTGATGCGTTATTCGCGGTTAATGTTGCCTGCGATCCCACACACATACTCGCAGAGGTTGCAGTAATAGTTGGATTAGGATAAACCGTAACCTGGAAAACTGCAGAACTTGTACAAGAACCCGCTGTTGCGATAACCGACATAGTTGCAACCAAAGATGTTGACGTTACCGGAGGAGTTAATGTAATTGGGTTGCTGCTTAAGTTAGGTGATGCCGAGAACCCTGCAGGCAAACTCCAAACGTAACTTCCACCACCACTTGCGGTAAGTACCACCGTGTTTGGCGAAGCGTTAAAGTTTTGAGAACACATCGTATTGGTTCCAGCAATAGCCGCTGTTGGATTTGCAATGACAGATACGTTTGCTACTGCACTGTTTGTACATCCTTGCGCACTCGTTACAACAACTGTGTAATTTCCTGCGTGTGTCAATTGCGCGTTTGCAAAACCAGGATTTTGTACTGGCGAATTGTAAGAATTAGGTCCGGTCCACGCATAAGCCGTTCCTGTACCCGCTGTTAAATTAAAGGTTGATCCAACGCAAGTTGTTGCGCCTGTTACGGCAACAACAGGAAGTGGATTAATAACAACCACAACCACTGAAGTATTCGTACACCCTGCAGCGTTTGTTACAGTAAGCGTATATTGTCCGCCATTGAGCATCGATGCCGATGGAATAGATGGATTTTGTAAGTTACTCGAGAATGAATTTGGCCCATTCCATGTATAAGAACTTGCCGCAGGGTTTGCGAATAAATTAATTTGCTTGTTCAAACACACAGGTGAGTTACTTGTTGCAGTTGGCGAAGGAATTCCGTTTACCACAACGTTCACAGTTCCCGTGCTCTTGCATCCACCAACCGCTGTAACTGTCACAACATATGGACCAGCCATATTGGTTGTACTATTTGCGATCGTTGGGTTTTGTAAGTTGCTATTAAACGATAGAGGACCTGTCCAAGTATAAGTTGAAGCGGCAGTTACACTAAGATTTATTGGCGAACCAGCACAATACGGACCAGGATTACCAACCGAAATTGTTGGCGTTGGATTCACAACCACATTGGTGATAGCAGATGCGGTACATCCTTGCGCGCTCGTTACAGTAACTGTATAGTTTCCTGCCATCAACGTTGACGCGTTTGTGATCGTTGGATTTTGCGCATTACTGTTATACGCAGGCGGACCAGCCCAAGTGTAACTTGTAAATGCATTTACAGTAAGATTAATATTTCCACCCGTACAAATTGGACTATTACTATTTGGTAGCGGAACCGGTAATGGATTTACTGTTATGGTTCCGGTTGCCTGCGATGTACAACCTGCAGCACTTGTACCAATAACAGTGTATACTTGCGTTGCGGCAGGTGTAAATGAAGCAGATGAACCCACAATATTTCCAGGATTCCACGTGTACGTACTTGCACCACCACCTGTAAGCGTAGCACCTACGCCGTTACAAACTGTAGCTGAACTTGCGGTAACGTTAGGAGTTGGACTTATGACGACGGCAATAACACTGGTTGTTTTACAACCTCCGGCACTTGTACTGGAAATTGTATAGTTACCTGTAGCGGCCGTTGTGACCGGACTAATAATTGGATTCTGTAAGTTGCTATTAAAAGAGTTTGGTCCCGTCCACGTGTAAGAGGAAGCGGCTGATGTAGTAAGATTCAAAGCATTTCCTGCGCACACCGGGCTGTTGCTTCCAGGAAAAATTGCAGGAGCAGGATTCACTACCACTGTTGTTGTTATCGTACTGGTACAACCAATTGCGTTCGCACCTATCAGTGTGTAAACTGTAGTTGCGGCTGGCGTAAATGTAATTGATGGACTCACAATATTCCCTGGCAGCCACGTATATGATGTTGCACCGCTGCCGGTAAGTGTTGTTCCTGTTCCCGCACAAACTGTTGGAGAGTTTGCTGAAATGACCGGTCCCGGCGTTACAACAACCTGCACGGTTCCAAATAATGCTGTACTTCCAACACATCCGCCCAACGTTGCATTAGCAGAATAAACCGCTGTTGCTGCAGGACAAACTGAAATTTGAGTGTTGGTTGAAATAGGACCCGAAGGACCAACCCATTGAATAGTATAGCTTGGGGCTCCGTTTGGAGTGTATCTGCGAGAATCATTTGTAGTAGTCCACTGCGTTGAGTTTCTTCCTGCAATAGCAACGGCAATTGTTCCTGTTGGATCGTGAAGACCTTGCACCGCGGTACCGCCCGCCCAAGCTGTACAGTTTGGTTTATTTGTAATATGATTTTCGATAATGTTAGTTGTCTCATAACAAATGATCTGAAACGTTCCGTAGGTTGTTGTACATGAAAACATCGGAACGTTAAACCAGGTAACAACCAAAGCACGACATGGCGCTGTACCAATGGTCTTATACGAAATGAACGGTCCCGGCGCTGCGCCCGGATGCCAATCTTGCCAAGGGCCCATGATACAATTGTTTGGAACAGCTGGCGATGTATTTGGAATAGACGCGGAAGTAAATGCTGTTGTTTGGCCCGGACTGAATGATATCCATCCGTTAGAACCAATGTAAAACTGTGTGTAGGATTGTCCAAAAAAACAAAATGTGAATCCAATTGGCAAAGCCCCTGTAACCGAATCATCAGTCATGTTCACCGACGTTGCGCCAACCGTTGATTGCGGCGCAAATGCGATCGTACTTACAGCATAAGCAGTAGTTGCGTTCACCGGTGTTACGCTCGCACTGAGTGTAGCGCATTGTCCCTGACAAATTGTTGTGGATGGTCCGGTTCCAATTTGCGCATTCACAGACGGACAAGTAACAGCTTGCGAATAAACGATATGATTAAGTACAAGTAAACTCAGTGCTAATAAAAAAACGATTTTCCTCTTCATAAATTCCAATGATACTTGCGTGTTTTGTCCGTTTTCCCCAATAAAAACAGTATTACAAAATACGGAATTCCAAGTACTTTCCCTTGTGTAAAAGGCTCTACTTATCAGGCGTAGCGGGCTATTCAGAGGATTTCAAATTCTGAATTTAGCCTCATTTTTACTTCTTGGCTAAGTCCAATATTTCGTTCGCTAGTTCATAAGGCTGTTTGGCCATTTCATCCCATTCTGCTAATACATTATATAACTAGACGAATTAGTTGTTTTTATAGATTATTAATGAATTTTAAACGACCTAACTGATTTAGAAAATTAGCCTTTTCACAGGTATTGAACATTTTTCTTTAGTTTTTAGCTTTTATGGGTTGAAAGCGCTGATTTTGGGCAATTTTTCATGGTTTTCGAATCCTTTATCCTTGTTGCTTATTCGTACTTTTGATAAAAAACTCTCATGGCTAAAACAAACTGGAGCGAAGATTTTAAGCCGCTGATCAAAAAATATAAAGGAAAAAAACATCCTCTCGATTATCAGAACACTTATCAATTAGTGGTGATGGTAATTCTCTCGGCGCAAGATTCCGACAAACACATTAATCAGGTTGCAATTGATCTGTTCAAAGCGTTCCCAACTATGGAGGCGCTTGCAAAAGCGGATGCTGAGATGCTCTATAAATACATTGGGAAGGTTCGCAATTTTGGAAATAAAACAAAATGGCTCTTGGATCTTGCGAAGAAAATAAAAACAGACAAGAACATTCCACTTACTATGGATGAACTCACAGAGTTACCGGGTATTGGAAGAAAATCAGCAAGCGTTATCCTTCGCGAGTCAGGAAAAAAAGCAGAAGGTATTATCGTAGACCTTCACGTGGTACGTGTAGCGCCGCGCATTGGTGTTGCCACAGGAACAGATCCAAAAAAAATTGAGAAACAATTGATGGAAGCTGTGCCACAAAAAGATTGGGGAGAAATTGGAATGGCCATTTCTTTTTTGGGACGCGAAACCTGCCGACCAACAAATCCAAAACATTTGGAATGTGTGATGAATAAGGTTTGCGCGTACGCGAAAAGTGTGGGTTTTAAAGCAAAATAAATCCGATTTTTTTTGTATATCTTTGTAGGCAGATGAAACATTTGTTCATTTTTATATTTACAGCTTTCGCCGCCTTCGGTTTGGCGCAGGCGCCTGTGATGAATGCTATTAATGGCCCTACAGCAGTATGTTCAAGTCCATCATCGCCCCTTTCATTTTCTACATCGGCAAGTAATTCACCAACCTCTTACTCCTGGAGTGTTGTTCCTTCATCAAGTGTTACCATCACTAACGCAAGTAATTCTGTAACGGCGATCTCTTTTCCTTTTTCCAATGGTACGTATACCATTTATTGTTACGCAACGAACGGATCGGGAAGTAGTCCAACACAATCATTTGTTGTAACAGTGTTCGAAACACCAAGCATCACGTTCTCCGGCGCCAATACATTTTGCCAGGGTTCTTCTACTAATTTATCGGCAAGCTCAACCATTTTAGCTGCAAGTCCAACCCTATTTTATAATTGGAGCCCTGCCTCAAGTTTAAATACCAACGTGGGTCCAAATGTCATTGCAAGCCCTGTTGTTACTACAACGTACGTTGTTACCGCAACAAAAGGTATGTGCTCAAACACCGCTGCCATTGTAATAACGCCACTTAACAGCCCAACTGTTACAGCAAACATTGGCTATACAACCATTTGCGCCGGATCACAGATCACGCTTTTTGGAATGGGCGCAAATACATATACATGGACAAATGGTGTATTTAATAACATTCCCTTTTCGCCAAGCATAACAAACGGATATATTGTCACTGGAACAGGGTCAAATGGCTGCACAGATACCGCATTTGCGCAAATTACCTTAGACCAACTTCCAACATTTACAGTTGCATCCAGCACTTCGGTACTTTGTCTGGGACAAGGAGGCGCACAAATAACAATTAATGGAACGGGCGTTTCTTATTCAGTGAATGGAAATCCAACTTCTACTACATTCTCCGTTTTCCCAACAAGCACAACTGTTTATACGATCACCTCTGCAAATTCCTTAGGGTGTCAAACAACTCAGCAATTCACGCAAACGGTAGCCACTTGTATCGGCGTAAAAGAAAATGAAGGTGCAGAAAATAATATTACCGTTTACCCAAATCCAAACAACGGTACGTTCCATATACGATCTTATAAAACAGAACAACTAGTCGTTACGAATCTACTTGGCGAGATCATCACATCAACGGAAGTGGGTGCAGGCGAAAATACCATAACCGATCTTCCGGCCGGTATTTATTTTATTCAAACTAGAACGCAGCGTCTTAAAATTGTTATCAGTAAGTAAATGACGGCTTCTCGCCCTTTTATTGTATTCTTATCAGGCGTATTTCTTTCCTCAATTATTTTTTCTCCGCTTGTTCTGGATTTTACATTAACCCCACGATCCATTAGTATCGCATTCGCGCTAATGATTGCGTATTTTCTAACCGCGAAAAAACTTATTAAGGTTCCCGTAAATGCTATCCTTCTTTCATTTCTTGCCTATGTGATCTTTTCCTGGACATCAACCACCTGGGCGCACACACGTTCCGAATCCGTTTTTGATAATATTAAACTGAGCAGCTGGTTCCTGGTGTTCCTATTGAGCATTCATTTTTTTGAGCGAGACAAAGAAGAATTCCTAAGTCTTCTTTGCAAACTTAGCGTTGTAATCTTTTCAATTGAGTTCTTTGTTGCCTTATTCCAGATACTTCGACTTTCTTCTTTTGAAAAAGAATCTTTGTATTCAGTTTACGCGCTCAATTCACATAAAAATCTTTTTTCAAGTTTCATCGTGTTGCAACTTCCATTTATCATCCTCTGCTCAAAAAAAAACAAAGGTGTTTGGAAGATCCTGGCAATAATTGGTCTCGTCATTTATCCTGCATTACTTCTCATCATTCAAACAAAAGCGGTTTGGATCGGATGTTTAGTAAGCGCTTTCGCGTTCATGTATATCACACTATACAACAAAATAAAGTTCAGGTTCAATTTAAAGATCAGCATTGGCATAGGCGTGATCCTCGCCAATCTGTTCTTCATCTTTTTACTACCTAAGATCATCCATAAAGGGATCGATTTTAATATAGCGCGATCAAAAGATGATGTTGGTCAACAAAAACGAGAACTCGACCAGGAGCGTTTAGTGCTTTGGGATAAAACCTACGCCATGTTCAAAAAACACTCCGCAATAGGTGTTGGCGCGGGCAACTGGCAGATCTATTTTCCCAATGCCACTTTAACTGGCTTGTGGCGAGCCGAAGATCTTAATTACACGTTTCAGCGACCACACAACGATCTGCTGTGGATCCTTTCCGAAACAGGCCTTATTGGATTTAATTTATTTATCATTTTCATAATTGCACTATGGTTTTCATTTGTGTACGTGATAAAAATCGGATCCTGTTCGCCGGAAGAGCGATTTGAAATGAAGATCTTCGCCGCTGTTATACCTGGATTTATTACCGCTTCCTTTTTTGATTTCCCAAAGGAGCGCATCGAACATATGGTATGGTTCGCTATTATTCTTGCCTTTTCATTTCACTGTGTTTGCAAATACTTGCCGGCTTCATTCACAAAAAAAATAACGCTAAGTCCAGCTTTATCTTATTCTATCAGTTTACTTTGCGCCTTTGCGGTTGTTTGCGGCGCCTATAGATACTTGGGTGAATATCACACGCGAAAAATGTATGATCATAAAGCGCAAAATAATTTACCCGGTGTTATTTTGGAAGGAAAAAAAGCGATCAGTTTTGTGTACCAATTAGATCCCACATCATTACCGATTAAATGGTACACCGGCAACGCATACGCTTTACAAAACAACTTTGATCTTTCTCAACACGATTTCATCGAAGCTCTTGATGTGAATCCTTATAATAGAAACGTATTGAATGATCTTGGCTCGTCATACGCTGCGGGTTCAGATAACCAAATGGCATTTAAGTACTATAAAGAATCCGCACGCGTAAGCCCCCGATTCGACGATCCAAAACTAAATATGGCTGCCATTTATATCAGGGAAAAGAATTACAAAGCAGCTGATTCCTGTTTAAAAACGGTGTTCCATGACTCGGAGCGACGAATTAATTACCAGAAATTAGTAAATGCATTCATGCCTGACGAAAATCATTGAATTTTATGGCCTTTTTATTTTTAAAAGCCCCTCAAATCCTGTAATTTCACGGTATTAATTCAGGCGTTTTTGCCTAACGATTTTTTTATGAAGCAAGCCACCATTATAGGTTCGGGATTAGTTGGTTCGTTATGGGCTGTTTATCTTTCCAAACAAGGTTATAATATAAATGTGTTCGAACGCCGCAGCGATATGCGCCTGGCAAAAATGTCGGCCGGAAAATCCATTAACCTCGCCATGTCGTTTCGCGGATGGAAAGCGTTGGATGAAATGGGCGTTGGCGATGAGATCCGTAAAATCTCTATTCCAATGTATGGAAGAACCATGCACGCTTTGGATGGAAAAACAACCTATCAGCCTTACGGCATCAACAACCAAGCTATTTATTCTGTTTCCCGTGCCGAGATCAATTGCAAATTGATGGATATTGCCGAGCGTGAAGGAAAAACAAAAATAAAATTCAACGAAGAATGCGTTGGTGCCGATCTTAAAAAAGGAACAGTGCATTTAAAAAATACGGAGACTGGAAAGCTATCGGAACAAACATCCGATGTTGTTTTTGCTACCGACGGCGCTTTTTCTGCTATGCGTTATAAAGCCATGCAAGTGTCAGATCGCTTCAATTACAGTCAAATGTACATTGAGGATGGTTATCGCGAAATCTTATTGCCTGCAAACGCCGATGGATCTTATAAATTAGAGAAAAACACGTTGCACATTTGGCCACGCGGACGCTTTATGTTGATCGCGCTTCCAAATTTCGACGGCTCATTTACTTGCACGTTGTTCATGCCATTTGAAAACCATGAGCATTGTTTCAATAATTTGACCTCTAAAGAAAAAGTAAATAACTTCTTTAAAGAAGTGTTCCCTGATTTCTTCGACATGATGCCAAACATTGCCGATGCCTGGGAAGATCATCCGCTTTCCTCCTTAGCAATTATTCGTTGTTTCCCTTGGACAAATGGAAAAGCAGCGTTGATGGGCGACGCTGCGCACGCAACTGTTCCGTTTTTCGGGCAGGGTATGAATGCCGGGTTTGAAGATTGTTCGGTGTTATTCTCCTTAATGAAAAAACATAATGAGAATTGGGCAGAGATCTTCAAAGAATACGAGATCATTAGAAAGCCAAATGGCGACGCAGTTCAAGATCTTTCCATGCTCAATTATATTGTGATGAGAGATAAAGTAGCCGATCCGGTTTTTTTACTTCAACAAAAAGTGGAACGCCGCATGGCCGAATTATATCCCGGAAATTATTTCCCAATGTATTCTATGGTTTCTTTCAGCGATATTGAATACAACGTGGCATTAAACAAAGGAAAAGAACAGGACCGATTTATTTTAGATCTGATCTTACAAAATAATATTACTAACGATACAAGTTCTGAGAACATTGATAAGTTCATTCATAAGTTCTTCGACGAAAAAATAAAAGCTTAATCATGAGTAAAGAAGAACAAAAAGCCAAATTACTTGAGTTAATCGGCGAAAAATATAAAGATCAGGATGTAAATGTATATTTGGAAGGCCTGCTTTGGAGTAAACCAATGACCTATTGGGATTATATTCAAACCGACGCTTTACTGGGATTACAAGTACAACGCACCACATTACCCGATGAAATGGTGTTCATCATGTATCATCAGATCAATGAGCTTCTATTTAAAATGATCTTATGGGAGATCGATCAGGTGTCTCACGACGAGAATATCTCAACCGACAAATTCGCGATGCATTTGTACCGAGTGAGTCGTTATTTTGACATGCTGTGTTCGTCGTTCTCTATCATGGGAGAAGGGATGGAGCCTGAACAATATATGAAATTCAGAAATACTCTAGCGCCGGCGAGCGGATTTCAAAGTGCGCAATACCGTTTGATAGAATTTGCATCTACCGAGTTAATTAATTTGATCGATTACCGTTTCCGCACAACCATTGATCGCAACACGCCTTACCAGCACGCGCTTGATCATTTGTACTGGCAAGCTGCAGGTAAAGATCATAAGACTGGAAAAAAATCGCCTCTCTTAAAGAATTTTGAGAATAAATACTCAGAGATGTTCCTTCACAAGATGGAAGAATACAACACCATCAATCTCTACATCAAATACAAATCACTTCCCGAAAAAGACCGTAACAACATTGATCTGAAAAACGCCATGCGTCATTACGATCACACTGTGAACGTAAAATGGGTAATGGCACATTACCACGCGGCAGGAAAATACTTAGAAGGCGGTGACAGAAAAGTAGAAGCAACAGGCGGCAGCGAATGGCGCAAGTACATGCATCCAAAATATCAGCGTCGTATTTTCTTCCCTAGCTTATGGAGCGAAGAAGAATTGAAAAATTGGGGCGAGACCAATTTGGAGGGTTATAAGAAATTGTAGGGGTTTTTGTAGAAATTTCTACCCAATCTTCTGGTTTTCATGATTTTCATCAGGCTTGAAGCAATTTTGACCTATTTTGCTTCGTTTCAAAATAAAAAACAGGTACTTTAGTTACCAAAACAATACGTAAATTTTATGATCAATTTCAAAGCAAAACGCATTATGTTGCCGTATGACTTTTCGGCAAACGCTGACAAAGCTCTTAGTCATGCCGCATTCATGTCGGCTCTGTTAAAAGCTGATATTTATCTGGTACATGTGATCAGTAAATCCGAACTCATTGACATCATCTTACCAATTTTAAAAATGAAAACTGATAAAGTGATCGTGGATTTGGTGAATGAGCGTTTGAGGGATGTTTGCACCAGGATCCAAAAAACTTATGGCATCATGCCAAAGCCCATCGTGTCAACCGGAAACATTACCTCCGAACTTGTGAGCTTGGCTGAAGAACACAATGTCGACCTTATTATCATGGGCACAAGAGGTAAAGATTCCAAATCCGATCTTTTCCTGGGAAGTAACGCATACCGTTTGATCACCAAATCAAGCATTCCTGTAATGACCATTAGAGATAGCGTTAACAAAAAAGGATACCAAAATATTTTACTTCCTATTGATCTTTCGGCTCATGCGCGCCAAAAAGTAAATTATGCCATGGGAATGGCAAAAGCATTTAGCGGTAAGATCACGATCTTAGGGCTCTATAATCAAGCCGAGAAAAGCGATAAATTCAAGCTCGAAACCGCGGTTAAACAAGTTGAAAAACTCCTCCAAAAAAATAAAGTGACCTTTGAAAGTTTTATTGATAAGACGAATCATCGTGTTAGCAAAACCACCACGTTTGCCAAAAAACATAAGAATGATGTGGTGATAACTATGACCGATCAAACATTGGAAGGTACACGAGGAATATTAAGTAACTATGATCACGAACTTGTTCATACTTCAAAGATCCCTGTAATCTCTATCCCGCCTGAAATTTCAGGTATTGACACCGGAGGAACCGCGGGTGTTCCGTTCTAAAATTTTCTTGAAGATCAATTATAGAATTAAAGCAGGTAAGTAACTATACCTGCTTTACTTTTATTCTGGGCAGCATTTTTTTAGCTTGCGCTAAAGTAGCTAATTGCATTCCTGAATTAATGGTAGTTGCCGAGCCGCTGGCAATGCCAAATCTTACCGCGTCAACAATTTCACGTCCTTCCGACAATTGGTACACAATTCCCGCAACCATAGTATCCCCTGCTCCAACCGTACTTTTAACTTTCAATTTTGGAGGGTTGAATTTATAAACTCCGTTTGCATTTACCAGCACTGCACCATTTTCGCCAAGTGAAACCAAAATATTCTCAACACTGCTCTGCTTAACTAAAGCTTTTGCTTTTGTGATGATCTGATCGGGTGACAGGATCTTGCTGCCAAACAATTGAGAGAACTCATTTTGGTTGGGTTTGATTAAAAAAGCACCCGAACGTAAGATCGTTTTTAGTGGCATCCCTGCTGTGTCGACAATGAAATGCGCGTTATTTTTTTTAATGTACTTATTCAGCTCCAGGTAAAATTCATCGTCCACATAAGGCCAAATGCTTCCACTTAGTATAACATACTTTGCTTTTGTAAGCTTCAAACGTTTGATCACCGCTTTCCATTCTTTTGGCGCGATAGGATTTACCGGCATTCCGAAACGGAATTGCAAATGCGTTTGATTTTCGAATACGATGAAATTCTCCCTGGTATAAAGATCGCTCGAAACCGGAGAGGCATTCAGTTGCTCATGATGAACCAGATTATTTAGAATGCGACCCGTGTAGCCACCTGAGATATAGATGCAAAGAGAATCCGTTTTGAAATTGCGCAACGCGCGAGAAACATTGATGCCTCCCCCGCCCGCTTCGAACATGGGGTAAGAGCATTTCAATTTTTTTTCGGGAACAAATTTGTCTACCGTGGTACTTTTATCAAGGCAGGGAGATAAGGTTATTGTAGCGATCTCGAAATTACTCATTCACCATCACACGATCATTCCCGTCAAAATATGGCGCCTGAATACTGATCACCTTCAAAGGCTTTTTTCCTTTTACAATAACAGAATGTACTGTTCCTTTCGGAATAAATATCACATCGCCTTCTTTGATGTTGAATTCCTTATCGCCTAAACGCATTACCGCTTCCCCACTCTGAACGATCACATGCTCACTATGCTTCATGTGTTTATGCGCTTTTACTTCGTTCTTTATAATGATGCAAGTACTACTAGCTAAACTGTCGTTGAATAATCCCTTATTGAAAACACCGGTGTTATTTCCTTCAATTTCCAAAGTATTGATCTGATTTGGATGTTGCGCTTTTGCACAAAATCCTATCATCACTAAAAGAACTACAAAACCTGCTCTCATAAACTTATTTCAAATTAATTGGCTGCGCCGCTTGCGTTTGCTGTTGCATGGCTTGCATCATTTGCGCTACAACCTGATTAGCCATTGGTAAATTTTGCTTCGCCTGCGCGTGGTTTGGATTTAACTGCAACGTTCTTTCCCACGCTTGTTTCGCTTCAAAATATTTACGTGAATTAAAATATGCTCCACCTAAATTATACCATGCTTCCGGATTGTTTGGTTCTAAAATTGCCCACTTGTTGTACTCGATCGCAGCGGTATCCATTTGCCCCTTGTTGAAAGCAATAACACCGCGATTTCTTAGATCATTACTATACACTTGATAATAATTTCTCAGATACGGATTATTCGGATACAAACGCTCAGCGTTCTTCCAGTAATAAAGCGCTTCAAAATCCTTACGTAATTTGAAATACGCTAATCCTAAATTTAAATATCCGTTCACGTAACGCGGATGCAACTCAACAGCGTGCTTCAAGAACGCTATACCTTTATACAAAGCGGCTTCACGTTTATTTTTGTACCCTCCATCTTTTACCTCCTGATCTGTTACAACAAGCGTTCCGTTATAATCATTAAAGCGTGTTGAATCTTGTCCAACAACTTGTATCCCGGTGATCTCTTTTGTATCCGCCAGATCCACCCAACGTGCGCCGGCATTTCCTAATACCAATACCGAATGTGGCATTGTTTTTACGTCTTTCAAGAACAAGGTCACGTCATTTTTCCAATCCCAATTACGCTCCCATGTTTTGCAACCGAACAGGAATCCAACCACCAACACGATCATCATTAAAGCCGTGCGGCGTAAATTCAATTGAACCGCCGCAAGTTTATCAAATCCTTTTAAGATCAACCAGGCTAAACCAATGCAATAACCAATTGACGAGTGGAAGATCAAACGTTCGCCCATCGTTGCACCAATATCCATCAACACGTTTCCGATCATTAATGCGAAAATGATGTAGGTCATGATAGCGAAACCAATAACGTGTTTCTTAATAGTGTAATAAATTCCGGCACCGATCATGCCTATGTGAACTACGATGGATACTATAAAATCCCAACTAGTGAAATGACGATAAGGAATTGTATTGAACGAATAATCTGATGACAACGGGTGCGGGAACACTAACAATCGCAAATATTTCAAGAGCACATATCCTTTTGTTGCAAAACGCTCTTCTCCATTGGCTAACAAATATGGATTGTTCAGGATCTCAGTATCCGGAACTCCCGGTTTTAATTTCACCGCCACCAAACGCATAGCAAGATAGATCAACATCACGAAATACAACCAGCTCATCAGCGTGTGGAAATTCTTTTGCGCGTTGGTGCGTCCAATAACAAATACACCTAAGATCAAATACACAAATGGCCACAACCAGAAAGCACGAATTGGCTTTGCGCCCGGCTTCGCGTGCATGTCAAAATCACGCTTCATGTATAACATTAAGAAAGCGGAGATCACAAAAATTCCTCCAACAATCAATACATTCTTGGCCTCTTTTGTTTTGATCAATTTTAAGATCGCTTCCTTGCTTAAATAATCACTTAAATTAACATCGTTCTCGGTAAATGTGTAAACTGCCAATGGCAATAACATCAACAAGAACACCGCGTATTCTTTTGAAAGCACGGCTAACAGGAACATGAAGCTTGCCCAGAAGAGATCTTTGTATGTTTTTGTTTCCAGATATTTAAATGAATAGAGGAAGGTGAGCGAGACAAAAATCAACGAGAAGATCTCGTCACGACTTTTTACATTCGCAATAGCTTCCGAGTGGATCGGATGCATGGTAAATAATAACGCCGCTAAAAATGCAAGATCCGGTTGTTTGCGGAAGAAACATTTCGCAAACACCAAATACAAGAACACGCAACCCAAAGCAAATGTCCAGATATTGTTGAAGTGACGAACTTTTGCGCTATACACCTGGCAATCTACCTCATTAAAGATCCCATCAACGTTCAAATCCTCGTCAAATTCATTTTTGAAATTTTTATTTAAGTCCCAACAGCTGTAGCACTCCTGAGGTTGCACAACACCGTCGTTATTCGCGTCAACATAATCGTTGAACTCATAATTTACTTCAGGTCGCCCACAATCAGATGTATGCGGCACAGGTTTTTCATCCAAAACATTGTTCTGATTCAGATCTCGCACTTGCATGTACAAACCACTGCGATATGCTCCCAAAAATTGTTGTTCAACTGCAAAACTCACAACAGACAAAGGACGGTAACGACCTCCGGCTAACTGATCTGTTGCACACATACGACGGTAAAAACTTTCGTACGCGTCTTTGGTCATGATATCTGGAATTCCGCGGAATCCTTTCAACACGTGATCGTTTTGGTGAATAATGATCCCATCGTCCAACGCGTACTCACCATTAATGGAAGTGATATAAAAAGTAAAACCAATGATCCCAATAAGGATCGCGGCTAACTTTTGGTTCAGAAATGGGAAATAGGTAAACTTAGTGGTCAACTCCGGAAGAGTTGGCTGTTTTGCTGTTGTTTTACTTTCACGTGCCATATTAAAAATCTATGCAAAATACATAAAAAATGCCTTTTAGGACCCTTTTCAAAAAATTATTTTGTGCCTGAAAATGCCCCTGTTACACTGGTACACTCTAAAGGGGCTTAAGTTCAGGGGAAATATGGCTTTTATCGGGAAATATTGTTAATTTGTGGTGGATAATGAACCTCTTGCGAAACAAATATTTTTTGCTGTACCTGGTATTTGTGCTTATTGTGTGTTCGGTATATGTGGACGTGCAAAAAACCAAGACCTTGAGCGAACTTTCTAAGCAGGCGGGCTCGAAGATCAACCAAAAATACGATGAATTGGCCGATGCTGCCGAAACGGCACGGGGATTGGATCCTGAAAAATTACAGGATATCTATTCAACGAGCGATATCGGCGTTTACGTTTTTACCAACCAGAAATTAGCCTACTGGAACAACTCCCAAATTCCAATTCCCTCGCGTTTTAATGTTGGATTAACCAAACCTTTGGTGAAATTAAAGAATGGTTATTATTTGGTGAATTCTATATCCCAGGGAGATAATGTTTACCTGGCGCTCACCATCCTAAAAACCGAATATGATCTTCAGAACGAATACCTCATTGATAATTTTGTGGGATGGCTGGATCTGCCCAAGGGAATTGATCTTAGAGTTTCAAAAGTTCCGGGAAATGAAGTGATGTTGAAAGAGTCACACCTGTTCTCGCTTTCGGGAATGGAGGCAAAATATAAAACGGATGAAGCTATAGGTATCCTAAGCATCCTTTTCTTCTCAGCTGCTATTTTATTCCTACTTTTCATTTTGCTTCAGGTAAAACGTGAGCCCTTTGCCAAAATGAATTTGGTGTTCATTGGTTTAGTGATCGCTCTTCGTTTTGCCATGATCCAATTCAAATGGCCCGCATTTTTATACGACGGAGACCTGTATGATCTCATTCTATTTGGGAACGCGCAATCCTATTTCAATTCTTTTTTGGGCGATCTGATCTTGAATTCCATTTTGCTGATTTGGTTCACGGTCATTTCCTATTTCTGGTTGAAGAATACGCAGCGGAAATTGCCAAAAATGATCTATATCTGCACAGGTGTTATTTTGCTTCTAGTGAATCTGATATTTCATCATCAGTTAAGCAATAGTATCATCAGTAATTCTACCATTTCTTTCGACTTTTTAAATCTCCTTAATTTACATTGGTACAGCTATGTGGCGCTTATTCCAATTGTACTGGTGAATATTTCCATTTTGATCTTGCTTTATGTTCTTTACAAGTACGCGCTCAAACAAGACTTAACTTCTGCTCTCGTTTATTTAGGCGCGTGTTTAGGAATTTCTATTGTTCTCAATTTCATCGCGCCTTCGGGATATTGGGTGGAAAAATGGTGGTTCTTCCCTGTGAGTATGTTAGTGTTGATCATTGCCTACGCCCAATTGGAAAAAAATATTCTTGCTGCGGGAGGTTTACTGCTATTGATGGCCATGATTTCTTCGGGCATTTTAAATTTCTACATCACCAAAAACCAACAACAGGATTTTGAAGTTCTTTCTTACAAATTAACCGATAGACAGGATGCCGTGTTGGAAAGTGAATTCTATAATCTATCAGGGAAGATCGACAAGAACGAACAATTGTTGGTGATGAGTGGTTTTGTGGAGTTCAATGGCGACCAGGCTTTTTTACAATTATTAAAACAAAACTTTTTCTTTGGGTATTTTGACCGTTACAATATTGAATACTCCATGTTCAATGAAGATTGTAAAGCGCTTATTCAAAATACGCAGCCCATTATGCGTAACGAGGGATTTTTTGAAGATCAGATCAATTATCGCTCAACAAAAACTGCCAGTCCATATTTATTTTTTATTGACCAGTACAAGGATAACTCTCGCTACATGGCGCGAATTCCCCTTGGGAAAAACAAGCTTTACATTTTATTTGAACCAAAATATTTTGAGGAGGTTGGTGCCTTCCCCGATCTGTTGATCGACGCTTCGCAACAAAAACTCAACAAGCTCCGCAATTTGAGTCACGTTGTTTACCGCTCGGGTGTGAACAATAAAATGTATGGAGATTTTAATTACCCGGTGAATTTAAATGACTCGATCACCCTAAGTAAAGTAGATCCAGATTATACGCATCATTATTTGTATCCCGATGAGAATTCGACTGTGATCATTTCCACAAAAACAAAAAATTTGAGTTACTTCTTCACATACAATTCGTATTTATTCCTTTTATTTTCTTTGATCGCCTACTTAAGTTATGTTTCCTATTCCCTATTTTTTGCCGAGAAAAGCGCCACCTCTTCTTTAACACGTCGTATTCAGGCCACAGTTATTTTCTTGCTGCTTGTTTCCATCACGGCCGTGGGCATCACTTCCAGCAAATTAGTTTCCGATCAATTTGATAAAGAAAATGAAAAGCAATTGCAGGAAAAATCAAATAGTATTTTAAGTGAAATGTCGGGCATATTGCAAAACGCCGATACCATTACCGATGTTTCAAAAGACCAGATAGATCTTACCATTAAAAACTACGCGCAGGTATTTAAGAGCGAGGTAAGCGTGTTTGACAATACCGGACAGCTGTATATTAGTTCTCAGCCACGTTTATACGAATTGGGGCTAGCCGCTCCCCTTTTAAATTCTCAGGCTTTTGCCAATTTAAAGAATGACCTTATTTCAAGTTACACGTCAAGAGACAAAGCAGGTAATTTGAATTACTTGTCGTTATACGCCCCAATTTACAATGCCAACAAAAAACTATTGGGGTATTTGAACTTACCTTATTTTGGGAAACAAAGTAAGCTCATTAACGAACTTTCAGGAATTATTTCTACACTCATTAACGTGTATGTGATCTTGTTCATTATTAGCATCATTTCCGGCTTAGTATTGTCCGGCTACATTACATTGCCGTTACGCATTTTAAAACAGCAGATGGCCAACGTTTCTCTTGGGAAAAAGAACGACGCCCTGGTTTGGGAAAGTAATGATGAAGTAGGAAAATTAGTTTCGGAATACAACTCCATGATCGATAAATTGGATAAGAGCGCGGGCTTATTGGCAAAAAGCGAACGTGAAATTGCCTGGAGAGAAATGGCCAAGCAAGTGGCGCACGAGATCAAGAATCCGCTCACGCCAATGAAATTGAATTTACAGTACTTGCAACATGTGATCAAAACCGATCCAAAAGATTTTGAAGAGCGATTCAATAAAGCAAGTGCTAATATCATTGAACAAATTGATACGCTAGCGAATATTGCCACGGAGTTCAGCAATTTCGCCAAATTACCAAGTGGTGAGCTCGAAAAGATCAACTTGGTTGAAGTGATCAATTCCACCGTTGATCTTTTTGAAAAGGAAAAGAAAGTGAAGATCTCGGTTGATCTGCATTCCAAAGAAATTAATGTAACAGCCAATAAAGAACAGATGCTGCGCGTGTTCAATAATTTGTTGACCAACTCCATTCAGGCTACCTCCGAAGTAAAAGAAGCGCATATTGAAATTGGAAGTTCGGAAATGGAGAATGGAAAAGGTTATGTGATCACTATTGCTGATAATGGTTGTGGTATTCCGGAAAAGATCAAGGAAAATATTTTCACTCCTAATTTCACTACCAAATCAACGGGCTCGGGATTAGGTTTGGCCATGATCAAAAACATTTTTGATACCGTCAATGCAAACATTTATTTTGAAAGCGAAGAAAATAAAGGTACCGTCTTCTATTTGGAATTTAAGAAAGCGCAATGAGTAAATTAGGCGGACGGCCGGACAAATTACCTGAGAAGGAAATTCAAAATGTGGAAGTAGACGGTGCTTGTCCTAAATGCAAAGCCGCTGTTATAATTTGGAAAGAGCGTGTATTGTTGGAAGGAAGTTTGGAACATTACCATTTGATGCATACTGAGGTGAATGATGTTTACGAATGCCCATCCTGTAAACACGTTTGGGAGGAATTCAGATATCTTTAATACTTTTGTGATATGGAACGGATACCGGTTTTAAAGACCTACAAAATTTATATTGGCGGACAATTTCCTCGCACAGAGAGTGGACGCTATTATGAGCTGAAAGATAAAAGCAAAAAACTTATTGCGAATATGTGTTTATGTTCGCGTAAAGATCTACGCAACGCAGTAACTGCTGCACGCGGCGCTTTTGGTGGTTGGAGTGGAAAAACCGCGTTTAACCGTTCGCAAATTTTGTATCGCATTGCCGAAATGCTGGAAGGGCGTAAAGCTCAATTGAAAGAAGAATTAATGCAACAAGGGTCCAACGCCAAACAAGCCGAAGCGGAAGTTGCTTTAAGCATTGACCGTTTAATTTATTACGCCGGCTGGTGTGATAAATATTCTGCGTTGTTCAGTTCCGTAAATCCTGTGGCTAGTTCGCATTATAATTTCTCCGTGCCTGAACCAACCGGTGTTGTAAATATAGTTGCTCCTGAAGAAAATTCATTGATAGGATTAGTAAGTGTGATCGCTCCTGTAATTGCCGGTGGAAATACCTGCGTTGTTTTAGCATCTGAAACAAAACCTTTGTGTTCCATTACATTTTCTGAAATTCTTGCAACTTCTGATCTTCCCGGTGGCGTTGTAAATATCTTGACGGGAACCACTAAAGAACTCCTCGAGCATTTTGCAAGTCATATGGACGTAAACGCGATTGTTTATTGCCGTAAAGACAAAAATGAGATCAAAGCCATTGGCGAGCATGCTTCTTTAAACGTAAAACGCACATTCTTCTGGAATAAAGATTGGAACAAAGAAGAAAGTCAGGACCCGTATTTAATTTTAGATCTTCAAGAAGTAAAAACCACCTGGCATCCCGTTGAGAATATTGGAATTGGCGGGGCTAAGTATTGATTGAGTTTTTCTTCTGTTTACCGATGTCACCCCGAGCGGAGTCGAGGGGCAATTCAATTTTAACAATTATTTGAATTTTTGGCACAGTCTTTGACAAATACAAAATATGAGACTGTTTTGCTCAACCTTGTTATTTCTGTTTTTGTCAATTAGACAATCTGCACAAACTTACACTGTCTATACTCCAACCGTCTCTGGCGCCAACACAAATTATGTTCAAGTAATTACCAAGGCCTTTTTTGCAAACGATGCGCACACGATGGCACATTCCTATTTAGTTGACTTTTCTAACAATACGATCCATGTAAGCTCCTGTTATTTTTATCCAGGAATACTTACTGTTCTGACAACTTTAACAAACACCGTAAATGTCGGAATACTTCCCCAAGGAAACTATAATTTAAGCTACACTGCTTATATTTCTGGAGACGGAACAAATTGTACTCCGTTTGATACGATCATTTTTCCGCCTGCGCCTTTTTATGTCGGACCAAATTCCATGAAGGAATTCGAAATTGAACAAAATATTCAAATAGCTCCCAATCCAGTTAACGACAACTTCAAATTAATTTGTGCTGATCCGAATTTCGGCGTGATGAACATTTTGATATTTAATTCGCTCGGGCAAAAGGTTCACGAGATCATCAAACCAAATTTAAATTCTGAAATGGGTCTTGATTTGGACCCAGGAGTTTATTTCTTGGAGCTCAATACCGAAACAAAAGTAAAACGAATAAAATTCCTTAAGGAATGAGCTACTTCCCCTCCTGATACCTCCTCACGATCGCCTCACTTTGCTCAATACTATTCATCAGCCAATCCAAATAAATATCCGTCTTTTCTTCTTCGCTTAAGTGATAATCTGGAACCGTTTTGCGAATGCGCGTGGTAAGCTCATACATGCATAAAGCCGCGCTCACACTAATATTAAAACTCTCCGTAAATCCATACATAGGAATTTTCACGAACTCATCGGCCATCTCTCTTACATCTTCTGTGATGCCGTCTATCTCGGTTCCAAAAACAAGAGCGATCTTTTTATCTACCGGTAATTTATCAATGGTCACATCGTTGGTGTGAGGCGTAGTTGCAACAATTCTAAATCCCTGATCCTTTAATTTTTGTAAACATGCTTTGGTGTTATTTCCGGCACCGTTATGTTTGACAATACTCACCCAACTCTCGGCGCCCAAAGCAATTTCATTATTCACTTTCATGGAATTCTTATTCTCAATAAAATGAACGTATTGTACGCCAAAACAATCGCAACTCCGCAACACCGCACTGGCATTGTGTGCTTGATAAAGATCTTCCACAACGATCTGAAGATGATTCGTGCGATGTTCAATGACTTCATCAAACCGCTCTTTTCTCTTGGGAGTTATAAATTCTGTTAAATATGAAATGAG
>JBGATG010000002.1:563247-1234745 GCA_044229315.1 Bacteroidia bacterium
ATTATTGCATTATCTTTATTTCGATTTGAAATTACGTACAAATATCATCATTCTTCCGGTTCTCTTTTGCTTTGTATTGAACAATTTATTGTTCACTTACGCTATTGAGAAAAAGGACAAGATCGTATTGGTGTGTGAATCTGAAAAAGGAGAGTGCATGTTGCCAAATGATCTAAAAGAGATGTGCTGCCAAATGGAAGATTGCGGAGCCCGTGTTCCGGTTCAAAGCGCCCATGTAAATGTTTCCGTGATCATAGGTCTTGAAAAAGATAACCAAACATCTCTAAGAACTCCCGAATTATCAAATTTCAGTTTATCTCAACTAGATCAAGCCGCTGAATTATCAGAGGGACATTTAAGTTCACTCATCAAGCCGCCCGCCCAAGCTTAACACTTCCTGTCCTCAATGTATGCTTTCCCAATTATTGGGGATATGAACGCTTATTGGGAAAACAAAAAACAAATTATAAATTTTAATACAAAATAAAATGAAAAATATTTTAATGGCATTGGTATGCGTTCTAACATTCAGCTTCGCAAAAGCGGGCAACGATAAACCAAAATCTTGTAAAGAATCTTGTACAAAACAATGCATAGAACTATGCAAGAAAAATAATTGTACAGATAAAGATTGCTGCAAATTGTGCGGACAAAAAGGTTGCCAGGCTTCTGCTTGCACTAAAGGTCACGCAAAAACCGAAGCATCTGCAGTTTCGGCAAATACCAAAAACGCAGGTGGAAAATCTGCTTCATGTTGCGATAAAAGCCATAAATAATTGGTTTTTAGAACAATTCATCTCGTAGAAAAAGGGCCCCGCAAAGGCCCTTTTTTGTTACCTTTAGGGGGTGAAAAAAACAGTGAAGAAATTAGACATTGCCTTGCAAGGCGGCGGCGCGCACGGTGCTTATTCGTGGGGCGTGTTGGATCGTTTGCTCGACGATGACCGAATTGAAATTGACGGCGTATGCGGAACAAGCGCAGGAGCCATGAACGGCGTTTGCACCGTTTACGGTTTGAACAAAGGTGGAAAAAATCAAGCTAAGCATTTATTGGTAAAATTCTGGCACCGCATTTCCGAAGCCGGAAAAGTGTCTCCATTGCAACCATCAATTTTTGACAAGATGGTAAGCAAAGGAAATATGGATTTTTCTCCGGGCTACAAATTCTTTAGCATGACCAGCGAAACTATGTCGCCGGCGCAATTCAATCCCTTAGGATTTAACCCGCTTGAAAAAATATTGAACGACCTCATTGATTTTGATGAGTTGCACAAATTCAATCCCCCAAAATTATTTGTGTGTGCTACAAATGTAATGACCTGTCAGCAACGCGTATTTGGTCCCGCCGAAATTTCTGCAAAGGCAATCTTAGCTTCTGCCTGCTTGCCTTACATGTACAAAGCCGTGGAAATTGATGGTGAACATTATTGGGATGGTGGTTATATGGGAAATCCACCTTTGGAGCCGTTGATCGAACACACCAAAGGAACCGATGATATTTTATTGATCCAGATCAATCCTTTCAAAATAAAAACAGTGCCGAATACGGTTGAAGAAATAAAAGATCGTGTGAACGAGATCAGTTTCAATTCTTCGCTGCTGCACGAGATCAAACAGATCATGTTCAAAGATAAACTCATTGATAAGGGAGTTACTTTGAATGGGGAATTGCAAAAAACCTATCTCCACTCAATCAGCGCTGATCATGATCTGAGCGAATTGAATCTTTCAAGTAAACTAAATACCTCCTGGGATTTTTTAATGCATTTGAAAAATTTAGGTTACGCGGCTTGTACGCAATGGCTGGAAGAGAATTTTGACAAGCTCGGAAAAGAAAGCACTATTAAATTATAAGTATGAACAGACATTATGTACCGGCTACTTTTAAAGTAACCACCTGGGAATTATTAAAACCATTTTTTGACGAATTACTTAAGCGGGAATTATCTTCTGAGGATAAATTGGAACGATGGCTTCGCGATTCAAGTGAGTTAGGGTCTGTTGTGAGTGAAGACATGGCCTGGCGTTATATTAAAATGACCTGCGATACCACCAGTGAAGAATTACGCAATAGTTTCAATGATTTTGTTACCAATATCGAACCTAACATTGCTCCGATCTCAAACGAACTCAATAAAAAATTAGTAGAGTGCAAATTCGCGAAGGACCTTCCAAAACAAAAATTCTTCGTTTATCTCCGCGGTGTAGAAAAAGCAATTTCTCTTTTTAGAGAACAGAATATTCCGCTTAAAACCGAAATGCAACAAAAGGAACAAGAGTTTGGTGCTATTAACGGAAAACAAACTATCAAATACAATGGCGAAGAAATGACCCTTCAGAAAGCCGGTGTGTATTTGAAGAATTTAGATAGAAGAATTCGCGAAGAAGTTTACAACAAAGTTGCTGAGAGAAGATCGGAAGATGAAAAAGCTTTGAATGATCTTTATACGGAATTAATTACCTTAAGAGATAAAATTGCGAAGAACGCGGGCTTTAAAAACTACCGCGATTTTAAACACGAAGAGCTTGGTCGTTTTGATTATACCGTGCAGGATTGCCTGAATTTTCACGAAGCAGTAAAACAACATGCGGTCCCATTGATCCGCGAGCACGATCGTCAACGCAAAGCAAAATTAGGTTTGGAAGATTATCGTCCTTGGGATACTTCGGTTGATGCCGAAGGCAAAGAACCCTTGAAGCCATTCGCGAACGCAAAAGAACTCACAGAAAAAACAATTGCGTGCTTCAATAAGATCGATCCTTATTTTGGTGAGTGCATTAAAACCATGGACGACATGAAGCGTTTGGATCTTGAAAGTCGCATTGGAAAAGCGCCGGGAGGTTATCAATATCCTTTGTACGAAACTGACGTTCCGTTTATTTTCATGAACTCCGTTGGTTTGCATCGCGATCTGGTGACCATGGTTCACGAAGGTGGGCACGCTATTCATTCCTTCTTATGCAAAGATCTTGAACTAATGGATTTCAAATCCCCACCAAGTGAAATTGCCGAATTGGCAAGTATGAGCATGGAATTAATTAGCATGGAGCACTGGCATGTATTTTTTGAAGGCAAAGAAGAGTTGAAACGCGCCAAACGTCAACAGCTAGAAAGCGTAATGGATACCTTACCATGGATCGCAGCCATAGATAAATTTCAACACTGGATCTATTTGAATCCGAAGCATACGGTAAAAGAGCGCTACGAAGAATGGATGAACATCATGAATGATTTTGGAAGTGATGTGATCAATTATAAAGGCCTTGAGAATAATTTGAAACGCCGTTGGCAAGTGCAATTGCATTTGTACGAAGTTCCATTTTACTATATTGAATATGGCTTTGCGCAATTAGGTGCCATTGCCATGTGGCGTAATTACAAAACAAACGCCAAGCGCACCATCGATCAATATAAGGCCGGATTAAGTTTGGGTTACACCAAAACTATTCGCGAAGTGTATGAAGCTGCCGGTATTAAATTCGACTTTTCTCCTGCTTATGTGAAAGAACTAATGGATTTTGTGAAGGCGGAATATGAAGGAATTTGATCAATTATAGAGATGTATAACGCTAAATCACTATCAGTTATTATTCCGGCCTACAATGAAGGGGCAACAATTCATTTGATACTTGACAAAGTAAAAGCAACTGATCTTATTAATGGCATCCAAAAAGAAATTGTGGTTGTTGATGATTGTTCGTCGGACGATACCGAAAAAGTGATCGGGAATTATATTGCGCATAACCCCGGGCTTAACATTCGCTATTTTAGACACGATGTAAACAAAGGAAAAGGCTCAGCGCTTCACACCGGGATCAGAAATGCATTGGGCGACCTCATTATTATACAAGATGCCGATCTGGAATATGATCCGCAAGAATATAATCTTTTACTTAAACCCGTTATCGATGGTTTCGCTGATGTTGTGTATGGAACTCGTTTTGTTGGTGGCAATCCGCATCGTCTGCTTTTCTTTTGGCATTCTGTTGGAAATAAATTTCTAACATTCGTCTCTAACATGTTCACCAATCTTAATTTATCGGACATGGAGACCTGCTACAAATTATTCAAGGCAGATATTTTGAAGGGGCTAAAGCTAAAAGAAAAACGTTTTGGCTTTGAGCCTGAAGTTACCGCAAAGGTGTCTCGTGTTACTGATGTTAGGATCTACGAAGTTGGGATCTCCTATTATGGAAGAACCTATAAAGAAGGTAAAAAGATCAATTGGAAAGACGGTTTTCGCGCTTTGTACTGCATCGTTAAATACAATATTTTTTCCAGATAAACTTTATTAAAACTAAAACCCGAACATTACAGCGTTCGGGTTTTAAATTTAAGCCTTACGGGGCTTTTTGTATGAGAGCAGTTATGTTCTTTACTTAGTACTCTTGTTTGCGGGATTTACTAATTCTAAAAGCAGATCACCATTTTTCTGAGCGATCACGTTGTAGTTCCACTCCTTTGGTTGAAAGCCGATCCATAAGCTGTTTCCGTTTATTTTGTACGCATATCCCTTATCTTCAAAATAGGAACCGGCCTTTACTTGCCCTCCTTCGTTATTTATAAGATCTGATTTCAAGGTTTGTCCCAAACTCATTCCCACGTCGCTTATCAACTGCATGTCGAAGGCATATGTTGCAGGAGCAGATTTGGTCAATGTAATTGATTTGCTTCCCAACTCAGCGTTAGCGTACCATTTTCCATTATGTAAAGCTTTGTCTACACTTTGAGCAAATCCAATTAACGAACCTGCAATCATAAATACTGATGCCAATAATATCTTTTTCATAGTCTTCTTTTTATCACGAAGTGAACTTGTCTACTTCGTGGGTTATTTTAATAATGTTACGTGTCCTGTTTTTTCAACTTTTTTACCATCCAAAGCTGTGTAGATGATCAAGTATGTATAAGCATCTTGTTTGCTCAATACGCCTTTGTAAGTTCCATCCCAGCCCTGTGTTTGATCTTTAGAGGTGAATAATTTCGTGCCCCAACGATCAAAGATATTCATCTCTAATTTAGTGATTCCGGTTCCATAAACCAAGAACACATCGTTGTTCCCATCGCCATTTGGTGTGAATACGTTTGGAATGTAGATGTTATAATCTGTAGTTACTTCTACACATACCTCATCACGCACTTTACAACCATTCAAACTTACAGCTTCAGCAACATAACAGCCGCTCTTTTTAGGGAAGATCTGACTATTAGGACAACTTGCACATTGAATATCTTCACCAATTACCCAGGTAATTGTTCCGTTACCCGAAGCATTCAAATGCATTGGCTCATCCAAATTAGCAGCGAAATCTTCACCTGCCGATAATGTTGGCAATGGATTTACTTTTACCAATACAGTTGCTGTGCTTCCACAGTTTCCACTATTTGAAACATAAGCGGTGTAGATTGTAGTTGCTTCCGGAGTCACGTAAATATCGGCTACATCAGAAGCACTTAGGCCTTTGTTTGGTAACCACATGTACGTGTTCCCACCATAAGCGATAATGCGAGTCGATTGTCCTTTACAGATCTCAACGCTATTTGTTGTACTTGCTGTAACATTTGGAACAACTTCTATATAGATCTCTTGTGTGAACGGACAGATCTTTGATCCCATCGCATTACTTCCCGTTACCGTATAGTTTGTAGAACTTGCCGGACCGGCAGTGGCTGCTGAAGGCTGTTGGAAAGTTAATCCGGTTAAAGGACTCCACGAATAGCTCATGGCGCCACTTGCAAAAATGTCGGTTGTTTTACCCTGGCAGATCTTATGATTTGGAGTGGTCAATACAAGAACCGGAACAGGAACTACATTTATAGTTAATGAAACCACTGCACTACATTGTCCATTGTTACCGGTAACCTGGTAAACGGTTGTAGTTGCAGGTTTAGCATTTACCTGACTTCCTGTTGTTGTGATCAATCCAATTGCGGGCGACCAAACATAATTACTTGCTCCGTTTGCTGTTAGAATTGTTCCTTCATTAGAGCAAATAGTGTACGCAGATGCCGAGGCTTGTAAATTTGGTTGAGGGATTACACTCACCTGATAAACTGCGCTCGCTGTACATCCTGCTGCCGAACCTACAATTGTGTAACTTGTAGTTACCATTGGGCTTGCCGTTACTACAGCGCCAACGCTTGAACTTAATGTTGCTGAAGGACCCCACACATAACCTGTAGCTCCCGAAGCGGTTAAATTTAGTTGTCCGCCTGCACAAATTGTGTTTGTTGCCGGTGTAACTGTAATAGTTGGATTTGGCACCACAGTAACTGTTGCAGCTTGTGTAGCACTGTTACATCCGTTTGAAGAACCAATAACGTTGTACACTGTTGTTGATGGCGTACTTGATGTAACGGTTGCACCACTTGTGCTACTTAAAAATGTTCCCGGGCTCCAAGCATAAGAGTTAGCGCCGTTTGCAATAATATTAACGGTGTTACCCGCGCAAACCGAAACACTTGTTACTACAACAGTTGGATTTTCAACTATGGCGATCACAGCAGTTGCAGATGCCGAACACGTTCCATTTGATCCGATCAATGTTACAGTACCTGAGCTTGCATTGATAGCCGGTGAATATATTACCGGATTTACAGTATTAGATGGACTTGTCAAAACTAGTCCGTTTGCGTTCCAAGTATAACTTGTTGCACCGGCTGCAGTTAATGTAACTGAATTTAATGAGTTGTTGTAGTTGTTAGCGCACATTGATAAACTGCTTGCCGCTATATTTAATGTTGGTGTTGGGTTAATAAGTACCGTTTGTGTTCCTGCGCAAGCGCTGTTTGGAATACTTATAGATACTGAATAAATACCAGCGGAACCAACAGTAATTGTTGGAGTATTATTCGCCCCAATAATGTTTGGTCCGGTCCATAAAATTGTATTTGTTGCAGAGTTTGGTGATACTGAAATTTGTGTTGGGCTGCTAATACAAGTTGGAGCAGTAATAATTGGATTGATCACTGCACCTTGTCCTACTACGGTGTAAGAAGCAGTAACTGAATAACCGGGACAACCGTTACAGCCTGTCCAGGTAAATGAATAAACGCCAGGTTGATTTACAACGATGGTTGGAGTTCCTTGTCCACTAACAATACCCACAGTTGTGTTTGGTCCCGGACCAGTCCAGTTAATTGCACCACAGGTTGGATTTTGCGCTGCGTTAGTTGGAGTTGGATACGCTGGTAACCAGTTCAAACTATTATTTCCATAAATAGAAGCAATTAAAGTTACTTGAGGATTTGTACATGTTAGTGTTCCTCCACCAGCACCGGCCGTAACGCTTCCATAGGGCACGCTTAAAGCGCAACTCGCGTAATCACAATTGGCTTGAGGCACAGTGATAGCGGTAAAATTGATGGTTGAGTTTCCAGGAATTATATTTCCTACATAGTCAGTTCCATTTGCATCATAATATACACGATGTATGCCCAGAGTGTTTGTGTTTAAAATTGAAAAACCACAACCTGCAGATTGATTGCTCATACCTACACCTGTCCACGAACACGTTAATACACCTTGGGGATTATACGCATATAAACCTTGACCAGGCGCATTTGTTTTTAGAACATAAAAATTATCGGCCATGTCAGCAACGATATCGTATGGTCCACCACCCGCAAAAGCAGGAGTAATATTAGCTACAAAGAATCCGTTACCGGTACCTGTATATTTATAAATACCTCCATTGGCACCAACTATATTATAAAGCGCCCCTCCGCCTCCACCAATGTTAACCGCTGCGGCATTACCTGTTGTGTGTCCGGTATTTGACCACGTGCCTGTATTATTAAAATACCAATATGTATTACCTGATATAGTCCACCAAGTTGGATTAGGTGCAGGAAAGCCAAAATTAGGGCCAACTGCTAAACCAATTGCGCCCGGCATATTATTTATAACGGTAGTACCCGGGCCATTGAATTGAGGATAGGCAAGAATACTATTACCCTGCTGTGCGTAAATTGAAGTTGTTGGACAAGCCGGCGGAACATTTTGTGCTGCTACTCTTCCACCTAAGATCGCCAACGCGATCATCCCTGTCTTTAAAAATCTCGATAGTTGTGTTGTTTTCATGATTCGAAATTAGACATAGCCTTGGGCGAATAAAAATTTTTGGGCCTTCACTTATTTAAATTCCATTTTAGATGAGTGAATTGAGGCAGCGCGAACATTTACCCTGTGTTTACTGAGTAAAAGTGGGTTTTGAGCAAATAAATGAAACGGCAAATATGCGGATATGGCTGTTAGCCAAGCACCCACAGCGTTTACTTTGAGTGAATGGGGGTTTTAAATGTAGGAGCCAGGTGGATCTTGGGTTTTTTAGCCAACATTAAACAAAAAACCCCAAATTGCTTTGGGGTTTTGTTTTATTCTTCTGTTACCGTTTGGGCAGAATTTGTAGCGGTTATTGTAATCGGTCTTTTAAATAAGATCGCATTATCTGAACTTTCTTCTGTGAATGATTTATCGGCATTCACATATAGACCAACTCTGTAAGTACCTGGTTCAATTCCATCAGTATTTATCTTAATGGATGTCTCATTGTATTCTTTTTTACCAAAATGATAAATTCCTTTTTCTTCGTACGTTTTAATATAGATAGGGTCTTTGCCATTTTGATAGAGATACAATTTTACGGTGAATTCCGGTGTGATATATTCAGAATTCTCTCCATCGCTTAGCACCATAAAATAAACGCCTTTGAGTGTATTTGTTTTTTCATCAAACGAATCAATGTACATGTTCTCTTCCAGATTAGTTGGATAGATATTACAGGCCTTTACGGTTTGAGAACATACCTGCAATGCCGATAATAGCATTGCAAGTATGATGTAGTTCAATTTTGTTGTCATGATGTTACGGATTAACTAAAACCGCGGCAGCACCGCCATATATTCCACCATTAGCAATAACAAAGGTTGAACCAACTTTTCCGGGGATCGATGTTGCTGTGACGCTTGTATTTGAAGAGTTACTTAATGTTACAATGTTGAACATATTATCGATCTCTGGAACTCCCGTGGTTGGAAGCTCCCAGGTTAAATTAGCCGGATTTGGAATAGTTGTAAGGAAATTTGGATTTCCTGTTTTGTACGCGTTTCTGTCCACTTTATAAGTTGTTGCGGTAAACGTTTTATTATTTGGATTTGGTTGCATGGTAATTGGATCAAATCCTCCAAGGTCAGCATAAAATGGTGTCACAATAATGGCGGTATCAGGATTTACAATGATCTCCGATTGTCCCATGATCCCATTTGCCATCACCTTCACATATGCACTTCCAAGAGTTAACGCGGATACTAACCCAGATCCGTTAACAGAAACAGCGGTTTGCGGAATATTATCGTCTTCCAATTTTGGAACAACCGCATAACTGAACGTTACCGTGCTCGATACATCATCACCGTTACTATTATATGCTTTTGCTACGAGTTGAAGCGTTTCACCTCTGAACATTTCCCCTAAAGCCGGTGTAACAACTACACGAGTTACAGGCAACGGCACTTCCGGTGTTCCAACTACTAAAACAGGAACCGTTACCGTAGTTGTTTTTCCATTAATAGTTGCGTTCACCAAAATGTTTGTGCTTCCCGGCGCCACAAAAGAAACAACACCCGTACTTGACACAGTAACAATATTGGTGTTCTGTGAGCTGAACGCGTAAGTTGCCGAAGAGTTCCCCAGGTAAACCGTTTCTAAAGGAATTGTGCCATACCCCACACCCCAAATAATTGCCGATGGTACAACGGCAAACACTTGTGAGTTTTTTATTGGCTGCACGCTGATTGGAATAGATGCAGAATATGTAACGCCTTCATATTGTACTGAAGCGGAAATAATTCCGGTGGTTTCGGTATTAAGTGCAAACGCGCTTCCTGAGATCCCGCCAATATTACTGCTCCACGATACACCACTTACATTTACCACCGCACCGCTTGTGTTTACAAGATGCGCTGTTAGGTTTAGGTTTTGTCCAACTTCAATGGACTGTGCTCCGTTTTCTATTACAAGGGCGTATTTCTTTTCTGCCGCCGGCGATGTTGGCGAAGTAGGATTAGTTGGATCTTCCTTCTTGTCTTTTTTACATGCTGTAAAGATCAATGCAGCACCTATTAATGTTGCTGCGATCACTCTGTTTACTTTTTTCATTTTTTTCTTTTTTAGGTTTGTGGCAATAGTGCCAGCCTTGCGAGACCAAAAGTAGAGCCAGAGTAAAAAAAAGGCGTTTTATTAGGTTGCGTGTTCGTTCACTTATGTTGCATTGAGTCTATACTACTGCTTATCATTAAGTTACAAGTGCAAATTTCCGTTAAAGAGCGGCTGACTTTTTTTCAAAAGCAACTCAAATGAATGAGGTTTGGCACGCTTGACTTATGCTGGAAGAAAAATTAAATGAATTCGCTGGGTGGGCGATTGAAATGTTCGGTAAAACAGCGGGTAAAATAGGATTGGGTTGAAAAACCACACATGTAAGCAACTTCAGTTACGTTACCTTTTTTGTCCTGTAAAAATTCCTTTGCTTTTTCAAGACGAACATACTTAATAAGATCGGAAGGAGAATACCCTGTAAGGCTTTTTACTTTTCTCTGAAAATGACTTCTGTTTGTGGCCATCAGATCGGCGAGGTATTCTACGCTAAGATCGGATCTTTCATAATGCTTGAAGATCAGATCAAATAACTTTTGAATGTAGGGTTCTTTGCTTGAGAATTTTTGTTCCGCTTTTAATTCGGGTGTCTCTATCTTTTCTTTTGTCTCAGCCCTTAATTTTGCGATCAAACTTAATTGATTCTGTACCGCAGCTAAAAGTTCTTGCGGAAGAAAAGGTTTGGTAAGGTACAACTGTGCGCCCGCATTCATGATCTCCGTTCGCGATCGCTCAGAGGATTTTGCTGATAGTGCAATGACCGGAATATGATCTAACCCTTCGGTTGCTTTTACCTTTTTGATGAATGTCAGTCCGTCCATTTCATCCATCATTACATCACTTACGATCAGATCGGGTGCTAATTCCTTTAAAATTTCCAAGGCCATTTTTCCATTAGAAGCTTTGGTTACCTGGAATCCTTCTTTATGCAAAAGAGACCCTACGAATTGGATCATATCCGCATTGTCCTCTACCAACAATACAACTCCCTTATTACCCGCACCCGGATTCATCTTTCCTGTTTCAATGGCGTTCTCCCTTTTAAACTTCAAGCTAACGTTAAAAGTTGTTCCCTTGCCTTCCTCACTTTCAAATGTGATGGATCCCTGGTGTGCGTCCACAAGATCTTTCACGAGTGAAAGTCCAATGCCAATTCCCTTTGTGTGATCAACCACTTTTTCACTTCTATAGAAACGTGTAAATAGTTTTTTTTGCTCTTTGCGAGGAATCCCGATACCGTTATCCTTCACTTCGATCGCAATAGTGGAGTGATCAGTTGACTGTTGCTCTATCAACGAAAAACTGATCTGGCCTCCGGGCTTTGTGTATTTGATGGCGTTAGATAAAAGATTAGAGATGATCTTGTGTAAAGCATCCTTATCAAAATACAGCAATGAATTGAAATGTGTAATGTGCTTTTTGAATACGATCTCTTTCTCTCCCGCCATACGTTCATGATCGCTCACGATCTCATCTACGAAAAGTTCAATATCTCCCACCGAGTTCTTAAGAACGTAACTCAAATTGTTGAATTTAGAAATATCAAGCATCTGGTCCATTAACTCCGTTAAGCGTGTTGCGTTCCTGTCGGCCAGATCAATATGATACAGTCGCTCTTCGTCGTTGAGTTTTCCTTTAAGCAAATTCAGAGGACCACGGATCATAGATAACGGTGTGCGGATCTCGTGCATCACGTTTGTAAAAAAACGTTCTTTGGTTTCTCGCAATTTTGATTCAAGACGTCGGTTGAACCAAATGTAGATCAAAATGAAAATAAGCAATACTATGGCAAGTATAGAAAAAAGAGCCAACTGAAATTTATTGGTCTTTTCCTTTTGCAATTCCAACTCCTGCGATTTTATCTGAAGATCTTTTTGTCCTGCCTCGTATTTCCCTTCAATATCTCTAATAAGTCCTTCCTTCTCTTTATTAAAGATCGAGTCTTTTAGCTCGATATATTTCTTTTTGTACTCTAACGCCTTTACGGGTTCATTCTTCTGTTCATACAAACCGCTTAAACTGTTATAGATGGCCGAACGTTCGGCATGGCGCGACAACTTCCCACTTAAGTTCAAGGCATGCAGCAAATTTGTTTCTGCATCGGCAAGTCTTCCTTTCACTATAAGGATCTCTCCCAAATTAGCATAGGCTGTGAATTTGTATGCCATATCCTTTTCGTCGGTAAGCATGGACAATGTTTTTTCATAATAGGATTGCGCTGAATCTATCTTTAATTCCATTTGGTAAATGGCGCCGATCATGTTATAGATGTTGGCCAGCATGGTCACATTATTGTACTGTTTGATCCGCAATTCTGAATCTCTGAGTATGGCCAGCGCTTCTTTATACTTCCCTAAACGCTGCATAGCCCCGGCGATGTTGGTGTTCACCATAGCATAACTCAAAAAATCCTTGTCCTCGAACTTAATGACGGCTGCCTTTTGCATGTAATCCACTGCTTTTTGATTGTCGCCGATCTGGAAGAACAACATGCCTAAGCCATTGTTGAAGGAAGCCATCTTCTTACGATAGTTCAATTTTTCGGCAAGCTCAATCGCCTTTAAATAATAAATGGCGGCACTATCATATTTTGCCAGATACATCAAGCATTCGCCAATAAGCGCGTTCACATCGGCTCTGGCTGTATCGTTGTTAACGCCCTCTAGTAAATGTTCAGATTGGCGGGCGTACATGAGGGCTGTATCGGGATAAACAAATGTATATTTACTCGCCAGATAATTGGTGAGCTTTACTTTTCTTATTCCACTTGCCTCTTTGATCTTTAACCGGAGCGAGTCGGCCCAAAAAGAATTAGCCTTGCTTGTGAAAAGCAAGGCTAACAATATGGTGAGCGCAGATCTTATAAACATAAGTTCCGCTATCTTACTTTCCCGCGGGTTTGGTTCCGCCTCCTGCAGGTTTTGGCTTAAAGTAATTAATTACTTTTGGATTATTCGGGTCAATTTCCTTCAACTGATTAAATGTTGCATCGGCATTTTCTTTATCCTTCTTTTCTACGTAATAGTAGCCGTTGAACTCTAAAGCTTCAATAATATCCTTTTTGTAAGAACCTGTTTTCTCTTCTGGCTTTACTAAACTTGTTCCTTTATCGTAAGCAGCTTTTGCGTTATCCATGTTCTTTAATGAAGCGCTGCTTCTTCCTTTCCAGGTATAAGCAGTAACCCAATTTGGATTTAGTTTAATGAGGTGCGCAAACGCCGTATCCGCTTTTACATAGAATGGAGTTGCTTCCGCTTCTTTTGCAGCGGCTGCTTTCTTGTCTTTAATTGCTGCTGCTTCATTCAATTTGCTATTTCCTAAGTTGTAGTTTGCACGACCATAGTTGAAATAATCGTTGTTATCTAAAGACGCGGCATCGGCGGCCATTTTTCTTTCAAGGTACATTGAAACTTTATCATATTTCTTTGCGCGATAAGAAACGTTTGACATTTCCGAAAGCATTACTTTTGCAGAAGAAGGATCCAACGCGATGGCTTTCTCCATTTCTATTAAGCCCAATGAATCTTTGCCAGTACGCGCCAATAAAATTCCCTTGTATTTATAATCCGCAGGTAAGAATTTGAAATTAGCAGGAGCCATGCCAAAGAAATTATCCATTGCAACAATTCCCTTACTGTATGCTTCCTTGTCTGTTTTATCTCCCATCTCCGCATAACTGTATCCAGCCAGACGTTCTAGGTACAGATTTTTAAACCCTTTGGCTTTTAATCCCTCGTATTCGGTTACTGCGTCAGCGTATTGCTTATTTGAAAACAACGCACTGAGATAGCGATAACGCGCGTAATCGCTGTTGTTAAGCTCCAAATATTTTTTCCAATACTCAATTGACTTTGCTGGTTGCGCAGCCAAGAAATATAATTCGGCTATTTCACGATAAGCCGGAGCAAATGTTGGGTCTAGCGTCATCGCCTCTTTATATTTTTCGAGGGCTAATTGATAGTTACGGCCGCGTTGATACAATTTACCTTCGCGAAGGATCCCTTTTGCCGATTTAGGATCAAGCGTGGTTGCCATTTTATAATTCTTAATTGGTCCGCCACCATCAGAAGGATTTTTTTCCAATTGCGCGTCACCCAAAATAATAAAGCCTTCCGGATTTTTTGGTTCCAATTTAACGGCTGAGTTTGCGGCATTAATTGCTTCATCCGGATTTTTATATTCCGTAGCTAACCATGCTTCGGCGAGCTTACGGAACACCTCAGCATTTTTATTTTGAGAGATACTGGTTGCTTTGAAGAACTGCGCTTTCGCACCATTCACATCATTCTTACTCAACATCACTTTTCCAAGTCCAATGAAGTTCAATGGAAACGTTGGAGCTAACTCCACACCTTTTTGATAAAAGATATTCGCACTATCCGCGTCACCACGCTTGAAATAATTCTCTCCAAAGTAAAAATAATTGGCGCCACTGTTTGGATCTTTCGCGATCAAAGCTCTAAAATCTGCCTCGGCCGATTCGTAGCGTTCGTTATCAGTTTTCTTAATGGCTTCAGGAAGCGTTTGCGCATTGGCAAAACTTACAAAAGCGAGAGTGCCTAAAATGATCAGTTTTTTCATAATATATGTACTTATTCTAATAGAGTGCCAAACCTGGGTTTTTCCCTTGATTTTAGCATATTTTAATGTTTGCTAAAGGTAATTGGGAGTGTAAACCAGGCATCTACGGGTTGGCTGTTCTCAATGGCGTAATTCCAGTTTGGCATTGACGTTACTACGCGCGTAGCTTCGTCATTACATTCCTTGCAACCTTTAATTCCTTTCATCACGCTCACATCAGTTACCTTACCTGTTTTATCGATCATGAATTTCATGAACACATTGCGCGTTTTGATATTTGTGTCTGTATCCAATTTTTGTTGATACTTCAAATTACTCACAATGTATTTTTCCATTGCCGTGTTGCCACCAACAAATTCGGCTTTTCTATCAGCCATCACTTGCGCTTCGGCTTTGGAATCTTTTTTTGTTTTTGCACCTGTTTTTGTTTGCGCGTTTGCTAAAATTCCCAGCAAACACAGTACAAGGGTTAGATGTTTCATGCTATTCTTTTTGTTATTGTTCTAAATTTACGTGTATACTTCTTTCCTGTTGTTGGTAAGGCAAAAGACCTTGCTTTAAAAATGTCATTTGTCCTTTTGGTCCCGATACAAAAGCCTGAAATCCTTGCGCCAAGCTAAAGGCCGGAGCCTGAGTATAAACATACACTTTTCTTGTCAAAGGATAATCACCTGTTTTAAAACTGCTTTGATTTGGTTCATAATAGGCGCCATTTCCCCTGCCAATGGGCACAAATTTGAGTTTTCCGACCATAGCCTTTGTTAAACTATCGTCCCTATCACTTAACCAGGCAAAATCAATGAATCCCACGGTGTTAGGAAAACGCATCACGTGGTTCAATACTTCCATGGTGCTTTTTAAAGCTGCGCAATTTTGCGAGAATGGTTTGCCTTTAATAATCGAATCTTTAAGATAATGAACTACCGAGGAGCGGTCACTTTCAAATACCACGGTTATCTTACAATTCGCATCAATAGAATCTGTGCACACAAATGGTTGCAACAGCAATTGCTCTAATTGAACAAGAGTAAGCTTATCTAATTTGGTATTTATATTGGTAACTAAAGCCACCCCACTATATGCAACCGGTTGCGCGCGCGGGTTTAATGTTTTACTCGCAAACGTTTCTTTTTCCTTAGCGCTTAACTCACGCGAAATAACAATGGCCTTGCAACTATCCATATACAAAGCATTCACAGCTTCCGCGTCGGATCTCACCTCCACTTCAATTTTTGAATTGTGATATTGACTTTCAAACGTGAACGCTTGATTTAAGATATGCGCTTTCAATCCTTCATCGCAAAACACTTTTAATTTTCCCGATGTCGGCGAATTATCTACATAATCATTCTCAAATGTTTTGCTTCCGCAAGATGTCAGTAACACGCACGATGCCATCCACACAAAGTATCTCATAGTTCAATCTCCTTCTTTTCGTTTCAATAAAGTTTTTAGCCGGAATGCTCGGTAAAGTGAATACGCTGCAAAGACAAAGATCAACAACATGCGTTTGTTGCCCGAGATACGGTCGCTCATAACATCTGTGAATGCGAATAAAAACGCTCCGCAAGTTACCAGCAGTATCATTACCGCGCTAAACCAAATTGTCATTTGTTTGTCCATTCTTAAAGGTAAATACAAATAAAAAAAGCCGCAATAATTTTGCGGCCTTTTTAATATATTTTTAGAGTATTATTGGATCTTGAAACTGATCGGTAAGTTGAAGTAACATTTTACCGATTTCCCAGTCATTTTAGCTGGTTTCCAAGACGGCATAGCTTTCACTACGCGAATTGCTTCTTTATCACAATCCTGGCAACCCGGAACACCTTTTAGGATCTCTACGTTAGAGATAGTTCCTGTTTCGTTCACAACGAATTTGAGGAAACATTTCCCACTTAATCCGGCTTCACGTGCCATAGAAGGATACTGTAAATTCTTTTGGATGAATTTTTGCATCTCTGCAATTCCACCTGGGAATTCAGCTTGTTCTTCCACAATGGTGAAGATCTCCGGTTGTGCCGGTTCTGCAGGACCCGTATTCTCCGTTGGAGGAGCTACAATATCCTTATCGCCTTCCTGATCTTTTGTATCCACGTTCGCGTCCTTCACATCTTCCTGTAATTTTTGAGGCTCTTCTTCAACAGCATCGTCTTTAATTACCGGAGGAACGAATTTCACCATCTCAACCATTGGTGGCGGTGGCGGCGGTGGCGGCGGTGGCGGTTGTTCTTCCACCGGCGGCGGCGGCGTTAGATCCACAACAATATTAGTCATGTCAAGATCTTTGTCTACCTCTTCCGGTTTGTTATCAATAATAACTTTTAAACCAAAGAGCGCTACCGAAAATGTAAGCATACCTCCAATAATGAATGTAATGCGCTTGTTGTACTTACGGCGCAGCTCATACGCGCCGTATTCTTTGTTACGATGCTCGAACACAATATCATTGCGTTCGTCTTGTGTAGCATCATTCCAATTTTGTAACATAATAACCTCCTTTTTTAATTAGGGTCCTACTTTTTCTACTAAAAGATCGTATTCCGGCTTAATAATATCCACCACAACGTATTTTCCAACGATGTTGATGTTCAATTCATCAATAAGATCGATCACATTCTTGTACGTTGCTTTATCATCTGTTTTGATCAAGAACGTTGGCGATGTTTTGTCTGCCTTCACTTCTTTCACCATACGTTTGTAGGTGGTGTCAGCAATTTGCTTAGCATCCAGTTTTTCGCCAAGTTTTTTTACCGCCTCGTGTAAAGACTTATTTTTATCTCCAAGATATTTGTGTAAACTCTTATCTCCTGTTTGTCCGAAATTCAATTCTTGCAAAGCGGTTTTTGGTCCTTTTACCGGATCATCGGCTGCCTTGAACTCTCCTTCGTAATAAAAGATCTTATCGTCTTTTGTTAAAAGGAAAGTGATACCATTTTTAATTGGCGGTTGATCTTGTGGATTGTCGGGAGGTACAGGGAACGTTAGTTCCATGGATTTTGGTTTATTGAAACTTGATGTTAATACGAAGAACGTTAATAACAAGAAGGCCAAGTCAACCATGGGTGTCATATCAATACGCGTACTCTGTTTCTTCGCGCGTTTCTTGCCACCCTTACCACCGCCGCCGCCACTATCTGCTATTTCTGCCATGTGCTAATATTTTTTTCGCCTATTTTTCCAGAACCGTTTTCGATCCTTCTAGCGAGGTTATTAAATTAAATTGATAGATCTTCAGATCTGTAAAGGTCTTGATCGCGTCTTTCACAAAAATGTATTTTGTTTTCATGTCACACTTAATAGCGTAACGTGGTTTTTCCGCTTTCAATTCCAATCCCTTAGCTGCTGCATCTTCTTTGGCCTGGTTGTAAGCTAATACAGCTTCACGTCCGCCAAATGCAATCCAGTCTTTCAACTGAGGGTTTTTAATTGTATCGTTAGGTATTCCTTTTTGAGGTTGAAACTTTTTGCGTTCTGCATCACTGGCATCAATATATCTTGGAAGATCTTTTAGATCAACGCCGATGCTTGGCAATCCGCTAAATGTTTTTATCTGCTTATCAGTAAAAGTCACTCCATACTTCTGACCCATTGAACGCAATGCATTCATTTTTGCAGTAGAGTTACTGATACCGAAGAAAACGCGTCCGTCATTGTCGATGGTCACAAGAATGTGATTGTCGGGTAACTGAACCTGCCCAATAGATGAGGGCGGATCAACCGTTACCGGTTCTTCCATGCGAAAAGAGGCCGTTAACATAAAAAAGGTAACCAACAAGAAAGCCAAATCCACCATTGGCGTCATATCCAACGATGGTGCTCCTCCTTTTGATGGTTTCTTTGACATTTGTCTCTTTTTTTATTTAGATGAATAATTTTTTAAATTCCATAAACCTTTTCAGGGACTTGTACTGAGCCCCGTCGAAGTACTATTTTCCGCTTGCCTGGAACTCCTGGATGATCGAGAAACCTGCCTCGTCCATAGCATAAGTGATCTGGTCGATACGGTTACTGAACAAGTTATAGAAAATGATCGCTAAAGCAGAGGTTAAGATCCCTACCAATGTATTTACAAGGGCCTCAGAGATACCCGTTGCAAGAGCGTTTGTATCAGGAGCACCACCGGTTGCTAAAGCCGCGAACGCACGGATCATACCCACAACCGTTCCAATTAGTCCGGCAAGAGTTCCGATCGACGCCATTGTAGAAATTACAACCATGTTTTTAGATAACATTGGTAATTCTAAAGCTGTAGCTTCTTCTAATGATTTTTGGATAGCATGAACTTTCGCTTCTTTGTCCATTGACGAATCGTTCATTACGAATTTGTATTTCTCAATACCTTCGTGAACTACATTAGCCAAAGAACCTTTTTGTTTGTTACACTCTGCAATTGCGCCTTCAAAATCGTGATTTGCAATAAGTGATTTGATCTTAGAAACAAACACATCCGTTTTACCTGAACCGTTTGCTTTCATAATGGTAATGAAACGCTCGATAGCGAACGTTAATACCGTAAGCAAGAACCCAATAAGGATAGGTACGATAAATCCTCCTTTGTACATAGTTCCTAAAATGTTGTGTGGATGACCTTTATCCGGGTCGCCACCTTCAAAGTTTGAAGAAGCACCTAGTACCCCTTTAAAAATAAAAATTCCAATAGCAATACATATTACAATTGCTAACGCCGAAACGACCAATGGAAATCCTCCTGATGTTTTGTTCTTGCTCATAATTTAGGTTATTTAAGTTATTGTTTTTTACGGTTTATAGAGCGTCAAACTTAATAAAAATCCTTAGCAAATCAAATTTTATCGCCATAAACCTTTTCACTGGTTTTAACGCTCTTAACCGCACAAAATTATGTAATTACATGTGGTAATTTGAAGTGTTTTACAAGTGGTTAAAATGTGAGAATAATTGGTTGAGATTTTGGAGATTTTAACTCCTGATTTGTTTTTTGCCACTATGCCGCAAAGGCACTGAGGGTCACTGAGAACACGCTTTGCATCTCCGAGTCTTAACGTCTCCGTGGCAAATACGAATATTATTTTATCGTTAACTTTGCAACATGGACATCGAAACTCTTCGCGAATACTGTATTTCCAAAGAAAAAGTGGAAGAATGTTTTCCCTTTGATGAAACTACGCTTGTATTTAAAGTGGCGGGGAAGATGTTTTTGCTAGTGGATATCGATTCGCGGCCTGTTTCTTTCAACATTAAATGCGATCCGCAAAAAGCTATCGAATTACGCGAAAAATACAGCTGCGTGGAACCGGGTTGGCACATGAATAAAAGTCACTGGAACACAGTAACAGCCGATGGTTCGGCGAATCAGAATCTGCTTTTTTCATGGATAGATGATTCCTATCACCTGGTTATTTTTTCTTTACCCAAGAAAACTCAAGCCGGCTTCAAAAGCCTCGTAAAATCCTCAAAATAAGTGAGTTGACTTATTTTAACCATTTGGTAGTCAAATATGTGCCAAATATCTAAGAAATACGCCGTTAATCTAAATTAATACCAATTAGGCAACAATTTCATTGGTTTAGCTTTACATTTGCCCAGCAAAAAACACAAACTCAAAATGAAAAAATTTCTATCCCTCTTTATCGGTTTAGTATTCGTTACAAAATCAGTAAAAGCCGATGAAGGAATGTGGTTGCCACAATTACTTGGCGAACAGGTTTATGCCGAGATGGTAAAAAAAGGTTTAAAGCTTACCAAGGAACAACTTTACAACATTAATAAAGCAAGTTTAAAGGACGCCATTATTATTTTTGGTGGTGGTTGCACCGGCGAAATTGTAAGTAAAGAAGGGATGATCTTTACAAATCATCACTGCGGTTACAACGCGATTGCTGCGGCGAGTACTGTAAAAAATAATTACCTCGACGATGGCTTTTGGGCAAAATCAAAAAGCGAAGAGATCTACGCGAAAGGTGTTCCTGCAAAATTCTTAACTAAGATCGAAGATGTAAGCGCACAAGTTCTTGAGAAATTGAAAGACGTTTCAAAAGATGAAGTGCCTTTGAAACTTCCGGGCATCATGAACGAGATCGCGAAAAAATCTATAGAAGGTTTGGATGATAAATTCAACGAGGCACGTGTTGCATCGTTCTTTAAAGACAATCAATTCTTATTATTTGTTTACGAAGTTTACCGCGATGTGCGTTTGGTTGGAACTCCTCCACAAAGCATTGGAAAATTTGGCGGCGATACTGATAACTGGGAATGGCCGCGTCACACCGGAGATTTCTCGATCTTCCGCGTGTACATGAGCAAAGATGGAAAACCGGCTGAGTACAATGCTGATAACGTTCCATACAAAGCAAAGTATTCTTTGCCAATTTCTATTAAAGGTTTAAAGGATGGAGATTACACTATGATCTACGGTTACCCTGGTGGAACAAACCGTTACGAAACTTCTTACGGCGTAAAAATTAAAACGGATATCGAGAATCCAACATTGGTAAATCTTCGCGACATGCGTTTAAAATACATGTTGGAGGAAATGAAAAAAGACACCAAGATCAAATTGCAATTGGCCGGATCTTACGCTGGTATTGCTAACTATTGGAAATTCTTTGACGGAGAGTCAAAACAATTATTGAAGTTCCACACCTACGAACAAAAACAAAAGAGCGAAGCTGAATTTACCGCATGGGCCAAGGGAAAACCTGAGTACGAAACAATTTTTAGCGATATTGGAAAAACCTATGAAGTGTGGCGTCCTTACGCAAAACACCGCATGTTCATTCGCGAAGGCATTTTAGGTTCTCCATTATTAATGTTCGCATCTAACTTAATGGCGCTTGACGCGGTTACAAAAAAACCGGGCGTGAAACCTGAAGAGATCGCCGCGTTGACTAAACAATTAAAAGGCGCTTACGAAGGATTTATTGAGGGAGAGAATATTGCTTCTGATAAAAATATCTTAGGGTCCGCATTGCAAATGTTCTATAACGAAGTGGATGTGAACCAACAACCAAAAGCGGAATTTGACCGCATGAAAGCGAAGTATGGCGATCTTTCAAAAGCCGAAACATTTAAAGCGGTTGCCAACGACGTGTTTGCAAATACGATGTTATTAGATAAAGAAAAAGGATTGGCAATGATCGAGAAAGCAGATACAGCTGCTTTACATAAAGATCCTGCTTACTTATTAGCGGCCGCATTTGTAAACAACTACAATAACAATTACGGAAAATATTTTACTGACTTCAACAATAAGAATACGGTATTGAATCGCGCGTACTTGAAAGGTTACATGGAAATGAATAAAGGAAAAACATTCTACCCGGATGCTAACTTTACCATGCGCGTTTCTTACGGACAAGTAAAATCATACTCTCCGAAAGACGGTGTGAAATACAGTCACGTGTGTACCTTAAGCGGTGCTTTGGATAAATACAAACCGGGCGACTACGAATTTGATATGCCTAAAAAACAATTGGAATTGGCTGCTGCAAAAGATTTTGGTCAGTATAAAGACGAAGCAACGAATGATATTGTAGTTAGCTTTATTACAACAAATGATATTACCGGTGGAAATTCTGGTTCGCCTGTGATCAACGGCAAAGGTGAATTAGTTGGTTTAGCGTTCGATGGAAATTACGAAGCTTTAAGCCACAAGATCGCGTTTGATAAAGATCTTAACCGCACTATTTGTGTGGACGTGCGCTATGTACTTTGGGTTGTTGACAAATTGGGCGGTGCGCAAAACATCATCGATGAATTGGATATCAAAAAGAACGATTCTAAGTTAGATGTAAAACCAAAAACAAAAGGTTAGTTCCAACTATCGTGAAACTAAAAAAGCCGGAGAAAATTCTCCGGCTTTTTTTATTATCTTTACTGCATTAAAGGATAAACACCTTTCTATCGTGCAACAAAAAATTCAAATACAGGTTAGCCCTGCCATTGCTTATAACGAGCAGTTACTCAAACAGGAAATAAAGCAATTTCTGAATTTAAAGAATCAAACGTTTTTTGTAAAGCCGCTTAAGCGTAGTATTGATGCGCGTAATCGCAATATTAAAGTGAATTTGACTTTGCAGGTATTTGTTGATGAGCAAGAGCAAACCGAAAAAATCAATTTTGATTACAAGGATGTTTCCAAAAGCAAAAATACCTGTCACATTATTGGTGCCGGTCCCGCCGGATTGTTTGCAGCGCTGCGTTGTTTAGAACTGAATATTAAACCAATTATTATCGAACGCGGGAAAGATGTGAAAGCCCGCAGAAGAGATCTTGCTGCCATTAATAAAGATCATGTCGTTAATCCGGAAAGTAATTATTGCTTTGGCGAAGGTGGTGCTGGAACTTACAGTGATGGAAAATTATACACGCGCAGCAACAAGCGCGGAAGCATTGATAAAATTTTGAATACCCTTGTTTACCATGGGGCCAGCGAAGAAATTTTAGTGGATGCCCATCCTCATATTGGAACTAACAAATTGCCTCAGCTTATTCAAAACATGCGCGAGACCATTTTGAAATATGGTGGTGAAGTGCGTTTCAATTCTAAATTAGCTGATCTCAAAATTGAAAAAGATGTTTTAAAGGAGATCGTGGTACTAAATGAAAAAGGAGAGGATTCACTCCCTATACAAAAATTAATCTTAGCAACGGGGCATTCGGCACGCGATATTTATGAATTACTCAAAACGAAAAACATCCTCATAGAAGCAAAACCATTTGCTATGGGTGTGCGCGTGGAGCATCCGCAAGAATTGATAGATCGCATTCAGTACCATTGTGGATCGTTAACCGAGGTCAATGAAAAACGAGAATATCTTCCGGCAGCGAGTTACAGTTTGGTAAATCAAATTGGCGATCATGGTGTGTATTCGTTTTGCATGTGTCCCGGAGGAATTATTGCTCCTTGTGCTACAGCTCAGGAAGAAGTAGTAACAAATGGTTGGAGCCCCAGTAAACGAAATAATCCTTACGCCAATAGTGGGATAGTTGTGGGCTTAACAATGAACGACTTTAAACCATTTGCAAAACATGGTGAATTATCCGGACTCGCGTTTCAAAAAGAACTAGAAAAAAGTGCGTGGACAGCCGGGGGAAAAACGCAAACCGCACCTGCGCAACGTTTGCAGGATTTTGTGAATGGAAAACTGAGTTCTTCCCTCCCCGATTGTTCTTATCAACCGGGTTTAAAAAGTACGGATATGCAAAACGTTCTTGGAAATTTGATCGGAAAGAATTTACAGGCCGGTTTTAAGGAATTTGGCAAAAAAATGCGCGGTTACTTAACAAACGACGCCCTAATAGTTGGTGTTGAGTCGCGCACTTCAACGCCGGTACGCATTCCAAGAGACAACGACACTTTGCAACATCCGCAAATAAAGAATCTCTTTCCATGTGGAGAAGGTGCAGGCTATGCCGGTGGTATTGTGAGTGCGGCTATGGATGGAGAACGCTGCGCGGATAAAGTTTTGGAATTGAATTATAAGGTTTAAATTTACTTGTGGTTAAAATAAGGATCATACTTTCTTTCATTCTTTTCTTCTCGCTCTCTGTAAGATCGCAATTACCGCCCGAATTCCGAAGGGCTGTTGACTCAATTCAAAAGATCATTAAATCGAGTAAGAACGATACCATGGTCATTTTTCAGGAATGTGGAAAACAGGCTTACCTAATTTGGTATGAACCTTCTCAAACCTGCGAAACATTTGCTAAACTATTAGGTAAAGCCAAAACACTCAACCATCCTGCATCAGTTACGCGCTGCTATAATGTATACGCTCACGCTCTCGAACAAATAGCGGTGCGCGAAAAAGATCCGGTTAAAAAAGAGAAGATCCTGGCTCGTGCCGATTCCATTTTGAGCGAAGAGCAAGCGTTCATTATTAGATCATTTAAAGGGTCAAATCTGTGTGCATATTATTATGAGCCTACAAATTTATACAGGATCCTTGGACATACCTCTATCTCCAAAAAAGAATATTACTATAATAAGGAAATTGAAGGCGACCTTCTTATGCTTAATAAATATGGCCTAAGAAAATACCCAAACCAGTTCTTACATACAATTTTTGGTTTAGCTGTTGGTTTGCAAAATCAATTAAGGAGCGACGCTGCAGCTAAATATTACTTGATGCTTTCAGAGTATTCAGACTCGCTGAAAAGATATGATCGCGCCAGTGAGTTCTATAACAATTTGGGTTTTACTTATTATGCCGATGGCAATTTGGGAATGGCGCAGCGGTATTATTTTCTTTCATTGAAATGTGCCGAAAAACTTCCTCCGGACAGCTTTACTGTTACCGATGTTCATAAAGACAGGATAGGAAATAAAGGCGTTACCATGTCGAACATCGCCAATGTGTTCAATCTTCAAAAGAATTATCAGCAATCGGTAGATTATTACAAAAAATCAATTCCTTATTTTATTGATGCTAAAGCGAATGATATCTATATATCGATAGTTTTTCGCATTGGAACAATTTACGCTGTTATGGGTCAAACAGACAGCGCTGAAGCATACCTCAAAAAATCGCAAAAGTTAACATCTCTTTTGAATGGCAAGGATCAATTAACGATGCATGAGATACGTTTACGTAATCTGAAAGGAAGTATTCTCGCGCAAAAAAAACAATACCGTGATGCCATTGCGGTTGCTCAAGATGCCGTTCGTTTGTCAGAACAAACCGGAAACACCCAGGTAATGAATCAAACCTACGAACTAATTGGCACATACTATGTTCTTAATGGTGAGCCGAAGAAGGCGATTGAATATTATAACAAACAACTTACTTTAAAGGACCGTGGTGGCTGGTACGAAAAAACACTATCCAAAATACACATTAACAAGGCAAAAGCCTTCTTAAAAATGAACAGAGCCGATAGCGCCATAGCAAATTTGCTTATTGCTAAAGAACTTGCCGAAAAAGTAAATGTAAAGCTTGAGATGAACTCTGTTTATGAAAATTTAGCGGATGCCTATATTCAGGCCAATGATATGGCAAATGCTGTAAGCTATTTAAAAAAACACATCCAATACAAAGACAGTTTAACCGGCGATCAGGTGATCCAGCAGATCACAAGCACTGCTTTAAAATACGAAGAGGATCTGAAATTGATGGCTGAAAAAAATATCAGAGAAAAAGAGCGAATGGAAAGCGAGAAAAAAAGCGAAGAAGAAGCTCAGCAACGACGGGTTTTAATGATCATTATTTTTTCGGTATCCTTATTAGTAGTGGTGGCCGGCATTTCACTGTTAAAGATCAGAAAAGCCAATACCCTTTTAAAATCTCAAAAAACCGAGATCGAAGAACAACGTAATTTGGTAATGCATCAAAAGAATATTGTGGTGGAGAAAAATAAAGAGATCACGGATAGTATTCTATATGCCAAGCGTATTCAAACTGCATTGATTCATACACAGCCCCATTTAACGGGTAGTTTTAAAGACCATTTTATATTTTTTAAACCAAAAGATATTGTGAGCGGTGATTTTTATTGGTCGGCCATACAAAACGAACATGTTTATATTGCCGCTTGTGATTGCACCGGCCATGGTGTTCCGGGAGCTTTTATGAGTTTGCTGAATATCTCTTTTTTGAACGAAGCGATAAACCAGAAAAAATTGATTGAACCGAACAAAGTATTTGATTTTGTGAGAACCAATCTGGTTAGTAGCTTGTCATCAGACGAATCAAAGGACGGAATGGATGCCTGTTTGCTCCATCTCAACAAAAAAACACAAACCTTAACCTACTCGGCCGCCAATAACAAGCCGGTGATCGTTCGTAACAATGAGGTGATTGAGCTTGGTTGCGATAAAATGCCCGTAGGTAAAAGTCATACCGAAAATGAATTTACTTTATATACGGTCAACTACCAAACCGATGATGTGCTTTATCTTTTTACCGATGGTTATAAAGACCAATTTGGAGGAAGGGAAAATAAAAAGTTAAATAGTAAGATGTTCAAGAAATTGTTGCTAGAGTCGTCGGGTATGGAATTTGCCATGCAAAAAGAAAATATCAAACAGTTCTTTAATGAATGGAAGGGGGAAGCTGAACAAACCGATGATGTGTGTGTGATAGGTTTAAAATTATAACAAATGGACAAAGAGAAATTTTTTAGAGAAGAATATATACCTTTTTTAAAAAGGTTAAATGGAAACGAGCAGGGAAAATGGGGCGTGCTTTCGCCTCAGGGAATGATAGAACACATGACCGACAGTATAGGTGTGGCTTGGGGAAGGATCGCGGAGCCATTGGTTACTCCGGAAAATTTATTGCCGCGCATGCGTGCTTTTGCGCTAAGCGATACACCATTTAAACCCGAAACAAAGAACTCGCTGATGAGCGCAACACCGGCTCCATTGCGCAAAGCAAGCATGGAAGAAGCCATCAGGGAATTACAGGATGAACTAGATCGTTTCTTTGATTTCTATAAAGAAAATCCAACCGCGATCATTAGAAATCCCTTCTTTGGCGATTTTAATCACACAGAATGGTTACATTTGTTGCATAAGCATGCCGTTCATCATTTAAAACAATTCTCACTTCTTTAATGGAAGAAAATCTAATATTCGGAATTCGCGCGGTCATTGAAGCGATCAATGCCGACAAAGCCATTGATCGAATCCTTTTGCAAAAGGGTTTGTCTAATGAATTATTTCAGCAATTACGCAATGCTTTAAAAGGAAAAGATATTCCTTATCAATTTGTGCCGCCCCAAAAAATTGCACGCCTCACCGATAAAAATCACCAGGGCGTAATTGCTTACGTTGCCGAAGTGGTTTATTACAATACAGAAGATCTTTTACAAGAAGTTTTTGAAAGCGGGAGAACGCCATTGATTTTAATTTTAGATCGCGTTACCGACGTAAGAAATTTTGGCGCTGTTGCACGCAGTGCTGAATGCGCCGGCGTTGATTTTATTATCATACCATCACGCGGCTCTGCTCAAATAAACGGAGATGCTATTAAAACAAGTGCCGGTGCTTTACACCGAATGAAAGTTTGCCGCGAGGATAATTTAAAAGACACCATAGAGTACCTGAAAGAATATAAGATCCAAATTGTGGCTTGTCACGAAAAAACAGATAAGCTCATGTACGATGCCGACCTAAAACAAGCAACTGCTATCATCATGGGTTCTGAAGAAAATGGCATCAGCGGGGAATATGTAAAACGCAGTGATGTTGCTGTAAAAATTCCCATGAGTGGACAAATTGCATCGCTCAATGTTTCGGTTGCTACGGGAATTGTGTTGTTTGAAGTGATCAGGCAGCGATTGAAGTAATTCTCCTAAAAAATGTCGTAAAGTCCCCAGTAAATAAACAGGGCGATCATAATTACGTACGACAAATTGTTCACTGTCAAAAGAACCTTTTGATACATACTCCAGGAGCTGTCCTTGAAGATCTTCCAGTTTACTAGCGCCAACGGTGCCATCAGAAGAAGGATAACAAATGGCAAATAAGAAGCAATATTCAACAAGGAAAATTTAGAATCCTTGTAAGGTGCGGGAAAATAAAAGATGTTTTCTTCATGCGTCAAAACTAATACGTAGTAAAGCATTGCAAAACAAACAACGGATAAAATAAATTTGATCGCAGAAAATTTAGCAGTTCTTCTTTTCCTGAAATAGCTCACTAAAAAACTGACCGATGAGATCGTATATAGTAAAGCGCACGTTAAAAAAAACAGCTCAATTATTCTGCTATTGTAGGGTGTTTTGTACCCCGCAAGCGTCTTAAATTCGGCGTTAGGTGGGAATAACGGAGGAATCTCGAAATAGTGATCTCCTTTTGCCAGCTCATCCTTTAAATTGAACTGGATGTGATGTTTGTAATCATGGTAAAAATACAAATGCGTGATCCCTTGTTCCAGATCCAAAATAGAGGTCAATAATGTTCCATCACCCTTTCTCTCGCGACAAACATGCATGGTGTCTGAAAGTAGAGTGCAAAAAGATAAAGAAGAATCTATTTTACTTTTTAGGAATTCAGTCCCATTTATATACCGTATTTGTTTTATGTCTTTAAGGTCTGTAATAGTTGAGGGGCAGAAATTCGCTTGAACGTATTTTGGTGTAGTTCCCAAGGTTGCTGTATAAGGTTCTACAATTAAATATTTTCCCGATCGGTCAACATACATCAATACCTCCCAATTTAAAGAACTATGATCATATTCTTCAAAATATGCCTTTACCTCTTCCACTGTTTTGCAATTGTGCAGAATGTCCTTCAAGAAATTTGTTCTGTTGAGGATCTGCTTTTTATTTTTCGGCGCGGTTCCATTTTCAGGAGCCATTGCGGCGAGCGTCACAAATGCCAAACCAAATTCATTCAAAGCCGTTTGAGGTCGAAATTCATTGTTTTCATCAAGTCTTGCGCCGGTAAAACAGGCACCATATCCTTTTGTTTCGAACCAGATCCTAGGTGTAGTTAGCCATGCGTCGTAGTTTGAACCCACCATCGTTTTGTTATACACTGTGATTTTGTAGGCGCTACAGGCTATTGCTTCCAGTGAGAATAGAAACAAAAATGCGATCATACATTTAAATACATGCGACATAGTGTTTTGATTTAAGTTTGTTTAACATGGCCGCCCTAAAGGGGTTCAGTTTCAATTTTGCATTAAGGTTTGCCAACATGTTATCCCTAACGGGACCATAGCATTTTGTTCTGTGTTCCTTAGGGAAAACATATAGGTAAACCGCGACCCAACAGACATGATTAGGGCCGCGGTTCCTGTCGTTGTTGTGTTTGAACTATTTGACAGATGCTAAGTATTCTAATTCTACAACGCGTACATTGTTTTGAATTTGCGAGAGTGCGCCAAGAACAAATATCAATTGTTTATTGGCAAATTCGCGTTGTTCCCAATTCAATTCCTCTATACTTCCATTTGGAAACATCTCTTTCACAACATCTGTATTAAAAAGAGCGTTAACAAGGTTGTTTAATTGTGTGTTTGCTTTTCGCGTAGCTAAAAGCTTTTCGCGAAAATTTCTAACTCTTTGTTGCAATTCATTGAACTTGTTCTTTTCACCCTCCGCAAAAAGAATGGTTGAAGTTGCACTCTTCCCATCCACACCATTCATCTGCCACATATTCTCAGGTTTATTGATCACATTTTCGTTCTCCGACATTTTCAATAATTGCATTTTGATGTCCTGAATGAACACGTATAGATCATCCGCCTCCTTTTTGATCACATTGTCTGAACTTGTTTTACCAATGGCCACTTCCGTAAATTCAGTGCTTCTTTCAATGCTGTAATCCCTGGTGATCCCATTTCTCAAAACTTGTTTGCTGATACTCAGTGCTAATAACACACTGAATACAGCTAAGAAGATCATGCCAAACATCAAGCCCAGGAAGTTGATGTTATTTTCCTTTCGTTCATGGCGTGTTGAATAAATGTATACCGGGAGGAATAAAACAAAAGGCAATGGAAGGCCTATTATTAAAAGTACGCCTGCTCCGGGCCAGTGCAACACTTTAAAAATAACACCCATCATGCAAACAAAGAACGTCATGAATGTTACAACATGTAGCGTTTTGTGTTTCGGTGCTTCCTGACTCTTATAATTAGCTATCAGCGCTACAGGGAGAAAATAAAAACAAAATAGAAATACAGAAAGAATAAGCATAATGTTAGCGCCCGGCCAGTGCATGATCTTGAACATGCATCCAAACAACATTAATGTAGTGCTTGCTATACCGGGGAAATAAATTGACTTTTTCATGATTTCTGCGTTTTTAAATTTGTGAATTAACTACTGATTCTACCACTCTAACGTTCTTCTCTATCTCGCTTAATTGAGCCATGGCGCTAATGATCATGGTGCTGCCAAAATTCAATTCGGCCCAATTGGCCCCTGCTACTCCCATTTGTTCATTAGATGTGTCTAAAAGTTTTTCAATGCTTTTTGCAAGCTCGGGGTTGTTCTCCGATGCTTTAACAGCCGCTCTTCTAAACTCGCTTATTTCCTTTTCGAGCTTCCAAACAAAGCCGGGGTTATTCTCAAAGAACAAGCTATTCGTACAATCGTAATTTGATTTCCGTTGAATTTTATCGGGATCCATGATATACAGGTTGGCAGTAGCCTCGTTAACACCTTCGGTAAAAGAGATCAAATAGCTCTTTGTTTCTTTTATGAGTGCAGCAATTTTATTGACGCGTTCGGCAAGATCAGCGTTCACTTTGGTAATAGAATCATTCGCTCTCTTTGCTTCATCACTTTTTGTTTTATAGTAATTAACGATCTTGGAAGTGGCCGCTTCATCTCTTACAAAACGGTCTAATATCACATCGGTAACATTCATAGCCAACAAGAAAGTTAGAACCACAGCGTATAGCGACGTTGTTATCAAGAACACAAACTGCGCAATGCTCATAGAATTGTTCTTGAATTTTAACGAAGCGAACAATGGCAAGAACACGGCAATAAGTAAAAATCCACCTAACAACATTAGTATCCCGGCACCGGGCCAATGGAACATCTTGAACATGGTAGACAGTTCGAAGATGATCAAAGAAATGGCGCCAAGTATGTAAATATTCTTTTCTCTTCTGGTCGCGGCTTCTTTGAGTTTTACTAATAAAAGTATGGGTAAAAAAATGCCGAGGATGATGGTCCAACCTGCAAATAGCAATAACGCCGCTCCCGGCCAATGCATGAGTTTAAATAATACACCAGCCATAAAAGTAACGCCTCCCACTCCAATTGAAATGTTGAGGAGAGGTTTTTTTTGTTCTTTTCGATAGTTATAATTTAAATAGATGGCTGCCGGAAAGAAAATAAAGCAGAGTGCAAAAAAGCCAAGGATCAACGTGATGGATGCTCCGGGCCAGTGCATGATCTTAAATGCTGTTCCTATCGCAATTAATGCGAGCGAAACATTTCCTGTGATTTTCATTGTTGTTTTCATGGTCTTGTATTTTTTATCTGTTAAGTAAAGTGTGTTCTCCTGTATTTGCTGTAGTACTTTTATTCCTGTCTGTTCTTTTATTAGAGCATAAGCTTCGTCAAAAGTTCTTCCTTTACTCATTAGATCTTCCACCTCACAACATATGTGGTCAACCAATTCCTGCGAGAGATTGTTGATGGTGATGCGGGCATTTTCCACATCCTCCTCAATTTGTCTGATATGTCTGCTATCCAAGCAATTCATATTTCAATCCAAAGTTTGGTTTAAAGAACACTTTTAATGTCTTCACCATCTCTTCAAATTCAGCGATCTTTTCTTTCGCCTTACTGTTTCCTTTTTGAGTAATTGAATAATAAATGCGGTTGCGATTGTTGATCACCTCCGACTCGGTTTTTACAATACCTTCCAATTCTAATTTATGGAGGATCGGGTAAAGCGCGCCAAAGGTGAGTTCAATTTCACCTCCCGAGATCTCTTTTACCAATTGAGTGATCTCGTAACCATACATCCTGCCGTTCTCTAAGAGTAACTTCAGGATAATTGGCTTTAGCATTCCTTTTAATAGATCATTTGATGCCATGTCTGTTTGTTTTGATAGTATAACGTTAATAACTATATATGGTTACAAATATATATAACTTTCTTATATATAATTTTCTTATACATAAAAAATTTTGTAGTTTTACTCTAAATTGCTGATTATGAATAACAAAAAAATAGGTAGATTTTTTTTATTTGGTGGAATCTTAATAGTTCTGGGCATGTTCATAAACGCGTCGATGAATTTCAGCAGCAATCTACAGGGCGAAGTTTCTTATGGTGTCATTGTTATCACCTGCATGGTCATATCATTTATAGGCCTTACGATCATCTATTTTAATTCGCCCCTGCAAAAACAAAAAAGAGCTGCTTACAGTATTCTTTGGTTTAGCATTTTCTTTTTCCTGTTAGGTGCTTTTTTTAAAATAATGCATTGGGCCGGAGCTAACGCAAGTGTTGCCATTGGCGTTCTTCTTTTTTGTTTTTCTTTTCTCCCACTCATCATCAAGTATAGGTATGAAAAACGTAAACATGTTTTCACCGCAAAACACATTCTATTAAGCTTCGCCGATCTCACCTCTTTAATACTTATTTTTTTATCGGTTCTTTTCAAGTATTTACATTGGCCGCAACCGAATCTAATATTAACTATAGGCATTGTAGGTTTTGTGGTGACCATGATCCTTCGTAACCGCGAATTCAGTAAAGAAGTACTGTTAAGACATGAAGCCGAGAAACAAATAAAATTCGCTTTTGGCCAGCTCGAAGAAAAGAACAAAGAGATCCTCGACTCCATCACCTACGCCCAACGCATTCAAAAAGCGCTATTGGCAAGCGATAGTATCCTAAAGAAAAATCTTCCTGATCATTTTGTGCTTTTCAAACCAAAGGATATTGTAAGCGGAGACTTTTATTGGGCTTGCGAAGCACACGGAAAATTTTATTTTATAATTGCAGATTCTACCGGACACGGGGTTCCTGGTGCATTCATGAGCTTACTGAACATTTCTTTTTTGAACGAAGCGATCAACGAAAAAGGACTTCAAAGACCAAACGACATTCTTGCTCACGTTCGATCACGCTTGATCGCCAGCCTAGCCATTGAAGGAAGCAGTGAGGGCGGGAACGATGGCATGGATTGTATCTTAATGTGCTTCGATAAAAACACATTGGAAGTAAGCTGTGCTCACAACCCGTTGTTATTGATTCACAATAACGAACTAAAAGAAATTGCTGCCGATAAAATTCCCGTGGGAAAATCGCTAAAGAACGAAATGCCTTTTACACTGCACACTATTAACCTGAACAAAGGTGATGTGCTTTATGCCTTTACCGATGGCTTCGCTGATCAGTTTGGCGGTCCGCAAGGAAAAAAACTGAAATACAAGCAATTGTGCAACACCCTTTTACAAAATAAAGATCTGCCTTCAGAATCGCAAAAAGAAAATTTACTTAAATTGTTCTCTGACTGGAAGGGTACATTAGAGCAGGTAGACGATGTACTTATCACAGGTATCAGAATATGATCTCACGGATTAAGATATCTTTCATCTTTCTAATTTTAGTTCACGTTTCTTTTTCTCAAAAGACCGATTCATTGAAAAAGGCATTGCTCACCGCATCCGACACTGCTAAGTGCAAGATATATAATGCGATGATAGAAGGTGAACAGAACGACAGTCTTTGGCCTCTATACAACGCTGAACTGGTAAAGTTTTGCGAGAACAAATTGAAGACATGCCCTCCATCCCAAAGAAAATTCTATTCTATGTATTATGCTATGGGATTAAATAATTTTGGGTTTTACTACATGAGCATTGGAAAAAGTGTGGAGGCGATCGACAACTATCAAAAGGCTCTTAAGATTCAAACGAACATTAAAGACAGACTAGGATCAGCCGCAACCCTCGTAAATATCGGTTATGTTTTTCGGAGAGAGGGCAATATTAAGAAAGCTTTGGAAAATTACCATCAGGGTTTGAAGATCTACACGGAAGTGAAAGATGATAACGGAGTGGCGACCTGCTATAATAATATGGGTTATATTTTTGATAGTCAGGGCGAGTATAAAAAAGCGCTTGAGTATTATGAAAAAGCACTTGCCATTTATAGTAAACTTAAAGATAGAGAGGGGATGGCTGTATGTTATGGCAACCTTGCATATATTTATAAGACCTACGGCGATCCGCAGTGTAATGATGTCCTTGACATTTGCAAAAAGAATGGAGCTGTAAAGTCCATTCGTTTTTTAATGCGCGCCATACAGTTAGAAAAAGAACTAAAAGACAAGGATGCATTAAGCAATTCATATAACGTATTAGGAGGGATCTATGAATTTTTTGGCGATCCCGAATGCGCTAAGACCACAAAAGAATGCGAGCTGGATGCCAAACAAAAAGCGCTAACGTACTACAATATGTCTTTACAGCTACGTATTGAGAATAACAACGCTGTTGGCGTGACCTTATCATACAACACCCTGGCCGGATATATGTACCGTATTGGTGATCTAAAAAAAGCCCTGGATTATGCCTTAAAGAATATGGAGGCATCTAAGAAACTAAATTCCCCGGAAAATATTGGAGGCGCGGCCAAACTTCTAAAAGACATTTATACCAAAATGAATAAGCCGGCCGAAGCCTTGAAGATGTATGATCTGTATATACAAATGAAAGACAGCATTCGCAATGAAGAAACGATGAACGCAGCTATTAAAAAGACCTTTCAAATAGAGTACGAAAAAAAAGCAGCCGCTGATAGCGTATTGGTAGCTGAAGAGAAAAAAGTTGCCGTTGCACAATTGGAAGAAGAACGCACCAAACGTTTTGCCTTGTACGGAGGTCTGGGATTTGCTGTGATCTTTGCCATTTTTATGGTGAATCGCTTTTTGGTGATCAGAAAACAAAATAAGATCATTGAAAATAAAGAACGTGAAGCAGTGCTACAAAACATTATCATTAGCGAACAAAAATACATTGTTGAGGAAAAGCAAAAAGAGATCCTCGACTCTATCCATTATGCCAAGCGGATCCAAAGTGCTTTGATAGCCAATGCGAAATTGATAGATGAGCATCTTCCCGGGAATTTCGTATCGTTCAATCCAAAGGACATTGTGAGTGGAGATTTCTATTGGGCAACACTTTATAAGGAAAGGTTTTATTTCGCTGTGTGTGATAGCACCGGACATGGTGTGCCGGGTGCGTTCATGAGTTTGCTGAACATGGGATTTTTAAGTGAGGCCATAAAAGAAAAGAATATTGAAAAGCCAAACGAAATTTTTGATTACGTACGCGAACGTTTAGTAAATTCTATAAGCGCCGAGGGGCAAAAAGATGGCATGGACGGGATTTTACTTTGCTACGATAAAAAGAAAAACACCTATGAATACGCCGCTGCCAACAACGAACCTATATTGGTTCGCAATGGCGTAGCTACCGAACTCGCCAAAGATAAAATGCCGGTGGGCAAAGGTGAGCGTTCAGATAAATTCACGTTGCATCAAGTTGATCTACAAAAAGGAGATGTACTATATCTATACACAGATGGATTTGCTGATCAGTTTGGCGGACCAAAGGGAAAAAAATTCATGTACAAGCGTTTGAATGAACTTTTGTTGAGTTTGAATGATAAACCAATAAAAGATCATAAACATATTCTTGAAGATACTTTCAAAGCCTGGAGAGGAAATTTAGAACAAGTGGATGATGTACTGATAGCGGGGATAAAGATCACTTAAACATCAAAATTTAACCCATATGATCTCCTAAGATCGAATCATTTGCTATAAGGCTTACTTTTTGTATTTTTAAAGCGAATTAAAAACCGGTGCAGCTTAAGCTCATATATCTTTTTTTGTTTTTCACATTCAGCTATTCAACTTTTGCGCAAAGCAAGAATATAGACTCTTTAAAACTTAAACGAAACGATAAAAGTTTGAACGACTCCATGCAACTAAAAGTGTATAGGCAAGTGTGCGACTACTATAACAACACTTCAGAATATGATTCGCTTTTGAAATATTCGTTGGAGGGGTTAACAAAGGCGCGACAGATTAAAAGCGCGTACTGGGAAATTAGTCTCTTGAATATTACCGGAATTGGCTATTGGAATGTAGGCGACTACGACAAAGCCATTCTTCATTATAAACAGGGCTTACAAAAAGTAGAGGAAACCGGATTAAAAAGTTATTTATCTAACCTCTACAATAATATGGGTTTGGCGTATTGGAATAAGTCCGATCTACCCAAAGCTTTAGATCTGTATATTAAATCGCTTGACATTGATATTAAAAAGGGTAACAAAGAAGGAATGTCGTCTTCCATGCTTAATATTGGTTTGGTACATAGCGACATGGGCAATTATACATCAGCCTTAGAGTATTATCAAAAATCACTGCCTTTGTGCGTTGAACTCGGCGACGTTAATGGGGAGGTGAATAACTACATAAATATTGGTTTAGTATACGAAAAACTTGCCGATTATGATCGCTCCATGGAATACGGGCTTAAAGCTTTAAAACTTTGCCAGAAGATAGACGATAAGAAATTACTTGCTTTGACCTATAATAATCTGGGGAGTTTGCACAGTATCAAAAAACTTCACGAACTCGCGATAACGTATTACGAGCTTTCTTTGCAAAACTACATTGCATGTGGAGATGTAGCTGAGCAAGCAATGGTGCAAAACAATATTGCCGAAGCTTACGTGAGTTTAAAAAAATATGACCTGGCGATCCCCATTTTGAATAAAGCTCTTGAAAAAGAAAAAGAACTTGATCTGAAGTCCTATGAAATCAGAACTCACTATATTCTGGCAGAAGCTTACGCCAATTTAAAGGATTATAAAAAAGCCTATGAAAATCAAGTATTGTATAACGGGCTTAATGACACCGTTAATAATCTCAAGAACGCAGGACTAATTAATCAAATGCAAAAAGACGTTGAGATGAAGGCACAGGAAGCTACGCTTACCATTCAAAAAGAAAAAGAACTTGCTTTAAAAGAAGCAGAAAAACAAAAACAATCCTATTTCATTCTCATGGTCATTATTGTTTTGAGTTTGACTCTGGTATTTACATTCTTTTTATATAAACGCTTTAAACTAACAAGTTCGCAAAAAGAGATCATCGAAAAGCAAAAACATTTGGTAGAAGAAAAGCAAACTGAGATCCTGGATTCTATACACTACGCCAAGCGTATTCAAAACGTGTTGATCGCAAATTCAAAATTTATTAGTGAGCATCTGCCGGAGAATTTTATTTATTTCGATCCTAAAGATATTGTGAGCGGAGATTTTTATTGGGCCGCTTTACACCATAACAAATTCTATCTGGCCATTTGCGATAGCACAGGACATGGTGTGCCCGGCGCGTTCATGAGTTTATTAAACATGGGGTTTTTAAATGAGGCTATCAAAGAGAAAAATATTGAAAAGCCAAATGAGATCCTTGACTATGTTCGCGATCGCTTGGTGAATTCAATCAGTGCCGAAGGACAAAAAGACGGGATGGATTGCATTTTACTTTGTTACGACAAAAAGAAAAATACCTACGAATATGCAGCAGCTAATAACGAACCCATTTTAATTCGCAATGGAGCAATTATAGAACTTGCAAAAGATAAGATGCCGGTTGGTAAAGGCGAAAGCGCGGATAAATTTACGTTACATCACCTCGACCTACAAAAAGGAGATGGATTATATATGTATACCGACGGATTTGCCGATCAATTTGGCGGACCGAAAGGAAAAAAATTCATGTACAAACGTTTGAATGAACTGCTATTAAGTTTGAATGATAAGCCCATCAAAGATCATAAACCTGTTCTCGAAGAAACATTCAAAACCTGGAAGGGAGGTTTAGAACAGGTGGATGATGTGTTGGTAGCGGGTATAAAGATCTAGTCCTTTATACATCTTACCGACAACCCACACTCCTTGTAATTTACCGTTAGCACTTGTACCCAGCCGCCTTTGTGAAAAACATTAAATGACTTTGCATAGTGCGGATATTCCTCGCTCGCATCCTTTTCGGTTAAGATCCAAAAAAATGCATTGAAACCAGGATTGGCGTCACGAAACTCATATTCATACGCGTTTTCCTCTGCTGCTGAAGGTGAAGCCTTCAACATGCCGCCCGGAATAACATTGAACTTTGCGGAATTGTCCCCACTGGCCTCAGTGTACCAATCCTCCGGAGCCTTCATTCTCTTTCCAGCAATTCCGGTACCTCCTAATTTTTCTGCTAAGTCCATCCACTCTTGCTCCGTTGGAACATGAAATCCCTTCGGAGCTAGCCCTCTTTTATCTACGCATGCATAATAATTATAGAGTTTGCCATACTTTTTTGTGAACGAAGGAGAGTGGTTAAAATCATAGTAACACCAACAGCCTTTTCTTTCTTTGTTCAATCGTTTCCAATCCGCATAGGTTTTTGCCTCGGGGATACTATCACCGTTTGCGTAAAATGAAGTTCTCAAATTCGTACTCAACCATGTTCTGTTGTCATATTGAACTAAGGAATCATTGATCACATTCATCGTGGCCTTCATTGGGGGCTCAACTTTTTTTCCCTGAACTGTATCTTTCACAAGCGGCTTCTCTGTAACTACCACTGTTTCCTTTTTTACAGCTTGCGTTTTAGTGGTAGCAACAGTTTTCTTTACCGGCTTCTTAACATTAGTTTTTGTTTGAGAATAGTTAATTGTGGCTACACAAATTAAAATTGCTGTACCGTATATTTTTCCTGTTAAAAGCACAATTGATCCTGTTTTAAAATTTAAATACTATCCCCTATCGCAAATTTTGTAATTCTTACAACCCCAATCATAATCGTAATCCATTATAATGACACGTAGGTAATTCCATAAAAGATCTTCTGTGCCATCGATACTTCTCCTTATCCAAAAGCCAGTAGCTAAAGGATAATAAAATTCGTTGATCTCTTCCTTGGAATATTTCTGCGGCTTAGCATACCGCTCTGTCAGAACAGTAGGCGCATGCTTCTTTTCCATGATCACCGCATTTCTATACCAGTTCTTTTCGTTTTCTATATTGATACCCACTAATTCCTGATGCGACACCGCCAGCGTTCTCACGAATTTCTTGAATACTATATCATACAATGTAGATAGTGAAACATCCGAAACACTCGAGGCGCTGGGACCACGATAAAAATTCTTCCAAGCCCATTTGATCGCCATTGGATTTATGTACTTGAACGGCTGTGAAAAATCGGTTCGCTGAGTAAGATCAAGTTCCGACAGATCAAGAATGGCGTGCTCATATTTTCTTTCTTCCCATCGTTCATCTCCTGTGAACATAGAAAGAATAAAAGCATTCCTTAATCCATTAAATCCTTCAATATACGGTCCTGCCTGATGTTTTTCATATTTGGGTTCAAAATTTTCCGGGATGCCAATAGGATTAAAAGTCTCATTATCCAAGGCTTTAATTTTAACAACACCCGAACTGTCATTAAAATTTCTCATGTAAGCTATCTCCTTCAACATTCGTGAAAGCAAGAAGCCTGCATTTTGAAAATCAATTTTTCGTCCCGGCACTTCCTCATCCATTAGATCATCCTCATTGAACTCATTCTGAACAGATGGGGGCTCTTGGTTAACCGCAGTAGAGTCTATATTTATGTTCTTATCTTTTGCTGGGCCAATAAAGCAATTTGATAAGCCAACTGCAGAGCAAAAAGCAATTATGAAGATCTTAGTTCTCAGAAGATCTATTTTATAAATCTATTCACGCGATTTGTAACAACATCCCCCGTTCTATATCCAAGGTCATACGCGAGATCTCTGTATTCGAAACTATCAAATGCTTTTTTACGCCAATCGTTTGGTCCCGGTTTACGACCATCAATGGTTGCGCCGGGAGGAAATAAATTAGTTAGCTTTTCATTTTTACTTTTATCAGCCGTAAAACTTTCCGACTTTTTTCCATCTACCGAACTTACTTTTCCAGACGATTGAACAAGTGCCTTGGTTATTTCATACACTTTCCCTTTGTCAGGAGATTTTGCATCAGTAACGGTATCTGTTGAAAGCCACTCTTTCAATACAACTTTATCAAATGTGATATTGAATTCCTGCCCTTCTGTTACAACTACAATATTCTTGTAGCCTAATTGCTTTGTTAAGCCATCGATCACATTTTGCTTGTATTGCTCCGCCGTTTGAAAATCCAGAAAATGCCCCTTGGGATCCTTCTCAATGGTCACAATAAAATCCTTATTAATGGCAACCTTAACTTCACGTGACGCCTTTTTACTCATGTAACAACTGTCGAACAGCAATGCAAATGAGAACAGAATAGTGATTTGGATTTTTTTCATAGTGGTTTCGTTACATTAAATGTATTCTTTAAAATCTATAATAACAAGGAATTAATTACCGCGGCTTCAATTGAAGCCGCGGAACTCACTATTGCTTAATGAATCTGGCTGATCTACCGGTTCCTTTTTCTTTTATAAAATATATTCCCGGGGTCAGATCCGAAATACTCATCTTACCGGAAAATGGCTCTTCGATCGTTCTCACCTTTTGTCCAAATGAATTGTAGATCACTTCTTCAATGATCATGTCGTTGTTCCAAAGAACGAATTCGTTTGCCGGATTAGGATATAAATACAATGGGCTAACTTCTTGTCCATTCTCAAAAATACTATTTGGTGCCGCTTGATTCCATTTCGCCACATTTGTAACTGTGGTTGCGCCCGCCATTGTAAATGTTCCTCCGGCAATAAGATCACCATTGTAAACTCCTAATGCAAACACAAAGCTGTTTGTCCCGGTACTTAAAGGGCTCCATGCATTTCCATTCCACGATGCAATGTTTTTCGCAGAATTTCCTCCCGCATTATTAAATGTGCCGCCAACAAAAAGTCTTCCGTTGTATGATTTCAAACTCAATACCCAATTATCAACACCGGTGCCAAGTCCAACCCAAGAACTTCCGCTCCATTTAACAAGGTTCGGGATAAGGTTGGTTCCCGCCATGCTAAATACGCCTCCTGCATACAACTCATTATTATAAACCTCTAATGTGTTCACTGAATTATCAAAACCACTTAGCGCTGTGAATGAAGAACCATCGTATTTTGCAATTCGTGTTGCTGATGCTGCACCCATCGTTGTAAATCGCCCACCGAGGTAGAGTTCATTATTAAAAACACACATGGAATAGATCCTGTCGTCAAAACTTTGCACAGTTGTCCACGAAGTCCCGTTCCATTTGCAAAGGCTCGATGCATTACCTCCACCGGAGCTTCCTGCCACATATAATTCGTTATTGTAAACGCACAATGAATGCGCAGGACCAAGAATAGCGGTATTAGTTGGTAGTGCCGACCAAACCATTCCATTCCATTTTGCAATTCTGCTTGCCGGTGAACCTCCCGCGTTTTGAAAATCTCCTGCTACATATAATTCATTACTGTAAGTTGCTAATGCATTCACGCGGTCATCTGTTCCGGTTGTTAGTGCCGACCAGGCAGTTCCATTCCATTTTGCAATATAGCTTGCCGAATTTCCATCGGCCATTGAGAATAAACCTCCGGCGTATAAATTGCTATTATAAACTTCAAATGCATTAGTTCTGCCATTAAGACTGCCTAATGCCGACCAGGTTTGTGCTGTTCCAATTTGGGATAACAGAGTTAACCCAATGCTCATTTTCAAGTAGATTTTTTTCATGGCTTTCGTTTTTTAGTTGACACGAAGTACGCCATAATCGCCCGATGCACATTTCAGGTTTTTACGAATGGGGTGTTTTTCTTTGTGAAGGCAGGGATTCTTTTTACGAAGAAAATGCTCTGTTCCCAGGTTAGAGCTTTTTTACAGATCTGGCAAGCTTCTCGTGGAACTGTTTACTTATAGGAATAGATTTTCCGCCGGCGCTAACGTTAGTGAGATCAAAGGATTCTATATTTGTGAGATTGATGATAAAAGATCGATGAACCCTGCAAAAAAGATCATTATCTATTTCTTCCTGAAACTGACTCAAGTTAAATGAGATAATGAACTCGCCAGTACGCGTCTTTATTTTTGAGTAACTTCCCTCTGCTTCTATGTAAAGTATATCTTCCAATTTTATCTTTTGAAACTTCTTTCCACTCTTCACAAAAATAGAATCCTTTAACACGGGTCTCCGTTTTGTGATCATGTCTTTATTGTGATTTGAGAAGGCAAGTTCTATCGCTATTGGCAATTCCTGCTCATTGAAGGGCTTTAACAAAAAAGCACTCGGCTTTAATACTGAGGCTTCCTTAAATATCTTCGTTTCTGTGTGCGACGTTAAAAACACAATAGGGAAATTCTCTTCTTGCAAGATCCTTCTCGAAAGCGCAATTCCATCCTCTTCACCTTTAATTGAAATATCCATTAAGATGACATCAGGTCTTCTTTCCTTTATAGAACGCATTGCTAAACCAGACGTAGACACGATCTCTGTAATTTCAAAGTCATTTTCCTCAAGGCATTCAGCGATCTGCTGTGCAATGAGCGATTCATCTTCAACTATCAGAACTTTGATCTTCAAATTTCTTATACCGCCTTAAAATTAATACTAATATTGGTTCCCTCCTTAAAATAAACATTAATTAACCCATTCAATTGGCTCGTTAAGGAAAATATCATTTTAGTACCAAAGGAATTTTTTGCTTTGATCAGATCAGACGCATCCTCCTTTCCATTGTCTGAAAAGTTAAATAAGATCTCATCATTCTTTTGTTGTAGGCTCACTTTTATTTCAGGGCTTTCTACTTTTTTAAACGCGTATTTTATCGAATTCAATAGCAGTTCATTCAAGATCAAAGCCAGTGGAAGGAATTGATCTACCTCCATTCTCACATCATTCACTTCCAGTTTGAGATCGATCTTTTGTTCAGGCAGAGAAAAACTCTTCAAGACCTCATTGCATAATTCGTTCACATATTCTCTTGCATTAATATGCGTAAGATCATTTTTTTCGTAGAGTAACTTGTGGATCAAAGAAATACTATGAATACGCTGCCTGCTTTCATCCATCACTTCTAAAGCGCCTGTATCCTGAATGTTTTTTTGTGGCATTTTGAGAAGCCCGGAAACTATTTGTAAATTATTTTTTACCCTGTGATGAATCTCGTGCATGAGCAATTCCTTTTCTTTGTTCTTCGCCTCAAGGTCTCTGTTCTGCTTTTCAATTATTCTGTTAGCGGCGCTTTTCCTATTGTAATTCCTATAAACAATAAATATGATCACAAACAAGATGGCGGAAGCGAACATTAAAATGTATTTAAGCATTTCCGATCTGCGCAATTGCTCATCTTTACCGGAAATTGTTTGGCTGTTCTTTTTATCCTTTGCTAAATAGGCCAGGCTATCTTTAGTTTTAAGGTCATTATATTCATTACGGAGTTGCGATTGTATGATCGCGCGTTGAGTCTCTTCTGTCTTTAAACTATCATCCATTTTCACATACAACTCGTGCATTTCAAGAGCTTTTGTGTCTTCGCCCGTTTTTTTGTAGATCTTATATAACAAATTTGACGCGTCTCTTAATTCCACGGCTTGTCCTAACTCTATCCAATATTTAAAGGCCTCTTCACTCAACTTTTTTGCCTGCTTCAGGTCTCCTCTATCAAAATAGATCTGCGAAAGTCCTTTTATAGCATTTGATTTTCCTAATTTGAATTGCAGCTTATCTGCCATCTTCAGGCTTTTATTATAATTATATAAGGCGCTATCAACTTCCCCTCTTTTAAATTGAAACGCTGCCATACTGTTCAAAACGTCAACTACCGCTCGTTCTTGGTTGTCGGCTTCGCTCAATTGGTATGCCATTCTAAAGTATTCATCCGCCTTTTTATATTCTTTTTTATGTCCGTTGGCGTTTCCAAGTCTAAGGTAACAGGTCGCTATTCCTCCGGCATAATCGATCTCCTTTGCGATCTTTAAACATTTCAAGGTGTATTCTTCAGATAATTTGTAATCACCATCTCTGTAGTAAATTCCTCCAATATTCATAAGAACCGAGTAGATCCCTTTCTTTTCTTTTAGTTCTTCCATAGCGATCAAAGCCCTTTGTAAGTACTCAAGACCTATCTTCACGTTTCCCGCTTCCCCATAGCTGATCCCAATGTTTTGAAGTATTATTGCTTCGCCTCGTTTGTCGCTTGTTTGCCTGATCAGGTCATACGCCTTCTGATAATTCGCGATAACCTCTTTTTCGTTCCCGAGTTTATCATGCAAGCCTCCTATATTACTATAAGACGTTGCCATCCCCTCTTTATCTTTTAATTCAATGTATACATCAAGACCCTTGTTTAAATATTCCAAAGCCAATGTCATTTGCGCCACCGAAGAATAATAACTTCCCAAATTATTATACGCAGAGGCTAAACCGATCTTGTCATTCAGCTCTAAGAAAAGCTTCAAAGATTCTTCCAGATATTTCAAGGCCTCTTTACTTCTACCTAGCTCACGGTATACCGCACTGATGTTATGATACACATAAGATTCTGCCGATCTTGCCTCAGGTGTTTTTACCTTTATCTTTTCCAGCATTTTTTTTGCGCTTTCATAGCACTTTAATACTTCCTTATTCTCGCCTCTATTTTGATAATAATACCCTCTGCCTGCCAAGCCTTCAGCATAATGCAATAAATAAAAATCCCTTTGTGTTATGTCACTGGTATTAATATTCCTCGCACAGATCTTTATAACCTGTTCATTGTATCCATTGTACACCTCCGGATCTGTTACAAAAGCCATTATTTGACTTACCAATGAAAGTTTTGTCGTATCGTTCTTTTCGACGTCAAGGAGATTTTGAAGAGAATCAATTTGCTTTTTGTTATCCTGAGCCCGGAGTCCCAACGATAATTGTGCAACAACAAATACGAACGATATCGATCGGAGAAAGAAATTATTCATAGGCGCGCAACGAAAGTAAGTTTAGTTGTAGAGGCGATATTCCATACACAAGGTATGAAAGAATATTTAAATTCCTACGACATTTAAACGAGTCGATTATGATACTCCTAACAAACTCGCATGCGCTTAGCGCAGATCCAACAAGAACAAACTAGATCTTTATTCCAACAACGGTAACGTCGTCTACCTGCTCCAAATTACCTACCCAATTCTTAAATGTAGTTTCCAATATTTGCTTTTGTTGTTGCAAAGGCAACTTGGAATTTGCCACTAAAAGATCGCGAAGATTTTTACTCTTGAATTTCTTTCCACGTTCTCCGCCAAACTGATCGGCAAATCCGTCGGTAAAAAAATAAAGGGTGTCGTTCTCGTCAATCTCCAAGCTACTTGTTTTAAATTGAAAAGGATTTTCTCCAAAACCAATAGGCTGCTTATCTCCCTTTAAAACCTCGGCTTCTCCATTTCGAGTGATTAATATAGAGTGATTAGCTGCCGAGAATTGAATGCTAGTTGTATTGGCCTTGGTTTTTTGTTTGATGATCCTCACAAGCGAGATATCCATTCCGTCTTTTATTAAACTATCGTTCTGAGAAAATCGCTTTACTACTATCTCTCGTGTTTGATCCAAAATTTTGGAAGGGTCAACCAAACCAAATTCCCCAATAGATCTATTCAAAGCATTGCAACACACAACTGAAACTAAGGCGCCGGGAACGCCATGCCCGGTGCAATCTCCCAGAGCAAACCAAATATTTTCCTCATTCTCCTCAAGCCAATAAAAATCGCCGGCTATTATATCCTTTGGCTTGTAAATTAAAAAATGTTCTCTAAAATTTCTTTGTAATTTGGCGTTGGATGGTAGAAAAGTGTTTTGAATATAGGTGGCATAATTTATGGAATCTCTTATTTCCAAATTCCTCAGTTCGATCTCACCCAATAGTTTTTTTCGTTCAACAGATTTTCTGTAACTCAAAAACACAAACAACAGCGCGAAAATAATTCCCAGGATCACCGAATTTCTCACCAGTTTGATGCGCTTTTTTTCCTGTTCATCCAAGGCTGATTTTTGCAAGAGATTATTGATCTGTTGTTCTTTTTCATTCACTTCGTACTCCGTATTTAAAAAAGAGATCTGCAAGTTCTTAGATTCAGAATTCAATGAATCGCTCTCCCTCAACATTTTCTCGTGGTAGTACAAGGCTTTTTTAAAGTCCCCTTTGTTTTTGTAGATCGTGTAAAAAGTGACATTTAGATCCTCTGCTTTATAGATGTCACCCAAATTCAAAAAGATCTTCTTTCCTTCAATAACATGCTTTTCGGCAAGATCGTTTTGGCCATTATCCGCGTATAATCCGGCAATTGTAATATCATACCATGCTAGGTCAAGTGAATCCTTCAATTTTTGCTTTGTCTTGCTCATCACATAAAAAGCCGAATCAAATTGGTTTAACTTACTAAAGATCCCCGCCAAATTAAATTCAGCTCGCAAGCCGTCATGTTCGCTCTTTGCAGGAAGGCTGATCGCTGTTTGTGTATATAGCTTTGCTTTCATATAGTCTTCCATTTGAAAAGCAATCGTTGCCAAATTAATATAACTACTTCTAATTCTAGATGAATCTTTTTTTGCTATTCGCAATGCCAAGGCTTCTTTCTGACATTTTAGTGCATTTTTATAGTCTTTATCAAAAAGATGTGTATTGCCAAGGTTATTTAAAGCGATTGCCAGTTTTAAGGTATCATGAAGCTTCTTGCAAATTGAAATTGCATTTTGGAACTGCACTATTGATTTTGAAATATCGCCAATAGTTTGATAAACGGTTCCATTAACAATAAGTGCCCCCACCATTAGACTGGAATCTTTCAACTCTATCCCTTTTTCGTATTGAGCCTTCGCATATTTTAATGCGCCGCTTGGGTCGGTACTCATAATTGGCCAGGCTTTTGCAACCAGGTATTTGTCAATTCGCTTTGCGGTCATCGTATCCATTCTCCTCTTGATACTATCGGGCAGTAAATTGATCTGTGAGCTAACTTTTAAAAAAGAAAAACTAAATACAATAGCTATGTATAATACCTTCAATTCAATGTGTTTTTAAAAGCTAAAACGGTATTCTAAATGTGCAATATTTGAATCGAAAAACCGCTCTGATTCAACTTTGGTTCTCATGCTGGTCTTTATTCATTGCCAAAGTTAAATGAAATAATGAATTAGAAAAATAGCTTAGCTTACTCCCTATTTTAAGGACTGCGTGCTTGAATGGCTTGTTTGAGGTTTGGCTCAGTCATAAACTCAACCTGACCATCCTCAAGCCATAGTAAATTCCTTTTTTCACTATCTTATGTTAGCGCAATATCCGAAACAATTCCCTAGGTGACTGAAACAAATTAGTTATGCAATAATTAAAATTCTCACTCAGTAAAAACGAAAAAAGGCCATTTACAATTAAATGGCCTTTTTTAAATTGATGCTATGGTCTGCAAGCTAATTAAAACTTGACGCTTTATACGTTACCCCACAATTGTTTCCGTTAAGATCTAATAAAAGTTGACCGGTACTATCCCATTGCGTGGTATTATTGCCTGCTCTCCTTTTTCCTCTATACACTTTTCCTCCACCCGCGCAGCTAAACTCTTTCTTCTCTCCCGGTTTCAACAATGTTGAAACTCCCTGGCCATGGCACATCAAGAATTCAGTGTTAGTATCGTTATAAATATATACCGGTGATTTTGCCCATTCGGCTTTCTTTTTCTGGCCCTCTGCCGAACTCCAGTATTTTCCGTTCACAGAATCTACAGTGAATTTGTATCTGTCTTTTGCTGCCTGGGTTTTTTCAATTTTTGCTTTGTTATTTGCTTGCCATGCCGGTAATAATTCTGCTTGCTTTTTGAACGCTTCATCCAGATATTTTTGCAACGTTTCTTTATGCTTGGCATTCTCCATTTCCTTTGCTGCGCCAAATGCTTTCTTGGTTAATTTAAATCCGGAAAGTTCGCCTTTTTTAAAAACCTTTTTGATCCTGTAATTATCTTTGTTTTCCCATTTCTCTAAAATATAAACCCACTCATCAAGTATGACCATTCTGTTCTGTGTTCTTCTTTCAATGTAATCCCAACCTCTCATTACAGGTTCCGTATTATACCAACCCCAAACATAAGTTACCGGAAATGCTTCTTCATCCGGATAATAGCTATCTGTTTGAGTTTTTTCGCCTTCCTTTACTACTATCTCCTTAAAATCTCCTTGATAGGGTTTAAAACTGAAGGTCCAAACTTCTTTGTTGATCCCGGCATAGGTGTAATTACCACCGCTCTCATTAATAACATAACTCATAAATTGACCTTCGCCCATTTTTGTAGCTTTTGCCGTTTGATCTTCCTGAGCACTTAAAAGTCCTCCCAAAAAAAGGCATGTGTAAAATAAATAGTTCTTAGTTTTCATAGATTTAATTTTGCGTGAAAATACCATCTAATACCAAGTAAGAACTAGAAAGTTCAGCAATGGACGTTTTGATTTAGGAATGGACCGGTCTTAAAAGGAGATCTCTGATTCAAAGTCTGCCTTCTTGTATTTAGATAACTTGGCAACAACATCACCCGTTAAGCGAATGATGAGATCCGACTTTGAGTAATTGATCAGGTGATCTTTGTTGATCAACCAGGATTTATGCACCCTAATGAATTGGGGAATGTCTTCGAGAAGCGTTTCAAAATGCTTTAAGTTTTTACTTGCCGTATATCTCTTCTCCTTTGTGTGGATCAGGCAATACGATTCCTGAGCCTCGATGGCAATAATAGAGTTTATGGAAATGATATTTTGACTGCCTTTATCGCTCACTATGATGCTCTTTATCTTCTTTTGCTCCAGAGTATCATTCAATAAATTTAGCTGCTGTGATTGGTACAAATTATTTTGCCTGTGCTTCACGCGTTCTACACTCGATCTTAACCGACCGATATCAATTGGCTTTAACAAGTAATCTATTGCCGAAACTTCAAAAGCTTTTATCGCATATTGATCGTAGGCAGTCACAAAAATGATATGGAAATCAACCTGATCGAAGAATTTTACTATTTCAAAACCCGAGTACTTTGGCATTTCGATATCCAAAAAAACAAGATCGGGTTTATGCTTTTTTATTTCCTCAACTGCTCTCTCTATATTCTCACATTTGGCCAACAGCTCTATAGTAGGACAAAAACGTTCTAACAGATTTTGAAGAACATCTCTGGCACTTTCCTCGTCATCAACTAATATGGCCCTTACCTTATCCATTTCTGTAAAACTAGTTTCACTTTTAATTGATCATCTATTTAGTTTATTAATCAGCAGATTTAGTTTAGTAATGGCTCAAAACTTCCTTCGTATCGGGATAGTTAAAACAACGCGGGTTCCAATTGCTTCAGTTCCGGCAAAAAGATCTTCATATACATAGCCAAAATCTCCTTCAAAAACATCGCTCAATATCTCTAAGCGCTTACCAATTGCCTTACCGGAAAAAGACTCGTGTTTTGTATTTTGTCGCTGTTTTATTGCCCTTGCTTTTTCTCTACCTATACCATTGTCCTCTATCCTGCAAATAAGCATGTCTTTCAATTCGAATGAAATTTTCAAATTTTTTTCGCCCTCCTTGTGTAATAGTCCATGGGCCAATGAATTTTCGATGAAGGGTTGAATAAGCATCGGAGGGATCATGATGTCTTCCGCGTTTCCAATGTCTATAGTGAAATTAAAATTTCTCTTGAATCTTAATTTCTCCAGAGACAAATACAACTCCAACAATTTTACTTCCTGTTCAAATTCAATAAAATCTTTCTCCGAGTAACTTAATGTTCTTCGCACAAGATCGGAAAATGTAGTGATATACGAATAGGAATTCTCTACATCGCCTTTTAAAACCAGATCTTGAATGGAGTTAAGCGAATTAAAAATGAAATGTGGATTCATTTGCGACTGAATAGCGGCCAATTTAGACGCATTAAGTTCATTGATCTGAATTAATTTTCGTTTTTGAACCCTGAGTTGCCATTGGTAAACTAAAAACAGTAGTAGTGCACCAATAGAGCTCATCAAAATAATGAACCACCAACGTGCATAAATAGGTTTGGTAATGGTGAAGCTGAAGGCGGCTTCGTTACTAAACTTACTCTGGTCTTCAGCCTTAACCACAAATTTATAGGTGCCCGCGTCCAGCGCATTATAAGTTACCTGATTAATAGCAAAATCACTAACGATCCAGGCTGTATCATAGCCAAGCAGTTTATAATGATACTTGATCGATTGCCGGTTTTTTAGTGTAGGCGAACAAAAAACGAACTGCACCTTTCGTTGACCTGACTCAAATGTTTTATTGCCGGATGACGTTACAACTTTGTCATTAACCAATACCCTATCGAATCTGATAATTGGCTTAGTATGATTTAAAGCAAAATCCAGGTTCACGCTTTGCACACCCCCCGAGTGACTGATCCAAATATCATTGCCTAGCATCTTGAAATCGATAACTTTTTTTGTACTGAAACCAAATGCCGTTGAAATAGATCTCAGAAAATCACCTTGCATATTAAACTGATAAAGCCCTCCGGTGGAACTAGCTATGAGTGTGTGATCATTGATGATGAGCTTTTTCACAGCAACAATCTTTCCATTTACTTTTGCGTATAGTGAAGACAGAACTATACCATCTTTTATGATCAATATCCCGTCTTTTTCGGTGCACGCGTATATGCTTCCTCCGCTTTCGTAAAGGCTTGTAGGAAAAATATCTTCGTTTTGATACCTTATCTTGGTGAAGTTACCAAGGGAATCAATTTTAAAAAAACCGTTAGCCGTTGAAGCATATATGCATGCACTTCCCTTGTCATACTCCAACGCGTAAACACGCTGATTCATGCCTTTCATAAGCTTCGCATCAAATTTATTGTTGGCCGATCTGGTAGTTTCATAAATGCCCAGATTTGTTGCTATAAAAATCTTTGACTCGGAAGCGATCACTACATCTTTTAAAGAAGCCAGAACGATCTTTTGCATTTGCTGAGTACGCATATTATAAACGCAACCACCTCCATTATCGAATAAAATAATGTCGCCTTTCAAATCACCATAAATTCCTTCTATCGATCGTTTGGCACTCTCTTTTAGAACAGTCAATTCTCCATGTGTGTAGTTCATTAGTTTTCCCTTGGATGTTCCCAATATCAAACCATAACTATCGCTTATATGTATAGCCGTTACTGGGTCATCGCGAAAAGCGTTAATAACGTCGGGGATCTTCTGATCGGGAACAACTAATACACCTTTATCAAACGTACTTAACAGCACATTTCCTTCTTTGTCCTTATATACATTTGAAATAAAATGATCTTCATAAAAAAAATCACTGTCTTTGCCATTAAAACGTCCCACACCGGGAAGAGTTCCGGCTATCCAAATTTCGCTCCCTGTTTCATACACGCGTTTCAAGCCCTCCACTTCCAACAGTTTGTTCTTAGGTAAAAGTGTGAGTTTAAAATTAACGGGGTCGTAGTCGTAGAGCATGCTTGTTTTCAGGTCAAAAGCAAAAGATCTCGATTTGATATAAAACATCCTCAAAACCGAATTAGGTCCGAAAGAACCAGAGGAAATTGTTAACCTATGTTTTGAAAAACTATTGCTCCCATAAACCAATATTGTATCGCAACCACCCAAATGAAAATGAATGGATTTATTAGGGGCTGTAAATGACGAGCCTAAATAGCGATTAACAAAATCATGTCGCACAACTACAGTTCCTTTATTGTTAAGCACAATGATCTTTCGTGCGCCAATAACCAGATTGTTCTCGCTGGTAACAACTAAACTGATGTCGGAACTTATCTCATCACTTTTCAGTTCATAAAATACTTCACATTGCGCTTGTTTGATCTTAAAGATCTGATTGTTCAAATTATGGCAATACACCACGCCTTCTGCATCAATTACAAAATTAAATACTGAACTGCTTTTTGATTTAGGGCATTCGATCTTTTGGTACGAATAGTGATCGAAGTAGTAAATGCCTTCATTGGTGGCAAAAAGATAGTTTAGGTAGTTGTCCTGAATAACATCGTAAATTTGAACCCCTTTAAACTCCTCCTCGCCAAGTTTAAAATACGCAGGTTGTTGCGCATTCGATGTAAACACAAGCCCAAGGAAAGAACAAAACACCAGCAATTTTGTAACAAGTCGGTAGCTTGAGATCGCATTCAGACCTTTCATAGATCAATCGGTCATCACTTCTTTAAAAACCGCGATCGTTCTCTGGATATCCTCTTTGGTATGCGCTTCACTTACAAAACCAACTTCGTAACCACTTGGGCCAATATAGATTCCGTTTTGCAGTAATTTGTGGAATATTCTCTTAAAATGTACCATACTTTCTGCATCAATTTCCTCGGCGGTTTTAATGAATTTTTTGTTGGTAAATGCGAGCCAGAAAATTGATCCAATATGAAACACTTTAAAATCATTAGCGTGAATGAGAGATAATCCGTCCACCAAAAGTTTTGTTTTTTCTTCCAGATCCATATAAAAATTTGGCTTCAAGCATTCTGTAAGTTGCGCAATTCCCGCACTCATGGCCACGGGGTTTCCACTTAACGTTCCTGCCTGGTAAACATTTCCGTCCGGACTAATGCTCGCCATGATCTCTTTACTTGCGCCATATGCGCCAACTGGGAATCCACCGCCAATAATTTTTCCGTAAGTAACAATATCCGGTTTGATATCATAATACCCGGCTGCGCCTTCAAACCCGATTCTAAATCCGCTGATCACTTCATCAAAAATTAAAAGTGTTCCGTTCTTTGTACAGGCATCTCGCAAAAATTGTAAGAATACTCTGTCCTGTAACAATAATCCATTATTAGCGGGAATTGGCTCAATAATGATACACGCGATCTCGTGTTTGAATTTCGTGAACGCCTCTTCAATAGCTTGCGTGTTATTCAAAGGCACCACAATGGTTTCGTTCACAAAACTTTCCGGTACGCCTGCGGACGATGTATTTCCAAATGTTACCAAGCCGGAACCTGCTTTTACCAAAAGTGAATCGCTGTGTCCATGGTAACACCCTTCAAATTTTAAGATCTTATTTCGTTTTGTAACGCCGCGCGCTAAACGGATTGCACTCATCACTGCCTCTGTTCCACTACTCACAAAACGGATCTTTTCCACAAAACGATTATTCCCTATAATTAATTCCGCTAATTCATTTTCCAATTTTGTTGGCGCACCAAACGATGTTCCGTTCTTCATGGTTCTTGCAACCGCGTCCAACACGTTCTCATTCGCATGGCCTAAGATCAATGGGCCCCAACTTCCGCAATAATCAATATACTCGTGCCCATCAGCATCCCACACGTGCGATCCTTTTCCGCGCTCCAAAAAAATAGGCGTTCCTCCCACACTTCTAAACGCGCGCACGGGCGAATTCACTCCTCCTGGAAAATACTGCTTTGCTTTATCAAAAAGTTCTTGGGATTTAGCGTTTCTCATAGTATAAAATTGCGTTCACAAATTTAGCATTTAATGTGTATCTTAAAGGGCTAAATGGCACAAAAGATAAAATACTTTATACATAAATACCCTGTAGTTTGTATAATTCTAGTTTTCCTTTTGGCAGAACTTATCATCAATCCTGTTGGAAATTTCCCTTTGAACGACGACTGGTGGTACTCGGATCTGTATAAAAAATTATTTGAACAGCATGTAGAAGAAAAGGTTGCCTGGGGCGCCACAAGTTTGTGGGGACAATTAGCATTAACCAAACCCTTTACCCTTGTTTTTGGATCATCTTACACATCATTTCGCTTTTTCACTTTGGTTCTTTCCTGTTGCGCGATCATTTTCTTGTTTAAGATCTTAGACCAACGCTTAAATATAAATGTACTTCAGGCCTTCGTGTTGAGCATACTATTTATGTTCAATCCACTTTTTTTGTGCTTATCCAATTCTTACATGAGTGATGTGCCTTTCTTGTTCTTCGTTTTAGGCGGACTCCATTTTTACCTTTCGTATAAAGCACAAAAGAAGATATTCCTCCTTGTGATCGCGATTCTTTTTTTCACCTTTGGAATTCTCACACGTCAACTTATTTTAGCATTTTTACTTGGTGTCGTGGTAACCGAGCTAATTTGTTCGAGAAAGATATCGCTCTCACTTATCCTTCTGCTGCTTGTTCCCCTTAGCGCTTTACTTATTTTTGAATTATGGATGCAAACAAGAGTTTATAATGTGATCTATACGTATGTGTTCTTCCGAACCCAACCCATGCTTAATCGGATTCCCATGGTGGAAGCTTTTGTAAATATTTTCAAACGTTGGATCCACTTTTGTACACATACCGGACTTGTATTGTTTCCTATACTGATCCCTTATTTGTTTTCTTATTTTAAAAAAACCGGACCGAAATTTTTGACCAAAGAATTTATTATCGCTGTTGCAGTTTACATTCCGGTTTTCATTGCCTTAATGAAATTTCCCTTAGGGAACTATATTTTCAATTTTGGCCTTGGTCCCGACACACTTTACGATGTATTTACACCCGAGTGGGGAAAACATTTAGAATCACCACTATTATTCGCACTTATGAAAGTGCTTACCCACATTTCGTCTTTTGCTGCGCTTTTGGCTTTTATTAATTTCATTTCTCCGCGTGTGAGCAATTTCAAAAAAGAGACGCTATCAGAAAACTATTTCTCCTGTGTGTTTTTAGTATCCATGGTATGCTACCACCTTTTTTTATGTTTCACCAGTGGTATTTTCGACAGATATTCTTTACCGGTTACCCTCATGATCTTTCTTATTATTGCTGATCAAGTAGTTCCTTTGCTTTCAAAAAATTATTTGTTTTCCGGTTTGTTCCTTCTTCTCATTTTGTATTCAACACTTGGTACTAAGGATTATCTTGGCAGCATGCGCGCGCGTTGGGAAGTAGTAAGTATCATTAAAGAAAAATACCATGTTACGGATAGAGAAATAAATGCGGGTTACGAACACGAAGGAAGTTGTTTTCCTGAAACTGAGGACTGGTATCCGAAGTGGACCAACGCAAAACCAAATTTATACATGGTTTCTCGCCAAAATATTAAGAATTACCACAAATTGGGCGCTTACACCTATCAGCAGTTCATGCCCTTAAGAAAAGACACGATCTTTTATCTAAAATTAGATACTACCTCAGCTAAATAATACTATTTTTGCAGCAGCATGACCTTTGAGAATACTTTAGATTTCGCTCGTAAAATGGATACGCAGGATCCTTTGAAAGGATTTCGTTCGCGTTTTTTATTTCCTCAACACAATGGAAAACCTATTTTATATTTTACGGGGAATTCTCTGGGTCTTCAACCAAAAACAACGCAAGCTTCTATTCAACAGGAATTAGATGATTGGGCAAAGTTTGGTGTTGAAGGACATTTCCTTTCAAAATTTCCCTGGATGCATTACCACGAGTTCCTCACCGAAAAAATGGCGAAGATCGTTGGTGCAAAACCAAGCGAAGTGGTAATGATGAACCAACTTACGGTAAATTTGCATTTGTTGATGGTGAGTTTTTATCGTCCTGCCAAACAACGTTACAAAATCTTATGCGAAGCAAAAGCGTTTCCAAGTGATCAATATGCTTTACAATCGCAAACTAAATTTCATGGTTACGATCCTAAAGACGCGTTGATTGAGTTAGCGCCCCGCGAAGGAGAATACAATGTTCGTCATGAAGATATTTTAACTGCCATTGAAAAAAATAAAGATTCGCTTGCTCTGATCATGATCGGGGGTGTAAATTATTTTAGTGGGCAAGTGTTCGATATGAAAGCGATCACAGAGGCCGGGCATAAAGTTGGTGCTGTAGTTGGTTTTGATCTGGCGCATGGAGCCGGAAATATAAATTTGGAATTAAACAATTGGAATGTTGATTTTGCTTGTTGGTGCAGTTATAAATATTTGAATAGCGGTCCGGGAAGTGTTGCCGGTGCTTTTGTTCACGAAAAACATCATAAAAAAACCGATATGCCCATGTTTGCAGGTTGGTGGGGCACAAAAAAAGAAACGCGTTTCTTAATGGGGAATGTATTTGAGCCAATTGAAACAGTTGAGCGCTGGCAATTAAGTAACGCGCCTGTTTTTGCTATGGCTGCTTGTAAAGCGTCGTTAGAGATCTTTGACGAAGCGGGAATGAAAAATTTGATCGCCAAGAGTAAAGTACTTACCGCTTATTTAGAGTTTGTGATCGGCGAAATAAATAAAACAAAAAATAATTGCCTGGAGATCATTACCCCGAAAGAATTGCAGGGCTGCCAAGTTTCGATCGTAGCGCACGGTTATGGCAAAGCGTTATACAACAAATTAATTGAGAACGGTGTGATCCCCGACTGGCGCGAACCCAATGTAATTCGCTGTGCGCCTGTGCCTCTTTATAATTCCTTTGAGGATATTCACTCATTTGGAGAGATATTAAAAAAACTCCTTTAACAATTTTCTCGCGCAGGTTTTGAGAAAAGCCTTAGTTTTTGTATCTTTAGAAACTATGCTAAGCGCGCAAAAAACCAATGGCATCAAGGCTTTGAGCCTTCTTTTTAGTTTCCTTTTCTGCTCCCTATCCATCTTCTCAAAAGAAGGTACTCCACATTTATACTTTATGGAGAACAAAGGCCAGATAAGTGACCAAAATTTTAAACCTCGTGCCGATATTTTGTTCGGAGCAAGCGATGGACAATTAGTTTTTCACTTAAAGAACAACGGCATTTCTTACCAACAATACCGCGTGGATGAATGGATGGAAATTCCTGATTTTATTCGCGACAACAAAACGAGAAAAGTAAGTAAGTCTCAAACCATTTACCGTACCGATGTTGAGTGGATGAATTGCAATCCAAATTGCATCATAGAAAAAGAACTCGCAAAAGATGGCGTAGAAAATTATTATAATGCTTCATCTCCAAATGGCGCTTTTGATGTGATGTGCTACCAACAACTCACATACAAAAATATTTACGATGGAATCGATCTTAAATGGTATTCGAAGGATGGACATTTAAAGTATGACTATTTTGTTGACGCCGGCGTTAGTCATGACGTCATCAAATTAAATTACAAAGGCGCGACGCTAAGCATTAATACAAAAGGTGAACTTGTGATCAGCACCCCGCTCGGAAAGATCATTGAACAAAAACCTTTGGTAAAACAAAATGGAAAAATTTTAGCGGGCAATTGGAAATTGAATGGCAACATCATTTCTTTTGAGATCATTGGAAGAAACATGAATTTACCAATGATCATTGATCCCGGCGTGCGCATTTGGGGAACCTATTACGGAGGAACCGGCGGCGAATCAAGTTTGATCACGTCTATTGATGCCAGCGGAAATATTTACATGGCCGGAACAACCAACACAAGCGGCGGAACCATTATTGCAACTGTTGGAAGTCACCAGGCAACTTACGGCGGCGGACAAGACAACGCCTACCTTGCAAAATTTAACAGCGCCGGCGTGCGCCAGTGGGCAACGTATTACGGTGGGCCAACTCGCGAGTTCGGTATAAGCTGTGCGCTCGACAATACAGGCTCAAATGTGTATTTGTGCGGACACTCTTTATCATCTTCTGCAAACGTGATCGCAACACCCGGGGCACATCAAACAACTTTTGGTGGTGTGTGGGATGCTTTCCTTGTAAAGTTTAACAGCAATGGTATTCGCCAGTGGGGCACTTATTATGGCGATAGTGGTTTTGAACACGGAAACACCGTGGGAACAGACGCGGCAGGGAATGTATACATGTGCGGAAAAACAGATGCGGCAACAAGTGCTGTGATCGCTACACCGGGAAGTCATCAACCAACATTTGGCGGAATTGAAGATGCCTACATTGTAAAATTCAATTCAAGTGGTGTGCGTCAGTGGGGAACATATTTTGGTGGAACGGGAACCGATGTCATACGCGGTATGCACGTAGAAAGTAACGGAGATCTTTTTGTAACGGGTTGGACAGATAATAGCGTACCAAACGTGATCGCCTCACCGGGTTCGCATCAAAATTCTTATGGCGGAGGAAGCTTTGACGCTTTTCTTGTAAAGTTCAATACGAACGGCGTAAGACAATGGGGGACACAATACGGAGGTAACGGAACAGATCAAGCTTATGATTGCGATGTGGATCTGCTTGGAAATGTTTATATGAGCGGAAAAACAAATAGTACGTTCAGCATTTCCACGGTAGGAAGTCATCAATTAAATATGGGCGGTGGTCCACAAGATGTTTTTATCGCAAGCTTTACTTCGGCAGGAGTTCGCAATTGGGGAACTTATTTTGGCGGAACTGGTGATGAAGAAAGTTGGGGATGCGCCATTCACAAATCAGGACATCTATTTATTACAGGATTAACTACGAGCACAAACGGAACTAGCATCGCCACAAATCCTTCGCACCAGCCAACGCATGGTGGAGCTTCGTGGGATTGTTTTGTAGCGCAATTCGATCCAAGCGCATTAGGCGCCAGAACCTGGGGCAGTTATTACGGAGGTACAGGTGATGATGTTGGTTATGGTTGTACAACCGATGATGCTTACCATGTATATTTAACAGGTTCTGTGTTCAGTAGTTCAGGAACTGACATCGCAACTGTTGGAAGTCATCAGGCAACTTATGGTGGTGGCGCTTTTGGCGATGCCTTCCTTGCAAAAATGTATGATTGTCCTGCACCGGTTGCGCCAAGCAATACAACCGCAGCCGCTAACTTACTTTTCTGTGAAGGACAAAGCACAACGTTAACAGCCATTAGTGGCGCAACCATTAGTTGGTTCGCTTCATCAACATCCACAACTGTTATTGGCAGCGGAAGTGTTTACGTAACACCGGTGCTTTCTTCGGGAACGTATACATATTATGCGGAAGCTGCCACTTGTACTGTGAGTGCGCGCACACCAATTACGGTAACTGTAAACGCAAAACCAAATTTAAATATTGTTGCTAGTCCTACCGCCATTTGCGCCGGTAAAACTGTAACGCTTACTGCAAGTGGTGCCAATTCATATACCTGGAGCAATAGCGCTATTACAAACACCACAACCGAATCGCCGACGTCAAGTTCTGTATTTACCGTGAGCGGTACAAATACATTAGGATGTTCAAATAGCAATACAATAGCAATAACAGTGTTCACTTTAGATGTACTAACGTTTACGCCTGCAACCGATACAGCGTGTTTACATATTACCGGCGGAACACCAATACTATTAACGGGTAGTCCTTCAGGTGGAGTTTTCTCGGGTTCAAACGTGAACGGAAATTTTCTAAATCCAACAGCACTTGGTGTATTTACGCCAACGTACACGTTCACAAATCCAAATAATGGTTGTGTTAGCTCAGCAACTACCTCCATTCTTGTGGTGGATTGTACTGGGTTGCCCGAAATTAAATGGTTGCAGGATCTTTATGAAGTGTATCCAAATCCTACTAAGGGAGAATTATATATCAGCACCGGAACTACTTACGATAAAACGATCTTGATCATTGATGAAAGGGGACGCGTGGTGCGAAAAGAAATAAATAATTATTTGACCACTTATTTAAATATATCTGATCTGGCAGGGGGAATTTATTTTGTGAAAATTAGTTCCGAAGCGGGTACAAAACAATTCAAGATCGTAAAAGAGTAAGGTGTCTGTTGATCCACAAATACACCCGAGTTGGAAAGAACGTCTTTTGCCCGAATTTCAAAAAGAGAGCTTTCTTCATTTAAAGTCTTTTTTAGTTGAGGAAAGAAAGCAATATCAGGTTTATCCCCCGGGGAGTTTGATTTTTTCTGCGTTCAATTTTACGCCTTTTGATGACGTGAAAGTGGTGATACTGGGACAGGATCCTTACCATGGCCCGGGCCAAGCCAACGGATTTTGTTTTTCGGTGAACGACGGCGTGCGTATGCCGCCAAGTTTGGTAAATATTTTTAAAGAGATAAAAGAAGATTGCGGTTGCGATATTCCCATGAGTGGAAATTTAGAAGGTTGGGCCAAGCAAGGAGTGTTCTTATTGAACGCCACATTAACTGTACGCGCAAATACTGCAGGCTCACATCAAAATAAAGGCTGGGAACAGTTCACAGATTCGGTCATTAAATTACTATCTGATCAGCGCGAAGGTTTGGTTTTTTTATTGTGGGGAAATTACGCCAAAGCAAAAGTTCCTTTGATCAACGCGCAAAAACATTTGGTGCTGGAAGCCGCTCATCCCTCTCCTCTGGCCCGTGGCGCGTTTTTTGGAAGCAAGCATTTCTCTAAAGCGAATGCTTACCTGAGATCAAAAGGCAAAACGGAAATTACTTGGTGTTTGTAAAATAACACCGTACATCAAAAAACCAGTACCTATACCCTATTGTTTTCTTAACTTAATACGATGAAACAGAAGATCTACCAAATTGACGCCTTTGCCGATAAGGTATTTTCCGGAAATCCCGCGGCTGTTTGTCCGTTAGAAAAATGGCTACCCGATGATGTATTGCAAAACATTGCGATGGAAAATAATTTAGCGGAAACAGCGTACTATGTAAAGAAAGGTGATCAATACGAGATCCGCTGGTTCACGCCGACTGTGGAGGTTGATCTTTGTGGCCACGCCACGCTAGCAACAGCCTATGTTCTTTTTAATCATGAAGGGCATAACTCAGATAAAATAAATTTTTATTCTCATCGTAGCGGGCTGTTAACGGTAACGCGACAAGGGAATTTGCTCAATCTGAATTTTCCAACAGATAAAATAGAGGAAGTAAAATTAACTGAAGAGATAGCCAAAGGATTTAGCATCAAACCAAGCGCCGTATACAAAGGCAAAACAGATTACATGTTGGTGTTTGATACTGAAAAGGATATTCACAACATCAAGATCAACTTCGACGCGGTTGCGAGAATAAATGCACGCGGCGTAATCATTACTGCAAAAGGCGACAAAGTAGATTTCGTGTCGCGTTTTTTTGCGCCGCAAGTTGGAATAAATGAGGACCCGGTAACAGGATCTGCGCACACAAGTTTAACACCTTATTGGCACGAACGACTTGGCAAAACAGAAATGAGTGCTATTCAGCTCTCTGCACGCAGGGGATATTTGCAATGCAGATTTTTAAACGACCGTGTTGAAATTAGCGGCGAGGGAAAATTGTATTTGATCGGAGAAATTTTTATCTAAGTACGATTGACGAATGTTGATTGACGAACCTATACGCAGAATCTTAGATCATCACCCATGTTCGTCAATTTACTAAACCTGCCTTTTCAATACTTCTAATATCTCTTGCTTTTTTCTCCTCGACACTTCAAAGGTCTTTCCATCTTCTGTTTCAATGATACACGGTTCGCCTTTTGAATAATTCTTCACAGAATTCAAATTGATCATGAAATTCTTATTGATACGCACAAAGCAGCGGTTGTTCACCAAGAATTCCTCAAACTCCTTAAGTGTTTTTGTTACGATATAAGAGTTGCCATCCTTGCAGTGTAAATGCGAATAACGATTGTCGGCCTCAATGCGCAAAATGGTATCCAGCTTAATGAACATTACTTTTTCGTTCACATGAACCGCTACACTCTTCTCTATTTCATCAGCACCCGCGTTATTTAATAAATTGATCACCTGCAAGCCTGTATTACCCGTACCCATTTTTTTACCGGCCTTGCCGACTGCTTTTTTCAGATCTTCAACCTCAACCGGTTTCATCAAATAATCCAGCGCGCTAAATTTTATGGCATTTATGGCGTATTCGTCATAGCTGGTCACAAAGATCACTTCAAAGGGAAGTGACTCATATTTTTTCAAAAGATCAAATCCGTTACCCGTTGGCATTTGAATATCCAGAAACACCAGTTCGGGTTGTAATTCCTTTATCATCTGAGCCGCTCGTTCAACACCGTCGGCTTCACCACACACATTCACCTCCGGACAGAATTTTTCCAATAAATTTCTTAGCACTCTACGGCTTTTTTCTTCGTCATCAACTAGGATCGCTTTCATAATTATAGTTTAGTTTAGTGGAATTACAATGGTTACTTTAGTTCCTTCGGCTATGCCCATGTCATCTTTCATGTCTTCAATGTGGATACTGGCCGATTCATATCCCGGGATACTTTTTAAAACTTCTACTCTTTCTTTGGTTAACTCCATGGCTATGGATTTATAGCCCGGAGTCTTTTTAATTTTCATAGAAGCTTCTCTTCCAATGCCATTGTCCTGTACAATGATGTGAACTTTTTTATCTTGCTCGAAGATCTTCACCAATAATTCTCCTTTGCGTTTACCGTCCAACGGCATTAAGCCATGCCAGATCGCATTCTCTACGTAGGGCTGAATGATCATGGGCGGTAATTGCACTTGATACGTATCCAAACCGTTCTGCACATCAAATATGAGGTCGAATTTATTCTCAAAACGAAGCTGTTCCAAACCAATATACATGCTCAGCAACTCTATTTCCTTTTCGAGACTGATACTTTTTTCTTTAGCGTGATTTAACACCATGCGTACCAACTTCGCAAATTTGGCAAGATAATCGTAAGCGATCTGCGTATCGTTATCCAAAATATAAGTTTGAATAGAATTGATAGCGTTGAAGATAAAATGCGGATTCATTTGCGCTTGTAAAGCGCTCAATTGGTATTCCGAGATCAATTTGTGGATCCGTGTTTTCTCTACCTCGCGACCTTTGAAATTATTGGCCACGCGCTTCACTATGAAATAAACAATAGCTCCAATTAATATCAGAACCAAGAGAACGAACCAGATCCGCTTCCAAAATGGCTTCAAGATCTCAAATTGTATCACTGCCGGATCTTTTCCTAAAATACCATCGTTGTTGTAAGAATACACTTCCAATTTATATTTACCCGGACGCATGTTGTCCAGTTGCACTTGTGTTCCCTCAAGATTGCGAATACGCTCTTCGTCGTTGCCCGTCAATTTATAATAGATCACAGGACCCGTGTGTCCTTTGTAACACAATACGTCAAAATCAAATTTCAGTGAATTCTCAAAATGGCGAAACACCATTGTCGTGCCTAGTTGTTTCACACTATCATTCACACGCAAGGTGTTCAAATAAATTGGTGTTGAATTATAGTTGGAGATCTCGGCCTGCAATGGAAAGGAAGCTAATCCTTCGGGCGTAGAAACATACACGCTGCTATCGGTTGTTTCTACTTCATACACAATGGTAGAAGGCAAGCCGTGTGTGCTATTATATATACTCGCTTTTGTTTTTCCACTGGCATTATTTAAACAGATCAGCCCGATATCTGATCCTATCCAAATGCTTCCAAATTTATCTTCGGCCACATCGTAATAGCGCGTACCAGGTAATTTCAATTGTTCCGCTACGTTCACCGGAACTTCATTTTCCAGTTTATACAAGCGATTGTCTTTTGTACACACCCACACTTGCGATTCGCCGGTTGACACTACTTTTACGATCTCGCCATCGATGCCATTGATGCGTTCAAATTTGCCGGTCTCAACATCAACTTTGTATACTCCGTCTTTTAACCCCGCAAGTAAAACATTGTGCGAAAAAAGCGCGCCTCTACCCGGCGATTCTAAAGGATTTTTAATAAGCCGGATCTTGAGATCATTAATTTCAAACAGATTTCCAAAGCTAATTCCGAACAAACGTCCTTCGCTCGACGAACACAGTTGCGCCGAACCTACCATGTTGTTCTCCGGATTTTTAACGTAATTTCCTGTTTTAAGATCTGCGGCAGCCCGGTAGGTAAAATTCCTACCCGATATCATCCAGCCTTTTTGCAAAGGCATCACATCACACAACATGTAATTTCCTCCCGAGCCAAGGTCGTATGTGTTTAACTTCCTCTCCTTCACGGTGAAGATCACGTTGGGTGTGCAAGAAGTGAAGACCGTGTTATTTATCGCCTTCAAAAGTCCGGCGCGTTTGTCGAGTCCGGGAACTGAATTGTAACTCAGTATGGATTTATTTCTGCAATAAAAAACTCCCTTTTCCAATGTAGTACACCAAATTCCTCCTTCAGCGTCGTGACAAACGCCACTTACCGAATAATCTGACATGTAGTGAACATTGTGAGTAATGTCATTGCTATTCGCGCAATAATATAATCCTCCTTTTGAAACGCCTATCCATAAGCCATCATCTTTATCGCAATATAAACTGATCACCTCGCCGGTAGCTTGTATAAAGGTGAACGAAAAATCCTCATTCACTTTCACTACATAATTATCGAAACTAAAAAAAGAAGCGCCCGATTTATTTTTGGCAGTGCACACGCGCCAGTTAGGGCTATTCTTCCTTACAAAAGGGATCATGAGATACTGCGAACCTTTTGGAGTAGTGAGATGCACACACACCGAACCTGTTCTTAAAGGATCAAGCGTCGTCTCGCCTAACGCGCGTTTTATTGGCAAAAGCGCGTTAGTTGTTTCTAGCAATTGGAAATAAGACCTTTCCTCTTTGTTATAACGTAAAGCAAGCGATGGAGAACTAAGTGTTCCGTAATAACTGAACAGCTGAGAACAGGTAAAAATGCTGTCGCCCTCCAGTTTCATGTAATAGTTCAAATGCAGTTTGGATAATTTTTGTTCGAACATTTTGCTCATGGGTGCCTCCACAACACTATCGTTCACGATCTTAAGCACACGATTTTGAGAAGTAGTGCACCAAATGGCGCCGTATTTATCTTCTACTACCGTATATGTTGAGCCTTCAAAAATTCCCTTGCGTTTATCAAACACTTTTACCGTTTTTCCATTGTATTTGCAAAGTCCTCCATCGCTACTTATCCAGATATAACCCTTGCTATCCTGCATCACGTTGTAGGTTTCGAAGGATGGAAGGTCTAATTCCTGGAGGTTACGAAAAATTAGATCCTGTGCCGTGGCAGAAAAATTTGAAAGAAAAATGACGAGTGTCAATATGTAGAAAAACGGCCTCAAAATACCCTCTAAAAATAAGGATTTACCACAAGAATTTGGTGGTTTTACGTAGTGTACGGCAAATAAAATTCCTATTAAAATTATCAGAATTGCCATAATGAATTTACTAAAACCTTACAGAATGTGCATTTCCCGTAGCCTTCAGAATTTTTTCCGATCACGACAGGAATTACACAGGCATTTCATTGATATAGTGTTTACTTTCTACCTTTGCCTTATGGAACTACGTTTTGAAGTGAACAAACCCGCATATTTTGTATTCAATTACCTAACCGACATGCAGAAATTCTGCTCAATCCATCCCGTGATTCACAAAATTGAGGACAAAGGAAACAACAGCTATATTATTCATGAGACCTTAAAATTTGGCTTTATTCCCATCACATTCACTTATCCGGCTACCGTTGAAAGTAATAAGGAAGAATATCAAATTAAGATGAAAGCAACGATCATGAAATTCACAAAAGTGGAAATGCAATACAAGATCAACGACCATGGAAATACATCGATCGTAAATGAAATAATAAATTATCATTCCATCTTACCATTGGAATTTGCGATGCGGAGAATTTTCAAAAAACAACACGAGATATTATTTAAGAATATGAACGAATTAAGTTGATCCAAAATGGCAGGTCAATACAACTACGTTACTATTCATGCCGAATTTTAGAAACTTTTTTTCATATCAAAATAACTTTTAAAGACATGAAAAAATATCCAGGTTTTTTGTTGTGGCCATTTTTAACCACGAAGGCCACGAAGTTTTCTACACGAAGGTCACAAAGTAGGTTTAGTGTCCTTTGCGGTTAAATAAGCGATTTAAATAATTCAAGGTATTTTCCTTTGTACGCATTTACCGAATATCGCTCCTCTACTACCTTTCTACCACGCTTTCCCAACTCTTCTCGTAGAGTTTTGTTCTCAATTAATTTCGTGAGCGCGTCCATCCAGTCTTCTTTTGAATTTACTAAGAGTGCGTTTCCATCTGAACCAATTTCAGTATTTACGCCCACCGCGCTCATCACAACAGGAACCGCGCAACTCATATACGTCAATGCTTTCAATCCGCATTTTCCTTTGGCCCATTCATCATTTGGCAAAGGCATAATGCCGATATCAAAACTGTTGAGCATATCCACTTCTCCCTTTGCACTCCAGGCAATTCCATTGATTCCTAACTCACTACCGCGATACAATGCGTCGCCATACACTTTGAACTGCAGTTTGCCCGGATACTTTTTATTGAGTTCATTCAATACCGGCAACACTTCTTCAAAATGTTTGATGGTACTAAAACTTCCACTCCAGCCAATACAAATTTTCTCCTTGCCACGTAATTCCGGTTTTGGAATATGATTGTCTGTATCAACAGTAGTTGGAACAATATGAACTTCTCCTTTCGCATTTTCTTTTGCTCTCTCGGCTAAATATCTATTTCCAGCCAATATCATATGCGCGTTAGCAACGTTCGTATTGAACTTCGAAGGATCCTTTACCCATTCCCATTTTTTATTGGCTGCGCTGGTATCGGCCAACCAAATGGCATCATCAAAATCAAAGATCACTTTTTTGCCGCTTTTGTAAGCGTGCTTTTCAAAATAAGAACTACCAAAAAAACTCGCTTCACGCTGGATAAAAATAATATCAAATTCTTTAAAACGACTTACATCTTTTTGTCGTTGCAAATGTCCTTTTAATAAAATGCCGGCTTTTTTTACAGCGCTACCCTTCCCGTAAAATGTAGCGTCGTCTTTTTCATTTAATAAGGGCGACCACACAAATTCAAATCCTTGTTTTTCCAAATACGGTATGTACTGCTCAAATCGGTAACGCTGGCTGGGCGAGCGGCCGGGACGATGAGCAACTAATATAAGTACGCGTGGCATACGTACCAAAGATAGTGTTTATCTTTTACTGCTTTGCGTTCACGCTAATTTATTAGCATCAAAAAATTGACGGGCAACGTTCGCTAGCGCTTCCTCATCTATATTAGCATCGCGAATATTTTGTTTACGTTCAAAACCATAATTTTGCCCGTCCTTGATTTCGGTGATCTCAAAAATCACCAGATGTTTTGTTTGAGTTCTATTTCTGCTGCCGTCGCTGTCGGTTATATCACCGCTCGTTATAACCTTCACGTACGCAATTTTCTCCCAGGCTATGGTTCTACCCAAACTCTTGGTAAAAATACCCTCAGCAGAAAACCTGATGATAGGTGTTTTACCTAACCATTGCACTGTAAAATAGGAACATACTACCAATGGAATCAACGTACTGGCAAGCGCCAGATAAAATGTGCCTGAGCGACCCTCTACCAAAAGATAAATGCCGCCAAACAATAGGAACAGCATCGGAGCAAACACCACAAGATCTTTTGCTTTATTCCTACCTATAACAACTTCATTCATTCTTTTCTATGTATGAAACGCGTTGCGAGTAATAACCATGTACTCATATTGAAGTAGATGTTTACATATTCTTCCACGTTCGGTATGTTGCGATCCTACCTCGCACAACTCCAACGCTTTTTGTATCGTTGAGGATGTAAAGTTATAATTTGCGAGCAATTCCCGCATCACTTGTGGATTGGGCTCCGGATTTGAACAGGACAGAAACAATTCCTCTATTTGAATTATGGACGCAGTTTGTTTCATGTTGTAAAGTTGCTCAAATGTCCTAATGCCATCAATCACCCCTTAGGGTTAAAGTTATATGCTTTCAATTTCATACTTTTGCACCTATCGTTTAAACACATGGATCAACATCTACCAACGGCAAGAGAACTTTTTAACAGGTCGCCTTTTGACGAAAGCAAATGCAAAAAATTACAAACCTGGGGCAAAGACAAAAACGCACCCATTATAAAAGGATATTATGCAGCCTCGTTAGCCATTGGCTGCAAGTACATAAGTAATCCATTTATACGCATGGGGCCTTTTAAAGAAGCGAAACAGCTTTTGGAAGAATTGATCAGCGAAAATTTTGACGAAGTTGAGTTGCGTTATATCCGTTATGCCATACAACGACAGGCCCCAAAAATCTTAGGTTACTATAAAAATATTGCGGGCGACATGCAGGTATTGTTGAACTACATCAAAGCTGAACCAAACAGCGATCTCACACAACACATGATGATCTATTTAAAGGACACAAAAGACCCGATCTTAGAACAACTTTGAACTTATTAAAAAATTGCTATTTTTACTGCGCATTGTAAAAATGGCTAACAAAAACTTCATAAGCTATCTCCGAACTGCAAAGGCTTTGATCGCAAACACAATTGCGCCATCTTACAAAAACCTTCCCGAAAGTATAGAATATATAAGTCCGGTTCTTTCTAACCTGGAGCAGATGCTTTATGTGTTTGATCTTGGTAATAATAAATTCACGTATTTAAGTGATAACACTAAAGATATCACAGGCTATAGTGCAGATGAGATGCATAAACTGGGGCCCGAAAAATTTATGGAGCTATGGCACGAAAAGGATTTTGAAGTGATCGTGAACACGGTTTTTTCTGAGGGTTTGGAACTCATCAAACAACAAAAAGACACCGACATCAGCAAACACAAGGTCACGTATAGTTATCGCTTGAAACAAAAAGACGGCACCTACCGTACCTTGCTCAATCAATTTTCGCATGTGCTGGAAGACGAATACCGAAATCCTTTGGTGATCATGGGTACTTCCAGCGACATTACCGACATTCATTCAAAGCCCGAATTGTTTTGCCGCATCACTTACCAAAATGCTAAAGGTAAATGGGAAAAGATCTATGAACGATTCTTCTCCTTGGAAAATGAAGCGTCGCAAGATTACGGTCTTACGCCTAAAGAATACGAGATCATTCGCTTCATTCACCAGGGACTGTCGTCGAAAGAAATTGCCAACAGAACTCAACGGAGCACCGAAACCATCAAATCGCAACGTAAAAGCATTCTTGCAAAAACCGGATGCGCTTCTATGATAGACGTGATAGTGCTTGCCAACAAAAATGGCTGGCTTTGATCTAATTCCAGTTTAACCCTTTGATCAGGTATCTTCCATTCACTAGCTTCACATCCTCCGGTGTGATAGTTATACCGGTTTCGTTGGGATTGTATTTCTTTAATTGCCTTTTCACAGATAGCTTTATGATCATTTCCTCTTCATTAAAGTTCGCCTGCCATTTGTCGTACTTATAGCCGTCGTTAACAGATTTTGCGTATTTTTTTGCCGCCTCCATGGCATCGGCTTCGGTAAAATATTTTGTAAGTACTTTCATGTTCGATTCGTAGTTCTTGCCAAGGTTTTGATTAAGATCGCTTGCCATATCTTTAAAATCATTCATGTAATAACGAATAGATTTTGGGTCGGGCTTTCCTTCTTCAAATTTATTGCGAATGTTTTGAACTTTGGTTTTAGATAAAGGAACATAGAACACGTCGTATGGCTTTTTAATATCCTTGTTTTCCATTACCACATCGTTAGAGAGCTCGCTTAAGTAAATTGTTGTTATCATCACCTTTGCACCTTTACGCTCAAACTCGGTGTACAACAAACATTTGAATTTTCTCAATCCCCGCATCGACCCGTATAATACATCCCCCGTCTCGTAAACAGCTCTATATAATTCTACCTCAAAGCACATAATATGCTTTTGACCGTACATCTCATTTTTTACCTCGTAACGTTGCGCACAATTTGCCTTCCCAAACTCGCAGGTTTTTAAACCATCTATGCGACATATCTCTTCTATTCCAGTTCGTATTTTTCCATACTCTGCCGGATTGTGATTATTCTTATCAAGATCCAAGCCTTTGTTAAGGGTGTCCATAATTAATTTTTCGGCATCACCAACGCTAAGCAACCCGTTCTTTGTTTCTAAAGAAAACGGATCTACCTGCGAAAATTCGTAGGTCCAAACATTCTCAATATTGCAGGTTGTTTTGGTAATATCTACCCGCGTGTACCAAACATAAGCTTTGGTTGATAGTTTTTCGCCGGGTTTACTTTGCTTTGCCACAATGCTGTAAGAAAAAAGATAGTTCGATCCTTCTATTTTTTTGCTGTCCCTGTACATTCGATAACATACCTCGTCGGACTCTAAAAATTTGGCCTCCTTTTTTTCCAATTTAATGATCACATCATTTTGAGTTAACCCTTGCTGTTTTAGTTCACCGGCCAGGGCCTCCGATGATTTTAATTTGGCCAATGCTGCCGCATCGGTGGGTGCAGGAATACTGAATTGTGCCTGCAAAATGCTAACCATTAAAAAGCTAACCAGAAGTAAAAGTGTTTTTTTCATACAGTTGATTTTATAGAACAAAACTAGGGCAACTGCTTTAAATGTGAAATCACCCCGAAGGGTGATGAGATCTAGCCAGGTGTGTGGGCGGGTAATTAATAACTATAAAATGCCTATATTTACCATATGAATTCCGCCCTTAGATTCGTTTTTATTTTCATCTTGATTTTCTTTACAAAACTCGCATTCTCCCAAGAGGTAAAAGACTCTATTTATTTAATGAACGGAAATGTGATAGGCGAAACGGTGATCGATTCTTCTTTGGGTGCGGTCACTATCATGGATCCAAAAAAACCGGATAAGCGTTTGCATTATGAAATAGACGAATTATTTAAAGTGAGTTACGCCAAAGGTTTTACGCATTGGTATTACTCACAAGACACGCTTCGAAATAATTGGTTCACGCGCGAAGAAATGGGATTGTTCATTATTGGTGAGCGCGACAGCCGAAAATATTTTAAACCAAAAGCATGCGGTATCACCGCCGGACTTTTCGGATTTATTGGCGGAGCAACCGGAACATTTTTCGCGCCGGTACTCCCTTATGGTTTTATGGCGGCTAGTGGAATTACAAAAATTAAAATTCGCCAGCGCACGGTGAGCGATCCAAAACTATTAGATTATGACGCTTACATTTTAGGTTACGAACGCAACGCACGCCAAAAAAGAAAGATCTGGAGCGTCATTGGAGGGTCCATTGGTTTGGCGGCTGGCTATATTTTTTATTTCGCTCTTAAGGATCATTACCCAACGGATTACAGTAACGGAAAATTCACGTTTAAATAGAACAGCATGCTTCAACAAAAAATAGTATTACTCGGTAGTGGCGAGTTAGGAAAAGAATTAGTGATCGCTTTGCAGCGTTTAGGACAATATGTAATTGCAGTTGACTCTTACGCCGGTGCGCCTGCTATGCAAGTAGCTCACGAATTTGAAGTGATCAACATGTTGGATGGAGCAGCGCTTGATGGCGTGATCGCCAAACACAAACCCACTATTTTAATTCCAGAAATTGAAGCCATAAGAACCGAACGATTTTACGATTACGAAAAACAAGGAATAACTGTTGTGCCCAGTGCGAAAGCCGCCAACTTTACCATGAACAGAAAAGCGATCCGTGATCTGGCTGCAAAAGAACTAGGCGTTAAGACGGCGAATTATTTATACGCAACTACGCTTGAAGAATTTACGTCAAATGTAAAAAAGATCGGAATTCCCTGCGTGGTGAAGCCGCTAATGAGCAGCAGTGGAAAAGGACAAAGCGTTGTAAAAGCGGAAGCAGATATTGAAAAGAGTTGGAACTACGCCATGGAAGGATCGCGCGGGGATTATAAAGAAGTGATCATTGAAGAATTCATTAAATTTCATTCGGAAATTACGTTACTAACTGTTACGCAAAAGAACGGACCAACACTATTCTGCCCGCCAATTGGACACCGACAAGAGCGTGGCGATTACCAGGAAAGCTGGCAGCCTTGCGCCATTAGCGATGTGGATCTAAGAGCCGCCGAACAAATGGCCGATAAAGTTACCAAAGCACTAAGCGGTTCTGGACTTTGGGGCGTTGAATTTTTCCTAACTGAGAAAGGCGTTTATTTTTCTGAGCTTTCTCCTCGTCCACACGATACTGGTATGGTTACCTTGGCAGGAACACAAAATTTCAGTGAGTTCGAATTACACGCCCGCGCGGTATTAGGTTTACCAATTCCGCAAATTACTTTGGAGCGCAATGGTGCATCGGCAGTTGTATTGGCTGATCGCGAGGGAAAAGTAAAAGAATACGAAGGTTTAACAGAAATTTTAAACACAAAGCGAAGCGACATTCGTATATTCAATAAACCAACTACACGTCCTTACAGAAGAATGGCGGTTGTTTTAACTTACGATGGTTTGAACAGCGATGTAACAGCTGTAAAACAAAAAGCTATCGAGCTTAGTAAAAAAGTAAAATTGAATTACGGCAATTGAAAAAACTCATCTTCATATTTATTTGCGCGTTCACAACAGCATTTTCGCAAAATCTATTTAATGAGAAAACCCAAGGCACCTTGATCGGGAAATTGGCGAATGGCGATTCGTTGGTGTATTACCAATGCCGTGTGGTTGACGCCAATGTACAAGTGAATACCGGCACGCAAAATATTGAAGGTGGAAAACAACAGATCACGCTTACCGAAAAATTTGTGATCTCGTTGAAAGACAATGTGTACAATCTTCGGTATTTCACCAGTGGGCTAACCACATTTCCAAACCGGAGATTCTCCGGTTTAAAGATCCGCCAAAAAGCATATTGGAATTTTACATTTCGGAATGAACGAAAGTTAGAAGATAAAGAAGTTCAGTTTCTTGCTTTACTTCAAACATCAGGTCGCGAAGCCATCGAATACGATTTTGCCATTACCAAACACACCACCAATCAGATCATCATCAAACAAAGGAAAAATTTCGAACAGTTACTTATTAAGGACAAACTAAGTATTTCAGAAGCGCTTAAGCTCTAAGCATTAATTCATGTTAATGATGGCCAAAGGGCAATAACTAAAACTCAGGAATTTCTTGTGAAACTCCTTCGGCGTTCCCTTGAATTTTTGTTTTTGCTGCATGATCCAATACGCACCTGCTTTGTAACTAATAGCCTGCGCGGGCCAACGCGTGCAACGATCCACTTCGCGTTCTGCTATGTCATCCTGTCCTTTGATATTCTCTTTCCAGAATTTTAAAGCTTCGTCCCTGCTCCAGCCTTTGTAATGAATGCCAATGTCGATGCAAATACGTGTAGATCTCACAAGATCCCATTGCAAATGACCATACTCCGCTTGGGGCGTTCTATATAAACCAAGGTCCTTTCCCAAATATTCTATATAGGCCGCCCAACCTTCGGCATTTCCCGCATAATAAAATAAAGACTGGAATGGATGTTGCTTTTTCAATGTTTCTCTAAAACACGCCTGGTAATGATGTCCGGGAATAGCCTCATGCATGAACAACCAATCCATGTTCATTTCTTTGTGCTGATCATTATAAAAACTATATTGAAACACACTTACGCCATAAGAATTATCGTTCTTGTTTAAATACATGCCCGGCGGCGTATTGTAAGTAGCATCGGGCCACGACATCGGCTCGATCGGTTTCAAAATAGTTGTATCAAAAAAAGGCGACATGTTCTTTTTTACAACCGCTTCAATACTATCATATCGCTTTGCAATTCTTTCTTTATTTGTGAAAACAACCAAACTCAAGTTCTCGGGCTTGGAATTCAAAGCTGCTATTGCTTCATTACACCGCTTTATCTCCTTTAAGCCAAACTCATATAAAAATTCAGGCGTGTAATCAGTAGTTATCCACTTCTTGAGATAATGTACATACCATTCTTTACCGAGGGCATGTAATCCCAATTTTGGGATCGTGCCTCCAGCAGCCAACCATTTTTTCTCCAGACCAATGCGCTCTAAATTCAGCTTGACCTCATAATCCAATTGTTCAAATAATAAACGGTGGTACTCATCCAGTTTACCGTAGGTGAGCTTATTAAGAGCCGACTTTGAATTTTCAAATAATTTCTCTTGAGATTCCAGATTCTCAGCACTTATAACCGCCTCAAAATTCTCCTTGTAGCCAAGTCCCCAGCCCTGGATCCCCAGGCGATTATAACGCGCAAATGTGGTATCCAATAAATTTTTCATTAGTTTATTCTCTTGCGAAAAAGAAGCCGATGAACACATCACAAAAATAAAAACGAGGAGATTTCTCATAAGATCAGCCGTTCACGGTCTTTAACCAGTTCACCAACGTTTTTCCTACTTCACGGTTATACGGTCCGGGATTGTCTTTTGCTTCTACATAGTCGGAAGCCGTTTGAAACGCATGTCCGGCTTCTTGCACCTCGGCATAACCCGCATTTCCCGGGTGATATGTATTCACCACGTCGCGCACTTTCAAATGTTCTTCCTTAGATGTAATAAAATCCGATGTTCCCCATATTGATAGTACTTTACCATTATACTCACTCCAGTTCTTCGGAGTATTCACCTGATACAATTGATACCAATATTGATAGTCGCGTAGCAATAATACGTTGATCGCTTCCTCACATTCCTTATTTACTTTAATGATCTCCTCCTTTTTCATTTTTGCTGTTAACAGCATCGACGCGCATTCACACTGTTCTTTGATATAGTCATCTGTTTCAATAGCGTTCAGTTTATATGCCTGAGCTATTGTTTTACGGGTATTCATCCAGTATTCCATAAAATTAACGCCCATAGTTCCATATACTACAATTCCTTTTACATTTTCACTCTTTGCAACTAGCGGCGCCATTACACCACCCATGCTATGACCAAAAACAAAACAATTCTGTGAGTCTACGTAATTCAAATCTCGCATTGTGGCAAAAGCTTGCTTATACCCCTCTAACTCTGTGATGAAATCCAATTTATCGCAGGGCGGTCCTTTACTATCTCCCATTCCTGATTTATCCACACGCATAACAACATAACCGTTTCTCGCCAATTGATTTAGCAACTGAATATCTGCACGCTCTGTATCCATCGGCGTGTCATAGCTGTTGCAACCAATTCCCTGTATGAACAATACCGCCGGATATTTTCCTTGCTTCTTCGGTTTGGTAACAATACTACGCAAAAGATCATCACCAACTTTTACCTGTCCATAGATCACATCAAGATCTTTGTAACTCTCCTTTGGAATACCCTTTATAGTTAGCGCTTTTGAAATTAATTTTCCTTCTCTTAACAAAGTATACTCGATCTTTCCGCCCTCGTTGAAATTCTTTAACGCAGCGAATACATCATCTCTCCCTTTTACTTCCGTTTCGCCAAATTTCAATAGTATATCGCTCTTCAAAAAGCCTGCAGCCTCAGCCGTGGAACCTGAAATAACCTGTGAGATCAGCACACCTTGCGCCACCGACAGTTTCATGACACGCTGCACCTCCTCATTTACGTTCTCCATTTGTATCCCCAGGAAAGCGCGACGTGATAATGTTTGCGCACTAAATAAAACACCATGTACGATGGTGAGGACACACAATATACTTTTCAATTTCATAGTAGCTTTTCATCGAAATTACGCTGAAATGAAAATAACATTTCCGGAAATTGACCAATGGTACATATTCTAAATGTATGGCTAGATCTTGAGAAGTCCGACTACTGAACTCTTCGAGATTCACAAAGGGTACGAAAAACTACTTTTCCGATTCCTTCTTCAACTTCTTCTCCTTTTTCACAGGATCTTCAAGATCTAAAGGTAATTTATCATGAATGTGCTGAACCATGAAATACAAATTGTAAGGTTCCTGCACTTTTGTTACCACTTCAATAAAATCTACAGAATTATTATTCTCGTCTTTTTGCGAACCTTTTAAACCGGTACCCGCCGAAAGAAATTTAAGAATGTACTCTTGCGCGTCATCCACATTCAAACTAAAAATAGGTCTTTGTATTGTTTTTCCGTCGCCGCTATATTTCATAGCATTGAAGATCTTTTTTGCTTGTCCCGAAAATTTCTTGGCGCTATCTTCCATATGCGCTTTGTAATACGCAAAAGAGCGTTCAAAAAGTATTTTGATACTTAGCGGTTGTAAAGCAATATATTCATCGGCTTTTTCTAAAGCCTGTTCATATTTCCCTTCCGCGTTCAGGTCAACGATCACGCGCTCTTTACTTGGCGAAGAATACGGATCGTATTGCGGCATGGACGTAAACCCTATCATCAGCGCTAATATATCAGGGTTTGTAAGTGTGCTATCATTCTTTTTAAAGCGCGATAGTAATTTATAGTAGTTCCAAGGGTCATTCTTGTCTTTGGTTTTTGCAAGAACCGTATTAAAATCTTTAGCGTAGTTAAAGCCGGTTTGCGATTGTGCAAAAAAAGCGATCGCTACAAATAGGCAGGTAAGGTGTTTTCGCATGCTATTCAAATAAAGTATAAATATACGTTTTTTAGAGGTACTAGCGCCACCCCATTTACACCAGCGGTTTGCATTGCTACGACCCGGGGAGTACCTTAACCGCCAAATTTTATTTATGAAAAACATTGTATTTGTTCTATTGGCTTTTGCCTGCCTACACAAGGGTAATGCGCAAACAAAAGTTACTTACGATTCCCTATTGGCCAAAAAACTTGGAGCCGATAATTACGGAATGAAAAAGTATGTAATGGCGTTCTTAATTAGTGGCACACCGCTTAAAGACTCAGCCAAACGGGTAGAGACCCAAAAAGCGCATTTAAGAAATATTCAGCGTTTGGCCGACGAAAAGAAATTAATAGTGGCCGGACCTTTTTTAGATAAGGGAACATCGGCCGGTATCTTTATTTTTAATGTAGCCACTATTGATGAAGCTAAACAGCTTACCGAAACCGACCCAGCCGTAAAAGCCGGTGTTTTAAAATTTGAATTGCGACCATTTTACTGCACCGCAGCTTTGATGGAAATTCCTGAAACGCATAAAAAGCTGGAGAAAAAGAATGTAGCAGATTAAATTGCACTCTTTCATTTTGCAAATCATCGACCCTCTTTGTTCTTTACCCAGAACGTAAATCTATTTCGTCTTCCACCGCTACCGTCTGAACAACAACTTTCCAAATCGCCTGGAATTTGCGGTTGCGATAGCGAAAAAAATCATTTTTTAAAGGAAAAAAGAAATCCTTATCTTCATACGCATGAGCAAACGTTTAGTAATAGGCGAAGGAAAAATAAGCGGCTTCATCGCCATCTTTTTAGCCGCGCTTACTTTTTTAGCGGTATTTTGTTTTAAATACCCGCGCATTCTAACTTCCCCCGAGTTCAGAAATGTGTACACGGGGGAAAGTATGAAAGTATTATTGATCTGCGTGATCATTGCCGCATTGCTTTTTGCGGTGCTGAGTTTTATTTTAAGCAAAAAACGTTCTTATGCTCTTATTGCTATTTTAATAATTGTAGGAACTATTTTCATTGGCGGTTTGCAAGTAGAGCCAAGTGCAGTTACTCCCAACAAATGGTATTTGGGTTTAGATTGGTTGTTGCTCGATCTTTTATTAATGGCCATTATCTTTGTTCCTATTGAAATGGTGTGGCCAAAAAATAATGAGCAAGCGCGCTTTCATGAGGAGTGGCGTACCGACCTGGTGTATTTTGCCGTGAGTCATTTATTTATTCAGTTCTTTAGTGTGGTGGTGACAACTAGCGTTACTAAAACATTCGGAAAATTTGATCTCGGTGGAATTCATACATTCATTCAAGGTTTGCCTTTCATTGTGCAATTAGCGCTCGCGTTTTTTGTTGCCGACTTTTGCCAATACTGGGCACATCGCTTTTTTCATTCTCACGAATATTTCTGGCGTTTTCATTCCATTCATCATTCTACTAAGGCCATGGATTGGTTGGCCGGAAGTCGCACACACTTCATTGATATTTTTGTAACGCGTTGCGCGGCCTTCACACCTTTGTATGTGTTTGGTTTTTCACCTTTGGTATTTAATATTTATATTTTGTTCATGGCCATTCACGCCGTGCTCATTCATGCCAACACGCGAATAAACTTTGGTTTCTTAAAATATATTTTGGCAACGCCTCAATACCATCACTGGCATCATTGCGAAGACCCAAAATATTACGGAAAGAATTTTGCCACTATCTTCCCCTTCATCGATCGCATCTTTGGCACTTACTATTTACCCGGCAATGAATGGCCCGAAGGCACCGGAGTTCACGAAGCCAATTATCCCAAAGGCTACCTCAAACAAATGATCCATCCTTTTACCAAAAGTCCTTTTGACAAGGACCTACACATGGAGGACAGGGATAAGAGTAAACGTTAGAATTTTTTGGGCGTGCCCCTCGCCCCAAATTCGCGAAGGCTCGGGTCGGGCTTTACGCTGCAATCTTTTGCGGTGGAAAAACATGGAAGCAAAAGGATTTCCGCTGCAATCCCTCACGCAAGCATGGAATTACTTCATTAAAACCCTTCTGCCAGCCGTGTCACCCTGAGCCGTCGTCCTGAGCTTGTCGAAGGAGGAGTCGAAGGGCTTTCCATCGGTTGGAATGTAACAAAAGTAACCACCGCACACATTCACGTAACCAACGGCATTGTAAGGCAGCTGAATTTTCTGTACATTTAATAAAAGTGATGCCATGAAAAAACTTTACTTTATTATTTTTCTTTTTGTCAGTCTTTATTCAGCATCCCAAACCTGGCCTCAACCGGGTGCGGTTTGGCATTATAAAACAAATAGTCCCTTTGTAAGCGGATATAAAGTTGGCTCAACCGAATTCAAGGTCACAAACACAATTACTATCAACAGCCAAGTATGTTCGCAAATCGTTCGCACGTTTACCGGTGTAGTTGGTGCTTCAAGTAATCCCAGCACCATAATAACTTACTCCCCGGATTATTTTGTTTACAGCAACACTAACGTGTACTATATATACAATGCACAGGATAATATTTTTGATACCCTTGTGGATCTTAATGCCAACGTTGGCGCAAAATGGAGAATTCCTATTGAACACGGCTGCGATTCTAATGATTGTGTTACTGTTCTTGCAACCGGAACCGTTATGATCAATAGCATCACATTAAAAACGCTTACAGTAAATGTGAACACTTATTTTGGTGACTATACTCAAGTATTGGTTGAACGCATGGCGGGATTTGACAAACAGTTCTATCCTCAAAGCATTTGTGTTACCGATGTGTGGACAGATTTCTTTGCCTGCTATCAGGATAACAACTTTCTATTGTATCAAAAGCCCGGTGTTTACAGTTGCTATTTTGATATGAACCTAAAGGAAAATGAAAAATTAAATTCTATTTATCCTTCTCCCAATCCTTTCAACGACCAACTCATCATCAATTCACAACTCAAAGACTTTACTATCGACCGCCTTGAAATTGTAAATAGCTTGGGACAAAAAGTATTTTCCTCAAAACAACAAAAGGTAAATGAGCCTATACAAGTTGATCTTCCAAAGGGAATTTATATTTTGAATTTGGAGGTTGATGGACACGTGAGATCCTTTAAGGTGATCAAATGAGCCATTGTGCCAGGAACCGCAGAGTACGCAGAGTTTATTCTACGGGACAAAATGTCCCGGCCAACTTGAGATCACTGAATCACAAACCTTTTTGCTAAGCCCATAATTCCATTCTGCAAGTCCTGATTTCCTCCTTTGAAAAAGAGCAGCCCGAAGGGCGGAGGATTCCGGATGGCGACGAACGAGGGGAGAGAGGAGAAAAAGATTTATATCTGGCTGGGAAATTCGGTTCATTGGCGCAAATCCCCAACCAAATCTTCCTTATCTTCGTATTAGCTTCGGGTACAAACCTAGTTCCATGAAAAAGATCTACATCCTTTCTGTTTTAGTCTTACTGACATTCTATAGCAGAGCGCAACTCGCTTACGCTCCCGCAAATGATTATACATTGACATGCAAACAGCCAACAATTACCATGATGGCTTCACAACAAACAGGATTTTCATATACTTGGACAAATGGCGCAAGTCCGCTTTATGGAAACTTCATTAATCTTTCGCAAGGCGGTACTTGGACAGTTACTGCACAAGACAATAATAATACGTCTTCTATATATACGCAAACATTTTTTATCGCACAAAATTTTACGGTTCCCGCTGTCAGCATTGTTGTAACTCCAACAGTAAATAATATCTCATGCGCAGGTAGTTCTGGTTGTTTTACCGTTACATGCACTGGTAATAATACCACTAATTGGTATATGAAGAATTCGCCATCAGGTAACAAAACTTATCAAAGCGTAAACTGTGGTACATTTAACGTATTATGCGCAGGCAATCCAGGCACATATTGGTTTGAATCTGTTGATCCAGCAAATGGATGTGCCGCCACTCAGTCTGTACAAGTAACTGCGAGCGTTGGTGTACCTGTATTCACTGTTACTAGTCCAAGCAATTTTAGTTTGGGCTGTGGTAGCGCTAGCGCGGTAAGCATGCAAGTACCAAATGTTAGCACTTCACCGGTTGCGAGTGTCTCATGTGTTTTCGCTTTCATGACTCCTCCTGTTACATCAACACCCACGTCATTTTCATCAACCTTCTCGCTCACCAATGTTACAACGCCGGGAACTTATGTGGTTTGGGTACGTGACCAAACAAATAATTGCCTTGGTTCACAATCTGTTTGTGTGACACAAAATACAACTGCACCTAACGCCTATTATACCTCAGACAATCCAATGCTCAGCTGCAAAAAACCAGTTGCTTTTTTAACCGGAATAACAAATAGTCCCAATACAAGCATTAATTGGATATTACCGATCAACACCTTTACGAATGGTCCCATTGTAGCCATTGGTACTCAAACCAATTATCCAAATGCTCAAACAATGATCATTGGCTTGGGCATACACACCGTTGTTGTAACTAACACGATTACACAATGTATTGGAACGGCCACCTATCATGTGGTGCAAGACACACGCATTCCCTACTTCACTATTACAGCAACGCCAAATCAAAGCATTACCTGTTCAAACCCAACCGTAGATTTAAATGCAACAACAACGCAAACATTGTATGTTGCACTAGGTCACATTTTTGATTGGCAAACGCCTTCGCCGCCAACATTTACAGGAACAAGCTATACCACAACCACCATTGTAAATACTGCAACGGCTACTTCTCAAACTAATGGCTGTAAATTCGTGAGCACGTTTACTGCACCGGCTGAATATGTACTAAGCATTACCGACGCAACCATCGGTTCCGGCTGCCCGGTACAAACAGTGAATGTAAGCCCAAACTATTATAATGGCACAGCAGATCTTACGTTTGCGTGGAGTGGGCCAGGTATTTCAGGACCAACAACGCAGAGCTCGGTAATTGGCACAAGTGTTGGCGTATATGTATGCGTGGTCACAAACACCGCAATTAATTGCGCGAAAACTGTTAGCGTCACTGTAGATTGCAGTTTGGGCCTTGCCCATTTCAGTTATAAAGAAAATACATTCATGCCTTCCCCAAATCCTTTTGAAGATATGATTACTATCAACTCACAACTAAAAGACGTTATCATCGACCGCTTGGAAATTGTAAACACCTTGGGCCAAAAAGTATTTTCTTCAAAACAACAAAAGATGAATGAACCTATTCAGGTTGATCTTCCGGAGGGAATTTACATCATCAATCTTCAGGTAAACGACCAGGTGACGTTTTTTAAAGTGATTAAAAATTAGTCACAAAAACACTTTTCCTTCGCATCATGCTGCGTTTGCACCAAATAGCACAGCATTGAACTTTCTGCCACCCTGTCACACCAACCCCTTGTCATATAAGCTATGTATGGCTTATCCATGAAGTATGTACCAAGTATCTATGGTGTATCCTCTAAGCATCTTACGCCAAAATGGCGAATGCATGAAGATGGTTGAGTGAAAATTGTGGGTGGTTTGAGGGAAGGGATGAAGGGTGGCGAGTGGAACAGTTTTCCTCCCCCGTCATTTGCTGCGCAAATGCCACCCTCCTTCGACAAGCTCAGGACAAGCTCTCAAGAGGGGGATGACGCTTCGACAAGCTCAGCGATCGTGCGTCGAGAACCTCAACGGCCAGATGAAGCAAGATTTTTTTCGAGAAGATATTCTAATTTCTCTTTGTTCAGTTCGGCATTGATCTCTCCTCCAACTGTTAAAGAAACATTGCCTGTTTGTTCGGAAACGGTGATGGCAATGGCGTCACTAACTTCTGTAACACCAACCGCGGCGCGGTGGCGCATGCCATAGTGCGCGGGGAAATTTTCTCTTTCGGTAACAGGTAAAACGCAGCGAGCGGCAACAACGCGGTTATCTTTAATAACAACGGCGCCATCGTGCAAAGGAGAGTTCTTAAAAAAGATGTTTTCTAATACTTTACTGTTAACCATAGAATCAATAGGTGTTCCGCTTTGGATATAAAATTTGAGGTCGCTGCGGCGGCTTACAATAATTAATGCTCCTGTTTTTGTTTCGCTCATGGCAAAGCAAGCAGCGCTTACTTCTTTAATATCCAAATATAATTCATGTTGTAAACTGCTGCTAAATTTTAAAACGTTCGTCCAATTTCTGTTCTTTAAGAACTCATTGCTACCAATATACAGTAAGAATTTCCTGATCTCTTGCTGGAACACGATCATAATGGCGATAACGCCCACGTTCACAAACTTGCCGAGTATGGAACCGAGTAATTTAAATTCAAAGGCACGTACAATAATATAAGCCACGTAAATTAAAGCAAGGCCTATAAAAATATTTGTAGCGGCGGTGCCTTTAACGAGGTTGTAAACCAAATACAAAATGATAGCCACCAAAATGATATCGATGGCGTCGGTGATGCCGAAACTTAAGAATAAAGTATGTGGAATTACAGTCAAATTTCAATACAGTTTAAAGTTGGAAGGTTTAAAGTTTAGGAGATAGAGTCCCCGCCAAACTTTAAACTTTTAAACCTTAAACTCATTTATGTTTATGAGAGTACTTTTCGTATAATTCATGTACCAACCCATCGCTCAATCCAATTTGCGGTACATAAATACGTTCAATGTCTGCTGTTTTCATCACAGTCAAGAAGATCTTTGCCGCAGGCACAATTACGTCGGCGCGATCGGGTTTCATTTCCAAACGCTCAATACGCTCTTGCACGGTGTAAGAGTTCAACATCTCGTACATACCTTTCAACTTCTCGTAACTCAAATGTTTGGTATCTTTCTTTCCACTCATTTTGTAGATCTTGTTGATGTTCCCTCCCGATCCAATGGCATACAAAGGATGCACACCCACGGTATTTCGTTTCAACCAGATCTTCATTTCCTCCATCTCATCTTTCGCCACCTTATCCAACAACATCCTCACGGTTCCAATATTAAAACTCTTGGCCGCTATGACTTTACTGTTGAAATACAATGTTAACTCAGTACTTCCTCCACCCACGTCAATATACAAATACGCGTGCTTAGGGTTGATCAACTCCTCAATGTGATTACTAAAAACCAAATTAGCTTCCAGCTTTCCGTCAATGATCTCCACCACCAAACCGGTCTCGCGTTTTACTTTGTCAATGATCTCGGCGCCATTGCTGGCATCTCGCATGGCACTCGTTGCAACGGCTCTGTGCGCTTGCACGCCATAAGCTTTGATGAGATCCGCAAATCCGCGCAGTGTGGTCACCAAACGATTTGTTTTTTCCTCGCTTATCTTTCCGTGCGTAAATACATCTTCGCCCAAACGAATGGGCATACGGATCAATTCTTCTTTATTAAAGTGGGGTTTTCCATCTACTTTGTAAACCCGGCAAAACAAAAGACGCATGGCGTTACTTCCAATGTCTATCGCGGCAAATACCATTAGTTCATGATTAGTTTAGATCGCTGTGTTCGCTTCAAATACTTTTGAGTGTCTTCCAGCAAATAGTTATATATTTCATCCTGCACACGTACTTTCTTCTCTCCTTTTTGTTGTTTCTTATACGCGTTCTCCTGGTAGCGATCAATGATCCTCAATTTGGTGTTGCCGCTTAGCTGAATGTTCACAATGTCCTTGATCTGTTTGCGGATCTCCTCGTTGTAAATTGGCACGGCCACTTCACTTCTGCTGTCCAAATTTCGGCTCATCCAATCAGCTGAAGACAAATACATCTTCTCATTTCCTCCGTTATTGAATATAAAAATGCGCGCGTGCTCTAAATATTTATCCACCAAGCTATAGGCTTTGATGTTATCGCTCCAACCGTCCACTTCAGTCACCAAACTGCATGCCCCGCGAACGATTAACGTCACCTTCACTCCCGCTCTGCTTGCCTCGTACAATTTGTCCACCATCTCTCTATCCACCAAGCTGTTCAATTTCAAAAAAATGGCCGCTTTCTTTTTCTTCTTGGCAAATTTGATCTCGTTATCTATCAATTGTGTGAACGTACTACGCATAAAGAAAGGGGCTACCGCCAAATGTTTGAATTGCGATACTTTGAAATTGTTCTCGTAAAATTCAAATACTTTGGCTACTTCACTAGTGATGTCTCGGTTAGAGGTCAAATAACCAAAATCGGTGTAAATGCGTGCGGTTTTTTCGTTAAAGTTGCCGGTGCCCACGTGAGCGTAACGCATTTCCTTTCCTTTTTCCTTGGTAGTGATCAAAAATAATTTGCTGTGTACTTTTAATCCCGGCACACCGTAAATCACTCTCGCTCCTTCTTCGTTTAATTTGTTTGCCCAATAAATATTATTCTCTTCATCAAAACGCGCTTGTAATTCCACAAGCACAATTACTTTCTTTCCGTTCTTCACCGCGTTGATCAATGCATTGGCGATACGCGACGAATCTGCCATACGGTATAAGGTGATTTTGATACTCTCTACAATAGGATCAATGGATGCCTCACGCAGTAAATTCACAATGTGATTAAAGGTGTGATACGGATAATGCAACAGCACGTCCTTGGTACGCAACACAGTTAAAATAGTTTGCTTTTGATCGGTAAGGTATTTATGCTCCATTGGCACCGGGTGATCGTACACCAATTTCTTTTCGCCAAGGGTAGGGAAATTAATAAAGTCTTTGAAATTGTGGTAACGTCCGCCCGGAATAGCGTTATCTTTTCTAGCCATTCCCAATTTGCGCATGATGTAGCGCAACATGTCGTTTGGCATCGCGGCATCGTACACAAAACGTACAGGTTGCCCCTGCTTACGCGCTTTCAAACTCTTGCTCATCTTCTCGATCATGCTTTTGCTTACATCGTTGTCAATGTCAAGCTCGGCATCACGCGTGAGTTTAATGTTGTAAGCTTCCACCGTACGCAAACCAAATACTTCAAAAATAAGATCGGTATTAAAGCGGATCACATCATCCAATAACATCACAAAATGCTTGTTGCCCTTGCTTGGAATAATAATGAACCGCGAAATAATGCGCGACGGAATCTCGATCAAGGCGTATTTGTTCTTTCGCGAATCTTTGATCTCGTTCAATTTCAAATACAGGTAGCTTGCCTTATCTTTTAAGAACGGAAAAGGTTTTGAATCGTCGGTAATAATGGGAAACAGCATTGGCATTACCTCGCGCACAAAATGATCGTGCACATATTTTTGCTGCTCAACGTTGAGTTGCTTTTCGTTAATGATAAACACATTGTTATCGGCTAACTCTTTCAAAAGCTCCTGATAAATATCTTCAAATTTCTGTTGTTGCTCAATAACGCGGCGTTGCAAACGCGTGAGAAGTTCACGAGGATCTTCCCCGTAAATGTACATGGCCTTTTTGCCGAGCTTTGCCAAACGACGTACAGTAGCAACGCGCACGCGGTAAAACTCGTCGCGGTTATTGCTGAAAATACCAAGGAATTTTAAGCGCTCAATAAGCGGCACAGTTTTATCTTCGGCCTCCTGCAGCACGCGTTCGTTAAAAGAAAGCCAGCTTATCTCGCGATTGATATAAGGTGATTTTTTCTTTTTCTGTTTGCCCATAATAAGTACCGGAAGTTATTTAAATTCTTTGGGAAATTGATAGTACGCTATTTTTCCTTTGGAAACATCTTTCCAACTCTTCACATCAAATTCAAATGCCACCAAAGCGCAGGTTGGTAAATTTTCGAAGAAGAGGTCGCCCAGTTCATTTGCCAAATTGGTAACGCCCGGGTTGTGACAAAAAATAGCGGCACTGTTGTTCTTATCATCTATTTGATGGATCACATCCAATAGCGTTTTCGCGGTGCTCTCGTACACTTGTGGTAATACCACAATTTCATTGGTAGCATGATCCGCAGCTCTTGCAAAGATCATCGCTGTGCTAAGAGCGCGCGTAGCATCGGAGCTAATAAAAATATCGGGTGCTCTTTGTTTTTTAATGAGGCAATCGCTCATCTCGTAGGCGGCTTTGTAACCACGATCGGCCAAAGGACGATCAATATCCCTTAAGGATTCATCGCCCCAATCGCTTTTGGCATGACGCACTAAATACAACTGTTTCATATGGTAAAAATCACCCTTTTAATTGTTTATAAAAATGCGAATTAATCTGTTATTAAATCTATAAATTTACATACCGGCGGGGCCTAATTATGAGCAACAAATCAACAATAAAATGTCCGAATTGCAAGACCGAGTTCGATGCAACGGATGCCTTTAGAGTGGAGCTGGAAAAGGAGTTGAACGCCAAAGCCAAGGACTGGCAAGCCAAGAAAGAGGAGGAGTTCAAGAAAGAAAAGGATCAGGCGCTTAAAGATCAGAAGCAGGATATTGAGGAAGCTTTGCGGAAAAACATCAGCAATGATTACGAAACAAGACTGCGAGCGCTTACCGAAGCAAATTCCAATAATGAAGCAAAATTAAAAGAGGCCAGGGAAAAAGAATTGCTTTTCCTGAAGAAAGAACAAGCTTTGAAAGAAAAGGAAGCTGAGATGGAAATTGCCCTGCAGAAAAAATTGAATGAAGAAAGTGCACTGATCGCGGAACGCGTCCAAAAACTGGAAGCCGACAAAAGCCAGATGCGCATGAAGGAATTTGAAAAGCAAATTGAGGATCAAAAAAAATTAATCGCAGAAATGCAACGCAAAGCCGACCAGGGCAGCATGCAAACCCAAGGGGAAGTTGCTGAATTAGTGTTGGAAGAATTACTGCGTAGCTCGTTTCCGTTTGACGTTATTGAAGAAGTTGCAAAAGGTGTAAAAGGCGCGGATTGCATTCAACACGTGCGAAATAATTTAGCGCAACCCTGCGGAAAGATCATTTACGAAAGCAAACGTACCAAAGCTTTCACCCACGAGTGGATAGATAAATTAAAAGCCGATATGCGCGCCACGCAAGCGGATATTGCTGTTATTGTTACCGAAGTTCTTCCAAAGGACATGGATCATTTTGGAATGAAGGAAGGCGTATGGATCTGTAAATTTTCTGATATAAAACCATTGGCGTTCTTGCTACGCGATGGGTTAGTTCGGATTCACGGCGCATTGGCAAGCCAGGAAAATAAAGGCGATAAGATGCAATTGTTATACAATTATCTTACCGGAAATGAATTCAAACAGCAGATCGAAGCGATCGTGGAAGGTTTTGTTTCGTTGAAAGACGGCATTACCCGCGAGAAGATCCAAATGGAAAAGATCTGGAAAGAACGTGAGAAACAATTGGAAAAAGTATTGCTCAACACTACGCATTTTTACGGAAGCGTGAAAGGTATTGCCGGTAACTCTATTGGGGATATTAAGCTTTTAGAGTAGCTCTTTTCTGCCACAGAGCCTCGGGGTCTCAGAGGTTCACGGAGATTCTCCGCGTAACTCTGTGTCTTAGTTTCTCTGTGGCAAAACCACCTTAATGTTCGTTGCGATCCTCTTCCTCCCTGTTCCCAATAATTACATTGAGAATTCCCGTGGTGATAGATAAAATAAAACTGAATAGCAAAGCCCACCAAAATCCGCGAACTTCAAAACCATCCACTAATTTATCGGTGAGGATAATGATCAAACCATTGATCACAATTAAAAATAATCCCAGCGATAAAATAGTAACGGGAATGGTGAGGATAGTAAGAATTGGTTTTACGATAGCATTCATGAAGGCTAGAACCAAAGCAACCAATAAAGCTGTTGTAAATGTATCCACATTAACACCGGGTAAGAGATACGATACAATGAGTACCGCTATTGATGTAACAAGGATGTTTGTGATAAATTGCATCAGGTCTTTTGTTTTTTCTTCTTCGCTGCCGGGAAAAGAATATTATTCAAGATCAAGCGATACCCGGGTGAATTTGGATGTAAACTCAGATCGGTTGGTGGTTCTTCTACTCTATGCTCGTAATCTTCGGGATCGTGCCCTCCGTAAAATGTCCAGGTTCCTTTGCCATGTTCACCATGAATGTAACGCGCTTCGTTATACGCTTTTGCCTCGCCCATGATCAACACATTTTTCTTCACGTATTTTTTATCGAAGGCAACTGTTTGTCCCCAAAAAGCTTTAATGGTTGTTGTGTGATTTTGACACAACATACTTGGAACCGGATCCCATTTTGCAGAGAAGTCAAAAAGCGTGAACACGTCTGTTTTTTCCGTCATTCCGTATTGCCGGCGCGTTGTGTATGTGTCAATGTCCGAATATTCATATTCGTAAGGATTTGTGTGAATTTTATAATTCTCGAAGGCAAATCCTTTTGAAGGATCTACTTTTTGATTGATGTTCTTGTCTGCCGGATCGTGATCGTAAATGCTCTCGCAAATGTCAATTCCTTCGCAAGCCAAAGCAATATCGTAAGAATCACTCGCGCTACACATAGCAAATAAAAATCCTCCTCCAAACACAAACTCTTTGATTTTCTTTGCAGAGTTCAATTTCATTTGCGATACTTTTGCAAATCCCAGTTTCTTTGCAAGGGCTTCATTCGACTTCACTTCATTTTGATACCAGGCCGCGCCGGCAAATGAGCCATAGAATTTTCCATATTGTCCGGTGAAATCTTCGTGATGCAAATGCAACCAATCGTAATCTTTCAATTTATCGAGGAATAGTTCTTCGTCGTAAACAACATCGTAAGGGATCTCTGCATATTTTAAAACTAAGGTCACTGCATCATCCCAGGGCTGTTTTCCCGGAGGAGAATACACTGCGATCTTTGGTGCTTTCTCTAACTTCACCGCATCCATATTCACTTCCGGATTTCCGATCTCGGCCAAAATACTTTGCGCGGCAGCATCACCAATAACTTCGTAAGTAATTCCGCGAATGTCGCATTCCTTGGTTAATGTTTTTGAAGCCGGGATCATAAAACTTCCTCCGCGATAGTTGAGCAACCAATGAATTTCCAATTCATTTTGTAGCGCCCAGAAGGCGATTCCGTAAGCTTTTAAATGATCTTTTTGTGAATCATCCATTGGAATTAAAAGCGAAGAAGCAAAAGACGAACTCATGCCTAGCGCTAAAACCCATATGAACAAAAAGTGTTTCACTCTTATAAATGTACAAAATAGTTTGTTTGAATTTATAACGCCCTGAATTAAAAAAGGTTAAACTCCATAGCTTCAAGTTGGGGAGAGAATTCCCTAATTAATTGTTGTTCAGCTTACAAAAGAAAATGTACTTTTGACATAAACCCTTATTATTTATGAAAAATATTCTTATTGCGTTAATGGTGCTTGTGAGCCTGGGCGCCCATGCCGGACCCGGCGAGCGAATTGCCGCTAAAAAATGTATCCGTCGCACCACCGTGGTGATGATGCATGCACACAAACTTTTAAAAGAACACAAAGTGTACACCGGTAATATGGTTAAGTCGGTAAGACATCAACGTTATGCTCGTTTTTTATTTAGACAAGGGAAATTCTTACGCGCTATTCACCAAAGCCGTCGCGCTCGCCAGTTAGCATTTATGGTGATTACCGCTAATAAGGGAACATCGGAAAAAGGTTGGGAGTTAAGCAAAGAAGAAAATCCGGATGGCGCACCAAGTGATGCGGAATTGGAAAAGGAATTGCCTGCAGACACAGAGAGTTTGAGTGACGAAAAATTAGCAGGTGGAGATTTGAAAGATATTGATATTGACGAAAAAGAGTAACTTTAAAACCACATCATATGGAAACAACAAATCAACCCGCTGTACAAGAAGATAAAACTGTTGCGATATTATCGTATTGCACGCTGATCGGTTACATCATCGCTATTGTATTGCATGGAAACAATAAAACAAAATTAGGAACGTATCATTTGCGTCAAGCTACGGGTCTATTGATCCTTGGAATTGGCTATTGGATCGTGAGTATGATCTTAATGTTCATTCCGTTCATCGGATTTATTTTCGCCATCGTTTCTCCATTTGTGGGATTAGGAATATTAGTGTTGTTGATAATGGGGATCGTAAATGCTGCTAACGGACAAGAAAAACCCGTACCTTTGGTGGGTCCAATGGCAGAGAAAATGTTTGGAAACGCTTTTGCCTAAAAGAAATTTGCTTAACCCTTAAATTAAGTAAAGGCCGAGATAAGTGTCTCGCCAACAAGACGCCTCGCAACCAGGGGCGTCTTTTTTGTTACGCACTTTTTAACCACGGAGCGCTTCGCTACGTAGAGGTTCACATGGAGGTACATGGAGAAAAATACAAATAAAAAAGGAGAGCATTGCCCTCCTCTATGAAACTCTATGAAAAACTCTGTGTTCTCCGTGGTTAAAAAATTAATTCATGAACGACAACAACTTCTCTACACTCACCTTCGCATCGCCGTAAAGCATTTCCGAATTTGGTTTGTAGAATAAAGGGTTATCTTCTCCTGAATAGCCCGCGCTCATTGAACGCTTCATGATCACCACTTTTTCCGCTTTCCAGGCTTCGATCACAGGCATACCGTAAATTGAACAAGTTGGATCATCTTGCGCTGCAGGATTCACAACGTCGTTTGCGCCAATAACCATCACCACATCTGTTTCAGGCATATCTTCATTGATCTCGTCCATTTCCAATACAATATCGTAAGGCACATTAGCTTCCGCTAACAATACGTTCATGTGCCCTGGTAAACGACCAGCCACCGGATGAATAGCGAAACGAACATTTTTTCCGGCCTTGCGTAAACGTTGTACCATATCGTAAATTGGATACTGCGCTTTTGCAACCGCCATTCCGTAACCCGGAACAATTACAACCGATTTTGCTTCTTTCAATAGACCCGCCACTTCTTCGTGGTTCATTGCTGTTACCTCGCCTTCAATTGCCTTTTTCTCTCCGGCTTTTGGCGCTAAACTCGCGCTCGCGAAAATTACGGAGAAGAATGAACGATTCATTGCTTCACACATGTGCATAGAAAGAATAGCACCCGAAGATCCAACTAAAGCTCCTGTTACAATTAATAAGTCGTTGCTCAACATAAAACCGGCAGCAGCAGCAGCCCAACCCGAATACGAATTCAACATTGAAACTACCACCGGCATGTCGCCACCACCAATTGCCATTACCAGCACCACACCAATGAACGACGAAATTGCCAACATGATGTACAAATACAACATGCCCTCGGTTCCGGGCGCTTTGCAAAACATAACACCACAAGCAACGCAGGCTAATGCCAGTATTAAGTTCATCGTTTGCAATCCTGCAAAACTCCAGGGTTTAGACGGAACTTTGCCGTCTAATTTTCCCCAGGCAACAATAGAACCTGTGAACGTAATTGCGCCAATAAAAATTCCGGCAAATACTTCCACCAGGTGAATGATGTGTTCCGCGCCGTGTAATTGCTGCGTTGCAGGATCCAAATACGAACCAATTCCAACTAACACCGCTGCTAATCCCACAAAGCTGTGAAGGATCGCAACTAATTGCGGCATGGCGGTCATTTCCACTTTGCGCGCTACCATAATTCCAATGACGGAAGCAATAGCAATGGCCGCGATAATGTACACATGTCCTTCCACACCCTGGCCCATTACCGTAGCTAAGATCGCTACCACCATTCCCACAATTCCGTAAAGAACGCCGCGCTTTGCAGACTCCTGCGAAGCCAAACCACTTAAACTTAAAATAAACAGGATACTTGCAAATAAGTACGCCGCTGTTTGAATTTCTTTTGCTATAAACATCATAATCAGTTCCTATTTTTTAAACATTTTCAACATACGGTGTGTTACCACAAATCCGCCAACAATATTGATGCTCGCTACCAAAATGGCAACGGTAGCAAGAATGGTCATGACATTCCCAATATCATTTTTGGTTTGTAATAATCCACCCGTCACAATAATTCCGCTGATCGCATTTGTTACCGCCATCAGAGGTGTGTGCAAAGCGTGAGACACGTTCGTAATAACTTGCCATCCTACGAAGATCGCTAACACGAATACAGTAAAGTGTTGAATGAACGCAGGCGGGGCAAATGCACCAACCAATAAAAGCAATCCCCCAACAACACACATTGAGATGATGGTTGACATTGCTTTTTTCTTCGCTAATTCCTCTTCATTCTTTTTAGTTTCTTCGGCTGTAGGAGCAACGGGCTTTTTTGCAGCACCACCACCAGCAGTTGGACTCACTTGCAATGGTGCAGGTGGCCAATTAATTTTTCCATTGTAAGTTACCATTGCTCTTGAAACAACAGCATCTTCCATATCGATCTTCCACTTATCGGCTTTACCCATGTCATCTAACAAATGACATAAGTTGTTACCGTATAATTGCGAAGCCTGTGTAGGCAATTGATCTAATTTACCAAGGATCTTAACGCCATTTTTTGTTGTAACAACTTCTCCATTTTTTGTCATGGTACAGTTACCGCCGGTAGATGCAGCTAGGTCAACAATCACCGAACCGGGTTTCATTGCATCTACGTGATAGTCCAGCCACAATTTCGGAGCAGGCTTACCGGGAATTTGAGCAGTGGTGATAACGATGTCAACTTCCTTCGCTTGCTCTAAAAATAATTTCATCTCCGCTTCAATGAACTCTTTACTCATTTCTTTTGAGTAACCTGAAGCAGTTGCACCATCTTCATTAATTTCTACGGTTAAGAATTGCGCGCCCATAGATTCAATTTGCTCAGCAACTTCTTTACGTGTATCAAACGCACGAACAACTGCGCCCAATGAATTGGCGGCGCCAATAGAAGCTAATCCGGCAACACCGGCACCGATCACTAATACTTTTGCAGGTTCAACTTTTCCCGCAGCTGTGATCTGCCCGTTTAAAAATCTTCCAAAATGATATGATCCTTCAATAACCGCACGATAACCTGCGATGTTGGCCATTGAAGAAAGTACGTCCATTTTTTGCGCACGCGAGATACGAGGAATAGAATCCATCGCGATGGCGTTCACTTTTTTCTCCGCCAATTTTTTTAAGAGCTCTTGGTTTTGCGCAGGCCACAAATAACTTAGCAGCACCAAATTCTCGCGCATCATATCCACCTCCGCAGGCGTAGGTTCTTTTACTTTTAAAACAATATCCGACTTGCCGTAAATATCTGCAGCGGTTGCAACTAGTTTTGCTCCGGCCTCTTCAAATTCTTTATCAGAATAATTTGCTTTTTCGCCGGCGCCTTTTTGAATATAAACTTCAAAGCCTTGTTTTTGTAAACGCTTTACGGTTTTTGGCGTGGCTGCTACTCTTAGTTCGCCCGGTGAAATCTCTGATGGAACTCCAACTTTCATGTGCGGTAATTTTTAGGGTAACAAATAACGCAAAAAATCGAGAGAAAGTCAAATAAAACATTGGCCATAACTATTTGATAATCTTAATATTACAGCCTAAATTTGGATTCCTCGAAAAAAAATTTGTTTTGCGTGAATCCAAAAGCCTCAGCTCATACGTCTAATGTTTAAAATGTATAAATTAAATCAATGAGAAACATGAAAAAAACAATTTTATCTCTGCTGTTTATAGTACTTGCCTTTAGCGCCGCATTTGCAATGACCGGAACAGTACAGGATACCGCGTTGGCAAAAGCAAATGGCACTTTAAGCGACATGCATGAAGCCATTCCACCGATCCCGCCACTTCCTCCAAACGGCGACGGGCATCATAGCCATTATAACGTTAACGACGAAGTACCAACCATCGCGTTTGTAATTCCTATCGCATTCTTCATTTTTGTGTTGATGATCATTGGCATCAGTCAATATTATGGCCACAGGAAAGCGCGAATGCAAACCGACTTGTATTTAGAATATTTAAAACAAGGAAAAGAAATTCCCGATAAATTAATGGTGCGTCAAAAAGATGGCTCATCCAATTTAAAGCGCGGTGTTATATTAATTTCGGTAGGTGTTGGTGTGTGTATCTTTTTGTTTGCTGATTCACCGGGCAGCACCGATTGGACACTAGGAATAATTCCTTTGTTAATTGGCGTAGGATACTTAATTGTTTACAAATTAAGCAAGGGTTCGGAAGCGAAAGTGAATGACTAACATTGCTGAGGATCTTCTTTGGATATCGCAGGTTGTCATTTTTCAAAATAAAAAAGCCTTCGAAAAACTGGTGGTTAAATACCAATCACCTTTAAGAAGATTCTTATTGAATTTAACGAACGGAGATAAAGAACTGAGTGACGATCTTTCGCAGGAAACATTCATCAAGGCTTATCTTCGCTTGTCAACGTTCAAAGGCACATCCAAATTCTCTACTTGGCTTTTCCGTATTGGCTACAATGAATTTTACGACGCGGTAAGGGCCAAAAAAATAAAGATCAGTCTCAACGACGACGATCACCATCTGCAGCAGGTGCATGAGCTGAGTACTTCCGATCATGTCAGTATAGACGCGCATATGGATCTTAAAGAAGCGTTAGGTGTTTTAAGATCTGAAGAAAGAACAGCCGTTTTGTTAGTTTATATGGAAGGATTCACTCATCACCAGGTTGCGGAGATCATGAATTGCCCGCCTGGTACAGTAAAATCTTATATCTTGCGTGGGAAAACCAAATTGCACGAATTTTTTAAAGAAGAAGCGTATGGAGCAAAACAAGCTTGATGAACAGTTGAAAGATTACTTTCAGCAGAACAAAAAAGAAATAAAAGACGAAGGCTTTAGCAACCGTGTGATGCATGCTTTGCCGCGTAAAAAAACGCCGTATTATATTGTGTACATTTTTCTAGCGTTTGGCGTGTTGCTTTTTCTTAGCATCAACGGCTTTGATCAAACGATGATCTCTTTCAGTAATGTTTCATTTACCATCCCTGAACTGAAATTAACGTCGGTACAATCTCTGGGAGTGGTAATTGCTTTTGTTTTGATAGTATGTTCAGTGTCGGTGCTTGGAATTGATAGTGAGGATAGTTTTCTATCGATTTAATTAATCTTCAACTGCGAAGATCTTATTTATAGCTTCCAGGTTCTTTTCTTTGATCACCTTACGCTTGAGACTTAATTTCGGAGTTACTTCTCCTCCATCAATGGTCCATTCCTTTTTCAGGATCTCGCAACGTTTTAACTGTTCGTAAGGCGCAAGGGTTTTGTTCACTGCCTTGATGTGCTCGTTAATGAAATTTTTCAAGTCGGCGTGTTCAGACATGATCACATTGTCTTTCCACTCGATGTTGTTTTGCTTACAATAATCTTTAAAGTTCGTGAAGTTTGGCACAATAAGCGCCGATGCAAATTTCTGACTTTCGCCAACTACCATGCATTGCTCAATGTAACGACACTCTTTTAACTTATTTTCGATGGCAAGAGGCGTGATGTATTTTCCCGCACTTGTTTTGAAGATCTCTTTTTTACGATCGGTGATCTTTAGGAATTTTCCTTCAAATCGTCCAATATCCCCGGTGTGGAACCAGCCTTGATTGTCCATCACCTCAGCTGTTGCTTCAGGATTTTTATAGTAGCCCAACATAATACTTGGACCTTTCACTAAAATTTCTCCGTCCTCTTCCGCAATTTTTACTTCAACGCCTTCTATCACTTCGCCCGTAGTTCCGATCTGGATATTTCCTTTTCCGAATTTATTTACGCTTACTACAACCGCAGTTTCTGTAAGACCATATCCTTGTAACACCACAATGTTCGCACATAAAAAAATACGTTCTAGCTTTGGGTTCAAAGCCGCGCCACCGGAAGCCAGACAAACCAATTTTCCTCCAATGGCAGCGCGCCATTTAGAATACACCAATTTATCAGCGATCTTGCGTTTGGTTTCATATATGAAACCGTTTTTGCCGTCCACCTCATATTTTAAAGCAATGTCCACACTCCAGTCGAACATTTTTCTTTTGAAACCTGTGAGTTTTTCTCCGGCAGCCGAAATTTTCTCCCACACACGTTCGATCAAACGGGGAACAGACACAAATATTTGTGGTTGAATTTCTTTTAAGTTATCGCCAATAGTTTCAAATCCTTCAGCAAAATAGGTTGAAATACCAAGGTAAAGATACAGGGTGATGATCATGCGTTCGTACACATGGTTAAGCGGCAAAAAACTCAACGACTTCCACCAGCTGGCGAACGGCGCAAAATTCTCAACGCCTTTTACATTCTCTACTAAATTGTAATGCGAGATCATTACTCCTTTTGGCGTTCCTGTAGTTCCCGATGTATAAAGAATTGTAAGTAGATCTTTTGGGTTAATGCTTTTTTTGATCTCACTTACCTTTTGTTCCGCCGGATTTTGTTTGGCGAGTTCAATAAAATCGGAGTAACATGCAACACCCTCCAACCTATTGAAGCTGATCACGTGTTTTACTGTGGGAATTTCTTTTTCAATGGCCGCTAATTTTGCATAAGCGCCTTTATCGTCAATGAACACCGCCTTTACTTCCGCGTGATTCAAAATAAATTTAAGATCGTTGTTACTTGCTGTAGGGAAAACCGGAACCGTTACAATTCCCGCTTGTTGACAACCATAGTCTGCAAAGATCCACTCCGGACGATTTGCAGAAACAATTGCAACTTTATCATTCTTTCCTAAACCCAGCGAAAGCAAGCCGTAACTGGTGAGATCAGAGTAGTTAACTAGATCAGCGCTACTATATTTTTTCCATTGCTTGCCTGCCTTGCCGGCAGGCAGGTTTACCTTTCCACAAAGAATATCATCCTTTTTGTACTTGGTTTTGTAAAGTTCAAGAATGTCGAATACGCGTGTTATTTCCATTGGTTAAAGAAAGTACTAAGATAAATTAATTTGCCATTTATCACAATAAATTATGGTATCTTTGGACCCATGTTAGTAGTTACAGGCGCAGCGGGTTTTATTGGGAGTTGCTTAGTGAGCAAGCTCAACAGCTTGGGACATAAGGACCTTATTTTGGTTGATGACTTTTCGAAGACAAACAAATCGGAGAATTTCAATTCCAAAGAATTCTTAAAAACCATTGAGCGCTCAGAATTTGTAAAGTGGTTTACTGAACATGCGAAGGATGTAAAATGTGTATTTCATATTGGCGCGCGTACAGATACTACAGAATTCAATGTTGAAATTTTCAACGAACTCAACTTGAATTATACAAAAGCTCTTTGGGAAGTTTGTACTCAGAATAACATTCCATTGATCTACGCGTCTTCAGCTGCCACTTACGGTTTAGGAGAATTTGGATACGATGATGATGAAACAAAGATCAATTCATTAAAACCTTTGAATCCGTATGGAGACAGCAAAAATGATTTTGATAAATGGGCCATTACACAAAAACAAACGCCTCCACATTGGTATGGATTGAAGTTCTTTAATGTGTATGGTCCGAATGAATATCACAAAGCGCGCATGGCTTCGGTGATCTTTCATTCGTTCAATCAAATTAATTCAACCGGCAAGGTGAAATTGTTTCGTTCGCATAATCCAAATTATACCGACGGCGGACAGTTACGTGATTTTGTTTATGTGAAAGACGTTGTTGATGTGATCGCTTTCTTATTTGAGAAACAACCAAAGAACGGCATTTACAATTTAGGAAGTGGGAAAGCCCGCAGTTTTTCTGATCTTGCTACAGCAACGTTTAAAGCAATGGGAAAAACACCAACCATAGAATTTATTGATACGCCTATAGATATTCGTGATAAGTACCAGTATTTTACCGAAGCGAATATGAATAAATTGATGGCGGCGGGTTATTCGAAGCCGTTTACATCATTGGAAGCTGGCGTTGATGATTACGTAAAGAATTATCTTTCCAAGCATTCGTATTTATAGCCAAGTTCGAACCATTTTTACATGGCCACCCCTAAAGGGGTTCAACCACATTCTTTATTACCGACATATGGTCCCTAACGGGACGATGAAATCCGAATTTTTTGAAGTTTCCCATAGGAACAATGTTGGTATTACGAAATGCTAAAATGAAATGGAACCCTTTAGGGGTGATCATGTTGAATAACCTATTGATTTGTACGCGCCTTAATAATTTCAGTAGCGTAATCGGTATCATTCAATTTACTATCCACCCAAGCGATCAGATCAAAATATTCGCTGGCGATAACCTGATATGGATCTTTGAAGATCTCATCGAGTTGCGTGCGAAATTCCTTGAACAATAATTTCTTGTTAGCCGCGCGTTTTTTAGAGATCGCAATATTCTTGAAATATTTTAAGAACGTTGTTTCATACTGGAACGGATATTCGATCAAACGGAAAAATCGCTGAGTTGATTTGTAAGAATAGATCAAATAATCGGTATTGTCCAATTCGTAATGCACTATCAAATTACAAATGCGCGCATAGCGGTAAAGATCCTGACGCGACTCATCGTAATTAGAATTATTTATTTCGTTGATACACTTTAATGCCTTGTTGTAATTCTTCTTGGCAAAATGCGTTACGAACATTAAAAAATTGATCGTTGTAAGCTCATGTCCCGGATAATCGGCGCCATATTTCTCTAAATTGACTTCAATCGCAGGGAAAAGCTCTTCTGCTTTTTCATACTGCCCGGAATAATTATAGTAAATAAGATCGTAGACGGTAAGCCTGGTGAAAATAGTATTTTGAAGATCCTGGGTGCGGAAACACCTGTCGTCTTTAATAGAGCGTAAATGATCAATAGCGATCTTTGCTTTTTTCAAATTAGCATTAATGGCTAAATAACGCGCCAGGAATCCATTCAAGCTAATATAGATCTTGGGATATTCCTCTTTTAAGAAGCCGTAGGTTTTGAATAACTCCACTGCGTTATCAATTTCCTTTCCAAGAATTTCATTCTCACGCATAATGCGGAAACAGATCAAACGACAAAATGTTCCAAGCAATAATGCCTTTTTACTATTAGCATAAAGCAGATCGGCGATGTAAGGATTGCTCAAGAAACTCTCCAGCATATGCTTTTTGGAAGAGTCGTGAACCAGAATATTCTGATTGAAATAATATTCTATTTCTCCAAGCAATTGCTGGTATTTATTTAAGGTCTTTATCTTTTTAAGAAGCGTTTCCTTTTCTTCGAACAAGGCCTGCATTTTGGCATCGGCTTCCGGTTTGCTGTAACCGTTCACGCCCATGTATTGCATTTCGAGTTCAATAAGGTCTAATTGAGAATAGAATAATTCTTCTTGTGTGGTGCGGTAACGAATGTGCTCTGCCTCTTTGTTTGCTAATTTTGGGAGATTCTTTTCGTATAACGTTTGTACGTCCTTTATTTTTTCGAATGTTGCTGCAGAACTTTTATCGTGAATGCGTTGCTGACGTAAACTTTTTAAAATGTGGTGGAACAATTGATTCTTTTCTGAAGCTAAGTGCTTGGCAAACGTTTCGTTCTTAAAATGTTCTTTAGCTTTCTCTTCATTGTATTCTTCCTCCGAATCCATGTACAAGAATAATTTCTTGTAGTTCTTCTCACCTTGCTGCAAAGACGATCCCTGGAGGAAAGCCGCTTTCTCCTCGGGACTCAATGATCTAATGATCTCATGCAACAACAAACTCGGTTTCATTTGTAATTTAAGTGACGTTAAAAAAGTACTCTTTTAAAAATGTGTGCTTGCCAAAAAATTCTTTCATCTGCAGTTGGCACAACTCCGCTTCTATCCTCTGCTCCAAAAATGTGTAGATCCTTTCTTTACATTTCAACACGTACACGCGTTCTTTACGACTCAAGGCCTCAATATTATCTGTAAGCAAGGGGTTATTCAGCGTTCCAACCAAGGCTGGATCCTTTTCGGATATGCGCGAATTAATGCTGATCAGCAATTTTTGGTACTGCAAGATCTTTTGTTCCTTGTTAATAATGCTTTGCTCTTCTTGCGCGATCATAGCGGGCTTTCGCTGGATCTCTTTTCCTTCCTCAAACACGATCAACTTCTTCTCAATATCAAATACCTTCAGCATGAAATTGAAATGTTCGTTTTCATATAATTCACGCTTAAGCGATGTCAACATTTTACGACACTGACGGTATTGCGCTTTATCAAACAAACAACGCAAATTCAAAATTTCATCTTTGATACGGAATGTGGTGTTACTTTCGGCATGAAAACCGCGAAGAGACTTTAAAATAAGTGTGTATAATTTCTCGATATCGTAATCGGTATAATAACCACTGCGCTCCAATTTCTCGATGCTCACAGTTTCCTTTTCTATCTCATTAAATAATTTTACGAGCAGATCAACATCAACATTTTCAGTTGATATCATCATCTTGAAGAATCGTTTTTCTGCTTTACCAAGACTGCGGATCAGATCAGCTATATCGTTCAGGTCTACCACGTTTTAGTTCCAATGTTAAATATACGTACAAACGCCCAAAATTGGTTTTTTTTTGATACTTTTAATACATAGTTTATTGTAATGTTAGCGAATAGAAACCTCATCCTGATCTGCGCTATTTTTCTGAGTTTGAACTCAATGGCCCAGAACTTTTCATGCCAATACGGCAAACAGTCGGCCACTACTGCAACCCCTCCTTATTATAGCGCCGAAAATTTGAGAAGCGATACATTTGACATTTTTAAGTATTTCATTAATCTCGAAATAGGCACCGCCGCTAACAAATTCATTAAAGGTAATACACTCATAAAATTCGCGCCAAAACAAAACAATAAAACGTTCATTCGCTTTGATCTTTTGCAACTAACTATAGATTCAGTGAAAGAAGGAAGCACACTTTTGACTTACACTTATAACGATACAGTTTTAAAAGTAAATTTCTCGGCAGCAAAAAATATTAACGACACATCTTACATTACGGTTTATTACAACGGCATTCCACAAGGTGATCCCGCGGGTTGGGGTGGATTTTATTTTGACAATAGCGATGGCGCGAACTACGCTTACAATTTAGGTGTTGGTTTTGGCGCTAAGCCTCATAATTACGGACGCGTTTGGTTCCCTTGCTTTGATAATTTTGTAGAGCGTAGTCGCTACCAGTTTGCTATCACAAGCGATTCTGCGCGCCGGGCTTATTGCAACGGTTACTTATTATCAGATGTTGTAGCACTTCCAAATCGCACACGTACTTGGATAATGAATACCGAGATCCCAACGTATTTAGCAAGCGTTGCCGTGGCAAATTACCGTCAGGTGAATTGGACAGTGAACACATTGAATGGTATTAAACCCATCACGCTTGTTAGCCGGGGACTTGATACAACCTTAATGAAAAATGGTTTTGTGAATTTGACGAATTGCATTGCCGGTTTTGAAAATTATTTTGGTCCTTACATTTGGAATCGCTTTGGCTATTGCGCGGTGCCCTTTAATAGTGGTGCCATGGAACATGCTACCAATATTTCCTATCCAAAACTTGCATTGGGTAATTTAGCTTATGAAGCCGATCTGATGGCGCACGAATTATCTCATCATTGGTGGGGAGATAATATAACCTGTCAAACACAAGAAGACATGTGGATCAACGAGGGAATGGCATCGTTCAGCGCGTTTATGTTTACCGAATGGCAATATGGAAAAAAGGCTTACCTCAATGAGATCCGCGTACAGCACGATGATCTCTTAAAGAAATTACACAACAAAGAAAATGGCTTCCGAGCAATTTCAGGGATTCCACATAATCTTACCTATGGCGATCATGTCTATTTAAAAGGTTCGGATGTGGCGCACAGTATGCGTGGTTATTTGGGAGATACTTTATTTTTCCAGGGATTGAAATATGTACAAACACAGAATACTCTGAAGCATTTGAACAGTGTTGACTTTATGAATTTGATGCAAACCGGAACCGGAAAACCAATGAGCGACTTCTTTAATGGTTGGGTATTCAATGGAGGCTGGCCACATTTTGCCATTGATTCCGTGAGAATATTAGCGCAGGGTTCGGGAAGTTATACGGTGCAAGTTGGAGTGAAACAAAAATTATATGGTGCTCCGTCATTGTACAATAATGTTCCTTTGGAGATCAGTTTCTTTAAACCTGACTGGAGCCGAACGGTTAGAAAAATAGTTTTTAATGGTGCCGCGCAAACATTTACCATGGTAATTCCACACGCACCGGGCTATGCTATTTTAAATTATGATAGTAAAATTGGTGACGCCGTTTCTTTTGAAGAGCGCACATTTAAAACCGCGACTGCTGTTACTTTTAATCGCGCGCGCATTCGCGTAACGGTTACAAACGTTGGTTCTGATTCCAATTTTGTTTACATGGCGCATCAATTTGTGAAAGCAGATCCATTTAAAAATAATCCACAAAACGCTTTGATCTCTGATCAACACTATTGGAAAGTAGGAGGCATTTGGTCGAACGGATTTGTTGCTAAAGCGCGTTTTACCTATGATGGTACAAATTCTTGGGGCGGGGTTTATGGGAAGTTAGATACGCTATTGTGCCGCGTTAATGGAGACAGCGTTCGTTTGTACTATAGAAAAGATGCAACGGACGATTGGAAGATGGAAAAGAATTTCTTTAAGAATACTACCGGCGTGAAGCAAGGCTATATTGAAATTGACACCCTGAGGATTGGTGAGTACGCATTTGGAAATCATGGCGACACAACATTAGCGATAGGCCTAAAAGAGATCACTAAAAATATTGGAAGTGTAAATGTGTTCCCAAATCCCGCGAAGCGCCATGTAACAGTTGATCTTTCGAACATCAAACATACCTACAATGGAATCGAGATCGTTAACGCAGAAGGAAAATTAGTTTACTCTTTAGTTGTTTCAGAAAAAACAGTGAAACTGAATGTTGAGAATTTTGCTAAAGGAATTTATATGATCCAAGTGAAAGACGGCAACAGAACCATCGCAACAAACAAGCTTGCTATCGAATAGTGCCGTTAACGGCCTTCAGTAAAGCTTTTGCTTTTAATAAACACTCTTCGTATTCTTTCTCGGGATCACACAAATGTGTGATGGCACTTCCTACTCCAAACGACAGGCGTTTTGTTTTTGTATCGTAAACCAACGTACGGATCAACACGGATAAGGTGAAATCTCCTTTTTGGTCAATATAGCCTAAAGCTCCGGAATATTCTTTGCGCTTGAATTGCTCATACTCGTTGATCAACTGCATCGCGCGGATCTTGGGTGCGCCGGTCATGCTTGGCATTGGAAACGTGGCTTCAATAATTTTATCAAAATTCGGATCGTTCTTTAATTTACATTGAACCGTGCTCACCATTTGATGAACTGTTTTGTACGATTCGATATGATATAATTTTGGAACGGTAACCGTTGCGCGTTGCGCTAAAATGGAAAGGTCATTGCGACTCACATCCACGATCATTACATTTTCTGTGCGTTCTTTCAAACTTAAATGTAATTGTTGTTTTAAATTTTCGTCCTCATGTTCATCGCTACTCCGTTTTGCTGTTCCTTTGATGGGCTTTGTGATCAACGTATCTTTTACCCGTTTTAAAAATAATTCAGGGCTCGCACTAATGATATAAGTATCCTCAAATTTTGCAAGAGCAGCGTACGGAGCTTGTGCCAGATCGTTGAGTTTCATAAAAACCGAAAGAGGATCTATGTCTACGTTCAAAGCTTCAAACTCCACACAAAAATTGATCTCATAAATATCGCCTAGCTGAATATGCTGTTTTAGGGCCTTAACGCGCTTGATGTATTCAGTTTTATCAGTGAGCGTTTTGAATTTTATCGGGGTATTCTCTTTACATGCATCGATCTCGCTAAAATGAAAAGAACGTTTTGTTGCTACCGGATAGAATTTTTGTTGAGAAGCCTTTCCCTCGATTAAATGATCTTTGTGATCATAATTAATAAGCGTCACTGAGTTATTTTGAAAATCATTAAGGGCTTCCCCCAATTCATAATATGAATTCGAAAATCCTTCGGGGTGATCGTTATTAAGGGTTATGAGGAAGTTGGAAGCCACGCTGCAAGTTACGCTTTTACGATCACTCTTTTCTTGTCCTCGATATAATCTTCTGAGGCTAAAGCCATCTTGATCTCGCCAAAAGAATACTCCTCTCCTAGCTTTCCTTTTAATTGTCCTATAGTTCCAACATCCGAGGCGTTATAAAGTTCAACAATAGCTCTTACTTTGTCTTTGGGCATAAGATCGACAACATTTATTTTCTTTTGATGAATATAGTGTGCCATATGTCCCTCGATAGTGCCGATAGTTAAATTACGTTCCAATGCAATCTCTTTTACCGTCTTTCCTTCTTTATAAAGATCAAAGCTTAGTTTTTTCGTGTCGATCTTTTCATTTTTTTCTTTCTTACGCGAAACAACATTCGCGATCACCGTCTCTTTTTCTTGTCGAGCGCTATCGGCGATGATCTTTTCTACATTCTCTTTTGTGTATTGCTCTCCACTTACCACCGCCTGGCAAAGTCCAAAAGCTTTCTCTATTTTTTTCGACTGTTCAAAATACTGTATTTCCAGCAGGGCAACCTCCGCTAGATATTGCTTTACTTTTTTTTCTTCTTTCAACTGCTCCATTAAACACACAATTGAATTTGACATGCCTTTTAAAACGGGCACAAAATATTCTTTGGCCTCGTAGGTCCGCTTCAATAATTTATCCCTCCAATCCAACTCGCCTGAAACAATTATGCTATTAAGTTCGGCCGCGAATTTTGCCGCTTGCGATTTAGCGCGCTCGGTTCCGGCCATTAATTCTAAAATGTGTCCGCTGAATTTCTCCTTCTGTTTATTCCCCGCCACAAGTTCAAGATAATGGCGGTTCACATAATTATACAAACCTGTGAGGTCATAACAATTACTTAAATACTGTTTAAGGAATTTAGGTGTCTCGGCACTCAGTTGTTCGTGAATATTAGGTTGTTGATATCTAGTGTTTGAGAAATCGCTGATCTTCGCATCTCCGGAGATGCTTGCATAATTGATCTGTGACGTAAGAATAAGTCCGCTAATGTTTCTTAAACGAGAAAGCGCAACGTACACTTGGCCCGGAGCAAAAGCGTCTGCTACATCAATAATAGCTTTGTCAAAACTCAAGCCTTGACTTTTATGCACCGTAATTGCCCAAGCCAGTTTAATTGGATAGTGAACAAATCGTCCAACAACTTCACTATCCATCTCATTAGTTACAGCATGTAAGATCTGTTTTTTATTTTCCCATGTATATTTTTCCAGCTTTAACTTGTCTCCATTTTCAAATTGAACATGGATCTCTTCTGTAGTAAGGTCAACCACCTTTGCCAATTTTCCATTAAAGAACTTCTGTGCTCCGCTTGGATCGTTCTTGGTGAACATGACCTGCGCTCCCAATTTCAATTCCAAAGTGCGTTCGAGTGGTAACATATGATCGGGGAAATCCCCTTTTATTTCTGCGGTATAAAAGAACGGGTCGGCCTTGAGCTCCGCCAAAAAGTTCTTATTGATCAAGTTTGCTTTGTGATTGTGGGTGGTAAGTGTAATATGGTTATCGCTCACCGTTTGCTTAAATCCCGGACGATAATAGTGATTTAAGAAATTTGTATCATCTATAGAGAATGTATTGTTTCGAAGATTGTTCAGGACCGCTATGAATTCAGGATCGTTTTGACGAAAGATCTTTTCAAGTTCTATATAAACCGGCGGATCCTGCTTTAATGCCAATGCATCGAAAAAATAAACACTTTTATAATGCTCGCTCAAATGATGCCATTCCTCATCTTTTACTACGGGAGGCAATTGATACATGTCGCCGATAAATAAAACCTGCACACCACCAAAGGGCAGATAACTTCTGCGACGAACATGCCGCATCACCGCGTCTATCGCGTCCAAAACATCTGCACGCAGCATACTCACTTCATCAATGATCAGTAGTTCCAATTCATTAATGATCGCTTTTTTATTTCTACTAAGAAATTGTCCACGTAATAAACTTGTGCGATCAATGAGTTGTGCATTTGCTGATTGCCTGGTTAAAGACTGCACGGGCATAAAACTTCCAAAGGGAAGATTGAAAAGAGAGTGAATTGTTGTTCCACCTGCGTTGATCGCTGCAATTCCTGTTGGCGCAACGATGGCTGCTTTTTTATGCGTGTGCCCAATGATGTGTTTTAAGAAGGTAGTTTTGCCTGTACCCGCTTTTCCAGTTAGGAACACGTGGCGGTTTGTTTGATTTATGTATTTTGCGGCTATGGCTGCTGCTTCGATCTGTTCGGTCATTGTTTAAATTTATTAATTTTCGGTGTATTTTAGCCACGGGGACGCAAAGACACAGAGTTATCACGGGGTTCGATATTGTTGATAAATCGTTTTATTCCATCTTTCATTAAGGGAACATTAAAGTTTATCAGATATCCTAATTTCAGCTTTGTTAATTTTAAATGACTTAAAACCTGAGCTTCCCAGACTTTGTTTTGATTCTCAAGCGCTTTAACTTCTATTATGACTTTTTGATTCACTATTAGATCAAGCCGTAAACATTCATCAAAAACCATTCCGTCATAGTTAACCGGAACTGAAATTTGTCTTTCTACATTATATCCTCTTTTTATCAATTCGTGCTGCAAACAGATCTCATAAACTTTTTCTAAAAGACCCGGTCCAAGCTCTTTATGAATTGCGATCGACGCTTTCACAATTTCAGTGCCAATTATATTTTCTTGTTCTAATTGCATTATTAGTTCTCCGTGAAACTCCGAGCCTCGGCGGCTCCGTGGCTACGGGCTTTTAATAAAAAGCAGAGACCTTACGGGATCAGCTACTTTCTCTCATTAACTGAACCTAAAAATTATGCGGCCTGTGTATAGTTGATCACGATCTCCTTCGCAACGATCTCAGTAGAGGTACGCACTTTACCTGCTCGGTCTGTATAATTATTGCTTTTCACTTTTCCGGAGATCAACACCATGGTTCCTTTTCTACTTAGCTTGCAAACTTGCTCGGCCAATTTTCCCCATACTGTAATGTAGTGCCAATATGTTCGGGTGTGCACTTCGCCATTCTTATAACGTTTGCGTTCGTTCACCGCTACGCTTAAGCGGGTCAATTTTTTATCGTTCACGATTTTCAATTCAGGTGTGTTTCCTAAATTCCCTACGATCTGTACATTATTCTTCAACGATTTCATTTCTAATTGCATTTTATTCTTTATATATATTTTGTTTATTTTCTTTTTAAAAGGCGGGAACCTTACGGGGTTCCACGCCTTGATTTTGCAAACCTTACGGGGTTTGTCTTTAAAATGTATCTATCTTGCCGGTAGATACACCTGTTGTTTTATGCCGCTACTTCTTCTTTAGTTGCTAGAAGAACGATCTCGTTTGCAACGATCTCTGTGAAGTAACGCTTGTTACCGTCTTTGTCGGTATACGCTCGGGTTTGTAATTTACCTTCTACACTCACCTTGCTTCCCTTATCTAAAGTTTTTTGCGCAAGATCGGCCAACTTACCCCATGCAGAGACGTTATGCCATTGTGTGTCGGTGATCACTTCACCGTTCTTGTTCTTTTTATACTCGGATGTTGCAACCGAGAACTTCGCCAACTTGTTATTGTCAAATACCTTAATTTCTGGTGCTTTGCCAAGATTTCCTTCTAATTGTACGCGGTTTTTTACTGTGCTCATGTTTTCTCTTTTTGTGGCGAAGCGATCTTGTAGGTGCTTCGCCTGGTTTTTATTTTATTACTATTTTTATTTTTTGCGTCATTTACTTTTCTCGAACGGCCATTCTCATAGTTTGACGACACAAAGGTATATCCGCAAAAAAACGGGAGCCGTATACTAAGCGATTGTAGTCGACAACAACCGTTTAAGTTAATTTAAAACGAATAAGGCATTTCGTATTTATATGCATATCAATATATTACGTCAATCTCAGGCGTTTATATTCAGAGAAATATCCGCTTGATGTTTATCCGACAAAAAACCGTTTTTGTATTTTACCAATAAATAACACTCCTCCTGATCGATCTATAAACTCTTTTTGCCACCTTGAACGTGAATGCGCGGCTTCATTTTCATATGCCTATTCTCGTTTCAAAGTGTACAAGCACAAGTGTATGTGTTAAGCACGCGTCATCAAGACAATTACCTGGAATTATTTAAGGACAGCGCGCAAGTTGAAGTATTCCAAACGCATTGCCATCATTGGTGCGTAACAAGATGGTTATGCAACGAGATGTTATATTCAAAAAGATCCGGCGATACAGTTTATTCCGGTAAAACCGCACATGTGCTCAAAAAAAGAGGTCAGTGGATGGTGTACTATAAACTTCCATACAATACTAAATTTCGCAAAGTGATTTTGGAAAAATGCACGCTTGATGGACGCGATCCTTTACGAAAATACGCTTATATAGATCTTAAAACAGATAAAGTTTATCGCCTTTACGATAGTTTATGTGGACCCATTTACCCAATTCAGTCTAATCGTTCCGCATTCGAATTAAATAGCGAACAAAAAGCTTTGCCTTTTAATGATTACCGGACTGTTGTTGACGCACACTATGATTCGATCTACAAGAACATCATGACTTACAAAAATCCCGAGATAGATAGATTCTACAGAAAGATCGATTCACTAAAATATATTGACTCCACCGAAGCATTTGCCCTGTTGGCTAATACAAATTACGAGCTCTACTGTGCTAAATATCTGTTGAAACAAATGGCTAAAGAACGACCGGAGCTTTTGATCCGTTATATTGATAAGCACTACACTAACCGCGACATTGTTTTGAAGGCCGTTCGCAATCATTCTTACTTTAGACAAATAACTCGAAATGTAAAGGCTTGTTCTGCTAAAAAGGCACCGGGAAAAACAATGTTGGTGAGTCAACGCACAAACAGAGTGGTCAGAGATGTAGCAGCTGGCACGCTTTACACCGTTATTCTTTTAGCAGAACTGTCCATCATTCCTTTGCTCATTATTATTTCCAGAAATTAGCTAAATTTAAGCATGCAAAAGAATATTCCGTTTACACTAACCGATTGGGAGAAGGTGCCTGCTGTTGAGCACAAAGGCGATACTGGTGTTGCAACTTGGAAAACTTTGGAGTTTGAAGGTTTGCGTATTCGCCAGGTAGAGTATTCTAAAAATTATTTGGCCGATCATTGGTGCCAAAAAGGTCACGTCATCTATTGCGTGGAAGGGGAAATGGATACCGAGCTGGACGATGGATCGATCATAAAACTTACAAAAGGAATGAGTTACCAGGTGAGTGATGAATTGAGTTCGCATCGCACGAGTTCTAAGAATGGTGTTAAACTATTTATTGTAGATGGTGATTTTTTGAAATTGAAATGATATACAGAAATTTAAAATATTTTTTTGCATTAGCAGTCGCATTACCATTATCTCATTTCGCTCAAAATAACAAAACAACAAAAACTAGTGATCGCCTGGAGATCGTTGGAAAATGGAATTCGCACTCTTCTAAAGACAGTACGAAAAATGAGATCGTAGAGTTTCTTCCTGATGGAAGCATGGTAGAATACAAAGGCCAAACACCTAAGCACACCAAGGTAAAATACAAAATGTACAACGATAAGTTAACTTTAGCCGAGGAAGGAGAAGGTAAATTTGTAATAAAATTTAAAGTAAGTAAAAAAGATTATGGCTTATATCTCGAAGTATTAGATGTAAACGGAAAACAGGGCAAGGATCTTATTTGGGTGAAACTATTCCCGTGGAAATAAGGAGGTGTTTCTCGCCCCTGTTAAAAAGTGTTATTCGTAGTCATATTAAAATGTTTTTGTGATTTACCATCAGTTCCAACCATTAGATTTGTCGCAAAAATTCAGGTATGATAAAATTCGCGATCGGAAGTTTGTTTCTCTTGACAGCCTGTACTAATGTTGAAGTAAAAAAGAGCAACGTTCAAACGGAAGTTCCATCTTTTCCAAACTCTCCGGTAAAAATTTACTCAAAGGAAATAAAAGACACTTTTTACATTTCCGTATCAATGCCCGATGATAAGAGCAAGAAATATCCGGTGATCTATTTACTGGATGCGAATCTTAACTTCGATATCATGGCTGCTACATTCAAGCACTATAGCGAAGTGAATATGTTGCCGGAAGCTGTTTTAGTTGGAATTGGTTATAAGAATATTTTTGAATTAGACTCACTGCGCAATCGTGATCTTACATTTCCCCCAGCAATGGCCAAATACGAAATGCCTATCAGCGGTGGCGCGCAAAAGTTTCAGAACTTCATACAAACAGATCTTTTTAAGTATGTAGAAACAAATTATCCGGTGGACAATAGCCAACGTGTGTTGATGGGGCATTCACTTTCAGGATACTTCACCCTCTTTGCCATGCATCAAAATTTACTTCATAAAAACAATGCATTTTCGGCTTATATAGCGGCTAGTCCTTCGTTACATTACAACGATTACCATTTATTAAAGGAGTTGGATAAATTCGACATGCCAAAGCAAACAGCTCCTAAAGTATTTGTTGCTTATGGCGGACTTGAAGACGAAGAAGAGGATCTTCTTAAATGTGAAACAGTTCTTCAACAATTAAATAGATCACTTGCCGAAAAGAACAAGATCCTTTATAAAAGCGAGGTCTATTCGAATTTGGCTCATATGAGCTCCTCCTTTTCAAGTTTTGTGAAAGGTTTACAATGGAACTTTAATATGGTGGAAGATTAAGGTTTTGTATATTTGATCTATGAAGATCATCCGGATTTTTATCTTAACGTCCATTTTTCTCCCTACGTTCATTGCAGCACAGGATCCACAATGGACCGGAAAATATTTCCATATTCTCATATCAACTACAGATTTTAAGTCGGCACAACAAGTAGCGGAAGCAGCTTCGAAAAAAACAGGACTTGCGTATCGCAATAGCGATGTACAACCAAACAGCACAACGGGCATCACTCATCCCTCAGACTCATGTAAAAAATGGGGTGAGGAATTTCCTTGTTACTTTCCAAGAGGTAGATGGGATGATGGCGCCTATATCACCGTTGAGTATTCTTCGGGCTTTGAAGGATTTGCCGAAGGCTATTTTATTGTGATCGCAGCAAGCGGATCAAACCAGGATGTTGACTTTACAGATGCCGTTAAAAAGGTAAAGAAATTCTATCCCAAAAGTTACGTGAAACGAACGAGGATCTGGGTAGGCTGTATGCATTAATGACTATTTTATTTGAGATAGCCCGAACACCAGAACATTTCAAAATTGCTAAAGGGCTTTTTGAAGAATATGCTGCGGCATTGAATGTTGATCTTTGTTTCCAGGGGTTTGAAGAAGAATTAAAAACACTTCACCTTCAATACAATTTACCAAAAGGATGTTTAGTTCTTGTTTTTGAAAATTCTACCGTGATCGGTTGCGCTGCTATTCGCGAATTTGAAGATCAGAATTGCGAACTCAAACGCATGTATCTGAAACCCGAATACAGAGGGAATAGCCTTGGGAAAAAACTTCTACAGTTCATGTTTGATAAAGCCAAAGAGCTTGGCTACACAAAAATGTTATTAGATACTTTACCGCAAATGAAGGAGGCACAAGGCCTTTATACGCAATTTGGTTTTAGACAAATTGAAAGCTACCGTTTCAATCCTGTGGAAGGAACGATTTACTTGGAAAAAAATTTGTATTGAAGTTTATCCGCTCTATAATTAATTCGAATATCTACATTTCCCTGGCGGGCGTAATGCTTACCATTGAAACACAAATTCAGTTGGGCATGCGGCCACAACTGCACCCCTATTTGTTTCTTATTTTCTTTGCCACGCTTTGTGAGTACAACGTACATCGCTTTATTACGATATTAACCCATAAAGAAGCGCTTAATTCATCAAAACACAAATGGGTAAAAGATCATTTGATGGGGTTTTATGTGCTCGTGTTCGCTTCGGTTGCAGGATTCCTAATTTCCGCCATTCTTGCTAAAAAAGAAGTATTGCTTACGTTAGCACCTATTGCAGCACTCACGCTCTTCTATTCCATTCCTGTTTACGGAAATAAAAAAAGTATCTTTCGCTTAAGGGAGATCCCTTACTTAAAAATTTTCATTATTTCATTTACCTGGTCGGCCACAACCATTCTTCTGCCTGTGATCCAAACCGGAAGACATTTTGACACTGAGCACATTCTGTTGATGTTGATAGAACGTTTTATTTTTGTTTTTGGAATTACGCTTCCATTTGATATTCGCGATATGGCAGACGATCGCATTGCCAAAACACGTACACTTCCACTTTTACTGGGGGAAAGGAACTCCATAAAATTAGCCAATGGCAGTATTGTTGTTTTTATGATCTTGTCGATAATGCATTATGCTCAGTTAAATGAGTATCTTACCTGCATAGCCATGCTTATTTCAGGTTTAACTACCTTAATTTTCCTACAATGGAAGAAGGTAAAGGTACTTCCACTATACCATTATGCCGTATTGGATGGTACCATGCTTTTTCAAGGGATTTTGGTAGTAGGATCTTCATATCTTAACTAATTATTAGGTTTTTTATCTAATTTAGGCTCATTGTTCCTATCAAATATCTTTCTATTTTTAAGCAATTAATACGCGTGCGTTTCCTTTGCTATTACATAGTTATTTTAATCGCCTTTTATTCTTGCGATCACGAAGTAAAAACTGCCGCGTCTAAGAATGACATCAATGTCATATACGGACACGGTTCTTTACTAAAGAAAGACACGCTTAAAGATCCATTAGTTGTTGAAGTCGGAAAGCCAAAGATCACACTGGCAGGGAAGCCAAAGATCACTAGTGCTAACTTAAATATCTTTCCCGCAGGTCAGCCAAGCATTACTCCGGTTATTGCGCCTAAACCGATCACACCAGGTATTGATACATTTTTGCTGCCGGAAATGCTCACACCTTCAATTGTAGTTAGGTCGGCCGGATCTCCGGAAATTGTTGTTGCAAAAGATATGGCCAACAAAGATCAAAATCCGGCCAACTTTTGTTCATTTGGAAAATTACAAGGATTGAAACACACCATGATGCGCGCTATGATGCAGGACAGAAATGGAAACATTTGGATCGCAACACAAGGTGCCGGAGTTACGCGTTACGATGGAAAGACATTTGCACATTTTACCGAAGATGAAGGATTGATCAATAACAGCGTGTGGACGCTTGAAGAAGATAAGGATGGAAATATTTGGATGGGTACTGATAAAGGTGTGAGCAAATATGACGGTAACACGTTTACAAATTATACACAACTTGCCAATGATCCAATATGGAAAATTCTTCAAGATAAAAAAGGCAACATTTGGATCTGTAGTTATGGGACCGGTGTAGTTTGTTATGACGGTGTCAATTTCAAACGTTATACAACTAAACAAGGATTAGCACATAATATCATTATCACAATGATGGAAGACCGTAAAGGAAATTTATGGTTTGCAACAAAACACAATGGCGTAAGTGTCTTCGATGGTAAATCGTTCACTAATTTTAATATGAGTTGTGGACTTGCCAACAACGTAGTGCAGGCCTTGCTTGAAGATAATAATGGAAATATTTGGATAGGAACGCAGGGTGGTGGGATGATCTGTTACGACGGAACTTCTTTCAAACAGTTCTCAAGATCACAAGGTTTTAATTTCCCACTGGTAATGTCTTTGTATCAGGACAAATCTAATACTATTTGGATCGGCTCTGAAGGCGGCGGACTTTACAAGTACGATGGGAAAACATTTACATGTTATACCACCGTTGATGGGTTAATAAGTGACGTTATCCACTCGGTGATGGAAGATCGTAGCGGAAATTTATGGTGCGGAACCGATGCCGGCGTTGTTTGTTATCGGGGCAAGAATTTTTCCAACTTCAACGTTCAATCCGGACTTGGACACAATCATGTAAAGTGCATTTTTGAAGATAGTAAAGGCAATATGTGGTTTGGCACAAATGGTGGAGGATTTTCTAAATACGACGGGAGATCATTTGCCACGTACACGGAAGAACAAGGTTTAAGTAACAATATTATTTGGGACATCCTTGAAGATGATGATGGCAACATGTGGTTCTCCACTGACGGTGGCGGCGTTTGTTGCTTTGATGGAACTACATTCAAAACGTATAGTATAGAACAAGGACTTTCATACAATGTTGCCTGGTGTTCAATGAAAGACCGCAAAGGAAATTTATGGTTCGGTATGTATACTGGTGGCGCTGTAAAATACGATGGCAAAACATTCACCATCTTTTCACAAAAATGCGGACTTCCGGATAATGAAATAGATGATATTATTGAAGATAAGAATGGTAGTATTTGGTTCTGTTCACAAAATGCCGGCGTAACTAAATTTGACAGGAAAAACTTTACTCTATTCACAGCAAAGGATGGACTTCCTTCCAACAATGCTCTTACCTGCAAAGAAACCAAGGACGGCAATATCTATTTTGGTTGTTATGATGGTGGCTTATCGATATATGATGGCAACTGTTTTATTAATTTGAATGAAAAACACGGCTTCCAACAAAATCTTGTAACCAGCATTCTCGAAGACACAAAAGGCAATATGTGGTTTGGTAACCGCTTTGGATTGCATCGCATAGCCTCTAAGAAAAGATCGCTCTTTGATCCGTATAAAGTTGACGCGAGCTCAGGCAATATCCCTCTAAATGAAAATGAGATCTTGGTAAAACATTTCTCCTACGCCGATGGATTTTTAGGAGTGGGCAGCAACCGCAACGCCATTTATCAAACACGTAATGGAAATATTTGGGTAGGTGCTAACGATCGACTTGTAGTTCTTGATCCCGAACAGATGAAAGCGGATACCATTGCGCCTTCCATTCAATTGACGAGCTTGGGAATGTTCAATGAGGAAATTCGTTGGGAACGTTTGGCTCAAAATAAAGACACCGTTTTCAAATTACACAATGGTACCAGCTTACAGAGTTTTAAATTTGATAAACTTAGTCGCTGGTATAATATGCCCGAGAATTTAAGTTTAGCATACAACAACAATTATCTCAATTTCCATTTCATTGGTATCACCATGGATCAGCCACAAAAAGTGATGTATCAATATAAATTGGAGGGAAATGATGAGAGCTGGAGCGCGCTTACAAACAAAACGGAAGCCGCGTATGGAAATTTGTCGCATGGCGCCTATACTTTTCTGGTAAAGGCAATGAATAGCGAAGGTGTTTGGAGCAATACCTTTTCTTACGCGTTCGAGATCCGTCCACCGTGGTGGCAAACCTGGTGGTTTAGAATAATTGCTGTAGTAGTTATTGTAGCCTGTGTTTGGACCTATATCAAATGGCGCGAAAAAAGTTTGATCGAACAAAAACATGTGTTGGAGTCAACCGTTAAACAGCGTACCGCGCAATTGGTGCAAAAGCAGAATGAGATCCTCGACAGCATCAATTATGCGCAAAGGATACAGCGCGCTTTGTTGGCAAGCGAAGAACTATTGGAAAAGAATTTGAACGACTATTTCATTTTTTACCAGCCAAAAGATATTGTGAGCGGGGATTTTTACTGGGCATCTGAACTTCCAAACAAACAATTTGCGCTGGTTACCGCCGATAGCACAGGGCACGGAGTGCCGGGCGCCATCATGAGCATGCTTAACATTTCGTGTTTAGAAAAATCGATAGAAGTTGAGGGTTTGACACAGCCATCCGACATTTTGAATTACACACGTAAACGGATCATTGAAACGCTTAAGAAAGATGGAAGTGTTGAGGGTGGAAAAGATGGAATGGATTGTAGTGTGATCTCATTTGACTTTAATAGCAAAAAAATGTCTATCGCCGGCGCAAACAATCCAATTTTGATCGTAAGAGATGGACAAATGCTGGAATTTAAAAACGACAAGATGCCGGTGGGTAAGCATGACAAAGACAGCATTCCGTTTACGCAGCAGCAGGTTGATTTGCAACCCGGAGATATGATCTACGCCATTACAGATGGGGTTTACGATCAGTTTGGAGGGCCGCAGGGGAAAAAATTCAAATACAAACATCTAAAAGATGTTCTTCTTAATTGCGCGAGTAAACCATTAGAAACTCAAAAAGAAGAATTCATTCAGATCTTTAATGATTGGAAAGGCAAACTGGAACAAGTGGATGATGTTACACTAATAGGTATACGCGTTTAGGCCTCCATTTCTTACCTTTACAGCATGAAGTTCGAAATAATTCCGGTTATCGATGTGATGTTGGATCTTTATTCAAAACCCAGAAGTCTTGAAAGGTTCAAGGACTATATTTCTACGTTACAAGGGAATTCAAAAGACGACATGGAGTTTCCCATCACAGGATTCAACCCCATGGCAAAGGAACATGTAAGCGAAAAACTAAAGGAACTCAAAGCGCTTCAAGCCGAAGAACTAATGAAAGATTGGGTTTCTAAGATCCAGTGGGAAGGTGATCAAAGTTTTAAAGTGGTTTTAAATTTGATGGATGACCTAAAGGGCGGGTGGACCAATCGCTTTACCTCCGATTATCAAAGTAAATTTAAATTGAATGGGTTTATCAGTCGCGGCTTCATAACACCGGTATTTTGGTCGAGTGAAACATATTCAAAAGAACTTATTATTGAGAGAACCTTAGAATATTGCTACAGATCCATTTATTGGCTACAACATCCCAAACCAAAAACATTAAGGGAACATTTACTACAAGAAATATTTGTATGTGATCATGTGGCAAGTAAATCTTTTGACATTGACGAAGCAACATTGATCTCGCTTTATCAGCAGCATCAGGATACCGAAGATCAAGTGATCATTTCCTGCTTTTTATATGGAAACAAAGCCAATGAATCATTGGGAAATAAAACTTATGGAATAACGGAAGAATTTGCAGGGTTCAAATTCGCGCGATACCTTTCCAATGAATGGATCGAAATTTAAGTCTAGATCAACTTCTCGGTTGGTTCGAGTTCTATCTTATTGTACTTATTGCGATATTCTATTGGCGTAAGCCCGGTGATCTTCTTGAAAAGATCGCGAAACGCTTTTGTATCTGTGTAGCCGACATCAAACATTACTTCGTTCACATTTTTACGACTCGTTTCCAAAGCACGCTTAGCAGCTTCTATTTTTACACGCTGAATATATTCTAAAACCGAATTATTTGTAGCAGCTTTAAATCTTCTTTCAAAACTTCTTCTCCCCAAAGCTACTTTATCCGCCAGATCATCAATGGTCAATTTATCTTCAATATTTGCCTCAATATGATCTTGCGCTTTTTTGATAGCCTCATCTTTGTGATTGCGTTGACCCTTGAACATCATGAATTTGTTTTGACTATCGCGGTCAATATCCACCGCAAAAAATTTGGAAGCAAGAATAGCAGTGTCTCGCGACGTGTATTTCTCCAATAAGTACAACAATAAACTCCAATACGAATTTGCTCCGCCACTTGAATAAATTCCGTTCTCTTCGGAAATAATACTTCCATCAACTAGCTCTACTTTTGGGAACATGGTTCTAAAATCTTCGGAGCTCAACCAATGCGTAGAACATTTCTTTCCATCCAACAATCCTGTATTCGCCAATAAAAAAGCGCCTATACATAAAGACGCAACCTCAGCGCCTTTTTTATGTTGCTCTACTATCCAGGGAATGTATTTCTTATTTAGATCAAGGGCCTTTTTAATATCTCCACTAATTGCCGGAATAAAAATAAGATCCGTCTTTTTAACTTCATCAATTGTTTTTTCCGGATGCACGGTAACAAGATCATTCATCAATTTGATGCTTTTCTTATGCCCAACCAATTGCACATTGAACATAGGTTTCTTTCCAACCGAAGCCAAAAACTCATTCGCGGCGGTAAACATATAGCGCGGATCGGCAATGGCTTCTAAGATGCCCGTTTCGGGTATGATGATGGAGATGTTCTTCATGCCCGTAAAGGTAAAACAAAGGCCTGTCATAATCAACCCCCAAGGTTGTCGCTTCTACCGACCCCGGATCCGTTTTAAGCGCCATAACTTTGTGATGTAGAATTAAACTGTTAACTTAAAACCACTAAAAATGGAAGCGATGGAAAAAATAAAAGTAACCGTAGAAGCAACTGTAAATGCCCCGGTAGAAAAAGTATGGAAAATATGGACAGGTCCTGAACACATTGTAAAATGGAACAGCGCACACCCAGATTGGCACACTCCAAAAGCGGAAAATGATCTTCGTGTAGGTGGAAGATTTATGTCGCGTATGGAAGCAAAAGACGGAAGTATGGGATTTGATTTTGGGGGTGTATATAATGTAGTTGAGAACAACAAACGCATTCTTTATACAATGGATGATGGTCGCCAGGCGGATACAACATTTAAAACAGATGGCGCAAAAACTCATATTACAACAGTGTTTGATGCAGAAAGCCAAAATCCAGTAGAAATGCAAAAAGGCGGATGGCAAGCTATTATGGATAACTTTAAATCGTATACTGAAAAACACTAAATAAAATTCACATGAGCGCGAAATCAATATATACTTGTCTTTGGTTCGACAACCAGGGCAAAGAGGCGGCGGAATTCTATTGCTCTATATTTAAGGAATCAAAAATTAAAGAAAGCAATGCCTTAGTAACAACCTTTGAGATATCCGGGAAAACATTCATGTGCTTGAGCCCGGGTCCAATGTTCAAGATGAATGCATCGATATCGGCATTTGTTGTTTGCGAATCAATTGCAGAGGTAGATCGTATTTGGAACAAATTGATAGACGGCGGAAAAGCGATGATGCCTCTTGACAAATATGATTGGAGTCCACGTTATGGATGGCTGCAGGATAAATATGGATTTACATGGCAAATTTCCTTTGATGAAAAAAATAAAAAGCAAATTGTGCGTACAAGTTTATTATTTACGGGCGAGGTATTTGGTAAAGCAGAAGAAGCTATTAATTTTTACTCTTCGTTGATCAAGAACTCAAAAACAACTACGCTTTTTCATTATCCTAAAGGTGCGCCGCACGAAGGCAAGGTATTGTATTCGGAATTTGAATTGAACGGATTTGAAATGATCGCTATGGATGGTCCGGGCGAGCACAAATTCAAATTTGATGAGGGAATTTCATTAGTGATCGAATGTGACACGCAACAAGAAATAGATCTGTATTGGGATACATTCACAAAACAAGGTGGTAAAGAAAGTAATTGCGGTTGGTGTGCAGATAAATTTGGCGTGTGGTGGCAGGTGATCCCTTCTAAACTTAGTACCTGGATGAGCGATCCGGTAAAAAGTCCCAAGGTTGTGGAAGCATTTATGAAGATGAAAAAATTTGATATCGCTACTTTAGAAAATATCTAATGAAGACCGTAAAAGCAAATAGCGTAGAGGATTATATTGAAAGCTTTCCGGCCTCAACACAAAAATTATTGAAGCAGGTTCGCAAAGCAATTAAAGCCGCGGCTCCAAAAGCAGAAGAAGCAATTTTCTATGGAATGCCCGGTTATAAATTGCACGCGAAGCCTTTAGTTTACTTTGCGGGATACGAACATCACATAGGATTTTATGCCACGCCAACAGGACATAAAAAATTTGAAAAACAATTAAGTAAATATAAACAAGGCAAAGGTTCGGTGCAATTTCCTATAGACGAGCCTGTGCCTTTGAAACTGATCACCGAGATCACCAAATTCCGGGTAGCTGAGAATACTGCTAAATACGGAAAAAAGAAATAATGCTATGAGAACTGTACCCTATTTAACCTTTGCAGGACATGCAAGGGAGGCTATGACATTTTATCATAAATGCCTTGGCGGAAAATTGCAAATACAAAAGATCGGCGATTCTCCCTTGGGCAAAAATATGCCGAGGAAGATGAAGAACACCATTTTGCACGCTTCGCTTGCAAAAAAAGATATGATCATCTTGGCTACGGATATGGTTGGAGAAAACGGATTGCAAAAAGGAAATTCATTCTCCATTATGTTGAACTGCGAAAGTGAACGCGAAATTAAAAATATCTACAAAAAACTTTCTCGTGGGGGAAAACAAACGCATCCTGTAGAAAGAACTTTTTTTGGATCTTTGTTAGGAGATCTAATAGACAAATATGGAAACGCCTGGATATTACATTACAAATTAAAAACTAAAAAACATGAAAACAACAAAGATCATTTTCTGGACAACTACGAGTATCATCTTCCTTTTTGAAGGCGTGTTGCCCGCGCTAACCGGGCATACCGATATGGCAAAACAAGGTATAGCGCACTTAGGATACCCTGATTATTTCAGGATAGAATTAAATATTTTAAAGGTCCTTGGCGCGATAGCATTGATCTTACCGATGGTTCCGGCGCGCATTAAAGAATGGGCTTACTTCGGGTTCGCCATCAATATGCTCTCGGCATTTATTGGCCACGCCGCGGTTGATGGATTAAATGGGCAAACCTTCTTTCCATTAATTGTGATGGCAATTTTGATCACGTCTTACGCTTGTTATCACAAACTGCAAGATCAAAAATTGGCTGCCTCTTAATGTGCGCTTGGAACTTAAGCTCCAACAAAAAAGCCCCTTGCGGGGCTTTCAATTTTATTATTCTATGATCAAGCGCTTATGAACTGTTCTGTTCTCGCGGTCTTTTAATTGAATGATGTAAACTCCTTTAGAAAGAGTTCCCAGATCAACTTCTTTCTCATTGCTCACTGTATTTTCAGAAAATACTTGTTTTCCTTCCGCGCTATAAACGGTCATATCAAAATTATCAATATAACTTGTACTGATCCTGATCTTACCATTGCTTGGATTTGGATAAACTACGAAATTCTCGTCGGCAATATTTTTTGTAATTCCGGTGGTGATCCCAACGGTTACTGTGTAGGTTTTTGAATTACATCCTTTAGTTACAGTTAATGTTGCCGTATAGTTTCCGTTAACAGTATAGTTGTGTGCGGGATTTTGAGAAGAGCTTGTGCCCGCGTCGCCAAAATTCCAGCTGTATCCTGTTCCGGTTGAGCTAGCAGTAAAATTAACAGCACTGCCAACTTGAGAAGCAATACCCGCATTACCGTAAATAGTATAATTGTTTGTATTCATTGCTGTATCCGCAATTCCCTCACTCATGTTATAGTAAGTTCCGCTTGGTACATTTTCCAATACCAAAGCGCGAACCATATATTTATAGATCCCCGGATAGATCAAGCAAAGATCAGTGTAAGTAGTTCCGCTGATCAAATTCGTGTTGATCTTCACATAAGATTGGTTCGTATCGTTCTTCATGTAAATATTATATCCCAGCACGTTTGTTTGTGTAGAAGCGCTCCAGCTGATATTGCAATTATTTCCAATACGAGTTGCTACTACATTTGAAACCGGCGAAACAATGTCATTACGCAAAGTAGGATCGCCCATCAAAGAAATACCGATGAAGTTTTGTGCGTAACTGTAATAATATAACCCGGTATTGTTTTGCGATACGCGAATGCTATAACCAATATTCTCGCCAAGTCCCATGTGATGGAATTGCAAATGCGGACGACCCGACCATGCATTGGTTAATGTTTTTCCCTGGCATAAAGGCGCGCGTAAAAAATTATCGGCAATGTCCCAATCCCCAAAATAACTTCCGAACAACATGGTGAACACGCCACCTAAATTGGTTGATCCCGCAAAATTTGAAGTAACTCCTACCCCGCTACAACTCGAAAAACTACCACCACCACAGCCATATGACCATAAATAACTTGTATTGTTTGCCATTGTGGTTAAATAATCTCCGGCAATAACGTTGGTTGGTGTAACAAGCGGCCCAAAATTCTTGTACCCGCTTGCGGCAAATGCCTCTCCGCTAAAAAAGCCAAAATTATCATCGACCACAGCGCGACGCGTAGCAGTGAATACTTTTTTGCGATAATCATGATCCTTATCTAAATAATTTTTCAATAATTGTGTTTCAGTTAAAGTAAATGAGGTCATGTTTGAAAGGTCAACGCGCCCCACTTGCAATTCTACAACACCCGATTGATTTTGATCGAATTTTCCATCACCCGGAATATTTTGCGTACGTGCCGGAAGTCCTGCAGTAACATTCACAGTAGCATCGGTCCAATTTGTCCCAACCATTTCTCCATAATAAGAATCAGTTGGCCATGCGCCTTGATGATCAGTATGCGCATCCGGACCAAAACTTCCGCTATATGCTACCGGCACGTGACCTAATAAAAATAAAGCCTTGGTGTTTGCAGGATCTAAAGCATATGCCGCGCTAATCATTGCCTTTACAGCAGTAACTGAAGCGGTAGTACTTACATACATTGTATTCACTGTCCAGCCATCGCCTTCCAGGTCATCTTGCAAACGCTTGATCTCATTTGAAATGGCAGTAGTGACATTATTCGCTACCATTAAAATTAATTTGCCACGACTTTCAACAACAGGGATCTCTATACCGGAGTTGATATATCCGTAACCATTGTTGCTCGACGTTGGAGCAACGCGTCCAACCAAATATTCATAACTTGTTCCTACCGAAACGTTGTTATCTACATAAGACGTTGTTGTTCCCGAAAGTCCGGTAACAAGCGCGGTCCATGTACTTGAGGTTTTTAATTTTTTAGAAATGTTGTACGAGCTTGATGTTTGGCCAACCCAATTTAATGTAACGGTGGGTGGTGATGCTTGAACGTTTGCCCATAACTCAACAGCAGATTGTTGTACCGTTTGTGCGTTGATAAAACTTGCGACTAAGAGGCCCGAAAAAAGAGATAGAATTTTCTTCATTGAATTCGTTATTTTTTTTGATTCCGCCAAATGTAGCAAAATAAATAAGCGAATTCAGAAAACTGGGTCAAGCCCAGTGCTGTAACGGTTTAGAACGTCCTTTTGTTGAGGGAAAAATCCTCTTTTTTGCGCATTTCTTTAGCGTCCTTTGGAGTCTTGTCTTTATAGCCACACAAATGCAACACACCGTGAATCATCACGCGGTGCAATTCATCCTCAAATTCTACTTTGAATTTTTTAGCGTTCTCTTTTACGCGATCAACACTAATAAAAATGTCTCCACTCAGTTCTTTGCCTTCGCTGTAATCAAATGTGATGATATCGGTGTAGGTATTGTGCTTCAAATATTGCGTATTCAATTTCAGAATTTCTTTATCGCTTACAAAAACGTAATTGATGCCGCCAACAGTTCTCTTTTCTGCTTTAGCAATAGTCTCAACCCATTTTTTAATTCCCGCAACTTTATCGAGCTTGAATTTTACTTTGTGATATGTAAATACAAATGCCATTATAGTTCAACTTTAGAGTTTATAGCCTCGGGTAATTGTCCGTTGTTGCGCGACCTGATCAATTCTTCAACCGGCAACAGTGAGTTCTTAAGATCTTGTACGCTATTCAAATTGTTTTTCAACTCATTCGTTGTAGCTGCGATCAGCTGAGAGGCCGCTTTTACTTCATTATCGTAATTGGAAAGAAAATCTTTTTTCGGAATGCTTCCGTTCGCCACATCGCTCATTAATTTTTTAATTTGATCAGAAACCAAAATAGTGCGTGACCTCAAGCTCTTGAAATTCTCGCCGAACGCTTTCAGGTTTTTTCCGCTTTGATAAAATTGTTGCAAGTTATTCGCCTCTTCTTTAGTGATCGTATCCGAAATATTATTTTCAATGAACGTAGAGTAATTATTGAATTTTGTGATCGCTCTTTCTAATAAAGCAGTATCGCACTTATTCAATTCCTGTAATTTGCTATTTAAAACTATGCTCACGCTATCTAAACGTTTTACCTCAGCGGCCACCTGATTCTTAATGCTGCAGCTTTCCAAAACAAAAAGTGCTGAAATAAGAACTATGATGCAAGTGCCTTTCATTTTTATTTAATTACATCAAATCCTAAATAAGGAACTAACACTTTCGGCATCACAATTCCATCTGCTGTTTGATTATTTTCCAGGATCGCAGCCACAATACGCGGCAATGCCAAAGCACTTCCATTCAAACTATGCGTCAATTGTGTTTTTCCTTCTTTATCTTTAAAACGGCACTTTAAGCGGTTGGTTTGAAATGTTTCAAAATTGGAAACTGAACTTACTTCCAACCAACGTTGTTGTGCCGCACTCCAAACTTCCATATCGTAGGTCATGGCAGATGCAAAACTCATATCTCCACCACATAATTTTAAGGTGCGGAAAGGCAATCCAAGATCTTTCAATAGTCCGGCCACGTAATTTCTCATGCCTTCTAAAATCTCGTAGCTTTTTTCAGGATGTGCAATTTGTACGATCTCTACTTTATCAAATTGGTGCAAGCGATTTAAGCCGCGAACATCTTTACCATAACTTCCTGCTTCTCTTCTAAAACAAGGTGTATATCCGCAATTCTTAATGGGAAGATCAGCTTCTTTTAAAATTACATCGCGGTAAATATTGGTGATCGGAACCTCAGCCGTTGGGATCAAATAAAAATTATCAATGGTCACGTGATACATTTGTCCTTCTTTATCGGGCAATTGTCCTGTTCCGTAACCACTATCTTCATTCACTAAAATTGGAGGTTGAACTTCCAAATATCCTTCCGTTTGAGCTTTATCTAAAAAATAATTGATCAAAGCACGTTGTAGTTTTGCGCCTCTGCCTTTGTACACAGGAAATCCTGCACCGGTCAACTTCACGCCCAATTCAAAATCAATAAGATCATATTTGGTGGTCAATTCCCAATGTGGTTTTGCGTCTTTGTGCAAGGTTGGTTTCTCTCCGTGTTCAAACACAACAGCATTATCCTCCGGCGTTTTTCCAACGGGAACTGTGGAGTTCGGTAAATTTGGAACCGTAACAAGGATATCGTGAATTTGCTTTTCAATTCCCGCTAATTGCTCATCGAGTTCCTTTTCCTTTTGCTTTAAAGAAGCCGTTTTAGATTTCACTTGTTCAGCTTCATCCTTCTTTCCGCTCTTCATTAGCTCGCCAATTTGCTTGGCAAGTGTATTGGCTTCTGCTTTCAAAGCATCGCCTTCTTTTTGCGTGTTGCGGCGATTGGTATCAAGTTCAATTACTTTTCCAATGATCGCATCTGCGTCTTTAAAATTCTTTACTGCAAGACGTTTTAAAACATCTTCTTTATTGTCGCGTATATAATTTAGTTGTAACATAAGTTCAATTTAAAAATAAAAAAGCCTGTTCCGTTTCCGGGGCAGGCTTTCTAATAATCATTATTCGGTTATTTAGGCCTTAGCCGGAATTACCGATACGTAGGATCTGTCGTTGCGTTTCTTTTTGAAAACAACCGTTCCATCGATCAATGCATATAATGTGTGATCTTTACCCATACCTACGTTAAGGTCTGGATTGTGTTTAGTTCCACGTTGACGAACAATAATATTGCCCGCAACACAATTTTGACCACCAAAGATCTTAATACCTAAACGTTTTGCGTGTGATTCGCGACCGTTCTTTACTTTACCTTCACCTTTTTTGTGTGCCATGATATTTAAGTTTAAAGTTTAAAGTCAAAAGCTTAAAGACATTCGACTCAAACTAATTAATTAATCTTTTTTCTTAGCTGTTTTTTTAGCGGCGGCTTTTTTAGCCGGGGCTTTCTTTGCAGGTTTCTCAACTACTTCTGCAGTTGCAACTTCAGCTGTTGCTGCATGTTTACGGTGTAACTTAACCGGGTGTTTCACTGCAGGTAATGAATCCTTCAATGTTTCACCTTTACCTAATACTCCCTGAATTAAAATTTCAGTGAATAATTGGCGGTGGTTGTTCCACTTTTGATACGTTTTACGGCGTTTCTTTTTGAAAACCGCTACTTTATCGCCTTTTACGTGCGATACTACGGTGGCAGCTACTTTAGCTCCATCGATCAAAGGACTACCAACTGAAACTTTTCCTGCGTTGTCTAACAACAACACATTTTTAAATTCCACATTAGCACCTTCGTTAGCCTCAAGGCGGTGAACATAAATTCTTTGTCCACGCTCTACTTTGAACTGTTGCCCGGCTATTTCTACAATTGCGTACATGATGCGTTCTTTTTTTTATTGCTTTGGCTCCCTTAAACAACCTCGGCAAATTGTTAATACTTAAAAAATTAAGGGATGCAAATGTAACAGAAAAACTGGAAGTGGACAAATAATTAACGCCTGTTTATAAGGTAAACACTTAGGATAATGATCACAATTCCCCCGATTTGGAGCAAATTAACGGTTTCTTGGTCCAAAACACCCCAAATTATGGCCACAATTGGTATTAAATAGGTGCAAGTTGCCGCAAAAAGGGCTCCGGCCAATTTTATAAGCTGGTTATAGATGATCACCGAAAGAGCGGTTCCAATTATGGCCAAAATACACACAAAACCGAAGGATTTCCATGCTAAATCATTGGTTTTCAAATCATTGATAAAATCTGTATTGATCAGCAGGTAGGCCAAAGCGATTGGTCCAGTAATACTGAAGGCTCCGAGGGTTGCGGTCACAGAATTCATCCCTTGGAGGTAATGTTTTATTCCGTTTACACTGATCGCGTAACACAAAGTTGCTGCAACAACCAGTAAACTGTACATAATATCTTTTGATGCTTCCTTTCCTTCATTAAAAAATAAAAGTGCGCTTGCGCCAACTAATCCAGTCAAGATGCCAATGACTTGAACGGTTTTGAATTTATCCTTAAACCAAATGACGGCTACAATAATTGTAAAAAGTGGAGTAAGCGCGTTCAACATTCCGGCAAGAGAACTGCTAATTTGAATTTCTGCGGCTGTAAATAAAAATGCCGGGATCAAATTTCCAAAAACACCCATGAGCACTAAACCTCTCCAGTTTTTTTTGAGATCGACCTTGTTGTCCTTTTTTAAATACAAGGGCAAAAGAAAAACAAAAGCAATAGCAATTCGCAAACCTCCCACTTCATCGCTGCTAAACACCTCCATACCGCGTTTCATCAAAATGAACGAACTTCCCCACACAATAGCGAGCGTAATTAAAATGATCCAGGAAATGGCGTTTGCTTTCACGATGGCGAAGGTAGGGTTTTATTGGTTGTTAATATTTCTACTTGTGATATTTTGACCATTATCAAAAAATAGTGATATTTGTGCGCACAAAATGAATACTAAAAAAATAAAATGTCTTAAGAAACGCCCGGCGTAAGGGAAGGCATTTATTTTATAAGACATAAAGCAGAGCCTTTCCATTTTGGAGAGGCTTTTTTAATTATACGATGAAGTAGAATAAATTCACTTCATCATAAAAAAGAAATAAAATGAAAATTGCAGTCGTAGGTGCCACAGGATTAGTTGGCACAAAAATGTTACAAGTGCTTAAGGAAAGAAATTTCCCTATTACAGAATTAATTCCGGTTGCTTCCGAGCGTTCGGTTGGAAAAGAAATTGAATTCAAAGGGAAAAAGTATAAGGTGCACAGCATGACGGATGCTATTGCTGCAAAACCTGCTATTGCTTTATTTTCGGCGGGAGGATCAACGTCAACCGAATGGGCTCAAAAATTTGCGGATGTTGGAACCGTTGTCATTGATAACTCTTCTGCGTGGAGAATGGATCCAACCAAAAAATTAGTTGTTCCTGAAGTGAACGCTAAAGTGCTTACAAAAAATGATCTTGTAATTGCAAATCCAAATTGTTCAACCATTCAAATGGTAGTTGCACTACAACCTTTGCATAAAGCCTACAAAATTAAACGCGTTGTTGTCTCTACGTATCAAAGTGTAACGGGAACGGGTGTAAAAGCAGTTGATCAGTTGATGAATGAACGCAAAGGTGTAAAAGGCGAAATGGCTTATAAATATCAAATTGATATGAATGCTATTCCACAAATTGATGTTTTTTTAGATAACGGTTACACCAAAGAAGAAATGAAAATGGTGAACGAAACTAAAAAGATCATGGGCGATGATTCTATTAAAGTTACAGCCACAACGGTTCGCATTCCGGTAATGGGCGGCCATAGCGAAAGCGTGAACATTGAATTTGAAAAAGAATTTGACATCAATGAACTGGTAACCCTTTTGAAAAACACCAAAGGCATTATTGTTCAGGATGATATCAAGAATCAAATTTACCCAATGCCCATGAACGCGCATGAAAAAGATGAAGTATTTGTTGGGAGAATTCGAAGAGATGAGACTCAACCAAAAACAGTTAACATGTGGATCGTTTCAGATAACCTGCGTAAAGGGGCCGCTACAAATGCGGTGCAAATTGCTGAGTATTTGGTGGCGAACAAGGTGCATGCGTTTTAAGAATTATATATTTCTTGTTTTAGCGATTTGCGCGTCTAGTTGTTCAACCGAAGAAAGATCTATTCCCAAGGAACCGAAACAGATCGCGCAAATCGATTCAAGCTTAATTAAAGATTCTCTGTATCGAATCCAAATGATCAACGATTACAGTTTGGCCGACACGCTTAATTCTGTTTTGGGTGATGTAAATAATGATGGAAAAAAAGATTCGGCCTTCATTTATCCCCTTACTTTTTTTGTTCACAAAGAAAATGTGGATAGTCAGTATGTTTTTATCAAAATATCCTGCTACCCCGAACTGATCAAACAAGAAAACGCGTTTTCGGGGATGGTAGTCAAAGCTGATGATCTTGATGGCGATGGTCATTCAGAAATTATTTACTGTCCGGATTGGTACCAAAGTGTGTGGAGAGGGTTTTATGTTTATTCCCATCAAAAAAATGTCTGGAAAGAAATTGGTCATGGAACTATAAAGATCGACCTAATGTATGAAAAAGATGAACCGGAAGCTTACCTTAGAAGTAGGGTGAAAAAGAAAGACGCGACTTCTTTTATTATGATCAACCATCATTTAAATGACGACGCCGATGTTTCCGATACTGCGATAGTGGTTAATTTCCCAAACTGATCATTGACTTTTGCGTTATTTCTTTGTACCTTTAAACTATGATAACTCTTCCTTTCAATTTCAAAAAATGGATAGATGAAAATCGCCATTTACTAAAGCCGCCGGTAAATAATAAAGTTGTTTACAAGGACACAGAATTCATTGTTATGGTGGTGGGCGGACCAAATTCCCGCAAGGATTATCACTACAATGAAAGTGAAGAATTTTTCTATCAACTGGAAGGTGATGTTATTGTTCAAATTCAAGTAGACGGAAAAATGCAAGAGGTTCCGATCAAAGAAGGCGATATTTTTTTAGTGCCGCCAAAGATCCCGCACAATCCCCGTCGTTTTAAAGACACTATTGGTTTAGTGATCGAACGCAAACGTAAAGACGATGAAAAAGACGGATTGCTTTGGTTCTGTGAAAAATGTAACCACAAATTGCATGAAGCTTATTTTAAACTCACTGATATTCAAACTCAATTTCAAGGAGAGTTCAAGCGTTTTTACGAAAGTAAAGACCTTCGCACTTGCAAAAAATGTGGGGCAGTGATGGAACCGCCTCCTGTTATTGCTTAAATTGATATCAATCATATCTTCCCCGAAACTTTCGGTGGATAAAAAGTCTTACCTTAGTGTAAGACTTTTTTTATGGAAAACTTCAGGATCAAAACTCAAGCAGATTACGAAAGCGCTTACAAAAAGAGCATTGAACAACCCGAACAATTTTGGAGTGGTATTGCCGAAAATTTTTCCTGGTATAAAAAATGGGACAAAGTTGTTGATTGGAATTTCAAAGATTACAATGTCAAATGGTTTGAGGGCGCGAGTTTGAATATCACCGAAAATTGTATTGATCGTCATTTGCCAAAAAAAGCAAATGATGTTGCATTTATTTGGGAATCGAATAACCAAGAACAAAAAAATCGTGTGATCACTTATCAGGAATTACATGATGACGTTTGCCGAGTAGCGAACACGCTTAAAAAAATGGGTGTTGTAAAAGGCGATCGCGTTTGTATTTACTTGCCAATGGTTCCCGAAGCGGTTTATGCTATGTTGGCTTGCGCAAGAATTGGGGCAATTCACTCCGTTGTATTCGCAGGGTTTTCTGCTTCCTCTTTAGCAGGAAGAATTCAAGATTGTGATTGCAAAATCGTAATTACATCCGATGGTGCTTATCGCGGAAATAAAACCATTGATCTGAAAGCAGTAGTTGACGAAGCGTTGCAAGTTTGCGCTTCTGTTAAACAAGTTCTTTTATTAGAGCATACGAAACTCACGGTGAATTTTGATCACAACCGCGATGTGTGGTGGCACAAAGTTGTTCCCCAACAAGAAAAAGTTTGTGTTCCTGAAAAAATGAACAGCGAGGACATGCTTTTCATTTTGTACACATCAGGATCTACTGGAAAACCAAAAGGCGTTGTACACACTTGCGGCGGGTACATGGTTTATACGGCGTATTCGTTTGCAAATGTGTTTCAATATGAAGACAAAGATGTGTATTGGTGCACAGCAGATGTGGGTTGGGTAACAGGACATTCTTATATTACATACGGTCCGTTATTATGCGGCGCTACTTCTGTTCTTTTTGAAGGAATTCCGACCTACCCTGATGCAGGACGTTTTTGGAAAATTATAGATAAACATAAGGTCACACATTTTTACACCGCTCCTACAGCCATTCGCGCGTTGGAAGCTATGGGTTTGGATTTTGTAAAACCTTACCAATTGGATTCATTGAAAGTTTTGGGAAGTGTTGGAGAACCAATTAACGAAGAAGCCTGGCATTGGTATAACGATAATATTGGCAAAGGAAAATGTCCTATCGTTGATACTTGGTGGCAAACAGAAACAGGCGGAATATTAATTTCTCCTTTAGCGGGCATTACAAAATTGAAACCAAGTTTTGCAACACTGCCACTCCCTGGAGTTCAACCCATTTTGGTGGATGATAAAGGCAATGAAATAAAAGGAAATAATGTAGAAGGTAATTTGTGCATTAAGTATCCTTGGCCTTCCATCATTCGCACAACGTATGGAGATCACGAACGCTGCAAACAAACTTATTTTTCTACGTATCACAATTTGTATTTTACAGGAGATGGTTGCAAGCGTGATGAAAATGGCTATTACAGAATCACCGGACGCGTAGATGATGTAATGAACGTAAGCGGACATCGCATTGGAACTGCAGAAGTAGAAAGTGCGATCAATACGCATGCCGATGTTGTAGAAAGCGCTGTTGTTGGTTATCCTCACGATATAAAAGGTCAAGGAATTTATGCGTACGTTATTGCTCCTTCAAGTACAAAAGATCATGACACATTAAAAAAAGAAATTGTTGCCGAAGTTAATAAGATCATCGGTCCTATTGCAAAGCCTGATAAAATTCAAATCGTAAGCGGACTTCCAAAAACACGAAGCGGAAAGATCATGCGCAGAATTTTGCGAAAAGTTGCAGAGGGCGACGTTAGTAATCTCGGCGATATTAGTACACTTCTTGATCCGGGAGTGGTGGAAGAAATAAAAAGTGGAAGGGTGAAATAGCGTTTCTAGCAATCAAACGCCTCAATCAAACTTGTTTCGTAGAACTGTTGTGTGAGTTTGTCGTGTGCTCCGTGCGGACCTCTAACTGTGTAGGTTAAGATCATTTCATTGTTTCGCTTCATATAACTCGTACACGAGGCTTTCACTTTACAAATTTTGAACATGTCCTCAAGTTCTTTTCGTTTTGCTTCACTATGTCCGGAAAGCGTAATGTGATAAACGCGAACCGTATTTGTTTGGTCGATGATGTTTTGCAGAAAACGAAAGCCAAGTAAAATAAGCATGGTAAAAGCCACACAAATGAACGCGAATTCGTATGCACCAATTCCAATAGCCATCCCAATGGCTGCAGCTACCCATATGACCGAAGCAGTTGTGAGTCCTTTTACATTGACGCCTTCTTTGAAAATTGCGCCTGCGCCCAGAAAACCAATTCCCGTAATAATGTTTGCCGCAATACGCGCGGGATCAAAACCCGCCGCCATCACATACGAAATGATGGTGAACAAACACGATCCCAGCGTGATCAAAATAACTGTTCTGAAACCGGCATTCTTGGATTGATACTCGCGCTCGGCACCAATAATTCCGCCGGCCACTAAAGAAGCAACTAATTTGGTAACGCCGGAAAGAAGTTCGTCGGAAATGATCATTTTAGTTCTTTATCGTAAACTAGCGCCTTTTTGGCTGTACCAAGGCAATACTTCAACAACTAAACGGCCGGCAAGTACTGCGGGGTCGCTTTCGGCTAATTTTTTTGCAACATCAAATGATTCTACATTGTAAACACAAAATCCGCGAATGTCTCCATCGGGTAAAGATGGTCCTGCCAGATCCATTTTTCCTTCATTGTACATTTTATTTAAATACGCCATGTGCTGCGATTGAATTTTTCCGGCTGTAATTGAATCCTGATCGCGTTTTGGTCCTTTTTTTAGAAAGACCATGTAATAGGTTTTCATCTCGTGCGTTTCCGGTTTGGTAGAAACCTTCACGGCTTGAGCTTCTTCTTTACTTAGAACTTTTTTAGGCTGTTTTTTTTGTTGCGCATAACTAGAAAATGAGAACATGCACAGTAAGCTAAGCAGTACAAAATTTTTCATTAGTGGTGTTTTGATAAATCAAATTTAATCAAAAATTCCAATTGACAAAAAAATCAAGGTTACCTTTAAGAGAACAACAGAATTATTTCTTCTTTTTAACTTCCTTTTTCTCGTTCCAGGTTTTGTAAACGTCTTGCTGTTTTGGTTTGAACGCGGGTTGGCGACGCAAAGGTTCAACGGCTTTTAAAGTATCATGACATTCCTTAGGCAATTGTTGATACAATTTCGTTCCTTCTGTCTTCCAGGCGATCATTTCATCACTTACATCTTTTACCGGTTTACCGGGATTTCCAACAACTACTTTTCTTTTTGGAATTACTGTGTCTGCGGGAACAAACGTTAATGCTCCAATGATACATTCATCACCGATCACACAATTGTCCATGATCACCGAATTCATCCCCACCAACACGTTTTTTCCAATAGTGCCGCCGTGAATAATAGCGCCATGTCCAATATGAGCGCCTTCCTTTAATAAAACTGTTGTCCCGGGAAACATATGTATCGTGCAATTCTCTTGTACATTGCATCCATCCTCAATAATAATTTCGCCCCAGTCGCCGCGCACTGCACAACCTGGTCCAATATATACATCTCTACCAATAGTTACATTTCCCGTTACGGTGGCGTTAGGATGAATGAAAGCAGACTTGTCAATTACCGGAATGTATCCGTTGAATTCAAAAACATTTGCCATTTTATTTCGTAATTTGTTTGCCCGAAGTGCTCATTAAATAATTTTTTATCAACTCGTCAAGATCTCCATCCAGAACTCCTTCTGCATCGGTGATCTTTAATTCTGTACGATGGTCATTTACCATTTTGTATGGGTGCAACACGTAACTGCGAATTTGCGAGCCCCATTCGATCTTCATTTTTCCTTCTTCTACTGCCGCTTTTGATTCATTACGTTTACGCATTTCTAATTCATACAATTGTGAACGCAACATTTGTAAGGCTCGCTCACGATTTCCATGTTGGCTCCTTTCTACTTGACAAACAACAACAATTCCAGATGGCTTGTGCAACATTTGCACTTTAGTTTCTACTTTATTTACGTTCTGTCCACCTGCTCCACCACTTCGCGATGTTGTTACTTCAAGATCCGCAGGCTTAATGTCAATTTCTATGGTGTCATCCACAATTGGATATACGTACACTGAAGCAAAACTGGTATGGCGTTTCGCGTTGGCATCAAACGGACTAATGCGAACCAAACGATGCACTCCGTTCTCTCCTTTCAAATATCCATAAGCATAAGGGCCTTCTATTTGCAAAGACACAGATTTAATTCCGGCAACGTCGCCGGCGTTATAATCCAATTCAGAAACTTTGAAACCTTGCTTCTCGGCCCACATCATATACATGCGCATCAAAATACTAGCCCAATCGCAACTTTCTGTTCCACCCGCCCCTGCATTTATTTGCAATACACAGTTGAGTTGGTCTTCTTCGTTGCGAAGCATATTCTTGAATTCGATCTCCTCCAGTTTCTTGATCGTTACATTAAACTGCTCTTGAGTTTCTGCGTCGGTTGCTTCTCCGCTTTTGTAAAATTCGTAAAGTGTATTTAAATCATCGATATTCGCAGTGAGTTGATCATAACCCGTGATCCAGATCTTTTTTAATTTAACTTCAGCTAAAACCGATTCGGCTTTTTTGCTGTCGTTCCAAAAATTCGGGTCTAATGTTTTTTCTTCTAATAATGAGAGGTCGTGTTTCTTCCGGTCGTAGTCAAAGAAACCCCCTTAATGCCGCGTGACGTGAATTAACGTCCTTTAATTGGTCTTGTGTAAACATAGTGACGAAGATACTAATTTTAAAATAGTCTCCCGCAGATTACGCGGATTTTCGCAGATTTTATTATTTTTATGAGCGATTGTGGAGAGAAAATGATCTCTCATACATTATCGGGGTGCCATTTTTGAGGTATATAATACATTAGGCCCAGGCTTATTGGAATCTGTCTATTCCGCTGCACTAACATTTGAATTACTTGAAAAAGGTTTGGAAGTGAAGAGAGAGGTTCCTGTCCCCGTTCGTTATAAAGAGCGAAAACTGGAATTAGGATTTCGAATTGATCTTCTTGTTAATGATAAAGTTATCGTAGAAATAAAATCCATTGAAGCCATACTTCCTGTTCACCACAAACAGGTGTTAACTTATTTGAAAGTATATAATTGTAAACTCGGAATTCTTGTGAACTTTAATTGCGACGTCATTAAAGACAATATTTATCGTAAGGTAAATAATTTATAGATCTGCGTTAATCTGCACGATCTGCGGGAGATTTAAAATCATAGAATAACACATAGGTCAAAGCCATGATCAGTCCAAAAAAGAAAAGCCCCATTACAAAAGCAATGTATAAATGCATCAAAACTCCTATATGCAGGAAATATTTTTTGATTTTGGGCAAGAAAACGAAAATTGGAAAGGCGCTTTGGTAGATCAATACAAAATACGTTAGTAAAACTGAAAGCATGTGAATAGAATCCGCATTCTTTACTAAAAACCAATTGGAATAATGTCGCGCTTGATTAACCAAATGAATTGCTTCGCCGCTTACCCAGTCGGCATCATTCCATTTTGCAAGAGCAGAATAAAAATACACAATGCAAACCTGAAGTACTAAAGCCAAAAAACTAAAATTGTGCAATAAGACTTTCAGGTCTCCCCAGGCAGTTTGCATTCTTACAAAGTCGTTTCTTAAAAAAATGCTCAGGAAACATAGATTCATAAATAGAGGATCCCCGGCGGTGCAGGAGGTATAGATCTTTACATTGATATTGAGAACTAAAAAATAAACGATCACATCTAGTAAATAATATGAACGCTTATTAATTGAAAAAATAGAAATTGCTGTCAGACTTACGATAGCTGCCGCCGAATGCCAGGCATGAGTTGAATAGAATAATACATAAGCAAAATGCTTCCAATAGGATACATTGATCTTAAATTCTTCGACACCAATGATCTCCGGCCCAACATACGATAATGCGTTCTCTCCAAATAGTATATTAAAATTGAGAGTCCAGAAAAAACATTTGAGCAGAATGTACACGTACAACAAATTCTTGAACAAACCAGCATTGCGTTGTCTACGATAGTCATCAAAAAAATATGCAGTTATTTTAGACATGCCTTATGGTAGTGCGTTTCTTGGTTTTGATATTGGTTACAATGAATAACAGTTCCAGATCCATCACAGTTCCTTTGTGTTTTGAGTTGAGATATTTCCAAACTGCCGTTCTGAATATGTTGTAGTTTTTGTCTGAGTTGTTCCGAGCAAAATAAGCGGCACTTCCGGTAAGTGATAGCATCAAGAATTCCCGGCCGTTAAATAGGCTTCTTTGTCTTAACACTTCGGCAAGTGGAACAGAATAGTGTTCTTTTCCTTCGAACGTATATTTTGCGTAGATGTCAAAATTAAAATCGGGACAAGGTGTAAATAATCTAAAGTCTTGCTGAAAATAAGGGTATGCATACCAAAACGAATAGTAGTCAAATTTTGTATTTAGTTCCTTATTAAGCGGATAGGAATAATTGAGAACGAAGGCGAAATGCGCTATAAAAATTACACTGGCGGCAAAAAGGGTAAGTATTTTAAAGTTATATTTAATGTTTTAAAATTAAACATTGTATGCGTAAAATTCTAGCTTTATCCCTTTTGTTATCCCTAAATTCTCAGGCACAGGATAAATTACTTACTATTCAAGATGCAGTTTTAAAAGGCAGAACCGCTTTGGCTCCCGCGCGTTTGCAGAACATTCAATTCGTTCCGGGAACAACATCGTTCTTTTATGTTGACAACGCTAAAGTGATCAAGGGCGATAACAACAGTGGTAAAACTAGCGACTGGTTTAAACTCACCGACCTTAATGCAGCTTTGAAAACAGCTAAGCGCGATACCTTAAAAGGTTTTCCTTTTTTACAATTCAAAGACGCGAATACTGTTTGGTTTAATCAAGGAAAAGATATGGTGCTGTTTAACATAACAACAAAAGCTATATCGAGCAATAGCATCAATCCGGCTTTAATGGAAGATGATGCTGACGAAAGTAAAGTTTCTAAAAATGTAGCTTACACAAAGAATTACAATTTGTATGTGAATGTGCAGGGCGATAACCGTCAGATAAGTATTGACGGAACTTTTGATCTCACTTATGGCGGAAAAAATGTTCACCAAAACGAATTTGGAATTGGCAAAGGAACTTTCTGGAGTCCCAAAGGTGATCTTCTTGCCTTTTATCGTATGGATCAAAGCGATGTGTTCAATTACCCTATTATTGATTGGGCGCCTTATCCTGCAAAAAACAAAGACATTAAATATCCCATGGCCGGAACAAAAAGTCACTACGTTACGGTTGGTGTTTACAATGTTGCTGCACAGAGTGTGGTGTATTTAAAAACCAAAGAACCGAAAGAACATTATCTCACTAACATCGCCTGGAGTCCTGACCAATCAAAGATCTATATAGCAGAATTGAATCGCGATCAAAATTTTATGCAGCTGAACGAGTATGAAGCTTCAACCGGAAATTTTGTGAAAACCTTGTTTGAAGAAAAAGACGAGAAGTATGTGGAGCCCTTAACGCCAATGGAGTTTATTCCCGGAAATCCGAAGCAATTCATTTGGCACAGCCGTCGCGATGGATTCAATCATTTATATCTATACGAAGCTTCAGGAAAATTGATCCGCCAACTTACATCGGGCAGTTGGGAAGTGAAGGCCGGAAACGGATTTGACGCAAAAGGTGAACGTTATTTCTTCCACGCCAATAGTGAGGGTCCGGTAACTCAAAGTTTTTACAGCGTAAGTACTAAGACCGGTGAGGTAAAAAAATTAAGCACTGGTGTGGGAACGCATCAATGCGTGATCGACGCCACGGGAAGTTACTTTATAGATAATTATTCCAGTGTGTACACACCGCGCGAATATAATATTGTAAGCACGGCTAAAGGAAAATCATCTTCAATATTCAAAGCCGAAAATCCAATTAAAGATTACAAATTAGGGAAATGGAACTTGTTCACCATTAAGAATAGCGAGGGAACGGATCTGTATTGCCGCATGTTCAAGCCGGTGAATTTCGATAGCACAAAAAAATATCCTGTGTTGGTGTACTTGTATAATGGTCCGCATTCTCAAATGGTATTAAACACCTGGATGGCAGGCGGTGAATTGTGGTATCAATACATGGCGCAAAAAGGATTTATTGTTTTTACCGTTGATGGGCGCGGAACGTCTTATCGCGGAAGAAAATTCGAACAAGCTATCCATCGTCAATTAGGAACCGTGGAAATGGAAGACCAATTAAAGGGCGTGGAATATTTGAAATCACTTCCTTATGTTGATGCGAACAGGCTCGGTGTTCATGGTTGGAGTTACGGAGGGTTTATGACCACGTCGTTAATGACGCGCAATGCAGGCGTATTTAAAGTGGCGGTTGCAGGCGGACCAGTAATTGATTGGAGTTTTTACGAGATCATGTACGGTGAGCGCTACATGGATAATCCAAAAGACAATAAAGAAGGTTACGACAAAAATAATTTATTGAATCACGTAGATAAATTAAAAGGAAAATTGATGATCATCCATGGTGCGCAAGATGGCGTGGTGGTTTGGCAGCACAGCATGATGTACGTGAAAAAATGTGTGGACAAAGGAATTCAGTTGGACTATTTTATGTATCCGGGACACGAACATAATGTGTTAGGAAAAGATCGAGCGCATTTGATGGAAAAGGTGTGTAATTATTTTATTGACAATCTTTGAGAAAATTTCTTTTTTATAGTTTGTTGTTGTTTGCCGGGCACGGAATTGCTCAGGTTGAATTTACGTGTGATAAAAACGGAAAGAATACTAAGCCTTACGAAATAAATCTGTACAAATTTGGAAACGTACGTGACTTTGCTATGAACAAGTGGGGAACTGAGATCTATTTTAGTGTACAAAGTCCCGGCTCGGAAATTTCGGCGATAGTTTGGTGCAAGAAAAATAAAAAAGATAAGTGGAGTGAGCCTGAAGTGCTGAGTTTCTCAGGAAAATTCAATGACCTTGAGCCGTTCTTATCCTGGGACAATACAAGATTGTATTTTGTATCGAACCGACCTTTAAATAAGAATGGAACTGAAACAAAAGACTATGACATCTGGTATTGCGAGCGAAATCCTGCAGGTTATTGGGGTGAGCCGCGAAATTTAGGTGCGCCGGTAAATTCGTACGAGAATGAATTTTATCCAAGCGTTACACGCAATGGAAATTTATATTTCACAAATGATGGCAAACGTTCGAAAGGAAAAGACGATATTTTTGTTTGCAAATTCAACGATGGAAAATACTGTTCGCCCATTTCTATTTCCGATTCTATAAATACCGAAGGATATGAATTCAATGCTTTTGTGGAAGAAAACGAACAGTACATGATCTTTACAGGCTATAACAAACCTGATGGATTGGGAAGCGGCGATCTTTATATTTCTTATCACAGTACCGATGGAACTTGGAGTGCGCCAAAAAACATGGGCGATGTAAATTCTAAGCAAATGGATTATTGTCCCTTTGTAGATCCCAATAAAAAAACGCTTTACTTCACCAGCAAACGCAATTACTTAAAAACGTCTTTCGATAAGAATTTGAAAACGGAAGAATTGCTGGAGGAGATAAATCTTTATCAAAATGGGCAAAGTCGGATCTATTCCAAGAACATTGGATCTTATTTAAAGAAGTAGATGATCCGAAAATTGCAAAGGGCTTCGGGCCTTTGATGTTAAAATAGCCTCTAAATTGACAAATGGCGTGGTCTATTCAGAATCTAGCCGATCTTCACGGAGGTCATGGACAAAGAACCTGCCAACAGTTTATCATTGAATAACTGCAAATTCTCCTTTTCCTCCTTCAATGCCAATGTGTAAATAAGAGGCAAATAATGATCAGGAGTTGGCGCCGCTTTTTGCATAGGCTTTCCTAGTTTTTCGTAATGTACCAGGCTATCAAAATCGCCTTTTTGCAATAACGCATTTGTTTTTTCGCGGGCTTCAATGGCCCAATCGTATCCAAAATTATCGTTAATGCGATCAAATGCGGCATCGTACAAATTATGAATGATGTTTCCGCTGCCTACAATTAAAACACCCTTTTCACGCAAACTTTTCAGCTCTTTTGCCAATTCAAAATGCCAGGCCGCGTCTTTCGTGTAATCAATACTCAATTGTATCACCGGCACATTCGCGTTAGGATATAAATGTTTAATTACCGACCATGCACCGTGATCCAAGCCCCATGTTTCATCCAAAGTCACGGGCGTTTTTTTGATCAGATCTTTGGTTTGGCTGGCCAATTCAGGATGCCCTGGCGCCGGATATTGCACTTTGTACAAGGCCTCCGGAAAACCACCAAAATCATGAATTGTTTTTGGTTTTTCCATGGCGGTTACCATAGTTCCCTTGGTATACCAATGTGCAGAAACACACAGTATAGCCTTCACTTGTGGCAGTGTTTTTGCGATGCTCCTGAACCCTGTAACATATTCGTTTTCCTCAATGGCATTCATTGGGCTACCATGTCCCAAAAAAAGCACAGGCAGTTTTTCTGTTGCCGGCAAATGCCCAGCGAACTTATCGAGATCAGATAGTTTATTACTCATACCAGCTAATGGGAGCAACGAAAATAATCGTATGAATTCCTTGCGATCCACGTCGTTTAATGCATTACAAAGATACGATAAGTTAACGGTTATCCACAGCGAGCAATTTATAATTATCCTTAAAACCTGATAGGCGGGGTTTGCTATTCTGGCGAATTATTGTACTTTTATTTTTTACGCCTAATCATGTCACTTAACCGGCTTTTACTACCCCTCAATTTGCTTGGTGAGCTTATCATTATAAGCTTTTGGGTTTGGTTAGGTCATGTCATTCCTGCGCTCGTTGACATTTTTATGTTCCTGGCCATTTGCTGGATAGTAAGTACCCTGCTTACCAAGAATTATTACATCAACCGCTTGCCCGGAATTTTGATCAACGCGCTTAACCTCAGCAAACATTTCCTGCTATACTTTTTATTCGTATTCGTTTATCTTCAATTGGTGCACAAAACACAGATCTCGCATAAACAGATCATCGCTTTCTCATTATGGCTTTATGTGTTTTTGATGATCTGGCGCATTTTGGTATTCACGCTCATTAAACGCACGCTTAAGGCAAGTAAAAATCGCCAACCTGTGATCATTGCAGGCGTAAGCGTAGCAAGTATTCACTTCAAAGAATTTTTTGATGGACATCCTGAATACGGGATCAACATTCTGGGGTTTTTTACCGACAAGACCAACGAAAAAGTGAACGTGCTTGGAACTTTTGAAGAAGTAATTCCCTATTGCCAAAACAATAACATTAGCGAGATCATTTGTTCGGCCGATAAATTGAGTAAAGAGAACATCAACGACATTTTAGAATACTGCGAGAATAATTTTATTTCCATGAAAGTGATCCCGGATTCTGCCGGTTTTCTTGGGCGTAACCTCGTAACAACGTTTGTGGAGCACATGCCTTTGCTGGCATTACGCAAAAATCCATTTGATGAAGCTACGAATCAGTTCGTAAAACGCGGATTTGATATTCTTTTCTCTTTGCTGGTAATTATTTTTGTGATGTCCTGGCTCACGCCTATCATTGCTCTTCTCATAAAGATCAGTTCTCCCGGGCCGGTTTTCTTTTTACAAGAACGTTCGGGCATCATGAACAAGTCATTCAAGTGCTACAAGTTTCGTAGCATGCGTACAGATAATAATTCGGAATTCAAACAGGCAACCAAGAATGACGCGCGTGTTACCAAAATTGGCGCCTTCCTCCGCAAAACAAGTTTAGATGAACTTCCTCAATTCTTTAACGTGTTAATTGGAAACATGAGTATTGTTGGCCCGCGTCCGCATCCATTAAAACTTACAGAAGAGTATTCACAGAAAGTTGACCGCTACATGGTGCGTCACTTAGTGAAACCGGGAATTACCGGACTTTCGCAGGTAATGGGCTACAGGGGCGAAACACAACACGATCTTTATCTTATGAAAATGCGTGTACGTATGGACCGCTTTTATATTGATAACTGGAGTTTCTATTTGGATCTCAAAGTAGTTTGGGCTACTATACTTTTGATGTTCAGAAAAGATAAGAACGCTTACTAGACTAATTATAAAAAACCGTATTTTTACCTCATTCAAAAACCAATATGAGCGATCAAAGCAAAAAAAGTATGAACGAAGAGATCGAACTTTCGGTCTTCTTGCAAGGCTTTCGTAATTTTGGAGTGAATCTCCTCAAATTATTGTTTCAGGCACTTTCTTTTTATCGCAAATACATCGTTGTAGTGATCGTGTTGGTTGTTGGCGGCGCTGTTGGTGGTTATTTCATGGATGGTTCTTTCAAGAAGAACTACAAGAACGAGATCATTGTGATCCCAAATTTTGGAAGCACAGAGTATTTGTACACATCTATCGAGATGATCAACTCGAAATTAAAGAACAAGGACATTGAATTTTTTGACGCGATCAAATTTTTAGATGCCAAGTCAATACGAGAGATCACCGTGGAGCCCGTAAAAGATGTTTACTCTTTGGTTACTAAGGAAAAAACCAATATTGATGTTTTTAAATTGTTGGCTGAGAAAGGCGACATCGCGAAGATCACTTCAGAGTTGAACACAAGTCAACATTTTAAATTCCACAAGATCACTATTTATAAAAAAGGAGCCTCTTTCGGAGAAAATGGGACTAAGGCCCTGCTCGATTATCTGAACAAGAATGCGTATTACGATGAATATGGAAAAGCTTCCGTGGAAGCTTCTAAAAAGAAGATCGTACAAAATAACGAGATGATCGCGCAAATTGACAGCTTGGTTAATTCTTTCAGCAAACACACCACTTCAAAAGAACAAGGCATCAGCATCAATCAAAATACTCAATTGAACGATCTTGTGAGTACGAAGGACGCTTTGATACAGGATAACAAGAAAATACAATTAGACCTTATCGATGGAAGTATTACCATCAGAGAAGTAAGTACTATCAACGACATTATTGAAGATAAACTCATTGGCAGCAAGATGATCTCGTTGCCTTTATTGTTGCTAGCCTTATTCAGTGGGGTGTTTTTCGCAAGATATTTTTACGCTATTCTAAAGCGCATTGCTGAAGCTTAGTTTTGGCTTTGCTTTTTTTGTAGAACAAACAAAGAAGTGAAGAACATAAAGAACACAACACCTTTATGCGCACACAAAGCCGACTCTGTCAAAAAAAATGCTGTGAACATAATAAGGAACGAAAGTAATAACACGTGCCTTGATCGAATGGCTTGCCGGTAACAATAGATCAGTATTACCAGAAACCAACCTGCCCCTAAAATTCCCAGCGTGATGTAAAATTGTAAATATTGGTTATGGGCGTTGTAATTTGTAAACCCCTTTGTTCCTATAGTTTCATCTCCCGGGTAAATATGGATCAAATTATAATATTCCGTAAGCGCAGTTTGCGCGTCGCCAATCCCCATTCCAAATACTGTCGCGTTCCTTTCGCTTGCTATTTCAAACACGCTTTTCCAAATGGCCAGGCGAATGGTGCCGCCGGTAAAATGGAAATCGCGGTAGTCCTCTCTGTTCAACACCTCTTTGTAATTCTCTCTAAAGATCTCCTGGAATCTATTGTTCAAATATGGTGTTTTTTGGATGACAACACCAAAAACAACAAATGCCAACACCGCTACACCGCAAACAGCGATCTTGTTATAGCGTTTTAAGAATCTAAAAATTCCCAGCGCGAGTGAAATAAGAAACACTGTAACCGTAATGGTTTTGGAAGAAAGGAGAATTAAAAACACAAAGAAGAAAGCGATCATACTTATAAAAAGAATTTTGCCCCTCATCCGTATTTTCCGATGGTTTTGCATCAGATGATACACGATTGTAAAAATGCAGAAGCCTATAAAGGTTGAAAAATAAACCGCGTGAAATCCCAGCGCGGAGCCAAGTCCGTGATAATAGAATAAAGCGGAATTTCCTTTTGTGTAATAGTAAAATGCATTTCCCAGGCAAATAAAACAAGCCAACAAAGAAGCGCCGATAAAATATTTCAGAAGTATGCGAGCATTCTTTCCGTTAGCAAAATCGGAGGTAGCAAAGATCAAAGGAAAAACAAAAAAACTAATTTTCTTTTCCAACTCAAACTTTGCTTCATGCTTATTTTCGGAATACAGAATACTAAACGCATGATACGCAAAGAACAGAATCCAAAGAAGTGCGAATTTAGAGCTCTTTAATCGTTGTGCTTTTAATTTCCACTGCCCTTCTACCAACCAATTCAATGAAAGCAACATGATGCTTACGCTATTTGCAGGAATAGATAAAGGCATCGTGATCACAACCAATATAGAAAATATAAGATACAGTTGCTGATGCAAGAGGCTTTTGCCCAGGCTCATTAAATTTGTATCTATACTTCCTATCTTCAAGCTATCTTCTTTTTTAAGAATCCTAATTTCTGGAAAACTATCAGCGGAATAAATACCGGTGCTTCTACAAAATAACGCTTGAACAGGCGCGTTGGCTCTTGTAAAAATCGATAGAACCATTCCAATCCAGCCTTTTGCATCCAGCTTGGTGCACGTTTAATTAATCCGGCGCTTACTTCAAATGCTCCTCCTACTCCAATGGCTATATTCACATTTAGCTTATCGAGATGGTCAAAGATCCAATGATCTTGCTTAGGTGCGGTTAAACTCACCCACAGCACATTCGGCCTAACAGCGTTTATCATTTCGATCATTTTCCTATTTTCCTCGTTAGAGAATTTCTCAGCAAATGGTGGAGAGTAAACGCCTGAAATATTTAAGCCAGGATGTTGCCTTTTGAAGTGTTCTGCAAGTGCTTCCCCAACACCCTCCTTAGCACCCATTAAAAAGAAACTGTATTTCTTCTCGCTCGCGATCCGCGCGAATTCCGGCAATAGATCCAGTCCTGTAACTCGTCCTCTAATTTTGTTGCCAAATAATTTGGAAGCCCAAATAAGCGGGACACCGTCTGCCAAATTAAGATCAGATGTGTTGTACACCTTTCTTAAGTGCGAATCTTTATATGCCCACAATACACAATTAGTAGGTGTTACACACATGCGTTTCTTTTGCTTTGAATCGATCCAGTCACACATAAGATCTGTGGTCTCTCTCAAATTTTTTTTTGAGATGTTCACTGATAATATGTTCACGCTATCGCTCATGCTCTTGGCGCAGTGTTTCGATTGCTTTGAATGATCTTTCTTGCTGCAACGATCTCGGCCTTATGTTGTGAATACCATTTGTATGCTTTTAGCGAAGAACGTTCGAACAAAAGTATGTACATATAAATAGCGATCTGCCGGGGTAAAATTGTAAAAAGTCCCATCCAATATTCGCCGGAAGACAAGTTCTTCTTCAGCAAGATCAACTGGTTCTTCACGGCGTCAATTTTAATTTGATCGCTCATGCTCTTGCGCACTTTCTTATCGCCTGGCTTAAATACGCGGGGATGAATGGCCACGCAAGCAGGATCAAAAATAGTCTTCCAGCCATAAATATGCGATCGCCAGGAAACATCCCAATCTTCCTTGTGTGCAAAAAATAATTCGTCAAAGAACTTTCCATTTATAGAAACATGATCGATCATGTCTCTTCGGTACAAAGGCAGAGCACCGTCCGCTCCAAAAACCTCTTGCTTTCTAAGTTCAACTTCTGTTCTTCTCTTTCCGTGGTTGATCAAACCCATAATGCCGGATGACAACTTCATCAATCCCGCGCTATCAATGATGGCGTCCTTGTCCGACGACTGAACCAATAGACCACACACCGTTCCAATATTTCTTTTTTCTGAAATTGTTTGCAGGGCTTTCTCCACATAATCCGGCTGCATGATGATATCAGGATTTACTAATAATACAAATTCATTTTTAGTAGAACTCAATACGCGATTGTGCCCTCCACAAAAACCTAAATTCTCCTTTGAACGAATTAAATTCACCCGCTTGTCGTTCAGTTTTTCTATTACCGCACAAGTATTGTCTTTCGAAGCGTTGTCCCAAACATGTAATTCATAGTCGGTAAACGTTTGCGCGAATACCGACCTTAAACAAGCTTCAATTGTTTGTTCTGAATTCCAGGTCACTATGGACATCACTAGCTTAGCCATTTAATTCGCTGATCTTTTGCTTTGGTGAACGATAGTTTGAAAAATATGGCGAGCTTTTCTCGCTTTTGTAGGTCTGTTCTCCCTTTTTTAATCCGCCAAAATATCCCTTCCACATTTTTCCGTAAGAGCCCAAACCCATACCATGCATCAAAATGTGTTTAGTGCACACCAACACTGCATAAACAAATACGATCGGCAAATTAAAGCTCCGTTTGTATTTGGCGTAAAACATGGCAAGGTTATAAAAATAAAAGTAGAACCACTCCGCCCGTTTTTGTTGCATGTAAGCGATATTTCCATTGTGCTGAGGAAAATGTTGAACCGTTGTGTCGGTGCAAAAATATACACGATATCCTTGCTGTATCACACGAAAAGCAACGTCGGGCTCTTCTACCATGGACGTTCCTTCAAAATACTCTTCAAAGAATCCCACTTTCTGTAGAACTTCCTTTTTGAAACTCATGTTTCCTCCGTTCAAAGAACTTACATAGCCGGATCTTGTAGACCAGGGTTTATTTACGAGTTTGCCATAGAACGTTGTGCGCAAGGGACTGTCTACCGCATACGATGGATCACCTTCTTCAACCAAACGGCAAGATGCCGCTGCGATATTGGGATCTTTTTTGTAAATGCTGGCATGAGTCTGTAAAAAATTTGCTTCTACCAAAATATCGTCATCGCAAAATAAAACAAGATCGCCCTTTGCCTGCAAAATACCGTAATTCTTAGCAAGAGATCTTCCGCGTTCGTTAATATGAAAATAACGCAGCTTCGTTTTATTAGCCGCGATCAATTTCTTTTTCTCATCACTGATCACATCGCTCTGATCGATCACAATGATCTCGAATGTTGGATACGGTTGTTTCAAAATAGAATGCAACGTATCCAGCAAACATTGCTCCCTGTTGTAAGTGGGTATGATGATCGAAATGAACGCGCTCATGTTGCCTGGCTATTTTGTGTTTCTTGCGCAAGCTTTGGCGCCAACAATACTGTTTTTATGATAATGGCCATGAACACATAGAACTCCATGGTGTTATGGATGTCGGAAATGAATGTTTGGATGATGTAATTCAAAATAACCAGTGTGAAGAAAAAATAAATGGCTTTTAATTCCCCTTCGTAGATCTGTGTGAGGCGATACGTTTTCAACAGAAGAGAAAAAAGAAAAATAAAGAACAGCAGCGTAGCAGGTAAACCAAAAATATAGGCGATGGAAACAAACGTGTTGTGTAAACTCCCCGAATTCATAAAATCCTCAATGAGTATCCTTGAGTCGATTTTTTGAAATGCCGATAAGCCTTCCGCGCCAAGATCATATTGCGCTTTTGGAACACCAATGCCTTCGCCGGTTATTGGGTGTTGCTTTATTTTATCGAATGCCTTTGTCCACATCTCATAGCGAAAGTTACTGCTCTTGGCCGCTGCACTCACTCTTAATTTCGCTAGCTCACCCGTGTAAAATTCAGAAGGAAAGATCACCACCAGACGCTGATATTTTTCGGGTACTAATAGCACCACCGGCGAAAGCAAAATAGCGAAGATGATCCCCGATGACACAATAAGCGCAATAATTCCTCTGATCAAGAACTTATGATAGATCATGAATCCAAACATTACTAAAAGTAAATAGGATAGAAATGCGGTTCGTGATCCGGAGATGGCAACGCCGAAAAGCAATACCGTCAAAGACATTAACCACCAAATGGTGCGACGCTTGAATGCCATTTGATACATTAGCAACATCATGGCCGACGACCCTGCGATGATCATTTTTTTGGATGACGCTGTTTCAACCACCACCGTCCATGTAAATGTATTGAACAACGGAAGCGTGTTGATCTTGAATAATAACATGAACATGGACACAGCAAACACAAAAGTGTAGAACAAATTGATGCGCGCTATTAGATAGTACAGGATCTCCCGATTGAATCCAACGAAAAGTACCACGAAAGCGATAAAATTATTAATGATGCTCCATCGTAGCAGGAATCCTGAATTCCCTGATCCCGATCCTAGAAAACCAGGCAATTGCATTTTATAGAACAGCTGAAAAGAAATGCTGATAAAGAATAAGAAGAAAATAACCAAGATAGAATTTAAATAATACGTTCTTATCCTATCGAACTTTCGAATGTTCCTGGCAAGCAAGACCATTCCAATAACAAGTGGAAAAAACAACGATACCTCCCTAAAATTTTGAGGTATAGCAATGCGCATGATGGAAGTGAAAAATAAAAAAATAAAAAGATCGTTTGTGTTTCCCTTAAACAATAAGTAGGCAAACAGAGCAAATGCAATGGCCAAAAAGGGCAGCGATAATACGGGTGTAATTTTAAATCCTAATTGTGCAATAGCGAATAGCGCGCTGAAAACAACCAAGGCGTTGAATCCATTCAGCTTATACTCCGGTTTCGTGGCGTGGCTTATGCGCGTCCAAACCGATTGAATATGTGATCCGGCGATCAATCGAGTTTACGTAGATTTCTTTCAATGAAAAGATAAATAAATTGTTTCAAAAAAAGCAGGTAATTCAGAAATTTATTCCCGTAGTAAGTGTTTCTAATTTTCAGATCCTCCTTAATGGCTGCAAACCAGCGCGTATGGCTCACGCCACCAATTTGCATATTTGCTACAACGGCATCGGTCTTTATAAACTCGGTCTTGTTGGTAAAAAAACGCACCATCATTTCGTAGTCGGAGGCTATTTTAAGGTCGGTTTTGAACTCCCCGAATTTATCATACAAACTTTTTGGAACAAACACACCGGGGTGAGCTATCGTCATTCCTTCCTTCAGGCGTGTGTGATCGCTCTTAGAAATACTGATCTCTTTGTCTCCCTTCCAAAAACGTACGTTACCATACACGATTCTCCCGCTCTGATAATTTTTCGCAATGGTATTCAACGCATTTGGGTCCAACCAATCATCTGAGTTTAAAAAACCAATGATCTCTCCTTTTACCAATTTAAGCCCTTTATTGAATGCGTCATAAATTCCGTTGTCTGGTTCCGATTTCCAAAGAGTGATTTGTTTTTCGTACTTGCGAATAATATCGAGCGTGCCATCCGTTGAGCCTCCATCAATAACAATGTACTCCAACGGCTCATAGTTTTGCTCTATTACCGAGCGAATCGTTTTTTCAATGTGTTTTTGGCCATTGAACACGATGGTGATTATGCTGAGCAAAGGTTTTTGCATCGCACATCAGGCATTGATGGATTTTACAGATCTGTTCATAAAGATCCCATCCGACTCCATCAGTTTTCCTGTGGCCTCATCATAAAATTCCGGGATCATGGAATACAAGTCGAAATTAATTCCTTTCATGTAGGCGATCATCTCATCATACAGCTTTCCATTCTCGTACAAAACAGTAAAGGCCATTTCGGTTTGTATGAGTTTAACATGCTGCAAAATTGGCGCGCATCCTTTCAAAACAAAAAACTCGTAGCCTTGCACGTCGATCTTCAACATGATACTTTTGTATTTTGAAAGTTCCTTAAGAGAAATAATATCCGTTAAGCGTTTTATTTTGATAATTTCCTTAGCAATAACTTTTGTGGCCGGAACGGAATCTGTGAGCTCTTTTTTAATGTTGAAAAGAGAGCTGCTATAAGAATTTTCTGAAATGTTTATTTCTGTTTCTTTTTCTTCATCGCCCAAAGCACAATTGTGCGCATCCCAATTTCCATCGGCTTTTGCTTTTGCGTTTAACTGCGCAAATGCCTTGCTCATGGGCTCAAAGGAAACCATTTTACCGGTGTAACCGATCTCCCTCATTTTTTCGCCAAATTGTCCGGAATTTGCGCCGATGTCGATAAGAAGATCAATGTGATGACTCAACACCAATTGCTGTTGCAGTTTGTGCTGAGAGGTGTTAGTTCCGTAGCGTTCTAATTCAAATCCAAACTTCCGTAATATGCGGTTAAGGGCGTTCCTCATCTGTTGAAGGCAAATTTACTCTTTTTTAAGGATAGTGGCCTTACCTACTCTCCTATAAATATCAAACAGGAAATAAACCAAAGGAAGTATTAGAATGAGTTTGATCCATAACGAAGGCGCAAGCACAATGGCCACAAAAGAAGCCGAGGGACCAAAGATGAGAAAGGCCGTAAGGATGTTTCTTTGTTCGAACAATAAACGGTTGATGCTGATGATCCAAAACAGGTAAATGAACATTGTTCCCACGATCCTTCCAACTAACATTCCTTCTACACTATAGTTTATATAACCAAAATACATAAGCGTGAGCATCAAAATATTGGTGGCAAGCATGTATAATGTGTTTTTTTGGATGTGGCCCGATGCATTAAAAAAATAGAAGGGAACAATAAAAGGAATGATCAGGATCTCGAACAATAAAAATCCTTCGATCAGCAAAATGGAATTGTTGTACGTTTCGGCGCCGAGCCAGGTTATGAACAAAGGATATTTTATGGCGAATAGTGTCGCTATACAAGCTAAACCTCCTAGGATCATGAAGAACTGGATCTTGTAATATGGCCCAAGCAGATCGCTCTTTTGTTCTATTTTTTTTGAAACAACCGGGAATAACCAGGAAGAAGCCGCGGCAAACAAGGCGTGAATTTGATTGGCTACCATAAATCCAATGGAGTAATATGCCAATACAGATAAGCCGGCACAGGCGGCTACCACAAATTTGTCGGCCTGCGAAAATAAAATTCCCGCCACGGTTTGCAACCAGGCCCAGATGCTAAAACTTGAGATTTCTTTGAGTGTTGCGCGATCTGGTTTTTTGTAAAGTACTAGATACGGACAGAATTTTTTCAACCAGATTATTTCCAACACTAAAAAAACAAAGGTTACAACTGTCGAGCTCAGAAAGATCTGAATGAGCGAATAATCTAAAGCCGCTAAGGCAATGTTTATAAGCAGCATGGTAGATTTCGAAATGATGCTAAATTTCGAAGCAATATCATAGCGTTCAAATCCACGAAAGAATGAAAGAACAACTTGCTCTATCAAACGAAACGCAAATAACGAGATCACAACATAAAAACTCTGGAACAATAATTCCCGATGTTTTACCCCCGACGAAAACAACTGCAGACGATCTTCGGCCACCAACACTAAATATCCAATCACAATAAAACCAATAGAAATTGAAACAAAAAGAGAGAAGGTTGTGTTCACGACGCGACTCACGCCTTCGGAATCATTTTTGGCGTTGTATTTGGAAATATATTTGATGGCCGCGTCTCCAAATCCTCCGTTCAAAAGCGTTAAGCTTCCAATGATGGAGTTAATGAGCATCCAGATGCCGAGCTGCTCAACTCCCAATTTTTTCAAAAAGAATGGGGTTGCCACCAGCATCAGCATCGGATAGATGGCGAACTCTAAAAGACTCCAATATGAATTGCGAAAATTCTTGGTCTTTTTAAAGTTCCACAGGTGTGAAAAAATATCTCTTAACGTCTTCAAATCCCTTGGCTGAAATTAAGCAAATGCGCAACGTTGAAGTGTGAAAAACACTTAATTAATCAACATGGGATTGGTAAAAGGAAAGCCTTAGTAAGAGATGACGATGACATCGTCTTCCACCCTGGTTTTATACCCGGGTAATTGCTTATTTACCCAGGCTTCCACCTCGCTTAATTTGGGATAACCGGTTTGCTCGCCGCTTTCAATGAACAGGCGCGCATCGTCTAATAAAATAATGTGTTTGATGCCCTTTTGAACGCTTTTTTCAATGGCGCCAAGTTCTTCAGAAACCGGAGCGTCTTTTTCTCCGCGGGCCGTTATCCCTTGGGAAAAATGCCCGTCGAGCCAAAAAATTGCAGGAGAATCCAATGCCGGAACTACGGTTGGTAAAACTTTTCCGCTATCACCTTGCAACACTTGTATGCCGGGATATTTCTCAAATTTTTGTTTAGCATTTAGTGCTAATTCATCTGACAATTCAATGGTAATGATCTTCGTGAAAAAATCCTTTGTAGCGTACACCATCGCACCCAAATAGGTGCCGGTCTCCACCATGGTCTTAATGCCATACTGACTCGCCACTTTGAGAACTAATTTGTGTTTTTCAATAGTGGAAGAAGGCTTTCCGCCGCTATCGCGTTCACGTTTCTTAATATTAATGAAGTGTACCTCATAACCAAGTGCCTTGAAAAAACCCTGGATAATTTTTTTGAGAAACAACTTCATAAACGCAGTAAAAATTTTCGCTAAGATATGAATTTACCTGGGCTTTGTTTTGAAGAGTTATCAAGAATCGTTCTGCAAAAAGGTTGCAAAAATGTACCGATTTATTTCCTTTTTATTTTTCGCGTACGCAAGGAATTACAAGGGCAAATGGGTAAATTGCATTAAAGAAATCCGATCATGTCCAAGCACCACCACTATAAACTTACCGTTACCTGGACCGGCAATAAAGGCGTGGGCACGAAGGATTACACCGCGTATGATCGAAGCCACACCATTGAAGTACCCGGAAAGAAAAAGATGCTGGCTTCCTCCGATTCTGCCTTTAGAGGAGATCGAAAAAAACACAATCCCGAGGACCTGCTATTAGCCTCGCTTTCGGCTTGTCATATGTTATGGTACTTGCACCTTTGCGCCGACGAAAACATCATTGTTTTAGAATATGTTGACGAAGCTGAAGGCAAAATGATACAAACCAGTAATGGCGCCGGTTATTTTACCGAAGCCGTGCTGAAACCCACGGTAGTTGTGGCCGAGAGCTGGATGATCCCCAAGGCACTAGACCTTCACAAGAAGGCAAATCAGATGTGTTTTATTGCTAATTCGGTGAAATTCGAAGTGTATCACAAAGCCCATGTAACGGCCCTTGAAAAATAGACGAAAGCCCTAAAAAAACGCCCTATTTTCTTGAGTTTTTCATTGATTTTACTAAATTTGGAGTCTTTTTTACAAGGATTTGGACGACAAACCCCAAAATAACTTCGTGTTCAGTCTTTTCAAGCTGTTTGAAAAGTACACGCTTACCTACGTTTACAGGGGGATTTTCATTCCGTCGCTCACTGATAAAATTCTTGCGCTGGCCGAGACCAATATGAATCTTATTGGCGAGGTTTCGAAGACCCAAAAGCGCGTTTATTTTGTGATGGTGGAGTCGTTACAGAACATTACGCGTCATCAGGACGTTTCTCAGACCCAGGATAATCAGGCCCTTTTTGTGGTACAAAACAAGGACGGTAAATATGGCATGGCAAGCGGGAACGTTATTGAGAACAGCAACATTGAGTCGCTTCAACAAAAACTAGATAAGATCAATTCTTTGGATGCCGACGCGCTTAAGGCGCATTACAAAGATGTTTTGGAGAATACCGGCTTATCTGAAAAAGGCGGTGCCGGTTTAGGCTTAATAGAAATTGCCAGACGTTCGGGCAGTAAGTTGTTTTACAATTTCAAATCCATTAGCGATAAGCTCTCTTATTTTTATTTTAAAACCAAGATCAGCGCCGAAACAGATGCTGAACAAAAAAGTGAACTTAACGGCATTAAAGAATTGCACCAGGTTGCCAATGAAAAACACATTAGCATGGTTTACCAAGGGCAATTTACCCATGATAATTTGAAGAGTTTGGTAACGATGACCGAAGGAAGTGTAGCGAGAAGTGAAGTGGAGTTCAAGAAAAAAGCGGCGAATGTGATGGTGGAATTGCTGCAAAATATTTGCAATCACGGGGGCGTTCCAAGTGGACAAACCGCACAGGGAGTACCTGGCATACTAGTGATCACCACAGAGGCCGCAAGCTGCTCGGTAATGGCGGGAAATTATATCAGCAAAGATAAGATCGCCAAGTTCTCTGCTAAGGTAGACAAGGCCAATAACACGCCTTTTGAGGAACTAGATAACATTTACCAAGAGGAGATCATGAAAGATCATGACCCGGGTGAAAAAGGAGCCGGCTTGGGCTTCATAGATATGCGCATGAAAAGTTCTAACAAAATTGATTACAGTTTAGTTGATTTTGACGCTAATTTTTCTTTCCTTTCCATTTCCGTTACTATACCTTTTTAAGAGATGGCCGACGAAATACGAATTTCCGCTACAGAAGATACTCCGGAGGTTGTGCTTGACGATAAAGCAGGGACTTTTAAGATCGCGGGGCGATCGTTACCTGAAGATGCTTTTTGGTTCTATAATCCTATTGTAGAGTGGCTGGCCGGCTACTCCAAAACACCGCTCTCAACTACCGAATTTCACTTCAATTTAGAATATTTCAATACCGCTTCCGCAAAACAGATCTTCAAGATCACTAATATCCTCAGCGATATTTCTAAATCAAATCCCGTAAAAATTAAATGGCACTACGATGAAGGCGACAAAGATATGTTAGCCTCAGGTGAACGCTTTTCAAAATTGTGCGGGATGCCGTTTGATCTGATCAAGAATTAGAAACGTTTAACCACAGATGCCTGCGGCATCACAAAGGTTTTCACGAAGAACGCAGAGAATGGAAGCGTTGCTTCCTTTTATTTTTTTATGTGGTTAGTAGGTGCTCCGTGACCTCCGTGTAAACCTCTGTGAGATGCGAAGCATCTCCGTGGTTAATTGCCTCCAAAGCTAAACCCTAAACCCCGCCACACAGATATCATCTGTTTGTTTTTGTGTACCCTTCCAGTTCTCAAACGCTTTTGCGAAAATATCCCCGGTATCATTTTTCTCAAGATCGCTTGATAAAATGAGTTCCTCAAATCGTGTGATCAGAAATTTTTTATTCTTTGGTCCGCCAAACTGATCGTAAAATCCGTCGCTGCTCATCACTACAAAACTATTTGGTTCTAACATGTGCGTTTTAGTAACAAAAGGTTTTTCGGTATTGCCTATATCTCCACCGATTGAATAAATGTCGCCGGTAAGTTCGGTTAGCTTTCCATTCGCTTTTATAAACATGGTGTGATTTGCGGTGGCGTAGCGCAACACAGAGCGATCGTTTTTATCCATACAGCAAACACTCACATCCATACCATCATCTTGCGACACCAGATCTGACCCACTCTGACGCAAGGCATATTTTACGCCTTTATTTAATTGATTTAAGATCTCTCCGGGATCACTGATCTCCTTTTGATTGATGATCTCGTTCAACAGCGTATTGCCGATCATACTCATCAAGGCCCCCGGCACACCGTGACCAGTACAGTCCACCAAAATGAAAAACAATTTGTCATTGAGTTCCGTGAACCAATAAAAATCTCCGCTTACTATATCTTTTGGCGCAAAGTAAATGAAAAAATTCTGCAAATGTTTATTCAATAGGTCTTTTGGCGGAAGTATAGCGGTTTGAATTCGTTTTGAATAATTAATACTGTCGGTGATCTGTGTATTTGTTTCTTCTAATTTTGTATACGCAGTCTCCAATTCCTTATTTGCTTTCTTTTTTGCCTGATTTCCGCGCCAAAGAACGAACATCAAGATCAAAATAAGAACTGCAGCGCCGATAGAAGAAAAAATAACTGTTCGCGAACGCGCAAGGTCGGCGTCCATGATGCCCTTTTCACTATTTAATTTTTCGATCTCTTTATCTTTTTGTGAGGATTGATACAGCGTGAGCATTTCCTCCGTTTTACTACTATTCTGTTCATTAATGAGAGAGTCTTTGTTGATAACCGCGATGTGCATCATTTCCAAGGCTTTTTTAGCGTCTCCCATTTTCTCATACGCCTCGATCAAACTGTTGGCAGCATCAAGGATCACGCTCTTGTCGTGGATCTTGTTGCCTTCAGCAAGCGCCCTTGTTAGATAGGATATCCCCAATTCTTTGTTTCCCGTAGTGAAATAGATCTGGCCCACACTGTTTAACGCGCCGGCATATCTGTAATCGGGATCGTTAGGATCCATGTTGCTCAGTGCTTTCAAAAAATACGACAGGGCCTTGTGCAAATGTGGCGCGCTACTATCACGTTTTCCTATATACAGATAACAATCTCCAAGATTTGTGTTGATCATTTCTATCCCATTTTGATCTCCGGCTTGCACATAACCTTCATGCGCTTTATTAAAATAATCGAGGGCTTTTTCGTATTCGTTCATTGACATATAGGTGCTGCCAATATTATTATAAGAATTTACAACTTGCTTTTTGTCTGTCGAATTCAACCGCAAGTTCATAGATTTCAAATGATACTCAATTGCTCTTTTATGGAAAGACTGATCTTGTGTGAAACTTCCCTTATCGTGATAAAAACTGCCAATGTTGTTGTAGCAATTTGCAAGGCCAAGTGTATCTTTCATAGCCTCGAACATATCGGCAGCTTTGAATGTATATTCCAATGCTCTATCCACGTAATTAAGGCTGGAATACAATATGCCAAGCTTTCTCAAGCAGAGCGCTTTTATTTTTGGATCCTTGATCTTGTTACTAAAGATGTGCAATTCGTTGAGCGTTTCCATGGCGCTCTTTGGATCGCTCACAATACTAATAACAAGATTAGTATAGGCTACAACTTTTACAGAATCATTGGCTTTACTGTTAACGATGTTTCGAAGTGAGTCTTGTTCGCTACCCGCCGCAACTCTGCCAACAATTAGCAAGAATATGAAAATACTCCTCAACTTCATGATCCACATATGGGCAAGTAAGACCTTAGATCTTGAATCCGGCTACCAATATATCATCGGTCTGGCGCTTATCACCACGCCAGTTCTCGAGTTCTTTCGCAAATGTTTGGGCTACGCTATCCTTTTCCAGGTCTGTTTTAAGAATGAATTCCTCAAAACGTGAAATAAGGAATTTGCTATCCTTTGGTCCACCAAACTGATCGTAATACCCGTCGGTACTCATCACAATAAAACTATTTGGCTCCAACTTATACGTTTTATTCTCAAACAACTTCTCGGTTTTTCCAAAATCACCACCAATAGAATAAATATCGCCGTTAAGTTCTACAACTTTAGTGTTACTCTTCACAAAAATGCTGTGATTGGCGCAGGCATATTTTAAAACAGAGGGGTCTTTTTTATCAATGCAAACAACACTCACATCCATTCCATCATCTTGTGAAATGAAATCCGTTCCGCTTTGACGAAGCGAATGTTTCACGCCTTTGTTCAATTGATTCAAGATCTCGCCCGGTTCGGAAATTTCCATTTTATTTACGATCTCTGTAAGCAATGTATTTCCGATCATACTCATGAGCGCGCCAGGCACACCGTGACCTGTACAATCCACCACAATAAAATATAATTTGTTGTTGAGTTCACTGAACCAATAGAAATCCCCACTCACAATGTCGCGTGGCGCATAATGAATAAAAAAGTTCTTTAAATTCTTCGCTAAAAGATCGTGTGGTGGAAGAATGGCGGTTTGAATGCGTTTTGAATAGTTGATACTATCCGTTATTTGCATATTCTTATTCTCGATCTTACGATAGGCCTTCGCTAATTCCAGATTTGCTTTCTTTTTTGCAAGGTTACCACGCAACAAAACAACAACCAACACCAGGATCAATCCGGCAACTCCAACGGAAGCAAAAATAATTGTTCGTGAACGCGCAAGTTCAGCATCCTTCAATTTCTTTTCGCCGCTCAACTGATCGATCTCCCTATCCTTTTGAGATGTTTTGTACAACACTTGCATCTCTTCTATGTTGCTACTGTTCTTTTCGTTGATGAGCGAATCTTTGTTCTCCACATAAACGTGCATCATCTCGAGTGCTTTTTTTGTTTCGCCCAGTTTCTCATAGGCCGAGGCCAATTTAAAAGCGCCATCCATAACTACCGTACGATTATGTACGAGCTGCGCCATCTCTATTCCTTTTTGCAAATACGACATTCCAACAGAACCCTGACCGATCAAATTGTAGATATGTCCAACCTGCACAAATATGGAAGCGTATGTTCCCGATTTATCTCCCGGCTTATAATTCTTAAGCACAGCCATGTAATAAAACTGCGCTTGCTTGTAGTACGCCATTTTATTATCGGCAGTGTTCGCAATGTTCAAATAACAACGACCTAAATTCCCGTTGATCATTTCCATATTCTCTTTAGTGCCTTTAATAGAGAACATGGCGTGAGCTTTGTTGAAATACTTCAATGCTTTCTCGTACTGGCGTAATTCCATATACGAATTGCCGATGTTGTTGTACGAACTCATCAACGGAATGCTGTCCTTAAGCGTATCTCTTAACGCTATACTTTTCAAATGGTATTCTACTGAACGTTCCTGAAAGCGATCGTCCTTCGTGAATTCCCCTTTGTAATTATAAAAATTTCCGATGTTGTTGTAACAATAAGCAAGTCCGTAATTATCTTTGGCCTTTTCAAAAAGATCCGCGGCTTGATAGGTAAATTCCAAAGCTCTGTCGTAATACGCGATGAAGGAATAAATAGCGCCGATCTTACGTAAACACAAAGCCTTGCTGCGCGTGTCCTTTATGGTCTCGCAAAATTCGCCCATGTGAATGAGTTCGGCCAATACCAATTTTGGTGTATTGATCATGTCGTTACACAAATTTGTGTAAGCGATCGTTTTGAGTGAATCGTTAGGTGCTTTGGAAACAGCTTCTCTTAAAGAATCTTGTTTTGATTGGGCTAAAGAAGTGAGTACGGTAAAGAGTACAAAGATTGTTGTGCTAATGAATCTCATTAAGTCAAATGTATAAAAAGGCTTTGATATAGAATAGGGGTATTTTAATTAAATTGATTTAGCCGTTTTTCCTTCCAAACAGCCTATTTTACGTCTATCCGAACCTCCCCGCCCTCTTGGGTAACTCCAATAGGTTTGGCAAATTCTACAAGATGATTCTCCTTAAGCAAAGATTCAAATTCCCCTTGGTGTTTGGGGTCAATGGTGATTAAAAGCCCGCCATTGGTTTGAGGGTCGCACAAGGGAAAAAACGATTCCGGCGAACTCAATTTCACGCGTTTTTCGTAGCTATTCCAGTTACGATACAAATTGTCGGGAACCACCATTTTTGAAGCGTATTCGCTAACGCCGGGCATCAGGTGTATAGAAGAAAAACTGATCTCGGCGTTCAAGTTGGCCCCTTCCATCATTTCTATCAAATGGCCCAACAAACCAAAACCCGTTACATCTGTAAGTGCCGTTACGTACGCTTTTGTTCCCAGCAAAAGGCCTATGCTATTCAATTTTTTAAGCTCTATCAAAAGCTGTTCTTTATTCTCCTCGCTGATCACTTTTCGCTTCAAGGCAGTAGCTAAAATTCCACTGCCGATCTTTTTAGTGAGATAAATGAGGTCTCCTTTTTTTGCGCCGGAATTTCGCTTCAAGTTTTCTTTTTTCACCATTCCGTTCACGCTTAAACCGAACAAAGGCTCTGTCGCATCCACACTATGTCCACCGGCCAAAACGATCCCGGCTTCTGTACATTTTTCTTTAGCTCCCGCAATAACTTTTGCGGCTAATTCGGCAGGCAATTTTGAAACCGGCCAACCTAAGATAGCGGTTGCCAATAAAGGTTTTCCGCCCATGGCATACACATCGCTAATAGCATTTGCCGCTGCAATTTGCCCGAATTCAAAAGCATCATCCACAATAGGCATAAAAAAATCTACTGTGCTGATCAACGCATTTCCATCCTCCAATTCATAAACCGCGGCATCATCCTTGGTTGAATTTCCTACAAGTAAGCGGGGATCATTAATGCCGGCGTATTGCCCAGCTAAAATTTTCTCGAGAACATCGGGCGCAATTTTACAACCGCAACCCGAGCTGTGACTATATTCGGTTAGATCAATTTCAGCCATTAGAAATTTTTATCAGAGCCTCGGCGATTTGCGCCGGATCTTCTTCTGCAAATGTATATTTTTTTATTTTGAGATCTTCCCGTTTCTGTAATCCAAAATCATAGCCCTTATCATAATACTTCAAACACAAATTACAAACTTCGGCAAGGTCGTTGCAATGCAAAGCAACCAAGGCCTTTCCGCTTCGTTCAGGACCCATGCGTCGCGAAATTCCGTTGATCGCCTTTTCCAATTGCTCTTTTGGAATATTACCATATTCGGCCAGCAATTTCTTTGCGCGCACTTCAAAAGGAATGTCAATGTACACCACCTCGGCAATTCGCATTTTTTCCCAAATTGGCAGTGGAATAATTTTGTGCCCTAACAAACGGCTCTCGTCCTCTATCCACACTTTTTTCGCGTCACGGATCTTTTCGAGTGCCATGAATAAATTATTTTCAAATTGTTCTTGCGAGGGCTGTACTTGCCCAAATCCTCCAAAAGCGGAACCTTTGTGACAAGCCTGTCCTTCAATATCAAGTACAGCTTCGCTTTTTTGTTCTAAGTGATGCAACACCACTGTTTTTCCGGAACCGGTTCTGCCGCCTAGAATTATTACCTCAGCATGGATGTCAAATCCCGCCAATACAGCTTTTCTAAATTGCTTGTAGCCTCCTTGTAATGTGAACACGTTGAGGCCATACATTCGCAATAACCAACCAACGCTTCCGCTGCGCATTCCTCCGCGCCAACAATGCACGCCGATCGAGTTATTCTTAGCGAGTTCCTGAGCCTTCAAAACCATGTTAGCCATTTTGGGACCAACTAATTCCAAACCTTTTACAATGGCGGGTTGACGGCCTTCGCGCTTATAAATTGTTCCAACAATGGCACGTTCTTCATTTGTAAATAAAGGCAAATTAACCGCGCCGGGAATATGCCCTTGTTCAAATTCCTTTGGTGTGCGCACATCCAAAATGCAAGTGTTCTTTGCCTCTTTTAGAAATTCGGTTATTTGTAAAGCGCTCAATTTATTTTTGCGGACGATAGATCGTGAATTTTCCCTTGGTAACGTTCTTTACGGCAAACGCATGCGTTGTTACTTTTTTGCCCGAAGCTTTTGTGTTTTGATCAGCGATCATAAAATCGCCTTTTTCTTTTACGGAATAAATAACGGCTGTATGATGAAGCAATGTTTCTGTGTAAAACGCATCCTCAATAGTATACGTTAACTCAACACCTTCAAACTGCACAATGTCTCCGGGAAAAATACAAACCTTTTTGTAATCCACTTCTTTTCCAAATTTGTAATTACCATCCCACTTTGCGCCGGCCTTATTTAGGGCTTCATTAGCTACATCCCAACATTCTCCCGTTCCAATTTTTTTTCCCATGCCAGCTTTTACAAATTCAATTACTTTTTTGTTAAGTTCGGGCATATCGCCACAGGGCTTATCAAATTTGAACGCGAACATTCCCGCGCAAATGATGATCAACACTAAGGTCTCTAATTTTTTCATTTCAATTTCTCTTTAGTTTCTTATAACTGATAAACAGCGAAACGATACCAAGAACAATTCCTAAAATAATTCCTAAAAATGTTTGTCCCATAGGCATTAGGCCATGCCGCTCACCGTTCTCATCTACAAAATACGGAGGAGAAATGGCACAAGCAATAGTGTAGGTAATAAAAAACACTAAAATAAATACCGCTGTTGAAATAAGCAGGCTAACAATGATGAGCAAAGCCTTATTTCTCATGGAAATTAATTGATGAGGGTTCCTAAACTTACAAGCTGACTCGAGATCTTGAGCTGATGTCCTTCGATCTCTTTTTTATTAATGTCGAATTTCAATTCATCATCATCCTCGGTCACAAAACTCAAGCTAGCCCCTTTTTTAGCAAGTCCTTCTCGTTCTCCAACGATCAGCACAGGCTTATCTTTGGTTTGGTCTTTTAAATTCTTCACCAATGCACTTTTTGAACTGGGAACAAATACTAAATGACTGCCATAAGTATCCTCAACGGTATTACATTTGCGGATCACAATGTTGCGTCCTTTTATTTTTTTTGCTGTAGCTAAAGCCTGTAATTCTTTTTGAATTGGAGAATCGCCTATAATGGCCAAAACAAAATCCCCTTTGCTTTGCGCCTCAGGCCACTCCACATATTTCATAAAATTGTAAATGAAAAGCGTGTAGGCTTTGTAGTCGGTTTCCTGCGCCTTCACTTTATTTAAACTACCGCATAGCAGTAAAAGAGCAATTGCCACTGCGCGCAAATTAAATATGTGCTTCATCCTTCTCACTTTGCTACCTTCCTGTTCTTAGATTTGAAATGTAAATTGTATTGCAATTTAAATACGATCTCGCGCGATGGCCCAGGCAAAGGCGCGTGGTAACCATTGTAAGGTTGCAGGAATTGGAATTTCTGATTCAAAAGATCATAACACCCTAAACCTATATTCAATCCTTCAACCGGCTCGTAATTCACAAATAGATTTACCAAATACATTGCGGGTAATTGTTCGGCAACACTTTCTCCTGTTGTATCCACCGAAGTATATGCCCAACGTTTTCCGTAAATAGAAGCGTTCAGATTCACTGACAGTTCCTCAATTGGATTCCAAATGGCGCTAAAATTCACACGGTGATTGGCGAAAGCAACCAGGGCTTTCTCATCTTCGGCCACTTCGTAATCAGAAACTTTTTCTTTTTTGGCGGCAGTGTAAAACGCGTAATTCAATCCAAAATTGATCTTCTTTAACCGCAATTTATATTCCGCTTCTACACCTTGCGTTCCCGAACCCCCATAATTAGAGTACATATCAGCGTTGGTTGAATCCGTTAAATATACAATTGGACTTGTAGTTGTAATGTCGAAGAAGTTCACGGTTAAAATAGATCTTCTTCCCAATTTATATCCTAATTCGAGTTCCGCTACTTGAGTAAATTCAGGTCGAATTCCCATGGAAACATCGTACCCAAGGGATTTTAAACTTCTTACTTGCGCTGTATCGTTAATTGCATAGTTTACATTCTCGATGGCCGGTGCTCGGAAAGCTTTACTGTAAAGTGCTTTGAAATGGAATGCGCCATATTTTTTTGTTAAACCAACGCGAGGAACAAACGCATCGCCATACACATTATGCTTGTCATAACGCGCGCCCAAAATAAAATTCACAAAACGTGTTTTTACAACACCTTGGGTGAACACAGCGAAGTTGTTATAGGTTACTGTTGACTCTCCATTTGAGAAATAACTGCTATCCACGTGATCGATCGCCTTATCCGCATAATACTCCCCACCCAATACAAAGTTTATGTTCCTATTTGGATTATACGATGCCGAAATATTTCCGCGGGTGCGCGTGGCCGTTCTGTCGTAGTCATCCTTACCTGAATAGCCTGCACTTTTCCAGGGCGTTTGGCTTTTAAATGTGAAGCGCGGAGTGATGCTCAGTTTTTTATTGATGTCGATCTGATATTTCAGATCGTGAAAGGTAGAATGGTAAGTTTCGGCAACCGCAATACCGGGAACAACATCGCCGTATCCGTTCTTCATATTGGTGTTATAAAAATCGCCGATCCAACGGTAACTCAAATTCTTGTATTTTAAACCAACCGTAAAGTAATTGGGATTTAAATTCGAATTGCGAGCCATGCTATAAGAACTGTCATTAAAGTCGGTGTAGGTTTGATCGCTGCGTTGCCCTTCGCCCATAAAACCGCTAAAGCTATATTCAAAATCATTTACTTTATTTCCAACAGCGAAGTACGCATTGCGACGTAAGTAGTCTTTAGTGCCTTGGCCATAAATCCCGCCGATGCTTACGCCGTTAAGATCTTCTCCTTGTTTAGTGATGATGTTGATCACACCATATTCAGCAAATCCTCCATAGATAGCTGAGCCCGGACCACGAATGATCTCTATGCGTTTGATAAGATCAACTGGGAAATGATTTCCGAGTTGTGTAGTGGCAAACAAGATCTCGTTCATCTCCAATCCATCCATCAACACCAATACTTTTCCCTCGTGTGCCCAATTTCCACGAACGCCAATACCAACTACACCTTCCACATCACAACCAAAATCAAATCCTGGAACCATCCGCAACACGTCAATAAGATCGCGCGCGCCCGATTTTTGAATATCATCAGCTGTAATTAAACTGATGATACTCGGAGACTCGCGTGTATTGAGTGGCTTTTTTGAAGCAACAGAAATAAGAGCGTTTATGAGTTTTTCGAGTTCGGTTGGAACACCGTGTGCTCGCATCTTAAGCAATTGCTCAAGCGACATGTCATAAAAATCAATGGTGTCCTTTTTTACAACTACAGAATCTGTTTGCGAAGCCATGCGGGATGGCGCGCAGAAAAACAGGGCTAAAACAATGACTATGAGCGATTTCTTGTTCAGTTTGAGCAAGGTAAAAATAAATTCTGTTTTACAAAAAAATATCTGGAATGCAATCTCAAATATACTAGGATTATAAGATTATAATGATAAATTTGTGATGCAGGGCCTTATTAAGGCCAAGGGTTGTAAGGCCCTCAAGCCCATGAAACTAGGTTTTTTAAATACAGGTTTTCCTAAGATCACTTCTGTGTTCCTTTTGGTTATTACCATTGTGATTGCAAATATTGGTTTCAATTATTTTATCATCAAAAAAAACAGGGCCAGGATCGCCGAAATGACCGAGGTGATCAATCCTTATATTGAATCGCTCGAAAAATTCAAACTCATTGTTACCGAATCTAAAATGTACACCACTAACTGGGTGTATCTGCAAAATAGCGTGGAAGACAAAGTGAGTCTGGATTCCTTGCACAAAGTTCAGTTCCCTTCCCTTAAGAAAAAACTGGACGCACAATTAATGAAGTTCGACAAAAAGCTGGATGGCGATAGTTTGGTTGATGCCTTTCTTAAATTTTACGATCTTATTAAAATTGAAAAAGAGATCATGGGAACGTTAGTATCGTTTGATGACTACGAAAATCCGCAAAAAAAATTCAAATGTGAGGAGTTGGTAGAAAGTGAAGTTTTGCCTCGTACGCAAAGCATCATGAACAAGCTTAAAGGTTTGATCAGGCGTAACCGCGAGGAAGCTTCGATACTTAATGCCGATATCCAACAAGATTCGAGTCGCATGACGAATATCATGCTTGGTGCTTCGGTGGGATTGTTCATTTTTATCATGATCGCCGTTTCATTTATTTCCGGCGGAATTCGCGAACCGGTTTTGAAAATGAAGAACATCATTCAGCAATTAGGTCGCGGGGCTTTACCAAAAGAAAAGATCAATGCTGCCAATGACATTATTGGTGAAATGGCCTCTTCCGTAAATGCCTTGAGCGATAGCTTTACACGCACCTCGGTTTTTGCGAACGAAATTGGAAAAGGAAATTTAACTGCTGATTACGAAAAATTAAGTGAAGAAGACCAGTTAGGGAACGCGCTCATTAACATGCGTGATAGTTTGAAAGCTTACTCCGAAGACATGGAGAACCAGGTTCAGGAACGCACGTATGAGGTAATTGAAAAAAGCGCCAAACTAAAAATCGCCTACAGCGAGATCAAGGACAGTATCTCGTACGCTAAAAAGATCCAGGAATCTATTTTACCGGCCGAACATATGATCACCGATGTGTTCCAAAATTCTTTTATTTTTTATCGTCCTAAAGATGTGGTTTGCGGAGATTTTTATTGGTTCACACGCATGCGTGATGAAGCCATTATTTGCGCGGTAGATTGTACAGGACATGGTGTACCTGGCGCGTTCATGACAGTAATTGGAAATTCATTATTAAATCAGATCATTTCTTTTTCCGGAGTAACAAACCCCGCAACTATTCTCTCACATCTCGATCAAAAATTACATCAAACATTAAAGCAACACGGGAACATCATTACAAATGATGGAATGGATGCTGCCATTTGTAGGTACAAGATCGACAAAGGTGAAGTGACTTTCTCAGGCGCAAAACGCCCACTTTACTATTTCAAAAAAGGTGAGTTGGTAGAGATCAAAGGAAACAAATCGCCCATTGGAAGTTTTGCGCATAATCTTGATAAGAATTTTTCTGAACATAAAATTCAAGTGAGCCCAGGCGACACGCTTTATATTTTCTCCGATGGATTGCAAGATCAATTTGGCGGAACTGAAGGAAAAAAATTCATGATCTCACGTTTTAGAGCGATGCTGCAAAACATCCAACCGCTTAGCATGAAAGAACAATTGAAGCGTGTGCAACAGGAGATCGACGCCTGGCAAAGCGATTATGAGCAAACGGATGATATGTTGTTGATAGGCATTAGATTTTAATCTGTTCCTCGAGCTCAATAAAAAAGCGATCATCTCTGATCGCTCTCCTATTACACCAATAAAATAGAACTAGAACTTGGCCCTTAGAGAAATTATGAAATTTCTTCCCGGAGCATTGATGCCGCTTGAGAACACGCGATAGCGATTATCGGTAATGTTCTCGCAGGCAAGATTGATGCGCAAACTATTATTGATATTAAATCCTGTACGCACATTTACGGTGAACCATGCCGGCATATAGCCTTTTGTTTTGTCGGCACTATACAATGCATTGTCTTCTCCGCTCGGGCTATAATCAGCGGATAATTTTTTCCCTTGATAACGCACAAAGAACTCACCATCCATTTTATTTTGTTTGATGAATATGCTGGTTTGCCCGAACATTGGCGGAATGTGATCCAATGGAACAACGGTGTCTTTTTTCACATCCGCGTAACGCCCGTATACATAACTGATAGTGCTTTTGAATGAAACGTTCTTATTGAAATCAAATTGAAATCCGCCGGTAGCGCCGTAAATGTAAGCGCGGTCCTTATTTTGCATAGCCTGCGTTTTCTTTTTGGATCCGTTGAACATAGCCGAATCTGCCCCGTTAAATTTAAAATCAGCTTGCACAATGGCGTTCTCTAACACAGTATAATAAACAGCAATATCAAAACGATAACTCTTGTCCATGATCTTAGACATATTCATTTCGAAATTGGTAGCATATTCCGGTTTAAGATCAGGATTTGGAACCACCAAAATGCTCGCATTGCTATTAAATACCTTTGCCATATCGTCAATGTTTGGAGTTCTAAATCCGGTATTGGCCAGCAAACTCACCTTATAATTGTCCTTCTCTTTCCAGGTAAATCCTATGCATCCGGTTAGAGCGCTGTTCTTTTGCGATGCTTTTGTGTAAGGAAATCGGTAAAACGTAGTGTCCTTAAAATTCGCCTCTAAGGAATTCGCGGTAAAACGTAAACCATCTGTGATCACAAAATTCTCGTTCACCTCCCAGGAGTGCGACAAATAAACTCCATTGGTGTTCATTTTATTTCCGTTATCGCCGTAGCGGGTTTGCGCTTTACTTACGGTATCCACGATGATGTTTCGCGTTTCGGCCGTAGAATTCACATTATTCATGGTAGTTTCAAAACCATAGCGTAGTTCGTGTTTCTCTTTTATTTTCTTAAAAGCGTCGATATTCACCGATATCACACTAACGTCTTCCCATTGATAGGTTTTGAAATTGTTTTGAAAATTCCGCGAGATCCTGTCCTGATCTATTTTCTGAAATGCAGCTATAAAACGAATGTTGTCCGAAATCGCGGTCTTCTTGTTGAAGTCGGCGGTTAACGCGGTAAGCATCCTCTTTTGAGGGCCGTAATACCATTCTGCAAAGCGAAGTTTGTTTGTTTTAATGTATTTCGGATTTCCGTTAGCATCGGTTTCGCCATTTGCTACATTAATGGTTGCTGTTGCTGTTTCGGTAAGGCGATCGTAACGATTAATGTTTGTGGATTGGCTGTATTGCAAATTCAAAGCAAAAGTTAGGAATTCACTTGCCTTAAAAGAAAAGCGCTGCATAATATCAAATTGATCGTACCCGCTGCGACGCATAACATTGTTGTTGGCATTTAACAACATTGTGTCGCGTTGCACGCCGGCTGTGTTTGTGTAATGATCAATATAATAGTTACAATCCCAGCTATTAGGTTGGCCCGCCAATTTTGTGGTGCCGCTTTTTAGGTCGTCAAAACCGGAAAATGTCAAGTTGGTCATAGAAGCGAATTTCTTTGTGCCTACATTCAGATCAATATGGCCTGTTTGTTCTCCAAGCGCGCTCGAATATCTTACGACGCCATTTCCCTTCACCAATAATTTTTCACTTGTGCTAAACTGTGGGGCTTTGGTGTAAAAATGCATGACTCCACCAAGAGCGTCGCTTCCATAAATAGTGGACGAAGGTCCAAAGATCACTTCGGTGCGGTCAAGCATATTTGCGTCGAGCGTGATCAGATCTTGCAAGTGTCCGCCGCGGTAAATCGCATTGTTCATGCGAACTCCATCCACAACGATCAAAACCTTGTTGGCTTCAAATCCGCGTATCACGGCGCTTCCTCCGCCTAATTGACTTTTTTGAACGAATACTTGTCCTGTATTCTGCAGTACATCGGCGCTGGTGGGTTGATTGGCGAATTCTATCTCTTTTTGCTTGATCACAGTTACGTTGTAAGGAACATCCATCATGTTCTCTTCTTTCTTATTGGCAGAAAAGATCACCTCATCCAATTGTATGAGTTTTGAATTCATGGTCAAGTCAATGTCTTTCTCAGACGCCATGAATTTTTTGGGATTGTAGCTTACATTCCATGCCTCAAGCGAATCGCTTTTGTCGAGCTCAGAGATATCTGCGTTTCCTGCATTGTTGGTGCTTACGCTTTTTCCGTTCTTGTCTTTAATTACCACGTTGGGTAAAATGTCGCGGTTAGTGTTATCTCTCACCACTATAGTTTGAGCCCCGGCATAGCTAAAGCACAATGCCGCAGGCAATATTAAAAATCTTTTCATTGCTTGTTTTAGGGTTAATAAATACAAATGCTCTTTAATTAAGGAGCGGATCTAAACTATGTATTTACAAAACCAGGGTGGTTTTACGTCGCGGAACGAATGTCCTGCTGTTTCCTTTACAAGATACAGCGTGTGATGTTCAATAAAATTTGTGTGTGTTTGAAAAGTTTGGAATGAAGGCATAAAAAAATCCATCTCCAGATCCGCCAACACGTCCTGCGGCAATTCTTCGTTAGCGTCTTCCAAATTATAGAACATCCGATAAAGATCATTCTCCCAAAAATCCTCAGCAAGATCAACAAGGTAGTGCTCTCCTTGCTTTTTGATGGCTACAACTTCATAATATACGCCGTTAAGCACCAATTCACTGTTGTTTTCTTCCCATTGTAGGCTCTGCGAATTTTTGTAGAGATCGCCGGTTTTAACGAACAATTTTTTTATACCCCTGTGGCCATCGTTTAATGTCACACGCTGGAATTCCGATTTTTGAATGCGCATAAGCGTGGTGAAAACCATGAATCTTGCTCCGGCTATAAAAATAATGGCCAACAGCAAAAAGGGGATTATGGAGCGCGACAGTTTCAGTTAAACAAATCTAATGGTTTTGTTGAATCAAACAAAGGGCAGAAATCGATTTCTGGTTGAAACTCTAAACGAATTTGGGCTATGGAACGTTATGGGTCGAAGAACAAAACATAAGCCCTTAGGTTATTTCACCAAATGTGGCGCAAATTGCCATCAAAATTGTCGCATTTCCGCTTTTATAGCCATATCTTGTTGTCGACCTTTGTTATGACGATAAACTGCTATTCACATGAGCGTAAAAGAAGACATCAAAACATACATCGCGGGCCAAGCGGAACAAAAAGCAAAAGATCTTCAAGATCTGCACAAACTAATTCTTAAAGCTTCTCCAAAAAGTAAGTTGTGGTTCACCGATGGCAAAGACGCCAAAGGAAAAGTTGTTTCTAATCCTAACATTGGTTACGGATCCTACACGATCACGTATGCCGATGGATCAACAAAAGAATTCTATCGTGTTGGACTTAGCGCTAACACCGGTGGGGTCTCGGTTTACATTATGGGTATCAAGGACAAAACCTATTTGGCCAAAACCTACGGTAAAAAATTGGGCAATGCAAGCGCTACGGGCTACTGCATTAAATTTAAAGCCTTAAAAGACATTGATGTGAAAGTGCTTGAAGCTGCTATAAAAGACCGGCTTAAAGCGAAAGACTGATATACCTTGTTTTCTGTTATTTTTCCCTTTCTATGGCATTGCCAAGACCCTATTCTGCCAAACCTCTATAAATAACGGCAGATGTATGTTTTTACCTACCCCAATGATTAGCTTTTGCAGGGTTTAAAGGATAATTTTAGAATTATGCAGAACGAACCAAATATCCGCCAGGCACTCATCGATTATATTGTGCTGAATGATCGTTCTCACTCCCAATCCAAGTTGGCCGGACACAGTATTTTGGAATTGATAGTTATTAAAACGGAGCTTGAGTTGCAAAAATTACGAACCAAGACCATTGTTCCTTAGAAGGGTCGATTAAAATAATTTGTTTTTTGTGTACAAGTAAATGTGTCTTTTGTGCTCCATTTTTCTTAAGAGTTGGACAGCGTTTGAATTTCACAAGCTATGAGATAAAACTGTTCCGTACTTTCTTCTTTTCAAAAAAACCGGCTAAAACTCTTAACATCCATCTGCGGGTACCGCGCCAAGCATGACATGAAATTCCTGCTTAACGGCAATGCCTTTTGAGTTCTTCGCCGGTTTCCACTTGGGCATGTTGGTGATTGCTTCAAGTAGTATCTTATCTGTATTTCTATTGCCCGAACTTTTTTCGATCTTTCCCTGTTCGGCAACTCCGTTCTCGTTCACAATAAATCTCACGATAGCATTTGTTGGTCCGCTTTTTGGCGCTTTTTCTTTTACAGCATTTTTGAAATGATCTTTTATAAATAAATATCCTCCCGGAAATTCCGCCTCAATTTCGGGCAACACCGTCAACTTCAAAAAACCTTCGCAAGCGTCATTTGAAATAATGGACAGGCCTGTTTTACTTGGCTTAAACTTGAACCGGATCTTTATAGTAATGTCAGAGCCCGCGTCGGCCATGCTCAATATATTCTTCTGTTCAAAATTCAATACATCGCTATTCCCCTGGGCAGTTAGGGTTTTTCCCAAACAACTGGCTGTGATCTGCACCGCTTCATAGTCTACCACCATATTGTATTTATTAGAATAAATAAATGATCCGGAATACGCCATTCGGCTAAGTTGATCCAAGGTGTTGCGTTTCTCAAGCGGCAACCACAAGTTTGGCCAAAGCGCCGGCGTGATCTCGCTTACGAATTGAATTCCTTTTAAACTTTCTTTTTTTACAACCTGGTTTGATTGCGATACTGATCGGGATACGAAACACAACATTGTAACTACTATTATGGCTTTTTTCATGTTCACATCACAAATGTAGTTCGTGCGTTTGCCGGTTGTTGTTATTGACTAGTTATTGTGTTGTTAACGACTTGTTAACGCTTGTTATAAAGCATTTTCCTATGGCATTTATTTTCTATTTTTGAAGAGCATGAAGTTCAATCGCACATATGTATTCATTGGAATTTCTTCCATTGCGCTTGTGATCGTTTTGATCATTCAGGTGAATTGGATCTTTGAAACGGCGGAAGTAAAAGAACAACTATTCAACGAAAAGGCAAACATCGTACTTGCTAAAACCGCCGAAGCCATTTCAGAAAATAGCAATGCCTGCAAGAGTATTTCCGAGAACACGCAACCCTCGGCCGATATTGTTATTGGTTCCTGCCAAAAAACAGAATTGTGTATCACCAACAGCGAGATCCGCTCTATTGATTCTATTTTTAAGCACTTCATGAACTATTACAATTTATATATTGACTATTCGTTTGTTCTAGTGAAGCCGAGTCCGTTCAGAATGCCTAATGAGGCCAATCCAAAAGGCAACGTATATAATAAACGTTTGGCGGAAGTAGTAAGTAAGAACGGAGCGGAACTTGTAATGATCCTCCCCGACAAAGATCAATTCATTATGGACGAGATGGGAACGCCTTTTATTTCTTCGGTGATCCTGATCTTAGTTGTGCTCGTGATGTTCTGGCGAACGGTTCTTTCCTTAATGAAAGAAAAACGAATTTCAGAACACACAACCGAGTTCTTAAATAATATGACTCACGAATTTAAAACGCCGCTTACCAATATTGGTCTTGCCGGAAAAATGATCCTGAAAGACCCGACCGTGAAGCAAGAAGAGAAATTGCGTCATTACACGGGAATTATTTTAGATGAGAATGAAAAGTTGCGTTTGCAGGTAGAACAAATGTTAAGCATGACGGCCTTGGAGCGCGGAGAGATCAAATTGCAAAAGACCGAATTGGACATGCACCAATTGATCCGCGACGCAGTAAAGTACATGGGCATACAGCTGGAAAACTCTCATGGTGAGGTTAAATTGGATCTGGAAGCAGAAAAGTTTGTGGTGATCGGCGACAAAACACACTTAACCAGCGCTATTTGTAATTTGATAGATAACGCGGTGAAATACTCGAAAGGAAAACCGGAGCTTTGCATTACCACTTCTAATCAAGAGCAAGATCTATTGATTCGTGTTTCGGATAAAGGCATTGGCATTGAAAAAGAATACCAGGAGCGTGTGTTTGATAAATTCTTTAGAGTGCCAACCGGAAACATCCATGATGTGAAAGGATTTGGATTGGGACTGGCCTACATTAAAAAAGTAGTTGAATTGCACGACGGACTTATTGAGCTTGTGAGTGAAAAAGAACAGGGAACCGAATTTACCCTAACCATTGAGCATGCATAAAGAGAAGTTAAAAATATTGCTGGCAGAGGACGATCTTAATTTAGGCGTGCTGCTAGTGGACTATTTAGACTCGGAAGGCTTTGAAGTAAAGCTGTGCAAGGATGGAGAAATTGCGTTACGCGCATTTCAATCTACAACCTTTGATCTTTGTCTGTTGGACGTAATGCTTCCAAAGTTAGATGGCTTTTCATTGGCAAAAGAAATTCGTTCGCAGGATAAAGTAATTCCTGTGATATTCATTACCGCGCGTTCTTCCAAAGAAGACAAGTTGAAAGGCTACGACCTCGACGCCGATGATTATGTAACAAAACCGTTTGATGAAGAAGAATTATTGTGGAAGATCAAAGCGGTGATCCGTAGAATTCCTGAGAACAAAACAGAAGCAAAAGCTGATGTTGTTTCCCTAGGCAATTATTCGTTCGATCCAAATAACCAGTCGATCACCATCTTCGGAAAAACAAAACGTATTACTGAAAAAGAAAGTGATATCTTAAAATATCTTTCGTCCAATCAAAATAAAGTGATCAAACGCGAAGATATGCTTAAGGAGATCTGGGGAGAGAACGACTATTTTTTTGGACGAAGTTTAGATGTATTCATTACCAAAATGCGAAAATATTTAAAAGAAGATCCTAGCCTCAGCATTGAAAATGTATTTGGCGTAGGATTCATATTCAATGTACCAACCAATAAAACCAATCTATAATTTATGAGAACTATCCAGATCACCCTCCTTGCAGCTGCGCTTGTAGTGTTTGCCTGCAAAAGCAAAAAAACTACTACTACTACGGCCACCAACACATCAACAACGAACACGCCGGTTGGTCCGGGCTTTCCTCCAAAATCAAAGGATGGTTTGTTTGAGCCCGGCCAGGAAGAATTAACGGCGGCACAAGCGCAGTTCAAAGATGTAAATATGGATGATCTGAAAAAAGGCTATGAGATCTATAATAAAGGTGCTTGCCTTAATTGCCACGGCGCAAAAAACATTTACAAGCGCCCGGTTGAACGCTGGAAAGACATTATTGATGATATGTCGGCGCGCGCAGCAATTACCGATGCCGATAAAAGCGCCGTATATAAATATGTCATGGCGGTGAAGGCAACTCAAAAATAATTTTATGAGGTTCCGCTCAATATATATTCTCATTTTAATTTTCAGTTGTTCCTTTTGTTTTATTAAGCCCGAGAATTGGAAACAAACAGAAAAGTACGACATCTCTGCCGGTGCAGGTTCTGATGGAAAAGGAATTAAATTCAAAGGTTTGAAAGCCTTTATTAGTTTTGATGAAGAAGACTGTACGCGTTCAAAATTCATGGCAACCATTGATGCGAACACTTTGGACGCGGGCAATAAAGAAATGACCGCGCACGCTAAAGAGGCTATTGATGCAAAGAATTTTCCTGAGATCAGTTTTAAATCTACAGCCATTGCCAAAACAGCAAAAGGCTACGAAGCAACCGGTGAACTCACTTTAAAAGGTAAGACCAAGGAAATTAAATTTCCTTTTAATTTTGATAGCAAAAAAGACATCATACAATTTCCTTTTGTTCCCAAACAAACCTTTGTAGCAAAGATGTTGATCATTCCAAAAGATTTTGGAATTACGCGCGCAGGAACACCAAGTGAGTTGTTTATTGATATATCCATTCCGGTTACAAAATAGGTTGCGTTACACTCACCTTATATTCTTCATTTTAACTCTTGCTTCTTGCGCTGAAGAAACAGAATACACAACACTCTCCGAGCCAACGCGTATTATATTAGACGGACAAAAATTGGACACCGCATATCTACTTACAACATATAAAGATCCAGGAGCTACTTATTTTGAGGACAGAGACGGTATTAAGAATTGTAATGAATACGGAGTGGTTACTGATATTACAGGATCAGTGAACACTAATGTGCCCGGAACTTACTATTTAACGTATAATGCACAAGACAGTCTTGGAAAGCCACTAACTCCCATAACGCGAACCGTAGTTGTAATGGAAAGCGCTACAAATTTTTTGACCGGTTTATATGATGTGTCGTGTACATGTACCGCCACCTCGCCGGATCAAAAACCGACCGTAAGTACCGAAAATTATACCGCTATGGTAAACCCGGGACCAGGTAAGAATGACTTTGAAATAATAACATTGCAAGTTGGAGACAAAATTCTCCCGCGTTGCTCATTAGTTGGAGATAAAATGTATGTTGGATTTTTTACCGCCAGTTTTGATTGGAGCGCAAGCGGAGGAACCGGAACCTTATCTCCGTCCAAGGACAGTTTTACAATTGAAACTTCTGCACAACGATTTACGCCTACCATCAAATATAATTGTACCAACGTGTATAGCCGTTTGGTAACCATTAAAAACGCGCGATAACTATTATTTTGCAGAACTGATTTCCTTTACTACCTTTAAAATGGTTTTAAAAATCATGCAGCAATTAATTGAATCGTTTGGAGAGATGGCGCACTTGTCGCCCGAAGCTGAAGCTGCTTTGATGAGTATTATTGAGCGCAAACAAGTCAAGAAAAAAACCCGTTTATTAAGCGAGGGCGAGATCAGCAACCAATTGTATTTTGTGGAAGAAGGCGTTGCACGCACGTTTTATTATAGAGGCGGAAAAGAAGTGACCTTTTGGTTAGCGGGCGAAAATGAGTTTCTTGGATCCTTGGCCAGTTTCTTTTCGCGCACGCCAAGTACCAAGTACGTGGAAACACTTGACGATTGCACGCTTTGGGTTTTTGATTACGATAAACTGGAAGAGTTATATTCTAATTCAAAAGAGCTCGAGCGCATGGGGCGTTTGTTCACCAGCTACGGCATTACTGTTCTCGAAAAAAAATTCGACGACTTTCATTCCCTTAGCGCACTCGAGCGTTACACTTTACTCATCGAAAAACATCCAAAAGTTCTTCAAACCGTTTCCTTAGGTATTATCGCTTCTTATCTTGGCATCTCCCAAGAAACGCTGAGTCGCATCCGATCGCAGGTATAAGCTTTTGATATTTATCAAAAAACAACGGCCTTTGACATTAATCAAAGGTTTTTTTGTTTGTATAGCTGAGATTTGTTGCCGACAAAACCCAACACCTATGAAAAAAACAATTCTCACATTTTGCATCGCGCTTCTCTGTTTGAGCATGAATGCTCAAAGCAAAGATCACAAATTGGGATTTACCGGAGCATCGGGCTTCCAATATTATAAAGGGGATCTTGGCAATTCATTCAAGCTTTTAAATCAATCGTATTATGGAACCTTTACCGCCGATCTTGGCTATTATTTAAATCGATCATTTGACGCGGGAATTTTTGGTTCGCTTGGAGATTATGGCTATTGTCAGCCTCCAAAAATTTCCAGCGAAGTTATTGCGGTGGAAGATCGTTGTCCGGGATGTAAAGATCGTCTGGGTCTAGGAAATTTGAATTCGCGTTTATTATCCGGAGGCGTTCATCTTAAATACAAGTTCAATAACGGTTACATTCTAAAAGAAAATGCAAAACTACAGCCTTTCCTTTCTGCAGGTTTAGCTGTTAATCGTGTAAGCGACATTATGAAAATGAATTGTGTGAATCCGGGCAACTATCGTTCTTGGAACGCCGGCATCGGTTTCAAATATTACATTATTGATCGCTTAAATTTTGGTTACGCGGCAACCTTAGGGTATTTTACTACAGATCGCGTTGACTTCATGCTCCATGGCGGTAGCAACGATATGTACTTACAAAGCACTGTAACAATTGGAATTGATCTTTTCTAAAATGGAAAACTTTCAACACATATTTAATTCGCGGCCTAAATACCTGGAATTACTAGGTCCAATACAAGCGCATAAGTTGCTCACGCTTTTCTCCGAGATCAAAAATGGGAAATACGACAAGAATGAGATCCATAGCATTCGTGTGAAAGGTTTAGAACATCCTGTATTATTACGCGCTATTCGCGCCGATATGCAATCATTTATAAATACGTTCATTGATCCTTATTTGGAATTAAAGGCTTACATGAACAATGTAAAATATATTATTGATGCCGGCGCAAACATTGGATGTACCGCCGCTCTTTTTGCAAGTTGGTGGAAAGACTGTAAAATAATAAGCATTGAGCCCGATAAAGAAAATTATGAATTAGCTGTGCGTAATTTGGCGCCGTACAACAATGTTACAGTGCTTCATGGCGCATTGTGGAATAAAGAAAGCGACTTAATAATAGAGGCCGGACAAGAAGATGGATTTGTGGTACATGAAATAAAAGCTGATCCGGCAAAAGCGCGCTCCGAAAATTTAACCAAAGGTCTTTCGGTCAACGCACTTATGGAAAAATATAGTTTCACGCATATTGACTTCTTAAAAATGAATATTGAGGGAAGCGAAAAAGAGGTGTTCTCTTCCAATTATCAATCCTGGCTTCCTTTAACCAAAGCGATGCTTATTGAATTGCATGACGGAAAGAACGCCGGCTGTTCCAAAACCGTTTTCTCAACACTCAATGCTTACGATTACGCTGTTGCCGAAACCGCGCCATATGGTGTGTTGTTTGTGAAAGAACAGAGCTACAGAAAATGGTACGCTAACTGGTATAAAGAAGAGATCTACAAACCGAACATCAATAAAGAGCGTTTCCCGGAATTTTACCTGGATAAAGACCTCTTTAAACAAAATAATTTGAGGCGATGAAAAACTTAGTTGTGTTACTGCTGTGTTTGATTTTGTTGGGCTGTCAGAAAAAGCCTTTCAAAATTATCACTATTAAAGGCAGGATCACCGATAAGCATAGTGGTTCTGCAATGGGCACAGTAGTGTATTTGTACACCGTTGATAAATTTTCGACTGAAGGAAACGAAAGCAAAGCCGAAAAAATTGAGTTAACGGAAACGCCAACCTCACCGGATGGAGCTTTTACACTCAGAACTCATGCTTCAAAAAGCAATTCTTACTTTTTGCTGATCCGCGACAAACAGGGGTTTCCTAAAGTCATTGAAGGATATCCCAATTGCAATGGTTTTAAGGCGAATCATAAAAAAACTACCGACCTTGGAGAAATAAAAGCGAGTTACTAGGCGCTTCTATTCCGGTTTACGTTTCTTTAGTGTGTTGGATTTGAACCCAAGGTCTTGGTCCGTTTTTGCGTTCTGTCCCTAAGCGGTGTGTGAAGTTCCTCCGATAATTTTCCGGCCATTAGCATGGCTTCGGATAGGTTCTTTGTTTCGTGTACAACGATACGTTGTATGTTGTGATGAACAAGACTTACCTGGAAGTACGCGTGGATATTATTTTCGTACTCCTCTGTGGAACATGCTTCGCATTTGGCGAACACGTGTTTAAATACCAGAACATAATCGATCTTGGGAAGAAGAAGTTCCTTGCTCCATTTAAAAACACCCAGAACGCTTTCCTTCAAACGGTATTTATTTTCCCGGAACAAAACCTCCGTACTGAATTTGCGGATCCAGTTACTTATGGCGCTTCGTTTGCCAACTATAACATTCTGATCATTCACTTTAGTTAAAGACTTGGTTTTACCACGTTCACGTTTGGTTCAAAAATGATCTTTGCTTTTATGGAATTTGAGATCAAACAATTGGCCTCCGACTTTTGAAGGATCTTTATCGCTCGTTCAGCGTTTTCCTCACTGTCTATTTCCACGGTTGGTTTTAAGATGACCTCGCTGATCATAAATTTGCCATCAACCTTTTCCAATTTACCAATAGCTTTTGAATCAAAATGAGTGTATCGAAGTTTAGAGTTTGTGGCGATAGCCAGGAAGGTTGTCATCAGGCAACTATTCACCGCTGCCACCAATAAATGTTCCGGCGACCAAATTCCGGGAATTCCCCCGTTAAATTCAGGTGGTGTTGCTACTTCAATCGTTTGAGGCAATGCAGGTGAACTTAAAGTTCCTTTACGAGTTTCGTTCCAGTGAACATCCACGTCGTAATAATGTGAGTCGTTCGTATCCATAATTTATGCGTTAAGTTCAATGATCTGTTTAAGATGTTCGGCAGGAACAACGCCCGATTGCTTCCATCGCACTTCTCCTTTTTTAAAAACAATAAGCGTTGGTACGCCTCTTACCTGGTAAGCTGCTGCCGCCATAGGGTTTTTATCCACGTCAACTTTAATAATGGTTGCTTTATCGCCCACCAGTTGTTTTACTTGTTCCAAAATGGGCGCCATCATTTTGCAGGGCCCGCACCATTCGGCCGAAAAATCAACCAACACCGGCTTTTCGCTATTTATGATCTCATTAAATGTCATGTGTTAGATATGTTTTAGTTTAAGGGCGGATACCCAATGGATATCAGCTTATTTCTTATTTGGTTAATGTCAATTTGTTCGCGGTGAATGATCTCAACTATACATTCTTTTGGTTCAATAAAAACTATTTCTACTCCCTGGATAGATTCCAATTCGCCAATGATCTCAGTAGCGTTTGAGTAATTATTCAGGTTTTCTACTACGATAAGTGTTCTCATGACTAATTCGATATTTGCTTTTATTTACATCGCCTTGGAGTGCGGGACCTCTTTTTCGCGGTGAACAACAATTAGCTTCTCCCTTTTGCTTTTATCAAACTTGAAAAAGAAATTAAGCCAAATAAGACGCGACCAACGAAAAGCCACCGGAAAAAATAAAGCCATGGTGCCAATAACAAGGGCCAATAACGTGAGCGTGTCTAAATGCAGCCAAACTTGGTCGCTTACAAACCACACTATAAATGTGCCCGACATGAGCGCATATGATACGTAAAGTGCGCCGTAAAAAAATCCAGGTTCCCTCTCGTACTTTAGTTCGCAATGCGGGCACTGCGCGTTCATTTCAAACGCGTGCGCAAGGTTGTAAGGATTTCTGTTGGTGAACACTTTTCCTTTGTGACAACGCGGACAGGTATTTGTTGCGGTTGAATATATAAGTTCGGGGATCTTCATTTTTGTTTTATTTCTTCAAATACTACTTCTGCATCACTATTTCCTTTCCCCGGCATTTGGTACACCGTACAACAACCTGTATTGAACACCGCCTGGTATGAAAGGAATGCGCCAAGTGCGATATATAACCAATCGCCGGTTCGGTAAGCTTCAACAAACATGGCCACGGCCAAACCAAATCGTACGACCCTCATCAATGACCATCCGGTTCTTAATCCGAGCCACGTTTGTTTTATTTTATCGCCTACATTCATTTTCCAAATTTTTGCAAGTTGCGCCACGAGCCACCGTTATGAACGGTTTTGTATCCTTGAGAACGTAAAAAGCTCTTTGCCGATCCGCTTCTCATTCCCGAGGCACAACAGGTGATGATCGCGCGCTCTTTGTCTTTCAATTTTCCTATGTTAGACGACAATTGATCAAGCGGAATATTCACGGATCCTTTTACGTGTCCGGATTGATATTCTCCCTTTGTGCGCACGTCTAAGATCATGGCGCCGTTTGCTACAAGCGTTTCGATGTTTGGAGATTCTCCAAGTCCGAGTAATTTTTTTAGTGTTGTTATCATAGTTTATTAGTTGTAATTGGTCCAAGGCCCACCGTTAACGCAGGATACATTTTCTTCGGCCAGCATTTGTGTTGCCATGGCACTGCGCGCACCGGAAGCACAACATAAAATAATGTTGTTCATATTTCTAAGTTCGTCTAAACGATCGCTAAGTTCCTGCAGTGGAATATTAATACTGCCTTCCACATGACCTGAAGCAAATTCCTGTTCGGTTCTCACATCAACAATAGTTGCTGCATCCGAGTTCTTTTCGTTTACCTGTTTCATTTATTTCTTATTAAATATTCCAAATCCCAGGGCGCCTAACAATGCGCCGTAAAGCGAACTTCGTACCGGGTTGGATGTGATAGCGCAAGAGCCACTCGCACATCCTACAAAATACCAGTATGCTAAGCCTCCAATGGCGCCCACTAGTGCCCCAATGATCTCCAGCTTGTACCCTATGAGTTTGCTTTTCATACTACAAAGTTCGTCAGATCCGGGCTGGTGTTCAGGAACAAATGTTTGATAAAGGCCTTTTTATTTGCCTTTCTCCTTTTTGTTGGTCGCCCAGCCAAAAGGAAGGTATAGCGGACAAAAGCCAATGAGGCTGGTGAGCGCAAAAACAGCAGAAAGTATCAAGCCAACAATGGCCAGCGTTCCACTGATCTGGTTAGTGATATACAAAACAAGAATAAGTACCGCAATTACAATTCGAATGGCGCGGTCGGTGTTTCCCATGTTCTTTTTCATAATGTTTGATTTTTGTACAAGTATAAAACATGCACAAAACTCGTTTAGGAACAAATGTTGGATAAGGTGATCTTTAAAGGAATTTAGGCAAACAATTACCAGAGTGTGAGTACTTCTACAGAGTTACGGCCCAGTTTAACCTGGCCTTTTTGTTCCATGATACGCAAAAGGCGGCTAATGGCCTCGCGATGTGAGTGAAGCTCGTCGGCTATTTGTTGATGCGTGATCTCCAGTATGCGGGTGCCAAGTGCTTTGGTGCGTTCTTCCAGATAATGCAGCAGCTGTTTATCCATATGGTGAAACGCGATCAGATCGATCACCTGCAATAATTCTTCAAAACGGTTATTGTAATTGCTGCTTATATATGCTTTCCATTCGGGATAGATGAACCAGTTCTCGATCTGCTCCACGGGTATCGACAATAATTCACAATCATCCTCACAAATAGCTTTTACCTGACTTTCTTTTCCTGATTGGCAGCAGGTGAGCGACATGGCACAGGTTTGCCCGGGATATAAATGATACAGAAAAATTTCTTTGCCGTCTTTATCTTCTCTGAGCACGCGTATACTTCCCTTTAAAACAATAGGAACAAAAAGGATCTTTTCGCCGGGCCTCATTAACACTTCTTCGCGACCCAATTTTTTGATCTTACCATAATGCTCTATTTCAGCATTAAGTTTGGGGTCGGAAAAAATGACGCTGCCTTTCATTCTGCGAATATACGATCAAGGCGGCTATTTTGAAAGAAAAGCCCGGGCTAATAAAATTAATAGGCTTAAAGCTCAGTTGCTTACCATAAATTTTTAGTCCAGCTATTGCGCAACCAAATAGTTGCTTATATATTTGCAACCACTTAGTTGCGCATTATGAATAAACCAAAGAGAGATATTTTCCAGGCCATAGCCGATCCTACACGCAGAGCGATATTAAGTTTAATTGCTTTGCACGCTATGACGCCAAATGCATTAGCCGAACATTTTGATAGCAGCCGGCAAGCCGTGTCAAAACACATACAAGTTCTTGTAGAATGCAACCTGGTGCAACAACACCAGGAAGGACGCGAAATATACTATCACCTCAATCCAAAAAAAATGAAAGAAATAGATGCGTGGTTAGAACAATTCAGAAAGATCTGGGAAACCAGGTTTGATCAACTCGATAAATTATTAGCAACACTTAAAAAAGAAAAAAAATGAAAAAAGATCTAGTATTCGACTTCAAAGTTGACAAGGCATTAAAAATGGTTTACATCACTCGCGAGTTTGATGCAGAACTTGACCTGGTGTGGGATGCCTTCACCAAAAAAGAATACCTCGACCAATGGGTAGCGCCTAAGCCCTTAACGGCGCGTACAAAATACATGGACTTTAAAGTTGGTGGAAAACGCTTTTACGCTATGGTGCTTCCTGATGGAACCGAACGTTGGGCTTTGCAAACCTACACGTCCATCACGCCTAAAACAAACTTTAAAATGTATAATGCTTTTGCGGATAAAGATGAAAATCCGGAGCCTGTTGGTTCGGAATGGGATTATACATTTAGCGAAAAAAATGGAATTACAACAGTTCGCATCAGCATTTACAATGAATCATACGAGCGCATGGAAGCTATACTCGAAGGCTTTACACAAGGCATGAGAATGAGTTTGGAAAATCTCGACGAGGTTCTTGCGGCTTCAAAAAAATAAGTTCGTGTTAAATCACTAAGACATAAAACTATGGAAACGAAAGAAAAAATGCAGATCAAAAAAGATCTTCCAAATAAACAACTCATTGTTACACGATACTTTGGCGCCAGTACCGACCTTGTGTGGAAAGCGTGGACACAACAAGAATTCCTAAACATTTGGTGGGCACCCGAACCTTACCAGGTTGAAACAAAGAGTTTTGATTTTAGAGAAGGCGGCCGTTGGCATTATGCGATGGTGAGTCCCGAAAACCAAAAACATTGGGCCAGTGCCGACATTTTGAAAGTGAACAAAGAGCGCAGCTTTGAATGGCTTGATTGCTTTTGCGATGAACATGGAAAGATCAATGAATCTTTGCCGCGCACGCACTGGCATGTAGACTTTATGAGCATTGGATCGGAAACAAAAGTAGTTTGCACCTTAACTTACAAATCGGAAGCAGACCTGAAACAGATCTTAGAGCTAGGAATGGAGCAAGGATTTACAATGACATTAACCGCACTCGAGCGCTATTTAAAAGAAGGATTCAAATTACGCTGGGAAAATCGTGGGTATGCTACACCGCGCGTAGTTACGTATTTGAATTTCCCCGGAACAACCGAGCAGGCATTTCTATTTTACAAAAAAGTATTTGGAACAGAGTTCATAGGAAAAGGCATACAACGCTTTGGTGAGATCCCCGCTTCGGAAGGAAATCCTCCAACGCCGGAAGCTATCAAGAATATGATCTTGCATGTGGAGCTTCCTATTTTAGGCGGACATATTTTAATGGGAACTGATGCGCCAAAAGAAATGGGTTTTAATTTAGTTCAAGGCGGCAACATGCATATTTGTTTGGAGCCAACTACTCGTAAAGAGACTGAACGCCTATTTAATGCTTTATCTGAAGGCGGAACTGTTACTATGCCATTAGCCGACATGTTCTTTGGTGCTTACTTTGGTGAGTTCAAAGATAAGTTTGGCATCAATTGGATGGTGATGAATTACGAAGGGAAGTAATTCCTTTTTTTACCACGGAGACACAAAAACACGGAGTTTCACAGTGTAACTCTGTGGCTTCGCGCCTCTGTGGCTATTTGTAATTATAGCTACTAATATTATCTTTAACGCATGGTCAAAATATACACGCGTAAAGATTTTATTAGAACCGGCTCAATGGCAGCCGTTGGTTTATTGCTGGGAGCCTGCGGCGATGATCCCGTTGAGAAAAAAGATTCTCCTATAACTACTTCAACAGAAACAAAAGGCGATACGCTTGCCACTTCCGATCCTGTTCCTGATAATTTTGATTGCGACATCATGGAAAAGGACGGCAACAAACGCTATGATGGTTTTAGAGAAGGCTTCAATAAACGTTTTGACAAGTGGCCACTAGCCATTGCGCTTCCTACCTCCACCGAAGAAGTTGCCGAAGCCGTTCGTTACGCACGTTATCATAAATATCCAATTGCTATTCGCAGTGGCGGTCACAGCATGGAAGCCTTCTCTTCTAACGATGATGGTTTGATGATCAACCTATCGGAAATGAATAAGGTAGAATTTTTAGAAGATGGAAAAATAAAAGTTGGTCCGGGTTGTACGCTTTCTAATTTATACGATCACATTTTACCAAAGGGAAGAATTATTCCCGCAGGATCTTGTGGCAGCGTTGCTTTGGGTGGATTAACCACAGGCGGGGGTTACGGATTATTTTCGCGAGAGTATGGTTTGACCTGTGATCATTTAATAGAAGCAACCATGGTAGATGGTTATGGAAATATTCATAACACAAAAGATGATCCTGAATTATTGTGGGCATTGCGCGGTGGCGGTTCCGGAAATTTCGGTGTAGTTACCGAAATGATCTTCCGTTCGCATGAGGCGCCTGCAAAAATGATCTCGCATCATTTTAAGGCCCGCAATTTGGATCCCGATCGTGCTACCGAAATTTTAGAGAAGTGGATGTTCCATAGTCAGAATTTACCTTACTCTTGCTTTTCGGCTTATGTATTGAATGGCGCCACGCTGAATATTTTACTCACCAATTTTGCCGAGGAAGATAATGAAGGTGTGGAATCGTTCATTGTTGCGCTGAAAGGTGAAACAGACGAATACAAAACGGGCGAGCGTGCCGATCTTGCCAAGAAATTAAAGAACTACTACGGATCTAAAGTGCCTTTGAAGTTTAGAAACTCTTCAGCAGGATTTTACAAAGACTTTGACCAGATCTCCTCGGTGATCGGAAAAGTATTTAAGAACATCATTGATAACAAAGGCATGATCTTCCAGGTAAATACGCTGGGTGGAAAGGTAAAAGACGAAAGCTTTGCAAAAGGATCATGCTTCCCGCATCGCGAGTATGATTTTATTTCGGAGATCCAGGCGTATTGGAATGAGGATTATAAAGACATGGGTTTATCCATTGTAACGCACGATTGTTTGGAGCTCATTAAATCATGCAACGTAAAAGCTCAGTATTTTAATTATTGCAGTTTAGAGTTTACCGATTGGCAAACTGCATATTATGGAAATAATTATGAGAAGCTGAGAGAGATCAAACGCAAATACGATAAAGAGAATTGGATCAGGCATCCGCAAAGTGTAGAGGTGTAGTCTTTAGAGGCATACTTCGACAAGCTCAGTACAAGTTTAACCACGGAGCGCTGCGCGCTCACGGAGGTTTACACGGAGAACACAGAGAAACGCTTTGTGACCTCTGTGCAAACCTTTGTGATGCCGAAGGCATCCGTGGTTAAAGCCTCTATAATTTACACATTTTTAAGGGTTACCATTCAGTTTACAAGGTATCTTTATATATACAAAAACCCACACCATGTTTAAACGATTGGACATTAACGGCACTGCGTTAAGGATCCTTACGCTGGCCTGCTACTTTTTACCTTTTATCTTTTTTTTCTCTACCTGCGTGGATGGCGTTTCGAAGAACGCATACAACAAAGCCGACGCTATTGCCAACGAGCGCGAAAAAATTGAGTTCGAGAAAAAAGATCTATTGGATAAAGCAACCGACCTCATCAACGATCATGTGAGTGTTACAGACACTTCCGCACAATTGAGTTCGGAGACCATGAAGCTTTTGGAACGCGTGGGCGATGATTGGTATTTAGCACCAACGTTCACATCTTTATCGGCGGCCGGCGTAGCCTTCCAGTTTCCAAATGCGCTTGGACAAATTTTAGTAGCTCTTAGTTTTTTGTTGTCGTTTCTTACCTGGATATTATGGCGATGGCTTAAGAATAAAGCCGGTATTTATTTTATTGGTACCAATGTTTTTTTAGTGTTGATATTCATTGTGATCTGCTTTTTGGAAAATATAACGGTGCTTTATGGGGCGTGGGGATTGTTGGCTTTGCTTATTGTGCAATTTTTGACTGAATTGCAAAAAAGGCAGAAGATAACGCCTTTAGAAGGAATTAATCCCAATTGAATTTGTAATGCCTAATAGCCACAGAGACGCGGAGGCGCAGAGTTACGCAGAGAATTCTCCGTGATCCTCAGTGTCACAGTGTCTCCGTGGCAGAAAGGACCTTTTCTTTTCGTCAATAAAAATCCTACCTTAGGAGATATTAGTCCAATTGAAATTAATTTATAAAATACTATTGATCCTTGTTGGTTTGCTATTGCTGGCGCCTTTTGTATTCGAAATGATCACCGTTCAAAAACTATCCTGGAAAGAAATTCAAAGTTATGGAGGCATTCGAATAGATCCGCCTTTGGAAGCAGATGATGGTTATTATTTGCCTTTGGTTTGTAATGTGTCTGGCTTTGATTCCATTACCCGCAAATCAACCGCTTTTAGTTCTTACAATGTGTACAAGCGCACTAAAGTAAAAATAGATGATCACATGATCTATGTAACGGTGAGCATTAGCGGTCCTTGGTTAAATGATAAAGGCGCGCAATGCAGAGCCGTGAAATTAGGTAAGCTGGAGCCCGGACATTATTTAGTGTATTACGGCAGCGGAGAATTGATAGGCGATTTTAACCTTTAATTTTAATGAGATCTTTTGTTTTAGGCTTTGCCTCCGTTGTTCTATTCTCTTGCGGTGGGTCAACATCAATTGAAACCAATTGGGTGAACGATGTAAAAGGCGATTTTTCCTTCAAAGACAAATGGGACTATTCTGAAAACATTTTTAAGAATGATGCCGGCCAACTTGTTTGCGACGGAATGTGCCCTGAGGAATGTGATAGAATGAGAGACAGTACCGGGAAGATCATTCCCGATTCGGCGAACGCTTACTACAAGCTTGTTGATACCAGCCATGTTTTTCATTCCATAGATTGCGAAGCTTGGTGTTACGAGTTTTCTGGAACAAATGATATTGACATAGAAAGAAAAAACGATACGGTTATTTGCCGCACCCGTTGCAATGTGTCTACACACTGCAGTTTAAATTTGGAGATCGTAAAGAACCAATGTAACGCGCGGATCGTTCTCATAAGTGTACTTCCAAACGGAAGCGCTTCTTATTCTTGCAGCGGTGGAAGTATTCAAATTGATGAAGCGCTTTGGAAAAAGGGCATTATGAAAGCCGTGTTCGATCTTACGTTTGAGAATCCTCAGGAAAAAGAGAAAGAACTCTTTTGGAAAGGCAAAATTTACGCGCCCATAAACTAAACTACTTCCCTATTCTATGTAATATTTCCCTGATGATGGCCAAATGCTGATCGTCGTGCTCGGCTGTAAAATAGGCCATGTCAACCGGACGCATGTCTTGCTTTAACCGCGGATGCATGCTGGAATAATTTTGCGTGTTCTCGTCTAGGCGCTGCAGACGCTTTACCAATGTTTGGCGTTTGGTTTCAAACACCTTTAGTAAATGATCCAATGTTTCTTTATTGTGATTGGCTCTGTAGGTTGCTTCATTGCTCATATCGGCAGCACGCAAAGGGTTTTTACGCTCTATAAAATCGTCGATGCGTCCTTCGTGCAGATCTTCCAGATCAGATAAATGCCCAATATGTTCCTTAATGCTCCAGGCATCGCCGTGTTTAAATTGAAGATCGTCAACTTGCAAGTCTTTACACATATGGCGCAAACGTACCGGTGTTCCGCGAAGGCGTTCTAATATATTTGGCATAAGGCCTGTAGGGTTTCCTAAAGCGAATTGGCGTTCGGTCCATTTAGTGCGTTTCATAGATGTGATCTTTTTTGTTGATTGAAGTTACGGTTTTTTTAGTTCGCCGATGATCAAAAAAATAATGATTTATATCAGTGCTATTTGGGCGTGCCCCCTCGCCATGGTAAAAATATTTTCTTGAAGCTCGGGGTCGGGCTTTCGCCACTCGCTCTTTTTTGTGAAAAACAAAAAAGGAGCTCAAACAATGGCTCAATCCCTCACGCGGGCAGGTTGGAAAGTTGTGATGAACAGGTACGCTTAATTAGTAATTCCGTTTTGTTTTTTGGCCCCAGAGGGGCCACATGTTTCTAGAACGATAATTCCATGATGTTTTCCCGGCCCCAGAGGGGCCGAACGTTTCTTTTCTTTTTTCCTTGATGAAAAAAGAAACAAAATTATTTATTAGGACGATTGTTCTCGTTCCTCGGGTACTCTCTCAAGAGGGAGATGGGTTGGAATTTGTTGCGCGAAATGCTTTAGTGAAGGGAAAAAGAAAGTACCTTTAAATGATGACAGAACTACTGAGCTCTCAGGATCAAATCCGGCGCGTTGCCAATTTTCAAGATCTTGTTTCTACACCATTCCGCGAGCATGTGAACGCCATGTGTTGGACGCGCGAACTTGTGGGAGATTTTAATGAGATCGTTGAAAAATTAAATTCAACGGGAAACATAAGCAGTGTTGAACCAAAAGAACTTGAAAAACTTGTGTTGAGCGAGCGCGGGCAATTGGCACGTGCCATTATTTTAAATGATCTGAATTTACTAAAAGCACATGGGGCGAAACCGGTTTTAAATGTGATAAGCAGTTATGAACGAGATGAGGCTTCTTTTTTTCCAACGGATGTATATTCGTTTCATGTGGACCGATCGCCCATACCAACCGATACGTTCTTATGCACGTATCATGGCGCGGCAAGCGAATTGCTGCCAAATGCACAAGCCATTAAGAAAGTGCTTGTTCCTGATATACGCGAGCAGCTCAAAAAATTATTTGATGGCCGTGAAGAAGAGTTTGAATCCTTTTTAACTGAACATTTTTTCGACTTGCATTACCAGCCTAAACCAAACGCTACAATAATAAATTTAGGACAGGGCCATTTGTGGCGATTGGCAGTGGATCATCCTCAACAAAATGTTGCTCCCTGCGTTCATCGCGCGCCCATAGAAAAACACGGTGAAAATCGATTGTTGTTGATCTGTTAAGGGTTTTAAAAAGAAATTGCCGGCGACGTTTGTAGACCAGAAAATTTTTTCGCGGCAGGCTAAAAAAATCAGCCGTTCAAATAACAAACCGCATAAATGCCGGTCCACACTACCACAAAACCAAGATAAACACAAAATGCTTGCATGTTTTGTTTAAGATCGCGTTTGTACAGTCGGTATAAAACCCAAGCAACAAAAACAATGGCTATGGCTAATCCTGCAAAAATTCTCATGGCATAAATGTTAACGGTTCAAAGGTACAGAATTATCTTTTACATTTGCTGTTGGTTCAACACTTATTTACTCCGCAAACACATGCGCTTATGAGCAACTACTTTTATGAAGACCAACTGGAATCCAAGCGCTTGCGAACCCGGTTTTTATCCATGAATGATAGCGAACAATGGAGCGCGTTCTTTGAGGACAAAGACGCCGTTGAGTTTTTGCCCAACCCTGGCTTTACCTCAACAACAGCTCGCGCAAAGAGCTGGATAGAAAAACAACTGGGGCGCTATGCCGATAAGCGTTATGGTTTGCAAGCCTTAATTGATAAAAAAACCAATGAGTTTATTGGGCAGTGCGGATTGTTGGGCCAGGAAGTGGATGGTGAAAAATGCGTGGAAGTTGGTTATCATATTTTTAGAAAATACTGGGGACAAGGGTACGCGCCCGAAGCGGCCAAACTATTTATTGATTTTGGGCTTGAACACCAACAAGCCAATACCATTATTTCCATCATTAACACCGGAAATACAAAATCGCAACGCGTAGCAGACAAGAATGGGTTGAAGCGATCAAAACAAACGCGGTGGAATGATATGGATGTTTTTATTTACCAAATTACACTGGCCGATCAAAAATGATTTTAAGTAACACCGCACAACTTGCTATTAATGCCCATGGCGGCGCATCTCTTTGGAAACGTTTTAAATATGTTGAAGCAGAGGTTTCGGTTAAAGGGCTTGCATTCAAATTAAAACGACGTCCGCCTTTTGAGCACGCAAAAATAAAAATGGAGATTGCCCGTCCTTTCTCCACCATAACGCCTATTGGAAAAGATAATTCGCTGTCGGGAGTTCTTGATGGAAATGATGTAAGAATTGTAAATTCGGAAGGAACCGTTGTAGCTGAAAGAAAAAACGCCAGAGATTTTTTCCCTTATGGCCGTCGACTTTTTTATTGGGATGATCTGGACATGGCCTATTTTGCCAACTATGCTTTTTGGAATTATTTTACCTTGCCAACTTTATTGATGAACGATCGTATTGCGTGGACAGAAAAAGAGCCCGGTATTCTTTCGGCACTATTTCCGGAAGAGATCCCAACACACAGCGCGCGGCAGGAATTTTATTTTGATCGGCAAACCGGATTGCTTCTTCAGCACAACTACGCTGCCAACATCATCAGTAAACTTGCTAATGCCGCTCACGTCATAAAAGAACATACAAAATTCGAACAAGGTGTTTTTCCTTCGGAGAGAATTGTAACGCCACAAAACCGCAAAGGGCAGCCGCTTAAAAAACCTGTATTAATTGATGTAACGGTACACAAGTTTGTTCTCACAAATACCCATTAAGGCTTTGACGTAATTGTTGGGCTTTTAATTTCTTTCTTTGCAGGCAGTGATCGGGCCTTATTGAAACTACATCTCTTGAATTTCTAACCAACGCATGCTTTTAGCGTCGAGGGAATCGCTGATGGTTTTGAACTTTTCGCTGAGTTCGTTCACTTTGTTGTAATCATTCGCAGCAGCAATGATCTGTTGCTCGAGTTCGGCCTTTTGTTTTTCTAAAACAGGGATTTCTTTTTCCAATGCGTCCAATTCATGCTGGAGCTTGAAAGAAAGTTTTTTTACCGGCGTTTCAGTTTTTGGTTTTTCTTTAACCTTGGCTTCGACAAGCTCAGCCTCCGGGGTTTTACTTTTCGCTTGTTCGTTCTGCTTTTTAATTTCCTTGTTCTCCAGTTCCTGACGAGTTTCGGTAGAGCGCCCATCTTGGCGTTCGCCTTTCCAATTTCTGTACTCGGTGTAATTACCAGGGAAATCTTTCACCGCACCATTGCCTTCTAAAACAAACGTATGATCCACCAAACGATCGATAAAATAACGGTCGTGAGACACGATAAGAACGCAACCTCTAAATTCATCCAAAAAATCCTCAAGCGTTTGAAGCGTTACAATGTCCAGATCGTTTGTTGGCTCATCGAGAATTAAAAAGTTAGGGTTCTTCATTAACACGGTTAACAGGAACAATCGTCTTTTTTCTCCTCCGCTTAAAGTGTGCGCGTAACTGTATTGCACTGCCGGCGAAAAATTAAATCGCGTGAGCATTTGCGAAGCAGATAAACTGGCGCCATTGGCCAAAGGAATGTGTTCGGCAATATCTTTAATGATCTCAATAATGCGTTTGTCGGTTGGAATGGTCATGCCACCTTGGGCATAGTGACCAAACACAATAGTATCTCCCAAACTTACTTTCCCCGTATCCACCGCTTCTTTTCCCTGGAAAATATTTAAGAGTGTGGTCTTCCCCACGCCATTCTTTCCTACCAATCCAATTTTTTCTCCTGGAATAAAGGTGTAGGTGAAAGGCTCAGTAATAATGTCTTTTCCGGGATAGCGTTTGGTGACCTTCGTTAGCTCTACCACTTTAGAACCCATGCGCTGCATTTTCACGGTGAGCTCCAACATTTTTTCGGCGCGTTTTTGTTTTGCTTTTTGTTCGATCTCTGCAAACGCATCCACGCGTGATTTTGATTTTACGGTACGCGCTTTGGGTTGCTTGCGCACCCAGATCAATTCGCGCTTATATAAATTCTGCGCTTTTGCCAGTTCAGAATCCTGCATGGCTTCGCGCTCTTTCTTCTTTTCTAAATAATAATCAAAATTCCCTTTGTATTCAAAAAGTTTGTGCTGATCAATTTCAATAATGCGATCGCACACCTCATCCAAAAAATAACGATCGTGTGTTACCAGTAAAATACTTAAAGACTCTTGTTGCAAATAATTCTCCAACCATTCGATCATGTCAATGTCCAAATGGTTGGTTGGCTCGTCCATAATAATAAGCGTTGGCTTATTAATTAAGGTCAGAGCTAAAGCGACACGTTTCTTTTGTCCACCCGATAATGTTTTTACCAGGCGTGTGGTGTCGTGCAGTTCCAGTCGCGATAAAATTTCCTTAATGTCCTTTTCATAATCCCAGGCACCTAACTGATTCATTTCGTTAAGGGCCATTTCTAATTTATCGGCCGTGTTGATGCTGGTGGAAGTTTCGCTTTCTTTAATAACAGCGTCGTAATTGCGAATACACTTTACGAATTTGTTATCGGCGTTATCAATGAGTTGCTGAATGGTGGAATTTTCATCGAACAAAAAATCCTGATCTAAAAATCCAACGGTTATATCTTTTCTAAAAACAACTTCGCCTTCGTCGGCAATTTCTAATCCTTTCAAAATTTTGAAGAGCGTGGTTTTACCCGAACCGTTGCGAGCAACCAAAGCTACTTTATCGCCATAGTTAATTCCAAAGCTGATCTTTTCGAACAATACTTTTGTTCCGTAGGCTTTTGAAAGATTATTTATGGCGAGTAAATTCATGGGCTGCAAAGATCGTATTATTTTGGGATATTCCCTTATAGAATTGTGAATTCTCCGTGAACCTCTGTGCCTTTGCGTCTCTGTGGCAATTAAGCATCATTTTTTGCCACAGAGACACAGAGAAGCAGAGATTCACAGAGATCGCATAAATAAAAAAGACCGTTGTACACGGTCTCTTTAATATTTGCCACACCCCTCGACTACCGCTCGGGGTCACACGGCCCTACAGAACGATTTACATATTCTCAATTACCATAGCGCTGGCGCCACCGCCGCCGTTACAAATTCCGGCTGCACCAAGCTTAGCGTTATTCTGTTTTAATACATTGATCAAAGTAACAATGATACGAGCGCCACTTGCTCCTAAAGGATGTCCTAAAGAAACCGCGCCTCCGTTTACGTTCACTTTACTCGCGTCTAATTTCATTAATTGAATGTTTGCTAAACCAACTACTGCAAATGCCTCGTTCAATTCAAAATAATTAATATCGCTCATTTTCAATTTTGCTTTCTCAACTGCTTTTGGAACTGCCAAGCTTGGTGATGTTGTGAACCATTCCGGCGCTTGTTCTGCATCGGCAAAAGAAACAATTTTTGCAATTGGTTTTAATCCTAAACTCTCTGCTTTTTCTTTGCTCATTAATACTAACGCTGCTGCACCGTCATTCATGGTTGAAGCGTTTGCTGCAGTTACTGTTCCGTCTTTTTGGAACACTGGTTTTAATGCAGGAATTTTTTCGAAGCTTACATTTTTGTATTCTTCATCTTCGGCAACCACCACATCGCCTTTTTTTGTTTTTACAGTAACAGGAACAATTTCGTCTTTGAATTTTCCTGCGCTCCAAGCTGCTGCCGAGCGTTTGTAGGATTCAATAGCGAAAGCATCTTGTTGCTCGCGCGTGAACTTCATATCCTTCGCGCAGATCTCGGCACAATTTCCCATTGGAAAATTTCCGTACACATCGGTTAGGCCGTCTTTTGCCAAACCATCAATTAATTGTTGGTGACCATATTTTGCGCCCCAGCGAGTGCTTTCGCTATAAAATGGAACCTGGCTCATGTTTTCCATTCCGCCTGCCACAACAATGTCGTTATCGCCAAGCATAATGCTTTGCGCTGCAAGTGCAATTGATTTCATTCCGCTAGCGCAAACTTTATTTACAGTAGTGCAATTTACTGAGTCAGGCAATCCTGCAAACTTTGCTGCCTGGCGCGCAGGTGCTTGTCCGAGGTTAGCTTGCATTACCGATCCCATAAACACTTCGTTCACTAATTTTCCATCTAATTTTATTCTTTCAAGAGCGCCTTTGATAGCATGAGCGCCTAATTGTGTTGCAGAAATTCCTGCGAACACCCCGCCAAAAGAACCCATTGGAGTTCTAACAGCCGATACGATATATACTTCTTTCATAATAGGTCTTGTTTTAAAACTGGCCTAATTTACGACTATTTTCTCCCCTGCAAAGTGCCGTTTATACAGGCTTAACACTAATTAGTACCAAACAATTAACAAAGCTTCGCGCCTTATTTGCCACGGAGTCGCCAAGACACAGAGGAACACGGTTTTACAAATTTAATTTTCTCCGCGTCTTCGTGGCTCCGTGGCTATTTACTTAGTATTTTTGCCTGCAAATGACAGGAACCGTCACAAAATCAACCGGGAGCAATTATTTGGTGCGCATAGAGGGCGGAAAGATCATTTCGTGTAAACTAAAAGGAAAGATCCGTTTAGATGACAGAAAAACAACCAATCCTGTTACTGTTGGCGATAAAGTAGATGTGGAGTTGGAAAATGATGACGAAGGATTGATCAGCAACATTCATCAGCGTAAAAATTACATTATCCGAAAATCCATTAACCTCAGCAAACAGGCGCACATTATTGCCAGCAACATGGATCAGGCTATTTTAATTGCAACGTTGGTGGAACCGCGTACGAGCTTGGGATTCATTGATCGTTTTTTAATTACCGCCGAAGCCTATTCCATTCCCGCTATGTTGGTGTTTAACAAAGCAGATAATTTGAATAAGGAATTATTGGACATTCAACAGGAGATCATTTCTATTTATGAGAACATTGGTTATCCGTGTTATGTGATCAGCAGTTTGGATAAAAAAAGTGTAGATCAATTAAAGCCCGTTTTACAAGGGAAAACCACTTTGATCAGCGGACATTCGGGTGTTGGTAAATCAACGTTTATTAATGCGTTGCAGCCCGAATTGAATTTAAAGACCGGAGAAATTTCGGCGGCGCATTCAAAAGGAACGCATACTACAACTTTTGCCGAATTGTTTCATTTGGATTTTGGGGCCGACATTATTGATACCCCCGGAATAAAAGAACTGGGTTTGGTGGAAATGAAAAAGGAAGAAGTTGGACATTATTTTCCGGAGATCAGAAAATACATGAACGATTGTAAGTTCAATAATTGTTTGCACGTGAACGAGCCTAAATGCGCGGTGCGCGAAGCTGCCGAAAGAGGTGATATCTCGCCTGAGCGATATGAAAGTTATTTGAAGATATTGGATGGTGAGGAGATGGATTGGAAGGAGTGGGAGGTTTAAAATCACTGGTGTTTTTAGCCGCAGAGACACAAAGTCACAGAGATTCACGGGGACTCCGTGAAACTTTGCGTCTTGGCGTCTCCGTGGCAAGAGCGGTAAATGAAGGTGTGCAGTCGGTGAACTGTAGTTAAAAATATGAAAAGCGGCAAACTTCCCTTTTGAATAGTTAGTACCTTTGACAAGAATTTATGATCATTCGTCTCCTTATATTTTTTACGATCACCATCCTCATCGAGTTTTATTTCTTGCAAGCCGTAAAAACATTCGTTCAGGATTTCAGTCCCGGAAAAAGAAATGGTATTTTATATGCCGCTTATGCGCTGGCGGCATTTAGTTTATTGATCGGTTTAGTTTCCACGCTCTATCCTCCTCCTAACTGGAACAACTTCTTTCGGTTCTTGCTTTCGGTAGCGCTTATTTTGTTGGTGTGTAAATTAATTGGTTGCGTGTTTCTTATCATCGATGATGTTATTCGTTTTTTCAGATGGGTTGTGTCGCAGTTCAATCGCAAAGATGGAGAGGCCCTCAATGCCGCGCCAGGCATTAGTCGTTTAAAGTTTTTGAGTCAGGTTGCTGTTACGTTCACTGTTATTCCGGCTATAGGATTTATTTATGGTATGGTTAGGGGCGCTTACAAATACCGCGTTCACAATGTAAAAGTTCCTGCCCCAAATCTTCCTGCAGAATTTGACGGATTTAAAATTGTTCAGCTCTCCGACATTCACGTGGGATCTTTTATGAGTACCGATCCAATTAAAAAAGCATTTGATATTGTGTTGCAACAAAACGCGGATATGATATTATTTACCGGCGATCTTGTAAATAACGAAGCAAAAGAAACGATTGGTTATGAAGAGCAATTCAGTCGTTTAAAAGCGCCACATGGGGTTTATTCTGTATTGGGAAATCACGATTATGGAGATTATGTGCAATGGGATTCGGAGCAGGCCAAGATCAACAATTTGGAAACGCTGAAAAAGAAACACGCGTCGTTTGGTTGGAAATTAATGATGAACGAACACGTGGCGATTGAAAAAGATGGTGCAAAAATTGGTTTGTTGGGTATAGAGAACTGGGGCGGCAATTTACGTTTTCCGCGTTATGGAAAAATGAAAAATGCTTACGAGGGTGCTGAGAATTATCCTTACAAAATATTAATGAGTCACGATCCCAGTCATTGGGATATGCAAGTGCTTTTAGAATATCCGGATGTGGATCTTACCTTAAGCGGACACACGCATGGTATGCAATTAGGAATTGAGATCCCTAGTTTAAATATACAATGGAGTCCTGTAAAATACGTTTATAAGAACTGGGCAGGCTTGTACAAACAAGGCAAACAATTTTTGTACGTTAACCGCGGATTGGGTTTCCTTGGGTATCCGGGTCGTTTGGGTATTTGGCCTGAGATCACGGTAATTGAATTGCAGAAAGTTTAAGAACGTTTAACCACGGAGTGCTGCGCACTCATAGAGGTTTGCACAAAGCGCACAGAGAAAAACTTTGTGGCCTCTGTGAAAAAACTCTGTGAAGCCGAAGGCTTCTGTGGTTAAACCTATACTGAGCTTGTCGAAGTAAGCCTCATAATAAATTGATTAATCTCCGCTCACCGCTTCTTCCATCGCCTCTTCCTTTGATTCAGAGTACTCGCCGCTTTGCATGTCTTTGATCTTTCCGTCTTTATCTAACACAAAAAAGTAAGGGATCTTATTGTCTTTAATTCCCAATTGTTTTTGCATTCCTTTCACGTCTGTTTTTTCAGTGTCTAATATGTAGGGCCAAAATTCTTTTTGTGTACTCGCTTTAAAATCGTCGGCAAATTTTTTGAATCCACTGATCATTGGAATGAAAACAAAATTCACATCATACACCTCGGCCATGTCAAACTTATTATCTTTCTTATCCGGCTTTTTCATAAAAGTGTAGTAAAGTGGATTTAACCATTTCTTTAATTCATCTTCCGCGCCTCGATGAAAAGCAATAGCAACAATGGTCTCTTTTCCATTCTTTATAGGCAAACTCATGGCCTTGTCATTTAATAATGTTCCGTTAACGCTGGGGAATTGTATCCCCTTTTGAGCGCTTAGAGCGTTAGATAACAACAAAATGGCGATGATGGTCTTCATATTTTTCATGCAGAAGGGTTTTTGGTAAATATAGGGATTATACCGAATTGTAAATGGTTATACCGAATCCTCGACGAATGGTTTCATTGAAGCTACAAATTCGTTTTAAATTTATACGCCCACATTTTAAATTGATCCGCACTCATAAGATACGAACAATGAGGCTTTTGAGTGCAACCTTTTTATGTTGATGCCATATAAGTAAATAGAGTGCATTTTTAAAGCTTGTGAAAAATGTTGATCTCAAACCCTCATAATCCTTAATTTTTTTCTTTCGTATATTCAGACCAATAGGTTTGTGATTACGATAATTGCTTTAGTAAATAGCGCTTTTTTAGTGAATTTATTATAAATTTAAACCGTAGAGAATGGAAAGAACTATACGCAGCTTAGTGGTTTATTTAATGGTGCTGGCATCGAACTGTTTTTCGCAGAACAACAATTCGCCGGCCTTCAACGCGTCGTACTGGAGCGGATACGCTGATAAACTTCAGTTAACAGGAAAAGACAGACAGGAGTTTCTTTCCGCGCATAAAAAACAAAATTCTCAAGCGCCTCTCTCCTTAACCATTCCAAGCGCAAGTCAGGCGCCAATGGCTCAAAAAACTTTTACGCAAAACAATAATACCATGGCCGGCCCTTGTGTGAACGCCGATTTTGAACAGGGCACACTGAACGGCTGGGTTTGTACTTCGGGTTTTAATCCGGGCTTTAACGCTGTTGGTTGTTGTGCAACCGCGGGCGGACAACAATTAATTATGACCGGAGCAGGAACCGATCCTTTTGGTGGATTTCCTGTTGTTTTCCCCGGAGGAAATTTTTCGTTGAGATTAGGAGATCCTGTAAATGGAGGATTTGCCGATCGTATTGAACAAACATTTTTAGTGAGTCCGGCAAACGCGAACTTCTCTTACAAATACGCGGTGGTGTTAGAGGATCCAAATCACCCAATTAGTCAGCAACCTTCTTTCCAGGTAGAAATGGTTGATTCTTTGAACAACCAAGTGCCTTGTACGTATTTCTATGTTGCGGCTGGGCAAAACATTCCGGGATTTTTTAATTCATCAACTCCCGGCGTTATCTATAAACCGTGGACAACTGTGTTGTTAGATCTTACGCCGTACATTGGGCAAAATCTTACAATTCGCTTTACTACTTACGATTGTTCTTTAGGCGGACACTTTGGTTACGCTTACATTGATGGCGTTTGTCAATCGTTTGTTGGAGGCGGTTCTGCAACTGTTTGCGCGGGCTCCACGCACACGTTCTGTGCGCCAAATGGTTTAGCTTCGTATATGTGGAACGGCCCAAGCACATCTAGCTTTGTAGGGCAGTGTCTTCCGGCAACGGCGCCCGGCGTTTACACGGTACAAACTTCGTTGTTCAGTAATTGTGGCGGACCATCTTTCATATATACATTAACCACTCAAAGCTCTCCTACCGCTAATGCCGGACCAAATCAAACCGTGTGCGCAAATAATTTTTTGGTTCCTCTTTCGGGAAGCATAACAGGGTTTACATCTACACCGCAGTGGTCGTCTTCGGGAACGGGATCTTTTGGAAACGCTACCAGCTTAACAACAACCTATACACCAAGCGCGGCTGATATTGCCGCGGGCGCGGTAACTATTTCGCTTACAACCGTAGGCAACGGCGTTTGTCCTCCGAGCATAGACGTAATGCAAGTAACTATTTTGCAAACGCCAACCGTAATGGCGGGTGCCGATCAAACTATTTGTGCAACATCTTCAGCTGCGCTTAACGCAACGGTGGTTGGTGCAACAAACACGGGTAGCTGGACCTCAAGTGGAACCGGAACCTTTAATCCTTCCAACACAGTTTTAAATCCAACCTATTTGCCAAGTGCGGCCGATATTGCAGCGGGAAGTGTTGTCCTGCAATTGTTCTCTACAAACAACCAGGCTTGTTTTGGTGTGAGTGATAATGTAACGATCTTTTTTCAAAATCCTCCAGTAGCAAACGCAGGGCTTAATCCAACCGTGTGTGCAAATAATAATACAGTAAGTTTGTCCGGCGCTATTTTAGGATACACGAACGCAACTCCTGTTTGGTCCTCTTCGGGAACCGGTGCATTCACCAATTCAACAAGTGTAAATACAATTTATACACCAAGCGCGCTTGACGTTACCAATGGTGGCGCGGTGATCACATTAAGTTCGGCTAACAATGGTGTTTGTCCGGGATCAACAAGCACTGTGCAATTAAGCATTACGCAAGCGCCTGTTGTTTTCGCAGGAGCAAATCAAACCATTTGCAGTACGTCGGCAATTTTATTGAACGGAAATGTGAGCGGCCCAACAACAACAGGGTTTTGGACAAGCAGCGGTTCCGGTACATTTAATCCTTCTCCTAATAATCCGGCTACAAGTTATAATCCAAGTACAGCGGATATTTTATCGGGGCTGGTTATTTTTACGTTAACCTCTCTTAATAACGGAAATTGTATTGCGGTTACAAATACAGTGAGCGTTTCCATTTCTCAACTCGCTACCGTGAGCGCAGGACCAAACCAGGCTTTGTGTTCAAACACAAGCACCTTAGCTTTGTCTGGAAACGTGAGCGGTGTAACAACAACGGGATTTTGGACGAGCAACGGTTCGGGAGGTTATAACCCCGGACAAGGGTTTTTGAATACAAATTACTTTTTAAGCACTACTGACATTTTAAACGGCTCGGTTATTTTTACGTTGACATCCACCAACAATGGTGTGTGTCCGGTTGTTTCCGACACCGTTATGATAAAGATCTTTCCTTTAGCTCAAGTGAGCGCGGGACCAAATCAGTTTGTGTGTGAAAACCAGGGAACAATTACTTTAACCGGAAACGTAACAACCGGAAACGGAGCCTGGAGCTCGAGTGGTACCGGAAATTATTCGCCAAGCAACCTGAGCTTTACTACGTCTTATGGAATTAGTGTTATTGACGCGGCAGCTGGTTTTGTTACATTTACATTAAGCTCGACATTAAACGGTCCGTGTCCACTAGTACAAGATTCGGTTCGCATAAACATTCGCCGACTGGCCGTTGTAAACGCCGGGCCCGGCCAAGCAATTTGCTCTAACTCCAGTACGGTTGCCTTAAACGGCAGCGTCACCGTTGGCAGCACAACAGGTTTTTGGAGCGGCAGCGGAAATGGCGCACACAATCCGGGCGCAGGATTTTTGAGTAATGTGTACTTCGTTACGCCAAATGATGTTGCGGCCGGCTTACTCACGTTCACATTATCTTCCACAAATAATGGCCCGTGTCCGAGCAACGTTGATACCATGACGGTAAGAATTGTTCCTTTGGCACAAGTTGCTGCTGGAGCAAACCAATTAGTATGTGAAAGCCAAAATTCAATTGCGCTTAACGGAAACGTAGTTAATGGTGGTGGTGCTTGGGCAGGCGGCACCGGAATTTTCTCGCCAAGCAACACAAGTCTCAGCACAACTTATTTTATGGGTTCTACAGATGTCATAAACGGATTTGTGACATTTACTTTAAGTTCTACAAACAATGCGCCTTGTAATACAGTGAACGATACTGTTCGGGTTAATATCCGACGCATGGCTGTTATAGATGCGGGCGTAAGTCAGTCGGTTTGTTCAACAAGCGGCAGTGTTGCTTTGAGTGGAAGTGTTACAATTGGAAGCACGCAAGGTTTGTGGACAAGCATGGGCACTGGGAATTTCCTTCCAAGTCCAACAACACTAAATTCAAATTACATTTACTCGGGCGCCGATCTCAACGCGGGTAGCGTAACGCTAGTGTTAACATCGTTAAACAATGGCGTTTGTCCACCGGCTACGGATAGTGTGAAAGTTCTTCTCTTTAAAGATCCTTTAGTTAGTCTTGGAAATGACACAACAGTTTGTTCGTATCAAAACCCTATTGAAGTTTCGGCCGGCATTACAGGATATTACGGTGGGCTCTCGTGGAGCGGACCAAATGGCGTTAACGGTTTTGTTCCAAGCGCGTTCATTAATCCAACCAAATACAAATTTAATTCAACCGAGATCAACACTGGTTTTGTAACACTCACGGTTTCTATTACAAACAACGGGCCTTGCGCAAACAAGAGTGGTACAATACAGGTAAACATCAAGCCTTCGCCGATCGCGATGTTCGTTGCTTCGTCGTATACGATCTTTAATCCTAATGACGCTATCGCATTCACAAATAATAGTCAACAAGCCACAACATATATTTGGGATTTTGGCGATGGAAATCAATCCAATCAAATGCATCCGTCGCACACTTACCCCGGAGCTGGATATTACACCGCGGTGCTAACGGCAAGCAATCAATATGGTTGTACCGATACAACGAACGCTTTGATCGTTGTGAAGAGCGACATCAGATTCCCTAATGCGTTCACGCCTAACACCGGTGGGTCAAATGGAGGCGGACACTCGCCCGGCGATTACAGCAACGATGTGTTCTTCCCTTACACTTCAGAAACGGGCGTGAAGGAATTTAATATGAGAATTTTTAACCGTTACGGAGAACTCATTTTCCAAACCAGCGACGTGAAAGTTGGTTGGGATGGTTATTTTAACGGAAAACTTTGCCAACAAGACGCCTATGTGTGGAAGGTTAAAGCGGTGTTTTTTGACGACACCAAATTTGAGGAAGTGGGCAGTGTAACATTATTACGATAAGACTATGAATAGAATTATTACGTGTTTGCTCTTTATCTTTTTGTTTGCGCTTGGAATGCAAGCACAAAAGGATGCTGCGCTGCGCGAAAAAAATATTAAGAAGGCAGATGATCTTTACCAGCGCGCCGACTTTTTAAAAGCGTACAATCTTTATCTGGAGATCTTGAAATACGACACCATCCACCCGGAGTTTAATTTCCGTGCGGGGCATTGCTTGTTCTTCATTAATAAAACCGATACCGCTTGCGTAAAGTTCTTCCAACATTCTAAAGATAGCGTTGAAGAGTCGCATTATTTCCTTGGAAAAGTTTATTTATTTAACGGGCAGCCTCGCCGCGCGCTTGACGCGTTCTATCATTTCAAAACGCACAACGATGGCGAAATGATCACTAACAAAGACGTGATGGCTTGTATTGATGCTTGTGAGGCCGCTTTAAATGAAGAAGCAAACAAACAAGCGTATGTGATCAAAAATGTGGGTGATAAGATCAACAGCAAATATCCCGATTACGTTCCTTTGTTCTGGAATCAAAATGGTTCCCTGGTATTTACCTCTCGCCGCCCTGAAGGCAAGGGAGGAAAAATGGATCCTTACGGAAAATATTACGAAGACATATTTATGTCCACGCGCGGCGCAAATGGATGGGACAAACCGGTTTCTTTAAGCGATAGTATCAATACCGATGCGCACGATGCTTGCGTTGCGTTTTCTCCCGACGGAACTGAATTACTCATTTACAGAACAGACGCTAAACAAACCGGTGGCGATATTTATCTTTCAAAATACAACGGCACGCATTGGAGCAAACCAAAAATGCTTGGGCCGGAGATTAATTCAAAATATTTAGAGGCAAGCGCTTGTTTTTCTCCTGATGGAAACTCGATCGTGTTTTCAAGCAACCGTCCGGGTGGTTCTGGAGGAAGAGATCTTTACGTGGTGAAAAAATTCATGAATGGTAAATTCAGTTTGCCTCGCAACCTTGGTCCATTCATTAATTCCCCGGAAGATGATGATGCGCCGTTCATTGAATCAGGAACAAATAATTTGTATTTCAGTTCGCGCGGACACAAGACCATGGGTGAATACGATATTTTTATGTCGCCGTACAACGAAACCAATGAGCAATGGGGCAAGCCCGAGAATTTGGGCGCACCTATTAACTCAACAAACGACGATATTTATTTTGTGAAGGCCGGAGAAACAAAACAAGCGTTCTTTACCTCGCGAAGAGCGGGCGGACAAGGCGACGCGGATATTTATTCGATAGATTTTAATGAATCAAGTCAAGTGATCGTTTATGTTCGTTTCAATTATTCGGAGATCGGCAGCAAAGAAAACTTGATCGATCTTAAAATGACCTTGTACGATAGCGAAACAGGAAAATTAGAAGGCGCCTACAAACCAAATCACGAATACGTGAGCATGGTAATGCCTGTTACAGTAGATAAGAGTTATAGAATGGTAATTGACAGCAAGGCCATAAGGCCAATAATTAATGTTACCAGCTGGAACGCCGAAGAAAAAGAAATTACCATCACACTAAAGAAAGCCATTAATTGAAAAAACTGTACACATATTTGCTCTTAGCTTTTTCGCTTGGTGGTTTAGCGCAACACTATCAGTTCTCGCAATTTTACGCGGCGCAAACGTATTTGAATCCGGCTTTTACCGGCGCAACCTCATGCCCGCGGCTTTCGATGAATTACAGAAATCAATGGTCTTCAATTCCCGGAGAGTTCACAACGTTTCAAGCATCGTTTGACAAGCCTTTGAGAAAATTAAATAGCGGAATTGGTTTTACGTTCTTCCAGGATAGGGCGGGTATTAATGCTTTAAAGAGCACACAGTTCACGGGCATGTATGCTTATGAGTTGAAAATAAACAAACGTCTCGTAGCTCGCGCGGGACTGAATTTAGGATTTACCCAACGCGGAATGGATTACTCGAATGTACTTTTTGGCGATCAGATCGGCCGCGGTTCATCAACTTCTGTAGAGCCGATCACTTTGGATAAATTACTTTATTTTAATAGCAGCACAGGCTATTTAATGTATGGTGAGAATTGGTGGGCCGGTGTTGCGTTCAACAACTTAACACGACCAAATCAATCTTTAACCGGCGAAGACAGCCGATTGCCAATTGAATCAAAAATGCATGCCGGTTACAAATATAAAATTGACGATGAGTCGGACAAAAGCAAAGATCAGCATTTTATAACAGCGGCTTTCAATTACAAAAAGTCCGCACGCTTTAATCAAATTGATATTGGCGCATATTACGCCAGAAGTTATTTGGTGTTTGGTTTATGGTATCGCGGCATTCCCGTATTCCACAAACCTTACAACTGGTATCGCAACAACGACGCCATTGTTTTGGTGGCTGGAATTTCGGGCGATAGAATGCAAGTGGGTTATTCCTTTGATTATACCATTGGAAAATTATCTCTGGCAAGCTCGGGCGGCACGCACGAATTAAGCTTAACCTATTTATTCTGTGGTAAGAAAAAAGGAAAGAAGAAGAAATTAATTACAGTGAGCTGTCCTAAGTTCTAATCTCCAATTATTTTATTTTTTGAAGACACGATTGTCCCTCGCCTTCCGAGAGATCGCAAAGTGTTTTTCCCGAGATGAGATATCGTTCAACCGATTCTTCTTTGTTTGTCAAAAAAAGCGTGTCTTTATTGCGCGTCCATTTGCCGGCGTCATCAGCATTTGTTTTTAAAGTTGCGCTGCTAGAGTGGTACAAATACGTTTGATCTTTGTTTAACGTGATCTTAATGATCGCGAACATATCCTTTGCTTCCTGGCGCTTGTATTCATAAACACCAAATAGCAGCTCTGCTGTGCTTTTGCTTTTAGGTTTAACTTGGGCAAATGCAGCCAAAGAAATCGTAACGAGGCCTAATGTAAGTGCGTTTCTCATGATTGTTATTCTAGCATTCAATTTTTAAAACTCGGTCTTGGTGCCTTCCGCCTTCAAATTTTTCGCTCACAAAGGCGTCCACGCATTTTTTAGCTTCATCTATCTTCATAAAACGCGCCGGTAAAGCCATAATATTTGCGTCGTTGTGCTGACGCGCCAAGGCCGCCACTTCGTGATTCCAACATAAAGCACCGCGAATTCCTTTGTGTTTATTTACACTCATGTTTATGCCGTTTCCGCTTCCGCAAATAACAATTCCCAGGATCTTTTTATCCAGCACCTCCTTGGCTACGGCGTGCCCATAATCGGGATAATCTGCCCTTTCGGCGCTAAAGGTTCCTTTGTCGGCCACAACAATATTCTTACTCTTTAAATAAGCTATAACTTGTTCTTTTAGTTCAAATCCCGCGTGATCGCTTCCAATTGCTATTTCCATAGTATTTAAATTGTATTTATCGGTTTTTACTTTCTATTGTTTAAAAGTAATGATCAACGTTAATTAACACTCAAAAAATAAATGCCTGATCATCAACTCTATCCTATTAACACAAATCGTGTAAATCGCTGTTAATATTATTATTTTAGACTCATAAACAAAACATAAGATTTTATCCAATTATCAACTTATTATTTTATGTAGATCGTGTTTTGATTTCACACTATCATTTTAAAATTTAATGCCAGAAGTTTTAAGCTCTAAATTTGGAATGTAAACACTCAGAAAGAGAAGAAAGTTATGAGTGTTAAGAGCTATTAAGACATGTTAATTAAACTAAGTACATTTGATTTCCAGTGCTTTAAACTCTTACCTTTGTTAACAAGGTATTCATAATGTGTAATAAGGTCTACATCCAAATTTTTTTAGGTTCAGTTACTAACCATATTAACACCCTATAATATAAATAATAATTTATTTTAAAATTTATATATGTTATATAAGAAAGGATATTTAGAAAAAGAAGTTGATCCGTCTTTAGATCTTTTTGAAGAAATAAATTCTTTGAAAAAAGAAAAGAACGTTCTACTTTTGGCTCACTATTACCAGAACAACGACATACAGGACATTGCGGATTACATTGGAGACAGTCTTGGACTTGCCCAGCAAGCTGAAAAAACAAACGCCGATATCATTTTGTTTGCCGGGGTTCATTTCATGGCCGAGACCGCAAAAATTTTAAATCCTTCAAAAAAAGTTTTAATTCCCGATCTTAATGCGGGCTGCAGTTTGGCGGATTCTTGTCCGCCAGAAAAATTTTCAGAATTTAAAAAACAACATCCTGATCATATTGTGATCACTTACATTAATTGTACTGCAGAAATAAAAGCACTATCGGATATTATTTGTACAAGTTCAAACGCCGTACAAATTGTTGAAAGTTTGCCTAAAGAACAAAAAATAATTTTTGCGCCTGATAAAAATCTTGGTGCTTACATTAATAAAAAAACCGGACGGAATATGGTTCTTTGGGATGGATCATGTATGGTGCATGAAATTTTTAGTTTAGAAAAACTCATCAAATTAAAAGTTCAAAATCCCCAGGCAAAAATTATTGCGCATCCGGAGTGTGAAGCTGCTATTTTAGAATATGCAGATTTCATAGGAAGTACAACTGCGCTGTTAAACTATTCTAAAAAAAGTACTGATAGAGAATTCATAGTTCTTACAGAAACCGGCATATTACACCAGATGCAAAAGGCTAGTCCTGATAAGGTATTTATACCCGCTCCGCCTAATAATTCCTGTGCTTGTAATGATTGTCCCTATATGAAACTCAATACTTTAGAAAAAATATATAATTCTTTAAAATATGAGCAGCCCGAGCTCGTTATGAATAAAGATCTTATGGTAAAAGCCAAAGCCCCCATCCTAAAAATGCTGGAATTATCGGCTAAGTTCGGACTTTAATTATTGATCTTTTTTTAGTAAATTTATTGGTCTCGAATGTTCCGTAATTATCAAATAATCATCGCTCTAAGTTTGCTTACTTCATTAGCATTTTCTCAGGCTACCGTTAAAGATGGCTATCAAAAATATTTCTATGAAAATGGAAAGATAAGTAGCGAAGGAACCATGCGTGATGGAAAGCCTGATGGTTTTTGGAAGAATTATTATTTGAATGGAAATTTAAAGATCGCTGGTAACAGAAAGAATTTTCAATTAGATAGTACCTGGAATTTTTATGATGAAAAAGGAAGAGTTCAACGTCAGGTAAATTATAAAGAAGGAAAGAAGAACGGCTTAACTATGCTATATGATACATTAGGAAAAGTGACTTCGTTAGAAACTTTTAAGAATGATATCAAAGAAGGCCCTGCTAAAAAATTCTATGCTTCGGGAAAATTAAAGACCCTGGTCATGTTTGCTAATGGAAAGCAAGATGGAACCGCGTATGAATATGCAGAGGATTCAACCATTATTTCCATTGTAAATTATAAAAGTGGATTTAATACAGGAACTGAGAAAATAAATCGTAAAGATGAGAATGGAAAAAAACAAGGTCTTTGGAAGGAACTGTATCCTAATGGTGATGTGAAAAGTGAGACGTATTATTTGAATGATTCGGTTGATGGTTTCGCAAAAACATTCGATAAAAAAGGGAACTTGATATCCATTAAAAAATTTGATAATGGAAAATATTTAGAACATGCCCCTGAAACTCGTCAAGTAGAATGGTATCAAGAAAAAAATAAAGATGGTACTTTACGTTACGAAGGAGTTTATGATGAAGGAACAGCAATTGGTACACATTACAAATATAAACCGGGAAGGATCTGCGATTCGGTTGAATATTATAACGACTCTTTAAAATATTTCCATAAAAAATGGATCTGTAGTAATTATGCCATTCCTGATAGTGCTATTGAGTATTTTAACGGAACTATTGTGGCAAAGGGTGCCGTTGATAGTGCAAGGAACAGAATTGGAAAGTGGGTTGAGTATCATGTTACGGGTGAATTTAAAGGAAAAGGAATATATATCGCCGGTAACAGAACAGGTGATTGGGAATTCTTTTATCCATCGGGGAAACTAGAGCAAAAAGGACGTTACGATAAAAAAGGTCGTGCTCAAGGCGCTTGGAAATGGTATTATGAGAGCGGAAACATTTTACGTGAAGAAACCTATGTGAACGGAAGAAGAGAAGGATTAATGACAGATTATAATGAGAACGGAACGATCATTACAAAAGGAACATGGATAGATAATAAAAAAGAAGGTAATTGGACCTACGAGAATTCGCAATATTACGATTTTGGGAATTACGTGAATGATGAGCCCGATAGTGTTTGGAAAGGATATTATAAACCCGAGAAAACAAAACTATTTGTAGGAAAATTTGTTCAGGGAACTCCGGAAGGCTATCACCAATTCTATTACAGAAATGGGAAGAAGATGGTAGAAGGAAATTATGTTGGTGGATTAAAAGAAGGAGATTGGAAATTTTACGATGAGTTAGGATATAATTACCTGACAATTTTGTACAAAGATGATATTGAGATCAAGTGGAACGGAGATAAGATATTTCCAACCTACGAGCAAAGTGTGAGAACGTACAATATAAAGATAGGAGAGGATAAGACCCAAACAATTAAAAGTAAACCTTAATATTGTACGGTGAAAACGCAAACCCAGGATTTTTCGGCACTGAATCTCTTATCAATTCCGCTGGTCATATTTGATAACAAACGGGTTTATTTCTTAAACGAAAAAGCAAAGGAATTTCTAGGCCTACCAAAAAAAAATCTCGACGTTTCTAAACTGAACGCTTATGATTTTATTTTGCCCGAATATCATAAGCGCATCAAGCAAAACAACTTAAAGATCATTAAAGGCGAAGAGTTCCAACCGGTGGAGCTTAAAGTTAGAGACAGCAAGAAGAACATCATTGATGTGGAGGCTAAATCCAACGCCGTTTCCATTGGAAAAAACAAGGCGGTGCAATCTATTTTTTATGAGATCAGCGACCGGAAACGATCTTATTCGGAGCTGGAGCAGGCAAAAGTAATTTTGGAATTGATAGGTAAGAACAGCGCTGATATAGTGTTTAAATACGATCTGTTTCCAAAGGAGCATTATGCTTATGTAAGCGAATCTGCAACAAAGATACTTGGCTATACGCCTCAGCAATGGTACAAGAATAAGGATCTTTTTGAATCTATTTTACATCCGGAATACAAAGATAAATTTCCCAAAGACACAAAAGCATACATAAAATTCATTCAAAAGAACGAAAGGAACACAGCAAAATATGTTGCTAAAAACGGGTCCGTTAAATGGCTCGAAACAATTCAAAGCGTTGTTAAGGATAGCAAAGGGAAGATCGTTTCGCTCTTGTGTATAAGCAGAGATGTAACAAAGCAAAAAGAAACCGAGGCGCAGCTGAATATTACCCAGGAACAATTACAGCTTATTGCCAACAACGCCCACGACATTATTTATTTTTTTACCTATCATCCAAAGCCAAAATATCTGTTCATTAGCAATTCGGTAAAGAAGGTTTTAGGTTACGATCCAAAAGACATTTACAAAGATCCATTCTATTTGAATAAGCGTACAGTTGGAAAAACCAACGCGTACAAAGATCACGAAAAGGCCGCACCAAAAATGCAGCAAAGCGGAAAGTACAATCAGCTAAAAGTTGATTTTCAGATCCAAAATAGCAAAGGCGAAATTGTTTGGATGGAAGACCACATCAATCCGATTCGCGATAGCAAAGGGAAGATCAGTTTTTTATTTGGCATCGTTCGCAACATCAACGACCTTAAAGAAAAAGAAATCGAGCTCAACCAAAAGTGGAGCGACTATAAAGTTTTATTGGATCAATCTCCGATCGCGTTCTTCATTCACGATAAGGGAAATTGCCTGATGTGCAATCAACAGGCCGTTGACCTTTTAAAGGTACGCTCTGAGAAAGATGTTGTCGGAAAATTCATTATCAAGTACATTGTGCCCGATCAGCGTGAGCGTGCCATGGAGCGAATGGGAAAAGCAACCGTTGGACAGGAATTTGATTTCTTGAATTACCAGATCGTTGATAGCAAAGGAAAACGTATCAACGTAGAGATAAAAACGGTTCCGATAAGCTACAACGGCATCGACTGCGTGCTTTCGCTTGTAAAAGATATTAGTGAACGCGAAACGCTGGAAAAAGCAAGGATCAAAGCAGAGGTAACAGAAGAGGCCAACAAAAAATTGGTGAAGGAAATTGAACTCCGACAAGGTGCCGAGAAAAAGATCATGGAGCAAACCTCTCGCATGAAGGCCATTTTTGAGAGTGGAAATCAAACGCTGTGGACGGTTGACAAAGAATCACGATACACGTCTTTTAATAGAAAGTTTGCAGACACGTTCTATGAATTTTATAACACGTATCCAAAACTCGGCGGAAAACTAAGTGATGTTAAGGACAGTAGTGAGGCGCAAAAGGTAGCCAAGGCCTGGAATGAAAAATATGAGGGCGTTTTTAAAGGGCGCTCCATGGAATTTATTTCCGATAGAAGAGATATTAAGGGCAGAGAGTATGTGATGCAGTTTTATCTACATCCAATTTATAACGAGGTGGGAGAAATTGTTGAAGCTTACGGATTAGGAAAAGATATTACCGAGAAAGTTACTGCCGAACAAAACACCTTTAGACAAACCGCAAAACTGAATGCGCTTTTTGAGGGAAGCTCCCATTATATTTGGACAGTTGACAGAAGCAACAATCTTACCTCATTCAATCACAACTACACCGAGTTAATTAAGAAGGTTTATGACGCCGTTGCGAAATTAGGTGAGCCTCTAGATAGAGGAAAAATGATGGAGAACGAAAGTTACGTCAAAAACATGGAGAGCCAATACGAGCGAGCATTTAAAGGAGAGAAGATAAATTTTGAAGTAGAGCTCAGCGGTAGAAATAACGAAAAAGTATTCCTTGATGTTTTCTTAAATCCGGTGGTAGATAAAGACGAGATAACAGAAGTTTCCGGAATTGCGCACGACGTTACCGCAACGCGACTTAACGAAGAGCACATCAAACAATCTCTTAAAGAAAAGGAAGTTCTTTTGAAAGAAGTGCATCACCGCGTGAAGAATAACATGCAGATCATTTCTAGCATCTTGAATTTACAATCATCTTACACCAGCGATACAAACATTTTGAACCTCTTGCGCGAAAGTCAGAACAGGATCAAAACAATGGCTTACATCCACGAGAGTTTATATCAGAACAAAACCTTTTCTTCCATTAACTTTAACGAATACTTAACTCAGCTCATCAGTAACATCATCCACTCCTACTCTGTTTCCCCTGATAAGATGAAGTTGGAGCTCAACTGTGAGAAGACAATTCTGAATCTGGATATTTCCATTCCTTTGGGCCTCATTATTAACGAATTGATCACAAATTCTATTAAACACGCCTTCCCGGCATCGAGTAAAGGAATAATTTCTATAAATTTGCGGACTCAAAATAAAACTGTATTTTTAACTGTGGAAGACGACGGGATTGGAATTGGGCCCAATATTAGTACCGAAAAAAGCGGGACCCTTGGACTCCAACTCGTTTACACACTAATAGACCAAATTGACGGAAAGATAACGTTCGAAAAGGCCTCACCACAAGGAACAAGGGTAAATATTAGTTTTTTAATTTAGATCACCAATGGAAAACAGCAAACTAAACATTTTCATAGTAGAAGACGAAAGCATTGTAGCGAAGGATATTCAAAACTCCCTTGTGAAACTAGGATACAATGTTGTGGGAACAGCAAATAACGGCCAGGAAGCTATTCAGCAAATTCAGGAAACAAATCCTGATCTTGTGTTGATGGACATCATGATCAAAGGCCCGATGACAGGAATTGATGTAAGCGAGAAGTTGAAGGAAACTATGAATCTGCCTATCATTTATTTGACCGCTTATGCTGATGAAGCAACATTAAGTAAAGCAAAGATCACTGAACCTTACGGATATATTTTAAAGCCATTCAAAGAGATCGATCTTCATAGCTCTATTGAAATGAGTGCCTACAAACACAAGAAAGACCTTGAATTGAAAAAGGAGCGCGACTTCCTTTATTCTTTAGTAGAGAACAAAGACGAGGCCGGAGCAGACATCCTTTTCGTAAAAGCCAACAGCAAGCTTGTAAAGATCCTTTTAAAAGACATTTACTACGTAGAAGCACTAAAGGACTACGTGATCATCAACACGCAATACGCGCGCTACACAGTTCACAGTACTATGAAGGACATAGAAAAGAAATTGGGCAACACCCAGTTCATTCGTGTTCACCGTTCATTCATTGCCCGCATTGATAAAATTCAAGCGATCGAAAATCAAAACGTGGTGTTGGAGAACGACAAGAAAACAATTCCTGTTGGAGGTTCTTACCGCGAGGAATTGCTTAGTAAATTAAATCTTCTGTAATTTAAATCGTGCCGTTAGGCCGTGTCACCCTGAGCGGAGTCGAAGGGTGTGGCGAAATCACTATAAAAAAGAAATGCCGGTGTTTAGCCGGCATTTTTTCTTTTAATGTTTTCCTATTATTGAAGAATGATCTTCAATGTATTCTGGTTAACGCCATCGGTATTTAACGTAGCCATATAAATTCCTTTTGATAAAGATTGCCCATCAAAATTTACACTTGTGCTTCCGCGCTCTAGCATATGAATCGTCTTCACGTGTTTTCCGTTAATATCCAAAATAGTGATGTAAGCATTTTTCACATCGGTTTTGATATAAGCATCCAGCGTTGTCATATCAACAAATGGATTCGGGAAATTTTTGATCAAGGTAGATTTCTCTGCTAACTCAGAACTAACCGCTGCGTCCACTTCTTGCTTCTTAGCAACATAAGCCTGAGAGTTTCCAGTCAATTTAATTTCAACACGGCGGTTCAAAGCCTGGCCCAATTCTTTGGTATTATCATAAGCCGGCATGGTTTCGCCTTTGCAGTCCACAATAATTCTGTCTTTAGGAATTCCTTTTCCTTGCAGGTAATTTCCTACAATAGTTGCGCGCTCGCAAGACAGCTCTTGGTTAAATGTAACATCGCCTTCTTCGTCGGTATGGCCGGTAACTAAGATCTTTCCTTCTGGGTGTTTCTTATATTCCTTGGCTAAGTTGTCCAACAAAGTTTTGAATCCAGGCTCAACTTCTTTGTCGTTTTTCTTATAAAGAACATTGTACGTTTTATCGTAAGAAACAAAACTCTTTCCTTCGATCAACACTCCCGAATCATAAGAATTATCGCTCACGTCGGCAATACATAATTTGATATGGTAAGTTTCGTAAGGAGTAACCGGTTGGCGGATCTGCATCAACTTGGTCATTCCGTCGTACTCAATTCCAATATGCCCATCGGTGTTTGTCACGTAGAACGTTGAGTTGGTTGGGCGCGCTTTATATGACCCGCTTGCGCTTCCATTATTGATCGTGTTTACCGAAACCGGAATGTCTGTATTTGGAACAACTGCCAGATTCTTATTTACGGTAATTCCTTTTCCGCTAATGAAGAAAGCAAAAATGTCGTTGTAATTACTTCCCACAAACTCATCGTATTCTTCCGAACCAAACACGTAGTTAAAGCTCAGCGTGTCTGCAGTTGGAACAAGATCCAGTTCAATAACACAGGCGTCAAATGTTTTTTGATTGTTCACCAACTTCTCTAACTCAGCATAACCCGTTTCTTGAGAAACCGCTCCCCTGCCCTCAACACGATCGTGCGTGTTATTACTCATAGAGGGCGAAGTGTTTTTGCTTGATAAGGCGATGATCCCACCGGTGGTCATCACCAATCCCTTTTTCATTCCTAATCTTTCTTTGGTATCTTCAAAAAAACCGAAAGCTTCTCCGCCGCTGGTTTTTGTGATGCTGTAATTCTTAAGAACTACACCTTCGCCAATAAGCGATTCTAATAGTTTTTCTGTAGTTCTGATTCCGCTTTGCGCCGGAGTGAATACTTTAAAATCTGAGCTGTTTTGCGCTGTGGCAGCTAAGCTCATACTCAACAATCCAATAGATAATAGTTTTTTCATGCTATAGGTTTTATAATATTGAGAGGCGGATAAAGAACGTATTCCATAAAAGTATTTAAGAAAAACGCAGATTTAACGGTTTTACCATTATTTAACCGCTGTTTTGCTCTTTACTGTAACGCAAAGGGCTTAAAATAGTTACGCTAAAAGCGTATCTTTGCAGCGTTTTGAACCAAAATTACGACGTTATAGTTATTGGTGCCGGCCATGCCGGTTGCGAAGCGGCAGCTGCGGCTGCCAACATGGGCTCAAAGGTTTTATTGCTCACCATGAACATGCAAACCATTGCGCAAATGAGTTGTAATCCTGCTATGGGCGGAATAGCAAAAGGGCAGATCGTAAGGGAAATTGATGCGTTGGGAGGCTATAGTGGAATTGTTTCCGATAAGTCGGCTATTCAGTTCAGAATGTTGAACCGGAGCAAAGGCCCGGCCATGTGGAGTCCGCGCACCCAAAACGATCGCATGCGCTTTGCCGAGCTTTGGCGCGAGATGCTGGAGCAAACCCCCAACGTTGATTTTTGGCAAGACATGGCCAAGAGCCTGATCGTCTCGAAAGACGGAAAAAGGGTTGAGGGTGTTGTTACCGGAATGGGAATCGAGTTCAAAGCGAAATCGGTTGTTCTTACAAACGGGACTTTTTTAAATGGATTAATTCATATAGGAGAAAAACAAATCGGCGGTGGACGCATGGGCGAAAGCGCATCGTTTGGAATTACCGAGCAGCTGGTTCAATTAGGATTTGAATCTGGAAGAATGAAGACAGGAACTCCTCCGCGAATCGACGGCCGCACATTGGATTATTCTAAAATGGAAGTTCAGGCCGGCGATGAGGTTGCAGATAAATTTTCGTATTTGCCCAACACATCTCCATTTTTTAATTCGCACATAACGGAAGTTCCACGTGAATTGAAAAAACAAATTCCCTGTCACCTCACTTATACAAACCAAAAGGTACACGATATTTTAAAGACCGGTTTTGAGAAGTCACCAATGTATTCGGGAAGAATTCAAGGCCTTGGTCCGCGTTATTGTCCAAGCATTGAAGACAAGATCACGCGTTTTTCGGAAAGAGAACGCCATCAGATCTTTGTGGAGCCGGAAGGGTGGAACACTGTAGAGATCTATGTGAATGGATTTTCCACTTCCCTGCCGCAAGAGGTTCAAAATCAAGCGCTTAGGCTGATTCCGGGCTTCGAGAATGCAAAAATGTTCCGTCCGGGCTATGCAATAGAATATGATTACTTCCCTCCTACCCAATTAAAGATGACTTTGGAGACAAAGCTGGTAGACAATTTATATTTCGCCGGGCAGATCAACGGAACTACAGGATACGAGGAAGCGGCCTGCCAGGGACTAATGGCTGGAATAAATGCGCACTTAAAAGTGAACGAAAGGCCAGAGTTTGTTTTGAAGAGAAGCGAAGCCTACATCGGTGTTTTAATAGACGATCTTGTTACAAAAGGAACCGAAGAGCCTTACCGCATGTTTACCTCTCGAGCCGAGTATCGTTTGCTTTTACGCCAGGATAATGCGGATATACGTCTCACAAAACTGGGTCATGAAATTGGCTTGGCCAAGAAGGATCGTTTGGATGTAGTTTTAAAGAAGGAGAAAAACTACGAGGGGATCATGAAGCACATCAAGGAAACTAGCGCTCAGCCGGAGATCATCAATCCGTATTTGGCGTCCAACGATTCTGCTCCGATCAATCAAAAAATAAAATACGTCAATGTACTTTCAAGGCCTAATGTAGACATCCAGGAGATCCGTAAAGCGGATCCGGAAATGGACAAGTTTTTAGAGCCTTACGATTTTGAAACAATACTTCAAGCCGAGATCCTGATCAAGTATGAGGGATACCTGGCTAAGGAAAGAGAGAACGCGGACAAGTTGGAAAGATTAGAAGAGTTGAAGATCCGGCCGGACTACGACTATGATTCTATTGCCTCTTTAAGCACAGAGGCAAGAGAGAAACTAAAGAAGCTGAAACCATTTTCAATTGGCCAGGCAAGCAGAATCTCGGGCGTCAGCCCATCAGACATTTCGATACTTTTAGTGCATATGGGACGCTAGTGTTCCACGTGCAACAATTTAATATATGACCACTTTAAACAATTGTCCGTGTTGCGGAGGAAGTTCTTTTGAACCCTTTGTAGCTTGCAAGGATTACACGGTAAGTAAAGAAACATTCCAGATCGTATCCTGTAAAGGGTGCGGTTTTAAGTTCACCAACCCTCGCCCATCGGCCGATAAGATCGGGGACTATTACAAGTCCGAAAACTACATCTCCCATTCCAACACCAGCAAGGGGATTATCTCAAAGCTTTACAAAGCCGTTCGGAATTATACCCTGAAAGGAAAGGTAAATCTTATCCAGAAGTATAGCCAGAAGGGAAATCTTTTGGACTATGGATGCGGAACTGGAATGTTCCTTTCGGCGGCTCGCAGTTCCACGTGGAACGTGTTTGGTATAGAACCGGATTCGGGCGCTCGGGATTTTGCCATCAAAGAAAACAAGGCTACGGTTTATCCCGATGTTGAGGTAGCGCATTCTATGCTGTCCGAAACCAGCTTCAATTGCATTACGCTTTGGCATGTTCTGGAACACGTGATCGAGCTTAACCAAACCTTATCCTGGTTCCACCATAAACTTAATCCGGGAGGAGCATTGATCATAGCCGTTCCTAATCACACCTCTTTCGATGCGAAACATTACGGAGAGTTCTGGGCGGCCTACGATGTTCCAAGGCACCTTTATCATTTCGAAGAAAAAACCATGAAGGCTGTGGTGGAAAAGGCAGGTTTCAAACACTTGGAGTCCTTGCCAATGAAGTTTGATAGTTTCTACGTAAGCATGCTTAGCGAGCAATACAAGACCGGGAAGATTAATTACCTTTCGGCCTTTTTGAACGGGCTTAGATCTAACCTAAAGGTTAGAGAGGCCAAAGACTATTCGAGCGTTATTTACGTCTTCAGGAAGGCCTAGAAACCATCCCTAATACCTTTTCAAGGCGAGCTGTTCGGTTCGCCTTTTTTTGTTTTTCATATGCTGGTCGCTGAGCTTGTTGAAGCGAACCATTAGACAAACCAAGACAATCTTTTAATTTGACTCGGCATCCTTGTTCCACGTGCAACATTTTATTAACCGGCACTTTTCTTTTAATCGCCCCAAAATCACAGGAATCTTAGCAACTCTTTCATCGAGTTTTTTCTATTTATTTAGGTAGGTAATAATATGCTTCAAAATTTCGACAAGAGTAAACGATTTTTTAAACTGTTCCATTTTGTATAAAGTTTATTTTGCTGAATAAAGCAACCAATGTTAATTGTAGCTTTTCTAAAATTAAAATACCGAAGCCAATAATTACTATTACCAAATTTGTCTAGACTAAATTAGTGTCCTAAAACATTTGGAAAAGCTCGATAGAAGTGTTGTTAAAATTATTAAGGAAAAGAAGGCGTTTGATGCGGAAGCTGTTAAAAACCGATTTAAAGACGAATTAGAATGCAGGACAAGGCCAAGTTCTTTTTGATAAGAGAAGCGGCTTTAAAACGGAAGAAAATGCGCTAAGAGAGGAAGGAATAGTTTGTGCAAAGAGAAGTTCTTTCTCATCTTTAAATAAAATTCAGATCATGAAAGCTATTGCCATTTTGATTTCATCTGCCGCACTACTCTGTTTGTTTTCGTTTCAAACGGCAAGCGATTGCGGCGCTATTCCGGCCAAGAATAAAAAGATCGTTGCCTATATCAAAACCAAAATTGGAAAAACCGTTGGGGAATATTGCAATGATTTTTTTCATGAAGCTTACAAGGCGGGCGGAACAAATTACTATGATACTTTCGGATATCCGGGTTTGGATTTTACTAAAGATTGTATCTATCCCGGCGACATGATCATTTTGAGAAACGTGTCAATCAGCGGAAAAAGAAATGGAGAATCAACCGGCATCAAGTACGATAACTGGCAAATAAATTATCTTATTTACAAAGTGATCTCAAAAGGAGTTTACGAAGTGGTGCGCACAGAAACGATCGACAAAAAAGATAAAGTAAGTTTAACGGAAATCGACATCAATAAATTCAAAGGAACAAAGCCGCATATCTATCATCCAGCATAGAAACTCAAACCCCAACACAACTGTTTGACAAACAAGGATTTAGCCCTAATTCGCTGAAAGTCAGTGCAATAAAAAAGCCCCAATGTTTCCAGGGCTTTTCCAATTTGATAAAAGAAACTATTTTGCCGCTTCTTTGGAGATGGCTTCCAATTGTTCCTGGCTTACGCCGGTAAACGAATATCCTCCGTCGTGATATAAATTTTGCATAGTAACCATCTTTGTAAGATCGCTAAACAAAGCGATACAAAAACTTGCGCAATCTTCTGCGCTTGCATTTCCCAGCGGCGATTGATGATCGGCAAATTCATAGAAATCACTAAATCCTTTGATGCCACTTCCGGCAGTTGTTTTAGTTGGCGATTGAGAAACGGTATTGATGCGGACCTTTTTTTGTTTGCCATAATGGTAACCAAATGTGCGGGCAATACTTTCCAGCATAGCTTTAATGTCTGCCATATCTGTATAAAAAGGATAAGCACGCTGAGCTGCAATGTATGATAATGCAACAACAGAAGCGTGTTCGTTTAAAGCATCCATTTTGTGAGCTACCGCCAACATTTTATGGAAAGATAATGCTGACACGTCAATCCCTTTATTAAAATATTCGTAATTCAATTCGGTATATGGAACGTTCTTACGAATGTTAACGCTCATACCAATAGAGTGGAGAACGAAATCAATTTTACCACCCAATGTTGCCATTGCTTCGGTATATAACTTTGTTAGATCCTCAACGCTGGTGGCGTCGGCAGGAATAATCTTTGAACCCGTTGCTTCAGCCAATTTATTGATCGCGCCCATGCGCATAGCAATAGGGGCATTGGTTAGAACAAATGTTGCGCCTTCTTCGTGTGCTTTTAAAGCCACCTTCCAGGCAATTGAATTTTCATCTAATGCACCGGTAATGATGCCGCGTTTTCCTTTTAAAAGATTGTGTCCCATGTTAGTTGATTTGTGACGCAAATATAGTATTAAACATGCAAGGGAAATGGGTTAAAGCGCAAGAGGCTGAGCTTCAAATCCCTAATAAAAAGCACAGAATACAAATAATAAGTAATTTAGTATCTCTAAAAAAACACACCTATGAAAAAGACAATTTTATCACTGATCGCACTCGTATTTTCAGCTACGCTTGGTGCACAAAACGGCGCCCATATTGAATTCAAAATGACATCGAGCAAAGGCGCAACCGGAACCATTAAAGCAGACCACTCAGAATTTGGATCAATTTCGGAAATGAACATGGTTGTTCCGCAAATGCCCGGAGGAGGAATGGCTAACAAAACCCTTATGCAGAAATCAAATCCGGACGTTGCGTACGTTTTAAACGAGAAGGACAAAACATATTCGGAAAGAAAGAAGAATCAAGGAACCCCAAAAGAAGATACGCGCAAATATGACGTAAAAAAACTTGGAGAAGAAACAATGAACGGGTACAAATGCGTTCACGCTTTGGTTACAGAAGGAAAAGAAACACATGAGGTTTGGAACACAAAAGCTATTGCGGATTACGACAAATATGCAAAGGCCATGGAATCCAACGAGCGAATGAGTAGCTCAAAAAGAGAAAAGGCGCTAAAAGACGCAGGCTGTGAAGGGTTCCCTGTGAAACTAATTCATAAGGGAAACGAACGGGAGGGCGACATGACCATGGAACTTGTAAAATTTGAAAAGAAGAATTTTTCTAAATCGGATTTTGATATCCCGTCAGGATATACCAAAACGGAAACACCAACCGGCGGCCCTGCAGCGGGAATGAAATCTCAACAAGAGATCATGAACATGACCCCCGAAGAAAGAGCGAAGTATGTGGAGGAAATGAAAAAGCAATACGGGAAGAAACAGTAATCTTCTATTGCCACAGATCACACAAATTTTCACAGATTAGAAGCGCAGATTTATTTTATTAAAACAGGTTCAATAATCTGTGAAAACAAATCTGTGCGAATCAGCGAAATCTGTGGCACTTAATTAGAACTTAAAAGGTCCTTTGCATTCTTAATTGCCGATTCGGTTGGTTTTCCCGTGCTCAACATTTTTGCCACTTCAACCGTGCGTTCGTCTTTAGATAAAGTTTTGATGAACGATCGCGTTTTGTCTTTATCGTCATTCTTATAAACAAACAAATGGTGTTGTCCTTTACTGGCGATTTGGGGTAGGTGGGTGATGCTGATCACTTGCATTTTCCCTGCCATCTGCGTAAAGATATTTCCCATTTTATTGGCAACATCGCCGGAAATTCCTGTATCGATCTCGTCAAAAATAATCGTTGGCAAAGAGCGTTTTTGAGCGAGAACAGATTTTAAAGCCAACATCAGGCGCGACATTTCTCCACCCGAAGCAACCTTATGAAGTTCTTTAAAATCTCCGCCTTTGTTTGCCGAGAACAAGAATGAAATGTCATCGATCCCCGTGGAACTTAATTCTTCTTTTGAAGCTAATTCAATTTTAAATTTTGCATTCGGCATAGAAAGATCTGCCAAAATGGAATCAATGCTTTTCTCAATTCCCCCTGTTGATTTTTTGCGTTTATCCGAAACGTCCTTGGCTAATTTCTTGCAGCCCGTTTCGATCTTCGCGATTTCTTTCTTTAGTTTTTCAATCTCCGCCTCAAGGCTATTGAACAATTGCAATTTTCCCTCAACTTCATCTTTCACTTTCAAAAGATCGGCAATAGAATTCACCGAGTGCTTTTTCAAAAGGCGGTTGATCTTATCCAATTTATCATTCACCTCATTTAGTTTCTCCGGATCAAAAGAAAGTTTCCCCTCTTCGTTTTCCAGCTCGTTGTAAATGTCTTTTAATTCAAGGTGCGAAGAATTTAAACGGTCAAAAAGATCTTTGTACGTAGAACTGAATTTTGTAATGCTTTGCAATTGCTGTTTCAGCTGAGCTAAGGAAGAAAGTAAATTATTTTCTCCCCCACCTAAATTCCCGGCAGTTTTTGAAAGTGCCGACTTAATGAATTCGGAATTCTCCATGGTCTCGCTTTCATCTTCCAATTTCTTCAGATCATTCTCATTCAATTCAAATTCATTTAATTCGTTGAATAAAAACTGATAGTAGTCTAGGTCTTTTTTTGCCTGACGTTCTTTGTTTTCTAATTCTTCTAATTGCTTTTTATTCTCTTGCAGTTTTTTGAATTCCCCTTTGTATTTTTCAAAATCATTTGTAGTTCCAGCAAAAGAATCGATCAATTGCAATTGGAATTTTGTTTGATTGAGCAATAACGTTTGATGTTGCGAGTGAACATCGATCAGCATTTCCGAAATTTCTTTCAGCTGAGTCAAATTCACGGGGCTGTCGTTAATGAAGGAACGAGATTTTCCTTCCGCATTAATTTCCCGCCTTAAAATCACCGGATTTTCGTAATCTAGCCCGTTTTTAACAAAAAAATCGCTTAAATCGTAGTTTTTTGCCTCAAATTCGGCCTCAATTACACATTTTTTGTCCTTTTTTTGAAGCGAGCCCGCATCGGCCCTATTCCCCAAAGCCAGGCCTAAAGCTTCCAAAAAAATCGACTTCCCAGCCCCTGTCTCACCGGTAATTACCGTTAATTGACCCGGAAAACTCACATCCAATTCTTCAATTAATGCGTAATTACTTATGTATAGGCGCTTTAGCATTAAACTAAGTTCGGAATTATTGGTCAAACCTTAAAAATATATTTTCAACACCCAACCAGTCAAACCCAAGCAGCGTATTGTATAATGGATAGTCTTACTAGTAGAGCCGTGATCCTAAACGAACTAGACCACTTACTCGAAAAAAACGACCACTTATGAGATTCGTCCAACGTTACCAAAACACGCGCCGTAATAAATAGTAACAACACTCAATAACCACAAATGAGACAGTTAAAAATAACCAAGCAGATCACAAACCGCGAAACAGCGAGTTTGGATATGTATTTGCAAGATATTGCAAGGGTTGAGTTGATCACTGCCGATGAAGAAGTTGTATTGGCGAAAAAGATCCGCGATGGCGATCAGCGCGCGTTAGACAAATTGGTAAAAGCAAACTTGCGTTTCGTTGTATCCGTAAGCAAGCAATATCAAAATCAAGGTTTGAGTTTACCTGATCTTATTAACGAAGGAAACTTAGGTTTAATTAAAGCCGCACAACGTTTTGATGAAACGCGTGGATTTAAATTTATCTCTTACGCTGTGTGGTGGATCCGTCAAAGTATCTTACAAGCTTTGGCTGAACAAAGTAGAATTGTGCGCTTACCATTGAATAAAATTGGTGCTATCAATAAAATAAATAAAACATTTTCTAAGCTTGAGCAAGAATTAGAACGTGAGCCAAGTTTTGATGAGATCAGCGATCAAATGGATCTTTTGCCAGAGGATATTCAGGATATTTTACGCAATAGTAATCGCCACATGAGCATGGATGCGCCTTTGAGTTTTGGCGAAGATGCGGGGAACATGTACGATCTATTAGAAAATGATACGGCATTAAAACCCGATAGAGAATTATTAACGGAAAGCTTAAAGCAAGAGATCGATCGTGCACTATCCACATTGACCGGGCGCGAAGCAGATGTAGTAAAATTATTTTTTGGTTTAGGTGGAGCGCATGCGCATACCCTTGAAGAAATTGGAGAGAAATTCGAATTGACCCGTGAACGCGTTAGACAAATAAAAGAAAAAGCTGTTCGTCGCTTAAAACATGGAAGCCGCAGCAAGTTGTTGAAAGCGTACCTGGGTTAATGCTCTGCATATAAGTTCTATAATTTGTGTTTTTTACTTCGTTCTTTGTTCTAGTTAGTTAGTGAAGAAAAGCCCTCGGTAGTTGTGTTTCGGGGGCTTTTCGCTGTTGGGCGGGACATTTGTCCCGCCCTTAGTTTTTAATTAAACGTAATTAACCACAGAGACACGAAGACTCAGAGAAGTGCGGGGTCTCTCCGCGAAACTCAGCGTCTTGGCGCCTCTGTGGCAAAAAACACCCAAATCCATAGGAATTTAATCCTTAAAAATCCCTAAATCCCCTTCATTTTCCGCATTCTTTCTATCTTTATAGCCCTAAACAATTTTTGTATGGCTGAGAAAAAGAAAAGATCATTGATCGGTAGAATTTTTAAGTGGACCGGGATCACACTCCTGGTATTAATTGTTTTAATTATTGCAGCGCCGTTTTTATTTAAAGATAAAATTGTGGCCATCGTAAAAGAGCAGGCCAACGCGAATTTGAATGCGAAAGTTGATTTCGGAGAATTCGATCTTACATTAATTTCTTCTTTTCCGGATTTTCGTTTCAAGATCCAAAAAGTAAGCGTGGTAAACGTTGCGCCTTTTGAAGGCGATACACTTGCGGCAATCGGCGAATTGATCACCGACATTAATTTGAAATCTGTTTTGTCGGGCGATCAATACAAAATTAATTCCATCATTATTGATAACGCGCGCATCTTAGGAAAAGTTCTTCCCGATGGAAAGGCGAACTGGGATATTGCAAAAGCAGATTCAACTGCAGCGGTAACTCCAACCGAAACTTCTGAGCCAACAAAATTCGCCATGAAGTTGAACGAATTCAAAATTAAGAATGCGTACATTGTTTATGATGACATGCAAGGAAAAATGTATGGAAAGCTTGAGAACTTCAATTACGAATTGAACGGAGACTTTACACAAGATAATTTTGTTCTTTCAAATTTATTAGAGATCGCAAAAACAACCTTCAAAATGGACGGCGTTCCGTATTTAAATGAAGCGAAAGTGAAATTCAAAGCAGATCTTGATATGGATATGCCAAAGATGACATTTACGTTTAAAGACAATCAACTTGACTTGAACGATCTTGGATTGGGCTTTGAAGGATCGGTTGCAATGCCTGATACAAATATTAATTTGGATCTTAAGTTCAAAGTGAAGCAAGCGGAATTCAAATCATTGTTGTCTTTGATCCCTGCCGTTTACAGCAAAGACTTTGCAAGCGTAAAAACAAGCGGAGCTTTAGCGTTGGATGGTTTTGCAAAAGGAACTTACAACGCCAGCACTATGCCGGCATTTGCAGTTAACCTTTCGGTGAAAGACGCGATGTTCAAATATCCTTCACTTCCAAAATCAGTTAATAATATTAATGTAGATATTAAAGTAAATAGTCCGAAGAGCGATCTTGACGGAATGATCATCGACGTAAGTAAATTCCACGTAGAACTTGCCGGAAATCCTGTTGACTTAGGCGCGCATGTGACAACGCCAATTTCAGACCCTAATTTGAAAGCACATATAAAGGGATTGATCGAGTTAGCAAGCGTAAAAGAATTTGTGCCGTTGGAAAAAGGCGACGACTTGAACGGAACAATTAAATCTGATATTAGCGTTGCCGGAAGAATGAGCGCGCTTGAGAAACAAGATTTTGATAATTTTAAAGCGGAAGGGTCTTTAGAGATCAACAAAATGAACTATACAAGTTCTACTTTAACCTATCCCGTTGCTTTGAATGCTTTGATCTTAAAATTCAGCAACGCGTTTGTTGAACTTGCAGCGTTTGATGCGAACCTTGGAAAAAGCGATGTGCAAGCAAGTGGACGCATCGATAATTTCATGCATTACATTTTCAAGAACGAAAATTTAAAAGGAACATTCTCTTTGAATTCAAAAATGATGGATCTTAATGAATTGATGGGTCCGCCAACGCCAACTACGGCGGCACAACCAAGTGCAGCAGCAACTCCTACTGCGGAAGCAACTGTTGCGGAAGTTCCGGCGAACATTGATTTCGTTTTGAATTCTAAGTTGGATAAAGTTCTTTTCCAAAACATGGTGATCGATAATTTGGTTGGTAACATTGTTGTGCGTAATAGCAAAGTTGACATGACCAATTTAAAGATGAATACTTTGGATGGAACTTTGATCCTCAATGGTTTTTATGAAACAACCAATCCAACCAAACCAACAACAGGCTTGAACTTAGTTGTTGAGAATTTCGATATCCAAAAAACATTCAAAACATTTAATACCATTAAAACAATTGCACCGGCCGCGGAATATTCTCAAGGGAAATTCAGCGCTACCTTGCAAAACTTCAATGTGGGAATGAACAGCAAAATGGAACCGGATCTAAATTCAGTAAAAGCGTTCGGAACATTTAAAACAGCTAAAGTAGTTGTTGGCGGTTTCCCTCCGTTTGTAAAATTGGGAGAAGCTTTGAAGATGGATAAATTGAAGAGCACAGAAGTTACCGATCTGAATTTAAAATACAAAATGGAGAACGGAAGAATTATTCTGGAACCATTTGATACGAAAATTAGCGGAGTTGCTACAAATATTAGCGGAAGCACAGGCATTGATCAAACCATTGACTACAAATGGAAAATGGATGTGCCTAAAGCAATGTTCGGTGGCGCAGCAAGTGGTGCTCTTGATGGTTTGTTGAAAGAAGCGAATTCTAAGGCAGGAACAAACATGGCCGTTGGAGATAAAATAAAAGTGAACGTAGGATTTGGCGGAACAGTGATGAAGCCAACAGTTAAAACAAGTTTGAAAGAAGATACACAAAGCGCGGTTGCAACAGTTACCACTGCTGTTGTGAATAATGCCATTGACAAAGCGGCTGAAGAAGCGCAAAAGATCTTGGACGAAGCGAAAGCGAAATGTGATCAGATCAATGCAGAAACTGCAGCATCCATTGAAAAACAAAAAGCAGACGGTTACGCGGAAGCTGATAAAGCTGTAGAAGCAGCCGGAAACCCAATTGCAAAGATGGCCGCTAAGAAAGCTGCTGAAGTTGCAAAGAAAAAAGTTGACGAGAAATGTGAGAAAATGAAAGCGGATGGCGAAGCAAAATGCGCGAAGCAAATGGAAGAAGCAAAAGCACGCGCTGCCGCAAAAGCCGCTGAAAGCAAAAAATAATTTGATGAGAAAACTGGTTCTGATAGTACTCGCACTTTTAAGTGTAAACGCATTCTCGCAAATTTCTTATTCGCAGGATTTTTCAACGCTTACATTAAATTCTTATACCGCAACCAACGGAAGCGGTGTTTATACATTTGCTCCTTCGTCGTTCATTACTTACGATGATAGCCATTTAAATAATGTAGGAACATTTGTAAATCCGAACACTCCTTTTAACTATTCTCCCTTAAAAACAAAAGGCTGGCTGGTGACCTATAACGCAAACGAAAATGATACCTTTTTAGTTTCTACAAGCTGGTTAGATTCTAGCTCCGTAGTTTCCGACGACTGGATCGTTGGTCCGCCCATTTCAGTAACTTTAGCAAATACTGTTTTGAGATGGAATGCGAAAAGTCCTGATCCAACCTACCGCGATGGCTACGAAGTTTATATTACAACGGTTACCACAACGCCAACCAAAGCGGATCTTCTTGCGGGAACAAAGGCGTTTGTTGTTGCAGATAATAATACCAGTGGAGCGGGGGAGAATGCAAATTGGACGGGACGCTCGGTGCTCTTAGATTCTTTTCTTGGACAAACCGTTCGTTTCGCATTTAGAAATAATTCTAAAGATAGATTTCAGCTGTGGATTGACGATATACAGGTAGCAACCGTTTCTAATCCACGAGATGTTGCCATCAGCAAAGTAGAAGTAAAGAAATATAACCTCACCAACGTCAATGATTCTGTGCATGTAACATTTACCAATTTAGGAGCTGCCTCAATTACTAATTTAGTTTTGAACTATACTTACGGAACATCGGCTGCAAATTCAATGACGCTTACAAATGCTTTGGGTTGGGGAAACAATTCTGTAACACGCGTTTCGTTTCCGCAGTTATTTAATTTTTCTTCTGCGGGAATTTATACTGTGAATGTTTGGGCTAGTTCGGTAAACGGATTAACGCCATCAAATACAGGTGATGATGCTCTGAAAGTAAATGTGACGGCAATTTCCGAAAATGTTCCACGTACGGTTTTAATGGAGCAATTTGTGAGCGCGTTTGACGGGGATGGTCCGGATGCGCAGGAAAAGGCGCAAGCAATAAGCTCTTCATCTCTGATAGTTGTAAATATTCACGATAACGATAGTTTGGAAATTGTGGATGCTCAGTCTTTGTTTTCCATTTATAAAAAGAAGAACTCAACCGCGTTATTTGATCGCGCGTATTTTAAGGACACAAATAATATTGCCGTTACAAAAAATTTATACGATTCGTTAAGGGTTCGTAGACTCGCTGCGGTTTCTCCTGCAAGCGTAGCTATTGTGAACAAAACGTACTTAGCGAGCACGAGGCAGTTGATATTTGATGTGAAAGTTGATTTTGTCGGAGAAGTAAAAGGGAATTATAACATCAATGCGTATCTAACGGAAAATAACGTTACCGGAAATCCCACAGACACAAGCGTGAATGGCTTTAATCAATTGAATGATTACTATTCTGTGCCTTGGTCGCCTTACCATTTAAAAGGATATTTTAACGCTGCGTACAATTCACATGTATTAAACGCCTTGCAGTACAAACACAACAACGTTCTCATAAAAGCGTTTGATGGCATGTATGGAATTACCGGTCCGCCAATTCCTACTACCGGAGGAACAGCAGGAAATTCTTATGTGAAAACGTACACGGTCGTTATCCCATCTTATACAAACGGCGTTCATAAGTATATCGATGACAATATTTATATTGTTGGATTTGTTGAGGAGCTTGGCGCGAACATCCACGAACGCGTGATCTTAAATGCAGCAAAAACAAAGCTAACGGCAAATGGTGAATTGATCGGCCTTGATGAAAATTCATCTGTTGCCATCGATTTTTCTATGTTCCCAAATCCAAGTAATGGAGAATTATATCTGAATCTGAACGAAAAACAAATAAATAAAAACCTGGCGATAAGTGTAAAGGACCTGCTTGGAAGAACCGTTCATTCAGAAAGTCTTTATTCGAACATGCATGTTAACGATCTTAACTTGAAGCATCTTTTGGACGGGGTTTACCTTGTGGAAATAGAGCAAAATGGGCAAAAAACCAGCCAAAAATTAATTATCCAGCATTAGTAAAAAATTCGTAAATTTGTAGCCCTTCTTAAACAGAAGTTTCCGGATGTGGCGTAATGGCAGCCGCGCCAGACTTAGGATCTGGTGTCTCACGACGTGGGGGTTCGAGTCCCTTCATCCGGACAGAGCAAGTTCTAGATCCCGCCTTATGGCGGGATTTTTTATTAAAATTATGTTCCGAAATAACTCTCTGTAACCACGCAAAAAATGTGTATTATAGCAACGGTGAACTTTAGGATCAATGGCATAATTCTTTTCGTCTTTGCGCATTTTCAATTCGCGTTTTCGCAACACAACCTCATTGCCGATTCCAGTTTTGAAATGAATAGCGTAATGCCTTTGGAGTATTCCATGCTCGGCGCAAACACTTCCTGGAAATCTCCGAGCAGAGGAACGCCCGATCTGTTTTGCAAATGCAATAAAAAGCAAGCAAAGGTCTCGCGCGTGAATGTTCCAAAAAACCCTATGGGCGAGCAAGAGCCAAACACCGGAAAATGTTATGCGGGAATTTTTGCAGTGTCGCATGGTTATTATAGAGAATACATGCAAACTTCCTTAGCTTCATCTTTGCAGGGCGGAAAAGAATATCAACTCACCATGTATGTAAGCCTTTCGGATTACTCTCCTCTTGCTGTAGATAAAATAGGAGTTTGTTTTTTAAAGGGGGAAAAGAAATATGAGCACTCTCAGGAGATCACCGGATTAAACCCTGTTTATGTAAATGTAGATTATGAAATTGGACTTGACATTAACGGCTGGCACGAGATCACATTAAAGTATAAAGCAAAAGGCGGAGAGAATACGTTGCTGATCGGGGCTTTTGGAATTAAACGCTTGTACAAAACAGACAATACCGTTCCAGACGGAATGAGTTCGCCAATTTGGAAGAAGTATCAGCGCGACTCTTATTATTATTTTGATGACATTAGTCTGCACGAATTTATTCCCGAAAAAATTGACACCATTGAGCCGCCTGACAATCCCTATTTCGCGAAAATGAAATTTGACGCGCCCGATACGATCTTTGTTGCTCCAGATACAATTAGTAGGCCGGCCACAAACGAAGTGATCGTTTTACAAAATGTTCTTTTTGAAACGGGAAGTTCAGTTTTGTCACCGGTGTCTTATCCGGAGTTAAATACGATCGTGATGTATGTAAAAGCTGATCCAAATAATAAAATTGAGATATATGGTCACACCGACAATCAAGGTGACGAGGAGGCAAACAAAAAATTATCGCTTGATCGCGCAAAAGCCGTAGCAGCATTTATGATGGTGAAGGGCGTTGCTCCTGCTAACGTAAAATATGAAGGCTTTGGAAGTTCAAAGCCCATTGAATCTAACGACACCGAATCCGGACGAAAGCGAAACAGGCGTGTTGAATTTATTTTGAAGAAATGATCTTTTAGCAAGACTCGAACTTGCATCTTATCTTTAGAAGAGACACGTTTTTCCCTTAAACTATAAAAGAATATTTTTTGTTCCCCCGACAAGAATCGAACTTGTATCTCGCGGTTAAAAGCCGCGAGCTCTGCCATTGAGCTACGAAGGATTATTTCGTTCAACATCATTTGAAAATAATGTTGCGGCGATCTGTAACGGCATGTCGCCAATTCGTGGTCACGATGCAAGAACTCCTTCAGGAGTTTGCAATGTGGCCACAGAGCTACTGTCCTAATTCGCTTTAATTTTTCGTGTGAAGAAATTTTACTATCATGGTTGCCCCTGACCGAATCGAACGATCACCCTTTGGATGTAAGCCAAACATTCTGCCTTTAAACTAAGGAGCAATATATTTTTGTGGACCGTATGAGAATCGAACTCATCTCAGCGTGATTGCAAATCACATTCGCCAGCCTTGGAACATGACAGCCCATTTTTTCAGTTGCTTTAAAAGGATTCGAACCTTTACATCCTGGCGTATGAAACCAGCGCTCTGCCATTAAGCTATAAAGCAATGTTGTCTTAGCAAGATTTGAACTTGCAGCCTTCGACGTATCAGGTCGCTGCTCCACCACTTGAGCTATAAGACAATTTTATTTCAAAGAGTTCCGAGTTGGATTTGAACCAACGTTACATGGTTTTGCAAACCATTGCCTCGCCACTCGGCCATCGAAACGTAGAGCGAAATATCAGGATCGAACTGCATCTCCTGTTTGGAAGACAGGCGCTTTACCATTAAGCTATATCTCGCATGAAGACTGTTTACACTTTTAGCATTGCACTCGTGAACGCATAAGTGTAAACAATCAAGTATTCTGCACGGGAATCGAACCCGCATTTCTACAGTGAAAGTGTAGTTTCCTAGCCGATTAGAAGAACAGAACATTTTTATACAGAGTAATTGCGGGGAATTTTCTACGTTCGCTACAACAAGACTTTGCCCTCAAAAAATGCTTTTACTCTTTTTATCTTTCGCACATCCCCAATGAGTCGAACATTGTCCTTTGGTTTTGGAGACCAATTGGCTGCCATAGCCTGAGATGCGTTTGCGGTTTATAAGGGAGTCGAACCCTTTTCTTCCCATAGACAGTGGGAGATAATAGCCGTTATACCAATAAACCAATTCTTCGGCGGGCGCTGGCGTTGCTCATAAGGCTTTTTCTCACTTTGCTTTTATTGTCATTAAGCTGTGGCCTCTAACCACTCCTTATTTTCTGCACTTCGACAAAAACACAGTAACACTTTTTCTAGCGCCCACCCGGGCGTGTCGTTTATCGACTTACCCATATGTTAGTGAAGCAAAACTTTTTGAATAACAACTTTATCTATCGCAAAAAGTTTTTGCACTTCACATTGCGGACAAGGGAGGATTCGAACCTTCTACCTTCTGATTAACAGTCAGCCGCTACATCCGTATGAGCTTCTTGTCCATTTTATTTTCTGAGCCAACAGCAAGATTCGAACTTGCGACCCGCTGTTTACAAAACAGCCGCTCTGGCCTGCTGAGCTATGTCGGCAATTTTTAAAAGAACGTTTGTGGGAATAGTAAGATTCGAACTTACTCAGCCTAAGGCACCGGTTTTACAGACCGGCCCAACTCTCCAACGTTGGCGTATTCCCATATTGACGATCTACGAGGACTCGAACCTCGATCTTTTGATTCGTATTCAAATATTCTTCCGAATTGAACTATAGATCGTTCGACAGTTTTCTGTCTCAAACAGAAGTAAAACTTAAATTACAAGCACAAAAAATTTACTTCACAGTGGACAAGGATGAAATCGAATCATCTTCTTTGCTTCTTCAGAGCAACGCATACACCACGTTTGCTACTTGTCCATTTTTAAAGAACGCGGTTGAGATGTGGGATTCGAACCCGACAACGATAGCGCCACAAACTATCATGTTACCTTTACACCAATCTCAACATGTGTAGCCTACGGGTTGGATTTATCGAACTTTATTGATGATTTTCAAGCACTTAGAATTCTAATGAATTCCTACCCTGTTGTTCCATAATTTACTTCGAAATTTTAAGTATACGAAAGGCTCCTTTTGCTACTAGACCAAATACTAAAGTTCCAACAATTAGATCAGGGAATTTTGAATGGGTAAAGTAAACCAATGCTCCGGCAATAATAACTCCGATGTTTACAATTACATCATTACTTGTAAAAATCATACTGGCTTGCATATGAGCTTCCTTGCTCTTTGATTTCTGTAAAAGATAAAGGCATAAGGCATTTCCTATTAATGCGAAAAAGGAAATAATCATCATCATTTGAAAACCGGGCACATCTTCCAATCCTAAAAACCTTCTTATAACCTCTATAAAGCCAAAAATGGCGAGAATTAGCTGGAAATAACCGCTAATTTTTGCAACTCTTTTTTTCTTAGATACTGCGTGACCAACTGCATAAAGACTCAAACTGTAAACTATGACATCTGCAAGCATATCAAGACTATCAGCAACTAATCCCATTGAACCGGAAATGAACCCAGTTATTATCTCCACTATGAAAAACGCAAAATTTATTGATAAAACAGTCCACAACAATTTTTTTTCGTTCGATTGATCTAAGTCAACACTTTTAATTTCGCTTTCTTCTGTTTCCTTTAGAGATGAGCCTAAGTTCAAATCATTTAAAGCGGCAGCAATTGGTTGTGCATCACCTTCATGATAAACATATAAGTTGCGGTTTGGTATATCAAAATCAAGCTTAGCAAATTGCAGTCCATCAAGCTTCATCCTAATCATGTTCTCCTCTGAAGGACAATCCATTTTTGAAATATGAAATGTTGTTTTTTTCACAAGGTAAAAGTACGTAAGTATAGTTAAAATTAATTGTATGAAAAAAGGTCATTTAGTTTCCTAAAGTGACTTTCTATTCCTTTTTGAGCCGTAATGTTCCGTTACGTGCCTTAAGTCCCCCCCTTAAGCGACAAATTTTCGAACTTTTGACTTAATACATCTTTAAAGGTAAATGATTTTAATGCTGATTTTTTTATCACTATCTAACGTGAAACTTGCTTTTGAAAAATTGGGGCGGTTTGTTAAACCAATTGATTCATAATTTGAAAAACCAACCCCTTCGATTGGTAGAATAAACCCTTTGTCTATTTCACCATTCTCATTTTCATCGTGAAGTATATTTACAGCATATTTCCCTAATGGAAGATTATTGAAGGTTACTTTAGATGATCCATTTTGTATTTTTTCTTTCAATATCTTACAACACTTTTTGTAATCTTCATCTGGTATAGTTCCATCCTTATTATATAATGCAAATTGAACAACACCTTTCGAGTTTTGTAGACCATTTACTTCCACTGTTAAAGAATAAGTTTCTCCTTTTTGTTTATTAAAGGAAGAGAAGATCAGTAATGATATTATAGCAGTTGTAAATATTTTTAACGGCTTCATATTAATTGCTTTTTTTAGTTTTTAATTTTTCTTTTAGTCGATCTACTAAATAATAAACCATTGGCACTAAATAAACAGTTAATATCAGGGATGAAAAAAGTCCACCAATAATTACCCAAGCCAAACCATTCTTCCATTCACTTGCTGTTCCTTTACCAAGGGCTATTGGAAGCATTCCGATAATCATAGCTATGGTTGTCATTAAGATCGGTCGCATACGACCTTTTCCGGCAATGATTAAAGCTTCTTTGTAATGTTTACCCTGCGCTTTCAATTGATTGGTGAAGTCTACAATTAATATGGCATTTTTTACCACTAATCCCATAAGCATAATTAGACCAAGCAATGCAAATAAACTAAGGTTGTTTAATGATAAATTCAAGGCTAAAAATGCACCAATGGCAGCTACGGGAATAGAAAATAATACCACAAACGGATAAACGAAACTATCATACAAAGCTACCATGATTAAGTAAATTAATAGGAATGAGATTAATAGAACAGAACCCAATGCACCAAAACTATCATTTTGTCTTTTGATATCGCTACCCCAAGTCATTTGAATTCCATCGGGTAATGGGTTATTTTTAAGGTAGGCAACTACATCATCTGCAACTGTTCCCGATGGTCTACCAAGCGCATCGGAGGTAAGCGTAACTGATGGCTGACGATCTTTTCTTTCCAATAAGGATGGAGAGTTATCTCGTTCTACTGCTGCAAATTGCGATACTTCTATAGGTAAACCCATTGGATTGACAATAGAGAGACGCTGTACGTCTTCATAGTTTTGTCTACTGTAACCGTCAAACCAAATTCTCACAGGATACTCTGTCCCATTTTCTGTTAATGTTGCATCATCATTTCCAGTAAATGCAGTTCTTAAATTCATCCCGACATAAGCTGTTGTTAAGCCTAAACGCTGCATTTTATCTTTGTCAGGAATTATCTTGTATTCGGGACTTCCTTGTTCGACTGATAAACGAACATTATCTGAGCCCGGAATTTTTTCAATCACGGACTTTAAATCATTCCCTGATTTCATTACTAAATCCAAATTACTTCCACTTAGAGTAATTTCTATTGGGGCTGAACGTGGAATCAATCCTAATGCTGCCATTGAATAATTTATTCCGGGAAATTTCATTTTTAGTTCTTCCCTCAACTTTTTCATAAACTCTTCTGTCGGTTGTTTGTTTCGTTCTTTAGCAGATTTTAGCTGAATGGTAAATTCAGTTTTATTCGCTGATCCCACACCTAAACTTCCAATGCCAGTACTAGGACCACCTATATTACTGAATACAGTAGACACATCTGCTTGATTAATTATATACGCTTCAATTTTCTTAGAAATTAAATTATTTTGTTGAATTGAGGTTGATTTATCAAACTCCAAAGCCATACGGAATTTGCCTTGATCGCCAGTAGAGATGAGTTCTTTGCCAATAATACCCTGTTTCATTATTCCTAAAGTAACTGCGAAAAGTGCAATAACTATTCCCGTAAAAATTAACTTATGGCTAAGTATCCATTCTAATTGTTTGCCATACCAATTGGTGAATTTTTCTAATTGACGTTCAAAGCCAAGTAAAAAACGATTGAAGAAGTTAGTAGGTTGCAAATCTTCTTTTTTGCCAATTCTTGAAGCTAACCAAGGTGTAAGTGTAAATCCTACTAATAAACTTGTTAGCGTAGATGTTACAACAACAACTGAAAATTGTTTGAGCATATCCGCCACAAATACTTGTAAAAACAATATCGGTAAAAACACAACTACGTCAACCAATGTGATAGACAATGCAGAAAATCCAATTTCCATACGCCCATCCATTGAAGCAGTGCGTTTTTCTTTACCCATATCTAAATGCCGCTGAATATTTTCCAATACAACTGTGGCGTCATCAACCAAGATTCCAATAATTAAAGACATGGCGAGTAAAGTCATTAAATTTAAAGTGTATCCTAATAACCACATGACTGCAAAGGCAGTAACTAATGAGGTCGGAATAGCAATGATAACAATTAAAGAGTTTCTGAAGCTTCTTAAAAACAAAAGCATTACTAAGGAAACCAATATAACCGCTAAACCTAAATCAAATACAACTGAATTAACAGCAGCAATCGTGTTGTCGGTGCTATCATCTGCAATGATAAATTTCACAGATGAATTACTGTTTTGTGCTTCAATACTTTTAAATTTTGCACGAACCATTCTTGAAACATCAACGGCATTCGCATCTCCTTGCTTTTTAAGTAAAATCCCTATACCGTCTTTGCCATTGTATCTGCTAATAGAGGCGGTTTCTTTTATACCATCAACTACCTGAGCTACATCCTTCACATACACTGGACTACCCGGTATTGGCATAGCTACCTGAACATTTTTTATATCATCAATCGTGGCAAACTTTCCGGTTAAGCGAACGGAGTTATTTTCTTGGTCTGTTTGTACTTTTCCGGCAGGTAAATCCAAGCCTGAGCGATTAATTGCCTCAACAACTTGATACAATGAAATCTTATATAATTTCAGTTTATCTCGATTTGCTTTTACTTGTATTTCTCGCTCTTCTCCACCCAGAATCGTCAACTCTGCAACTCCCTTTATTTGTTGTATTTGCGGAAGATATTCGTCTTTCATTTTTTGATAGAACTCTGTTGCTGGCAAATTACTGGTTGCACTAATGGACATGATCGGCAAATCATTTGGAGAAACCTTACTCATTACAGGACTTAAAATGTCCTGCGGTAAATCTTTGCGAATATTGTCAATGTAGCGTTGAGCGTCTTGCATGGTTTTATTCAAATCAGTTCCATATTTCAGGTTGGCAATGATGATAGATGCGTTTGGTAAAGATTTAGTTACCAAATAATCCACTCCTTCTAAATTAGATAAAGCATCTTCGATTTTTCGAGAGACCGAAGTTTCTACTTCGTTGGGCTCTGCTCCGGGATACACAGTTTTAATAACCACAACAGGTTGATTAAAATCAGGCATCAATTCATAACTCAGATTTCTATATCCTATAACTCCCAATAAGGTAAGTACACTGAAAAGAACAATTATCAGCGAAGGACGTTTTATTGATATTTCTGTAATATTCATAATTCTAATGTTTTATTTAACAGTTACATTCGCATTGTCAAATAGATTAATAAATCCATTTGTTACAATCACATCACCTTCTTCTAATCCCGTTGCCACAACAGTTTTATTTTTTATTTTTTGCGCAATAGTTATGTCATTTAGAACAGCCTTTCCGTTCTTCACTTTATAAACTTGAGGTTGACTAGATGTGCCAACAATAGCAGAAGCCGGTATAATGATTCCCATTTTTGGATTTTCACTTTTCAAATTTACTTTACCGAACATTCCCGATTTGATTTTTAAATCGGAGGTGTTGTTTACGATAAACTGAACAGGAAAACTACTGCCTATATTGGCTTTACTGCCTATCATTGTCGCTTTACCCGACAATAGCACATCCGAATAGGCATCTGCATTAATTGAGAAGGTTTGATTTAATTGAAATAAATTCAAATCATTTTCAGATATATTTACTGTAAATTTTAAAATTGAAATATCTGTAATTTGAAGCAACGGTACACCCGGTGCGGCAAATGCTCCCTCTTCAGTAAGTTTAGCAGTAACCACTCCATTAAACGGTGCTTTGATGGTTGTTTTATTTATTTGTTCAAGTAAAGTTGCTCTTTGAACTTTTGCAGATTTTAAACCTAACTCTGCTTTTTCTAATTGAACCCCTTGTACAGCATCTGCATTCGCTAAAACAGTAAATCGTTTTACATCAGCTTCTAATCCTTCAACTTGAACCTCCGCTGATTGTAATTGCAATTTCAATAGTGAATTATCTAACTGAATTAATGATTGCCCCTTTGTTACAAAAGTTCCAACATCAACTAAAACATCATTTATCTTGCCTTGTATTTCAGCGCTAAGCTTAGTTTCTTTATTAGGTTCAAATGTTCCTGAATAAGCAAATTCAGCTCCTATTAATTCCGATTTGATTGTATCTACCTGAACATGGATAGCTTGCTCTTTATCATATTGATAAACTTTACCTTTTACGATTTCTTTATTACTTTTTAATTTTATGACTACAATTGCAATTAATGCCAATGGTATGATGATGTATAAAACCTTTTTCATTATCTGTTATTTTTAATTATTAATTTATTTCGTTTTTAAAATATTTCCTGATACTTTTTTTAGTTCTAAGTCTGCCTTCATCACATCCACTAATGCCGACAAATAATTTTGTTGTGCTTCCTTTTGGGTATTATCTGAAAGTAAAACATCTGTTAATGAGGCAACACCCTCTTTTTGCTGAATAAGAGTTTTAGAATAGATTGTCTCTGCCAATGCCAATTGTGATTTGGCATTTAATAGATTAGAACTTGCTACTTCATATTGCATTTGTGCATTTTCTATCTGAACGTTTTGTTTATCATTTAATAATTCTAATCGAGTTGTATTTTGCTTGATCTCTTCTCTCTTTTGAAAAACCTTGTATTCTAAAGTAGTACCTGAGAATATCATCCATGACATTTTGACCCCGGCAAATCCAATGGGGTAGGTCTTAAAGAAATCATTTGTACCACTATAGTTGCCAAATCCGGTAGTACCATATGTTCCATAAAGCGAGAAAGATGGTAAATGTGATAGTTTTAAAGTTTTTAATTCAGATTTCAAGAGCCGTTCCTTTGTATTAAACAATAATATATCAGAGGTTGGTTTGGTTGTATACTTTACTACTTCTGACGATGTGTTAAATGTTTCTTCAATTGTAATTAGTCGGGATGGTGTTATGCCTAACTGAAGTTTTAACAAATTAAGGATTTGTTGATACTGGGCATTAGCCTTACTTAACTGTGTATTTAGCTGACTTTGCTGAAGTTTTATTTTATCTACATCTGTGCCCTTTACCATTTGTTGTGAGTAAAGCAATTGAATATTGCTTAGTAGTTTTTCACTATTATTCAAACCATTTTTGATAAAAGCAATTTGATTCGATACTAACTGTGCATTGTAATATAAATTTGTTACATCAAATACCACTTGCTCCTCAGTTTGTTGAAACTGGATTTGATTTAATTCTTTTGCCCTTTTTGAAACGGCAATTGCACCAATAGCTTGAGGGTTGTATAAAGGTACATCAAGAGTTAAGTTTGCATTTAAGTTGTGTGGGACACCGAATTGAGCCTCTTTGTATACGCCTGTCGGTCCACCAAAAACAGATGCAGGAAGTAGCTGATAAGGAAGATCGGTGTAGTACCTGTAGTCTACATTGCCATACAATTTTGGCACTAATCCACCTTTTGCTTCTTTGTTTCTTTCATTAGCAATCTCAATATCGCCTTGTGCTATTTTTAAAGTTTTATTATGCACAAGTGCTGTATCAATACATTGCTTTAGTGACCAATTTTGAGCCTCAGAATTGGTTGTGAAAATTAAAATGGCGAGAACCATTAATAATTTTATTTTTAATAAGTAAGTGTTTACTAACATGATTAGGCAAATTTTTTTATTTGATTAATAGCAATTGAGTGTCTTGAATTCCTTCTACCCAATGTTTTACGTTTGGCTCAATGTTAACCATATCGCCACTTAAAAGATTTTCCGTTATACCATTTTCATTTTTAAAAACCGCATTACCATTAATGCAAATGAGTAAAGCTGGTACAGTTGTGATGTGTTCTTTTAAAACGCCTGCTGCTTTAATTTGTAAAGCAGTAACATTTCCTTCTGTAGTAGAAAATACTTTTTTAGCACTTACAGGTTTTTCTTCGGTATGAATTGATTTTATGTTCATGATTTCTATTTTATTCAAAGTATAGGTTAAATGTTTTATAAGAAGCCTTTATTTCTTCAAATGTGCGTAATGCCTCATCGCTATTTTTTGATTTATTTAATTTGTCTACCATATCAATATAAGGTAACAACCATTTATGTAATTCATCATGGGCTTTTCCTTCCATTGTACAATTTGATGTTAACAGATCAATGTTCTTCTGCAAGCTTGCTCCAATTTGAGTGAAGTCAATCAATTCGGTATGTTTAGTTTCCGAAAAGCGATTAATGTCTAATTCCATTGCTCTTATATATTTCATCATGGCAGGTATAACTGTCCATTTAGCTCCGTTGTTTAATTCAATAGAATCACTTTCAGAATGTTGGTGTTCACCTTCGTTAGTTGATTCTAATGGTTTGATACTCGAAACCCCACTATTTTCCTTGTTTATAGTATTGTTGCAGCCATAAGTAATGACTATAACAACCATAGTTAATATTGCGAAACGCTTTTTCATTTATGCTAACTTTTTTCTTGTTATGAAGAACCATGATATACCTGCAAATGCTGCCGTAATGGCAATCCGGGAAAGCATGGCTTTAATAGTTTTTTGTTCATAAATTCCACCTGTATTAGCGTGAATTAATAACCCAACAAAACTCACAACAAGAATTGTTGTTGTGATTAAAAGTAATTTTGTTGCCCACGCTTTTTCTGTAAATAATCCATATGCAGCAAACAGATACAGAAAACCTGCAATAAAATTGGAGACTACAACAAACAATACATAATTACCCTCCTTCGCTCTTATTCCGAACAAATCAAATATTACAGACGTACTCATAAATAGAGTAATTAATGCAAATATGGTAATGATAATTGCTGATGCCTTTAAAATAATTGGTTTCATGAGTTTTTTGTTAATGATTAGTTTCTACCATTTTTAATATGCCATTCAATACTTTATTTCCATCTTTTATCAAATCAGATTTATGACCCGATAGTTTCCATTTAAGAACTGTAATTCGCATACCACCCATTATAATTGTAGTTGTTGTTGAAACGCCCACTATTTTGCTAAATGAGCCATTTGCCTGTCCTTTTTTTACAATACTTTCTATATGATTCTGCATCAATTCCATCATAGATGAAACCGTAGATGACAATTCTTTATTAAACTGAAAAATACTTTCAGAAAAAATAACACTAACTACCGAAGGCTTTTGTACAAATGTTTTTAATTGCGAATCAAACAGATCTTTCAAAAGTTCTGATGGACTGCGATCTTTATTAGAAAGTATTACATCAAGCCTCCCTTTCATTTCCTCAATAAAGTATGTTAACAAGCCAAGTAATATTTCGTTTTTGCTTTTAAAGTGGCGATATAATGCAGCTTCTGATAAATTCAAATCAGCAGCAAGTGTTTTAATGGTTAAATCCTGAATACCATGCTCATCAATTCTTTTAGTAGCAGCCTCAATGATTTCTATTTGTCGTTCAGAGAATTTATTGTTTTTCATTTTCAAGTTTCATTTTATAAAAAGATATTCCTAACCAAATTACCGACACCGTCATACTAATTGCACCAATAAGTACAAAAATTGGAGGCGCACCCAAATACACTTCTAACAAAATGCCTATTGGCATTAATAGACCAATTAAACCAAGCCACGAAATTGCAGTTGTGTTTTTAAGTTGATTCTTAAAGTGTAATAATAAGTAACCAATTAAAATATTTAAGAAGGCGAAAAGATTACCATGTACATGGGCTAATCTTGTTTCAAAGTGTTTACCTATTGAGTAAGAGCTAATCCAATCTTCCTTACCGGGTGCAAAATCTCTTAAATAAATTAATAGAAAGCCGTATGCCATAAACAATCCCATTACAAGAAAACCGATAGCTATGTTGTTTTTTCCTTTCATTATGTTTTATGTAAGTTAGTATTTACTTACAAAAGTATGAATATTCTGCTTCGCTCAAATAGAATTTAACAAATTTATTTCCTGATTCTTATCATGTGCAAAGCATGAGCCTTTATTTAGGTCATACAAGCATTTGCATGTGAGAGTTTCTCAACTTACAAAAGAGTTGTGCAATTGATTTTTAGAAACCTGTTAATAGTTATTGCTGCTTTAAATAGGAGGCACTGTTATTTAGTGGAGACTTCGTTTTGACTATGCCATAGTATTATCATGGCGTCTAATAAGCTATTCTCCATAACCAATTATTTTAGCTTGTTTATCTTTTAAATTAACTTCAATAAATATTTCTCCTCCTTTACCAATTAGTCCTTCTCTTGAAAAGAGTTTTTTGTCTTTAAAGGTAAGTTTCCAAGTTAAAACATCTCCTTTTTCAAAGATGTTATTTTCGAGTTTCACCAGTTTATAGTTCTCACGTTTAAGCTTATTTTCTGGGAAAGATTTTTCTGCAATTGATATAGCCGTTTTATAATCAAGATCATCAGCATTATTTTGCTTTTTATTCGCCCCTAAGATTATAAATAGACCCACAAGAATTGGCAATGACAAGAATAATTTAGACTTATTTATCATGATAATCAGTTTGAAAATGTTTATATAATTAGAAATTGATGCTGTGTTACAGTTTGGTCGTAATCCAACCTAAAAGCAATTATACAAAAAATTAGCTACTTCAGTCAAATAAATGTGCCAAATGCTAATTTAATGCTTTTAGTCTAAAAGTATTAATTACAACAAGATATCCCTGATTCCTGAATAGGAGGACAAGGAACAGAACCGTAACTACAATAAACACAGCAATACTTGAAGTTAAAGGTATTTTTTCAATGCTTCCTTGACGGAACTCTAAATTATGAAAGCCAAGTTTTTCAGCATTAGCCCTTGCTTTGTTATTCATTGCCACCGTATAATCTATTCCGATTACTTTACCATTTGTTCCTGTTTCATGACGTGCAACAAAACAATCGTTACCGGCACCACTACCAAGATCGACAACAACATCGCTTGGCTTTATTCTTGCAAACTGGGTCGGTAAACCGCATCCTAAGCCTAAGTCTGCATCAGGATGATATCCTTCAAGTTTATTATAATCATCTGCCAGGAGGTTTTAAACATTAACTCCGCAATGGCTACTTATTGCCCCGCAGCATAAGGTTGCGTTTGATTACTTATCTTGTAAAGCTATTTCACTGTATTTTTGCTTTACCAATTCTTTTAATTTGTTATCTGTTGTTCCCATGATTTTTTATTTTAAATTATTGTAATGTATCGATTTATTCATTCAATTATTTTAACGGTACTTCCCTTTATTACTAAATGCAGCAAAGAAATTGGTTAAATATGATTTAGCGGTTTTCCATTCCTTTTCGTCTATGCAATAACAAACCTTCACACCGTCAATATCCCATTTAATTAATCCAACTCCCTTTAATTTAGACTTCTAACCATCCAAAAGTTCCGCCACAAAGCCAAGTAGCATTTTTAAATCCTAATTCTTGCAGTTTCTCTGCTGCCTGAGTTGATCGTCCGCCACCTTTGCCACAAGCAGTAATTACAGAATCACTTTTGTCAAATAATCTGTTTGCTAATTCTATATCTAAAAGTGTAATATTAATTGCACCCGGAATATGAGATTCATCATACTCTTCTTTACTTCGCACATCAAGTATTTTAACCTGCTGCGGTATGTTTTTTATTAAATGCTTTAACTCATTAAGAGCAATGCAATTCTTGTGTTGTACATTCTCCATCTGTTTTGCTTTTAAACCAATTTAAAAATTTTACCGAATTATCATTCTTACATTTCATGCGGTATAGAATAATTGCTGCTGAAACAACAGTTAATAATCCTATCACAATTATAGAAACATTAATGCCTAGTGCATCTGCAATTATTCCAGTTAAGATTGCTCCAAAAGCATAACCGGAATCTCTCCACAATCGAAATATCCCCAAGCTTTTTGCACGGTCATATGGATTTGTATTCTCTGCAACTGTAGCAAGAAATGTTGGGTATACCATTGCTGTTCCCCAACCTAAAACAACTGAAAGGATGACGTAATGGGTCATTGTTTGAGCCCAAGGCATAATTAATAAAGCAAGTCCTTGTAAAAACATTCCGCTAAACAACATATCTTTCTTGCAAAAATAATCCGCCATTTTCCCTGTCACTAATTGTCCCAATCCCCAGACAGCAGGATAGGTTGCTGTTATGATTCCAATTTGCTCAATACTAAAATTCTTTTGAGCTAATAAAATTGGGAATATTCCCCATACCATCCCATCGTTTAGATTATTAACTAATCCAGCCTGAGTTACCGATCCAAGATTTTTATCTTTCCATGAGGTATCCCAAAATATATTTTTCAGTAAAGGAACATTACTAGATGTGCTTTCTTTGGCAACATGATGTTTGGTGTCTTTGATAAATAACCAACTTCCAAAAAAACCAAGTAATGATAAAGCGATTCCAATAAAAAATGGATATGGTCTCAGTCCATATTGCCCTGCCACCCATCCGGTAACAAAGGCTACAATAGCAACTGATAAATATCCAGCAAATTCATTTAATCCCATAGCGAAACCTCGTTGCTTTTCTCCAACAAGATCTATCTTCATTACAACTGTGCTACTCCACGTTAATCCTTGATTGATTCCTAACAAAATATTTGCAGCGATAATCCAATTCCAATTTGGCGCATATATTAAAATAAGAGGAACAGGGATAGCAAATAGCCATCCAATAACAAGAAGATTTTTTCTTCCTATTTTATTTGCAAGCGCTCCCGTATAATAGTTTGTGATTGCTTTGACTAATCCGAAAACAATTATAAAAGAAAGTATTGCAGTTTTAGCTGCAATATGAAATTCTCCTTCTGCAATTTTTGGAAGTATTGATCTTTCAAGACCAACCATGCCGCCAACAAACGCATTAATAATTACAAGCAAGGTAAATTGCTTCCAATTTTCTTTAAGACCTAGTTTTACATTTTCCATTTGAGGTAAGTTCACAATACAAAATTACCTTGATGGAATCTAAAAATACTTTACATATGATAAGAAATTACTTTTGCCCTCGGATTCTGCTAAGGCTTACAGGAGTGATACCAAGATAGGATGCAATATATTTTAACGGAACCCGCCTCAGAACATCTGGAGCTTCTTTTATTAAGGAATTGTAGCGTTCCTCTGCTGTATGAAACTGAATACTTTCAACCCTGTTTACTGTATCAACTAAAGCAGCTTCAAAAATCTTTCTAAATAAACTTTCAATATCATGATGTTTATCGTAGAGCTTAAAAAGTTCCAAAGAATTGATAGCAATTAACTCTGAGTCTTCAAGCACTTGAATTGCCTTTTTAGATGGTCTTCCAGTAAATAAACTTTCAAACCTAACCACAATATTGTTTTCAAAAGAAAAACTCTCAGTAATGTCAATGTCCTCTTTGAAATAATAAATTCGGGCAACACCTTTTTTTAAGAAGTAAATTGTTTTGCAGGTATGACCGATTGATTGAAGATCAGCATTTTTTTTAATACTAACAGACTTTGAAATTTCAGCAATGGCTTTCTCTGCCTCTTTTGAAAGTGTATGATGTTTTTTAAAGAAGGCAAATAAAGTGGTCATATTCAAACAAAGATAGGAATCATTTATCTTTTTTTAGTCTCTTTTTACTTGCTTTAGCTTGCACATTGAATTCAAGACACAGATTTATCCAATACTCAAAAGCCTTCTGAGTTTTTATCGCTTCCTCAGAAACGAAAACATAATCTTTCATTCGTTTTCCGGTAAAATCCATTGGTCGACACCCTTCTTTTTCAAGAACGATTTCATCCATTTTAGGATCAATTCGGCACATCATTTCGTCTTTAACAACGCCAACACACATTTTTCCATTAACCATAAAACAGACACCACCAAACATGTGCTTTTCTTCAACTTTTGGTAAATCGACCAACATTTCTCGTATACGATCAACTAATTTTTCATCAAATGCCATATGCTAATTTAATGCTTTTAGTCTAAAAGTATTAATTACAGCATGACTTTCCTGTTTCCTGTATTGGAGGACAAGGAACAGATCCATAACTACAATAAACACAGCAATCTCCCTGTTTAGGCTTTAATTGTTTTTTACAGTTTTCACATTCATAAAAATATTGACACGCATCAGTAGGCATTGTCTCTTCTTTTTTGTGTCCGCAATGGGGACATGTGATTGTAGATTGAAGTATTACAGCTTTATTTTTCATAAGATTAAATATTTTGGTTTCATAATAATTCATTATTCCGGCTATCATTAATCCAATCATTCCGAGATTAGTGAATTCAGTTCCTTCGTATGAACTAAAATAATTGTAAAAGACAAAAATAAGCGATATCAAAGCAATAAGAATCGGAAGCAGCTTTTTGTGATAGAAATAGGAGAAAACACTTCCTGCAAAGGCAAGGGTTGAAAATGTGAGAAAAATATACATTGTTGACTCTCCGAATAGTTCAACGGAGCCTATGCCAAAAGCAGAAAGAATCACACCAAAGAGCGGGAAGCAACATGGGGAAGTGATGGCAGTAATTAACAGGCCAATCAATCCTATCTTCTCAACTATAGATTTATTTATCATTTTTTCTTTTCAGCGGCACTTCACAATGACCCAAAAGTAAACACTTATTTAATAAGCCAAAAATAAGAACAATTAAGCCAACAATGCCCATGCCTATTATTTGATTGACAATGGCTGAAATTATAATCACCAACCCCAACGGTATTAAAGTCAATCGAAAGAATCCGTATTTTTCTATTAATTTAATCATAACTCCTTTTTAATATTTATAACCTGCACCTTTATCTGTTTCAATTTGAACACCGAGACCAAGTACCATTCTGTTTACAAAATTGAAATAAGAAATTACTAAGTTGGCATCTAGTATTCCACGATCTTCAAACCCGAGATCCTTCAATTTGGCAATAATTGTTTCGGTAGTGACACTTGGTATTCGGGTTAATTGCCAAGCCAATTCACATAAATTTAAATCTATGTCAGATAGATTCACTTTACTGAAATCTCTTTTTAACTGATCTATTTTCTTCTGATCTTTCCAGTAATGATTTAAAGCTTCTGCATGGTGTGTTTGACAATAGGCGCAGTTATTTGCGACACTAACCACCACTGCAATCATTTCTCGTTGCGCTCGACTCAGAGGAGATTTGTTAAACATAATGGTCATGTAAAGTTCCATGTGTTTAACAATTGATTCAGGATTTAAACTTTGTATTTTATGAACTTCAGCCAACTTTCCACGTTTGGCAACTAAATCATCATAAATAACTTTCAATTCCCCATCTGCTTCTGTATGTTCTATTACTTTTATAAATGCCATTTACTTTGTAATAATTAATTTTTCTTTTAAAACTCTTCCTCCATTATCGGTTACAGTTATAAAATACGTTCCCGAATTCCAACCTGTTGTATTCAGCTGAACTCTTCCATCTGCAATTCCTTCTTTTTTGAATACAACGTTTCCCAAGTTGTCAGAAATAAAAACTGAATATCTATCTAAATGATCGTTATTGAATTCTATTATTGTTTGGTCGCTTGTTGGGTTGGGGTACACATAAAGTTTACCGGGTTGATTGTATTTAATTGTGATAGTTTTAATTTCGGAAAATTGAGCATATCCAAGTCGAAGTTTATAATAGTTTGTTGCGTTCAAAACGGGGCTATCATGAGTAAAATTATATGGTGTAGCAGAACTACTGCTACCGCATACACCACCTATGTTTCCGATTTCCTCATAGTTTAAACTGTCAGTGGAATGCCAAACAGATATTCCGTTACAGGTTGGACCACTATCAATCGTCCAATACATCAAAACTTCTTTATCATTTGGGATCAAATAAAAGTTAGAAAGATTGACATGCTGCGCACTAACCGAAATACTAGTTACAAATACAATCAGCGACAAAAATATTTTCACGACCTGTTTCATCATTTTTGATTTAGTTTAGTTGCTTTCCAAGAGGAATATAGAGATACACCAAAAGGTACACAGTAGGTCAATACTATTTTAAACATCAGCTTAAGAGACCATTCGCCTACAATAATTGCGTCATAACTATTTATTAGGTTCAAAACCGTTCCTATTAGCAATGAAATCTTTATTGCTGTATAATAGCTTTCCTTTCGCATACTTCCATTTGCCCGATAAACTCATTAATTATTGTTTGTCCCTTATCTCTTGCATACCATAAATGCAATTCTTTCTCAAAATCTTCCCAAGTGATGGTATCTTTATTGCTTTTCCAATTCAGCATTATTTCCTGCGCAGGCTTTGGTCTCGGCCCCCATGTACATAAAAGTTCACCTGTTTCACCGCATAGAATTAAAACTTTTGGAATCGCTTTAGCTCCGTTTGAATGATACTTTTCCATTAAATCAGGATACGTATCTCTTGAAATAATTCTTAGTTCAAACTTCCCTTCCGAACTTTCTGCGATCTTGTTTACAACCGGGATAATTTGTGCGCAATCCCCACACCACGCATCGCCAATTGAAAGCAAATTCATGGGGTGAGATTGCGACTTTAATTTGTCGATGGCTCCGGAACTCAATTGAACCGTTTTATCAATCCTGTTCATTCTTTGAATGTTCAGTTTTGTAAACTCCAGTAATTTCTCACTTTGATTATTTCCTGTTGTTTTACCACCGGCTACCAAATTATCTACCAGTTCTCTGTATTCTGCGTATGATAAAGCTGATTTAAAAATTTTATTCAATTCCATGTTATTTTGCTTTTGTTACAAATTGTTCCCCCATTTCTAAAAACTCTTTTGATTTGCGAAAGCCCATTGCTTTTCCAATAAGTTTTCCGTCAGGATGAAAATAGATTAAAGTGGGATATGCCTCTACGGAAAATTTATCTGCCAAAGCCGGCCCGTCTCCGGGTTTTTCCATATCAATTGCTACGCAAACGAAATGCTTATTGTAAAAATCCCCAACAGCTTTGTTAGTAAATGTTTTGTGCTTCATCATTTTACATGGCCCACACCAACTGGCATAGGCATCAAGAAAGATATACTTATTTTCTTTTTTTGCTTTATCTATTGCTTGTTGCCATGTTCCTGTAAAGAATTGAATTCCTTCTTCTGAATTAATTTCACTTGATTTGTTTTTAAAACTGGAAATAAAAAGAATTAATGCAAGAGAAATTGTTGTAAATGCTATTGTTTTCATAAGCTTCTTGAGATGAGTTTGAACTTTAAATTTGATTTATTTTGAATGATATTAACTTCTGCACAATGGCTCAAATAGGTAAATTCATAATCGCTATTTAAATCAATTGCTTCACCTTGTATTTGTTGAAATATTCCTGAACATTCTAATTTTCCATCGGGACTATACCTTGAGATTAATATACTAAACTCTTTCATTTCAATTGCAAACCAAGAGCCACAGCCTTCTCCGCTTAACCATTTTGCGTTCCTAGTTAAGTTTTGAGGTAATTGTGGCTTCGGGACGATTTTATGATATACTTCTGATTGGATCATTAGAAATTTTTATTGTGTTGAATTGAGGTTTTAAAATTGGTGATGTGCAGGTAACACCGATGACTGCATAATTTGAAAGTGTTTTTACATTCCCTATTGGCGTTGGACTTAATGTTTTAGGATAATTCAATACCAATTTGTAATACCATTTTGGTGAACCACTAACTACAACTGTATTGACGAATCGGGAACAGTTTGTTCCATTTGGTAAAAATGGCCCATAAGGAATTGGCGAAATGGATTGCATTTGATTTGCTTTTTCAAATGCTTTGTTGAAATCAACATCGCAATACGAAGCATGCAAGCTTCCATTGCCATGACAAGATTCGTTTTTGTAAAGTTCCCATAATATCTCATTGTAGTTAATTAGTCTACCTTTTTCATCAACTTTGGCAGCAGTTTTCATTTCAAGATCATGGTCAGTATATGCACTTCTTACTCGCCCGTGTTGATAAGGGGCATGATATCTCCCAAAGTCAAAATAATGGCAATTACCTGATGATTTTTCTATTAAAACTACAGCAGCATGCCCAACTTTATAATAGTTAGATTTATTAATGCCCAACCACTTTAAAGGCTTATCGTACCATGCACCTGCCTGTTTACAAAGCGTTTCAGGCCATGCCAAAGCAATTGCAATTCCGTTATACATGAAATACCTCCTTCTGCTTTAATTTAATATTGTAAGATTTGCTATTGATGATGTCATGATAATTAAAAACAGATTCACCATTATTAAGATGAATTTGTGAGATACTTAAGGTCATCAAATCTCCCTCACCCTTCATAAGCAGATCTTCCGAATTTGCTAATCCGTGTTTTCTGTTATGAAAATCTAAAATCATGGCATCCTTAAAATCTGAATGCTTTTGAAGCCATTGATTGAATAAACCTTGTCTTTTCCCTTGTACTGCGCTATTGTACAGAGTTGCAGATGACCAAATTTGTGGATTAGTAATGTCAATTGTTCTGAAATATTTTTTCTCGCCATCCCAGCGAAACTCATTGAACGACTCTAATTCACCGGAATTACTATCCAAAAGTAAAAGTGTAAAAGGTTCTACGTTTTCTAAATTAACTCCCTTTGAAAATTCATCCGCATTCTTATAACTAAAACTTTCTAAAAGAATTAATCCCCTGCTTCTTGAGTAATTATCTTTTTTATCGTGATTCACAAATGCCCCATTCAATAGACAAGCAGTTCTGCCTTCCATTGAAGAAGCAATCCAGGTTCCACCGGCTTTCAAGTCCCTTGGATACACCAATTTTATTCCCTCTCTTTCATAAACAGCAGGAATCAATGTATCACGACTCGCTCTTTCATCTCTACTTGAGGTGAAATAAAATCCAGTTGATGTAGGTATGTATGTTACTGTGCACATATTTTAATATGTCTTATAGTTGAAGGCGCATATCCAAAAGTATTTTTCACTAATGATATTAATTGCATCTCTGTAATAGCTACTTTAATTAAAGCTTGATGATGGATGCTGTGTTCGAGATTATAGGCAAGCTCACGGTAAAACGATGATTGAATCATTGTTGGTTGTTGGTCTTGAACCGTTGAATAATCAGCCACAAATGTTACAGGAAAATCAGCCTTAATATCAAGTAAAGCGTTAATAATCTCATCAATAGTTTTTGAAGCAAAGTGAACATCAGACTCCAATTTTAGATCACGTTGACGTGCATCGTAATTCACTTCTTTACTTTCCTCACCTTTGAACAGGCATTGATAAAATTCAAGTATATGACGCACATGCTGCCCGATAGAGGCATTGCTTAAAATTTCAAGTTGTCGATTATACTGTTCCTGAGATAATCCCTTTAAAAGGTCGTTTATCTCCACAAGGTTGTTAATGATGTGTCCGGTCATAATTTTATTTTTAATGGGTTAAGGCTTGATTATTTCAGTTACTTCTGCTGAAGCGGTTGGATCAAAAGCTTTTACTTCAACGTATTTCACATTCGGAACCCAAAAAGTTCCGCCTTCAATTTTTACAAGAATGTTATTTAGTATTGTCAACTTATTATTGATGTAGCCATACACATGATACTTTTTATCAGTAGCAGATTTTAGAAGGTAGAATTGTTTTTTATGATATGAAACAAACTCGAATGAGAATGATTTTTTCTCTGAATCAATCATTTTGGATTGAACACCGTAAGCATAATTTTTTTGTATGTAAGTTAATGGATCAATCTTTCCGCCTTGTGCATATTTTACCCAATAAACTTTAATAGGTTCTTTTTCATTCAGATTTCCATCTTTATCTTGATTAAGCGTGTATACAATAGTATTTGCATTGATCGTGCGCTGAACATAAAATAGAAGGTTATCTACTCCTTCAGGTTTCGGATAGGAATTTGCATCAGTAACATTTGCCTTTGGAGTAAACGAAGCTGTAATGAACAATATGCCGAATAGGATAAATATGTTTTTCATTTGCATCGGGTTTTAATAAATTGATAATTACTTCACCTTTAATGGGATAGTAGTAGCAAATGATAATTCCTTACAAGAAATAGAAAGATTTTTGTCTATTTGCCGTAACGCGCTGTAAATAAATGCGATACGTTTAATGAATTTAGATTATTATAGGATTTTGAATTCGAGTTTCTAACTCTGCAACAATATCCTTAGCTACTTCGGTTTTAGCTTTTAAAGGAAAGTGTTTTATCGAATCGTCATTAAATAAAAGGCTGATTTTGTTGGTGTCAAATCTAATTGAATGGTCATGGTTTCATCGCTCTTTTTAATCTTAGACGATTCCATAATCAATGGTCTGTAGTCAGCTACAGCAGCGGTAAAAAAAGCAATGTCAACACTATCAAAATAGTGCTGACAAGCTTTTAGCATTTCTAAAGCAGTTGTAACTTGTACAACTTTTATTTTAGTAGAGTTACACTTTATGTTAGTAGGGCCTGAAACAAGAATTACATCTGCACCTTTGCTACTTAGTTCTTCAGCAATGGCGTAGCCCATTTTACCTGATGAGGCGTTAGATATAAATCTAACAGGATCAATAAACTCCTTGGTTGGCCCGGCTGTAATTAATATTCGTTTACCCTTCAACATATTAGTATTCAATTTTCATAGTAACATCAATTGCTTTTGCAATGTTTTTTGATGGCTTGCCTTTTTCAAACGCAATTTTATAATCTGCCAATACAATTTTTAATTTGGTATCAACTGTAACTTGTCCGCCTTTTACAGTAACCGTTCCTTTTTCGTTTACAGGATTGGTTGTTTCTTTAATAGTCATTTCTCCTGAAACAGTAGCGTTGTAAACGCCATCTTTAGAGAAGTTAATGTCTTTTAAGTTGGTGATTTTTCCTTTAAATTTTGCTTTAGGAAAAGCTTTGGTGTCAAGAAATTTCTCACTATTAAAGTGCTTTTGCATTAAGGCTTTTTTAAATTCAAAACTTTGCATCGGAACAGAAACAACCACATCTCCTGTTTCTTTGCTCAACGTGGCAGTTGAGGCATAGTTTACTGCGCTAATATCTTCAGCATCCGTGTGCGAGAAAATATCAATCTGACTTTTTTTACTTACTAATTTTTCATCAGTTTGCTTAAAACTGAATAAGGTAATTGTACCAATTACTAAAGCGATAACTACTGCTACTTTTTTCATACTTTTTGTTTTTATTTATTTAATTATTCTGTTACTACATCACATTTTTCGAGCAATACATTTTCATATAACTCTAAATCACCATCATATTTTGCACCGGAACGTATGATTCCTTTTATAGCTGTTTGTTGCCCTATTTGTAAGGCATCGGCATTTTTATTTGTTTCTGTCGTGAAAACACATTTAACTCCGGATTTATCGTTCGCTTCTTGCAACAATACAGTTACCTGATTATTCATGTCGGTATCTTTTGATTTAACTGTGCCTTTTATGATAAATATTTTTGAATCTCCTTCATCACTTAAATACTTGTCATTTGCGGCCTTTTCATTATTAAGGTATTCATTGACGATGCTTGTTGTACTCACCGAGAAATCTGCCTTTTGAGCTTGCACATCGATGTGTGGCATATTCCACAGGTATAAAAATATTCCGCCTCCTATTATTGCTCCGAAGAGAATGGTTAAAAAGACAATTTTTACGATCTTCTTTTTTTTGTTTGTGGTCATAAATTTTAATTGAGATGGTTTAAGAAATACCATGAGGTAATTTTTCAATTAACCTCATGGTATGGGTGGGGTGCTGTTAAGCTTTTTTCAACGATTCATCAATGGCAGCCTTTATTTCCTCTGTCGTTTTGGCTACACTAATGGTGGAAATTACTTTTTTGGTTTTCGCATCTATAAGCGTTATAATCCCTGTGGAATTGGTACTCTCTGCAATTTTTGCTACGCCCGCTTCTTCGATTGCTTTTTTACAAGTCTTTTTAGAAGTATCATCAGTAAGATCGTTTGCAACAACTTTTAACTCTCCTGCTTTATAGGCAGAGAAAACTTCTTTACCCATTCTTTCTCCATTAGCTTTACAGGTAGGACACCAGTTCGCTTTGGTTACGAGGGCAATTACTTTTGTTTTGTCTTGAGCAAATGCGGTTATTCCGATGAATAATGCAAGGATGGTGATAAACGTTTTTAGATTTTTCATTTTTTGATGTTTTTAAAGGTTTATACTTGATAGTAGTATGCCTTTTAAAAACCTTACACAAAAAATGAATTATTTTTTTAGATTTTCATCTATTTCTTTCTGAATGCGGGTTTTAGATGAATCTGCTAACTTCAAATTAGATGGATTAGGGAATGATTGATGATTGGATTTCAGAGCATTCTCTATAATAAGACTCTGCTTCTGGTAACCTGCACATTTATCGCACATAGCCAAATGCATTTTAAGTTTCACTCGCTCAACAAAAGATAATGGCGTTCCATGACTCTTTTCTATTAAAAGAGTAGCTTTATTACAGGACAACATTATTATGTTCATTAACTTTTTCATGCGTTTTATGCTTTAAACCAGTTTTTTTCGAGGCAAGCTCTTAATTGTAACTTAGCCCGGTGAATGATCACCCAATAGTTAGTCGAAGTAATATTTAATTCCTTACAAACTTTTTCAGTTTCTTCTTCCTCAACTAATTTTAAAAGGATAAGTTGTTTCTGATTATCAGGAAGTTTGTCGATACAAAAATTTAGAGCATTTGCTAATTCCTTGTTTTCAATGGCGTTTAAATGCACAACGCCCCATGAATGTGGAGCAGCATTTTCTTTCCAATCTCCATCTTCCGTGAAATAATTATCGATGTAGGAGTTGTCGTCAAATGAAAAAGTTTGGTTGTTTACTTCATATTTAGCGGAAGCCTTACGATAATGATCTGCAATTTTAAACTTCAAAATTGCAAACAGCCATGTTCGTTCACTACTTTGTCCTTTAAAGCTTTCCATTGCTTTTAATCCGGCAAGGAACGTTTCCTGAACTAAATCCTCTGCCAACTCAGTCTTTCCTGTTTTACTCATAGCATAGCCAAACAGTTCATCAGCATAAGTTGATGTCCAATTGTGTGGGTTGAGTATGTTTTGGGTTTGTGACAATGTAGGGGCAAATTTAATACTTATTTATAAAGTATTTTCAATTAGCTTATTCTCCGAAATATATACAACCTACGATAAGGCGTATGAGTGGCTCAAGAGTTTGCTTTAATGAACTTTGTCGCTTTACCTTCGCCTTCTTCAATTGCCATTTCAACGGCAGTTTTAGCAACTTCTAATAAGCGTTTACTTTCTTTCCTAAGTTTAAAGGACTGTTGAATCTGTTTCGCTAATTCCTTCTGAACATCGATTGGAAGAATTGGAATTAAAACTTGCTTGATTTCATCAGGACGCCAATGTTGGATAATAGAGCCACCTGCGTCACGTTCGGCTTGCATTTGTGTAAGCTTGCTGTTTAATACAAGAGTTAAATAATCCGGCAACACTTCCTTAGATTTTAATTTTAAATGCAATAACGCACTGGATGTAATTACATCTAAGTCTTCCTCCACTTTATAGGCAATACCAACGCTGCCATCTTTTGATAAGAGAATAGTGTCTTTTTTAGGCTTCAGTTCATCCAAATCAAACTCGTTTCTGTTTAAATGTATTTCCGTTTCAGTAATGCCGAATTTTGAAATGTCGGAAACACGTACAAAAGGAATTCCCTCTGTTTGGTATGCATCTGAACCCGGCTCAATTGATTTTTTGAATGTACATAAGTTTCCTAATGTATCGTGTTTTACAGCATTTATTTTCTTAGTTAGTTCATCGTATTTTGGTTGGTAATATTCTGCGTCAAATCTTCCTGTGATGGAAAATGAATTTGAAATTTTTTTAATTGCTATATTTTTTGCAGTTGGTTGCCAATTGAGAATATTCAGTTCCGCTAAAAATTTGTCTTCACATATTTTTATTAATCCATCTGACTTATTCAATAATTCAATGCCTTTAAGAACATTTTTTTCAATAATACTTTGAAAATCATCAGTAGCATTTGCAATTTTCAGAGTGCGAATTTTATATATGAACAGATTAAGTTGAACATTTCCAGTACTCTCTCTTAGAGTTTGAAATCTACCATATTTTGTTGTTAAGAAAGTTGAAATATAAAAAGGTGTAAAAACATTATTAGTAATTCTAATAATACCCACGTGCCTATCACTATTTGCAGGTAGCATATCCTTTGTAACTACAGCGCAATTCCCAATAGTACCAACAGTTGAAAGTATTATGTCATTTTCAACTAATGCAGTTCTTGGATTTTCATTATGCGCCTTTTCAGTTATGAAAGCTTTTCTTGATAAATCGAATATATTTTCACGAGGCGATGTTGCAGAAATAAGATGTATACCACTGTCTTCTGAATAATCAATAGAAGAATGAATGCCATCTGTGACAAATGCAAATTCAGAAATAGTTTTAAAACCTTTAAAGCTTAATTGATTTAAGAAACGAATATTTTGCTTTGAAAAATATTCAGCGTCTAATCGAAAGTCTATATTATCACTTAAGAAGCTACTTAATTTTAAGACCGAGATTTCCAGCCCCTCCAATAATGCCATGTATTTGGCTTTATTAAAGGGGCTTCCTAAAAAAAACTTAATCGTTCTTTTTTTGCAAATTCAATAAAGGCCTCTGCAATTCCATCCTTAGTTAAACCATCGGTATTAAACAAATCGTGTTTAACTATGGCATGACCCCATTTGTCTTTTTTAAAAACAATTTGCTCAGGATGACCTTCTTTTTTAATTTCTCGTCTTTCAATATTTACAACCTCTCCGGTGTCTTCATCAATAAAATCTTCTTTCCATGTTTTATAAATCGGTTCAACAGCAGGTATTATTTCAGTTTCGTATACCTTTTCACCACTATTGTCTTTTCCAGCCTCACGTTGTGTTGCAAAAAAGATATTGTAATCCTCCTTTTTAGGACATAACTCATCATCCCATTTTTGAACTAACAATACACTTGTTTTAGTTCCTGTGTGCGGTTTAAAACAATTGCCATGTAAGCCAACCACCGCTAAAATCCGGCAATGTTCTGCTACAAAATCCCTAATCGCTTTATCGCTACTGTTATTAAATCTACCTTGTGGTAATACAATAGCCATGCGTCCACCCGGTTTTAGCATATTAAGGTTACGTTCAATAAATAAAATGTCTCGACTTATTTTATCTACGAAACCTTTATGTTGTTGTATTACCTTTTCAATACCACCTTCTTTTACCTTTTTGTTTTGCCATTTTTTGCCGAGTTCATACTTGGTAATGATCTTGCTATCCTTAATATCTCCAGCAAAAGGAGGGTTTGCCATTAATACATCAAACTGAAAATTCCTAAAATCTTTTCTACTGTTTACTTCTTTTTTATTGGTTCTTAGCTTTTCAAAAGTTGAAAAACCTTTCCCGAAATCCTGTTGAAATGCGCCATCTTTTGCTGCTTCATTCCAACTTTCAAAATCAAGTGAGTTTAATAAAAGCACATTTGTTTCACCATCCCCAGCAATGATGTTTAATGTTTTTCCTACACGAACAGCCTTATCGTCAAAGTCAATTGCAAATACTTTTTCTCGAACATATTTTATCTGTTCTTTTGTTTTGTCTTGTGCTGTAAACAAATGACTTTCTTCGGGATTTAGTTCACTCCATACTTTGAAAATAGTGTGTACAGGAAACCCACAACTGCCCGAAGCGGTATCAATCATGTACTCATCGGGAGTAGGATTTAGCATCCTAACGCACATATCAATTACATAACGTGGGGTAAAGTACTGTCCTTTCTCGCCTTTGTTGCTTTTATTTACAAGGTATTCAAAAGCTTCATCTACCACTTCTAAGTTAGAATTAAACAATTTGATATTTTGTAAATAGGAAATACAAATAGCCGTGTGCGAAGGGGTCATTCTTGGGCTTAATTGCGTACTTGCCGGAAAAATCCCTTTCCATTCGCCCTGCGCTTCTAAAAATAACTCCTCAAAATTATCTTTTACCTGTTTGTCAGTCCCGATGTTTCTGAATTGCAATTTTCTAAATTTCTTAGAAACATTTTCGGGAATATCTTCTAGTGATTTGCCTTCGTTAAACTCCAACCAATTCTGAATTTTACTAATGTCTTCGCCACTTTGTTTTTCATCATAAAGTTTAGTAAAAATCAATTTAAAGCATTCTTCAAAAACATCAACCCCTGCATTGGCTAAAACTTCATCTTCTAATTCCTGAATAATTTGCTTCAGAGATTTTTCTTTAAGTTTATCATTAACTAATAAATCAAGAATAGTGTATTGATTACGTTGTTTTAAAAAGTCATCAAGGTTTTCATTTCCGAAAGGTAGATCGGATAATTCACTAAAGTAATTCGGATCTTGTCGGTGATAAAATTGTTCAATGCCACCATTACTCCAAATACCAATAGGAGCACCAGTTGCATTACAATAGCTTTTTAACTGCTCTTTACCTTCTTTTAATTTTGGTTTTTTTAATTCAACGATGATGTAAGGTGTGTCGGGTCTGTTTGCATCGTAAACAACAATGTCTGCACGTTTAACTTCAACACCGAAATTGATTCCAATTTCAAATTGAATTAATTGTTGAGGGTATTTGTAAAGATTAATTAAACGCTTTACATAAAGCTGTCTAACAATTTCTTCAGGATTTAACTTAATTTCCTTATTGCGGATGGCGCATTTGATGTAGGGAATCTTTTTTCCTTTTGCTTCACGGAAAACAATTTCCGCTTCCAGTTTATTTATTTCCTTATCGGTAAATAGAGATATGTTGTAATTACTATCTCTAAGAATTTCTGCAATTGTCATGATTTTTTGTAGTGGCAGCCACAAAAAATCTGCGTGGGACATTCTACTTAGTCGTACCGAAGGGACTGCCATCCCAGCACACGAAAAAAGCAAAAGCCCACGCATTGCGTGAGCGTTTTGGCTTCTTTCTCGTGTACTTATAAATTGGCAGTTTTTCGGTACGAAAATTAGCGTTAACGCAAATTCTTATATGTCTTATTTTAGTTTATAGTTTATTCAATAATTTTCTCTTTTTGTTATTAGCAAATATAGGGTTTTAAGATTTACCGAGTTCAAAAGCAAGGGTTTAGATTTAAACAGGTTGATTTACAATAAGGAATAGCCTATTCCGGCAAAGAAAACACATACCCATTCTGTCCCTTTTGTTTAGTACCAATAATGCGCCCGTACTTCATGGCTTTGGTTAAATGAGCAGATAAACCTTTTTGATGATCCGTAAGCACTCTGAACTTAATATCGTTGCGTTTTAAAATTTCAATAATTTCTGAAGAACGTAGCGGTCTTCCGGCTTCTTTTAAAACAAAAACAATCTTATCAATCCAAGTCGCATTTAAGTTGTAAGAATTGCCAAGCTTTAAATCAGCAATACGTTTATAGTGTTCCGATTCAACTTGGTATTGTGTCAACTCCTTTATCAATTCTTCTATGCGCGTCTTGTATTCTTTAATATTTTCTTTGTGATTTTTATCCGCTTCACGTTTTGAATTATAAAACTCCGTCAACTTATCTGTTAAAACTTTATCACGCTCCTGCAATTCCATTACTTTTTTAATCAATTCAGCCTTGCTGAGTTGTTCCAACACCACTTGGTTTAAGTAATTCATCAATAATTCCTTCATTTTCCTATCAAATTAGCTGTTATTTCAATCAAAAACACGTTTTTACCAATGCTATTCCAACCGCTCCACAATCCGTTCTCATAGAGTTCTTTATTTCAGTTAACAGAGTTCTTACGTTTGTCTTTTAGTGTTCTTTATTTGTTCTTATACTGTTCTTAATGCAAAGATAGTCATCCCCAATTAACCCTACAATAGTTCCTGACCGTTTTTTATCCTCCCATGGTCATTTCTTTACTTTTATTGACTTATGATATTGATTTTCAATATAATTATTTAACTCCCTGATTTTAGCAATTTTAGCATTTATGGTCAATTATTTACGATTTTTGACTTGGAAATTCGGTTTTAATTGTCTTACATTTGTGTATAATAAAGTAAAGATACAGTTTAACTATAAAAGAAGGAGGAAAAAGATGTTTTCATTAAAATTAGATGAGTTTGTAGATACAAGAAGCTTTGATAAGCTGGCGGAGTTGTATGAGGTAATTAATGAAGAACGCTTAAGTGCAAAAGACACAGGAATTAATTATAGAGTAATTAATCACTGGGATGAAAAAGGCATTATACGTTTTGGAAGAGAAAATAAAGAACACAACCGCAAGTTCAGTTTTACGGATTTTGTTTGGATCAAAGTTGTAGATGAATTGCGTTCGTTCGGAGTTAGCATTGAAGCTATTAAAAAAATAGCCGATGATATTTTTGAGAATGTTCCCATGAAAGAACTCTACGATAACATGGCTAAAAACATTAATGCTTTAGAAAAGTATGAAGGAGAAGATAAAGCTGAGTTTATCGAGTTCTTAAAATCGGGTGGCTATAATCATGAGGACTTTAATTTAGAAGGATTCAAGTTTCATTTTCTGCATATCTTAATTGCAGAAGCAGTTGCAACAAGAGAAGCTGTTTCCATTATTCAATTTAAAGATGGAGAGTGGATTCCGTTTTTAAAAGCCAACGAACATTTATATCCAAAAGAACTCTTGCATAAAATAGAATTCAGTTCGCAAATCAGAATCAACATCACTAACATTATTTATACATACATCTTGGAAGATTACTTAGTAGAGTATTTCAGCGGTTTGTTTTTATACACCAAGCAAGAAGCAAATTTATTATACTATGTGATGGAAGGAGATTTTCAAAAGATACATGTGTTCTTTAAATCAAAGAAAGAAGAACCTGTTGAAATTGCAAAATCAAAATCAACACTTCAGGAAGTGATGCAAATCTTCTTAGCAAAAGAGTACAAGGGTTTTATACTGATAGATAAAAAAGGAAAAGAAATCCGAATCAGGCAAGATGAACCTACAACTATTATGGTGGAGAATAATCGCCCGGGTGCAAAACGTAAATACAAGTTCATTAAAGTAAAGGATCAAGAATAAGAAGGGAGGCTTATGTCGGAGAAGAAAGAGAAAATATTAAGACGAATGACCATAGCCGAACTAAGGTCATACAAAGGCTTTGAAAAATACACAGATGAAGAAGCGCAGGCAACTATAAAATCATTGGAAAAATTATCCATGCTTTTTTATGAGTTGTACATGAAACAAAAACACAGTCAGTCAAAAATAAAACAATTGAAAGGAGGCAACCATGAAGGAGAAGAATCCATTGAACAACGAGACGCTGCTTAGAAAATTTGCAAAAGGCAAAAACACCGAAGTGAAAGACTTAGGTGTTCAGAACTGCGTCATCTATACAAGAGTTAGTTCCAAAGAGCAAATGGATACAAACCAAAGTTTAGAGTGGCAGAAAAAATACTGCGATGATTACGCACGAAAGAATAGCCTTGTGATTAAAGGTTACTTTGGTGGAACGTATGAAAGTGCTAAGAGCGATGAACGCAAAGAGTTTAACCGCATGCTCAAGTTTGTAAAAGCGAGTAAAGAAAAAATCTCCTACATCTTAGTGTATAGTTTAGACCGTTTTAGCAGAACAGGAGATAGTGCCATTTACATTGCAGGTGAGTTAAAGAAAGTAGGTATAAATATTATGGCGGTAACTCAGCCAATAGATACCAACTCACACGCAGGAGCTTTGCAACAAAACATTCAGTTCATTTTTAGTAAATACGATAATGATTTACGCAGACAAAAAACGATTGATGGGATGCGTGAAAAATTATTGAGAGGAGAATGGATCGGTAATGCACCAACAGGTTATGAATTTGTAAAAGGTGCGCCAACACAAACTATAATTATCAACGATAAAGGCGAGTTAATTAAAGAAGCTTTTGAATACCGAGCCATCGGTATGACGATAGAACAAATAATTGAACGATTAAAAGTAAGAGGACTAACAGTTCCCAAACAAACGCTGGCTGAGATTTTCAAGAATCCATTTTATTGCGGAATGATGTCGCACAATTTACTGAACGGTGAATTAGTAAAAGGCAAGCATCCTGCATTAATCAGCGAAGAGTTATTTTTAAAAGCCAACGAATTAAAAACTACTGCCGGATTTAAGGTCAATAAAGCCAATGATAACCTGCCATTGAAAGTCTTTGTAAAAGATGCGGAAACGGGCTATCCTTATACAGGTTATTTAGTAAAAAAGAAAGGGCTTTATTATTATAAGGTTAATAAGATTGGAATCGGCATTAACCGAAGCGTAAAAATAATGCATAATAAGTTCGAGGAGTTTTTAAAGAAATACTCGATAGAAACCAAGCACACAGAGCCTTTAAAGGCACATTTGCGCTATGTGTGGGATTATTGCACAGAAGCCAACACAAGCGAGAAAAAAGCCCTTTCCTTGCAAATTAATTCAATAGATGAAGAGTTCTTTACTTTAAGGAAGAACCATGCTATTGGTAAGGTAGCCTTTGATATTTACCAAGAATTTTCGGTGATTTTTACCAAGCAAAAAGAGGAGTTGATGAAGACTTACGAAAAGCTCGACCAAAAATTATCGAACCCTAAAGAATTGATTGATTTTACAAGTAGGTTAGCCTGTAACCTCCCATCAGCGTGGGCTTGTGGCGATTACTATCAAAAACAAACCTTTCAAAATACACTATTTCCGCAAGGAGTAGTCTATGACGTGAAAATTGAGCATTATCGAACCGAGAAAATAAATTCAGTCATCGAGCTAACCTCGCAATTATCAAATGATTCAGGGGAAATAAAAAAGCCGGTCTTATCTAATTTAGAAGATAAGACCGGCCTAGTACGGAGAACAGGACTCGAACCTGCAACCTGAAGCTCCCAAAGCCCCGATTCTGCCAATTGAAATACCTCCCTGTATTTTATCTTGTTGAGATGATTGGATTTGAACCAATAGTCTTCTACGTATAAGGCAGCTGCTCTTACCCTTGAGCTACATCTCAATTTTTTTTGCGGAGAGTATAGGAATCGAACCCTCTCTTTACGAGCGCGCAAGATTTCAAGTCTTGATGTGCACCATTGCACGCTACTCTCCAATATATTTTTCTCTCGCGGAGAAATGAGTTCCCGACACTCAATCCAAAAATTTGGATCGCTTTGTTTAGCAAACAAGCCTGAGCCCCGCTCAGTTATTTCTCCATTTCATTTTTTCGTGCGCTTGGCAGGAGTTGAACCTGCAGTTGTACAGATCTTAAGTCCGTTGTGTTTGCCTGTTTCACCACAAGCGCATCTATTGTACTCCCTGTAAGATTTGAACTTACACTTTCATGTTTCTAAAACAAGTGCCTCTGCCAATTGGGCTAAGGGAGTGTTGTTATCGGAAATGGATTTGAACCACTGCCTGCAGAATCAAAGTCTGCCGTCCTGCCACTAGACCATCCGACAATTTATTTGGGCGCCTGTCCCTCGCCTTTGGAAATAACCAGCTCGGGCCACCGGGCTTTTCGCTGCAATCTTTTTGCAGCGGAAATCCATGGAAGCAAAAAGGATTTTCGCTACAATCCCTGGCGCGTGCATGGAATTATCCGCTGAAAAAATTTGCACAAAAAAACCCGATCGTTTTGGGATCGGGCTAAAGTTTTTACACTTAGGCACACGATCTCCTTTCAAACAAAGCCTGTTTGATTACTAAATATGTCTTGCACATTTTTCAGCATTCCTTTTCTACTATGTAACGATCCCTTCCACGCGGGCACCGCTTGCATTTTATCTTTCATGCGATAACATTCCTCCAAGAGGACAATATCTAAGAGATACACTCTCATTTTATTTTCCATAACCCTTCGACAAGCTCAGGATTGTTCGTCTAATAATTTCCGCTTCGCCTTTTTAGCTCGCAGAAATTTAGACTCACAAAAAAACCCCGAACTTTTTTGTCGGGGTTATGTTTTTATATTTAATTTCTATTCTATAAAAATATCAACATAACCCAATACGATCCAGCACTGGCGCGAAGCCTCCCTGGCGTATACTTTTACTATATGTTAAACAATTTTTCATTTGTTTTCTAATTATTCTGATGCAAATGTAAATACTTTTACGCAACAAAAAAAATTCGGTTTCAAAAAAAATGATGAGTGAAACGTTTTGAGACTAATGTTAGAAGGCCTGAAAGCCTTGCCCAACAGGGGATTCAGACGTTTTTGACCCACTCTACAAAATTATTCAGAAATGTTTTATGAATGAGTGAATGGTGATTTTGAGTTTTTGAATTGAAATTGTCAAAATTTTCAAATGACTTTTCCCACATCGTAGAGTCATTCAAATCGGGTTTCCGATTTCGGCGCAGAGCGTTTTAATTTATCTAAATAAAATGCTGAATGAATCTTTGAATGTCATTTGGTATCGATGACACGGGATAGTTTGAATAAAAAAGGCGCCGTTAAAATTACAATTGAAATAAGGCTGGCAAAAAGATATATGATCACGAGTTAGTTTTTTAAAATGTCGTTGTATGGACACGATTATCAGGCAAAGCTCTATAAATTCAAGAACTATCGTGTTACACGAGCTCCGCTGTTTATTACATATATCTCAGATTTATTCGTAATACTTGTTTGTGCTACAATAGCATTCCCAGCCACCTTAAAGAAATAAAATAGCTTTACTCGCTTATTAAGCGTAACTTCAGGTAATACCGTTTTTGGATCAGCGTTTTTTACGCTCATCTACCGCAATAGAAGATGAAGTTATATATAAAATACATGGTTAGCCTGCGTTGCAAAATGATGGTGAAAGAAGAGTTGAAGAAACTAGGCTTGCGCTACGTGGTTGTTGATCTTGGCGTAGTTGAGATGCTGGAGGATATTACTCCGCAGCAAAAAGAGCAGTTAAAAGTTAATTTGCTAAGATCAGGCCTCGAACTATTGGATGATAAAAAAGCTATTCTTATTGAGAAGATCAAAAATGTGATCATAGAAATGATCCATTATTCCGATGAAGTCCCTAAAACTAATTATTCCGATTATATAAGCCAGAAGTTAGATTATGATTACACCTATCTGTCCAATGTGTTCATGGAGGTAAAAGGTATAACGATCCAGCAATTTATTATCATCCACAAGATAGAGAAGGTAAAGGAATTGATATTGTATGATGAGTTGAATCTAACAGAGATCTCCTATAAACTGCACTATAGCAGCGTGGCGCATTTATCGAATCAATTCAAAAAGATAACCGGGCTTTCGCCTTCGGTTTTCAAGCAGCTGAAGAACAAACGTAAAAGCAATCTCGAAAACATGTGATTTCTGTAACTTTGAGAAAAGATCGTATAAGTTTTTTGAGCGACTATAAACCAACTTTACGACCTAATATCAAACACATGTCGATAAATCCCATTAAAACAGAAATTCCCTCAATAGAAGGAGATCTTGAAGTAATTAAGAAAAACGGTGAAGATAAGATCAGCGTGAACGAATCGTCTACTAAGAATGAACTTCGCGATACCTATGCTACGCAAACCGTAGACACGAAGATAAAACCCTCTCAAAAATGATCCGTACAATCAGTGATACATGTAACAACGCATCTAAGCAATGTAAGGTAATGTAGCGCTATTAGTCCCACCTTTGTTTTATAGAATTTTAATTTCACAAAATAAAACAAACAAATGAAAACAAGTCCATCAAGTTTATCCCTTGCCTACTTAACAGTAGAAAGGAATCCCCCGCCATATTATTTCGTGGAGAAGAGAATCAGGGAAAATCTGAGTCCGGAAATTGCAAACTTAAGAGAACGACTCAGTTCAATAAAACTTATAACAAGTTGGAAAATGAACGGCGACATCAATAAGCAAGTTCCCGATGAACATTTTGGAATACGCTTGATCGGACCATTGCAAAAAGCGATCATTACGCCGGTAAAAACGCGGATCATCTACCCCGTTAGAAAGCTGTTTACCGAATTCAGTGTTAATAATTATCTGCTGTTATTTACTATCGCTTTTATAAGCGTTGGTGTTTTGGTGATCTGTTCAACTTTGTAAAGTGAGATTGATGTAAGTTCAATTTTTACTTATGTAACACAAGCCGGAGAAAATACACTCACCTTTGTCATCAGATTTATTAATAACCAAAAACAAGTATCATGGAAAACAACAACAAGCCAACAGAAACATTTTCGATCACAGGGGATTGGACACCACAGGCCACAAAATTGAAAGAAAAATTCAACACCCTAACCGATGCAGATCTAAAATTTGAATCGGGAAAAGAGAATGAATTGCTTAACCGAATTGGAAACAAGATCAATAAAAAGCGCGAAGAAGTGATTCAGCTTATCAATAGCGGCGTTGCGGAAAAAGTTTAATACGCTTAACCCTAACAATTACCATAATAAAAAGCAGGAGTTAAAAGTCCTGCTTTTTTCAAACAAAAAAAATCAGCATGGAACATCCCGAATTAGAGAAATCGAAGACATTTACATTCATAGATTCCATAGAATATATCCCGAATTTCATTACCTCAAAAACGGTTTTGGGTAAACTAACCGGAAACATTGTGTTGTACGCATTTGATAGCGAACAAACATACGATGCAAAACGATCGTCTTTCGATTCGTTCATTCAGATCCTGGAAGGCAAGGCTACCATTAAAATAGGGAATGAATCGCAATCAGTTTTACCGGGACAATTCATTATTGTGCCCGCGCACTCGCCCTACATCATTAAAGCTAAAGAGCGTTGCAAGATACTTTCTACCATTATCAAAAGCGGTTATGAGGAAGTGATCTAGTGCGTGCTCTTATCTTATTAAAGTCCCCTGTGTGTTTCATACAGGGGATTTTTCATAATAAGTGAACTATGTAACATATTGGATTCGTACTGTAATGCATAGCGCCTTTAAGTTGTTCACCTTTGTACAACAAACAATAATCACTTAAATATATACTAATGAAAAAACAAATTTTAAATATGGCAACGATCGCGTGTCTGGCTGTTACGATCCTAAGCGGCTGCAACACATCATCGCAAAAAATAGAGAATGCAAAGGAAGATATGGCAAATGCAAAGGAGGATCTGAATAAAGCCAACGAAGAATATTTAGTTGACATGGAAAATTATCGCACGGTAACGTACCAGAAAATAGAGGCCAACGATAAAAGTATTTCGGAGTTCAAACAGAGAATCGAGAATGAAAAGAAAGAGGCCAGGGAAGAGTACAACAAAAAGATCCAGGACCTTGAGAAAAAAAATACCGATAACAAAAAGAAACTAGCGGACTACAAAGCCGTGAGCAAAGCAAACTGGGATCTATTTAAAACAGAATTCAGTCGCGAAATGGAGGCCCTAGGAAATTCGATAGCCTCTTTTACTATTCAAAACACCAGAAAATAAATTATAACCAGAAAATAAAAAAACATAAAATGAAAAAATCGATCTTAATACTAGCTATTATAACTTTAACTGGTAACGCTATTACCGCACAAAACGAAACTGATCTACGTGAAAAGTTATTGTTCGGGTTAAAAGTTGGAGCAAATTACTCAAACGTTTACGATTCAAAGGGGCAGGATTTTCAGGCAGATCCTAAATTGGGTTTTGCCGGCGGAGCTTTTTTAGCTATTCCAATTGGCAAATATTTGGGTGTGCAACCTGAGGTTTTACTCTCGCAAAAAGGATTTGCAGCAACGGGAAGCTTGTTTGGAAGCACTTACAAATTCACCCGCACTACAACGTATATTGACGCGCCATTGCTATTTGCTTTTAAACCGAGTGAGTTCATCACTTTATTAGCAGGTCCGCAATATTCCTACTTGCTTAATCAAAAAGACGTATGGACCAGCAGCACTACTTCTTTTTTACAAGAAACGGAATTCAAGAACGAGAATTTGCGTAAGAACACTTTATGTTTTACAGGAGGAATAGATCTTACTTTAAAGCATATAGTTCTTGGTGCAAGAGCAGGTTGGGATCTTCAGAACAATAATGGCGACGGAAGCTCGACAACGCCGCGTTACAAGAACGCCTGGTACCAGGCAACTGTAGGATACCGATTTTAATAACCAACAATTTAAAAACAAGAAATGAAAAAACTAATTATATACCCAGTACTTTGCTTGATCGCCATACTATTAATGCCCTCTTGCAAGGGAAGAATGGGAATTACAAAGCGACACTACACCAAAGGATATTATGTTTCGCACACAAAAACTAAGAACAAAACAATTGCTTTAAACACATCAGCAAAGAGCGCAGAATCGGAAAAGTTAAATTCGATACGCGTTTTGAGCGCCGTGTCTACGGACAATAAAACGGAAATGGCTCCGAAGCCAAAAGAAAACGCCGTGGCAAGCGCATCTTCCGTAAAAAAAGAAAATTCAAATCAAACACTCACGCCAAGCTATAAGAACACAGGGATGTCCAAACCCGTAGCGGAGTTTAGGAAATTAGTGTTGCAGCCGCGAACAAGCGCCGGCGATGGAGAGGGCCTCAGCTTATTCTGGATCGTTATCCTGGTGATACTGTTATTATGGGCATTTGGTTTTTTAGCCGGAGGTTTTGGACTTGGAGGATTGATCAATATACTTCTTGTTGTTGCGCTTATACTATTGATCTTATGGTTACTCAGGGTCCTTTAATCACTATTAAAACTTAGAGAATATGAAAAAGAAGAATTTTATCACACTATGCACGCTATTAATATTGGGATTGTCTGCATCAGCGCAACAGTCCGCAACACCTGAACTAACACCATCGGGTGGCGAGAAGTATGGAAGAACGTTGAATCTTGCCGCAGGAATTGGTTACTACGGTTATATCGGGAACACAACTCCTGTTTTGCATTTGGATTTTGAATTTGATGTGGCAAAGAATCTAACACTCGCTCCATTCATTACCTATTATGCATACAGTAATTATTACTATTGGGGAAATCCTCACTACGAATATCGTAATTATTCGTACCACACTACAGTTATACCGGTTGGCGTGAAAGGAACATATTACTTCGATCAATTACTTGGCGCAGGACCACGTTGGGATTTTTATCTTGCGGGTTCAATAGGTTTTGCAATTCGCAAAACAACCTGGGAGAGCGGTTACTACGGGGAAACCGTGGTTCAACATAATTCAAGCGGACTATATCTCGACGGACATATTGGAGCAGAATACCATTTAAACAGAAAACTTGGATTGTTCCTCGACCTGTCAAGCGGAATCTCAACATTTGGATTGGGGATACATCTTTAAATTAAAAATAAAATTATGGGAAACTTACTTTACATCATCGCAGTTATTTTGATCATTGGTTGGGCTATAGGATACATCGGCTTTGGCGCCGGTGGATTGTTTCACGCTTTGCTGATGCTCGCACTCATCGCAATTATTTTAAGGATCATTAAAGGAAAAGAAATAATATAAACAATTAAACAAAACATAATTATGGAAAACAGAGACAATACAGTAAAATTGGTGGGCGCCCTATTGTTGGGTGCAGCAGTTGGAGGCGCACTAGGCATCCTTTTTGCTCCCGATAAAGGAAGTGAAACAAGAAAAAAGATCGCAGGCAAAACAAACGAATTTACCGACGCTTTACAAGATAAATTCAAAGCGTTTATGGATGATGCGAAGAAAGAATTTGAAGCAACTAAAGATAAAGCCTCTCTTTTGGCAGAGAACAATCAAACTAAAAAATAAGATCTATGGAAGATAAAGTTCCAACCGTTGAAATTCTTTTAGAGAGAACTGAATCTTATGTGAAGATAAGTGCTGAGGTCTTTAAACTAAAGATCATCAGCAAGATCTCGGATATTGTTTCGGACCTCACTGCAAGCTTTGTTGTTATTGTATTTGCCGTTTTATTTTTTCTGATCTTCAATATAGGTGTATCACTATGGATAGGTGAAACTTTGGGAAAAGTGTACTTAGGTTTTTTTGCGGTGGCTGGATTTTATATGGTAGGCGGTCTCGTACTTTACCTTTTTCGCCGAACATGGATCAAGATCCCTTTAAGGAATGCCATCATTATACAAAGTTTAAAATAAACGCGCATGCAAAAACAAGACCCCTATCTTTTATTGAATCAACGTATACTTGAAACAGAAAGCGAACAGAAAACGCAAGCCGCTGCTCTTAAAGAACAATTCCGGGCAACCTATGAAAGCTTAAAGCCTATCAATATTATCAAAAATACATTTAAGCAGGCCGCTATTTCTCCCGATCTAAGATCACAAGTAGCAAATACAGCGCTTGGGCTTGGAGCGGGGTTCCTGGTTAAAAAACTATTTGGAGGAGATTCAAAAAATCCATTGATCAAATTAGTGGGCACCATGTTGGGATCTTTTATTGGATCTAAAGTTGAGAACAATGCCGATGGCATTAAATCCGCCGGAAGTTTTCTGGTGAGCAAGATCAAAGAAGAGTACAATACAAAATAGTGGACGCAAACTTTAAAATACCTTTTTACGCAAAGATCGCGCTCATCTCCATTGCGCTTTTCTTTTTTGTATATACCATGTACTTGGGGCAGCAGATCATCATCCCTATTGTGTTCGGCACCATCATCGCTATTTTACTGAATCCCCTGGTTAATTTTTTAATGTCAAAAAAGATCAACAAGATCGTTTCTATCTCAATTGCGGTGATCGTAGCGATTTTGGTGGTATGTGGTGTTTTTTATATGGTTTCCTCTCAAGTTACCATGTTCAGCGAAACGTATCCGCAATTGAAAGCAAAGTTCAACGCCTCAAGTAGTCAGCTCGTGCATTGGATCTCTGACAGGTTCAATATCCGCGTTTCAAAAATAAATACCTGGACCAAAGAAACTCAGAATGAGGCCATCGATAATTTTGAACTTGGAGAGAGATTTATGGAAGTAAGCCATGTGATCGTAACCTTAATGTTACTGCCTGTTTATTTGTTCATGATCCTTTATTATAAACCCTTATTGCTGAACTTTATCCGTAAACTTTTTGGAGCAGAACATCAGGCTTCAGTGGAGGGGGTATTGCTGAAGAGTAAAAAGATCATCCAGAGCTATCTTGTAGGTCTTTTCTTTGAGATGATCATTGTTGCAACCTTAAGTTCCGTGGGGTTACTTATACTAGGAATAGACTATGCTGTTGTATTAGGCATAACGGGTGCGATCTTAAATATCATTCCGTTTATTGGAGGAATAGTTGCCATTGCTCTGCCAATGATCATAGCGTTTGTTACCAAAGAATCTTCCACGTATGCGATCCTGGTATTTGTCATTTACATTGTTGTTCAATTTATCGACAATCATTATATCATTCCAAAGATCGTGGCCTCACGGGTGCAAATTAATGCACTTGTTTCCATCATTGTTATTTTGATCGGGAGTGCATTGTGGGGAATCCCCGGCATGTTCCTTTCAATACCCCTAACTGCTATATTCAAAGTTATTTTTGATCACATAGAATCATTAAAACCCTGGGGATTTTTGCTGGGGAATGTTGTGCCTACAACCACCAAGTTCTCGTTAATAAGACGGGGGAAATAATTAAAGACGGTTCACAAACTCTTCCGGACTCACCGCATTCTTCACATCGTATGAACCAATTTTTGTTCTTCTCAATTCTGTAAGATGCGCCCCGCTTTCTAATGCCAGACCAAAATCACGAGCAATGCTGCGAATGTAAGTTCCTTTGCCGCACACAATGCGAAATGAAACATGTGGCATTTCTATTTTGGTAATTTCAAATTCGAAGATCTCAATTTGTCTTGGCTTTAGTTCAATATCATCTCCCGCACGCGCGTGAGTGTACGCACGCTTGCCATTTATTTGAATGGCGCTAAATAAAGGAGGAACCTGATCTTGTTTGCCAAGAAAACTTTTGGAAACAGAATGGATTTTTTCCTTGGTGATGTGATCTGTTGGAAAGGTATGATCTATTGGTTTTTCAAGATCGAAGCACGGAGTTGTTGCACCAAGGAAAAGAGTTCCGGTGTATTCTTTTGTCAAACCTATGAAACTTTCTATCTCTTTTGTTTTTTTGCCCGTGCAAACAATAAGTAATCCGGTTGCTAACGGATCTAATGTTCCGGCATGGCCGATCTTTGGCTTTACTTTATTTCCTTCGTGAATAAAAGAGGGATGATATTTTATACCGTGTTTTAATTTGTTCACGGCCTGGAAACTTGTCCAGCCTAGGGGTTTGTCAATTAAGAGAACTTCGCCGGTATAAAAGTTATAGCTCATGAGTTGAGGACAAATGTACGTTAATTAGAGGCAGAAACCGCAAAGAACCTTTGGTTCTCGCAAAGGAGCGCAGAGGTTCGCAAAGTTTTATCGCCTAAACTAATAAGAAGGCAAAGGCTTCGCCTACTCAAAGAATCCCGAAATGCAACTGTCTTTGCGATACCGAAGGCTTTGCCTTCTTTTTAAAAAACAATGGTGATAAAACTTAGCGCTCTTAGCGCTTCTTTGCGAAGTGAAACTCTTTGCGGTTTCTGCCTCAAGGATTTTTCTTAGAAAACAGCTTTCGCAACTTGTTTGGTTGCCTCTGACATTCCCATGGTATAAAAATGCAAACACGGAACATTAGCTTTCACCAATTCTTTTGATTGATGAATGCACCATTCAATTCCCGCCTGTTTGATGGCTTTGTCATCTTTACACTTCTCCAGCATTTCGTAAAACGGTTGAGGAATGTCGATGTGGAATATTTTTGGAAGAGAAGTAATTTGCTTTTTGCTTGAGAAAATTTTCAATCCCGGAATAATAGGAACGTTTATATCATTCTTTCTGCACAAGTCAACAAAATCAAAATACTTTTGATTATCGAAGAACATTTGAGTTACAATGTACTCAGCACCCGCGTCAACTTTTGCTTTTAAATATTTAAGATCGCTCACCATATTAGGTGCTTCGAAATGTTTTTCAGGATAACCCGCAATACCAATACAAAAATCAGTTGGCGCAGCATCTTTCATTTCGTCGTCCAAATACAAACCTTTGTTCATGAAGTTCACTTGTTTTACCAGATCAAGGGCGTAATGATGTCCACCCGGCTCAGGAACAAACGAAGGCTCAGTTTTGATACTATCTCCGCGAAGTAAAAGAACATTATCAATTCCTAAAAACTGAAGATCGATCAAGGCGTTCTCCGTTTCTTCTCTTGTAAATCCACCACAAATTATATGCGGAACAGCTTCCACATCATATTTGTTCATGATGGCCGCACAAATTCCAACAGTGCCTGGACGTTTACGAATACTTACTTTTTCTAGATATCCTCCATCACGTTTTTTGTAAATGTATTCTTCGCGATGATAGGTCACATCAACAAAAGCCGGCTTGAATTCCATTAAAGGATCAATGCTGTCGTAAATGCTTTGAATGCTTTTCCCTTTTAAAGGAGGAAGGATTTCAATAGAGAATAATGTTTTCTTGCTTTCTTTTAACTTCTGCGTAAGTTTCATAAATATATTATCGGTTAACCGATTGTATTTCTTTTATCTCAGGAACAGCGCTTTTAATGGTTTCTTCAATCCCTGCTTTCATGGTCATGTGACTCATGTTACAGTTCTTGCAAGCGCCGGTGAGTTCTAATTTTAAAACATTGTCTTTAATTTCAACCACAGAAACATTACCTCCGTCTGCCTGCAAATAAGGCCTGATGGTGTTCAGAGCCTCTTCTACTTTTTGATGTAATGCGTCCATTTTTCGGTTATCAAAGATACTATTTCTTCTGTATAATTAAGCTTCAACTAATTCGGCGTTCTTTATCGCAACTTGTTGCGCTACATTCTGCGCTAGTTCAAGGAAGTTCAATGATAGCGGCGAATCTTTTTCAATTACTGTTGGCTTTCCTAAATCCGATGCTTCGCGAATACTTTGCACTAAAGGAATTTGCGCCAACAAAGGAATTTGTAATTCTTCCGACAAATTCTTCACGCCGTCTTTCCCAAAAATGTAATATTTATTGTTTGGTAATTCTTCTGGAGTGAACCAACTCATATTCTCCACTAATCCTAACACCGGAACTTTTAATTGATCCAACTGAAACAATGCAATTCCTTTTCGTGCATCAGAGATAGCCACATTTTGCGGCGTACAAACCACAACTGCTCCGGTCAATTTCACTTGTGTGCACAAACTGATTTGAATATCGCCCGTGCCGGGAGGAAGATCCACAATCAAATAATCTAATTCTCCCCAAACGGTATCGTAAAATAATTGCGATAAAGCTTTTGTGGCCATTGGCCCGCGCAAAGCAACCGCTTGATTTGGCCCAGCTAAAAAACCAATGGAATTTATTTTCACGCCGTAACTTTCTACGGGTTTCATTTTCTTTACACCATTAAATTCTCCCGGACCCGGCGCATCATTTTCAACACCAAACATAATGTGTTGTGATGGTCCGTAAATATCCGCGTCAACAATTCCAACTTTGGCACCTTGGCGCGCTAAACCTAAAGCCAAGTTCGCCGCCACTGTACTTTTTCCAACGCCACCTTTTCCTGATGCAACAGCGATAATGTTCTTCACATCACGCAACGTAGTTTCATCTTTTTCTTTTTTGGAAGTTACGTTGGCTGTCATGTTAATCTTCACGTTCGCGTCTTTAGCAACGTAATGTAAAACCGCGTTCATGCAAGCGTTGTGGATCATGTCTTTCATCGGACAAGCCGGCGTAGTAAGAACAACCGTGAACGACACATTTTTTCCATCCACTACAACATCTTTCACCATGTTCAAGGTCACAAGATCTTTTTTAAGATCCGGATCATCCACATAGCGCAAAGCATCAATAACTTTTTCTACAGTAATTTCCATAGGGATACAAAGATACAGCAAAAAGACCGTATTTATAAGGGCAAAAGGTGATTTTAGAATTATTTACCTGTGGTAGAAGTTGGCTGCGCGGTGTTAGTTTGAATAACTTGTCCGCCCGGAACCGGAGTTGCAGCCTGGTCCATAGAGGTTTTGATCACATTCGCGATGGAATCTTGGAAAACCTTAGAGCGCTTATACATCGCGTCTCTGTCTTCGGCAGCATCTTTGCCTCCGTAATATAAGGCAAGAACAGCGATCAAAGCAGCAAAGCCACCAACCACAAGCATCATCATTTTTTTAATTTCCATAGGATCAAAACTTAGTGTTGTAAAAATAAACAAAAAACAGAAAAGCCCCAAGCAAATGAATGCCTAGGGCTTTTAAGCTAACTAACAGTACACAAATTCTTAGTGAGCTGGAGTTTCTGCAGTTGTAGTAGTTGCAGCAGCAGCAGTTGAATCAGTTGGAGCAGCTTCAGTAGCAGCAGCTTCGATAGCAGCGCTAGCAGCAGCAGCAGCAGAGTCAATTGCACGTTTTGCGTCAGCTTCCATTTTAGCTTTTTCTTCAGCAGAAGGACCACAAGATACCATTGTAGCAACTAAAGCTACAGCGATGATTGATAATACTTTTTTCATTTTAAGTGTTTTAAGAGTTAATGATTTGACATTAATCTCTGGAAAAGGGATAGGTAACCCGAAAAAAGACAATATTTTGAGATTTATACATAATTTGCTGATAATCAATAAAATAAAATATTTTATGTGCACTGTATGGAATCTATTTGAAGCCCGCACCTCATATAATGAAGGAAATTCAAAGGAAAACAGGCAAAAATGTCCAAAACCCTTGATAGACAAGCAAATTAGGGTGTTTGGGTAAAGCGGAGTACAAAAATTTGGGTTACCTTTAAGGTTTAGAAGAATTAAAAACAAAGGCGCTAGTGTTAAAAGCAAAAGCAAATTTTACAGATAACGATTTCGTTGAGGGTTTAAAGGCCGGAGACGATGTAGTTTTAAAAGCGCTTTATAAGAAGTACTATAATCTCGTTCTTAAACTTGTTGTAAGCAATAATGGTTCTTCGGAGGCCGCGCAGGATGTATATCAGGAAACGATCATCATCTTGTACGAAAAATGTCGCGATGCCGAATTCAAATTAAGCTGTCAGTTGCAAACCTATATTTATTCTGTTGCAAGAAACTTATGGTTGAAGCAATTAAAGAAACACGGTAATACTGCTGAATTAAAAGAATATCACCAGGATGTTTTTGATGACGCGAGCACTGACATTAAAACGCATTTGAAAAAAGAAGAAAGCATTGATAAGGTATATAGGAGCTTGGAAGAGCTTGGTGAGCCTTGCGCGTCTTTGATAAAAGATTTTTATATCAAGAAGATGAACATGGAAGAGATCTCGGAAAAATTTGGTTACACAAATTCCGATAACGCTAAGAATCAAAAGTATAAATGCTTGCAACGATTGAAACGATTATATTTTGACAATTTTACTATAGTAGATTAGAATAAAATGAGAACTGTTGATCTGTTTGATAATTATTTAGAGGGGAAGTTGAATGCCCAGGAGTTAGCCGCGTTTGAATTACGCTTAAGCAGCGATCCTGTTTTTGAAAAAGCGTTTGAAGAACATAAAACACTGGTGAGCGTATTGAATGCAAGTAACGAACGCCAGGTATTAAAGAATAAATTAAAGCACATTCACTCGGTTGAATTCGGAAAAGAAGCGAAGATCATCTCAATTAAACAGCCTGAAAAACTTACAACGCGTTTTGGAAAAACATTTATGGTTGCCGCAAGCGCTGCGGTTATAGCCGTGTTCTCAACCATTGCAGTTTTAAGTAAAGGAAATCAAATTTCGAAACAGGAAAATCAATTGATGACCTTGAGCAACGAAGTTGATGCGGTGAAGGCAGCGCAAGATGTGATCTACAAAAATCTTGGAACTAAAGAGAACAAAGTAAATTTTGCTGTAGCTAACTTAGAAGGTTCGGCATTCGCGTTGAATAACAATGGATACGTACTTACAAGCTGGCACTTAGTAAATGGCGCCGATAGTATTTTCATTCAAAATAATTCTACCGAGAGAACTATCACAAAGATTATTTTTAACGATCCTGCTTTAGATATCGCTGTTTTGAAAATAGAAAACGCAGAAGTAAGTAAGAGCTGGCAAGTACCATTTAGCTTTAACGCCAAAGGAACAGAAGTTGGGGAAGAGGTTTTCACTTTAGGTTATCCGCGTAAGGATATGGTTTACGGTGAAGGAAGTTTGAGTTCGGCGAGTGGTTACAGAAATGACGCATCAATGTACCAGGTTTCGATTCCGGTGAATCAAGGTAATAGTGGCGGTCCTTTATTAGATTCTCAAGGAAATATCATTGGTGTGATCTACGGAAAATTGACAACCGCCGAAGGAACAGGTTTCGCGATCAAGTCAACTGAGATCATGAACTCAATCAACTCGGTGGAAGGCGATACAAAATCGGAATTGCTGTTGAACAAGCCTAAGGCTTCTTTGAAGAAATTAAAGCGCAGCGAACAAATTAAGAAGATAGACCCATACGTATTTAATGTATTGGTTTATAAGAATAATAAAGATTAAACGGAACACGGTTACTGAGAATTTGTACTCTCGTTCTTAAAATTTAAAATCAAAAATTTATTTATGAAAACAATTAGCAAAATTTACTTGCTCGGGCTTGGTATTGCCCTAATGCAAGCATGTTCGGGCGCCGACCACAAAAGCGCAAAAGAAGAAACAGTGGCAGATCAAACAGTGGCTTCGCCGGCTTCAGAACAATCAAGAGATGAAGGGGAAATTGCTGGAAACGCTACCTTCAAAAGTGACGATAAAATAGGGGATGCAAACATGGATTCGGCAAAGATGAATTACGTTCCCTCATTTGCAACGCGTATTGGTAAAATAGATTCTATAAAGAAATTCATTCGTACAGCCGACATTAAATTCAAAGTAAAAAATGTGGAACAAAGCACATACAAAATTGAAGACATCATTCATCGCTTCGATGGGTTTGTGACTAACACCAATTTGAACTGCAGAGTTAATTATACCGAATCTCATCGTATTAAAGAAGATTCGCTTTTAGAGCGCAAACATTTTACCGTGGAGAATTCAATCACGTTCCGCGTGCCTAAAATGTTATTGGATACCACACTAAAGCAAATTGTATCGCAAATAGACTTTTTGGATCATCGTATTATTACAGCGGAAGACATCACCTTCCAGGAGATCAAGAACAAAATGCACCAAAAGCGCTTTGGCAAATACCAACAACGCATTACAAAAGCTACCGATAATTCGAAGAAAACCGGAGCAGTTGTTGACGCCGAAAATGGCTTGTATGAGAAAGAAGGCGAAGCCGACGATAGTGCTTTGGAAGACCTGGTGAGAAATGACAAAGTAGAATATTCTACGGTGATCATGTACATTTACCAAGACGAAAAAATTCGTGACGAGGTTGTTTTCTCTCAACCAAATTTTGAATCGTACAAACCAAGCTTTGGAAGTGAATTTGTGAGCAGCTTGAAATTTGGCTGGACCATTGTTGAACAATTGTTTTTGTTGTTGGTGAAATTGTGGCCATTGATCATCATTGGATTTGGATTGTTCTTCGGCATCAAAAGATTTGTATTAAAGAAAGTATAGTTCTCAAAAAGGCCGGGATGGTTTGTGGTTAAGCTGTCCTGGCCGCTTTTTAACCACGAAGGTCACGAAGATCTTTTCACGAAGATCACGAAGAGATCACACTTTGTGTTCTTCGTGTAAACCTTCGTGTAGCGAAGTGCTTCGTGGTTAAATAGCTCACTTATCCGCATACGCGATGCTCGCCACCGAAATCTTTATTCCTTCCACATCTTTCAAGGCTTGCCAGGCACCTTCAATGGTTGCGCCGGTGGTGATCACATCATCCACCAATAAAATATGCTTGTTCTTAAAAACCTCAGTATTTTTCAACGCAAAAGCATCTTTTACATTGGCCCAACGTTCGGCTTTTCCTTTTTTGGTTTGCGTTGAGGTTTCTACTTCTCTCGTAAAACTAACAGCGTCCAAATTGATTCCGCTTTTGTCCGAAATTCCTTTTGCAAAACACTCACTTTGATTATAGCCGCGGGATTTTTGTTTTTTCTGATGCAATGGGATCGGAACCACATGATCTATCCCATCAAAAAATCCCGAAGACCTAAGATCATTATAAAAAGTTTGCCCCATTAACTCGCCAACGATCTGTTGATTCTCGTACTTTAAGGCGTGTAATAAATTCTGCACTTTCCCCTCTTTCTCAAACACAAATAAACTGGTGGCCTGCTGCAAAGGAACCCTCCCACCAAGGGCCATAACGATGGGATTTTTGTTATTTAAATGGAAATTACTCTTGGGCAGGCCGAGGGCACACTTAGTGCAAATAACCCGCTCGTGCTTGTACAGCAGGGCTTCGCAGGCCTCGCAATAGCGCGGATAAATTAATGACAAAAAATCGTTAATAAGTGTCATACGGCGTATCTAAAATAGCACAAATAGTTATTAATTTTACGGTAAATTTCAATTAAATGACCCAGGAACAGCAAAAAGAAAGAAAGAAACGACCGATACTTTTATGGATCATCATTTTCCTTTTAATGGGAACCAATGCTGTTTTGATCTGGCTTTACATGCAAGAAAAGAATAAGCTTGCGGAGAAGATCGTGGAGATCAAAACCATTTACGTTGAAAGAGAGACCCTGGAGAAAGACCTTGCCGACCTAAAGAAAGATTACGACAACCTTCAAACCAACGATAAAAAATTACAAGCGGAGATCGAAGAAAAGAAAAAATACATAGAGGAATTATTGATCGAAGCAAAGAAACATAAAGGTGACGCATACATTATTGCGAAACTCAAAAAGGAAACGGACACCTTGCGTGCCATCATGCAGCACTACGTTGTAACGATCGATTCATTAAACACATTAAACCAAAAATTGATCGCCGATAAGAAAACCGTTTTGAAACAATTGGACGATGAAAAGGAAAAAGGTAAAGTGTTGAATCAGGAAAAAGATGAGTTGAAAGAAACCATTGCTAAGGGAAGCATCTTATCTTGCTTTAATGTCACCGCCAAAGGCGTGTATTTCAAAAAAGGCGGAAAGAAAGAAGTGGCCAGCACCAAAGCTCGTAAATGCACCAAAATAAAAGTTGGATTTAGTCTTGGGGAAAATAAAATTGCCAAAGCCGGGGAAAAAATTGTGTATGTGCGCATCATGACCCCGGATGGGAAAGAAATGGCCAAAAGCTATGATGATAGCTACCGATTTGTTTTTAACAAAACAAGCAATGGCTACTATGCAGGAAAAGAAACAGTTAACTATGGTAACGTAGAGCTCGCCGCTGTAACTTATTGCGAAGGACAAGGAGAAATGGTTCCCGGAAATTACATTATTGAGATCAGTTGCGACGGGGCGGTGATCGGAAATACGAATCTAAAATTGGATTGATTTTCCCTCAAATTCCCCTTTCAAAAAACCTAAGTTTTCCTTACTTTTATCTTCCCGCATCATCAAAAAACGGGGATATTTTATTATGGAAACTCTCGAGATGAAAAACACAGCCCTTACACAAAAACACATTTCTTTAGGAGCAAAAATGGTTCCTTTTGCAGGTTATAATATGCCTGTTTCTTATTCAGGTTTGAACGAAGAACACTTAACCGTTCGTAACGGAGTTGGCGTTTTTGATGTGAGCCACATGGGCGAATTCAAAGTGAAAGGAAAAGGCGCTTTGGAATTGTTACAAAAAGTAACCTCAAACGATGTTTCAAAATTAACGGATTGGAAAGTTCAGTATTCGTGTTTGCCAAATGATAAAGGCGGAATTGTAGATGATCTTTTAGTTTACCGTGTTGCGGAAGATGAATATTATTTAGTAGTGAATGCTTCTAATATTGAAAAAGATTGGAACTGGATCAAGAAGCACAATACATTCGGTGCAGAAATGATCGACGTTTCCGAAAAAACAAGTTTGCTTGCTATCCAAGGCCCGAAAGCCATCAACACTTTGCAAAAGCTAACAAGCGTTGATCTTTCAAAAATGGAATACTACACATTTACTGTAGGAACAATGGCGGGAGTTGAGAATGTTGTTATTTCAAATACAGGTTACACCGGAGCAGGTGGATTTGAATTATACATTCCGAACGAAAAAGTAGAAGAAGTTTGGAATAAGATATTTGAAGCGGGAAAAGAATTTGGCATCAAGCCAATTGGTTTAGGTGCTCGTGATACCTTACGTTTGGAAATGGGATTTTGTTTATATGGAAATGATATTGACGATACAACATCGCCAATTGAAGCGGGATTAGGATGGATCACCAAATTCACAAAAGATTTTACGAACCGCGCGCAAATTGAAGGCCACAAAACAAATGGCGTTACAAAAAAATTAGTTGGATTTGAAATGATCGACCGCGGAATTCCTCGTCACGATTACCAAATTGCAGATGCCAATGGAAATGTGATCGGAAAAGTTACTTCGGGTACACAATCACCAAGTTTAAATAAAGCAATTGGAATGGGTTATGTGAAAACAGAATTCGCGAAACCTGATACAGAGATTTTTGTACTTATTAGAGACAAAGCCATTAAAGCAAAAGTAAGCAAGCTCCCATTTTTACCTAAACCGTAAATTATGCCAGAGGTAGAAGTTTGTTTTTCGCCCAATGTTTATCCTTTATTTCACAAGGACGAGGCCATCGTTGTTGTGATCGATATTTTGCGTGCCACATCCGCAATTACAACCGCATTCTATAATGGCGTTGCGCAAATGATCCCGGTGTCAACTATTGAGGAGGCGAAAGAACATCAGAAGAAAGGATTGATCGTTGCAGCCGAACGCAATGGCGAAATTGTGGAAGGATTTGATCTGGGCAATAGTCCTTTTGGCTACATGAACAAAAAAGTAAAAGGGAAAACAATTGCCATTACCACTACAAACGGAACGCAAGCCATTAACGCGGCCAAAAACGCTAAGAAGGTGATCATTGGAAGTTTTTTGAATTTAGACGTGGTGATCGATTATTTGCGCGCCGAGAAAAGAGATGTGTTGTTATTGTGTGCAGGATGGAAGAACAAATTTAATTTGGAAGACACATTGTATGCGGGAGCAATTGCCGACGCGCTACTTACAAAATACGAATTTACTACCAGCTGCGATTCGGCCATAGCCGCAGGACAATTATATCATTTGGCAAAACACGACCTTTATGAATTCTTAGGGCATTCGTCACACAGAAATAGATTGCAGAAGTTGAATTTGGAGCGTGACATCAGATATTGTTTAACTCCCAATCAGTGCCCCGTAATTCCTATTATGGAAAAAGGCGCACTTACAAAACTGCAATTGGCGTGAAAAAATTCATCCTTCTCGTTTTACTTTTAGGCACATCACCATCGTTCGCACAAAAAGACTCCCTCAAGAAAAAGAAGACCGTTTTTTTGATGTGGGGTTACAATCGTGAGTCTTATACCACCAGTACTTTACATTTTGTGAATAACGGAACCGGAACCGGCGTAAACGGCTCTTACGATTTTAAAGTACATGATGTAAAGGCGCACGATCGTCCGGATTTTGATCAACTCTACGATGTGGTAAACATCACAATTCCTCAATTCAACGTACGCATTGGCTTTTGGATGAATAATTCAAACGACGAAGGATTTGAGATCAGCTACGATCACGCCAAATACGTGGTAACTAATTACCAAACCGCGCGCTTTGAAGGAAACATCAACGGGCAATATGTGAACAAGGATTCTATACTTGACCCAAACTATTTTCATTTTGAACACACGGATGGCGCCAATTTTTGGATGATCAGTTATTTAAAAAAGAATAAGATCTACTACTCAAGAAATAATAACTATAAACTGAGTTACATTTTCAAACCCGGTGCAGGGGCAGTGATCCCACGAACCGACGTCACCATTTTTGGCGATCGCCTGAACAACAATTTTAAAGTGGCCGGCTTTTGCGCCGGCGTGGAAACTTCCATTAGAATGGAATTATACAAACATTTTATTTTGGACCTTGCCGCTAAGGGAGGATATGCTAATTATATGAATGCGTTTGTGCACAACAAAGGAAACGGCAAAGTGAGTCATCAAATAGGATTTCTGGAAGGGATATTCACATTCGGCTATCAATTTAATTGTAAAAAGAGTTAGGATGCAGCAAACACCAAAAATAGAATTCAGGAAGAGTCGCGATTTTGGACAACTGTTCACTGCCGTCATGAATTTCATAAAATTCAACTTCAAGAGCGTGATGGTTTGCATGATCTTGATCCCGGGGCCATTATTTTTAATTGCAGGATGTTTTTATGGATACATGCAAGCGCTTGGAACAGATCCGTCGAAAATGGTAGGGTTTGGAATGTTTCGCGATCCGTTCAATGCCATGATGGATATTTTTAGAGCCATGCTGCCGTATTTTCTTTTCCTTTTCCTTGGCGCTTTAGCCTCAACAGCAACCGTTAATCGTTTTTTTATTTTGTACCAACAGCGCAGCGAGAATAATAGCATTAGCGTAGGCGATATTATGAAGCATTTGCCGGCGGATATTTGGCGCTTATTCTATAATAATCTACTTCTCGGCGTATTGATGTTGGCGTTTTTTATTCCAATAGGAATAATTGCGATGATACCTTTCCTTGGAATTTTCGCGATAGTTGTTGCTGCTCTTTTAGCAGGACCACAAATTGCCTATGCGATCATTGCCGGAAATTATTTAGTGTTACGTGATGAGATCCTGATCACGGCCGCCATTTCAAAAGCATGGCGCTATATGCGCGGAAATTTCTGGTGGACCTGGCTTATTGTTGTTGTGGGAAGTTTAATTGTTGGAGTGATCAGCGTAGTGTTTACCTTACCAAATACTATTTTAACGGTGTTTAATACGATCACCCGAATGAATACGAATGCTTCGGATAACAATACCTTGCTTTACGTTATTTTTGGATCGCTGGCTATACTTGGTCCGCAATTACTAACGCCAATTACCAGATTGTTTAGCGTACTTACTTATCACAGTTACGAAGAGAAGGAAGAGGGAACATCGATCAAAGAAAAGATCGATCAGCTGGACAGCAATTAAGTTGCTTTAAAAAACAAAAGCCCCGTGAGAGGCTTTTTGTTTTCATTCTTACTTAGATCAGGCGCATTTTAAATAAGTTCCAACCACAGTTCCGTTATCAAAATTGTTATTTATGGAATCCAGAGCGGAGGTGATCTGGGAGGCTGTGTAAATTGACGAACAGCCCCCTAATATATTATTTGCTTCAGTGTATACCTGCCCAACGGTCCATCCGGCAAAAGTACCTGTAGTTATTTTTAAAGAAATTAAAGATGTAGTTGAGGTACAAAAGTTGGGGATCGCTGAGTCAAATCCTAATGTGATGCTTAGTGCCACTAATTGTCCGGCAAGAACATTATTCAAGCTTGTTGGATCAGTATAATTTTGTGTAAGCCCAGCTGGTGTTCCTCCCTGTGGTAAGAAATTAGTGATGGCTTGTGCGCTGCTGAAGTGTAAGGCATACCCACTAGCGCATCCAACGGTTAGTCCGGTTGGGAACGCGGTAGTGAAATTTGAATTTAAATATGCGCCTGGGTTATTTCCGTTTGGTGTAGCACCCCAGCCACCTTGTGTTTGTGTTCTATAATCACCAATATTGATCGTACACGTTGGCGTTGCGCATTTTTGTGTACAATAACTGAATTTCATAGCCCAACTATTTCCGCCAATGCTAGCGCCTTGTGCCCAGCCGGTTTCGGTTTGCGTCACATTTCCGTTGCTATCCACTAATACAACTTCGGCGTGCGCGGATACGCAATAACACGAATACGTAAGTAAGGTCAATGGAAATGTGTACGTAAACGACGTAGCTCTTGGATTATGTGTTGTTTGGTAAGGAAACAGTCCGATCTGTGGATTGCCCGATTTATTGGTTGGGATCAGATCGCAGTCTCCTACATACAAGTGTGTTTTTTGGATCTGCCATCCATTTTGCGTTGCGTAAGTTACATACAAATTGGTTTGATCATTGCTTACGGTCACACTTCCCGAAACAATGTTTTGTCCGGCCATTAAGGCGTGATATTGAGGTTGCCCACATGTGAACGAGGTCACCGTGGGGGTAGTTACACTTGTAGTTGAGTTTGTGCTTTGTTTCTCGCTGGAGACAGTATCCTCTTTTTTCTTACACTGAGTAAGTAACACGCTTAAGATGAGCAGCACTACGCATCCCATACTTGTTATTGATCTTGTTTTCATGATTTCTTTTTTTCCAAAATTGCTGAATAAAGCAGGGGTGTTACGCATTATTCGATAAAAGCACGGGAAATTAGGGAGTTTGGACCCAATAGTAAGGAAAATGAAATTCAGGAAATGGTAAACGAGACTCTATAGCGCTAAATGTTTCGCACTAATTTCTTTACCAAAAAACTTACCCGCTTGTAAACTAAAATTCTCCGGAGTTTCAGTTGTAAAAAATTCAAGCGTTCCGTTTTTTGTACACTTTGAATCCATTTCGGGATGACGAACTAAATAATCTTTCAAACCCTTTGCCACAATATCTCCTTGGGAAACCAATTGAATGTGCTGAGGTATATATTGACGTAATTTGTTTTCCAGTAAAGGATAATGTGTACATCCTAAAATGATGGTATCGATCTTATCGCTTTGTTTTAAAAGACCTTTTACGTTCTTCTCAATAAAATAATTACTTCCCTCATTATTGAATTCATTATTTTCGATCAATGGCACCCACATTGGGCAAGCTTCCTGAAAAACTTTTACCTCCGGATGAAATTTATTTATTTCAATGGGATAGGATTGTGAGGTAACCGTTCCATTGGTTCCTAAAACACCAATGTGTTTTGTCTGAGTTAAATTTCCTGCAAGCTCTGTAGTTGGACGAATAACCCCAAGCACTCTTCTGTTTGGATCAATGTTCGGAAGATCTTTTTGCTGAATGTTGCGCAGTGCTTTTGCAGAAGCTGTATTACACGCGAGAACAACTAAATGGCATCCTTTCTCAAATAAATGATTTACACATTCAAGAGTGTATTGATAAACGGTTTCAAAACTTCGCGTGCCATACGGCGCACGTGCGTTATCTCCCAAATACAAATAATCGTATTGCGGTAACTGTTTGTGGATCTCTTTTAAAATGGTCAACCCCCCATAACCACTGTCGAAAATGCCAATTGGTCCCGGACCTTTATTTAGTTCTTTCTTTAAAACCATAGATCTATGCAAGCAATGAATTCCAAACGTTGATTTGTGTAATAACTTCCCTGCTTAAAAATAAGATTATCCGATCTCAAAACCCTGCTTTCTAAACTTAAGTTAACGTTATGGATCGGATGAAATTCCAATCCGGCAGTTGTACCGTAAATATAATTCCCGATATTATTATCGGCCGAAAGGATCCTGTCAGGATCCGCAAAATATTCTTCGCGCAGGTGAACTGATACTTTTTTGTGAATGCTATAACGCGCAACGATCAGTCCGCTCATCATGCTTGCTTTTTTTGTGGTATCTATCAATAATGAATGATCCTGAACCCCGTAATTCAATTCCGCGCCTATTTGCCATTTACGTGCATGATAGGTTGCGTAGAAATTATTGTACAAACGTCTTTTTTCAACCGGATATTTATCCGAAGTTTCATCGCAGGTTAGAAAGTTATAAGTAAACGACAAGTGTTCATTCGGTTTATATACCGTGGTAAAGCCGAACATTTTGTCTTTATTATTGTCAATATATTCATTATAGCCATTGAACGCGCTTAGCATGACCATCCATTTAGGATTGATATCGAATGTGAGTTTTGCGCCACTTAAATAATATGGCTCATAAAAACTAAGCACCGCCATACTGGACGTAATATTTTCCCGTGGCTGAAAACTTTCAATACCAATATGCGTTCTAAAAAAACCGGCGTCAAGCCACAAACGTTTTCCCAATCGGTATCCAACATTTGCTTCCTGGATCAAATTGAATTCGGTTGGCCAGGTACTTTGAGGAATATCTCCGTAATGAAATGTGAGATTACTTCGTAAATGAATGCTATTATATTTTAAGGAGATCATGGCCATGTTGAGGTTAAACTGATTATTACGTGGACAAATAGTCGGGAATTGTACGAACTCCCCTTTTGCATTCTCATCATCATAATACGCGTAATACGTACTTACGTATCCTCCAATAGTTAATGTTGGATGCTCTAAACTATCTGAAGGATCAGTTGTTTGGATCTTTTGAAATACATAGTTGCTATCATGGTCAAGCATGATAACATGTTTTTTCAAAGTTTTTTTTGTGCTGTCGGTTTGTGAGATCAGCGGCGCAAAACAAACACAACATATGACCAGTAAAAAGACCCTCATTTTTGCCTTACAAATATAATAGATTTCCCTTGTAAAAGGCTATCTTTGTATGGCATGTTCAACAAGAACCTAGATCCCGAAGACTATTATCTGAGCCCTGAGGGATATATCATTTTTACCGAAAAATACCATCTGAAAAGAGGCTATTGTTGCAAAAGCGGGTGTAAGCATTGTCCTTACGGTTACAACAAGAATACCGGAGGGTTTGACAAGCCCAAAGACGATAAGAAATAATTTTGATTAGAATGTCGCCCCGGTAAGCATGGTAAGCGCCGCTCCTAACATCGCAACTACTACGGCCAAAACAAAGGGAAATTCCGGATATCTGTACAGTATCGTAAACGTATAGATGATTGTAAGTACAATAAATAAAATAATGCCCAAGCCAAGTTTAAAATCTGTGTAGTTAGTTCTTTGCGCACTAACCTTGTCTACATTTTTTATGAGCACTTGCGCGACGTTGCTCAAGGGAGAAATTTGACGGAAGCCTTTTGATTGGAAAGAAGGTTTGGGATTTGAAGAAGAGCTTTTCGGAGATTCTATTGGCTCAGATTCCGAAGAGATCTCTTGTGAAATTTGGGATTCTTGTTTTTCAACCACTACCATCTCTCGTTCCGCGGAAGTCGTAATTTCCTCTTTTAGATCTGTATTTTTCCGTGATTCAGTTTTTTTGTGCGATGCAAGATCGATGTGATAGCCTTTGTTGTATTTGCGTTTAATAAATGCACCTTTGCCCAGGGAAGCGCAACTTCCCAGGAAGACCAATACAAATAAAGCGATCAAAAAACGCAAGAGAGTTGTTTTGTAAATAAAAGTAGAATAAAATACCTTATATATAAGAGTCTAAACGTTAAAGCCTTTAAAAATTCGTTAAATAAAAATTGTCATTTTTGCTGTTTAGCCCAACATTTCCAGTAAATTTACCTTCATTCTATGAACGCCGAACAAGCAGTAACAAAGGAACAATTCCAGGAACTTATTTTAAAGGGCATTCCAAACGCCTTACCTGATCCTAAACCTTACGAAAGCAACATCAATCACGCACCAAAACGCAAGGAGATCTTAAACAACGACGAAAAAAAATTGGCTTTGAAGAACGCGTTGCGTTATTTCGATTCCAAGCATCACGCCGTTCTTGCAAAGGAATTTTTAGAGGAATTAAATACTTACGGACGAATTTACATGTACCGCTTCCGCCCGAATTATAAAATTTACGCGCGTCCAATAAATGATTATCCGCATAAGAGTAAGCAAGCAGCGGCTATCATGCATATGTTGAGTAACAATTTGGATTACGCGGTTGCACAACATCCACACGAATTAATTACTTACGGCGGAAATGGCGCGGTTTTCCAAAATTGGGCGCAGTATCTATTGTGCATGCAATATTTGGCACAGATGACGGACGAACAAACGTTGGTGTTGTATAGCGGACATCCTATGGGCTTATTTCCATCGCATAAAGACGCCCCGCGTTGTGTTGTTACAAATGGAATGATGATCCCGAATTACAGCAAGCCTGATGATTGGGAAAAGTATAACGCGCTTGGTGTAACGCAATACGGACAAATGACAGCGGGTAGTTTTATGTACATTGGTCCGCAAGGAATTGTACACGGCACAACAATTACCGTGATGAACGCTGCCCGCAAAAAATTTTCAACCGAAGAAGAGCGCAAAGGAAAACTGTTTGTGACCTGCGGTTTAGGAGGAATGAGTGGGGCACAACCAAAAGCCGCAAAAATTGCCGGACTAGTTTCGATCACTGCTGAGATAAATCCAAAAGCCGTGAAGACGCGTCACACACAAGGCTGGGTTGATGAGGTTCATAGTGATCTTGATAAATTAATTGTCGCTGTAAAAAATTCTCAAGAGAAAAAGGAAGCGAAGTCTTATGCCTACGAGGGAAATGTAGTTGATCTTTGGGAAAGACTTGTAAAGGAAGACATAAAAGTAGATATAGGAAGTGATCAAACATCGTTGCATAATCCATGGGCCGGGGGATATTATCCTGCGGGATTTACCTTAGAAGAAAGCAATAAAATGATGGCCGATGATCCTAAGAAATTCAAGGCTGAGGTTCAAAAAACTTTGGTGCGTCATATCAATGCGGTGAATGCGCATCACAAAAAGGGGATGTATTTTTTTGATTATGGAAATGCATTTTTGTTGGAAGTTTCTCGCGCGGGCGGAGATGTGTTTAAGCAAGGCAGCAAAGAGGATTTCAAATACAATTCCTACGTGCAGGATATTTTAGGCCCGATGTGTTTTGATTTTGGCTTTGGTCCATTCCGCTGGGTGTGTACGTCTGCTAAGGCAGATGATCTTGCACAGACAGATAAATTAGCAGAAGAAGTTTTAGCGGATATGTACAAAACCGCGCCAAACGAAATTAAGCAGCAACTACACGATAATTTAGTTTGGATAAAAGATGCACAACAAAATAATTTAGTGGTTGGTTCGCAAGCACGAATTTTATATGCGGATAGTGAAGCGCGAATTAAGATTGCGCTGGCCATGAATAAAGCCATTAAGGAAGGAAAAATTTCTGCGCCCGTTGTTTTAGGAAGGGATCATCATGATGTGAGCGGAACGGATTCTCCGTATAGAGAAACATCAAACATTTATGATGGAAGTAAATTCACTGCCGACATGGCCGTGCAAAACTTTGTGGGTGATGCGTTTCGTGGCGCAACCTGGATAAGTTTACACAATGGTGGTGGCGTTGGTTGGGGCGAAGTGATCAATGGAGGCTTTGGTTTGGTGTTGGATGGAGCAGAAGACGCAGAACGCCGATTGAAACAAATGTTGTTCTGGGATGTAAATAACGGAATTGCCCGCAGATCCTGGGCTCGTAATAAAGAAGCACAATTTGCTATTAAGCGCGAGATGGAGCGTACGCCTAATTTAAAAGTGACGTGGGCGAATGAGGTGAGTGATGAGGTGCTAAAGGGGTTGTTTTAGGTAGACGACTTAAACCTGCTCAATTCCAACTTATGCGCCACAATCTCTAAGATCTATAATAGATAGATAAAGGTTCTTATTTTGCTTTAAGAAATACAGTTTAAGGAAAACAGGTTCGCCGTGTTTTTCTTTAAAGCTAACAACTGCACATTTTAACAACAAACTGTCCACTATTTTTATATCACTACTTAATTTAATATCTGGAGCCGTTCCATGCTGGGTGATATAAACGTGATATACTTCATGCAAAAGAGTTTGCGGTTGACCTACATCAGATATATGGTAGCCGTCTAAGTTTTCCATACATGGATCAAACTCAGAACTGGAAACAACCGTCTTATTTTTTATAATAGGCAGATCTCGAATCATAAACATAAAAGAAGTTTTCCCCATCAAACCTTCTTTACCTTCTAATTTTTCTAAAACCGGGGAAGCGCCCGGACCCGGTTCGATGCAGTAAACTCCAAACTCAGAAGAAATAAATTTTTCAAGACTATCAGGATGTGAGAAGAAGAACTGTACAATGGAGTCAGCATCACTGGTCTTTTCATGAAGGCTGGTTTTTGGATCTAGATCGACTTTGTTCTCTATAGGATGCTTTGGCTCTTGCGCAGGCACAGCGGTGTCGGTGTTGCTGCATGCTTGTATAAATACAATGGCAAAATAGAATATTGTTTTTAAATACTTGGATCTTGAATGATTGACCTTACTTGGTGATTTTTTCATGTTTAAATTAGTATGACCTGCCTGAAGTTCTTTAGTGATATATATAGCAATTTAGGACCCAAATTTATAATTATAAAATAGACTAAAGTGAGTTTAAAACAAGATTGCATATTTTGAGAGTTTTTTAATGAGAATTATGTAGTGAGCGGCCATTTTAAAAGGCATAAAAAACGTAGTTTTGATCAAATCTAAAACTAAAACACATGAAATTAAAATCACTATTTACGGCAGTATTTCTTTTGGTATCAGTTATCGCAAATGCGTTCACCATTAGCTACTACAACAAAGATTCTCAAAAATATAAGATGGAAGTTAAATCCAACGGATCCACTCAAAGTGTAGAATTTTCTGCGTCCACAAGCGGTTCTACTTCTATCCAAACCAGCGCTTCGGAAGTGGAAATTAAAACTTCTTGCGGTTGGGTGAAGGTAAAGAACGGTGCAAAGATCACCATTAAAGATGGTTGTATTAAGATCGAGTAATAAGAATTTTTTGTAATTAAAAAGCCCCGTCGCTCAACGGGGCTTTTTAGTTTGTAAACTTAGGTGAATGTCTTCGTTTTAAAATTGCTTGTCTAAATTATGATATTCAATTTTAGCCATGTAAGGAAAGTAGGGTAGTATCTCGATCAGATTTTTTGTTTTGCCCTCGTCTACATTTTGAAAGATCAGAACCGCGTCTTTTTTTGTTACAGAAATAAAGAAACTTTCCAAAATGCCTTCTTCTTTCCATCTCCTAACAAATTCCATTTCTTTTTTAGGCAACTCGGGGTCAGATTTTATTGTCCCTATTCCACTATCTGAAAGCGTGATCAAAACTAATATTCTATTCATTGTTATATTTTTTAGATTCGTGCAAATGTATAAAGTATTTTAACTATTCGATCCTACTCAAGAAAGAATATTGAAAACAAATAGGGCACTTAAATACGCCAGCGCAGTCAAATATACAAACTGAATGATAGGCCACTTCCAGGTTTTGGTTTCCCGGCGAACTACGGCAAGCGTACTCATGCACTGCATGGCAAATACATAAAAAATGGCAAGACTAAAGCACACCGGCAAAGTATATTTCAAATGTCCGTTGGCATCTTTTTCTTTGGTTAAAGTTTCCTGAATCCCATCTTCATTGCTTGCGCCGTAAATAGTTGCCATAGTTCCCACAAAAACTTCGCGAGCCGCAAATGATGTAATTAAAGCAATTCCAATTTTCCAATCGTAACCTAAAGGTTTAATTACCGGTTCTATAGCTCTTCCCAAGTGCCCAATATAAGAAGCCTCCAATTTTTTTGAAGCGATGGCTTCTTTGCTATAATCCACAGCTTCCGGACCTTCCGTTGGATATTCAGAGATGGCATATCTATCTTCTATCTTTTGTACATTACCATCCGGACCATAATTACTCAGGAACCAAAGCACAATAGAAATGGCCAGGATTATTTTTCCGGCGTCAACCACAAACACTTTCACTTTGTTGTAAACCGTAAGCAAAACGTTTCGCCACAATGGCCAACGGTACACTGGCATTTCCATTAAGTAAAACGAAGCTTCTTTTGTTTTGAGAATTTTCTTTAATGCAAAGGCTGTTATAAGCGTGAATGCAAAGCCAAGTAAGTATAATCCCAACAACACCAATCCCTTTAAATTCAAAAACCCTAAAATAATTTTTGAGGGGAACATCATTGAAATTAAGAGTGTATAAACCGGTAAGCGAGCCGAACAACTCATTAATGGCAAAACAAAAATAGTGATCAATCGTTCTTTGAAATTGGCGATGGAGCGTGTAGACATAATAGAAGGAACTGCGCAGGCTGTTGCGCCAATAATTGGAATTACCGATCGGCCGTTCAATCCAAATTTTCGCATGATACGATCCATGATGAAACTCGCACGTGCCATATATCCTGAATCTTCTAAAAAAGCAATGAACAAAAACAAAAAAGCAATTTGCGGAATGAACATCAAAACACCACTCACGCCCGAAATAACCCCATCGCTCAATAAATTTGTAAGAATTCCTTCAGGTAAATTTGTTTTGATCAATTCGCTCAGGCCGAGGAAGGCATCTTCTATCCATTTCATCGGGTATTCCGCCACGTAAAAGATCGCCTGGAAAATGATGAGGAGCAGCAGAAGAAAAACTGCAAAGCCCCACACGCGGTGCGTTACCAATTTATCTATGCGCGTGCTGCGTTCTTTTAATTTTAATTGCTCGGGAGTGCGTACTGTAAGTCCTGAAATGTATTTGATGTTCTTGAAACGATACAAATTATCATTCGTTTCAAATTCGTCGAGCTCGTGAGTTGGAGATGTAGCAAACTGAGAACGCACCATTTGCAAATAGCTAACACTATTTTTAATGTCGTAAAATGTATTGCGAGGAAGTTCTGCGCTTACGATCGCATCTTTTACGTTATCAATTCCGATTTTAGTACGCGAATCAACCGTTAAAACTTTTACGCCTAGCAGGTCTTCTAATTTTGCCACATCAATTGTAATATTTTGTAGCTGAGCTTCGTCATACATGTTCAACACTACAATACTTGGCATTCCAAGATCAAGGGTTTGTGTTGCTAAAAGTAAATTGCGACGAATATTAGTTGAATCCAAAACTAAAACTACAACGTCAGGCTTTGTTGTTTCAGACAATAAATTTTTTATCGCAACTTCTTCGTCCGTTGATTTTGGAAAAAGACTGTAAGTTCCGGGAAGATCAATAAGATCAATGTTGTAAGTTTGATGTTTGAAAGAACCCTGAAGTTTATCAACGGTAACACCACTGTAATTTCCTGTTTTTTGATTTAAACCGGTGAGCGCATTAAATAACGTGGATTTTCCCGCGTTAGGATTTCCAAGTAAAACAACATGCAGTCCGCTCGCGGCGGATTTTTTTAGAGGCTTCAAAATTAGTTTAGCCTTTCCACCACAATATTTTTTGCTTCGTTAAGGCGCAGGCTAAGTTCGTAACCCGAAACGTAAATCGCAAACGGACAACCAAGGGGCGCAATTTTTGTGATATATAGTTCTTCGCCCGGAAAACATCCCATCTCCATGAGTTTTGTTTTCATTTCGTTTTCGGCAATGCTTTTGATCACTGCTTTTTGTCCGGGTTTTAGATCTGATAATAGAGTGTCCATTATTATGCTATAAAGATCCGGAAACACGACATCTTCGTAAATACCTCGTTAATGGTATAATTTACGAGGGTTATGAACCGTAAGTTGTTGATTTAACGTTTTTTAAGGCAATACAATTGATATAAAAGCGTTGTTAAAATTCAGTATATTTGTATGATGAAAATTGTAGACGGTCCCGGGTTTGTGCCCGGTGAACTTCTGGCCCAGATAAACTCTCCTGCAGATCTTAAAAAACTGAGTAAGGAACAGCTTACTCAATTGAGTAACGAACTCCGTCAATACATCATCGATCTTGTTTCGGTAAAAGGCGGACATTTCGGCGCATCCTTGGGTGTTGTTGAATTGACCGTTGCTTTACATTATGTTTTCAATACACCATATGATCAATTGGTATGGGATGTTGGCCACCAGGCATACGGACATAAGATTTTAACCGGACGCAGAGATGTTTTTCATACCAACAGAAAATACAAAGGCATTAGCGGTTTCCCTAAACGCAGTGAAAGTAATTACGATACATTTGGCGTAGGGCATTCTTCCACAAGTATTGGTGCCGCATTAGGGATGGCTGTGGCGAGTCGTTATTTCAAAATTCGCGACAAGCAACACATTGCTGTTATTGGCGATGGGTCTATGACAGCGGGGATGGCGTTTGAAGCGTTGAATCATGCGGGTGTAGAGAATGCGAATCTTATTGTTATTTTAAATGACAATTGCATGAGCATCGATCCTAACGTTGGTGCTTTAAAAGAATATCTAACCGACATTACAACATCACACACTTACAACAAAGCAAAAGATAAAGTGTGGGACTTGCTTGGGAAAATATCAAAGTTTGGTCCAAACGCGCAAGAGATCGCTTCAAAAATTGAGCACGCTGTAAAATCATCTTTATTAAAACAAAGTAATTTATTCGAATCATTAAAGTTCAGATATTTTGGTCCAATTGATGGACATGATGTACAACGTTTGGCAACTGTGTTGAATGATATTAAAGACATTCCCGGACCAAAAATTGTTCACGTACTTACAAAAAAAGGAAAAGGTTATAAGTTCTCTGAAGAAGGAAATGAAACTATTTGGCATGCGCCGGGAGTTTTTAATAAAGAAACCGGAGAGATCATTAAAGTAACTCCAAAAAGTCCTCAACCTCCAAAATACCAGGATGTGTTTGGTCATACTATTGTGGAGTTAGCCGAAAAGAATTTAAAGATCATGGGCATTACGCCTGCGATGCCTAGCGGTTCTTCATTAAATATTATGATGAAAGCCATGCCAGATCGCGCGGTGGATGTTGGAATTGCTGAACAACACGCGGTGACGTTCAGTGCAGGTTTAGCAACGCAAGGTATTGTTCCGTTCTGTAATATTTACTCGTCATTTATGCAACGTGCCTACGATCAGGTGGTGCACGATGTTGCTTTACAAAAATTAAAAGTTGTTTTTTGCTTGGATAGAGGAGGATTGGCCGGAGCCGACGGACCAACACATCACGGTGCTTTTGACATTGCGTATTTCCGTTGTATTCCAAACATGATCGTGAGTGCGCCAATGAACGAAGAAGAACTTCGCAATTTGATGTACACCGCTCAATTGGAAGAAACACCAGGACCATTTAGTATTCGTTACCCAAGAGGAAATGGCGTGATGGTAGAATGGAAAACCCCGTTCAAGAAATTGGAAATTGGTAAAGGAAGAAAAGTGAAAGATGGAAAGGATGTTGCCATACTTTCAATTGGTCACCCGGGTAATTTAGTTACTGAAGCTATTACGAAATTAGAATCTGAGAATATTTCGGTTGCGCATTATGATATGCGATTTGCAAAGCCAATTGATGAGGAAATGCTTCACGAAGTATTTTCTAAATTCAAAAGAATAATTACGGTCGAAGACGGTTGCATCATGGGCGGCATGGGAAGTGCAGTTTTGGAATTCATGGCCGACAATAATTATTCAGCGCAAGTTGTTCGTTTAGGAATTCCTGATGAGTTCATTGAGCACGGCGAGCAAAACGAATTGTACACCGAGTGTGGCTTCTCCCCTGAAGAGATCGCCAAAGCCACCAAAGAAATTCTTACCGAGACCTCAAAGAAAAAGAATAAAGTTGGCTAATGATCGATCTGGTCAAACGCTTTATTGTTGATATCATCCAACGCCCTTCACTCTATTTTTTCGTATTCCTTATTATTTTCACTTTCGATCGTCATCACCGTTACGAAGGAGGAATTGGCGATTCAGGAACACTCACGTATGACGTGGTGGAATATTACAGGTATTTGCCAAATATATTTTATCATGATGTGGAGCAAGTAAGAGATTCCATCATGGGAAATCAGAGAACGATAGGCATGGCAATTATGTATAGTCCGTCGTTTTTGGTTGGACACGTTCTTGCCGGATCTGAAGGCCTGGAACAAAATGGGTACACCGCTCCTTATCAGTGGGCACTCAGGTGGGGGAGCATTATTTATGTGCTTATTGGATTATTTTTCTGTCGCAAGAGTTTACTATTGTTTTTTTCGGAGCTCACCACGCTTATTGTATTGGCGGCGACCTTTTTTGCTACTAATTTATTTTTTTACACCTATAGTTGGGGAGAGATGTCGCATGGTTATTTGTTTTTTCTGTATTCGGTGTTCATTTATCTCACACTGATATTTGTTCGCGAAAAGAAATTAAATTTTTTACCCTGGCTATCTTTTGTTGGAGGATATATCACGCTTGTACGACCAACAGGCATCGTTGTTCTTCTGTTTCCTTTGTTGTATGAAGTTCGTTCGCTAAATAACATTAAAGAGCGCTTTCAGCTATTGTTTTCTAAACCGCTTTTTACGGCACTGGCTTTCTTGGCTTTTTGGATTCCTCTATGTTTGCAAATGATCATCTGGAAAAAATACACGGGCCATTTTGTACATTATAGTTACGGCGAGCAAGGATTCTTTTTTAATGATCCACAGATCTTTAATTTTTTGCTAAGCATCCGAAAAGGATGGTTGGTGTACACGCCCGTTATGGGTTTCGCACTCATTGGAATGGTGATGTGTTATAAGCGACTAAAGGAGTTCTTTGTTTTCCTGATCGTTTATTTTCCACTTACCGTGTATATTTTAAGCAGTTGGTTCGATTGGTCGTACGGCGGAAGTTTTGGCTGCAGAGCTTTGGTGGAATCTTACGCGTTCTTTATTTTTCCAATGGCTGTTTTTGTTACTGTTTGCTGGCAGTGGATGATTAAAAACAAAGTGGTCAATTCCGCTGCAAGAGTGCTTTTGCTAAGTAGTATTCTTTTTTTCGCTGAGGTAAATCTTATTCAGGTTGTGCAACTCAAATACGGATTTATGCACTGGGATGGGAACACGGTGGAAACGTACAAGTTCTTATTTTTGAGGGAGGAATTTAAGGAGGCAGACAAAGCCCAACTCAAATATTTGTATTCGAAATTTAGGCGACCAAATAGCGCTGAGATGATAAAAGGAAAAAGGGATTACTAAAGGAACTTAGTTTCGCTCATCTAGAGATCACATCCAACGGATCATTGTTACGGTTTGGCGGCAGCTAAAAATACGTACTAGTGCGTACTTTCATTCGCGTTTTTTTCTTTTATATTTGTTACGCTATGAAGAAACTATTTTGCATTATCACCTTCAATTTATTTGTTTTTAATTTATCATCGCAGTCCTCTGCCGATAGTACATATTACGAAACTTTTTCTTCCGCAAACGGCTGGGAGATCATTAACAACAACGATGCTCGTTCGGAATTAAATAACGGATATATAATCGAACACAAAGTGAAAGAAGGCAGCCGTTGTTTTTTTAAGCGCGTGCCGCTGGATGCTAGATCAGATTTTTCTTTGGAGGTGGCGCTTTCAATTGTTAGTTACACTGAGGGTTTTGGTTGCGGATTGATCTGGGGAATGAATAGTTGGGACAACTACAACAGCTTTATTATTTCTCCCGGGGGATATCATATGATCTCTAAAGCCGAGGACAAAAAGACGAATGAACTCGTTCCCTGGACAAAAAACTCAGATGTGAAAGAGTACGGAGAGAACATTTTGAAAGTGGAGAAAAAAGGCGAGCGTTACAATTTCTTTATTAACGGTCAGCAAATTTACACGAATGCTTCCGACATAAAGGTTTCCGGCGATTATATAGGCATTATATTATATGCTAAGAAGCAAATACGTGTACGTTACGTGAAAGCTGCAGGGAAATTCAAAAGATTGAATTTAGTACCTAATGCCGTTAAGGGATATAAGCATGAGAATCTCGGCGCGAATGTAAATACAATTTATGATGACAGAACGCCGATCATTTCACCTGATGGAAAAACGATATTTTATTGTCGTGAACCCGATGGCTCATCTAAGTCCGATATTTATTATTCTAAAATAGACGCCAATGGAAAATGGCAAAAGGCCGAAACTTTTGGATTTCCGCTTAACAATAAAGAATCAAACTCTGTGCAGTCAGTTTCGGCCGACAACAACGTGATGTATTTGTTGCATAAGTATAATTCAGATGGAACCTTCAAAGGAAACGGACTCTCTTACACAACTCGTACTGCTGATGGATGGGCTGTTCCAAAAGATGTTGAGATTAAAAATTTAGTGAATCTGCATCCATATCAGCTCCACACGTTTTCGGCCGACTCAAAGTATATGTTGCATGCTATACAAACAAAGGATTCTTACGGAGACGCTGATATTTATGTGAGTTTTAAGAATGATGACGGCTCCTACACGGAGCCAATGAATCTTGGGTCGGCTGTTAACACTTACGGTTCGGAAACCACACCATTTTTGGCATCGGACAATCGCACTATGTATTTTTCTTCGAATGGGTATGAAGGCTACGGTAACAATGATATTTTTGTAACGCGTAGACTAGACGATACCTGGAAGAATTGGAGCGAACCGCAAAATTTAGGACCGGAAGTAAATACCGATTCATGGGATGCTTATTTTACATTGCCGGCTTCGGGCGAAGAAGCATATATGGTAACAACTGCAAACTCTATTGGAAAAACAGATATTGTAAAGATAAAATTGTCGGAGCAAGCTCGTCCAAAACCGGTAGTATTGGTGAGCGGAGAAGTTCTCAATAAAAAAACCAACGAACCGTTGTCGGCCGCCATCAAATATTTTGATCTGCAAACAAATGAAGATGCCGGTGGAGCGATCTCAAATCCAAGTACGGGCGACTACAATATTATTTTGCAAGCCGGAAAAAAATATGGTTTCCGCGCAGAGAAGGATAAATTTTACGCGGTAAATGATATGTTGGACCTTACCAATCTTACAGAGTACAAAGAGATCAGAAAAGATCTTTTTCTCGTGCCAATTGAGGTGGGACAAAGTATTCGCTTGAACAACGTATTCTTTGATTTTAATAAAGCCGATCTTAAACCGGAATCCTTTAGCGAACTTGATCGCTTAGCACAATTCTTAAAATTGAATCCAACGATGGAAATTGAATTGGGCGGACACACGGATAATGTTGGTACCGACGAATACAATAATAAACTATCGCAGCAACGCACTGAAAGCGTGTTAAATTATTTAGTTTCTAAGGGAACTGATAAAACAAAACTTAAGGCAAGAGGTTATGGTAAAAGCAAACCCATTGCCGGGAACGATACCGAAGAAGGAAAATCCACCAATCGCAGGGTAGAATTTACCATCATTAAACAGTAATCTGACCAAAATCTGACGTTTTTGGCCGTTTTTCTCTTGAAAAAAGAGCTTGAAACTCCTATATTTGTTGTGCTGGAACCCAAACTCCTACATTTAAAAAATGAGCGCAAACGTAGAACAACTATTCGAAAGCAAATTAGCTAAGAATGATGTTATAGAACCTAAAGATTGGATGCCTGAAAATTATCGCAAGCATTTGATCCGTCAAATATCTCAACACGCGCACAGCGAAATTGTGGGCATGTTGCCGGAAGGAAATTGGATCACGCGTGCCCCAAGTTTACGTGCCAAATTAGTGTTGCTTGCAAAAGTGCAAGATGAAGGCGGCCATGGATTATATCTTTATACGGCCGCGGAATCTCTGGGAATTAGTCGTGATGAAATGTTAGAGGCCTTACACACAGGTAAAGCAAAATATTCCTCAATTTTTAATTATCCAACTTTAACTTGGGCAGATATTGGCGCCATTGGTTGGTTAGTTGACGGGGCTGCCATTATGAATCAAGTAATGTTGCAACGTACTTCTTATGGACCATATGCCCGCGCGATGGTTAGAATTTGCAAAGAAGAAAGTTTTCATCAACGTCAAGGTTTTGAGATCATGACCAAGATGTCTTTTGGAACTGAAGCTCAAAAAGAAATGGCGCAAGACGCGTTGAACCGTTGGTGGTATCCAACTTTAATGATGTTTGGTCCGCCTGATTCAGAAAGTCCAAATAGCGACAACGCGATCAAATGGAGAATTAAACGCGAATCGAATGATCAATTGCGTCAACGTTTCGTAAATCAAACAATTCCTCAAATTGAATATCTGGGATTAACTTGCCCTGATAAGAGTTTGAAATGGAACGAATCAAAAAAAGGATACGATTTTAGCGAACCAAATTGGGTGGAATTTAAAAATGTGATCCATGGAAATGGCCCTTGCAATAAAGAGCGTTTGTTGTCAAGAAATAAATCACACAAAGATGGAGAATGGGTTCGCGCGGCAGCAGCGGAATACGCTAAGAAAATAAACGAGTCAGCGGCAGCCTAACACTTAGAATTTAGAATTATGGCAGACAGTCAAGGCCCACTATGGGAAGTATTTGTACAAAAAAAAGCAGGACAACCGTTTGTTCACTGCGGAAACTTACACGCATTCGATAAAGAAATGGCATTACAAAACGCGCGCGATCTTTACACGCGTCGTGGCGAAGGAATGGCATTGTGGGTTGTGCTTTCAAGTAATATTGTTTCAAGTAGTCCTGAAGACATCGGAAGTTTTTTTGAGCCAAGCAATGATAAAATTTTTCGTCACCCAACATTTTACCAAATTCCCGACGGAGTTGGTCACATGTAATTAATTGCGTACGCCAAGTCCGTAAGGATCGGCAGATAGCTCATAACGTTTACTTAAAACAGTGAACGTTTTCAGATCAACAAAATTTATAAAACCATTTCTTCCACCACACACAGATGAGTGATGCGGCGCGGGACCGGTGCTATATAGATTTCGACTCGCTACAAATAAAATTTTATTTTTTTCATCAACGCCAATGCCGTGTGGCATGTAGCCCACGATCAGAGGAGGTTTAGCTGTAAACGTACTTAGACTTATTTCGGTAATACTTCCCTGCTTGCCAATCTGGCTCGTTGTATCGTAAGGACAAGAAACATAAAGCTTATTAAGCGATTGACAAATGGCTAATTCTTGAGGGAAATAGCCCGTAGGAACAATATTGGTCACTTGCCGCGTTTCAATATCAAGCACACGCATATCATTTGTTTTTTGACACGTGATGTAAAAAGATTTTTTATCCTGGGAAAGCATGATCTCGTGCGCGTCAATTTTACTTGTTGATGATGGCAAAAAGCCCGGATCGATACTTATTTGTGTTACATCTGAAAAAGCAGTATCCACACGGTAAACAAAATTACCTGTGTTTGCGGTAACATACATGGTGTCGTTACTTTTATTTAAAGCAATACCATGAGGATAAGTAAATCCCGGTACACTGTAACGCAATTTCATGTTCTCAATGTCCACCGCCGCAATGCGTCCGTTGCTTGTCCAGGCAACGCAGTATGCGCGTTTGCTATCAGAAGAGATAACGAGCGTATTCCAATCAAAACTTGGGCCTAAGGTACATTGCCCAACAAAGGAATCATCGGAACAACGAAATTTTTGGATGAGATTAGTTCCTACAAAAACAACATACCAAAACTGTCCGTCAGGCGAAACTCTCACGATGTGTGGAATTTCTATGGCGCTTGGATTTGCGCCAACTGTAATGTAACGAATAGGCAAACGCGTGTCGGCATCAAAAACAGTTACTACATCACAACCCTGATTAGTAACATAAACTTTTTTACGATTCGGATCATCCGCCCATTTTACTTCTCCATTAATATTAGGTGCGCCAGCTTCAATCCAATCCATCACTGTTTTTACTTCTTCGCGCGACATGGGATTCGCGTTCAAAGGCATTGTTGGTGTATTGGTTAAACCAAGATCAGAATACGTATTGATGAAATAGCACAGTGATGAAAAATCTTTTCGATAAGGAATTACCGGCGAACCTGAATTACTGCCATTAAATAAACTTTCCCATGAACTCAGATCAAGCCCCGATGCGGCTATATAACTTAGCGAGTTGTGACAGCCCGATGTCGCGCATTTAAATTGCATGATCTTTCCAACTTCGCTGGGATAATTTCCATAATTCATTTCGCCTTTATCTTTTCGACAAGAGAAGAACAAACAAGAGATCAGGGCGAAGATGCAGAAGCGAATTATCATTTTATGATCACGATCTTTTTAGCGGCACTTAATTGATCAGAATTACCGGTGCGAATGAAATATATTCCCGCGCTTAGTTGTGCGGTTTGAATTGAAATTAATTCATCTTTCACGGGCGAACTATAGACCACTTGTCCCACTGAATTGTAAAGATAGACAAATAAGGATTTGGTTTTAGAGAAGACCCTCACGAAAACCTGGTCTTTAACAGGATTTGGATACACAATAAGGTCTATCATTTCATTTTTTTCAACTTCTTTTAATCCAATTGGCATTTTTGAACTGTAGAAGTGAAGTCCACCCGCTTGATTTCCTACAAAAAGATCGCGCTTACCATCGTTGTTCACGTCTTCAAAACTAAGCGCGCTCCGTGGCCCGGCATCCATAGAATTTACCATCGTATCCAATAATGTAAAATCTCCGCTGAGGTTTCCGTCAATATTAGTGTACTGATAAATATGACCGCTAATGGAACCGCAAAGCAATTTATAAGTTCCACCTTCATCGTACATAAATGGCGCACAACTTCCATCAACACTGTAGAGCGATGCAGGACCCTTAACATTCACATTTCCAAAAGAGGCGGTGATCAAAGAAAAAGATGGAGTAGAACTTGTTCCAACATTTTTGTAGTAAGCTAATTTCCCATTTCTCAAACCAACAATAAGATCTAAAAGATTATCGCGATCTACATCTATCAATTGCGGATAAGGAACGGGCTGCGGCGTTGTAATGCTAAATGCGTTTGCAGAAAACAAAGTAAAATCAAAAGGGTTTCCGGCACCACCTGTATTTTCCGCATAATGTAATTTTCCGTAGAAGTCTGCAAGCACCATGTCTTTGTCACCATCACCATCCAGATCTCCGAACGTTGGAACTAAGCCAACCAAAGTATTTGTAATTGCAAATGCGGAAATGCCGGCGTAATCATTGGTTATAAAAGAATAACTAGGCTGACTTAATGTTCCAATGTTTTTGTACAAAGACAATTTCGTTCTTAACACGCCACTTTGATAGTATCCCATGTTCCCAACGACGAGATCTTTTAATCCGTCGGCGTTCACATCGATCGCAACCGGATAAGCACCTTCCCCTAATTCGATCATTTCATCCTGAAGAAAATTATTTTTTGTGAATTGAAAATAGGAAGTAGTTGTTGTTCCTGTATTTTGATACAACCAAACACTGTTTGAATTTTCTCCACTGGTCATGTTGGGTGAGATCAATAGATCTTTTTTGCCGTCATTGTTCACGTCAACATTGTGCGCCGCAGGAAAAGTGTTTAGTTTAATGATTTGCGTACTTGCTTTTTGAGGATAATTTGGATATAGTTTCGTAGTGTCGCCAATGTGTGCTGCCGTTGGCGTTCCGGTATTCTCTAAATAAACCATTTGGTCGCAGCTAATATCTCCAAGCAAAAGATCTTTGTCCCCATCGCCATCACGATCGAAGGGAAGCAAACAGGAGCCCGCGTGTAATACGTCTTCAGTACGAAATTGATTGAGGGCAACCGAACAATTACTTTCCGTAAAATTTCCCCAGCTAGATTCATTCAATTCAAAAACCAAGCTATCACTGTGGCTGTACATTTCCTCACTTAAATTTTTGTGATATTCTAACTGGAATCCTGAAGCGTTAAAAACGATGATGTCGAGATCTCCGTCGTTATCAATATCAGAAAACCCGGGAAGAGAAATAGGACTCGAGTAAATTGGATTGTAGGTTGCCGTTGTTGTAGGCGTAAAATTCGACATCAAAATGTTTTTTGCCAATGTAAAAGAAAGCGAAGTAGAGGACGTATTCTTATAAACTTTAATTCCTCCTAGTGTGAACGTGAACATATCGGCTTTTCCATCAGTGTTGTAATCATGAAAACATGCCCACTGTTGCACGTAAGGAAATTGTGAGTTGTATTTTGGGGAGTAGCTGTATTTAATTTGTCCTGCCGTTCCTTCATTTATAAAACACCGAAAGATACCGTATGAAAATGTATTCACTTTATCGAATGCAACAAGGTCTTTTTTGGAATCGTTGTTGAGGTCTATTTCTGAAAACGTACAAGCGTTCAATCCGCCGGCCCAGGGTAATTTTAAGGTCGAGTTATTCTTGATCACAGTTATGGTATCAAAACCTCCGGCAATTTGGGCGAACTGTTTGCCGAACAATAGAACGAATACGTAGAAAAATATGGTTTTTTTGATAGCCATGCTATTAAGTAAAGATAAAAAATAAACCCACATCTTTAGGGGGTTCTCTTAGGAGATTCCGTTTATTTTATTATATTTGGAATATGTTAACACCGCGCGCTTTCCGTTTTTCACGGATATTTTTTGTTATACTCACATGTAGCGTAGTTTCGGCAATGGGCAAGTCAATAACTCCCGGTAATGGATTTATAGAAAACAAGGGACAAATTGTAGATCAGTTTTACAAAGCCAATAACGATGTTCTTTTTCAGTACTGTGGTAATGGTGTAAAAGTGCAATTAAGAAAACAAGGGTATTCTTACGAACTTTTTAAAGCGATCGATCTTCCAAGAATTCCGGCGGGTAAAATTGCTCCGAACCCAATAGATCTTCAAAAAACAAAAGTGATCGCGCATCGTGTGGACGTTGATTTTGTAAATGCGAACCAGAGTATCGCAGTCTCTGCCTCGGAAAATTCAGAAACGGTTTTGAATTATGTGATCGATGGAAAGGAAACTTACGGCGTTGGATCTTTCAGCACAGTTGTTTATCACAATGTGTATGATCATGTAGACATTGAATTTGTAATTGATGCGGGTAAAACGCTCCCTTTAAAGTACAATCTTATTTTGCATCCGGGTGCGGACCTTAACGCAGTGAAATTATTTTTCAAAGGCGCGCAGAATTTAACCCAAAACTCAAAAGGGGAAATTGAGATCAAAACATCTCTTGCAACTGTTTCCGAAAACATCCCGTTCAGTTTTTATCAGGATCAACCAAAAGAAAATCATCTGGTTGGGTTTGAACTAAAAGGAAATGTTGTGTCATTCAAAACAAATTATGACAACACAAAAACACTGGTGATCGACCCAAGTTCAAATTTGCTTTGGGGAAATTACGTAGGAGGATCGCAGCTAGACTATTCAACCGCACTTTGCACCTTTAGTAATCTTCTTTACGAATGCGGTTATACATTGAGCACTTCTAATATTGCAACAAGCGGAGTTTATCAAACAACATTGAGCGGAAGCTTTGATAGTTATCTTGTGAAATATAATTCGAACGGTGTGATGCAATGGGGAACTTATTTTGGAGGAACAGATGTTGACGCGTGTTATTCCGCAGCTACCGATTCCAATGGAAATATTTTTGTTGGAGGAGATACATTTAGTACAAGCAATGTGTCAAGTGCCGGTTCGCACCAACCGGGTTATGGCGGAGGTATTGATGACGCCATGCTTTTTAAATTCAATTCTTTCGGACAAAGACTTTGGTCGACTTACTATGGTGGAACGTATCACGACATCATTGGGCATTTATGTGTAGATGTAAATAACAATGTGTTGATCTGCGGGCATTCCGAAAGTGCGAACCCTAATGTGATCGCTACTGCGGGTGCTTATCAAACCACCTATGCTTCGGCCTACGATGCTTATGTGGCAAAGTTCAGTCCTTTAGGTGTTCGTCAATGGGGAACTTATTTTGGCGACACAGGCATTGATGAAGCTTGGGGAATTGATACTGATCCTGGCGGTGATGTGTACGTGAGTGGATTTACATCTTCCTTATTTAGTATTTCCACACCCACCGCGCACCAAGCTACTTTTGGCGGAGGAAATAATGACGCTTATGTTTTTAAATTGAATTCTGCCGGCACCACGCTTATTTGGGGAACATATTATGGAGGAAATGGAGATGAGAACGGCACATCGATAGAAGTTGCGAACGGAAAAGTTTTTTTAGTTGGGCAAACAACAAGTTCAATTAATATTTCTTCGGCTTCTGCATTTCAAACAGCAATAGCGGGAGCTGAAGATGGATTTTTAATTTCCTTCAACACTAATGGCGCGAGATTGTGGGGAACATATTATGGAGGTGTTGATGCGGAATATGTGAACGATCTTTTTTTAGATGCGAACAATGATATTTTATTTTGCGGACAGACTTTAAGTCAGGGTGGAATAAGCACAACGGGTGCTTACCAAACAGCTATTGCAGATCCAAATAACTACGATGCGTTCTTTGCAAAATTCAGCAATGCCGGTTCGAGAGTACTCGCAAGTTATTATGGAGGAACTGATTCAGAAAATTCAAAAGGAATCGTAACTGATACTCAAGGAAAGTTGTATTTGTCGGGAGAAACACAAAGTACTTTAGGAATTTCAACGCCAATTTCAACTTCAAGTGTTTATCTGGGGGCAAGCGATGCATTTCTTTCGAAATTCTGTATCACAACTAAAATTAGCGTTTTGCCGGCAACAACAAATACCATGTGCTCAGGAGGAACATCGTTTACGTTAGCAGCACCTGCGGGATGTCAGTCGTATTCCTGGAGCAATTCGCAAACAACTTCTTCTATTGTAGTTCCAAATACCACAGTTGTTGCCAATTATACGTTCATGGTAAATGTTGTGGATATTGATGGGTGTGATGCGTATTCGGACACTATTCATGTGAATTATCTAAATTGCACGAGTTTATTTGAAGGGGCAACCAATGAGGAATTTTTATTGTATCCAAATCCGGCTAATACCACTTTATTTTTAAAGGCCGCTCATGACGGAACGATCAAGGTCTACGATCTTCAAGGCAAAACTGTGTTAAATGCCAAAGCAAACGATGGATCAATAGACATCTCGAATCTGCCCAAGGGGATGTATGTTTTAGAGCATAAAACACAAGGTAAAAAGACCCTAAAAAAATTCGTAAAGGAATAGGGAATACGGCAATAAATGGTAAATTTGTGTAGTAAATACCATGGAAAACAAAGCCCTTTTTGATTACACCTTAAAATTAGCGGATGATAATTTGATCCTTGCTCAACGTTTGTGCGAGTGGACAGGTCATGGCCCGTTTTTGGAAGAGGATCTTGCGCTCACAAATATCGCGCTCGACATGTTCGGTACTGCAAAGTCATTATTAGAATATGCCGCGAAAATTGAGAACGCGGGAAGAACAGAAGATGATCTTGCATATTTTAGAAATGAAAGACAGTTCATGAATTGTTTGATCTGCGAACAAAGTAATGGTGATTACGCGAAAACAATTTTACGTCAGGCATTTTATGATTCATTTCAATTCTTGCTATATAGTGAGCTTGCAAAAAGTAAGGACGAAACGTTGGCGGGAGTTGCTCAAAAATCAATAAAAGAAATTTCGTATCACAAACGTCACTCACACTCTTGGGTAAAACGTTTTGGAAATGGTACCGACGAAAGTAAAACGCGTTTGCAAACCGCTATAAGTGAATTGTGGAGATTTACCGGAGAGTTTTTCGAAACTACCGATGACGATAAAGCACTAGCGAAACAAGGCATAGCCGTTGACTTTTCTAAATTAAAAGGCGCTTGGGAAAAAGAAATTCTGACGCTTTTAAATGAAGCAAACGTAAATATTCCATTGGACGCTTTCATGCAAACAGGAGGACGCAAAGGCGTTCACACCGAGCATTTAGGATATTTGCTTTCAGAGATGCAAGTACTTCCGCGCATGTTACCGGATGCGAGATGGTAAAGCTATGTTGTTTCATATTCTTTTTTTGACGGCGAGTATCTATGCACAGAAAAAGATAGAGCAAAAAGTATCTATTGACCAGTTGAAAACCGCTGTAACAACTAAGGATCTGATCACTGATCTGCCAAAAGACTGTAAAGTATATAGCGGTGAGGTTTCTGTTGTAGCTGCGAATGGTTTACATAGTTTTGCGTTTATGGCGGATAGTGTAGGCGAATTTATAAGAACACATTTGCCGGATCCAAAAAAGGGGAGTAAGATAATTTTGCTATCTCTACATCAAGTTGCTTCGGAAAAAAAGCAAGGGAATATAAATTGGTTGTTGAATGAGTACGGGAGAAAATAGATGGAAAAAATACCATCCCTATTTTTTAGACTTATGGCAGTATTTGGTCATTATTGTAGTGATCATTATCGGCGCCATTTTCATTTTGTAAAAACTCGTGTATCTCCATTGATTATCAGGGAGAAAACACAGGTTTTACGAACTCATTTTTTACCCATCTTACATCACCAAAACACCCGAGTTTAGTGATTTTCAATTATTTACCTATATTTGTGTATGGCAAATGGGAAACTGATCATCTTTTCAGCACCTTCCGGGTCGGGAAAAACCACCATTGTCCGTCATTTGCTCAAAACTTTCCCTAATCAATTAGAGTTCTCAATTTCGGCTACAACGCGACCAAAACGTGGAGAAGAAGAAAACGAACGTGATTATTATTATTTGAGTATCGACGAGTTCAAAAAGAAAATAGATGCCAAAGAATTTTTGGAATGGGAAGAGGTTTACGCCGGAAATTATTACGGCACACTCAGAAAAGAAGTTGAACGTATTTGGGCCAAAGGCAAAACAGTGATCTTTGATATTGATGTGGAGGGCGGATTGAATTTAAAAAATCAATTTAAAGGAGATGCACTAAGTATCTTTGTGATGCCCCCAAGCATTAAAATATTGGAGGAGCGTTTAGGTTCAAGAAGTACTGATAGTCCTGAAAGTATTGCGCGTCGTGTTGCGAAAGCAGAAAAAGAATTAAAGACCGCCGAACTGTTCGATTGTTTTATTTTGAATGAAGTGCTTGAAGAGGCCTTGAAAAAAGCCGAAATGCTTGTTTCTTTATTCTTAAATAAAAAAGCGGCAGCAACGAAATAAACCCCACTTAAATTTTTTCCAGAACAAACAAATAACCTTTCATTATTTGCTTTTTGCTTGTGATGATGGAATTCATGCTTTTTTGAAATTCTTTTATTTCGGAATTTAGTTTCCCATCCAATTTCCCTTTTAGTTTTCCAAACTTTGTATACATGGCCGATAGCCATTCTTTCGAATTCAGCTTTTGTTTTTCTTTTCCTGGAAGAATTTCTTCACTCGAAATGATCTTAAACCCGCAATCAACAAATAGCTCATTCCACTTTCTTGCAGTATGATATTTTCCGTTCGATTGGATAATTCCAAATACGTTTTTGCAGGCGTTATTTATTCGATCAATTTCTTCTTTGGGAGTATCCTCCATCCAAATAGTTTCATTAACAACCAACTTCCCATTGGACTTTAACTGTTCGGAAATTTTCAAGATCATTTTTTTCAGTTCATCATCTTCCTGAATTCCCAAAACAGATTCAATATAGATCTTATCCATTTTTGTTTTAAAAACAGTCAACTGCTCTACGGAATTTATGTTTCGTAATTGAATATTCCTTAAGGAGCAGAGTTTTATTCTAGCTTCGGCACTTTCCAACATCTGCTTTGACAGCTCAATTCCAAAATAATTTGCATTGGGAAATCGGGAAGCTATTTTTACAAGCGTTGCCCCCGTGCCAAAACCAATTTCCAAAATATTTTCTTTAGCTTGAACATCTAATCTCTCAATTAAAAGTTCTGTGGCCGCTTCGCCATACGAATGCAAAAAGCCGGCGCGAAGTTTCCCGTAATGATCTAGTATATTTGGAGATGACATCTTTAAAAATAAAAAAAGCGGAAATAAATTCCGCTTTAGATCTTAGAAAGTTTTTTCTTAGGCCGTGCCGGTTTTTCTAACTCCGGAAGTTTTCTTATTTCCTGCAACAGCTTTTACATTTCCGCTTTCTTTATTCACACCGTGTTTATTTCCGGCATCATCATTTAATTTGATGTTCTTTGCTTTGTCGTTGGAATCTTTATTCTCTTCTTCGGTCTTTAAATTACCTGTTGATTGCAATGCATTATACCAGCTAAACAATTTACGCATGTTACTTACATAAACACGGTCCTTATCATAGTCGGGTAGAATTTGCGCGAAGTAAGCAGTTACAGCGCTATCATCCGCTTTGTTATCAATAGCAGGTCCGCCTTTTTCTTTATCAGAAATTGCGGTCATGATTTCATTCAGCGGCTTATCGTCACCAGTGGTGAACATGCTGATATCTGTTAATGTACTCACTTTACTTGAAGCGTACACATTCAAACGTTTTTTATCGGTCAATCCTTCTACGATGATCCCGTTCTTGCTTTGTGCAATTATCTTATACAAACCTGGTTGGCCTGTGATAGATATAAATCCTGTCAAATCGATCATTTTTCTTAATTTTATAAGGATAACAAAGATAGGATTTTCCTGCTTATCCCAAATAATTTTCTACATTTATTTTTTTGAATCAAGAGTTGGATATAGACTTAAATCACGATGCTTTAACAGCGTTCTACAACAGTTATTTTCAGTATTATACAACACTTTCGTCCCAAGCAAAACTACGGTTTACAGAGCGCTGCCTCTACTTTATTGAATCAAAGAACATTATAGGCGCTGAGGGCTTTCGTATCACAAACAAAGTACGTGCCATCATTGCGGCAAGCGCGGTTCAATTAACATTAGGACTTGACACCTGGGATTATGATTATTTTATGGAGATCATTATCCACCCAAAGAAATTTCTGAACAAACCAACGCAACAGCACTTTAAAGGCGAAACAAATTTACAGGGCTATATTAAATTGAGTTGGTTGAGTTTCATCAACGGCTACAAAAACGGAAAGGACAATGTGAATTTAGGCATTCATGAATTTTCCCACGCCTTAAGATTCAATAGCATTCGCGGAAACGAACAAGACTATTACACCAAGTATTTTTTTATGATGTGGTTGGGAACTGCTTATGAAGCATATTATCACATCAAACAAGGAAAGGAAAGTATTTTCAGAGATTATGGAGGCGCGAACATCAACGAATTTATTAGCGTGTGCTTTGAACATTATTTTGAATCGCCTCAGCAGATCAAAGAAGCGTATCCTCATTTGTATTACAACACTGCAATTTTATTGAATCAAATAACGGAGGGAAATACTACGCGCATTAACATTCGCGAACAAATGATGCAGGAGAAATCCAAACTACTTTCACCTTTGAAACAACGTACCATCAAACAACGTGTGATCGATTCAAATTCTGTCCCGCTTATTATTGTGTCGGCCGTGATCATGGTCTTCACCATGATGGGTTCGGGTATATTTAGCGGCCCGGTGCTTGTGCTTTTCGGAATAGTATTTGGTTTTTATTTGCGATTGGACGCTAACATGATCAGTTTGTATACAAACGGCCAGCAACTCGAGATCAAAAAAGGATTTTTATTATTGAAGAATTGGCAAAGGCACTCTTTCGCCTTGTCGCATTTAGTGAATGTGGAATATAGTGACCAAGGAAGTTTTAATGAAATAGGAATGATCTTTTATAACACCGAAGACGGCCATTTTTATGAAGAAGTTGTTCAGTGCGACAAAGGTTACGCCGCAGAATTATTATCGGAGTTCAAAGCCAATAAAATAGCGATCTCCCGCTTGTAATATTTCCTGTTTTTGCTGGGGTTTATTTATTACATTTATCCCCATGAAATACGCTCCTATCCCAAACAGTTTATTTATTGATAACCGCAATAAATTCAAAAATCATTTGAAACCAAATTCGCTTGCTGTATTTTTTAGCAACGATATCATGCCCACAAATGCAGACGGCTCTATGGGTTTCAAACAAAATAGCGATCTGTTCTATTTATCGGGGATCGATCAGGAAGACACTATTTTGGTGATTTTCCCTGATGTAAAAGATGGAAAACACACAGAAATTCTTTTTATAAAAGAAACCAGTGAACTTATTGCCATTTGGGAGGGTGCGAAATTAACAAAGGATCAAGCGCGAGAAGTTAGCGGCATTAAACATATTTATTGGTACCACGAGTTCGACAAGATATTTAAAACCTTTGCGTTCCAGGCTGAGAATTTTTATTTGAACAGCAACGAACACACGCGCAGATACATCGATACGCAAACTGCGGAAGATCGTTTCAATGCGAGATTAAAGAACATGTTCCCAAATCACAATGTGTTACGCAGTGCGCCCATCATGCATCGTATTCGTTCGGTAAAAAGCGCAGTGGAAATTGATCTTATTCAAAAAGCTTGCGACATTACCGAAAAGGGATTTCGTCGGTTACTCAAATTTGTAAAACCCGGTGTATTCGAATATGAAATTGAAGCAGAACTTATTCATGAATTCGTGCGTAATAAAAGTCGCGGTTTTGCCTACGGACCCATCATTGCTGCCGGAGCAGGATCCTGTGTGTTACACTATGTAGAAAATGATAAAGAGTGTAAAGACGGAGATATTATTTTGTTAGACGTTGCCGCAGAGTACGCGAATTATGCAAGTGACTTGACACGTGTGTTGCCTATCAGCGGAAAATTCACCAAGCGTCAGAAGGAAGTTTACAACGCGGTGTTGCATGTGAAGACCGAAGCCGAAAAACAATTGATTCCGGGAAACACCTTTGAAAAATACAACAAATTTGTTGGGGATGTAATGACCGAACAATTATTGAAATTGGGCTTGATCAAAACAGATGAGGTAAAAAATCAGAATCCTGCATGGCCTGCGTACAAAAAATATTTCATGCATGGAACCTCACATTTCTTAGGATTAGATGTGCATGATGTTGGATTCTTTCATGAACCAATGCAAGCGGGAATGGTGTTTACGGTTGAGCCGGGAATTTATATTCCTGAAGAGAATTTGGGAATTCGCCTGGAGGATAACATTCTTATCACCACCAATGGAACTCAGAATTTAATGAAGAATATTCCGTTAAAAGCTGAGGAAATTGAAGACCAAATGCACAGGTAATCGCCGCTCATCATTGTTTTTAACACTTTGAATAGGAATACGAAGGATTTAGCATAAAACCCCGTCTAATTATCTTTAGAAATTGCAGGCAACTAAGCGATTCACTAAATTTACGAACTACACCTTTCAAAGACATGAAAAAATTATTTGCACTTATTTTTACCTTCGGGTACTTGAGCACTTTTTCGCAAGATTGGGTTGCGAAGATGTTGGACACCAACTCAAATTTTTACGACATCAAAGCTTCTTTTGACGCGTATTGGAAGGATCGTCCGTATGAACGCGGCAAAGGTTACAAAGCATTTCAACGTTGGGTTTGGTTTACCGAACCACGCGTTTATCCAACAGGAGATATGCGTTTAGCTTCTCGCTCGCATGGTTGGGAAGAATACAAAAAATGGTTAGCAGAAAATGTTGGCACTGGAAAAAATCAAACCAACGCTGCCACAAGTGCAACAACAGCAAACTGGTCAGCACTCGGACCTTTTGGTTCGCCAACAAATGGAGACGCTGGCCGTATTCAAACGATTTGGTCTTCGCCAACAAACTCAGCCGTTATTTATGTTGGAACTGCTGCGGGTGGATTATGGAGATCAACAAACTCAGGAACTTCTTATACAACAAGCACCGATCTACTTCCCTCACTTGGTGTAGCTGATATCGCCGTGAGCCCAACAAACTCGCTGGTAGTTTACATTGCAACAGGAGATAAAGACGCTGGCGACACACAATCAACCGGTGTAATGAAATCAACCGACGGCGGTGTAACATTTGCAACAACAGGATTAACTTGGACAACATCGCAACAACGCAGAATCTACCGTTTGCTAATTGATCCAAGCAATGCCAATAACATGGTAGTTGCATCTTCAGTGGGTATGTACAAATCAATCGACGCCGGTGTAACATGGACACTTACGCAGGGAGGAAATTTTCAAGACGCAGAATATCGTCCTGCAAATCCGGGGACAGTTTACGCGGTGACATCAAATCAAATTTGGAAATCAACCGATGGCGGATCAACATTTGCAGTTGCCGCTACAGTAACGGCAATTCGTTTATCATTGGCTGTTACAGCTGCTAACAACAATTATGTTTACGTTTTAGCGAGTAAAGCGGATAATGGTTTTGGCGGATTACATCGTTCAACAAATGCAGCAGCGAGTTTTTCGTTGATGAGCACCACGCCAAATATTTTTGACTGGAGCACAAACGGAGCAAATGCCGGCGGACAAGGTTGGTATGATATTGCCATTGATGCTTCGCCAACAAACGCCAACGAAATTGTTTGCGGAGGTGTAAATACCTGGCGCTCTACAAACGGCGGATCAACATGGACATTATTCACACACTGGACGGGTGGTGGAGGAAAACCATATGTACATGCGGATCTTCATCATGTATATTATTATAGCGGAACAACAATTTACTTGGGCACCGACGGTGGAATTGCACGAACTACAAATGGCGGAACATCTTTCTCTACCATTAATGGCAACATGAACATTGCGCAGATCTATAAACTTGGGAATTCGGCAACAACGCCAACGCGAATAGTTACCGGACACCAAGACAACGGAACAAATTTATCTGCAGGAACTGCTTGGTCGCAAATTTATGGTGGCGACGGAATGGATTGTTTTATTTCCTGGGCAAACAATAATCACATCATCGCTTCTTACGTGAACGGAGATTTTCAACGCAGTTTAAACGGAGGTGGAAGTTGGACAAACATTGTTACGGGTTTAACTGGTTCTGCTGCCTGGGTTGCTCCAATTGTTCAGGATCCGGTTACGGCAAACACTTATTACGCGGGTTACAGCAATATGTTCAAAACAACAAACCAAGGAACTAGCTGGACACAAATGGGGTCAACAAGTATGGGTGTGATCGATGAAATTTACGTGTGTCCAAATAATGCAAGCATCATTTATTGCAGTACTGCATCCAGCGTTTGGAAAACTACCAATGGTGGAACATCATGGACAAATATCACAACAGGTATTCCAACTGCTTCGGCGCAGATCACGGATATTACTTGCGATAATCAAAATCCAAATAATGTGTACGTATCTTTGTCGGGATATACTTCCGGAGTAAAAGTTTACGCCTCAACTAACGGAGGTGTTTCATGGAGCAACTACTCAACGGGTTTACCAAACATTCCACACAATTGCATCATTTATCGCAACAATACACCGCAAGTGCTTTATGTTGGAACAGATATGGGAGTTTACTATCGCGAGCTAAGTATGAGTTCGTGGATACCTTATATGCAAAATTTACCGAATGTTGTGGTTGACGAATTGGAAATTTATTATCCAACACAAAAATTGCGCGCTGCAACTTACGGACGCGGTGTTTGGGAAACCGATCTTTATTCAAATCCAACTGCACCACCTTTTGCATTCTTCTCAAATCAATATTCTTCTGCTTGTGTTAACGTTCCTTTTTTGTTTAATGATGCTTCTGCAAATACACCAACATCCTGGAGTTGGAGTTTCCCGGGAGGAGCGCCGGCAACTTCAACGGTGCAAAATCCTAGTGTTACTTACGCAACTGCCGGAGTTTATACGGTAACGCTTACATCAAGCAACGTGAACGGACCAAGCACTCCGTATACACAAACTATAATGGTGAACAACACACCAACGTTCTCAGTAGTTCATCCAAGTGTGTGTGCGGGAACAAACACTAACATTCCCATTACAACCAATGGAAGCAATGTTGTTTGGTCAACCGGATTTAATGGAATGACATTTAATCTTCCGGCTGCAAGTACATCGTCGGTGTATTCGTACACAGTTTCTTTAGGCGCTTGTACGGTTGCAAGCACTGCGTCATTAACTGTTTTCCCAAATCCTCCTACACCAACAATTTCAGTGAACGGAATGTCTTTAACAACAGGCTCAGCATCCTCTTACCAGTGGTATTTGAACGGATCTCCAATGGCCGGTGAAACTAACCAGGATCATTTACCAATGGTAGATGGTTGGTACGCGGTGTATATCACAAATAGTTTTGGTTGCGTGAATTCTTCCGCAGCAATTTATATTACGGTTACCGATCTAAAATCAAACAGTCGCTTGCTTACCGGTATTTCCGTCAATCCAAATCCTGCAAAAGACTTTTTGAAAATAGGAGCGGGAACAAAAGCGCCTTTGACCTACGAAGTTGTAAGCGTGATAGGACAAAAATTAATGAGTGGCATTATTAAATTTGAAACGCAACCCGAAGCAACGCTTAATATTCAAGCACTAGCTCCTGGAACTTATTTTATTCGCCTGAGCGATAATCGCAATAGCACTGCGGTGAAATTCATCAAGGAATAAAGCGTATTCAACGATAAAAACATCAAGGATCATTGTGAAAACGATGATCCTTTTTCTTTTTCCCTTGTTTAACATCCATTTCTCCCTTCAAAATTGCAGGTTTACAGGGCTTTCATTACTTTTATTAATAATTTAATTATCACAAGGGACATGAAAAAATTAGCTTTGCTCTTTTTGAGCATTAACTTCCTTTCTACGTATGCGCAAGAGTGGACAAACGGATTAGATTCTAATGCCACGTATTATGATGTAAAAGCGGCGTACGATAATTTTTGGAAAGACAAAACACCGCAACGCGGCCAAGGATATAAAACAGTTCAACGTTGGTGGTGGGCTACTGAACGCCGCACAGACGCAAGCGGCGACATGAAAATGAATGGCGCTAAGCGTTCTTATCTTGAATATCAAAAATGGTTAGAAGAACAAAAAGGCACCGGGAAAAATCAAAGCAATGCTGCTACAAGCGCAACCGTTGCGAATTGGACAGCCTTAGGCCCTTTTGGTTCGGCAAACAATACAGGTGCAGGTCGCTTGCAGTGTATTCGCTTTCATCCCGCAGGAACGGGAACTGTTTTTGTTGGTGCAGCAGCGGGCGGATTATGGAAATCTACCAATGGTGGAGCTTCATGGAGTACAACAACCGATCAGATCGCTTCTCTTGGAGTTTCCGATGTTGTAGTGAATCCTTCAAATCCGAACATCATGTATATTGCTACAGGAGATTTTGACGGAGCGCCAACGGGATTTTCAGGAGGAGATTCAAAATCAATTGGTGTACTTAAATCAACAGATGGCGGCGCTACATGGAATGCAACAGGTTTATCATGGACCACAAGTCAATCAGTGTTCATGTCAAAATTATTGATCAACCCTTTAAATACCGTAGAACTTTTCGCATTTACTTCTGTAGGAATTTATCGCTCAACAAACAGCGCTGCAAATTGGAGTTTAGTTGCAAACGGATATATGAAAGACGGAGAGTATAAGCCGGGTGATACCACAACTATTTACGCTGCAAATGGTAATAATGTAATTAGATCTACAAACGGCGGCGCAAGTTTTGGGGCAACCGGATATAATGCAAGCGGGATCAATCAAATTCGTATAGCAGTAACTCCTGCCAATCCAAATGTGCTTTATGTGGTTGGAACATCTGCAACAAACGCTTACGGAAATTTACAACGTACAACTGATTCCGGAACAACATTCTCGGTAATGAGTACTTCTCCAAATGTTTTAGGCGGAACGCAAGCTTGGTATGATCTTTCGATCGCAGCGTCACCAACAAGTTCAAATGAAGTTTGTGTTGGAGGAATTGACCTTTGGCGCTCAACAAACGGTGGCGTTACATGGGCGCAACGTACATTTGGTTATGGTGGCGGACCATATTGTCACCCTGATCAACACGACGCGATCTACGAGAATGGAACAACTATTTTGATCGCTAATGATGGAGGAATTGATAAAAGCACAAATAACGGAAGTACTTGGACAAACATTAATGGCAACATGAACGTAGGTGAACCGTATTTCCTCGGTGTTTCTGCAACTAGCGCCACACGTATTGTTTCCGGTTTTCAGGATAACGGAAGTGTTGTTTGGAATGGAACAAATTGGTTCCTTGGTAAAGGCGGCGATGGAATGGATTGTTTTGTGGATTGGAATAATCCAAACATCATTATCGCTTCTTCGCAAAATGGCGGACACGGAAAAAGCACAAACGGTGGAACATCCTTCAGTAATATTGTAAGCGGTTTAACCGGAAACGCAAACTGGATCGCGCCAATTTGCCAGGATCCAAATAATGCGAGCATTTATTATGCCGGCCGTCAACACGTTTTCAAATCAACAAACGCAGGAGCATCATGGGTTCAATTAGGAACACTTCCCGGTTCAGGCGACGTGATGTTGATCAATCCTGCTCCATCGAATCCAAATGTTATTTACGCCGCAAGAGCAACCGCCATTTATAGAACAACAGATGGAGGAACTACATGGGCATCAATTACCGGAACGCTTCCTGTTACATCGCGCATCACCGATATGGATGTAGATAATACTAATTCGAATAATATTTATGTAACGCTTGCTGGTTATGTTGCAAATACAAAAGTATTTTTCTCAAATACCGGTGGAACAACCTGGACAAACATTTCTGCAGGCTTGCCAAACCTTCCCGCAAATAGTATCGTGTACAAAAAAAATAGTCCCGGCGCTATTTATGTTGGAATGGATTTTGGCGTGTACTACAAAGAATCGAGCATGCCAGCATTTATTTCTTATGCCACAGGTTTGCCAAATGTGTGGGTGAACGATATGGAAATTTTTTATCCAACCGGAAAATTGCGAGCGGCAACATTTGGAAGAGGAATTTGGGAAACCAATTTGTATTCAAATCCATCTGCACCTCCTTCGGCATATTTCACTAATGCGTTTACGTCGGCTTGTGTGAATGTTCCTTACCAATTTAACGACGCGTCAGCAAACACGCCAACATCATGGAATTGGAGTTTCCCGGGAGGATCGCCTGCAACTTCTACAGTTGCAAACCCAATTGTAACCTATGCAGCCGCGGGAATTTACACGGTAACATTAACTTCTACCAATGGAAACGGACCAAGTTCTCCATATACAACCACCATCACAGTAAATAATTCTCCAACAATTTCTGCTGTGTGCCCAAGCGTTTGCGCAAGCACAAATACAAATATTCCGGTGAGTACCAATGGAAATTTCATTACCTGGTCAACCGGCTATGTGGGAAATACACTCAATTTACCTTCGGCAACAACATCTTCTCTTTATACGTTCACCGTTTCTCTTGGCGCTTGTACAGTAGCAAGTTCGTGTTCGCTCACAGTGTGGCCGGTTCCAACCGCACCAACACTTGGCATCAACGGAAGTTCATTAACTACAGGCCCTGCAACAACCTATCAGTGGTATTTGAACGGAAGTCCAATTCCCGGCGAAACAAATCAGGATTTCCAACCCACATCAGACGGATGGTACACGGTTGAGATCACAAACAGTTTTGGCTGCATCAATTCGGCCGTTGCTATGTATGTTACGGTCACCGATCTTAAGTCAAAGACCTACATTCTTTCGGGCATCAATTTAAGCCCTAATCCAGCTAAGGATCAAATACTTATAAAGAAGGAGGATGGTATAAACACGAGCTTAAATTACGAGATCGTGAGCCTTCTTGGGCAGCGAATTTTGAGTGGATCTTTAGAGTTCAAAACGCCTCCTGAAGCACCAATAAATGTCCAAAATCTGCCCTCAGGAACCTATTTCATTCGATTGAATGATAAACGTAATACGATCTCATTGAAATTTATCAAAGAATAGATTATTCCCAAACTTATAAACCCCTGAAACGCCCGCTGTATAAGGCTTTCAGGGGTTTTTCATTTTACGAAATTTATTTCTAAAAAATAAGCCTGAAATGTTGACTGTTTAAACAAAAATAGCTAACCTTACAGTCTAAATTCGTAAAATGAATCAAGTTTCTTCCCCTATTGATTATTTGCCAATTGTTTTAATGTTTTTAGTGGCCGCGGGCTTTGTGGTAACCACCATGGTTGCGTCGCATCTGCTTGGTCCTAAGCGTAATACAAAGATAAAGCTAGACTCTTTTGAATGCGGAATTGAGACGCACGGGAACGCGCGTTTACCGTTCTCCATCAAGTATTTTTTGGTGGCGATCTTATTCGTTTTGTTCGACATTGAAGTAATTTTCATGTACCCTTGGGCAGTGAATTTTAGAGAACTTGGAATGCTTGGAATTGTTGAAGTGTTCTCATTCATCGCCTTATTGTTGGTTGGATTTTACTACATGATCTCGAAAAAAGCATTGAAGTGGGAAGAATAGAAATGTTGAATGATAAATGTTGGATGAATAATTCAACATTCAGCATTTAAAATTTAAAATTTGAAAGATGAGTAACAAACCTATTAAACGTACAAAGCTGGAAATGGCCAAAAGTCCTCAAGGAATTGAAGGGCCCGGTTTTTTTGCCGCGAAGTTGGAAGATGTGATCGGATTGGCGCGTGCGAATTCGCTTTGGCCTTTACCATTTGCAACATCATGTTGCGGAATTGAATTTATGGCAACGATGGCAAGTGATTATGACTTGGCGCGTTTTGGATCTGAGCGTTTGAGTTTTTCTCCTCGCCAGGCCGATATGTTGATGGTGATGGGAACCATTGCAAAAAAAATGGGGCCAACATTACGTCAAGTGTACGAACAAATGGCAGAACCAAAATGGGTTCTTTCAGTTGGAGCCTGTGCAAGTAGTGGTGGAATTTTTGATACATACAGTGTATTGCAAGGAATAGACAGAATTATTCCGGTTGACGTTTACGTTCCCGGCTGTCCTCCCCGCCCAGAGCAAATTATCGAAGGGATCCTAAAAATTCAGGAATTAGCGAAGAACGAATCATTACGCAGAAGAAATTCTCCTGAGTACAAAAAATTGTTGAACTCTTACGGAATGGAATAAGATGAGCAATCAAGACACACTTACAAAACTAACCGAGGCCATAAATCAAAACATTAGTGGCGCTGTTGAGAAGAGCGAATTGCCTTACGATTTTCCAACCATCACCATTTACAAAGATCACATTCACGAAGTGTTGGAATTTTTGAAGAACGATAAGAATTGGAATTTCCATTTCTTAACTGATCTTACAGGATTTCAAACGGCGGACGAAAAGCAATTAGGCGTTGTGTATCACTTACACAACATGATGACGAACATTCGCGTGCGCATCAAAACACATTTCGATATCAATAAACCTGAAATTCCAACAGCAAGCGATATTTGGCCGGGAGCAAATTGGATGGAAAGAGAAACGTACGATTTCTTTGGAGTAAGATTTAAAGGACATCCGAACTTAAAACGCATTTTGAATGTAGATGAGATGGATATTTTCCCATTGAGAAAAGAATATCCACTGGAAGATCAATCACGCGAGGACAAGGACGATAAAATGTTTGGACGCTAAAATTTTTTGGACATGGCAAAAAAAGAACCCATTAAGAATACCGACGATTTTGTAGAGGAAAAAGAATATTCCATTCTTAACCTCGGTCCAACACATCCTGCAACACACGGAATTTTTCAAAACGTGTTGAAGATGGATGGCGAGATCATTCACGAAGCAACACCAACTGTTGGATACATTCACCGCGCATTTGAAAAATTAGCGGAACGCCGTCCTTACAATCAAATAACAACGCTTACCGATCGTCTAAATTATTGCTCATCTCCAATTAACAATATGGGATGGCATATGACGGTTGAGAAATTAATTGGCGCAAAAATTCCAAAACGTGTAGAGTACATGCGCATCATCGTGATGGAACTTTCGCGTATTGCCGATCACTTAATTTGTAATTCAGTTATTGGAGTGGATACAGGAGCTATGACAGGCTTCTTGTACATTTTCCAATGGCGCGAAAAAATTTACGACATTTTTGAATCTATTTGCGGCGCACGTTTAACCACCAATATGGGACGCATAGGAGGATTTGAACGCGAGTGGCCGCAAAAAACCTGGGATCTTATTGACGCATTCTTAAAAGGATATCCAAAAGGATTGCAAGAGTTCGCGAATTTATTAGAACGCAATAAGATTTTTATGGATCGCACAATTAACTGCGGACCAATTAGCGCGGAGATGGCTTTGAGTTATAGTTTCACCGGGCCAAACTTGCGTGCGGCAGGTGTTGATTACGATGTGCGCGTTGCAAGTCCATATTCATCTTACGAAGATTTTGACTTTATTGTTCCTGTTGGAACAAGTGGAGATACTTACGATCGTTTCATGGTTCGCCAGGAAGAAATGTGGCAATCACTAAAGATCATTGAGAAGGCAATTAAGAATTTACCAAAAGAAGGAGGATTCCATGCGGATGTTCCTGATTTTTATTTGCCGCCAAAAGAAGAAGTATACAACAATATGGAAGCATTGATCTACCATTTCAAAATTGTAATGGGAGAAACAGATGTTCCAAAAGGAGAAATTTATCACAGCGTAGAAGGTGGAAATGGTGAACTAGGATTTTATTTGCAAAGTGATGGTGGTCGCACACCGTTCCGTTTGCATTTCCGTCGCCCTTGCTTCATTTATTATCAGGCTTATCCTGAAATGATCAAAGGAAGCATGTTAAGTGATGCAATCATTACCATGAGTAGCATGAATGTGATAGCCGGAGAATTAGATGCGTAAAATGAAAGACATAAAATTGATCTTTGCTTCCGCTTTTGCAGTGTGTTTAGTTGCTTGTTCTTCACACGAAGAAAAAGTAAAAGAAGAGCACGACAAAGGAAAGGAGATGGTTGAAGAAAAATCATCTATGGTGAAAGGCATTGGCGAAGGATTAACAACATCGGGCAAAGACGCGATCTCTGCTTTATCAGAAGGCGTTGGTTCGGTGATCAAGGGCGCTGAAGAAGGATTTGACAAAAGTTTGACCAAAGTAAATTTGAAAGCAGATACTTCAGTTTCTGTTTACGGAATGAAAATTGGAAAGAGCGGAAAATATTTTAGCGATTCATTAAAAACAAATGTGGTAAGCGTTTACACCATTTTTGAAGAAGACGTTGATCACGAAGTGGTGATGGTTGCAACAGATGCTGAAAAAGCCGAAGTTGGTCGTTCAACTGTGAAAGTGAAAGAAAAAGAAGGAACAACAAAATACATTGACTACGTATTTGATAAACGCGTAAACATAGATATTGTAAAAGAGTTCAAACTCTCTGTAAAAATTAAAAAGAAGAAATAATGGGTTCACAGGTTCACGGAACGCAGGACTTTAATAAAAACAAGCGTGCCGAAATAAAATTTAGTGATGCGGGAATGGCAACTGTAAAAGAAATTGTCTCTCGTTATCCTGAAGGAAAACATAAATCGGCTTTGTTACCGGTATTGCATGTTGCTCAAGCAGAATTTGGCGGATGGTTAAGTCCTGAAACTATGGATTACGTTGCTGAGGTTCTGAAAATAAAGCCAATTGAAGTATTTGAAGTTGCTTCTTTCTACACCATGTTCAATTTAAAGCCGGTTGGAAAATGTGTGTTGGAAGTTTGTCAAACAAGCTCATGTTGGTTGTGCGGTGCTGAAGACATCATCAAATACATTGAGAAAAAATTGAATATCAAAGTTGGAGAAACCACAAAAGACGGAATGTTCACGTTGAAAACTGCCGAGTGTCTGGGTTCTTGCGGAACAGCTCCGATGTTACAATGCGGCGCATCATATCACGAAAATTTAACTTACGCGAAAGTAGATGATCTATTGAATAAATATAAGTCGGATAGTCGCCAAAGAAATTATACAGACTTAGATTACCACAACACATTATAATCTATGGGAAGAAAACTTTTGATACATAACGATAAAGTTCCAGGAATTGAAACTCTGGATGTTTATCGCGCACATGGCGGTTATGCTTCGGTAGAGAAGGCATTGAAAACAATGACACCCGATCAGGTAACTGATGAAGTAAAAAAATCAGGATTACGCGGTCGCGGTGGCGCAGGTTTCCCTACAGGATTGAAATGGAGTTTCCTTGCAAAACCCGAAGGCGTTCCACGTTACTTAGTTTGTAACGCTGACGAATCAGAGCCTGGAACTTTTAAAGACCGCTATTTGATGGAGAAAATCCCTCACGCTTTAGTTGAAGGAATGATCACATCGTCTTACGCGCTCGGAGCAAAAGCATCTTACATCTACATTCGCGGAGAATATTTTTATGTGGCGCGTATTGTTGAGAAAGCAATTAAAGAAGCATACGCCGCAGGATTATTAGGAAAAAATATTTTAGGATCTAATTTCTCTCACGATTGTTATGTGCAAGTTGGTGGTGGCGCTTACATCTGCGGAGAAGAAACAGCATTATTAGAATCACTGGAAGGAAAACGCGGTAACCCGCGCATCAAGCCTCCTTTTCCTGCAGTTGCAGGTTTGTGGGGTTGTCCAACTGTTGTGAATAATGTTGAAACTATTGCTGCGGTTTGTCCAATTGTAATGATGGGTGGCGATGAGTACGCAAAAATTGGTATCGGAAAATCAACCGGTACAAAATTAATTTCCGCATCAGGTCACATCAACAAACCCGGCACTTACGAGATTGAATTAGGAATTCCTGTTGAGGAATTTATTTATAGCGAAGAATATTGCGGAGGAATCCGCAACGGAAAGAAATTAAAGGCTGTTGTGGCCGGTGGATCATCTGTTCCAATTCTCCCAACAGAACTTATTTTAAAAACTGCTAAAGGGGAACCACGCTTGATGACCTATGAAAGTTTGAGCGACGGAGGTTTCCAAACAGGAACCATGTTAGGTTCGGGTGGATTCATTGTTATGGATGAGGACACAAGCATCGTAAAAAACCTTTTCACCTTCACGCGTTTCTATCATCACGAATCATGCGGACAATGTTCGCCTTGTCGCGAAGGAACAGGTTGGATGGAAAAGATCCTGAAGAAATTTCTGAACGGAACTGCAACCGAATCTGATGTTGAATTGCTTTGGGATATTCAAAGTAAGATCGAAGGAAAAACAATTTGTCCTTTAGGAGAGGCTGCAGCTTGGCCCGTTGCCGCAGCAATTCGCCATTTCAAACATGAATTTTTAGAGATTGCAAAGAGTAAGAAATTTGTTGACGTAAGTCATTATAATCGTTTAAATAAAATCACTGCGTAAATGAAAGTTACCATTGACGGAATAGAAATTGACGTACCAAAGGGGACAACCATTCTTCAGGCCGCTCGTATGATCGGTCCGGAAGTAGCGCCTCCTGCGATGTGCTACTATACCAAATTGAAAACCAGCGGGGGATATTGCCGTACCTGTATCGTAAAAGTTACAAAAGGAAGCGCGCAAAATCCTAATCCAATGCCTAAGCCGGTTGCTTCATGTAGAACAGAAGTAATGGACGGAATGGAAGTTCAAAATATTACTTCTCCCGATCTTTTAGAAGCACGTAAAGGCGTTGTTGAATTTTTATTGATTAACCATCCATTGGATTGTCCTGTTTGTGATCAAGCGGGCGAATGTAAATTACAGGACCTTGGCTACGATCACGGTTCTGCGAAAACGCGTTACGAATTCAAACGCCGCGAGTATGAAATGATCGATATTGGCCCGAATATTAAATTGCACATGACGCGTTGTATCTTATGTTACCGTTGTGTAAAAACTTGCGATCAAATCACTGATAACCGCGTTCACGGTGTGTTACATCGCGGCGATGCCTCAGAGATCTCTACGTACATTGCAAAAGCAATTGACAATGATTTTTCAGGAAACGTTATTGACGTTTGTCCAGTTGGAGCGTTAACCGATAAAACCTTCCGTTTCAAACAACGTGTGTGGTTCACAAAACCGGTTGACGTTCATCGCAAATGCGATAAATGTTCGGGCAAAGCACGCGCCTGGTTAAAAGGCGAAGATGTATTGCGCGTAACATCACGTATGGATCAATGGTACGAAGCTGAAGAGTTCATTTGCAACTCTTGCCGTTACGACCACAAGCGCACAAGTGATTGGGTGGTTGAAGGCCCTTCTAAGATCAATCGTCATAGTGTGATCTCACAAAATCATTACGAGCATTTGAACGAATTAAAATTACAAGTATTAAAACAGCAAAAGGCTTTAGGCTTTATGCCAATAGATAAACGTCCGTAAACATATGGTAGCATTCATTATTTATAAGTTCATTGTGTGTGTGGTGGTGTTCGGCCTGTCGTTAGGCGTTGCCGCTTACGCAACATTGTGGGAGCGTAAGTTCGCAGCGTTCTTACAAGATCGTGTTGGTCCCGACCGCGCAGGTTGGCATGGGATTTTGCAACCATTAGCTGATGGAGGAAAGATGTTCTTTAAAGAAGAGATCATTCCAAATGTATCCAATCGTTTCTTGTTTATTTTGGGTCCGAGTTTATTTATGATGACAGCCTTAATGACGGGCACTGTTATCCCTTGGGGATCGGATTTTGTAATGGATGGCAAAACCTATAGCGCACAGATCACAGACATTAATATTGGAGTTCTTTATTTGTTAGGTGTTGTTTCGGTTGGCGTTTATGGAATTATGATCGGCGGGTGGGCGTCGAATAATAAATACGCCTTGCTTGGCGCTATTCGCGCTTCTTCGCAAATGATCTCTTATGAAATTGCGATGGGAATTTCCGTGATCGCGTTAGTGATCACTTCAGGTGGAACATTAAGTTTAAGAGAGATCGTTCAACAACAAGATGCAGGCTTTGCGAATGTTGTTTGGCAGCCTTTAGGATTTCTGATCTTTTTTATTTGCGCATTGGCGGAAACTAATCGTGCGCCGTTTGACTTGCCTGAATGTGAAAGTGAATTAGTTGGTGGATATCACACGGAATATTCTTCAATGAAATTAGGATTGTTCTTATTTGCGGAATACATCAATATGTTCGTGTCTTCTGCAATTATGAGCGCATTTTATTTTGGAGGATACAATTTCCCATTCGCACAAGAGCTGTATCATGCCATGGGATTAGAGGCGGGATCTATTTGGATCACATTAATTGGTTTCGGGGCATTCTTCACAAAAATATTCATCTTCATTTGCGTGTTCATGTGGGTGCGTTGGACCTTACCGCGTTTCCGTTACGATCAACTCATGAATTTAGGATGGAAGATCTTAATTCCTCTTTCACTATTGAATTTGGCGATCACTGTTGTTGTTGAATACATGAAAGGGAACATACATTTTTAAGAATTGAAGACATTAAAGAAAATAATTAACGCAACGGGAAAGTTGGCAGAGGCTGCGGAGCTCTATGGTTTCATAGCGGTTGTGATCGTTGCAGTAATAAAAGGAGAATAACATGGCAATTCAGTTAACAAACAGAAGCAAGGTTGTTTCAAATAAAGTACAAACTCCAATGGAGAAACTTTATTTGCCGGCAATTGTAAAGGGCATGCTCATTACTTTTAGTCACTTGTTCAAGAAAACACCAACCGTGAGATATCCTGATCAATTAAGATCAAGAGCTGGAGTTTATCGCGGACAACACGTGTTGAAGCGCGATGAGAATGGTGCAGAGCGTTGTACTGCTTGCGGTATGTGTGCGGTGGCTTGTCCTGCCGAAGCAATTACTATGGAGAACGGTGAGCGTAAAAAAGGAGAAGAGCATTTATACAGAGAAGAGAAATACGCTACGAAATACGAGATCAATATGCTTCGCTGCATTTTCTGCGGATTATGCGAAGAGGCTTGTCCTAAAGAAGCGATCTTTTTAACCGACAGAATTGTGGACGCGGAATACGAGCGCGACACATTTGTTTACGGAAAAGATAAATTGGTTGAGAAGATCGATAAGCGTATTGACGTAAGCGTGCGTGAAACAAAAGCTGTTCAGGAATTCAAAAAGACCCCAGGCTTGAAACACAACATGCTTTACGACAAAACTCAGTCGAATAAATTGGAAAAAGGAAAACACTAAGAATATATGTTAGGATATACAATAACGCAATGGGCTTTTGGAATACTTTCCTTCCTTGCTATTATGTTTAGTTTATTAGTCGTATTTAGTCGCAGTCCGATCAATAGTGGATTGTACCTGGTTGCAGCGTTCTTTTGTGTTGCGGGACATTATTTATTGATGAACGCTCAATTTCTTGCCATTGTTCACATTGTGGTTTACGCCGGCGCCATCATGGTTCTGTTTATTTCTACCATCATGCTCATAAATTTAAATGAAGACAAGGAACCTCAGCAAACCTGGCTCACAAAGCTAATAGCAGCTGTTGGTGGAGGAATGTTGTTGTTTGTATTGTTAGCGGCACTTAAGGGGTCGGAACAATTGAATTTAAGTGTTCAAGGAGCGTCTCAAATTGGAATGGTAAAGAACTTAGGTATCGTTTTATTTAAAGATTATTTATTTCCATTTGAAATTGCCTCTATTTTGTTGTTAGCCGCGTTGGTTGGCGCAATTTTAATTGGAAAGAAAGACAAACAAGTATTGGATAAAAAACTATAAAACATGATCAACGGAATATCTATTAACTATTACATTCTATTAAGCGCCATCTTATTTATTATCGGCGCAGTTGGTGTTATGTCGCGCCGTAATTCGATCGTGATCTTCATGTGTATCGAGTTAATGTTGAATGCGGTGAACTTACTGTTGGTTGCATTTAGCACTTTGCATGCGGATGCAAAAGGGCAGGTATTCGTTTTCTTTGTGATGGCCGTGGCTGCAGCTGAGGTTGCCGTTGGATTGGCCATTTTACAAATGATATATACGAACGTAAAGAATATTGACACAAAATTATTAAGTAATTTAAAGAATTAGTATGATCAAATTAGTTGGTTTAGTACCACTGTTTCCCCTCATTGGTTTTTTGATCAATGGGTTCTTTGGGAAAAAGTTAAGTAAAGGACTCTCGGGCGCTATTGCATGTTTGGCAATTCTCGCATCCTTTATCATTTCTGTTGGAATTTTCATGGAGGCTCGTCATTTACCGGAGCATTCTCAAATCGTGAATTTGTTCTCTTGGATCCATGCCGGCTCTTTGGATATTCCTTTTGAATTTGTGGTTGATCCGCTTTCTACCTGGTTCTTATTAATTATTACAGGAATAGGGTTCTTAATTCATCTTTACTCTACGGCTTACATGCACGATGATGACGGGTTCTCACGTTTCTTTACGTATTTGAATCTCTTCGTTTTCTTTATGTTGTTACTTGTATTAGGAAACAACTTCTTAATTATGTTCGTAGGTTGGGAAGGCGTGGGATTGTGTTCTTATTTATTAATTGGTTTTTGGTTCAAGAATACAGATTACAATAACGCTGCAAGAAAAGCATTTGTAATGAATCGCATTGGTGACCTTGGATTTTTACTAGGGATCCTTTTGATCTTTGTTACATTCGGCAGTACAAGTTTTGATCAGGTGTTTTCAAAAGCGGGGACGGCATCACACGGAACTGTAACGGCAATTGCTTTATTATTATTTATTGGTGCCATGGGTAAATCGGCGCAAATTCCTTTGTACACCTGGTTACCGGATGCGATGGCGGGTCCAACACCGGTTTCTGCTTTGATCCACGCTGCAACCATGGTTACCGCAGGTATTTATATGGTAACTCGTGCAAACGTATTTTATTCAATTAGTGAAACGGCGTCGCACGTTGTAGCGATCGTTGGCGTGGCTACTGCATTATTTGCTGCAACGATTGGTCTCTTCCAAAACGACATCAAAAAAATATTAGCGTATTCAACCGTTTCTCAATTAGGATTGATGTTCCTGGGATTAGGTGTTGGCGCATTTAGCTCTTCAGTATTTCATGTAACAACTCACGCGTTCTTCAAAGCATTATTATTCTTAGGTGCCGGTTCGGTAATTCACGCCATGGGCGGAGAGCAAGACATTCGTAAAATGGGCGGCTTGAAAAAAGCATTGCCGATCACATTCATGACCATGTTATTAGGAACTATTGCTATTAGTGGTGTTCCCGGTTTCTCAGGATTCTTTTCTAAAGATGAGATTTTAGCGCACACGTATGAACATAGTCCTTTATTATGGTTCTTCGGAATGTTGACATCAATGCTCACTGCATTCTATATGTTCCGCTTAATGTTCTTGACTTTCTGGGGAGGTTTCCGCGGAACAAAAGAACAACATCATCATTTACATGAGTCGCCAAAAGCAATGACCATTCCTCTAATTGTATTAGCAATTCTTTCGGTAGTTGGTGGAGTTCTAGGCTTACCACACTTCTGGGGCTTCGAGAATTTTATCGGACATCATTTAGATCCATTGATCTTAAGAAAAAATCCTAGTACGCTTCCGCACGACACAGAATGGATGTTGATGGGAATTGCTTCGGTGGCAGCACTGGCAGTAATTTATGTAGCGTACATTATTTACCGTCAACGCAACATCATTCCTTTGGCAGAGAACGATAAAATGCCGGCCCTTCAAAAAACCATTTACAACAAATATTATGTTGACGAGATCTATGACGTTGTTATCCGCAAGCCGATCGATGGAATCTCTTCTGTATTTTATAAAGTAGTTGACAAGCAACTGATAGACGGAATTGTGGAAGGTGTTGGAAGTTCGGTAAAGGGAATTGGAAGCGTTGTGAGATTAATACAACAAGGCGATATTAGTTTTTATGTGATCACGATGATGCTTGGTGTGATCGGGATTTTATTATTTACATTTTTAATATAATTAAGAGAAAGAATTTATGTTAGCTGGTTCATTAATAGTTTTTCCTTTGCTGGCGGCGCTGTTGGTATTTTTAGCCAAAGGTAAAGGAGCTCGTAATCTGGCATTAGGCTTTTCGATCTTGCAGTTCGCATTATCGTTAGTGGCCTTGTTCCAGTTCAAACACAATCCTACGTCACATCATTTGATGTTGAATTGTACTTGGGTAAAATCTTTAGGCATCAACTTCGCTGTAGGCGTTGACGGATTTGCCATGTTGTTGATCTTATTAACTACCTTCTTAGTTCCTTTAATTATTGTTACTTCATTTAAGAACACTTACGATCGCGAGAACGTATTTTATGGATTGATCCTGTTGATGCAAATGGCTTTGGTTGGTGTATTCATGGCTAATGATGGATTCTTATTTTATGTATTCTGGGAATTAGCACTTATTCCAATTTACTTTATCTGTTTGATGTGGGGCGGAGAGAACAGAGGAAAGATCACCTTCAAATTCTTTGTGTACACTTTATTTGGTTCCCTGTTCATGTTGGTTGGTTTGGTTTATCTCTACAACAATTCAATGTCTATTGCCGGAACAAAATCATGGGCAATTCAAGATCTTATTAATTCAGGAAAAAGTTTAGGAGCATCGCAGCAAAGCATGATCTTCTGGTTGATCTTTATCGCTTTCGCTATTAAAATGCCGGTGTTCCCTTTCCATACATGGCAACCTGATACATACGTAACAGCTCCAACACAAGGAACTATGTTGCTTTCGGGTATCATGGCAAAAATGGGAACCTTTGGGGTAATGAAATGGTTGCTGCCAATTGTTCCCTTGGGAGTTGAGAAATGGGGAGGCTTTGCTATCGGACTTTCTATCATTGGCGTTATTTATGGATCGTGTATCGCTATTGTACAAAAAGACTATAAGCGTTTGATCGCGTATTCTTCATTTGCTCATATTGGATTAATTGGTGCGGGTATTTTAAGTTGCACCGAACAAGGTTTACAGGGCGCCATGTTGCAAATGGTGGCACACGGTATCAACGCGGTTGGTTTATTCCTGATCGCAGATATTTTATTACGTCATACCGGAACTCGTGACATCGACAAATTAGGTGGCATCAGAAACATGAATGGAAATTTTGCAGTTCTATTTTTGATCATCATGTTGGGCGCGGTTGCTTTACCATTGACCAATGGATTCCCTGGAGAATTTTTATTGATCAACGGTGTGTTCCAATTTAGCGCAACAGCTGCAGCTTTTGCTGGATTATCAGTGATCTTAGGAGCAATTTATATGCTACGTTCTTACCAATCTATTATGTTAGGTGAGAAAAAGGACGGAGTGGACACATTTGGCGCATTACATGGAAGCGACAAAGCAGTATTAATTATTATTTGCGCGGCAGTGATCGTGCTGGGCGTATATCCGAAAGCAATTACAGATATTGCTGAGCCGGCTGTAAAAGCGTTAATGCAAAATTTAAAGTAAGATACTTATAAGAATATGAAAGGATTTTTAGTAATAAGTGCACTGGGTGTTGTGGCCATGTTGGCCGAAGTATTTAAGTTCAAGAAAATACTTATGCCTTTGGTTGTTCTTGGAATTTTAGGGGCTTACGCGCTCAATTATATGGAGTGGACCAAGCCTTACAGCATTTCTTATTTCCAAAATATGATCGCGTTCGACAAAGTTGCTTTGGCATTTACCGGCGTGATCTTAATTACAACATTCTTCTGGTTCATTTTAGCAAACAGTACTTACGACGGAGAACCGCACATGGTGGATCACTACGCCCTGGTGCTTTTTGCAGTTACCGGAGCAATTATGATGACAGCTTTTACCAATATGACAACTTTGTTTATTGGTATTGAGATCATGAGTATTCCGCTTTACGTTTTAGCGGCAAGTAAAAAGAACAAAATAAACAGTAACGAAGCTGGATTCAAATATTTGATCATGGGATCATTTGCCAGCGCGTTCTTATTATTTGGCATTGCTTTAATTTACGGTGCAACCGGTTCGTTTGATCTGAATGAGATCCGCGCTTACATCGCTTCTCATCCTGGAAATATACCTTCATTCTTTTACGCAGGCGTAATCATGATGTTGATCGCTATGTGTTTCAAAGTTTCTGCTGCACCTTTCCACTTCTGGGCCCCGGATGTGTATCATGGTTCGCCAACAATTATTACGGCTTTAATGAGTACGGTTGTAAAAACTGCTGCTTTCGCTGCGTTCATGCGTTTGTTCATGATAGGCTTTAACGGTGTAAGTGAAGCATGGACAGGAGTTTTGGTTGTGGTGATCGCTCTTTCATTAGTTATCTCAAACATCACTGCAGCTGTTCAGACAAATGTAAAACGTGTGTTAGCTTACTCGAGCATTTCCCACGCTGCATTTATGTTGATGGTTATTTTAGCGAACGTTCGCACTAATCTCTCGGTGAATGCAATTTTATATTATTCGTTAGCATATTCAATTGGAAGCATCACAGCATTCGGTGTATTAAATAGTGTCACAAAATACGGCAACGAAAATTTTGACGAGTTCAATGGTTTAGGAAAACGTAATCCGCTTTTAGCACTGTGTATGACCATTGCGATGCTTTCTCTTGCGGGAATTCCAATTACAGCAGGTTTCTTCGCCAAATATTTTGTGTTCACCGCCATGATGACCACTTCTTACAAATGGTTATTGATCCTTGCGGTATTAACTTCTGCAATTGGTGTGTACTACTATTTCAAAGTGATCATTGCTATGTACTTCAAAACAGCTTCGAATGAAGAGCCTGTGAAGGTTGATATGGGAAGTACGATGGTAATTGCATTAACTGCCGCAATAACTTTGGTGATCGGATTGATTCCTGGCGTTATTGCGGAGATGTTTACGGTATAGTATCCGCTGCGCTTCGATAAACTCAGCGACCCGGTCCCTGATCTTGTCGAATGAACAGTTCTCAAAACACCTTCAAAAAACTTACTGCCGTATCAATATAAAATGCGCACATCCTGCGCGAGTAGAATTTCAACATCTAACTGAACTCAATTGACCTTTAATCTAAGTAACAGATCCTTTGCTAAAATTGTTTAATGGTTTAAATGTGTTTGCTCTCGGCAGTTATACACCAGAATTTAATAAACGGCGCACGGAGCCAAATCAATCTTTTACGAATTTTAAAGAGGCGCCCTCTGTTTTAATAAAATAAACACCCTTCTGTAAGTTTGAAACATCACACTTCAAAAGATCATCGTCTATGAAACTGATAGGCGTTATTTGATTTAATTTTTGACCAAGAATGTTGCTAACTATAATTTCAGAAGCAGTTAGGTTTTTACCTTGTATGAGAAGCTCGTTCTTTGCCGGGTTGGGATAGAGATTTGTGATCGCTGCCTTAGTGTCAAAAAAATCAACTGCAATGGCATTAGAGTAGGAAATAGTTTTGTCAAAATCAATTTGTTTAAGCCTGTAATAAGCTAAGCCGCGATAAGGTTGATCATCGTAAAGTGTGTACTTTAATAGAATTCTGCTGTTACCGGCACCTTTAAGCGAAGCAATTTGCTCCCAGGATGAAAAATCCGTTGAACGCTCAATAACAAATTCGTCATTATTTGTTTCAGAAGCCGTTTGCCATTTAAGCTTAACTTTGTCTTTTTCGGTTTCCCCGTTAAAGCTTAGTAATTCAATTGGTAATGCGCTTGAACAAGAAGCAAGAGGAGGGATGAATCTAACGGCAGCCATTACAAATCTGTTATGAGTTCCACTAGCTGTAACAGTAAGATTTTGTGTTGCCGCAGTGGTTATAAGTTTATGTCCAACCGAAAAACCCTGGCCACCACCGGCGGTATTAAGATCTACATTTTCTGTAAAGCCTGAATTGGGACTGTGTGTTCTAGTGTCGCCACCACTTGTAACATACAACATTAATTCGCTCGGGAGTACGGCGACTCCGGCCGTGCTTAAACTTACTGTAGACGATGCCATTCTTACCCCTGTGCCTGTTCCACAAACAGGTGTGCTTTGGTTAACACTGCTTAGTGTTACAGCAGATGTGTGGTAGCCGTGACTAGTTGTAGGATTTGAAACGCTAAAAACAGGGATAAACGTGGTGTGTGTGGCTGCAGTTATTCCAGCTTCGTTTAAGATCCATATTTCAACCCGGTTTTCGCTACCACCTCCTGTAAATGTGCTCATTTGAACCGCCAGTGTCATAGATTGCCCGCCGTAGGTTACAGCAGTAACATCATTGGTGTTATCATCATCCTCAAAACCGATCATCCACACCAACAGTCTATTTGTTCCGGCCGAAGCCGCCATTACGTTTGGCACACCATTAGTTGAATTAAAGCTACCCGCGATGGCAACCTGAGAATGCACGAAACAAGGGATAATTCCAGTTAAAAGAACAAGAAAAAGAGAGAAGTATTTTTTAAAGATCATGATGTGTTATTCCATCACTAATTTACTAATTTCTATTGAAATTAGAATGGAATTTAAGTTAAAAACCAAGAAATGAGTTGTAATAAATAAAAATGCCTGGTTAAAACATCTTCTCAAAATCTGTTTGCTGAGGCAAAAGTAATTTCGCACCATTTTCAGTGATCAACATCTCGTCTTCTAAACGAATTCCAAATTCTCCCGGAATATAAATACCCGGTTCGTTACTGAACATATTTCCGGGTTTGCAAATGTGTGTATTTCCTCCCACCAAATAATGCCATTCGTGTCCGTCCATACCAATGCCGTGGCCTAAACGGTGTGTAAAGAATTTATATCCCGGACCGTAACCCGCATCAATAATTACTTTTCGCGCAGCTGCATCAATGGATTGCGCCTCAACACCCGGCTTCGCCGCTTTTAATCCGGCGTCTTGCGCTTTGCGAACAAACTCAATATTTTTTTTCATTTTATCCGTGGGTTTTCCAAAACACCACATGCGCGTGATATCACTTTCGTAACCTTCCACGCTGCAACCGCCGTCCATCAAAACGACATCGCCTTCTTTTAATTTTACTTCATTTACTGTACCATGAGGCAATGCGGCCGATTCTCCAAATAACACTAGCGCACCTCCTCCAACACCAAAATCAGAATGTAATCGCGTAATGATATTTCCGTATTCTGCTTGCGTCATTCCAACTTTCAATTCTTTCACAGCTGCTTTAAAAACTTCGGCCGTCATTTCATTGGCAATTTGCATGAGATCCACCTCAGCTTGCGTTTTTATACTTCTGCAACCTGCGGTCACAACATCCGCGCTTACAATAGTTAATTCAGGAATTGTTTTGCGAATTCCGTTCATTACAAAATAGCGAACAGTTTCCTCCATGCCAATAGTTCCTTTTGTAATTCCGTTTTCGGCCAGCGCTTTCTTAATTAATTCGTAAGGACTTTCATTTTCTTCCCAACAATAAACCTTTGCATTTCCGGTTTGTTCTTTGGCTCTTCCTTCTTCAAATTTAGGAGAGATATAGAAGGCATCTTTTAGGGTCAATATCATGGCAAACAATCGCTCCGATCTTCCCCATTTCGCACCAGAGAAATATTCCAGTGAAGTTCCTCCTTCCATTAGCACCGCATCAATTTTATTTTCCGACATTAACTCACGAGCGCGTTCAATCCTCTTCGCACGTTCTTCGGAAGTTATCGGCTTTATTCGTGACTTTATTGACGAAATTATTTTGTCGTCTATCTTATTCACAGATGTTGAACTTGTTGAAGAACTATTTTCGGTATGCGAGCATGAGATAAGTGGCGACAAAGCAGTTAACGCGGTTGCAGCTCCTGTTGTACGTATAAAATTTCTTCTATTCATTATTTGATGTTATGACAATAAATGTAACTATTTTAATTAGGCTTTCATTCGGTCCCTTACAATTAAAACAAATTCATTTGATTCTTAATTCCTGATTTATTTGCAAACTTCTTCTATAGACGCATACTCTTTATTTGGTTCTTCGCAATTTTTTTCCAAACGGCAAGATTGTTAAATTAGGAACTAACTAAGACTTTAAAGCATTATCTTTGAAGGAAGAAAGTTGTTACTATATGAAACTTTATTTAAGAAAAATGAATTGTATTGGAATTATTATACTGTGTAGCTTCACCTATTTTTCTTTTGGTCAAGCGCCAAAAAAATTAAAAGTTCTATTTTTAGGGAATAGTTACACCGCAGTTAATAATTTGCCGCAATTAGTGCATGATATTGCACAAGCTAATGGCGACACATTAATTTTCGATAGCAATTGTCCCGGAGGCCATACCTTTTACGATCACTTCAATAATAGTACCAGTGTATCAAAGATCAGCGCGGAACATTGGGATAATGTAGTACTACAGGCACAAAGCCAGGAGCCATCTTTTTCGCCTACTCAGGTGGCAACTCAAACTCTACCTTATGCGTTAAAACTTGATAGTTTAGTGGCACTTAATTATTCATGCACTATTACAATGTTTTTTGAAACTTGGGGACGAAAGAATGGCGACGCTTCCAATTGTGGAACTTATCCTCCCGTGTGTACATATTTAGGGATGCAAGATCGTTTAAGGCAGTCATACAAACTATTCAGTGATACATGTAAAGCGGTAATGGCGCCTGTTGGAGAATCATGGCGTAAGTCAATTGCGCAAACGCCTTCATTGGAATTGTATCAAGCAGATCAGAGCCACCCTTCGCTTGAAGGTTCATATTTATCGGCTTGTGTGTTTTATGAAACTATATTTGGGAAGAGTGTATTAAGCAATACATTTAATCCCGGAATATCTACTGTTACACTTTCTTTCTTGCAGCAAATAGCTCATTCGGTGGTTAATGATAGTTCCTTCATTTGGAATATTGGAAAATATAATCCATGTGGCCCTTCATTGCTTGAAACGAATTTTGAAAGTTATAATAGTAACTTTGTTGTTTTTCCCAATCCCTCAAGTAATATCTTGAATATATCAATTAGGTCAGATGATTACAATGAGCAATATACTTATAGTATTATAGATATGTTCGGATCAACTCAAAAAAGTGGCTTATTCAATGGGTCTAATATTTCAATAAGCGATCTTCCTCCAGGGGTATACTTTATTGAGCTGATCGGAACTCGAACATTGGGATTCGTAAAATTCCTCAAAAAATGAAAAGCAATCAAAGTGATCCAACACGACCTTGATAATAAAGAAAGAATAGAGCAAATGATCCGCTCATTTTATAGTTCCCTTCTCACTAACGAAGATATCAAGCCGGTATTCGCCAATACCGATTTTGAAAAGCATATGCCGCACATGATCGCGTTTTGGAGTTTGATCTTATTGGATGAAGCGGGATATACAACCAACGTTTTTGATAAACATGTTAACCTTCCTTTAAAAAAGGAGCACTTTGCTATATGGCTTGAACACTTCGAAAAGAACATTAAAGCTCAGTTTGAAGGTCCGAAAGCCGACCTTGCCCTTCAGCGCGCTCAGCTTATTGCTTACACCTTTGAGAACAAACTCAAGGCTATGGGAAAAATAGATTAAGAACGCACTGTTAATAATAGCCTGCCCTTTAACAAATCTTGCCTTAGGCTTTTAGATACTTTTGAATTAAATACAATTCAAAAATGAGATCACTTATTGTACCGGTAATACTAGCGCTTGCATTTACAGCTTGCGTGCCCATGAGAAAAATGGAAGAAAAGGACGCGGAGCTAAAGACAGCGAAGACCGACCTGGAAGATTGCAAGAAGAACAGAACCATGGCCGAGACCCAACTCACCGAATTAAAAGAGCAATATACAAAAGACCAAAAAGCACTTTTAGGCTTACAAAGAGATACCTCTATTATTGGAAGCAATTACCGCAACCTTACTCAAAAATACGATAAGTTAAATGTATTGAATGAGCAGTTGATGGACCGCTTGGATAAACTTCTAAAAGGAAGCGAAAAAGATAACGCCAAGCTAAGCGGCGATCTGCAAATGACCCAGGAACAGCTCTTGAAAAAGCAGGACGAACTTAAATTACTGGAAGCAAAACTCATTATTCAGAAGAAGGAATTGGATGAATTGGCCGCTCAATTAAAGACCCGTGAGGCACGAGTGAACGAGTTAGAAGCGATCATCAAATCAAAAGATCAGGCAGCTAACGACCTTAAGAAAAAGCTTCAGGATGCACTTTTGGGCTTTGAAGGAAAGGGCTTAACTATTACTCAAAAGAACGGGAAGATCTATGTGAGTATGGACGAAAGTTTATTGTTTGCCAGTGGAAAAACCAATGTGCAACCTAAGGGCGTTGAAGCACTCAAAAATGTAGCGAAAGTGTTGGAGCAGAACTCGGATATTAATGTGATGGTGGAAGGGCACACCGACGATGTTCCAATGAACGGCGCAGGCGAGATAAAAGATAACTGGGATCTAAGTGTAATGCGCGCAACGTCGGTTACCAAGATCATGTTGAACAGCGCCAAGATCGATGCCAAAAGAATTACTTCGGCGGGTCGCGGAGAGTACCTCCCGTTGGACCCTGCCAAGACCCCGGAAGCGAGGAAAAAGAACCGTAGAACGGAGATCATTTTAACCCCTAAACTGGATGAACTTTTGAAGGTTTTGGGCGATAATAATTAAACAAAAAAACAACATGGGATTAGTACAAGAATTCAGAACATTTGTAATGCGAGGCAACGTGGTTGACCTGGCAGTAGGGGTAATTATTGGGGGCGCTTTTGGCGCGATTGTCAACTCTTTAGTGGGCGACGTGATCACACCCCTTTTACTAAAACCTGCATTGGAGGCTGCCGGTGCCGGAACGCTCGAACAATGGAAACCGGGCGGCATGCTTCTTGGAAAATTCCTCTCATCCATCATTTCATTTACCGTAATAGCATTTGTACTTTTCATGATCGTGAAGGGAATGAACTCCATGAAGAAAAAAGAAGAAGCTGCGCCGGCTAAACCTGCAGAGCCATCTTCCCAAGAGAAATTGCTGATGGAGATCCGCGACGCTTTGGTAAAAAAGTGATTTTCCCAATACAAATTTCTTTTTTCCCAAGAGAAATTGATTTTTATCCTCTGAAAGCCTTGCCAGTAAAGGAGTACAGCCATTTTACCCAATAGAGAGGCTGTTTTTTTGCAAAAACTGCAAAAAGCTGATTTGGCTTAACCTTAAATTTACGCAGCACTCATTCAGAAATTGCCCGAAATCGGATGATACGGACCTAACTATTTATTAGTCAATTTATAAGCCTCTTTAAACAAGCTTTAAACGATAGTTAATGAATGATTAAACATAAAATCTAGCGTAATTAAACGAAAGATTTTTTTGATCTTTTACATTTAAACGAAACCTTCTTTAAGTAATTTCAGTTAAAGAGTTGTTTTACAACACATTTTTCATAATTTTACACAAGTTATTAACAACAGCGCCAACTAAACGCAACAAAACGCATGAAAAAGCTAAGTGCCGAGGAATTCTCTCAACTCTCCATTAAAGGAAAGGGTCGAAGTTCAGCCGTATTTAATTCGTTGATCAATTTGAAAGAAGGAGAAGGCCTTCTCATAGAGCAGAAGGATTGGAATCGCAAAGCCGCGCCCAGTGCACTTGTGCGCTACATCGAAAAAAAATACCAAATGCGTTTTTCCTTTGGCGCTTTGGCAAATGGCACAGGGTGGGCAGTACAACGGCTCATGATGGAAGCGAAGAAAGAAGCCAAGAAAGCGGAGAAGGAAAAACCTGCCGTAGTTGAAAGTAAACAAGACCAGGAGCGACTGCAAATGAAATCTGAGCTGACGTTGTTCTACCTCGGCCGCATCTCCTCAAATAAAATAGAGCGCGTAGACGACACTTTGAAGGCCGCGATGATACAATACTGGAAAGCCGACAAGAAAATGCTTCAGGAGGTCTTAGGTGAAGTAATAGGGGCATTGGCACAACAGGGTCACGTGATCATTGAGGGCGATAAGACCTATCTCCCGTTAAAACGAACTTTATAGTTTCTGCAATATCAACAGCAATTAGGGTCGGGACAAACGTCCCGACCAACAAAAAACCCCGGCATTACCGGGGTTCTTTTTTTAATTATTTACAAGGAGTTTGAAGCCTTTTCCGTGGATGTTGATGATCTCCACCTTGCTGTCGTCCCTTAGGTATTTACGCAATTTTGCAATGTAAACATCCATACTTCTTCCGTTGAAATAGTTGTCATCTTGCCAAATAGATTTCAAGGCAAAGCTACGGTCGAGCACATCGTTCTTATGAACGCAAAGCAAGCGTAATAACTGACTTTCTTTCGTAGTAAGCTTTTGCTCATTTACCCCAATTTGGAGGATCTGTTTCTCTGAATTAAAGTTATAGTTACCAATTTTAAAGTTCACCTCATCGCTGTCGGTCGAGCGCGATTTATTACTTCTCCGAAGTACCGCGTTCACACGTGCCAGCAACTCTTCCATGCTAAATGGTTTGGTAATGTAATCGTCGGCCCCGGCATTGAATCCTTCAATGGTATCTTCTTTCATGCTTTTAGCTGTTAAAAAGATAATTGGGGTATGTTTATCGCTCAAGCGAATATCCTTCGCCAGGCTCAAACCATCTTTTATCGGCATCATCACATCCAGCAACAATAAGTCGTAACTGCTCTTGAAAAATAGTTCCGAGCCCTTTTGACCATCGTCTGCCAATTTTGTTTCAAATCCCTTAGCATCTAAATACTCTTGCAACAAAGGGCCCAAGCTTGGGTCGTCTTCAACAAGCAATATCTTAGTTTTAACATTTTCCATTTTACTTTTTTGTTAAATATTAATTAAAGGTAAGCCAAAAATGTGCCAAATTTTAACATTTAACAAATTTTTGTTTAACAATTGAGTGGGGACTACCTATTGGGTCTTGAATGGCAAGGTTATGATAAAAGTACTGCCTTTTCCGAGTTCGCTTTGCACATCTACGTTGCCGCCGTGCTTTTCAACTACTGCCAGAACATAGGAAAGACCCAAGCCGAAGCCTTTTACATTGTGTACATTTCCCGTGGGTACTCTATAGAATTTATCGAAGATCTTGCGTTGGTTCTCTTTGCTTATTCCAATACCATTATCCTTTACCGAAATGCGAATGCTTTCCTCAATGTTCTCGGTCTTTACCGTAATTTCCGGAACACCCTGGGTATATTTAATGGCATTATCAATAAGGTTGAACACAATATTGGTAAGGTGAACTTTATCCCCAACGATCTTGAACTTTTGAGCCATTAAAGAGGTATTGATCACGCCCCCTCTTTGGCTTATGAGCAGTTGGGTATTATTAATGGCGGTATTAATAATGTCATGGATATCCAGCTCGGCGAGCTTGAGCTTAAATTCCCCTTTATCCAAAATAGAGGTTTGAAGAATGCTTTCTACCAATACGCTCAAACGCTTGTTCTCATCCCTGATCATTTTCAAATAGCGGGTCTGCTTATCGGGTGTTTGGCTAATGGTTTGGTCACTTAACATTTCGCTAGCTAAAGAAATGGTACTAATAGGCGTTTTGAACTCATGCGTCATATTACTAATAAAGTCATTCTTAATAGTACTAAGTTTCTTTTGCTTGAGGTTAGAGGCCATTATAAAATAAAAAGAGAAAAGGAAGATAAGGATCACTACAATGGACATGATCAACAATGGATAGATTTCCCTAAAAATGGTGCGCTGCTGATCAACAAATTTTAAGATCAGATAATTCTGCTCGGCAAAGCTATTGTTAGGGGAAAGAGAGATCCTGAAAAGGCCCATGGTGTCGGCATCTTCCTCAGCGATCTGAAGGCCTGTGTGCACATGACCATTATGAATATGATTTGGAATGGCATTGGTGATATGGATCCTGTATTTACTTTTAATACCATTGTTCCGTAACTCCAGTTTTAAAAGAGAGTCAACCGCGTTAGTGTCTATTCGTTGCTTATAGTTATTATAAAGATCATAAGAAGATTCTGACTTAAAAAGATTAACCCCAAATTTAGAAGCATTCTTAAGGTCGTTGAACTCGGTACTAAGATCACTTTTGGTGACTTTCATCTGTTGAAATATGTCGGCAACAAAAGGATTGGATTTGTCGAGAACCGTATCTAAAATGGGTTTGGAAACGAAGCGCACGAGTTTTTTACCATTACTATCAATGGTCATTTCCTGTGAATAGGTGAAGCCCCTTGAGCCATCATTTCGGCCTTTAATAATGTTCTTGATACGAACGCTCTTATAACTGAAATTGGGATCGAGACGCTGAAGCGCGTCCTTGGTATTATTGAGAGCCTCGGTAGCTTTTTGACCGAACACCTCGCGCTTTACCTCAAAATCCACCTTTATCCAATACACCTGGGTAATAACAAGTGTAACAATGGCCACCGAAAAAAGTACGGTAATAAATATGAGATGCTTTCGCGTCACAGACTACCAAAGGTAATAGAATAAAAGTTTAGGGGGAACTAAAAATTCTTAAAAGGAAGAAGTGATCTTACTTCTTAAACGACTCACGGCCTCTTCGGCAGGAGCAATGGTCTCGTATTGGTACTTCAGATCTTTATCTGCAATAACCTCGCTCATGATCCCCGAAATAGTGGTCATGTCGTTCAATACAAACTGAGACTCTTTGCTGAGATTAGATTGACCTAATAACACGATGATATTATCAAGGGTTTCTTTGTGGCGGATGATGGCCTTTACGATACCCTCCGAAGGGGTTTTCTTGGCAATTTGACAAGAAGTGTAGAAACCTTCGATCCAAACACCGGCAATAATTAAAGCCGAGGTAGCAGGGCGGTTATTTTGTTTTAAGATCTCGTCGGCCTGGCGAAATGCAAGGGTAATGATTTGTAGTGTAGAGTCCTTATTATCACGTTGCGAATCCATACGGTCGAACATGGTTTGATCAAAGGCTTTATTTACACCTAATTTTTGCGATAAAGAATTTACGCATTTTAAGAAGAGTATACTTTCCTGGGTTTGATCAAAAACACCGGCTACGCTGAGGTCAGATCCGTAAACCCCAAGGTTAAGGGCAATGTATAATTCGGTATTGTAATTCTTAACGTTCTCGGGCTCGTTCAAAATTTGAGTATCGTACTCAAGTCTGTTTTCCGAAACTAATTTTAAGATCTCACTTCTATCAGGCAGGGAATTAAAAACGTGCTCGGCGGTCTTTTTGGTCTTCTCAACCGCAATGGCAACCTTGGCACTATCCAAAGGCTCATCAACTGTAATGTTCTCGTCTTGCTTTTCTCCGTTCTTACAGAAAGAAAGGCCTAAAAGAAGGGCAAGTAATACTATCGCATTTAAGTAGAGCCTCATAAAGGGTTGTTAGACAAAGATAATCAATCTTTTCATTTTTTCACCCCATGATCGTAATTTATTCGGCTAATTTCTTTCCCGTTTTTGTCGTAAAAAATCCACTCTCCGTGGGGTACACTCTGGTTTTTCCCTTTTCTGGACTCTTTTACGATAACATAATTTGTGATACTTTGAATATTTTGGTTGGTGTAATAACTAGTACAGGAACCACTCAATTTTCCATCCTTAAAATTTTGCTTTTTATTTAAGCCGCCAGTCTCGTAAAAATATTTCCAGGCACCGTTCTGGTGACCCTTTTTATATTTTCCCTGCGTGTCAACAAATCCACCTTTTTCAAACCACTGTGTATACGATCCGTGTTTTATTCCATTTACGTAACTACTTTCCTCACGAGGCAAACCATTTTCGTACCAATACATCCATCGTCCGGTCTTTTTTCCTTTACTGTTGTACTTTCCGTTATAATTTAATTTGTTGTTCGGATACCAACCTGTCCATTCGCCGGTTATCAAGCCCATTGTAAATGTGCCTTCATCTTTTTTAGCGCCATTATCCCACCAACTTGTCCACAAGCCATTCTCTTTCCCATTCAAAAAATTTCCTTCTTGTAATTTTTGTCCGTTCTCAAACCATGTGGTCCAGGTTCCGGTCTTCACGTCCTTGTCGTAATCACCCTGGCGCCATTGTTGTCCGCCGCGGTAATTAAATTTCCATGTGCCGGTTTTTTTACCGGCGCTAAAATTTCCTTCGCTTTCCAGTGTCCCATTATTATAATAATAGGTCCATTTATCTTCCTGTACACTATTACTAAAAGTTCCAACCATTTCCGGTTTTCCGTCATCGCGGTTAAATTTCCAAATACCACTCTTTTGATTATTTATAAAATTCCCTTCGCTTTTTAATTTGTGATTTTTATAATAGCTGGAATAATATCCACTCAATACACCTGCTTCATAAACAGCTTCGTAATCTAACTCTCCATTGGGATGAAAGAAACGCCACTGCCCATCTTGCAATCCATCTTTGTATTTTCCCATGGCTTTAATAATACCATTATCATAAGTGGCAGTTAAACTTCCATTACCATTGCTTACTAACTGCTTGCCTTTAGGGTCCCACAAATTGTACAGCAACATTACCGTATCTTTAAACGACTTGTCACATTTTGGAACATTGTTCGGATACACTTCTGTCCAGTTACCGCAAGGTTTTCCTTTACACCAATTTTCGGTGCCGCGCATTTTTCCATCTTTGTAATATAAGAATACGCGCCCCTCTTTTTTATCGCCTTCAAAATAGCCTTCGCTTTCTTTTTGCCCGTTGTCAAAATAATAGATCCATAAGCCTTCTTTTTTTCCATTCACAAAGGTTTCGGTACTTTTTTGCTTGCCGTTATCGTAATACGCGGTCCAAACGCTGTCGGGCAACGGATCTCCGCCACGCAAAGGGTTTGGACTAAACTTTGTGATCTGCGCTAACTGATTGTTCTTGTAAAAATATTTATTGGTGCCCGATTTTTTTCCGTTGTCGTAATTCTCTTTCGCTTTCACATCCCCATCTTCATAATAAACGGTCCAGGTACTATCTTCTTTTCCGTAAACATAAAACCCTTTGCGCATTACTTTCCCGTTTTGGTAATACTCGTAATACGGCCCGTGCGGCATGCCTTTGTAATAATCCGTTTCCGATTTTAATTTGGTTTGTTCGTTATCGTAATATTCTTTTTTAAGTTGCGAAAAAGCAACAGAAGAAATAAAAATAAAAAGTAAGATAAGTGACCTTTGCATTGCCTAAAATTAAAAGAGAATAATGGCGGGAAAGGTGATTGGTTACAAATGTTGTGAACAAAGAGAAGTTATTTAACACAAAGAAAATTCACCACGGAGACACTAAGACACAGCTTTTTTAAATATAACCGCGTCTCTGTGCCGCCGTGGTAAAAATAGGGGAACAAAAAAGGCGCCGTAGGCGCCTCTTAATTAATTGTTCTTAAAGAAATCGTCGTAGCTCACTTCTTTGGTGTTCAATGAGCACGTTGATTTGATCAGTTCAAGCACTTTGCGAGTGTACATGTTCTCGTAAATTTTTTGCGCTTCTTTTTCTTTGCTTAATAAGCTCTTCGCAATTTTTTCTACTTCTTCATCATTTGGTTTTTGTCCGTACTTGGCATATTCCGAACGCACATAACCAGCGGCTTCATTCATCGCCTCTTCGGCGCTTACCTGGATGCTATTGTCTTTAATGATCTTGTTCTCGATCAATTTCCATTGCATGGATTTCGCATACATTGGATATTCGTTATCCAATTGCTCTTGTGTTAATGGTTTCTCATTCACCGCCAATAACCAACGCTTTAAGAACGCGTCTGGCAAACCAATTCCTAATTTTTCAACCAACGTTTTTTCAATTTCGGCTTGTAAAAAACGGTCAGCATCTACCTGGAACATCAAACTTAATTCGTGTTTGATCTTATCGCGGAATTCCTCTTCTGTATTCACAACTCCCGGACCATAGATCTTCTCAAATAATTCAGGGTTCATCTCCGCATCTTCCAAACGTGCGATGTTCTTTACCGTTAACTGTAGGTTCGCGTTGAAATTCTCAGCAGCTTCTTTTTCAATTCCTAATGAAACACTTTTATCTAAAGGGGTTTCGTAAAGATCATTTACGTTCACTGTGATCTTATCATCTTTTTTAGCGCCAATTAATTTCGCTTTTCCTGCTTCGCTCTTCAAACGGTCTAATCCTACGCTGGTGCTTTTGTAAACTCCACCCGCTTTGATCTCGCCATTCTCCTCTAATTCGTTGATGTCAACAAACACCACGTCTTTATCTCCGGCAACCTCAGGATTTACAGGCTTTCCGTAATTACGACGTACGTCTTTGATATACTTCTCAACCAATTCATCATCGATCTTCACGGTTTTGTAATTGAAACTTGTTTTGTTGTCAAGCTTCACATCAAATTGCGGCGCTAAACCAATTTCGTAAGTAAATTCAAAATCTTTCTGCTTTTCAAAATCAACTGAGTGATCTTCTTTTGGCATTGGATTTCCAAGGATCTCCAATTTATTCTCTTCAATGAATTTGTAGATAGAATCGTTCAACAACTTATTGATCTCATCGGCCATGATCTGTGTACCGTATTGTTTTTTGATCAATCCTTCAGGCACTTTTCCCGGACGGAAACCAGGCATGCTGGCTTGCTTTTGAACTTTTTTAATTCCTTCTTTAATTTTCGATTCGTAATCCGAAGGACCAACTTTAATAGTGATCTCGGCGTTTAATGAATCGATATCTTTCTTAGTGATGTTCATCATTTTGAATTTAATTGGGCAGCAAAAATAGGTAATTTTTCACGAACAAAGGCCCAAAAAGGCATTAAAAAAGCCCTAAGAACAGGATCTTAGGGCTTAAATCTCGTTAAATATCAAAATTAATCGTCGGTTGGCTCAGGTGCCGTGATAGGTTTTGCTTTCTTAGCCTTCAATGAGGTATGCCAAATAACATTGATAATTTCGTTATGAACTGTAAGCATGGATTTGCTGATACCATTCACAATATTCACATTCTCATTTGATTTATTTTTCCAGGTGCGTTTTACTTCTTCGTATGTACCATCGCTTAACAATACATAGCACTTGATCATTTTCCCTTTTAAAACCTCAGCTTTTCCGGTGTTGCAAGTTGCTTTATTTCCCTGGCGGCTGGTAATGATCACGTCGGTATAAACGCCGTCTTTTATCTCTTCAGCTCCGCGCTCTTCAAATTTTACTGCCCATTTATTATAGCAATTCAACTCAATTTTTTCTTCTTTTTGTGCTAATGCCAGGTTTATTGTAAAGGCAAAGAAGAAGGCAACCATCGTTTTTGTTTTCATAGCTTGAAACGTATAGAAAGCCTAAATATAGAAAAAACTATTATATCCCCATAATTGGAAACAAAAGAACGGTTTTTGTTAAAACTAAACTCGTACGCCAATGATACAAACGTCGTCCACTTGGTCCAGTTTTCCTTTCCATTGGTCAAATACATTTTCAAGGATAGCTTTTTGTTCCTGCATGGTTTTTGAGCAGTTGGCCACTAGCAACTCTTCCAATTGTTTGTATTTGAATTTTTTCGCTAACGGCCCACCAAACTGATCGGCGTAGCCATCTGTAAGTGTATAAATGATATCGCCTTTTTTAAGTTCTATCTCATTAAACGTAAATGATAAAGCATCGTTGTGGCCTTTGCCAACGGATAATTTATCGGCTTTACAAACAATGAGTGTGTTGTTGCGGCAGATATAGAAGGAATTGTTGGCGGCAGAGAATTGCAGGCGCATATTTGTGAGATCAAGTTTACACAACACTGCATCCATGCCATCTTTACTTTCCTCTGTTGAACCCAAGGGATTGAGTGCCGTTATGATCTCACTACGCACATTATTAAGGATCTTATCTGGTGCATACACACGCTTTTCATTAATGGTTTCGCTAAGTTTACTAATGTTAAGCAAACTCATAAAAGCGCCAGGCACTCCATGTCCTGTACAATCGGCGGTAATATAGATGAATCCCTCGGGAGTTTGTGTGGCCCAGTAAAAGTCGCCGCTCACCACATCTTTTGGCTTAAAGAAAACAAAGTGTTCCGGAAAATGTGAGTTCAATAAATTATCGCTGGCAAGCAACGCGTATTGAATGCGTTTGGCATAATTAATACTATCCAGGATCTCTTTTTGTTTTTCTTCAATAAGGTGTTTTTGTTTTTCAGTTTCGGTTCTTTGTTGATCAATGATCGTATTCTGTTTTTTGATCAAGCGGAATCGGGTAAACATAAAATACGAAAACACGCAAAGGGAGATCAAACCAAAAATAAGTGCATAACGTGCGGTTTTTTCTTTATCCAGGCGTGCGTTGGCCACTTCTACTTCAGCCAAATTTACTTTTTCCTGTTCGGCGAATTTTACACTATCAGCCAATATTTTTTTATCAAAATCATTTCTCAATTCCAATTTCACGAGGTCGCGGTTCTTATTTATTTTTTGAAGAGTGTCATTTATCCTGTTCTTGTGAGACTGTGATCTGTAAGCGTTTTTAAAATCTCCTAATTCGCGATAGGCGTCGGCCAAAATACCATAACAATATTCGGTATTTCCCAAGCTGTTTGAATCAACAGCGATCGATTCCTTGCAAAAAGAAACAGCTTCGTTATATTTTTTTAAGCGCACCAAACTAAAGGCCCGGTTTGAAAGTGAACTGGCGATCCCGGCCTTAAAATTTATTTTTTTAGCAACCTCTGAGCTTTTTTTCAACCAGTAAATTGCCGAATCATGTTTTTGTAAATGAGCATAAAGTGAACCAAGATTGTCATAAGAGTTTACAAGGTCGTGAAGATTATCCGTAGCAACATTGGTTTCAATAGCCAGGCGATAATAGTAGTTTGCTTTGTCATATTCTTTACGGCTTTTATATACCATGCCTAATCCGGTATATCCCGAGCCAAGAGAAAAATTGTCGTTTTGTGCTTTTGAAAGGCTTACACTTTTTTGCGCGGCCTCCAAGGCCTTATCTAATTCTCCAAGATCTTTATACAAAACAGAGACATTAAAGTAATTAGTTTGTACCGAGGCATAATCTTTTAAGCGCTCTTTTAATTCGATACTTTTTAAGTTGTAATCAAGCGCCTTTGTTTGATCTCCAAGATCCATATAAACAACACCTATGTTGCCAATCGCAATTCCAATGTCTTTGTCACTTTTTAATTTTTTGGCAAGGTCTAAGCTCTCGTTATGATACTTAAGCGCAAGTTTATAATTACCAACGTTTGTGTAACAAATAGCAAGCCGGCGATATGTAACAACGAGCTTGTAAAGCGCTTTATTTTTTTTTGCAAGGTCAATTGCAATGTGAGCGTATTTGATTCCCGAGTCGGGCGCACTATTAGAATAGATCGGCCAAATTAGATCATTGAGCGCTTGTATTTTGATGGTATCATGCGCGGTACCAAAATAAATGGCACGTATAGAATCAATCTTTCTGTTTTGAGAGAAGGTTGTTAATGCAAAAAACAATAAGACACCTAGATAACAGTTATAAGGACTTTTTTTCAACACAATGAAAATACCAAATATTTGTGAGTATGGCATTTAATATTTCATATTAAATGGGAGTGCTAAAACGGTGTTATTTTCAAAATTGCTACAAATTATAGCCATCAATCGTGCATTTGTGCACTTAACTTTACTGCCCCAATTTTTGAATTATGCTCGTAAAGACATTTGGATACACCGTGCAAGGCATCAGCGCTACACAAGTTACCGTTGAGGTGAATATGATGCAAGGAATAAATTTTTATTTGGTTGGCTTAGCCGATAGCGCCATTAAAGAGAGTCAACAACGTATAACGGCTGCATTAAAAAACACCGGATACCGCTGGCCGGGATTTCAAATAACCATTAACATGGCGCCGGCGGATATTCGCAAGGAGGGATCGGCCTATGATCTTCCCATTGCTTTGGGAATTTTGTCGGCCTCATCGCAAATTGTGGCCAACATGGATGAGTTGGTGATCATGGGAGAGTTGGCGCTTGACGGTGATATTCGCCCGATCCGTGGCGCCTTGCCAATTGCCGTGAAAGCAAAGCAAGATGGATTCAAAGGAATTATTTTGCCGGAAGTAAATGCGCAAGAAGCGGCCGTTGTAAGTGGATTGGATGTTTACACGGCAAAGAATATAAAAGATGTGATCAGTTTTTTAGCCGGGAACGAAAGCGCGATACAAAAAGTAGAGATGAATGTAAGCGAAACTTTTTTGAGTGAATTGAATAATGTGGATTTTGATTTTGCCGATGTAAAAGGACAGGAGAGTATTAAACGCTCTATGGAAATTGCGGCTGCAGGTGGCCACAATTTGATCCTGATCGGTCCGCCCGGCGCGGGAAAAACAATGTTGAGCAAACGCTTGCCATCTATTTTGCCTCCGCTTACTTTGGATGAAGCTTTGGAAAGCACAAAAATTCACAGCGTTGCAGGAAAAACGGGCAAAGGACATAGGGGCTTATTAACGCAACGTCCGTTTCGAAATCCTCATCACACCATCTCCGATGTAGCCTTAGTTGGCGGCGGAAATAATCCTCAACCTGGAGAAATTTCTTTGGCACATAATGGTGTCTTATTTTTGGATGAATTGCCGGAATTTAAACGCACAGTATTAGAAGTAATGCGTCAGCCTCTGGAAGATCGCGTTGTGAGCATTGCACGCGCGAAATTTAGCGTGGAGTATCCTGCTAGTTTTATGTTGGTAGCAAGTATGAATCCGTGTCCTTGTGGATTTTACAATCATCCCGAAAAAGATTGCGTATGCTCGCAAGGCGTGGTACAAAAATACTTGAATAGAATTTCAGGGCCTTTATTAGACCGCATCGATCTTCACGTAGAAGTGACGCCTGTTTCTTTTGGAGAACTAAGCACAAAGCAAACCAGCGAGTCGAGCGCCAGTATCAGGCAGCGTGTCATTAAAACGCGTACAATTCAAACAAACAGATTTAGAACAAGCGACGGAATTTACTGCAACGCGCAAATGCGTACCAAGGAATTGAAGCTGCATTGCGAACTAAACGAAGCAGGGAATTCGTTACTCAAAAACGCGATGGATCGGTTGGGTTTGTCGGCAAGGGCATATGACCGAATTCTGAAGGTTGGACGAACGATCGCTGATATGGAGGGCTCTGATAACATCGAAGCGCATCATATAGCCGAAGCAATTCAGTTTAGAAGTTTAGATAGAGAAAATTGGGCGGCCTGAGAAAAAAACATTAACTTTAATACAACTAGACAAATCCTCTCTTGAGATCTCACAAATTATATTTTCTTCTGTGTGTTTTTTGCATGACAACAACTTATTTCGCGCAGGTAGATCTCATTAAATTTTTAAAGGACTTTAAGGCTGCCGATCGCCAGGGAAAAGTAAAACTAGTTGCGAGTGTAGAATACAAAGATATTAAAGACATCTATCCCCAGCTCCAGGATACACTTGAATTGATCCGCCGAAAGATCTTTGCAAATTCGTCGAGTAAAGAAGCAAAATTTTTATTCGATAAGATAGACGTAAGCATGTACGTTGGCAATGGACAGTATTCCAAAGCCGCTATTTTGATGGAAAGTAGTTTAAGCTCTCACGTTCGTGATATTCATGATTCTTTGTACTGTTATATGCGCCTGAAACAAGCGTTCTCCAACTTGAATAACCTGAATAAAGCGGTAGAAGTAAATACCTGGTTCGATAAACTCGCCAATCGTTCTAATGACCCCAAATACATCAATAGCATTACCAAGAAAAGTTGGATCTACAATTCTTTTGGCTTGAACAGTCAGGCTATTATTGAGCGACGAAAGGAATTTTTGGATGAGTATCCTAACCGCCGACACGATACTGATTTTATCGCGAGTTATTATAATGATGTAGGCGTTTACTATAATCGCATGAAGCGTTCGGATAGTGCGCTGTTCTATTTTCTAAAGGCCGATGGGTATGTCTCTATGAAACTGACGTACACTCCTAACAAAACACATTACCAATTCTTCAAAGCGCTCATTGAAGGGAACATGGCTTTGGCGTATACAAATACCGGCGAATATTCTAAGGCAATTCCTTATTTACTCACAGATGTGTATTACAGTAAACGCGTGAACGATATGCAAAGCGCATTCAACAGTTGCGTATTGTTATCAACTTGCTACATCAAATTGGAAAAATTGCGTTTGGCAGAGCAATATGCCGATAGCGCGCAGGCAATTAGCATCGCGTATTATACAAAGCCTCTGGTAAAACTTAAATTGCTTTATCTGCAGGGCGAATTGCTCGACGCGCAGGGAAAAGCTTCGCAGGCCGTGGAGAAATTTAAAGCCTACATGAATTTGAAAGATTCAATTAGCAATAGCGAGAAAGAATTGCAATTGATCAACCAGCAAGTGGCTTTGGATATTCAGAAAAAAGATTCCGAGCTCAGCGCAAAGAATGAAATGATCAAGAGCGCAGCAGCGAATGAAGGAAAGCAAAAAGTGTTCAGGGCATATTTAATGGCCGGACTCATCATCACCATAATTTTGGTTGGCTTTTTGGTGTACACCAACAATAATAGTAAGCGAAGAGAGGAAGAATTGGAAATGAAGAATCAGCAGATCCAAATTCAAAACAAACAAATTGAATCTTCATTAAAAGAAAAGGAGATGTTGTTGCGCGAGATCCATCATCGTGTCAAAAATAATCTGCAGATCATTAATAGCGTGATCAATCTTCAATCAGATAAAACGCAGGATGACGAATTGAACGTGGCTCTGGCCGAAATTAAAGGACGTATTTCTTCGATCGCGTTAACACATCAAATGTTGTATCAAAAGGGAACGGTGAATAGTGTGGTGTTGTGCGAGTACATGCAAAATTTGATCGCTCAGATCTACAAAAGCTACGAGAACGAGAACATCAAAGTGAATTATAGATGCAACAATCAGGAGTTCATCATTAACATCGACACAGCAATTCCTTTGGGATTATTGGTAAACGAGATTATGACCAACTCGTTCAAACACGCTTTCAAAAAAACAAAAACCGGCACTATAGATATTGAGAACATCATTTCAGGAAACCAGGTAAGCTTGATCATTAAAGATAATGGCTCGGGATTGCCGGCAAATTTTGAGAAGCAACTCGAAAAGCCAACCAATCTTGGATTTGAATTGATCGCCATCTTAATTCAGCAAATTGAAGCCACCATGCAAATGGAAAATGACAATGGGGCTAAGTTCACGCTAAGTTTTAAAGCTTAATACACACGCTTCAAATTGGTGTCTGCCGGCACGCGGAAGATCATCGGGAATTTCTCTACTTTAACCGAACTGGTATCCAAACCAAAAGCCCTTGATTCGCTCAAACTTAAGTTCTTCAATAGGAAATAGAAATTCAAGATCAATTTTTGGAAGAAAGGTAATTCGTTATCGTACGATAAATATTTCTCGATCACCACAAATTTAAAGTCACCAATAATATTGTTCTTATTCAACGACTCGTAACGGCTGGTGATATCCACTTCTTTATTGCTCACCAGATCTTCCACCACTTTACGGAACATTAAATTTACACGAGGCGCCACGCGGAATCCTAATTTAAAATCAACACGAATAATGTCATCTTCGGCCACGTGAGTCACCTTGTAATCCATGCGGTAAGGCTCGTCCATTACATCCACATGAACAAACCAATAAATATCGGCACGCTTAGGGCGTTTTTGTAAAATAGAATAAATAACCTTTGCCTCGATCTCATCAGGATTATTTGCACTGGTCATGTATACTAAGTGCGTGGCGTATTTTGGAATAGTTTCGTCTTTACTTAAGTCAACCAATTTACTCATGTGGTCGGATAAGCTTACCATATCAACGTAGCGCTGACGAATGAGTTTTGAAATATACCAGCAACCCATTACAACTGCCAATAATAAAGCAATGATCAAGGTAATGTAACCGCCCTTAGGGAATTTCTCCAGGTTTGCCACTAAGAACGCGCCTTCAACAACGATGTAATTGCTGATGAACAAGAACAGGAACCATTGCGGGAATTTTTTGATGCGCATGAAGAACGCCAGCAAGCGCGACGACATTAGCATTCCTAAAATGATCGTAAGTCCGTAGGCGGCTTCCATGTTTGATGATTCGCGGAAGAACAACACAATGCCAACACAACCAAAATACAATAACCAGTTGATGGAAGGAATGTACATTTGACCTTTAAGATCTGTTGGATATTTGATCTTTACTTTAGGCCAGAAATTCAAACGCATGGCCTCGTTGATCAATGTAAACGATCCGCTTATTAAAGCTTGTGAAGCAACAACCGCCGCAACGGTAGCAATGATCACACCAACCGGCAGGAACCACTCTGGCATAATAGTATAGAAAGGAATTTTACCATCCAGTTTTTCTCCTTCGTGTTTCAACAACCAAGCAGTTTGGCCCATGTAACTGAACACTAACATGAGTTTTACAAAGATCCAGGAAATGCGAATATTCTTTCTTCCGCAGTGTCCCATATCTGAGTACAAAGCTTCAGCTCCGGTTGTACAAAGGAATACTGCTCCCAATAACCAGAATGCCGAAGGATGCATGATCAGCATTTCAATTCCGTAATAAGGATTAAGCGCTTTCAACACACTTGGATTTTGACTCATGGCTATGAAACCAAAAAGACCAAGCATCAAAAAGTAAACGAGCATGATAGGACCAAAGGCTTTACCTATGAGTTTTGTACCAAATTGTTGAATGAAGAACAAAAAGGTGATAATGCCCAATACTATAGGAACCGTTGGAATATGACTAAAAGCCGGAAGCATTCCTAATCCTTCCACGGCCGAGGCAACCGAAATGGGCGGCGTAATAATTCCCTCTCCCAAAATGCAACATCCCCCAATAATAGCAGGGAAAACCAACCATTTTACCCGTGCCTTTTTTACCAAAGTATACAAAGCAAAAATTCCACCCTCACCCTTATTGTCAGCCTGCAAAGTAAAGATCACATACTTCACCGTAGTTTGCATAGTTAGTGTCCAAAATATCAGCGACATGGATCCAATGATGGTAAAGGAATCGATAGCGTCCTTACCAACAATGGCTTTCATTACGTAAAGGGGAGAGGTACCAATATCACCGTAGATGATCCCAAGAGTTACAATAAGTCCGGCAAGTGTTACCTTATTTAATTGATTCTGATGTTGGGATGCCATTTAGGAGGCGAAAATTAATGGGAGCAAAATTACTACAAAAAAGGTTGCCGAACCAAAATTTAGATAAAAGAGCCAAAAACAGTCCTTACTTTTAAAAAACCATGTTTTAAGGGGCTTTTAACGTCGTTTAGGACAATAAATTTGCCCTGTAACGTTAAATAGTATAACTTTAATGGACCATTGGGATTTGTTAATGAGAAGGGTACTTGTCATACTGTTTTTACTAAGTGTTTATTTTTCGAATGCAACGCACAACCGGGCAGGTGAGATCCTATACAAACGTATAGCTCCTTTTACCGCAACCGTTAATGGCAACATTGTAGCGGTTTATCATTACTCTTTCCAGATCAATACTTACACCGAGATCAACAGTCCGGGCGGGAATGCCGACCGTTGTAAACTCACTCTGCACCTGGGAAATGGCGATACCATTGTGATGCCTCGTGTAAACGGGCCAAGCACAAACCCGGGTGGTGATTGCACCAACACCCGTGACGGTGTGCAATTGAATGCAAATACCCAAGTTAATACCTATACCGCACAGTATACTTATCCTAACGCCGGTATTTACAAGATCTATATGTTCGACCCTAACCGTAATGCCGGTGTTGTGAACGTACCCTCTTCAGTAAATCAACCTTTTTATCTGGAATCTTTATTGATCATTAATAATTTTACTGGAGCCAATACAGCCCCTGATTTTACGGCACCTCCCTTGGATCTAGCCTGTTTTGGAATTTGTTTTTATCACAATCCCGGCGCTTTTGATATTGATGGTGACAGTTTAAGTTACGCAATTACTGAATCCAGAGGATTTGGCGCAACTGGCATTGGCTCACCTATCCAGGGTTATACTTACCCGGGTAACGTGCCAGGTCCTGGTGCGGGAAGTTACAGCATTGATCCTATCTCTGGAACTTTGGCATGGTGTACACCTCAATTCAACGGAGAATACAACCTCGCCTTCATAGTTTACGAATGGCGTAAAAATACTGCAGGTGTTTATAATATTATTGGTTACGTTTTGCGTGATATGCAGGTAAAAGTGCAAACCTGCCCAACTAATTTACCTCCTGATTTTACCGTGCCTGCAGATACCTGCTTGGTTGCCGGAGCAGGAATCACCAAAACTATTAAAGTTACCGATGGAAATGCTGGTAATATGGTGATCATGTATGGCTATGGGGGTCCGTTCACTGCTACAAATCCTTTGGCCACGCTCACGCCGCCAAATGGAATTACACCTTACACTACAACATTCCAATGGGTAACCAACTGTGGATTGATACGAAGACAACCTTATCAAGTAACATTTAAAGCCGAAGATCAGCAAACACCAAAATTAACGGTATTCAAAACCTTCAACATTCGCGTGGTGCCACCGGCGGTAACAAACGTATCTGCTACACCAATTGGTTCAAATATTAAAGTGACATGGTCCTTGAGTACATGTTTTACATCATCGAATCCTATTGTGCGCTACGAGATCTATCGCAAAAATGATTGCGTAGCACCGGTATATCAACCATGCGAACTTGGAGCACCTGATGATTTTGATTCGGTGAGTTATGTCGGCCCAACCATTTCACAATTTACAGATACAAATAACGGACAAGGATTAGTGGTTGGTCAGGATTACAGCTACATGGTTGTTGTTGTTTACAAAGATGGATCTACCAGTTTTGGAAGTTCAACCTTCTGTACAAAATTAAAACGCGATGTGCCTATTCTACTCAATGTGGATGTACAATCTACATCAACCTCAACAGGAAGTATCTGGGTGCGTTGGGCAAACCCGTTAGCTACAACTGGAAATTTAGACACGGTTGCACTTCCCGGACCTTACACGTATAATCTCTTATATAAACCAACAACCGGAAGTAACTATAGTGTTGTGCACACCGTAACGCAAAATCAATTTTATCAATTGTTCAATACGGCTTCCACAACATTTACGCATACCGGAATTAATACAGTTGCAAGCGGACATGAATACAAAGTTGAATTTGTTGCCAATACTACAACCGTTGGAACATCGCAACGCGCAACATCAGTTTTCTTAACAGCGACTCCGGGCGAACGTAAAGTAAAATTAACTTGGGCCTCACAAACGCCTTGGAGTAATTACAAGTACACCGTGTTTAGAAAAGATCCGCCGCCGTCAACAGCGCCGTTCTATTCTTTGACTGTTGTTACAGCGCCAAAATTCACCGATTCTATTAACGTTGCCAATGGCGCTAGTTATTGTTATTTTGTTCGTGGCGAAGGAAAATATTCGGATGCTTCCATTGAAGATTCACTTGTGAATAATTCGCAGGAGGCTTGTGCTGTTCCGATAGACGTTACGCCGCCATGCGCGCCAACCATGACCATTACTTCTGATTGTATTACCGGATTTGTTGGATTGGAATGGAACAATGTGAACGCGAGTTGCGCGAATGATGTACTACAATATCAACTTTTCAAAAAAGAAACTGAGGAGTCGGATTACATATTGATCTCAACACTACCATCTACAGTTACCGCATTCTCATTTGATAATTTAACGGAGATAGCGGGATGTTTTGCAGTGTCGGCTGTTGATTCGGCCGGGAACGTTGGAGCTAAGAGCGTTGATCAGTGTATTGACAACTGCCCAATATTCGAGCTTCCAAATATCTTTACACCGAACAAGGATGGCGCTAATGATTTCTTCAAAGCCATTCGCGTTCGTCATATCAAAGAAATTGATCTCTACGTGTATGACCGTTGGGGAACTTTGGTTTACAAAACAAACGATCCTTTGTTTAAATGGGACGGAACAAGCATTGCCAGCAATCGCGAGGTGAGTGATGGAACACTCTTCTACATTTGCGATGTGTATGAAAAACGCGTAAAAGGGCCAACCAAACGCTCGCTCAAAGGCTGGGTACATGTTGCCAAATAATTTGTGATACTTTCCGCGCAGCCACAACAGATCAAACTTCACAAGCCTTTATTGAACGGTATTGCATCGTCGTTAGCGCTTATTTTCAATGAGAATAGGTATAGCGACAAAGTTCTGGAGAAGTTATTCAAGCAAAACAAACAATGGGGCGCACGCGATCGCAAATTCATAGCCGAAAGTGTTTACGATGTTGTAAGGCATTACCGCTTGCTTGCTCATCTTGCGCAATCCAAAAATAATTTCTGGTTCATTACATCCGTTTATTTTGTTTTAAAGAACATTGAATTGCCCGATTGGCCCGAGTTCAAACACCTGAACAAAACGCAGATCCTGGCCGATTATAATAAGGCTGTAAATGATTTTGAGCTTTTCAATTCTTATCCCGAAGAACTAAGTAAAATTGTTACTGAAGAATTAGGAAAGGAAAAATGGCAACAGGAAGCTTTGGCCATGAATACAATTGCTGAGGTAGTGTTGCGTGTGAATACGCTTAAAACGAATACTGCTGAACTGCAACAGAAATTATTGAAAGACGGAATAGAAACCGACACGGTAAAAGAGAACAAAAACGCGCTCATCTTAAAAAAGCGCGGCAATATTTTTTCTAATTCCAATTTTAAAGACGGTTTGTTCGAGATACAGGATCTAGGTTCACAACACATCGTTTTATTTTGTGATCCTCAACCAAAGCAATTTGTGATCGATGCTTGCGCAGGTGCCGGAGGAAAAAGTTTAGCTTTAGCGGCCATCATGCAAAACAAAGGACGCATAGTTACTATGGATGTTACCCAATGGAAATTAGATGAATTGGTAAAACGCGCAAAAAGAGCGGGGGCATTCAACATTGAAACAAAATTAATAGATAAGCCCGAGGTGATTTTGCATTATAAAGAAAAAGCGGATCTTGTTTTGTTGGATGTTCCGTGCAGCGGTTTAGGCGTGATCAAACGAAATCCCGACACCAAATGGAAATTCAACAAAGCAAGTTTTGAAAAAACAAAGGAGCTTCAACAGCAAATTTTAGAGCAATACTCCTCTATGGTAAAACCCGGCGGCATTTTAGTTTACAGCACCTGCAGTATTTTGCCTTCCGAAAACTCTGTTCAGGTAAAAGCCTTTCTTAAAAAAAATCCTATATTTACTTTGCAGGACGAAAGAACCATATACCCAAGCGAAGGTTATGATGGTTTTTACATGTGTAAATTAAAAAAGGGATCATGATAAAATTTATTCCGAAATTCCTTACGGTGGCCTTAATGATGCTGCTCATTTCCGGCTGCAAAAAAAATGATGACAAGGGCATTAGTCTTGGAACAAAAAAGGGAAAGCTAGCACGCCATTGGGTAATGAGCAGTGGAAATGTGGGACTTCAGATCTTTACCGCAGGAAACCCTCCGGATGTGCTAACCTTTGAATTAGATGGTTCGGGAGGTATTGTAACCAATGGCCAGTACGCATATGCAACAGTTAAGTATTCACTTTCCATTGATTTTGATAAGAAAGGTAGATTTTCGATCTCTGAAAATATAGATGGAGATCAATTTAACGCGAGTGGAAAATGGGATTTCGGTGGTGGGGTTGGAGACCGCAAGAAAAAAGAAGACATTTATATTCAATTAGAAAAAGTAACTACCGGCGATTCGCAGGAACATTTTTTCAATCATTTTTCGCCGGAAGTATGTTATGACATAGAAAAGATAAGCAAGGATGAAATAAGAATTCACGCTTACACTAATTATTATATGGTGTCTAATGGTGAAAAAGGAACCATTGAGTCAACATATACCTTTCGCAGTAACTAAACCTTAAAAATGAAACATCTTTCTTTTAAACTACTCGTCTTTATTTTTATTCTCGCCTCCGGTCAGCTGTGGTCTCAAACGTCTTCCGACGTTGATGCGGAAACTTTCAAAAAACTCATGACCGATAAGAACAGTGTGGTATTAGATCTTCGTACGCCCAACGAAATAAAAAGCAAAGGCAAAATAAAAAACGCCAAGGAGATCGATTTTTTAGCACTGGATGCCGAAGAAAAGATCAAAAAGCTCGATAAAAGCAAAACCTACCTCGTTTATTGTGCAGGAGGCGGACGAAGTGCTGATTGCAAAGAACTAATGGTGAAAGAAGGGTTTAAAAATGTGGTGAATTTGCAGAAAGGCTTCGACGATTGGAAAAAGAAGGGTTTTGAGGTTGAAACAATTAAATAGAAAATGCTAAAGAATTTGAGTTATAAAGTTCTTGATTCCCAACGTCAGCTTAACTCTCTTACTGAATTTTGGGACAATGGCATTATTTTTATTAAGATCGATGATAAGGTAGAGATCGAATTAGCTGATTCGGTTGCACAGTATGAATTTCTTCGTTCTAAATACGATGGGGTAAATAAACATTTAATATTAGTTGAACCCGGCCGATTCACCGTTTTAAGTAAAGAAGCGCGCGAGTTTTCCCAACGGCCGGAATCGAACGAAATGACAAAGGCTACCGCTGTTATCGCACGTTCACTGGCACAGCGCATCGTCATTAATTTCATTATCGCCGTTATTCATCAACAAACCATGAAGATGAAAATGTTCGACGACAGGAATAAAGCTATAGAGTGGCTTTTAGCTAATAGAACGGCCGAACATAAAAAATCCCGAGCCTAACCCGGGATCAATTTTACTTCTTTCCTTTTTTAGCCGTCTTTTTAGGAGCGGCTTTTTTAGCAGCAGCAGCTCTTGCTCTTGCTTTTTTCTTTTTCTTAGAGCGTTTTACACCACTTGAACCGATGTGACGCTTACCTTTTTTTGATTTTTTGTCGCCTTTACCCATGATTTGAGATTTTTATTTGTGATAAAAGTAGAAAAATATCCTCAATGAAACACACTTGCTGTATATTTACATTAAAAACCGATTGTTGAAAAACACCTTTCATAAACAAGAGCGATTAACGGGCAAAAAGTCCATAGATCTGTTATTTGCCAAAGGAAGGTCGGTAAGCAATGGCCCTGTAAAGATCATTATCAAGCCATCGTTAAGCACACAAATGTATCCTGCAAAAGCCATGTTTGTGGTGCCAAAGAAAAAATTCAAACGCGCGCATGATCGCAACTTGCTCAAGCGTCGCATGCGCGAGGCCTATCGCACCAATAAAAATACCTTTTATAAAATGCTAAATGAAAAGGGAATCAAAGTGAGCTGCGCTTTGCTTTACACAAGCGGTAAAGCCGATACGTACGCGGCTATCGAAAAGGCAATTATTGATCTTTTGACCCAAAGCGTTAATAAATTTAAATCTCCCGCATAAATTAAGATCTTGATACGGTTTTATTGTTTAATTTAGTGAAAGAATTCAACGCTAAATGAGCATTAAACCTATTTATAAAAAGATCAGCATTTCTATTCTTATTCTTTGCATCAGCATTGGAGGCATTTCTTTTACACAGGATTATTTCGAGATCAGCAAGAATCTTGATATTTTCAATACGCTTTACCGCGAACTGAACGTGTCTTACGTGGATGAAACAAAACCGGGGCAACTCATGCGAACAGGAATTGATGCCATGTTGAACTCTTTGGATCCTTACACTATTTATTATCCGGAGAACGAGATCGAAGATTACAGAATGATGATGACAGGAGAATATGGTGGAATTGGCGCAACCGTATTTGATCATAACGGAAAGATCATCATCGACAATACGTACGAAGGATTTGCCGCTTTCAAAGCCGGCTTGCGTGCGGGCGATCAAATTGTGGGCATTAACGGCAACAATGTTGTTGGAAAGAAAAGCGGCGAAGTTCAAGGCCTATTAAAAGGGCAGGCAGGAACACCTGTGAAGTTGAAAATTTTAAAAGTTGGACAAAATACTCCTGTTGAGATCAATTTGAACAAAGAAGAAATTAAAACACCCGCTGTTCCGTATTTCGGAATGTTGAGTAATGATCAAACAGGATATATTTATCTTGAACAATTTACCGAAGGCTGCGCTAATTTGGTGAAAGAAGCATTGGTAAGTTTAAAAGCAAAAGGTGCAAAAAACATTGTTCTTGATCTTCGCGAAAATCCGGGAGGATTGTTGACCGAAGCGGTGAACATCGTGAATCTTTTTATTGATAAAGGAACAGAAGTTGTTTCAACAAAAGGAAAAGTTGCGGAATGGGATAAAGCATATTTATCGGTAAATAATCCAATTGATACTCAAATTCCGGTAGTGGTATTGGTGAACGAACATTCAGCTTCGGCTTCAGAAATTGTTTCGGGCGCTTTGCAGGATCTTGATAGGGCGGTGATCATTGGTCAACGTACTTACGGAAAAGGATTGGTACAGCAAACCCGTGATCTTATTTACAACGCCAAAGTAAAAATTACGGTAGCGAAATATTACATTCCAAGTGGACGTTGCGTGCAGGCCTTGGATTATTCGCAAAAAGATGAAGACGGTCGCGTAGAAAAAGTTCCGGATAGTTTGATCACCGCCTTTAAAACAAAAGGCGGACGTGTAGTTTACGACGGAGCGGGAGTAATGCCGGATATTAAAACAACGGTGGAGAAATATGGTTTGGTTACTGTAGCGCTTTACAATAAGTATCACATTTTTGACTACGGCACAAAGTACTATATCGCGCACAAAGATATTGTTCCGGCAAAAGATTTTAAATTGACGGAGGCGGAGTACCAGGAATTTTTGAATGACATCAAGGACAAAGATTATTCATACAGATCAAAAAGCGAGATTGAATACGAAGAACTAAAGAAGCAAGCCAAAGAGGAGAAATATTACGACGGCTTTAAAACGGAGATCGAAGCTCTTGGTAAAAAAATAGAAGAGGGAAAGAAGGAAGACCTTGTTGTTTATAAAGAAGCTATAAAGCGTCTGTTGGAAAAGGAGATCATTTCGCGTTACTATTTCCAGAAAGGGAAAATAGAATATAGTTTACGTAACGATCCGGATATCGCTTTGGCGATGAGCGTTTTCAAAGAGGACAACAAGGTAAAGACCATCTTAACTACCAGCGAGAAACCTACCAAACCATTTAATGTGCATAAGCGTTTTTAATTTGGATTAAAACCTTATGTTGAACTATCTCAAAAAAATACGACCTGAATTTGTTTTTCTTGTTCTGGCTGTTTTTTTTGAATTTCGATTCAATAAAGTAACTCCGCCATTACAAGCCCCCGATGAGTTCCATCATTTTTATAGGGCGATACAAATTTCAGAAGGGCAATTCCTGCCATTAAAAAAAGACAAACGCCTTGGAGGTTATGTTTCTCAAAGCGCCCGTCACTTTGTAGATCCTTATTTTACTGTGGCCACAAATATCAAAAGTATTATTCCGCAAGGCCTGATCGACTATTCGTGCCAGCTTCCTTACAGTACCAGAGATTCTATTTTTATCGATTTTCCAAACACGTCTTATTATTCTGCTTTGTGTTACGCGCCACAAGCAACTGCCATGTATGTTCTAAATAAATGTGGCGCTTCCATAGGCAATATGTATTATGGAGGGAGATATTTCTCATTCATTTGCTGGCTTATTGGAATGTTCTTCGTGATCCGCCTCATCCCTTTTGGAAAATGGGCCATGACACTCATCGTTCTTTTGCCAATGAATCTCTATTTGGCAAATTCTTTTAGCGCCGATGCCGTTACCAATATTTTCGCACTGTTATTTATCGCTTATGTTTTAAAATTATCTCAAAAGGATAGGCCAATTTCAATTACCGATCTTGTTTGGGTGGCTGCTTTGATCATAGGCTTGGCACTTACAAAAGTAGTGTACGTTGGATTAGTGATCTTGTTGTTCGTGATCCCACCATCGCAATTTAAAAAAGTGAAAATGTATGCAGTCGGACTTGGCTCTCTTTTTGCCGTTGCATTTTTAATTACCTGGTATTGGTCGGGATTAACTTTGGAGTATTACACACCATACACCGAGTACCATCCTATTTTCCGAAAAGGAAATATTGGGTTGTCCAGTTGTGCTAATTACGCCATTCAAAAGAAATTAATGCTGGATCATGCCTGGTATTTTCCTAATTTATTATGGCGAACGCTGTTTGATCATCCGTTCACGTATTTGCACGGCTATGTTGGCGCCTTTGGGAATATGGACATCCTCCTCCCGAGAAGCATCATTTATTTATCGTACGTGGTCATAATTCTGGTGTTTACTATAGAAAGAAATGAGCGAGTAACCGGCTTTAAATTTAAACCCTTGTTTTTTGTAGCTGCGTTTGTGGCGTTCATACTTCTTGTCATATCTCAGCATTTAACCTGGGACTGCATTGGGGAATCTATTGTTGACCTTATCCAAGGAAGGTATCTTATTGGAATCTTTCCGCTTTTATTTTTGCTGCTGAGCAACAAGTATCCTAAGAATGAATGGATAGCACCACCTGCCGTAATTTTATTTGCTGTTTTTTTGAATAGCGTTTCTTGTAAACAGATCTATCCTCGTTTTTACAATGAATCTTATGATGATAAAACAGAGTTCTTTTGTGATGCCGAGAACGTGAATAATAAAGGCAAGTACATTACCAGTAACGATTCGGTTTTTTTAGATGATGGAAGATTCCGCTCAGATTCTTTTGCATACAGTGGAAAATACTCGGCGTATTTTGATTCATGGATCCAATACAACATGAGTTATCATTTCAGTAATTTGAGATACGGCGACCTTGTAGAAGTTTCGGCATGGCGCAGAGGAAAGATCGGAGGCATAGTGTTATCCGGAAAAGCATACGGGAAAGACACCATGGATTTTTTCTACGGGCATAAAACTCCGAAATTCTATGACGAAAGAGGTTGGGCTTATTTACATACTGTTTTTACGGTAAAAGAAGATTGCGATAGCGCGAACGCTGTACTGTTCTTATGGTGTCCGGATAGTACACAGAGAATTTATTTCGACGATCTTAAATTCAGCATCAAACATTACAAGCGAAGATACATGGACAGTCTGTACATTAATCCCTAGATAAATTCTTCTCTTTTGAAATAGTCAATGATGGCATCAACCATCAAACGATTTTGCTGTTTGGCATCAAGCGGCGGGAGTTCTTCATTTAATTTCCAATGCGGCCATCCATCCGGATCTTTTCCTTCGTAAATATAAAAACCGAAGGGTTCTAACAAGCTGCAAATGGCTACGTGCATAATACCCAGCTTCTCGTCTTTTTTATATTTCTGAAAAGGTTTCCCCAATTCCTGCAAGCCTATCAAAAAAATAAGCGCGTCCATATCGGGCTCTTCTCCAAAACGATCTTTTAATTTCTCTTGTAATAATTGCCACTCGCTTTTCACTTCACATACCCTCCAATAAATTCAAGCAATTCTTCTTTTCCTATATTTTTTTCTGATGAGGTGATAAAACAATTTGGAAGTTCGCTAAATACCATCAATAATTTTTCTTCGATGGCACGTATGTTCTTTTGCAATTCAGTTTTCGAATTCTTGTCAACTTTTGTATATACAATGGCAAAAGGAATATTTTTTTCGCCACACCATTGTAAAAATTCGGCGTCAATTTGTTGTAGGGGCAAACGGCTATCGATCAACACAAACAAGCAAACCAAATTCTCCCTCTTGCTGCAATAATCAATAATGATCTGCTCGAACCCTGCTTTTTCCACCTTGGATGTTTTTGCGTAGCCATAACCGGGAAGATCAACAATGTACCAATTCTCATTAATAATAAAGTGATTGATGAGTTTTGTTTTACCCGGTTGCGCCGAGGTTTTTGCAAGTTTGTTGTTATTGCACAACATATTGATGAGCGAAGATTTGCCCACATTACTGCGACCAATGAATCCAAATTCGGGCAGGCCCGAGCGAACGCATTCACTTAATTTTGATGCGCTCTTAAAAAATGCCGCTTTTCTAATGATCATTTTCTTGCTAATTTCTCCTGAACGTACGAATTCAAATGACGCTCTTTCTTGCTCTCGTAAATATCCGCGATACTAACTAAAATGCCTGTTTCTTCAACACCGCCAAATGTTGGGTTGATCGCTGTTCCAAAACTTTTCATGGTTGGACTTAAATTCATGTAAGCGTTCACCAATGGCGGAATGTTTTCGCCAAGCGCACGTACATTTTTATTCAACACCGCATGCCCATCTTTATAATTTAAGTTTTTTAATTCATTTAAGAACGCGCTCACATCGGTTTTAATAGTGATGCCGTGAATTGGCGTCACCAAATTTTCCTTATCCGGAAAATAATGTTTCATGAAACTTAAAATGTAATCACGAGCCTGTACATTAAAATCAGTGTACATGGTTACCTTGCCATAAAAATGTTTTTGCGAAGGATTATCGATCACAATAGCGCCCAAGCCATCCCACAAATTATCCAAACTAAATAAACCTTTACGAAACTGCTCACTTGGCTGATACATGGGTTGAATAAAAGAACGACCTAACTCAATGGTGTAAGGCACATAGTCTTTTTCAAATTGCGCACTAAAATCAAACAATTCTGTAACCGCTAAATGCACACGGCCATTGCGGCGTTCGGCATCTTTACATAAAATAAAACGGTAAGCACCTACAATTTCCTTATCGGCAGGGTTCCATACCAATAGTTGCTGATAGGGGTGATCGCTCACGTCAAATTCATCAATGTCAATGTCTTTTCCGGTTCCACCCCCGGCATGCCTAAAGGTTACTTCACGCAAACGCCCAATTTCACGCATCACATGAGGCGCGTTCTTGTGAGTAATGATGTATATTTCGTTGTTCCCGTTATTGGTCTTGCGTACAAAGGTGTTCTTGTTCAGTTCACTAAGCAATGCCTCGCGGCTAACTTTTTCAATAATTTCAGTCATTCAGGAGGTAAATATAAAGAATTAAAATGTAAGCAAAACCCTATAAAATAGGTTAATTTTTGGTTGATAACGGGGGCTTTGATGCCTCATGAAATAAGCTTAAATTTATACTCTTAATTTTGATACACATGAAGTTTGGCGTAGTTGTTTTCCCCGGCTCTAATTGCGATGAGGACATGGTTTATGTTCTTAAGGAGATCTTTAAAAAAGACACCGTAAAATTGTGGCATAAGGACAGTGATCTGCAAGGATGTACACACATTATTTTACCCGGTGGATTTTCCTATGGAGATTATTTACGCAGTGGCGCCATCGCCCGTTTTTCGCCGATCATGAACAGCGTTATTGAGCACGCTAACAAGGGAGGATTTGTATTTGGTGTTTGCAACGGATTTCAGATCCTTTGCGAAAGCGGATTACTTCCTGGTGCTCTATTACATAACGACAGTCGTAAATTCATTTGCAAAAATGTGTATTTAAAAGTGGTGAATACGGATACCGCGGTTACGAATGCAATTCCTGCAACTAAAGCTTTAAAAATTCCTATTGCTCACGGCGAAGGAAAATATTTTATTGATGACGCGAGTTTGAAAAAGATGACCGCCAACGGACAGATCCTTTTCAGATATTGCGATGAGAATGGTAAAGAAACACCGGAGTCAAATCCAAACGGTGCGCTTGAGAACATTGCGGGAATTTGTAACGCTACCAAGAACGTTTTTGGAATGATGCCGCATCCTGAAAGAGCTTCAGATCCTGAATTATTCAATACCGATGGAAAACTGCTGTTTGAGAGCATTTTGCATAGCCAAATGGTGACCAAATAGTAAAAAGCCCGCTTTATATACAGGTACAGCCATTCATGTAGTTTTAATAGTAGAAACCAATGCGCTCGCCTAATTTTGAGATCAAAATGCGTAAGTACCTGTTTATATTTTCATGTTTGTTCGGCGCCATGTCGGCTCAAAACAATTGGGATCTTAAGTCATGCGTTGATTACGCGGTAAAGCACAATCTGCAATTAAAACAAGCAGAGATCAATACGCAGATCAATCACAATAATTACACGCAAACTAAAGCCAGTATTTTACCAAGTTTAAATTTAGGAGCGTCACACACGTATAACTTTGGTAAAACCATTGACCGTTTCACTAATACGTTTGCGAACCAACAAGTGTTGTCGCAAAACTTTTACGTGACCAGCAATGTGGTTTTATTTCAGGGCTTCGCGCAATATAACAACATCAAGGCAAATGAATTTTCGTATCTCAGCAGTAGCGAAACATTCAAACAGCAACAGTATGATCTAACATTGAATGTTGTGAATATGTATTTGAATGTGATCTTTACCGATGAGTTATCTGGAATTGCAAAAGCACAGTATAGTATCACATCGCAACAATTAGACCGCACCAAAAAATTGGTGGATGCCGGCTCGCTCGCCAAAAGTGTTCAATATGATATTGAGGCGCAATTGGCCAATGAGGAAGTGAACGTTACCAATGCCGAAAATAATTACCAGATCGCTTTACTAAGTTTGCGTCAGGTAATGAACCTCGATAGTGTGAACAGTTTCAATATCACAAAACCAAATTTGGAAGTAGAAAACCAAACCGGTTTAACAAATGATGTACAAAACATTTATGAAACTGCATTAAAGAATCAACCAAGTATTAAATCAGCTGAATACAGTTTCTATAGTTCTGAAAAAACCTTGGCTTCAGTAAAAGGAAGAGTTGGTCCAACCATTAGCATGAACGGATCAATTGGAACAGGTTACTCTGGTTTGGCAAAAGAAGTTACAGGCTACAACACCGTAACTGATACACTTGGAACAATTCCGAATTTTGGTCCGTTAGTTTACGATCGGCAAGATCCTGTTCTTCGTAACACACCTTTTGCCGATCAGTTCAAAAACAATGTGAACAAAAGTTTTGGATTTACAGTGACCATTCCTTTATTCAATGGTCTCACAACCCATACCGGTATTAAGAATGCGAAACTGGGTTTGGTTAGTGCTAAGTATGGTCAGGATCTTGCAAAGCAAAATCTCTATAAAACCATTGTGCAAGCTTACACAAGCGCAAAAGCGGCTTTAAGTCGTTATGTGGCGAATAAAAAAAGTGTGGAGGCCTCACAGGCTTCTTTTAATTTTGCTGACCAAAAATTCAATGTGGGCGCTATTAGCGCTTTTGATTACAATCAGGCGAAGAACAGGCTATTAGTGGCTCAAAGCAATTTACTGCAAAGCAAATACGACTACATCCTACGCTTAAAGGTGCTTGATTTTTACCAAGGGAAAGACCTTACGTTTTAAGGTGTTTTATTTCAGGCAGCCAATAATTTGCAGCCCTTTGTTCTTAGTGCGTTTTTTTTCATATATTTATTCTAATGCAAAAATTAGTGCTTAAGTTAATATCGGTTGGTGTTCGAGCGCACTATGGGGAGGATCTGGCCGAGAAAACCAAATTGGTGAATGGGATCAGCTTGATGGGTGTTCCCATTAGTTTGTTCTATGCGATCTTATTTGCCGTATTCGGATATTATCTGCACGCGTTCACATTTACCATTGGCATTGTTGCATTTTCGTTAACTGTTGTATTCAACAAGCTAGTTGGCGTGAGGTTTGCACGCGTTTATGTTTCGTTGGCGGCACCGTTGTGTTTTGGTTTGATCAACGCCATATCCGGCAACGATATGGGTTTTTACATGGGCTTTATTGCTACTACTATGCCAGCCATTGTGATCTTCGACACCGTAAAGCAAATGGCGCTTATTATTGGATATTCGCTTTTTATTTTGGCGCTTTCAATTCTTGGTTATGGATATTGCCAGCCGATCACCAATCAGAACTTCATTGCCGTGATCCATATGATCAATTTGATCACGGTTCTTGCTGCAGCCATTACTATTGTTTATATCTACAAAAGGGAGCTTAAAGAAAGCAAACAAAAACTGGAAGAGAAGCAAAAGGAAATACTGGATTCTATTAATTACGCGAAACGGATCCAGTTCACACTTCTTGCGCATAGAACGTTCCTCAACGAGAACCTGCCGGAGAATTTCGTACTATTTAAGCCAAAGGACATTGTATCCGGCGATTTTTACTGGGCTACCAAGCATAAGAACAAGTTTTACTTAGCCGTGTGTGATAGTACCGGACATGGTGTGCCCGGAGCATTTATGAGCTTATTGAATATTGGATATTTAAGCGAAGCGATAAATGAAAAGGGAATTGAAGAGCCAAATAAGATATTTGACTACGTGAGAGAAAAACTGATCAACACTATTTCTAAAGAAGGGCAAAAGGACGGATTTGACGGTGTGCTGATCTGTTTTGATAAAGACAAGGGCACGGTGAATTATGCTGCTGCTCATAACGCCCCCGTATTAATACGCAACGGTAAAATAGAACAATTGGAGTGCGATCGGATGCCGGTGGGAATTGGCGAAAAAAAGAATGATTTCACACTATTCTCAATATCGGCAGAACCCGGAAATATTCTGTATGTGTATACCGACGGGTACGCTGATCAGTTTGGCGGACCAAAAGGAAAGAAATTCAAGTACAAAACGCTTAATGAGCTGATACAAAAGAATCAGCAATTACCTTTGGAAAAACAATCTATGATCTTGATGGATACTTTTACGACCTGGAAAAGAGATCTGGAGCAAGTGGATGATGTACTGTTGATTGGAATAAGATTTTAATTCAAAACGATCTCTTTCACCGCTTTTACCCAAGCGTCGTTGCTGTTCAGGCTTTTTACAAGTGTAACTTTTTCTCCACCGTTCTCATGGAAGATCTCCTGGTATTCGGTGCTTATTTCGTAAATGGTCTCTAAACAATCGGCCACAAAAGCCGGTGAAAACACAAGAATATTTTTGGCGCCTTTTTTTGCAAGCTCAGCAACAACTTTATCGCTATAAGGTTTCAACCATTTATCATCCAAACGACTTTGGAAGGCAGAAGTATATTTTCCTTCAGGAATATTTAAAGCTTTTACTAATTGGCGCGTTGTTTCCATACTGTTTGCACGGTAACAAAATCGGTTGTTAGCAGTGATCTTGTTGCAACACTCACCCATTTTGCAGGTGTTGTTCCCATAGTGCGCAGAGCCTTTTAAAATTTGCCGTTCCGGTAATCCGTGATAACTGAACAACACATGGTCGTAATTTTTTACATCGTAGTTCTTTGCTTCACTGATCAGTGCTTCCAAAAATTTCGGATGATCGTAAAATTTGCTGATCACATTTAAATTGGGGATCACTTCCCAGCTTTTTATTCTATCCAACACTTCTTCCAATGTACTTCCGGTACTCGACGAAGCATATTGAGGATATAAAGGTATGATGTGAATTTTTTCGGGACGAAGTTTGCGTAAATTCTCCAAAGCATTTTTCAAACTTGGGGTTTGATAACGCATAGCTAATTCTACATGCACATCAGCCGGAACTTCGTGTTGTAATTTATTTTTAAGATCGATGCTATGTAGAAGTAGAGGAGAACCTTCTTTGGTCCAGATCGCTTGATATAATTTTGAAGACTTAAAACGACGTGTAGGGACAATGATACAATTTACGAGCAAGAATCTTCCAATAGGATTGATATCGATCACCCGTTTATCATTTAAGAACTGAGTGAGGTATTTTCCAACTTTAGATGGTGTTGGAGAATCAGGAGTTCCTAAATTTATAAGAAGTATGGCCTCTTTAGACATTTGATGTATGTTCTGACGATGCTGTTTCTTGGTTTGCAGGAGATCCTTCTGAAATTTTTTCTTCCTGTTTCTTCTGCATACGTTTTTGGAAAACGATCAACAAACCAACACCGATCGAAATAGCGAAATCGGCGAAATTAAAGATCGGCCTGAAGAACTGGAAGTCTTCTCCTCCCCAAATAGGGAACCAATCAGGAAAGTGTCCGTTGTAAATTGGGAAATAGAACATGTCAACTACATGTCCATGTAAAAACCCTGAATAGCCATTTCCCGGAGCAACCAAGTGTGCGGTCATGAATTCGTCACTCTCCGTAAAAATGCTTCCGTAAAAAACACTGTCTAAAATATTTCCAATGGCGCCGGCCAAAATGAGCGACACACAAAAAATAAATAGCTTACTTTCTTTTTGGCGAACAATATGGCGGATGTACAAGAATCCGCCAATGCTGGCAAGAATGCGGAACACACTTAAAATCAATTTTCCGTAATCACCGCCAAATTCCATCCCAAAAGCCATTCCCGGATTTTCGGTAAAATGAATGATGCACCAATTTCCCAAACGGCCAACCTCACCCAATGGATAATTCAACTTAATGAAGATCTTGATGAACTGATCTACAAAAAGTACAGCCAGCAGCGTGATGATGGGTATGCGGTAGGTTTTTAGCATCAAATAAAAAAGGGTTATTTCTGCAGTGCAAAAATAACCCTTTTTTTCATTAGAATAAGGTGATTAATTGTTTTGGCCTAATTTGGCATCAATACTCAAGGTAGCATGCGGCACACTACGTAAACGCTCCTTAGGGATCAATTTCCCTGTAACGCGGCAAATACCGTAGCTCTTGTTCTCAATACGCACCAAAGCATTCTTTAAATTGATAATGTATTTTTCCTGGCGCGATGCTAACTGAGCAGTTTCTTCCTTGCTCATTACATCCGATCCGTCTTCCAATAATTTGAAAGTTGGTGACGTATCATCGGTACCATGGTTATCTTCGTTACTCAAGGTTTGCTTCAAAAGATCGTAATCGGCTTGAGCTTCTTTCAATTTCTCAAGGATCAATTCTTTGAACTCCGCTAGTTCTTTATCGGTATAGCGTGAGCGATTGTCTTTTGTATTTACAAATGGCTTAGGAGATTTCTCGCCTTGCTTTTTGATCAATGGTTTTGAAAGGTCAACTTGTAAAGGACGGTTACGAATATAAGCTTCCATACTTCCACCACTTGATTTCCCTTCGTTCTTTTTACGGCGACCACGACCACGTTTGATAGGCTCTTCCTCATCGTCATCATCCGGCTCCGGAATTTCAGTTGTTCCTTCAAGGTCAACCATTCCCGCTTCATCCAGTTCGCCGATCTCTTCATCCTCTTCCGGTTTTTCGTAGTCGTCTTTTACATCAACGTCTTCTTCATCCTCGTCTTCACCTTTTCCTTTTTTCGCACCTTTTTTCGCTTTAGGATCTTCTTTTCCTTTTTTCTTTGCAACAGCGTCAATTGGTTTTCCCGCAGGCTTTTTGCCTTTGATATCTTTAGCCGGTTTTACGGCAGCTTTTTTAACTGGTTTCGCAACTACTTTTTTAGCAGGCTTTGCCGCCTTTTTTGGCGCTGCTTTTTTTGCAGCAGGCTTAGCGGCCTTCTTCGCTGGTTTCGCTGCTTTTTTTGCAGCAGGTTTAGCTTTCTTTTTGTCTTTTTTTGCCATCTCTCAAGTTCTAATTAATTTAATTTCTGGATCGAGATCAATGTGGAAATTGTTTCGTCCACTTCCATCACATTTGAATCGGTGCCTAAAGAATCTACCAATTGAAGATCACCTGTAAGCGTTTCGGAACAAATGTAATTTAAATTGCTTTTAATAGCAGAGTCTAATTTAGCGTTTTGTTGTATTCTCACCAAAATTTTATCGGTCACATCCAAGCCCTTATCCTTTCTCATATTTTGGATGCGGTTAACCACCTCACGGGCAAGCCCTTCCTGCTTCAATTCTGAAGTGATCGTCACATCCAAAGCCACCGTTAAAGCCCCGCTGTTAGCCACTTTCCAGCCCGGTATATCTACCGGAATGATCTCAACGTCCTCTGTCTCCAATACAATTTCCGTGCCTGCAACAGTTACAACAGACTTGCCATTTTTCTCAATATCATGAATGATCTTAGTGCCATTCTCTTGGGCAAATGCTTGTACCGCTTTCATGTGCGCGCCGCATTTTTTACCGAGTGTTTTAAAATTCAATTTCAAATTCTTTACAATTTGTGTTTTACTTTCGTCCACAAATTCAATTTCTTTCACGTTCACTTCGGCTAAGATCAGATCTTTCACTGCCTCGATCTTCGTTTCAACATCCTTATCCAAAATCGGGATCTGGATCTTTTGCAAAGGTTGACGCACACGAATATTTTCTTTCTTGCGAATGGATAAGATCATTGATGAGATCTTTTGCGCAAGATCCATACGTTGCTCTAAAGCTGTATCAATAGTTGCTGTTTCCGCTTTCACTAATAACGTGAGGTGAACAGATTCAGGCGCCAACGGCGTATTATTTTTGATAGCAGTTTCTTTAATCGGTGAGCGTAAATTTTGATATAACCAATCGCCAAAGAACGGCGCGATAGGGCTCATCAATTGCGAGATCACCATCAAACACTCATGTAAAGTTTCGTATGCCGCTTTTTTGTCGTTACTCATTTCACCTTTCCAAAAACGGCGGCGACTTAAACGAACGTACCAGTTACTTAAGTGTTCATCAACAAATTCTTCGATACCGCGAGCGGCACGATGAGGTTCAAAGTTCTCGTATTGTTCCGTAACGTCTTTTATCAAGCTGTGTAATTTTGATAAGATCCAACGGTCTAATTCGTCACGTTGTTTTACCGGAATGATGTTCTGCTCATCAATAACAAATTTATCTACATTAGCGTAAAGCGAATAAAATCCGTAAGTATTATAAAGTGTTCCGAATAACTGACGTTGTGCATCAGTAATACCTTCTTCGTTGAATTTCAAATTATCCCAAGGCGCGGCGTTGGCTATCATGTACCAACGTGTAGCATCGGCCCCGTATTTTTCTAAAGTTGCGAACGGATCAACGGCGTTACCTTTACTCTTGCTCATTTTATTTCCGTTCTTATCCAACACTAAGCCGTTAGACACAACATTTTTGTAGGCAACCGAATCAAAGCACAAAGCACCTATTACGTGAAGCGTATAAAACCATCCGCGTGTTTGATCAACGCCTTCGGCTATGAAATCTGCAGGGAAATATTTCTTTTGATCAATTAATTCTTTGTTCTCAAACGGATAATGAACTTGCGCGTAAGGCATCGATCCACTATCGAACCAAACATCGATCAGGTCATTCTCGCGAATTAATTTTTTGCCATTCTTTTCAAGGAAGATAGAATCAGCATAAGGTTTGTGAAGATCGAAGGAGTCGTAATTTCCGCGCGACATATCACCTGCTTTAAATTTAGCAAGCGGGTTTTCTTTCATTACACCTTTTGCGATCGCGTTTTCAATTTCTTTTTGAAGTTCTTCTACAGATCCAATGCAAATGATCTCTGATCTGTCTTCACTTAACCACAATGGTAAAGGAACTCCCCAAAAGCGTGAGCGGGATAAATTCCAGTCTAAGGCATTTTCCAACCAATTCCCAAATCTTCCGGTTCCGGTTGATTCAGGTTTCCAGTTGATCTCTTTATTGAATTTAACAAGCTTGTCACGGTTCTCAGAAACTTTTACGAACCAACTGTCTAAAGGATAATACAACACAGGCTTATCAGTTCTCCAGCAATGCGGGTAACTGTGTTCGTAGGTTTCTTTCTTAAAAAGTTTCCCTTCTTCTTGTAATTTCAGAACAATACGTTCATCAACACTTAAATAAACTTTTAACTCTTTTATTTTTCCGGCAGCTTCTAATATTTTTTTCTGTTTCTCAAATTCAGATTTCTTTTCATCATCATTTAAATATGCTTCTTTCACATATTCTTCTCCGTATAAGAAAACACCGTCTTTTACTTCCGGTAAGAATTTCCCACGTTTGTCAACTAATGTTAACGAACCAATATTATTTTGTTTAGCAACTTTAAAGTCATCCGCACCAAAACTTGGCGCAATGTGAACAATTCCTGTACCGTCTGTTGTAGTTACAAAATCCCCAACCACAACTTTAAACGCGTCGCCTTCGGGCTTTACAAAAGGAAGAAGCTGTTCGTACGTCATTCCTTCAAGATCAGAACCCTTGCAGTGCGCAATTATTTTGAACGGAATGTTTTTATCGCCTGTTTTGTAATCTTCAAACTTAAGATCCGTGTGCTTCTCCGAAAAATATTTGTGTACCAATTCTTTTGCAACAACTACGTTCTGTAATTTACCAGTGAATGGATTGAAGGAATGCACAACAACGTAATCAATATCTTTTCCAACCGCTAAAGCTGTGTTAGAAGGAAGTGTCCATGGAGTGGTCGTCCATGCTAAAATATAAAGGGGATCAGAATTTGTGATCTGTAGCTTTCCATTTGATGTTACTTTGAACTGCACAACCGCTGTTCTATCCTTTACATCTCTATAACATCCCGGTTGATTTAATTCAGCCGAAGAAAGTCCGGTACCCGCCGCAGGTGAATAGGGCTGGATGGTATATCCCTTGTATAAAAGATCCTTCTTGTAAAGATTTTGCAACAACCACCAAACGCTTTCAATGTATTTATTATCGTAAGTGATATAAGGATCGCTCATATCTACCCAATACCCCATTTGCGAAGTCACTTGTTCCCACTTGTCGGTGTATTTCATTACCTCTTTACGACAAGCCTTGTTGTAGTCTTCAACAGAAATATATTTCGGAGAATTTTTGTTTCCGATATCTTCTTTAGTAATTCCTAAAGTTTTTTCTACGCCCAATTCAATTGGCAAACCGTGAGTATCCCAACCGGCTTTACGTTTTACCTGAAATCCTTGTAATGTTTTGAAGCGACAAAAAATATCTTTGATAGCGCGGGCCATCACGTGGTGAATTCCCGGCATGCCGTTTGCGCTTGGCGGACCTTCATAAAATACCCATGGCGTTTTTCCCTTACGTGTAATTACAGACTTCTCAAAAGTTTTGTTCTCTAACCAAAACTTCAAAATGTCCTTACTTATTTGAGGTAAATTAAGCTGTTTATGTTCGGGGTACTTACTCATAAATGGGCCCTAAAAAAGAGTCCCGAATTTACTAAATTTTTGTGATAAAAACAGGTAAAAAAATGCCAAAAAAAGGTCAAAAAACAGGAAAAAAGCCTAGATTTTATTGGGATGGCTTGGTTTTGAAATCCCTTACTGGAATTTCACGGTTGATTAGCCGGATCAATACTCTGTACAGATTTTGCAAATAGCCAAATGGCACTTTTTTGTAGTAATTTTGGTGCATGAAGCCTATTGCTGCACTATTGTTTTTGTTTTTTGTGAGGATAAGTATGGCACAAACCGTTACTATCCAGTTTGTAGGTATTCGTAACGCTGAGGGAAATATCAAAGTACAGGTATTTAATACGGCTAAAGGTTTTGATGATGAAAAACCCATCTTTGTAAAGATCGTTCCAAAAACAACTTTGATCGGCGGCAAGCTTAAAGCGGAAATTATGGGACTTAAACAGGGAACCTACGGAATTGCCGTGCTTGATGACGAGAACGCGAATAAGAAAATGGATTATGGGTTCTTCTTGCCTAAAGAAGGGTTTGGATTTTCTGATTATTACCACTCAACAATGTCACGACCCAAATTCGAGCAATTTGATTTTATTCTAACAGATAAAACCATAAAGGCAGTAGAGATCAAGTTGAGGTATATGTAGTATCCTCTCAAAACCTAGTGCCATAAGCCTTCCAACCAAGTAAGCTTTTAATTGCGTATCTTTGTAGCCCTGGTAAAAATTGGAAATATTCAGCTGCCCGAGTTCCCGCTCTTGCTTGCGCCTATGGAGGACGTGAGTGATCCGCCCTTCCGTTACGTTTGCAAGCAATATGGCGCCGATCTGATGTACACGGAATTTATCAGTAGTGAGGGTTTGATACGTGACGCCATCAAGAGTCGCAAAAAACTCGACATTTTTGAATATGAACGTCCGGTAGGCATTCAAATTTTTGGAGGCGATGAAGAAGCTATGGCCTTAAGCGCAAAGATCGTGGACGCGACAAACCCGGATCTTTTGGATATAAATTTTGGTTGCCCCGTAAAAAAAGTGGTGTGCAAAGGCGCGGGAGCAGGTGTGCTAAAAGATGTAGATCTGATGGTGCGTTTAACCGAAGCTTGCGTAAAGAACACCAAATTGCCTGTAACTGTAAAAACGCGTTTGGGTTGGGACGATAGCATGATCAACATTATGGAAGTAGCAGAGCGCTTGCAGGATGTTGGAATTGCCGCGCTCACAATTCATGGCCGCACACGTTCGCAAATGTATAAGGGAGTTGCGCGTTGGGAACCCATTGCTGAAGTAAAAAACAATCCGCGTATCAAAATTCCAATTTTTGGGAATGGTGATATTGATTCTCCGGAAAAAGCGCTTGAGTACAAAAATAAATATGGACTTGATGGGATCATGATCGGAAGGGCCGCTATTGGATACCCATGGATCTTTAACGAGATCAAACATTATTTTAAAACGGGCGAACATTTACCAACGCCAACACTTGCTAATCGCGTAGAAGTATGTCGCGCGCATTTAAAAAAATCGGTGGAGTGGAAGGGAGAAAAGCTTGGAGTTTTAGAAATGAGAAATCATTACGCTAATTATTTCAGAGGTATTCCACACTTTAAAGAAACACGTACAAAATTGGTAACGCTAAATACATTTGCTTTGGTAAATGAGGTGTTGGATTCTGTTTTGGAGAAAAGGGAATTCTTCGAGGTTATCTCTTAAGAACATCAAGGATACGCAGTTCTGCGTATTGAACTTTTGGCAAATTCATCTGAATTTTGATAAAAATTTTACAGATGAAAAAGATCCTTGTACCTACCTTTTTATGCTTGACGCTTTTTGTAAAGGCCCAAGAGAATATCCAATACAACAAATTGTTTGATAACCCGTATTTCCTTTTTCATATAAAAGGAGGCGTGTTCGGCGATATCGATTGTTACGACACGAAGAATTATCGCGGTGGAATTTATGCAGGAGCAGTTGTGAATTTGAACAGCCGCTTGGCCGTTGGTGGCGATCTTAAATTAGGCCTGCCAACATGGAACAGGCCGCAAAAAGAAGCCATTAATGATGTTGGCGGCACGCATTTTGATCTGAGCGGCCGCGCAATCCTCAATTTTAAATCGGAAGACGATACGCGTTCTTTTAAAACAGATCTTAAAGTAACCACACATCGCGAGGGGAACTACAACATTACGAATACAAAATTCATTATGATCAACGCTAAATACGTACATCAGGTTGGCTTAACAGGCAGTGCCGGAGTTTTTAGGAACCAGCTTGTTCAAAAGAAACGCAACACCTACGAGTTTACTGATTCATTGGTCAAATCACAAAATACCGGAATTAGTTATACCGGACTCTATGTTTCGGGGGGAATAAGTATACGCTCTTTCGTGAATTATTTGATAGATGCTAAGAATACGCAAACGGGGGAGATCTACAAAAAGAAAGGAAAGCGCGAACATCAAACGCTCATCATTGAAGGTATTTATATGCCCTTTGTAGCCGTTCCCAAAGATGTAAGCGTTGACGGGACAACACAAACGCTAAAGGAAAAGCCCGGAACTCAAAATTTGGGCGTGCGCGCTATTTCGGAGTATCACACTACCGGAACCATTTTAAATGGTGCACGGCTTGAGTGTGGAACCAGGCCCGGGATCAGAATGCCCGTAAAGCAAGGGGCTAAGTTCAGTAATCTTTACTTTCAAATGAGTTTGTTTTTTGGTCTAAATAAAGCAAAAAAGGCTTAAGGAACTTTAAATCCTATGATCATGCGATCATCGGTTTGCGAATTTGTTCCCTGCCAGTCTTTGATGAATCTGCTAAAATAATTCCTCTGACCATTCATTTCCAGGCGACTTCCTTTGGTAAGAATTTCTTTGAATTGTTTAGAGGCTAGCTTTTTCATTTGTGGTCCGCCAAACTGATCTTTGAATCCGTCACTGAATAAATAGTACGTGGCTGTGCTATCGTAAATAACTGTTTTGGTTTTAAACTCAACGTGCTCATTTTCGCCAATGGTCTCACGTTGCGCTTTAAATTCACTCAACATTCCTTCTATCACCATGGCACCGCTATTGCGCGCACCGGAGAAGTACATTTTCCTGGACAACATATCAATGGCTACGATAGAAATATCCATACCATCGCGCACCGATTTTTCGTCCACATTCATTTGATGGAAGAAATCATAATTCAGTTTGGTGAGTATTTTTCCGGGAGCCAGAATGTTTTCCTGATGAACGATCTTGTTAAGAAGAGAGGTTCCAATGACGCTGAGCATGGCACCCGGCATTCCGTGGCCCGTGCAATCTCCTGCGGCAATGATCAAATGATTGTTTTCTTCACCTATCCAAAAGAAGTCACCACTCACGTGTTCTTTTGGTTTAAAATAAATGAAACTGCTCGGTAGAGCTTTTGAAAGGATCTTCTCTCCAACCAGGAACGCTTTCTGAATTTTTTGCGCGTAGATGATGCCATCCATTAATTCGGTATTCGACCGCTCTAATTCTTTTTGTTTTTGTTTGATCTCATCGGTTCGTTCCTCGATGGTGCGCTCCAGGAATTCGCGCGTGTTCTTAACCGATCGGTAGCGCAAATAAGCGATCACCAAGATCAGCAACAAGGCAATGGCCGCGCACAAATAATAAAAGGCTTTTGAATTATAGAAGGGTGGAATAATTTTTATTTTCACCGATACCGGATCGGTGTTCCAGGTATTATCACTATTGGCGCCTATCACCTGGAATTCGTATTCGCCCACATTCAATTCGTTAAAGGAAACCGTGTGATCGTTATTGTTGTTTTTCCAATCTGATTGTACCGGCAATAATTTATAACGGTAGGAATTTTTCTCAGGCAAATTAAAATCAAGTACAGTAAAACTGATACGGAATGAGTTTTGCGCTTGCGGAATTTCAATGGTTTTTCCGTTGAGATCAGAAGTGATGTTCAATTTATTTCCGATACCTATCACACTGGTAATATCCAACTTTGGAACCGTGAAATGACTGCTTTGAACATTTGGATTGAAGATCACTAATCCGTTGGCGGTAGCCAGATACAAATAACCTTCGTAGAAATCTATCTTTTGGATCACGTTAGATGGTAAACCATCAACGGTTGTGTACTCAAGGATCTCGCCCGAGAACGGGAAATACTGGAATAGGCCTACACTGGTTCCTATCCAAAAACTATTTCTGATCTTTTTAATGCATTTGATCTCGGTAAAATAATCGTTGCGGTTATTTTTGATCACACGATAGGTGTTTTTCTTTACATCAAACTCAACCAAACCTTGAAACGAGGAGGCAATGAGCAAATGGGTTTCGTCGTAATTTTCCATGCACGTTATATTTCCCGCTTCGGACAGGTTGATCTTTTGCATGGTTTTATCAGGACGAATTTTTAAAATGGCGTTATTGGTAGAGAAATATGTTCCGCTGGCGTTTGAAACACCGGCATAAAAAACACCACTTAGCCCTAAAGGTTTTTCAATGAATTCGAATTTTTCGGTACTTGCGTCAAACTTCATTACCTGGCCAATGCTAGCAAGCCACAACAAATTTTTGTTCGAATGATCTGCAAAAACATCAAGCAAGTGATGTTGCTGTTGGTAGAAATAAGGTTTTACAGAAGAGGAGGTTGGCGTGAGCGTTAATTTATGGAAATTGTATTGACCTGCCATGTAGATCACGCCGTTCTCTTTTTCGTAAAAACGCGCGATAAAACGTTCTTCCATGGTGTGATCGCCCTCGCGGTTTCCAAAGGTATAGTTCTCTGTTTGTTGAGTGATGCGATCATAAATAGCTAATCCTTCGCCATCAATACCAACTAAGATCTTATTTTTTACTGCGTTGCAAGGTGCCACCGCCAACATTTGATTAGAACGAAACGTTTTGTTAGTGAACTCTGCTTTGCGATTGATGATCTCCAAATTAGGGCGCTTGCTGGATTGTTTTTGTAAACCAACATCGGTTCCATACCAAAGCACATCGTTCTCATCTTTGTAAAGCGACCAAACTTTATTGCTGATCAACGAACGAGGATTGTCGGGATCGTTTTTTATAACCCTAAATTCTTTTTTGTCAATATCAAATGCTGTTACGCCAAAACTCCAATAGCCCTGGTAAATGATATTATCGTTTCCGTGGAAATAGCTGATGTTGGATAAAAAACCATTTCCGGCGTGATAATAGGTGTCTTTTAGTGTTTTTGGATGAACAGATCTTAAGCCATCATCCATCGCTACCCAAATGTATCCTAAGTGATCTTGCGAAATGCCGATGTGTCCTGATGAACCATAATCTCCAAACGCGAATTCATGAAGTTTATCTTCTTTTATTGAGTAACGAAACACCCTGAATAAAATCCCACCGTCTGGCTTCGTGAATTTTGTGCCAGCCCATAAGAATCCGTCCTTGTCAACAAACAAACTTTGAATGAGTCTGTCTTCAAGCAAACATGATTTGGAGGAAGCGGAAACAAAGGGAGTTAATTGATTTTTCTGGTCGTCAAGGATCATTACACCCGATTGCGTTCCGACCACAATGCGCCCATCTTTTAATTTCTCCATGCAACTGATCCAATTCTTCTTTTTGTGATGATGAAGAGTAGTATCAATGTTTACGCGTCGGAAATTATTTTTATCGAAGCTGTAGCGATTAAGTCCGGAAGATGTTCCAACCAAAAGCTCATCATCGGAAAATTGCCTGATGGTGCGAATAGAAGGATGACTTAAACTGCTAGTGTCTTTTTTGGAGCTGCGGAAGGTTAAAAAATTGTAACCATCGTAACGATTTAAACCATTAATAGTTCCCGCCCACAAATAACCTTTATGATCGCTGTATAGTGCAGTGATCAACGAACCCGTTAATTCATCGCCTTTTACTTTATCTAATACAATAGAGGCATTCTGCCCCGTTAAAAACAAATTAACGAGGAAAGTGAAGATGACTATGGAACAGTTACGAATGTTCACAGGCGCATCTAAATTTAGATATATATATGCTAATCCCCAAGGGAAACGCTATAAATGCAAAAAGGGGGCATAGCCCCCTTTTTTATTTAGACAAAACCTAGATTTTACTCTATGATAAGTTTTTTAGTTGTTTTTACACCGTTATTGGTAATGGTCATGAAGTAAAGTCCGGTTTTATTACCAGAAAGATTTACTACGTGATCAGTTGTATTAGTGTTTGATTGAGCTGAATACACAACTTGACCTAATACGTTAGTTACTGTAACATTGTAAGGTTGACTCGCAGTTGGTAATCCAACATGGAATACATCTTTACCAGGGTTTGGAGATAATACGAAGTCGAAACCGTTAATTGAATTATCAACTAAACCTGTACAAGCACCAACGCTTACTGTGCGGCTCATCACACTTGATGAGCTTGAGTTAGCAGCAGTTAAGTAAATTGTATATGTACCAGGACTGTTAAAGAAAATAGTTGGAGTAGCTGAAGTTGAAGTTTGAATAACCGCAGTTGGAGGCAATGTTGTCCAAGTATAAGTTGGATTTGGATTACCGGTTGAGTTATTGGTTGGAACCATACCTACGCTTACGCAACCAGCAGCAGCAGTAACAAAGTTAGCGTTAGGAGCTTGCAACAAACTTCCACCGTTGAATTTGTAGAAACCAAAAAGGTTAGCTGATGAAGCATCGCTGAAAGTACCAGCCCAGCCTGTAGAAGCGTTAACAAAATCAATTGTTAAGTACTGAATGTTGGTTGAACCCCAGTTATTCCAGGTGTTACCGTTATCAGTTGAGAAAGATAATAAGTTGTTACCTGCTCCTGCACCGCAAGAAGCGAACCAAGAAGTTCCCGGGATACCACACACGTCATTTCTTCCGTAATCAGGGTTTGTGGCTGCAGAAGCTAACAAGTTCCAAGATTGACCACCGTCAGTTGTGTTATACACAGCAGCGTTAGTAGTTGTTCCAACATAGGTCATTGCTAAACCGTTCATTGCATCATAAAATGCAACGTCGCTTACCGAGTTACCAGCAGCAAGTGTTGTAGCGTTCCAGGTAACACCACCGTCAGTCGTGTAGATCACACGTCCTTTGTTAGTACCAAACCACAAAGTGCTAGTTCCGAATTTTTCGTAAACGTTTGTCAAACCAAACTCACCGCTTGTTGGGTTAGGAATGTTAGCACCCGGAACCAATGTCCAAGTTGTACCACCGTTTGTTGAACGCCAGATCTCGAACTCATTAGAGCTTGATGGGTTTGGATCACCCATAGCAATAACTAAGTTTGGACTTAAAGAAACAGCCCAGTTACCAAATGAAGTAGTGTTGGTGAACATACCGGCAGCAGTTACGTCTGTCCAGCTAGTACCAAGGTTGGTTGTTTTGAACACACCACCTTGAGATCCACCACCAACTTTTTTGTAAGCAGCGATCCAAGCAGTTGTTCCGCTTTGAACATCAATATTTGAGATCACATACGTACTTGTATCTCCAATTAGTGGAGTAGCAGTACTTTGCCAAACTGGCGACACTGTCCATTGAGTTCCACCATTGCTGGTACGAGTTACCCAACAATAAGCACGACTAGTGTTTCCTGTTGTTCCATCGTAACCATTGGCCATAACCGTGTTAGGGTCATAAGCATCCATATAACGGATACCGGCTGAAGGTATAGGGAAATCAGAGTTCTGAGTAATAGTCCAGCTAGGACTAGGAGTTTGTTGTGCCATGCCGCTCATGCAGGCCAAAGCACCCAAAATAGTAAGTAAAGATTTTTTCATTTCAACGACTTTTTAATTAATAGATAAAGATATTAAAATATTCCTAAACACGCAATTTCATTTAACAATTTACGTAATTTTGCAGCGGAAATGATTGAAACTGATATAGCAATAGTAGGGGCAGGACCTGTAGCGCTTTTTGCCGTTTTTGAGGCGGGATTATTGAAAATGCGCTGTCATTTAATTGATTATCTGCCACAGGCGGGAGGACAATTATCTGAGATCTATCCAAAAAAACCCATTTATGATATTCCCGGCTTTCCCAGCATAAACGCTCAGGAATTAGTAGATAATTTAATGAAGCAGGCCGAGCCTTTTAAACCAACATTTACCTTGGGCCAACGCATAGAATCACTAGAAAAGAATGGCGAAAGAGATTTTGTACTTACCACTAATATGGGAACAACTATTCACGCGAAAGTTGTGGTAATTGCAGGAGGATTGGGTTGTTTTGAACCAAGAAAACCGGAAGTAAAGGACATTCAAAAATTTGAGAATGGAAAAGGGATCAATTACATGATCTTAGATCCGGAAAAATATCGCGGACAACGCATGATCATTGCAGGTGGTGGTGATAGCGCTTTGGATTGGACCATTTTTTTAGCATCGGTTTGTAGTGAATTAACCTTGGTGCACCGCAGCGAATCATTTAGAGGCGCGCCAGATAGTGTGAACAAAGTGATGAGCCTTGCTAATGAAGGAAAAATAAAATTGTTGCTCAATACGAATTTGCAAAGTTTGAACGGCGCTGATAAATTAGAAAGCGTGACATTGAAGAACGCGAAGACGAACGAAGAGCAAACTATTTCTACGGATCATTTAATTCCTTTGTTTGGATTGAGTCCTAAGCTTGGCCCAATAGAAAAGTGGGGATTGCAAATTGATAAGAACGCCATTGAAGTGAATGTGGATGATTATTCCACAAATATCCCGGGTGTTTACGCCATTGGGGATATTAATACGTACACCAATAAATTGAAATTGATCCTGTGCGGATTTCATGAAGCGGCATTGATGAGTCATAGTGCTTACAAATACGTCAATCCGGGAATTAAATACACAATGAAATACACCACGGTAAATGGTGTGAATGAATTCTAATGAGTGATATTAAAATAAATATTCAAAATCCCGATGGAAGTTTAACTACGCTCGAAGGGCCAACGGATATGGGGTTAAGCCTCATGGAATTTTTAAAAGGCAACGAGTACGATATTTTGGCTACCTGCGGCGGAATGGCTTTGTGTGCAACCTGCCATGTTGAGGTGATCAGCGGTTTTGACAAATTGAAGTCTATTGGTGATGATGAATACGCGATGTTGGATACACTTCCGAATATTACGGATACATCACGGTTGTCGTGTCAACTAAAACTTTCTGCAGAAATGGATAACATCACCGTAAAAATTATGGGTGATGGGTTATCGTAGTTCAACATGATCACCCCTAAAGGGGTTCAACAATTTTTGTTTTAGTGTTTATACCGACATGTTGTCCCTACGGGACAATCATAGAATTCCACTTTGAGCTTTTTTAATTGAAAAAACCGCAAATTCCGCCATGATCCCTTTAGGGATCAAAGGTTGGTATAAAACGTAATGAAAGAAGACCGGAACCCCTTGAGGGGTGACCATGTCGGTTTGTTTTCCATTTAATTGAACATAAATCTATTGTTCAACTGCTGCTCAGCGTTCACAATATGCGTAATGAATTTAATTTGATTCAACAACACCGCTTGTTTGTTGGATGAGGCGATCAGATCAAATTTCTCTTGTGAAGACAATTGCAAAGATGCCGCGATATTGTAAACACTTAATTTACCAAGCGTATCATAATCGATCATCTTATTTTGAACGGTGCTGAAATAATGAATGATAGCATCCTGCAAATTTGAATTATTGATGTTGGTGTTTGTTCTTTCAAATTCGCAAAGCACTGCGCCATATAATTTCGGACTTAATGTTTCCGAATATTCAATGATCTTAAAAATGCTCACGCATTCAATTAAAATATCTTTTTTTCCATCGGCATAATCTTTGATCACGTTCTTGATCTTTACTTCACAACCGTAATTACTCATCTTTCCATTTTCGTAAAACGGAATTGCAAACGACGCGTTGTTCTCTAAACAATCCTTCACTAATTCTTTGTAACGCTCTTCAAAAATATGCAGCTTGGTTGCTTCGCCCGGAAGCAATATGGTTTTAAGTGGAAAAGCCGGCAGGGTCAATTGATTCGATGTCATAACACAAGGTTTTCTATAGTTAAATACGTTTTAGGAAGTGCAAATAGCGTGCTCAAAAACGTTAAAATTCACCAAAACTATGAACTACTGAGCAAACGCAGCTTTAGACCTTGTGACTTAGTAAATTAGAAGAGTGAAAAAAGGGCCCAAAAGGCCCTAATTCACAGTAAAATCGACCGACTTTTCAGTCTATTGAGTAATTCCCAGCTTTTTTGCAATAGCTGGAGGAATTGCTTTTTTGTGAAGCATGATACTAGTGGTTTTTAAAAGCACATAACTTTCGCTGGCGTAAAAATAACCATCGCAATCATTACGCTTTGTGCCCCAGCTATTTTTTACAAGGTAATATGGCGTGTTGTTTTGATCTTTCGCGATTCCAACAACGTGCATGCCGTGATCATCTTGTGTGTCGTAATTATCAAATTGTTTTTGACGAAGCTCAGGTGTTATGGCCATTTGCTTGTGTGGTTTCACTGCCAATAACGCTTTATCCATTTCCGTCATGCCGTCAAATGATTTATCAGGCACAACTGCCAAACCATCTTTGAACATAAATCCTTTTTCAGAAACATCGGCGCCCCAGGCAAATGTGTAACCGTTATTGATGGCGTATTGCATGGTTTCCTGAAACTCATTCAATGGTAAATTATTTACGCTTTCCCATTGCCAGTTGTCGGGAATTTCCAAAACAAATTTTTGATAGTAAGGATGATGAGTGAATGAAGTAAGCACCACATAATCATCAGGATTAATCCCGCATGCATCAGCGTAAGTACGCGGCGTGTAACTTTTCCCTTTGTAATCAAACTTTTCGGGAACCTTCCCCAAAAAATTATCGCAGGTATTTTCAATAGTGTTCATCAAAAATTCGTAGTCCAGTTTTTGAGTGTTTGGATCTTTTGCCGGTTCGGCAATTGCCTTAATTGTTTTTTCCAGCAATTGGTGATTGTGTGGTTCTGCCGCTTCTTTTTTTCCTGAATAAACATCTTCCGGCACCATCCCAAATTTTTTGATCACAGTTAACACATCCGGAAATCCACCACCTTCGGCTAAATTATTATTGCCGTGCATGCGAATAAAATTCGCGGTCTTCATCGGGTAAATTTTTCTTACAACGAACATCTCACTCAAATTAAGGTCCTTTGGTTTTCCCATGCGTAACATCTCGCTCTCAAAAAATGAAAGCGAAGAAAATGACCAGCAGGTACTGGTGCGTTCCTGATTTTGCACAGCCGTTGCGTCCAACGATTTTACAATGGTAAAACTGTATTCGCTATTGGCTTTGTTTGTTTTTGTTTGTGCTGTTGCAAAGCTTGCAATGCACAGTAAACCGATGATCTTCTTCATTTGTTTGATGATTTGGGAGTAACAATTTTAAGTAAAAAAACTATCTCAAAAAAGGTAAATAACACATAATGGATCATAAAATGCACTATAAACCACTTTTGAAACTCAGGAAAATTCAATTTATATGTCAGGAACGCAATAGCACTGGCAAGCAAACGGCCCAGAGAAACACTCAATAAATTAGAGGCCAGCGATTTTGGATCGGCATTGGCAAGTGCCAGCACGGCTACGGTAAGGGCAACCAAGGTGTGAAATCCTACACTCCACATCCAATGATTGTTTTGCGGCGATTGAGAAAAGAGCCTTTGAATACAAAAAGAAAACGCCGCTGAACAAACAATAGCAATGGCGATCGGCTTCAGGACCTTAGTTATCCTTTTCATCATCAGATTGCTTGATCACATCTTTAATAACCACGTACAGGGCTGTTGCAACACCAAATAGTGAAAGTACAATGGTAAAATAAGGACGTTTTGTTTTGAAATGTTCATCGAGTTTAACACCTCCCCAAGCGCTCAAGCCAATAATAACACCCATTTGGATGCCAAGATTGCTGAACCGAAAAAAGGCATTAGGCTGTTTGCGAGGCAACTGCTTTTTGCTCATTTTTTTGACTGATGTTTTTTACAATAGCACCCATATTACAAGTGCCTGTAAAAATTGCGCCAGCTTCAATGGCAAGTTTGCTTGTAACAATGTCGCCATTGATCTTTGCAGTAGCTTTTAAAGAAAGTGTTTCGCTGATATTTACAGTTCCTTTTACCTCTCCGCTAAGATCGGCGTTAGAACTATTTATGTTTCCTTCAATTCGTCCTGTGTTTCCCAAAACCAACTTTCCCTTAATAGTGATATTCCCTTGCAATAATCCATCAATCCTAAAATCGCCATTAGATTCGATGTCGCCATTGATCTTAGTACCAGCTCCTATCAAATTGATAGAACCTGCGTCAACGTTTTGATTTTTATCTGATTTGAACATGAGGCCTAATTTTAATACAAGATACGGATTTTGAGCCAATTAGCCACTATTTTAATTTACTTGGGTCGGCTAAGATGCTGTTATCCACACTCTTATAATTATCGTTATAGAAGAGTTGATAGCCAGTTAAGTTCTTTTTTTGGTAGAACATAGGCATGTTCTCGGCCGAAATGACCAAAAGAGTAAACATTTCCTTCTTTACCTCGTCCTTAAACACATCCTTATCGTCCTTTACATTGTCCTTAAATTTTACAGCTTCGATGGCTGTGTCAAACGTTTTAATGATGATGAGTTGCATTTTTGTGCCAAACAAAGTGCTGCTAATGCTAATGGCTTTGTTGCTGTAATATTTTTTTGCGAAGGCATCTAGTTTTGTTTTAAAACCATTCGCAATTTTTGGATCATCAGGACAAAGCGCGAGTAAAAAATGTTCAGTCACAAAATTGATCTGGAAGGTATCCTTGCCCATCACTTTTGGTTTTAGTGATTCAGCACTGGCTTCCGGATTTTTTTGCTTCTTGATGCTTTCCAAAATATCTTTTGCCAAGGGTGTTACATCCGATTTTGGATAGAGGGCTACAATTTGTTTCAGCGAAGTTTCCAAGGAATCAACTCCTTTTAATTTGCCGAGACTCATAGCGCGAATGAATTCAAACTTTGGAAGATAAACGTTCTTTCCAAATTTAGTGATGGCGGCATTGCTTTGATTCAAGGCTTCCGAATAATTTCCTGAGGTGTAAGATGAGTAGACAACCGCGTAATCTTTTTCTACATCACTCAACTGACTTTGTTTTTCCTCAGCGTATTTAGGATTCTTGATGAGCATCGCAAACTCACTGTTTGGATATTCATTCAGGATCTTGTTCTTGTAATATTCTGTTCGCTCGGCATTTTTTTCCTGCTCGTTAGTGCGGTATAATTGATAATAAGTGTTCAGCAAATATTTGTGCGTATTGTATCGGCTATTCAGTTCTTCAAAAGCGGCAATTGATTTTTTATTGTTGTTGAGGTCCTCTTTGTAAGTTGTACCTAACAAATAGAACGCGTCGATGATGCGATCGTTACTGGCAGTCATTAAAGAATCAGTGATCGGCAAATTCTTCAAATAATATTCCTTTGTTTTTTTAGGATCGGTGTTTGCTGTTTTATCTTTTGGATCTTTGCTTGTGTTTGTTCCGGTTGTAACCGCGTTAGGATCATCAAGCGTTAAGGCTTTGTTTGAGCGGCGCCAGTTATCCTCATTTTTACGGTTACCCCATTTTTTTACGTAGTCAGAAATTCCCAATAACACGGTATTCTTGTTATAGAAATAATAAACGTTAGAATTATTTTGAATAGGGACATTTGGATCTTGACCTATATTCGTATTTGATCCGGCGGCTTGCGCGTTAGCAATAGCTCTTTCTTTTTCTTCGCGTGCACGTTCCTCGTCCTCCTCCATTTTTTTGATGATCTTTTGGATCATGGCTTCTTTTTCAGAGTCGCTAAGCTTCGCAAATTTTTGTAAACTGTCTTCGCGCTTGATGGTGTTTAAATATTTCACCAGGTTATCAAGCGTTTTCTGACGCGCAACAATGTTCTTGTAATTTGGATGATCATTTGGTAACGTCACTAAAGTGCTATCGTAATACGCTTGCGCCAAAGGGTAATTGGTCATTTCAAAATTGATCTCACCCAATTTTAAATACGACAAGGCTTTTTGCGAAGGATTAACCGTGCTTGTTTGAACCGACTTCTTATAATAATCTACAGCCTTAGGAATATTCTTTTCCTTTTCTTCGATCTCTCCTAACGTATAATAGATCACATCATAATAATCGGAGTTTTTAAATTCCCTTGCCATTTTCAAAAGATCTTTCTTTGTCTTTTGAGTGTCCATGCGTTTCACATCCAGCAAACGCGCCAATTTGATCTTGGCGTAAAACACCATTTCGTAATTTGGTTTTAAACGAATAGTATATTCATAAAAACGGCGGGCACGTTTGACATCTTTTTGTTCCTCCAACATTTGCGCGATGATGAAAGAGTAACGCGCACGTTTTTTTCGAGGAGTTCCACCAATGATCTTGCGATTGTTGGCAGCTTCCATCAATTTTGTGCTAGCTTCCGTTAATAAGCCTTTTCTGAAAAAATAATCAGCTTCCAGGGCCGGCATTTCTTTTTTGATGCGCTTAGGCAATTTTTTTTCGTTCTTTAATAAAGAGAGAATTGGTTCTGAACTGCTCACCGCGCCAACTTCATTGTAGGATTTTACCAACCACACCATGGCATCAAATTTATCTTTTGAATGCGCGTATTGACGAGCTACATATTCAAAGGCTTCTATACCCGAAAAAAATTCGCGCTTGTGAAAACGTGCGATGCCAATGTTGATCCAGTTGTTGTCGATCCATTTTCCGGAAGTTGGAATCTCATTTCCTTTTGCGTCTTTGATAGCGTGACGTTGAATACAGGTTGTAGATTTTTTTATGGCCTTATCAAAATCAGGAAAAGTTGCTTTGGCGTTTTGAGGCGAAGGGTAAATGTAAACAGGAAGTGTTTTATCGTAATTCTCTTTGTTGTTGTTCTCAATCTTGTAAACGCCTTCTTTGATACTTTCAGAAGAATAATAATAACCGTTGTAGCGGGCGGTTAAGTTATGGTAACCTCGTGCCACAACCGTGTTCTTTTTTGTAGAACAGGAAGCGAGTAATAAGATTGCGCTGAGGTATGTAAAAAGCCTGAAATTCACCCTGTTATTCTAAACGAATGAACGGTAAAAATAGTATAATTTTTAGAGTTTTTGCTAGAAAAAAGTGTTAAGTACCCCTTTATGAGAGCTGTTTTACAGCTAAATAGGCCATAAGTCCGGTTCCGGTCCTAAGGGCATTCTCGTCAATATCAAAAGTGGAGGTATGAACCCCGGAGGTGATATTCTTTGCTTTGTTACCGGTGCCAAGTCGGTAAAAGCAGCTGGGAACCTGTTGTGTAATGAAAGCAAAATCTTCGGCGGTCATGCGTAAAGGCAATTCCTCAACGTTGTTGTCGCCCATATATTCTTTCGCCCAAGTCATGCAATTTTTTGTAAGCGCTTCATCATTTACTAAGAACGGATATCCTTTTTCAATACGGATCTGAGACTCGATTTGGTATTTGTCCGATACATGTTTCACAATGCGTTCCAGTTCCTTGTGCACTTCATTTCTCCAGCTTTCATCCATAGTTCTGAATGTTCCTTGAACTTCTACTTTGTCGGGAATTACATTTGTCGCGCCTAATCCTTCAATTTTTCCAAAAGCAACAACGGTTGGAACTTTGAATTCATTTTTCATGAAACGATCGTTCACGTTCAAAATAATTTCGGAAGCGATCACTAAAGGATTTACGTATTCGTTCACCATGGCGGCATGACCACCTTTTCCGTTCACGGTCAAATACAATTCATCGGTACTTGCCATGTACATTCCGCTTTTAAATCCAACTTTTCCGGTTTCCATACTTGGGAAAACATGTTGCGCAATGGCTGTAGAAACTTTGGGAGAATCTAACACACCTTCTTTGATCATGAGCGATGCTCCGCCGGGCAATAGTTCCTCACCGGGCTGAAAAATAATTCTAACTGTTCCTTCAAATTCACTTTTCAATTCACTCAAAATAATAGCTGCGCCCAACGCGCAAGCGCTGTGCACATCATGTCCGCAAGCATGCATGACTCCCTTGTTTTTTGAAGCATAAGCCACATTATTCTTTTCTTCAATAGGCAAAGCGTCCATATCGGCGCGCAACAAAATTGTTTTTTTACCTGGGTTATTTCCTTCAATAGTAACAACGACGCCTGTTTTTACAACACCATTTTTAAAAGGGATATTGTATTTTTTTAGAACGCTTTGAATGAATTCGGAGGTGTTGAATTCTTTAAAAGATAATTCTGGATTTTGATGAAGATGCTGGCGAATGGAATTTATCTCGGAAAAAAGTTCGTCGGAACGTTTTTTTATTTTCGAAACAACGCTCATTATTTATTAAGGAGCATTTTTAATCCTATCAAAATGATCATGGCACCAAAGATCTGTTTTACAATCTTTGTGTCGAGCGCCAAGGCAGTTTTACTTCCAAAATAACTTCCTACCATGAACGTGATAGCCATGATAAGCGCGTATTTATAATTGAGTTGGCCTTCCTTATAATAATTGTACACGCCCAAAAAACCAATGGGCAACATGAACATAAAAAGCGTTGTGCCTTGCGCGGCCTTCTGATCCATAGTTAAAAAATAAACTAATACCGGAACAATAACGATGCCACCGCCAATACCAATTAAACCGCTTAAGTAACCTGCTACGGCACCAACGATCAATAAAATTGCAATTTGATTCATACTAGAAGTCTGTGGCGAATGATAAACCTATCACGGCCTTTTGGGTTTTAAAGTTATCAATTCCGTACCCAAAATCCAAGCGCACGAAATACCCATATAATCTTGAGCGAATTCCCCAGCCAAGGCCTGCCACCAGCGGGTTTTTGTCGTTTATTACGGTAATAATGATAGGACTCAAGGTACTTCCTTGCAAATAGGTATTCACGTTCTCGGTGTTCTCTTTGCTTAAAGGATTAAGCCCGTACCAAGCCGCGCCGCAATCAAAGAAACTGATCAGTTGTAAATTATTCAAGAAATCGGAGCGCAACGGACGATCAACAAAATATTTGATGATAGGAAAACGCAATTCGGAGTTGAACACCGCGAAATTATTTCCGTTACGCACATTTTGTGAGAAGCCACGCATGTTGGTTGCCAATGTTTGGAATTGGTATTGTTCAGGTTTTACAATATTGATTTCATTATTGAAGCGCGCATTGAACCAATTGTCTACGCCACCTAAATAAAATAAAAGACGATCTGTTCCCCATGATGTTCCGCCAGCTAAGCGATTACACCAGGTAATTTGACGGTGCACACGTTGGTAGTGACGAAGATCAAATCCTGCAGTAATAAGATCGTGACGATCAGTTTTTATTTTGCGCCAGTATTCGCCCCAGATCTTTCCGCGGAAGCCATTCATGATATTTAACATCACATTACGCGTGTCATCGTAAACCAATTCAGCGCGACCACCTACATAATTATCATAATCAGGTTTCTTGGGTAGTTCTTTATCGCCCATGGCGAAATAATTGAATTTGTCATTGCGGTAAAGTACAGAACCTTTTAGAGCAAGAACTTCGTTGATCGGTAATTTTGCGGTGTAGCGAACGTCATGAATGTGCGCACGTGCAGGGCTTCCATACACATCATCTATTTTTACAAAGGCCTGGCGATGTAAAATAACCTGGTGATCGATTTTGCGTTTGCGATATTCGTAAGCCAACATCATTTCATTATCCACGCCACCGATAGTAAATAGATCGGAAATTCCCGAGAAACGATATGCGCCGATGATACGATGATCTTCGAAAAGATCACTAATGCCGATCTTAGTTAAGAAGTTCAATCCCGGATTCAAGTATACCGGTGCTCCGCTATTTGTGAAACGCTGATAGTTTGTTCCCAAATACGAATTGTCGAATTGAGTAACAATGTAATCGCTATAAAAGGAAGTGTAGTAATTTTTTTGAATTGGGAAATTGAGAAGCCCCGAATATTTTGTGCGTTTAGTGGAATCGTTTGCCAAAGAGATCGGTGTGTTGGTCGCTGTTGGTTCGGTCTTTTTCGGTTCACCGGTCAAGGTGTAATTGTCAAAATCGATCCCGTCTTGTTTTTTGATCTGGTTTAGATTTTGCTGAGGCATGGTTGCATCAGTCTGAAATCTCTTATTGGTATAAAAATACGGATCAAGTAAAGCCGACTTAATGGTCATCTTGAACCAGGTTTCTTTTGGGGTTAAAAACTCAGTGGTCTCAGGTTTCCCCAATGGTGTAAGCGCTAAATAGTCTTTTCCATTATAATAAAAGATCTCGGCAACATGGGTATGATTCATGTTGATGTTTTGATCAAGAATGTTGCGGTCGTAATTTGAAACGAGTTTACTTTTGAAGAAATAGCGGTAATGTTCGGTGGTATCAACAAACGCGATAGAGCTGTCAAACTCGGCAAGATAGCGGTTATAGATCCCGTTTTTTTCGCTGAGGTAAGTGATGTACTGATTCGTGTACGCTTGCGGTAAACGATCGTCAACTTCGCTTGTATTGGTAATGCGAACTAAAGCCGGCGTTTTAAATGGATACGTTGCCATGAACAGATCCATATTCTTATTGAATTTATTAAAGAACGCGGCATCATCTTTCGCTTTTACTGTATCGTTAATGCGATTGCTTTCAAACACCACGTATTTCGAGTTCTTTACAAAAATAGGATTGCCGTCATCCCAAATATCATTGGTGATCTGTTCGAGTCCACTGTTGTTGAGTGTGAACACAAAAATATCGCTCTGACCTTTTCCTTTCTTCACACCACTCACCGCCAATTTTTTTCCATCACTGCTAAATGAGAAGCTGTTCACTTTTTCGAAACCAGGCAAATTGCGAATACGTTTTTCTTTGGTGTCAATATCATAAGTGTGGATCACTAATTGATTCTTCAATTCGTAGATCATCATTACAATCTTATTATTAGGGTGCCATTGGATGAGAGGATAATTGTAATCAGGGATACGCTCTAATTTAGGCCCCATCTTAAGAATGCGTTTTGGTTTTTTCTCATCCACGTTCTTCACGTAAACTTTCATCTGGCTAAGTTCATCGGTAGCATAAGCAACATTCTTTGCATCCGGACTTACGCGCAATTGGTAATAGTGTTTTGTTGCTTTGTATTTCTTTAGAACCGTGTTGTTATTTATTGGAGAAACGCGCGCGGAATCTTTGGTCATGTATAAACGGCGGTTTTGCGCGTCAACAAAATCAAAAAGTAAATTATCAAGAGAGGTCCCTAATGCAAAAAGAAAAGCGTAGTCGGGCGATCGGTTAATGCGCGTTAACGATAGCACATTAGGAATTGTTGTTTCGCCGTGAACATCTACTATATAGTACCAGAGCGCGTGACCGGCATTAACGGCTTGTTTCCCGGTCATTTTATTGAATTTATTGATCTTGTCATTCTTTATCGCGTCGTAAAGAATGTTATCGTAATTCGCGTTCCATCCTTCTGATAGATATTGGATCAAACCTTTAGTGTACCAATCAGGCAAATTCAATAGGGTAGAATTACGTACCATTTCGCGCGCATTACCCGAATACAGATACTGATTGATCATTAATTCCGCTAAAGCTGCGCGAATTTGTTTATCAAGATCGGCGTGAGAGCCATTGAAGTAAACAAAGATCTTGTCGCCAATGATTTTAGTTGTTCCACCAATGTTGCTCGACTCGTCGTTATTCAAACCAATATTACTTTGTTTAAAATCGGTTTGATTATTGTAAACGATCACGTTGATCTTGTCCTCAACCTGGTATTCGATTCGTTTTTCTAAAATTGGTAATTGGTTATTTACAGAAACTGAAACGTATTTGGCGATCTCATTTCCCCCCGAATAAAAATAAACCCTAAAGCGTTCGTAATCAAAATAGGTCCAAACGAAGTCCTGGTATTGGATACGATTCTTGCCAAATTCCATTTGCATCCCATAATAGAACTGAGCCTGCATTTTAAAGGCCGGGATCAAAAAACATATGGCTATAAAAAGTCGTTTCAGCATGGGCCGTGACCTATAAAAGTAGCAAAAATTCGCCATGATTTCAAGGAAAAATGGATATCTGGCGCGCATTTTTAGGTTCTTTTCACAATAAATTTATTTCTGAATAACCAGGTACCATCTGTAACCCATACAACATACAGACCATCGCTAAGTCCATTGATATTCACTTGGCTAAGAGACTGGTCGATCTTGAGAATAAGCTCGCGAACAGGAGTTCCATACTGATTATAAATGTAACCGAACACTGTGCTGCCGGCATAATTCATGTATTTTAATGTAATAAAGTCCTGCTGAAACACCGGATTTGGATACACAAGGATATTGGGTTTTGGGACCGTTTGCCCCACATAAATGCGGTGAGGAGGGGAAGTTTCAAAACCCGGAATAGAAATTTTGTAATAGTTCAACATTTCAAGACCGGGAGAGCCGTGTGTGAAACTGAATGATTGGTTTATGGGTTGATCTCCACAGATACCGGCATAGTTGTTCACCGAAATGTAATTAAGAGAATCGGTGCAATGTAAAATTTCGTAACCGGGACACGACTGTCCGGGACTAATCTCAAAACGCACTAGCACTTGCGAATTTGTTCCTTGGTTTTGACTGTTCACTAAACTTACATTCGCATTTTGTATACGTTGTGCGAAAGAAGCGTAAGCGGTGAGCAAAATTACATATGTGAAAAGTAGTCTCATTCCTCTTGTATCCAAACGTAATCGGCTCTATTATTATTGTACAAAACAGCTACATAAGTGGCTTTTTGGAGCTTTAATTTTTCGAAGTCTATCACAAATCCCGAAGTTCCAGTTTTCACTGGACCCAATGGAACAGCTCGAACCTCGAATTTTGGATCACTGGCTTTATAGAGATAAACCAAATAACGCCCCTGGTTGAGATTAAAATCTACTTTTGTTTGTTTGTCGTAAACATACTTCACATTTTTATCGAATACGATATTAGAAGGAGGATGATTTACCAGGATCACGTCGCTTAAAACAGTAGAATAAATAACTAGTTTTTTTACCGGGTCGGTTTGCATCCATATTGGGTAGATGTTCCCATTTTGAACTGTAAGAGAAAAATATTTATCGAGAGGAACTGCGTTATTCCATTCAAAAGGATCTTTGTTCAGCTTGTATTCGGTAAATGTTGTTCCGTTGTTCTTGCTCACCGCTAAATAAACATCAGTTAAGTTTCCGTTTAAGAAATTCTTTTGACTACAATACATAAAATATAAATAGCCGTTCTTAGGATCAATGGTAAAGCGCGGCATAAATTGTTGTTTGTGATTGGGAAAATACGTGATCAAGATCCTGTCGAGCCATGTTTTTCCTCCATCATCGCTGTAAGTTAAGAACACGTCATTATTTTTTACACCAAACTTCGCGTCGCTCCAGCACACATAAATTCTGTTCACCGGTTTATTGTAAACCGTGTATGCGAACCCATTTACTTTTGCGAATGGATTTTTTTTATTGTTGGGTAAGCTGTCAATGAAAACGTCTTTTGTGAGCCAGGTTTTTCCTCCATCGTAAGAAGCATTGAAAAAAAGGGAATTGTCTTTAATAAATGCTTTGAAAATCTCGCCATTAGCGCCCTCCGCCCAATTAGGAGCTTGAGGTTTTTTTGTCAAACTATCAAGCACGTGATACACGTAGCCTTCGTTTTTTCGGTCTTGTATACTGTTACCCAGTGTTTTAATGTCGGGTTTGGCGATCACGCTAAAGCTCACTATTTGCGCACTGCAGAATCCACCTAAAAAATATAGAGAGAATATGACAAAATAATGCCTCAACATGCTTTTAAAACCGCTATAAAAACATAAATTTACGACTTATTTTAAGGAATATGGAACAGAGCACCATCACAAATTATATTAACAGCAACAAGGAAAGAATGCTTAACGAGTTGCTTGAACTTTTAAGAATTCCATCGGTTAGTGCCGATACAAAATACAAGGACGATGTATTGAGAACTGCGCAAGCCGTAAGCGATCGTTTAAAAGAAGCTGGAGCTGATAATGTGGAGATCTGCCAAACAAAAGGCTATCCTGTTGTTTATGGAGATAAGATCATTGATCCTTCAAAGCCAACTGTAATTGTTTACGGACATTACGACGTGCAGCCTGCAGATCCATTAGAATTGTGGGATTCTCCGCCATTTGAACCTGTGATTAAGAAAACAGCGATTCATCCTGATGGCGCAATTTTTGCGCGAGGTGCTTGCGATGACAAAGGACAAATGTATATGCACGTGAAAGCGTTTGAGATCATGATGCGTACAAACACGCTTCCATGCAATGTAAAATTCATGATCGAGGGAGAAGAAGAAGTTGGTTCGGCAAATTTGGGTCCGTGGATCATTGAGAATAAAGAAAAACTAAAAGGTGATGTTATTCTAATTTCAGACACTTCGCTTTTAGCGAATAATATCCCAAGCATTGATACAGGACTAAGAGGCTTAGCTTACATGGAAGTGGAAGTGATAGGGCCAAACCGTGATCTTCACAGTGGAGTTTATGGTGGAGCCGTTGCAAATCCTATCAACACGCTTTGTAAAATGATAGCCAGTTGTCACGATAAAAATAATCACATTACAATTCCCGGCTTTTACGACAAAGTTGTAAAGTTGAGCGCTGCAGAAAGAAAAGCGTTGGCAAAAGCACCGTTCAAATCAAGCGCGTTCAAAAAAGATCTTAATATAAAAGAAGAGCAAGGCGAAAAAGGATTTACAACACCTGAGAGAACAGGAATTCGTCCGACACTTGACGTGAATGGAATTTGGGGCGGATACACGGGCGAAGGAGCAAAAACAGTTCTTCCATCAAAAGCGTTTGCAAAGATCAGTATGCGTTTAGTGCCGAATCAGAAGTCGGAAGTGATAGCGAAATTGTTCGAAAAATATTTTAAGAAGATCGCGCCAAAAGGAGTTCAAGTTAAAGTAAGTCATCATCACGGTGGAGAACCGGTTGTTGTATCTACTGCTTCTCCTGCGTTTCAAGCAGCGAGTATGGCGATGAAAACTACTTACGGAAAAACACCAATTCCAACAAGGGGCGGTGGAAGTATTCCAATCGTAGCCTTATTCAAAAAAGAATTAGGACTGGATAGTATTTTAATGGGCTTTGGTTTGGATAGCGACGCGTTGCATTCGCCAAACGAACATTACGGTTTGTTCAATTATTACAAAGGCATCGAAACAATTCCTTTGTTCTATAAGCATTACTCTCAACTTAAAAAATAATGAGCGCGAGTAGTTTAATAGGCTCCATTGGAGTCACTATTTTATTACTTGCATTTGTGCTCAACCTTCTTCAAAAATTAAAAGCGGATTCGTCGGCTTATTTGATCATGAATGTTATTGGCGCAGGCTTAGCGTGTGTGTCGAGCGTGATGATCAGTTTTTGGCCCTTTGTGGTTTTAGAAGGTGTTTGGGCCATAGCATCACTTGTTCCATTATTTAAAAAAGCAATTGCATGAAGAAGATAGTATTGATCCTGATTTCATTTTTAGTTTTTACCTCTTGTAAAGATTTTAAAGAAGCGGAATGCACGGGTGTAAAAGGATTTAAAGTAAATAAAATGGATATGAGCGGACTGGATGCTGATATTATCCTGGGAATTAAAAATCCAAACAAAATGGGATTCTCTATTTACAGAAGTGAATTTGATGTGACCATTTCCGGAATAAATTTGGGAAAAGCCAAATTAAAAAAACGCGTGCATATCAAAGGCAACTCCGAAAAAGATTATGCTTTCAATTTAAAAAGCAGTTTTAAAGACATGAATATGATGGAAGTGATGAAACTTGCCGGTTCAGGCGGGGTTCACGGAACCATTACGGTGAAAGGAGATCTGAAAGCAGGAAAATTTTATTTAAAGAAAAAATTTCCTGTTAATGAAAAGCATTCTGTAAGATAAAAGGCGTTCTTGCCACAGATTTCACAAATTCACGCAGAGTAGAACCACAGATTTTTATTGATACAGCAAAAAATAATTTGCTGAAACGAATCTGTGAAAATCTGCGAGATCTGTGGCAAAAAATGGAAATAAAAAAGGCGCTCGAGGCGCCTTTTCTTTTTGGTAAATTATTTTCCTTCAGCACCTTTTTTAGTGGAAGCCGTTTCTTTTGTGGCCATTGTTTCAAGATCGCGGTCAAAGAAATACAATCCGCCTTTGTCATCGCCTATCAATTTTAGTTTGTCAACGATCTGGCGGGCCAAGGCTTCTTCTTCAATTTGTTCGCTCACATACCACTGTAAGAAATTGTGAGTGGTATAGTCCTTTTCTTTTAAAGTGATCTCCACCAAATTATTGATCTCATTTGTCACTTTCATTTCGTGCTTCAGCACTTCTTCAAATACTGCTTTCACAGATTTAAAAGTTACAGGAGGTTGTTTTAGCGCGGGAACTTGTCCGTGTCCACCACGTTCGTTAACGAACTTAATGAGTTTAAGCATGTGCATGCGCTCTTCGTCGGCGTGTCCGTACAAAAAAGAGGAGATGCCGTTCAGGCCTTGCGTTTCGGCCCAACTGGCCATGGCTAAGTAATATTGAGATGATGATGCTTCTAATTCTATTTGCTTATTTAAAGCATTGCTAACTTTTGATGATAACATAACTTATAGTTTTATAATACAAAGTTAAGAATCTTAATTAGATATGGCACAAATAAAAAGGGGGCAAAAACGCCCCCTTTCTTTAGTGTTCTGAATGTTAGATTATTTCATCAAGGTTACGTGCCCTGTTTTGGTATGTTTTTTACCGTCGAGGGATGTAAAGTTAACCTTGTAAACATAAGTATCTTCTTTTGATAATACTCCTTTGAATGTACCATCCCAGCCTTTATAGATATCGGTGGTAGTGTACAATTTGGCGCCCCAACGATCAAAGATGGAGATTTCGATCTTTGTGAATCCGGTACCGTACACCGTAAATGTATCGTTTTTGCCGTCATCATTTGGCGTAAAGATGTTTGGAATGTACATGTTATAATTTGTAGTTACTTCTATGCACACTTCATCTGTAGCTTTACAACCAAATTGGTTCACTGCTTGTACTTCGTAGCACCCGCTAATTTTAGGGAAGATCTGTGTGTTAGGACAAACCGAACATTGAATCTCTTGACCAAATACCCAGGTCAAAGTGCCATTACCTTTCGCCTCCAAATACATTGGATCATCTAAGTTGTAGATCATATCAGGACCGGCTGAAACGGTTGGTGTAGGATTTACTTTTACCGTTACATACGTAAACTCAGGACAATTGTCGTTTTGCGAAACCATAACGGTATATTGTGTTGTGAATTTAGGACTAGCATATACTTCATTTTTGTCAGTTACATCTAATCCTTCACTAGGAGTCCACTTGAAGGTATTACTTCCACCTGCCGTTAATTTCACGCTTTGTCCATCACATATCACTTGATTAGCGCTAACCGTTGGAAGGATCTTATTGATCACCTGGATCTCGATCTCTTTTGCTACGTTACACACAACGGTTCCAATGATATTGTAACCTCTAATCGTATAGTTTTGCGACGACACCGGATATGCGGAAGCTGTATTTGGACTCACCATTACTAAACTCAAAGTAGGAGACCAAATATAATTTTGTGCTCCGGAAGCGAAGATGGTTGTGCTGTTTCCTTCACAGATCTGGTTGTTGCTTGTTGATATATTAAGATCAACACGCGGTAATACGTTGATCACAATAGCGGCTGTTCCAATACAAGCGCCATTCAATCCGGAAACATTATACGTTGTTGTTTGTGTTGGTTGCACCTGAACAAAATTGGTAGTTGAACTTCCAAGGATCCCGGTTGCCGGTGTCCAAATATAATTACTTGCACCATTGGCGTTCAAATTCACAACATCGCCAAAACAAATGGTTGAACTTGTCATGTTTGTTTGCAAGGTTGGCAAAGGAATAACCGTTACCTCGCGTGTTGCAATGGTAGTACATGTTGCGGCTTCACCAACTACGGTGTAAACTGTTGTTGCAAGAGGGTTCACAATAACTGATGCCATATTCGTATTTGAAATAGCACTGTTTGGATACCATGTATAATTTGCAGCGCCAATTGCATTCATGTTAAATGAACTTCCATAGCAAATTGTTGGAGTACCTGATGTGATCAACACAACAGGATTTGGAACAACTGTAGCAGTTACATAATGATCGGCACTATTGCAGCCAAAAGCATTCCCCATAACTGTATAGGTGGTGTTTGCTGTAGGACTTGCAACAACCACAGAGCCGGTTGTAGTATTTAAAGTAACACCCGATGCCCAAATATAATTAAGCGCACCGGTGACTGTGATCTGCGCCGATTTTCCAACACACAATGTAGGTTGAGCAGGAGCAAATACTAAAACAGGATTTGGGATCACAGTAACCTGGTGTACAACTTGAGCAGTACAACCCAAAGCACCTGTAGCTGTTACCGTAATGTTTCCGGGAGTTGGCACCAACACCACTGGCGCTGTTACGTTAAACGCAGGACCGTTACCGCCTGCAGGAGAATATCCTGCCGGAGGAGTCCAAGTGTAAGTATTACCGCCGTTCACTGAAATAGCAATTGTATTTGTTGAACCATTAAAGTTTTGAGAACACATCGTGTTATTACCAGCTGTATTAAGTACAGGAGCATTTGCAACACTTGCAGCAGAAACCGCGGAAGCAGTACATCCGTTTGCACCAGTAACTATGACTGTGTAATTACCCGCATTAGGAATTTGCGCATTCACCAACGTTGGATTTTGCACAGCGGAGTTAAATCCAACCGGGCCAGTCCACGTGTAACCAACACCACCATTAGCGGTAAATGCTAAAGGACTTCCTGCACAAGCGGTAGGATTATTCACAACCGGAACCGGAGGAGCATTTAATGTTACTTGAACTGTTGCAGTTCCAACACATGTTGAACTGTTTGTAGAACCTTGAACCGTATATACTGTAGTTGCGGTTGGTGTAACAACAACGTTACTTCCTGTTAAGTTCACAGGTAACCAAGTGTAAGTTCCACCCGCGCCAGCACCGGCAACAGTTAATGTTGAAGCAGCACCAGGACAAACAGCAATTGGACTTGCACCAACAGTTAATGAAGGCGCAGCACAACAGTTTGGATTTAAAATAACGTAACCATTACCAGTTTGAAATTGTCCGGTTAATGTTGGAGATGATGCAGGAATACCATAGCTACTTCCGCCAGCTCCAGAGGCACCGGCCCATGTACTTGGACAACCTGTTCCACCGGTACAATTTGGACCTGCAGTTCCGGTTAAACCACCAGCGTGTCCGCCGGCGCAACCAGGATTATTTGCAGCTTGATTATTACACGCACTCATTCCACCACCAGCGCCACCGCCACCAAATACACCAGCAGCTCCAGGCATTGGAGTTAAAGGACAACCACAACATGAAGGACCACCTGCACCGCCTGCAACTTGAGTTCCACCTTGACCAGGCGAGCCGCCATAAGCACCACCGCCACCGCCACCGTACCAACCGCCTCCGCCGCCTCCGCCGCAACCAGGAGCGCAACCAACGTTACGATTTCCACCGGTTCCGCCACCGCCGCCACCAACTGCAACACGATCAGCTAATCCATAAGGAGCAATACGAATATCGGAAGCACCACCGCCTCCACCACCGTTTGAGTTTGCACAACATGCAACTACACCACCGTTAGCGCCACCATTAAATCCACCAATGTTTGAAGCTGTTCCCCCATTACCAACTCTGATCTGTAAAACCTGACCAGGTGTAACCGCTAAAACTCCCATCACACGTCCGCCCAAACCACCATTGTTATTGTTGTTGGTAACGTTACCCATACCTTGCGCACCCACAACGGTGTAACATAAACCTGTTACTCCCGGAGGAACTACATAGTTCACTGCCGCGCCTGTATAGTTAAACGTTTGCGTTTGCCCAATCAGCGCTAATGATCCGCATACAAAAAGGGCCGCTGCTAAAAATATCTTTTTCATTTTATCTCTTTTAAACTTTCTTCTCGTTATTCAACATAAAAACTTGATCCTACAATCGTGTTGAAGTCTTTTGCTTCCACGCCGTAATCTTTTAGGTTCACTAATAGTTCTTTAATTTTTGTAGTGCATGATCCAATCACTTCGCTGTTTGGTTTTAATGTGACATACACCAACTTAGTTTGACCATAATGTTCCTTTGTGTCGTTACTCACAACGTCATTGATCCATTGCGCTTTTACAGTTTGCGCGTTGGTATTCACCAATTTCAAAAGTACCACGTCGCTTGTTCCACAAGCTGATAAAGAATAATACATCTCAACACCCTTGAATGTATTAGTTCCGTCCACATTCGTTAGCACAGGGATCCATTGCGAATTGCTCTGCGCTCTTGCAACACCAAACATCATTAGTAATGCGGCCGCTAAAATTAAGTTTCTCATCTTCATGGTTTCTTATATTATTGTTTTTTGAATAAATCGGTTTAATTCTAATAACAAATCTACGCCATTACAGGGAATTGGCCCTAAAACTCAATAAGATTAAGGGGTTTTATACTCTTCGGCAGACCGTATTCACTCATTTAACACAATTCCGTAGTTAAAAAGACGTCGGAAACAGGCCTTTTAGCCCGCTTTAACAAATCTACGAAAATAACTGAAAATTAGGGTAATAGGATGGCCTAACTGAGCTTAGACAAGGCTTTCCTTAAACTCTCTACGGCTGCCGAAACATCTTCCACTTTACACGTTCCAACCGACAAGCGATACCATGAAGAATCTGTTGAAGCACCAAATGCGTAAAAAGGAACAATCGCAAGTTTTGCTTCGTCCAATAAATATTTGGTCACGTCTTTTGTTGACGCTAGAATTTTTCCGTCAGCAGTTTTCTTTCCATGCAATGCAAATTGCACAGTTAAATAAATGGCAGCTTGTGGCGCAATAGCGTCGATCTTATGCCCTTCGTTTTTCAATTGCATAAAGCCCTTGTAAAATCCTTCCAGGCGATCGCTCACTTTTTTCTTTTGCACGTCAAGAAACGCGGAATATGTTTTCAGATCGGCAAGATATTTTGCGGTAGCAACTTGTTCCGCCTTTGGCGCCCAGGCACCAATGTGCGTTAAGATCGCTTTCATTTTATCAATGATGAATTGAGGACCCATGCTCCAACCAACGCGAACACCGGTTGCCGCAAGCGATTTTGAAATTCCGTCAACGTAAATGGTGTATGCTTTCATTTCCGGACGCAATGTTACCGGATTGTAATGTTGAATGTTTCCGTAAGTAAGTTCCCAGTAAATTTGATCGTACATTAAGTAGCACGGCTTTTCATGTTCGCCTCTGCGTTTATTTTCCGCAAGAATAAGATCACAAATTTCCTCTAATCCTTCTTTGCTAAAAACAGTGCCTGTAGGATTTTGCGGCGAACATAAAGCAACTAACGACGCTTTTTGAATATGCGGCGCAATATCTTTTGCACTGGGCATAAAATGCGCTTCAGGTTTTGCTTCAATTACAATTGTTTTTGCACTTGTTAGATATGAATAATGATTGTTATTCCAGGAAGGAACAGCAAAGATCACAGTGTCATCTTTATCTACAATAGTTTGGAAGATACTATAGATCACAGGACGCGCGCCACCGGCAATCACAATTTCTGATGTAGAATAATTTAAATGACAACGCTCTTTTAAAAGTGTACTTACAGCCTGACGTAATTCTAAGATACCATCTGCAGGAGGATAATTCGTTTGATTTGCTTCGTATTCCTTTACAATGTAACTTTTCAATTCGTCGGGAATAGGAAATACATTCGGATTAAAATCTCCGATGGTTAAATTATAGATCTTCTCACCATTCTTTATCTTTTCATTCACCTCTGCCGCGAGTTTAATGATCTCCGATCCAATAATATTTTCTGCAAGTTTTGAAACCTTCATGTTTTTGTTCTCCGTTAGTACCATTTTAGTTTTTTATCTAATTCAAGAATAGCCTTTTTTGCAATAAACAGCAAACTATCCGCCATTTTGCCGCCCTAAATACGGGATTTTATTGAAAAAGGCCGCTAAATTGTTAAAAAACGGTGATTTCTTTGCCCGCTATCTAAAAGGTTTTAAATTTAGACTATAATTTTAGGCTATTCGTCTAAATGCTTTTAAATTCGAGAAACCTTTCTCGGAAATTAAGAGTAGAACAAGAAGTAATATTAAATTTGATTTAGATTTATGAAACGATTACAGTTAGAAGATCTGTCGAGAGAGCTAGGTTATTCGAAGACACTTATTTCAATGGTATTGAATGGAAAAGGAAACCAATACGGAATAAGTAAAAAAACACAAGCAGCAGTTTTAGACGCAGTAGCACAATTAGACTACTCGCCAAACAAATTCGCGAGGGCCTTGCGAACAGGGAAGAGTTTTTTCGTTGGATTGATCGTGGCCGACGTATCCAATCCATTTTATTCGCGTATCGCTAAAAATATTGAGACCGTTCTTTTTGGAAAAGGTTACAACTTGATGGTGTGTAGCACCGAAGAGAATGTAGAGAAAGAAAAAAAGTTGGTTGACATGATGATCAATCAACAAGGCGTTGATGGATTGATCATTGCTTCGGCTTGTGACAACGCGGATTTTTATAATAGTCCACGTTTTGCAAAAACACCAATTGTTTTTATTGACCGTGTTATTCCATTGTTCAACGCCAATTATATTGTGATCGACAATTACGGCGGATCCATGGAAGTTGTAAATAAATTATTGGATGATGGCTGCAAGAATATCGCGTGTTTAAGTATCACTCCTTCTTATATCAGTACTATTGAAGATCGTTTGAACGGGTATAAAGGTGCTTTACAGAAACACAAGCAAACACTAGATCCGGAACTTATTGTGAACATCAGTTTCGATAATATTTACGAAGAGGTTGTAGCTGCTTTGAAAAAAATGGCTTATGCCAATACAAAAGTCGATGCTATCTATTCCTTGAACAACCACCTTGCCGTTGCTGCTTTAAAAGCGGTGCGCGAGCACAAAGATCTGAAAGTATTTTTCAGCGGTGTTAGGTTCGCTTGTTTTGACGATGTGGAATTATTTAACCTTATTGATAACAAGGTGCTTTCTGTGTCTCAGCCCGTTGAATTGATCGGACAAAATGCGTCGAATTTGATTTTGGATATCATTGAAGGAAAGCACAGCAGCCATTCCAATATTGTACTTCCTACAAATTTGATCCAGCGTTAACGGATTCAAAAACCGCTACTTCTGCTAAAGCGTTAAACAGGTAAACGTGACCTGTTTTTACTTCCTTGCAACGGTAACGTGTGCGTATCTTTTCTCCTTTTTCAAAAAGTCTGTCGTTATACAGGAATACACTTTTCATTGGTAAATATTCAACGAATACCATTCCGTTGGATTCCTCATCGTACAACTTCAGTGTTTTTAATAAAGTAGTATCAGAACAACTCGAGGCTCCCGGATTTTTCATGTATTTTCTTAACGCATACAAAATATCTATTGGAAAAACAGAGTCGTTCATAAAAGGCCCCATCAGTTTTGCGAAATCTCTTTTCCATTCGGTACCGTGCGGCAGCACATGATCTTTGTGCGTGTTGTAAGTTGTTAAGTGTGCAATTTCGTGAACCAGCGTAATTAAAAATGAATACCGATTTAAATTATGATTGATAGTGATCAAATGATTAGTACCATTTCGCGGCGCGGTATAATCGCCTAAACGCGTACTCCGTTCCTTTTTGATCTTCAATTTAAAGTCATAATCCACTATCCATTGCGCGATCTGATCAACCGTGTTCTCGGGAATATATTTTTTAAGTATTCGGCAATTTCTTTCAAATTGCTCGTTTCGCGCAGTCATCATATAAAGTTACAAAAAGCCCAACTTTTAAAATACTCATCTCATTTTTTTACTAACAATTTTACTTAACTTTAGAGTTCTTTATGAATTACGAAAAAGTTAAACAACATATTGTGAGTTGGCTGTTAGCTTATTCTAATTCGTCAAAAACCCAGGGCTTTGTGGTTGGCATTAGCGGAGGAATAGACAGTGCAATTACTTCCACACTTTGCGCATTGACCGGCAAACCCGTTATTGTATTGAGTATGCCCATCAGGCAATTCAAGTCTGAGCACGATCGGAGTCTAGAACACATTAACTGGTTGAAACAGAATTTTAAGAATGTTAGCTCACACGAAATAGACCTCACCAATATCCTGGAATCCTATGAGAAAACGCTGCCAAGTGATATACAGGATTTTTTAACAATGGCCAACACCAGAGCACGCATTCGTATGAGTACGCTGTACGCGTTTGCAGGACATAACCGCATGTTAGTTGCTGGAACAGGAAATAAGGTTGAGGATTTTGGTGTGGGATTTTATACCAAGTATGGTGATGGAGGTGTGGATGTAAGTCCTATTGCGGACCTATACAAAACACAAGTGTACGAATTAGGAAAACATTTGGGCGTGGTTCAGAGTATACAAACTGCAAAGCCAACCGATGGTTTGTTTTTGGATGGAAGAACAGATGAAGATCAATTGGGCGCAACGTATCCTGAATTAGAATGGGCTATGGAATATGAAGCTGGGAATAAGCAGGAAGAATTAGATAAACGTAAAGAAGAAGTACTAAGAATTTACAGACAACGAAATTTAGCGAACAAACATAAAATGGAACCTATTCCTGTTTGTATTATTCCGGAAGAAATGAAACGATGAGAAGATCAGCTCTCATATTATTTTTATTCACGAGTTTGTTTTTTTTCGCACAAAAGAAAAAAGATCTTGTAAATGTTTCGGGTACCGTGTATATGAACTCAACACGTTCGCAAGGGATTGCTAACGGAAAAGTGTTTCACGATCCGCAATATAAATTCAAACATCAAACTATTTATTTTTTGATAGATTCAACCTATACCAATGCAACAACTGATTCGATTGGAAAATATGAGATAAAATTGAAACCGGGAACATATACCGTGTATCAATCGGAAGGTGTAAAAAGCAGCAAACAAGGACTCAAGACCTATGGAACGTATGTAATAGATGTAAACAAGGATGGCGTACCATACGATATTTATTTTCAAAATACACAAAACGGAAGAACAGCCGCTAGTGGGGCAATGAACGGAAAGGCATCGACGACAAAATCAGTAAAAAAAGAATAATACTATGTTTGGAAAATTTGGTGACATGATGGGAAAGCTTCAAGAAATGAAGCAAAAAGCGGATGAGGCGAAAGAAAAATTAGATAATACGCTTTTAGTTGTAGAAGGCGCAGGCGGTGATATTAAAATAGAGATCACCGGCAATCGCGAGATAAAAAAATTAAAAATTGCCGCGGGTTTGCAGCACTCGGGCACAGATGAATTAGAAGAACAGTTACGTATCACATTGAACAAAGCCATTGATCAGGCAAATACATTGAACGAAGCTGAGATGAAAAAAGCGGCAAGCGGTTTGTTACCGGGTTTAATGTAAATTTCTGATCACGAATTTTTACTGTATCTTTAAATATGATCAAAAGGTATTTCCATATTTTATCCATACTTCTGGTGATCCAGATCTCGGCGCAGTCCGAAGAAAAAGAAGGGCTTATTATTGGCGGCAAAAAGCAGGTGGATCAGGTTATTGAGACCCAATTAGCATTGCCTAAGATTTTGCTTACTGCAAGTTTTGATGTGAATGTTGCGGCGTACTTTGATATTGATTCTTTGGGGAATCCGGTTAACATTAAAGTGGAAGGCACTACAAATAATGTTTTACGAAAGGAAACCATTCGGATGTTAAGGTTCCTTAAATTCAGAAAAACAAAGAATGAGGACGATCTCATGTATCCGTATTCTGTTTCTTATCAAATGACCACTTCTAAATACAATAAATTACTGAAGCAGAGATCAAAATTGAATTTTAAAAAACCCCTTCCTGCTGATAGTTCTTATACTATTTATACGAGAGCTGACAAGTCGCCGGAATATTATAAAAATGGAGAAGAAGGATTAAAAGAATACCTGCTTTCGGAACTTGAATATCCCAAACTCGCTATCGAAAAATCTGTTGAAGGAACAGTGCTTATAGAATTTGTTGTAGAAACCAATGGTTACGTGACAGGATTAACTATCAAGCAGGGACTTGGCGCCGGATGTTCGGAAATTGCTTTAAATCTTATAAAAGAAACCAAGTGGCAGCCGGCAGTTTTGAATGGAAAACTCGTTCGTTATAAAACGGATTACCCGATCACCTTTAGTTTGAAAAATGTAAATCGCGATGCCTCTTCAACGATAGGCGGATATTAAGTGGGAGAATTTATACTTTTAATAGTCCTCTGAATCCTCTTGCCGCGTAATACGATTCTGCACCGTTATGGTAAATAAATACAGTATCAAATCTTCGATCGCCAAATAACGCGCCTCCTAATTTTCTGATCTTCGCCGGAGTAATTATCCAACTCGATGTTTTAAGATCAAACTCGCCAAGTGTTTGTAAATGGCGGTATTGTTCTTCGTCCAACACGTCAATTCCCATTTCGTCGGCTGTATCTAACACACTGTTTTTTGGTTTGTGCTCTTTGCGTGAATTCAAAGCCGCGCGATCATAACAAAAACTTCTTCTGCCTTTCGGCGTTTCTTCCGAGCAATCACAAAAGATAAATTCTCCTTTTTCAAAACCGATCACGTCTGGTTCTCCGCCGCTAATTTCCATTTCTTCCAGGGACCATAATTTGTCAGCTTGTTTTTCAAGCTTGGCTTGTACTTTGTCCCAAGAAATTCCTTTGTGTCGTTGCATGTTCTTCTCAAAACGTGTTTTTAATAGTTTGAGAAGTTCTTTGGTTTGATCTGCCGATAATTTCTTTTTGCTCATGCGTTCGCGGTTTGTGTTTGTACTTTTCTCCTGGCTGGTCTAAAATGCCAGGATATAAATGTAAGAACTAAAAGGAGAATAGGAGGAAAGGTTTTGCTAAATGGATCGCTTACGGCCATATGAGAATGCAACGCGCACAACATGGTTGCAAAAAAGCACGCGTAAGCCCATTCTTTTATCAAAGGGAATTTTGGAATAAGAATGAAGATCACACCAATGATCTTCATCACGCCAAGAAATCCTAGGAAATAAAGTGGATATCCTAAATGTGTCATCATCGTTACCTCCTCAGGGACTTTCAAGATTTGTATAATTCCACTCGAGGTCATTCCCAACGACATCCAAATGGTAAAGATCCAGTAAATGATCTTATTTCTTTTTTCAGTTTTACTATTTTCCATATTTTTTGTTTTATTCAAGCGGGTCGCCGAGTTCATCGAAGCGTCTTTCCAAAATGTGAATTTGGATTTTTGGAAGACCCTTCGACAAGCTCAGGGACCCCACGTTAATCATCAATCCCTTTTCCGTTTAAAATATGCTTGGTGTATTTCGCAATTCTTGATTCGCGAGTTGCAGCTTGCTTTGCCGAACTAAAAAACAATAGATAGCCACGTTGTCTTCCAGGTGTTAAAGCGTAAAATGCTTTTTTCAAGGCGGCACTTTTACTCAAAACATTTTCAAATTCCTCCGGCATTTTAAATTCCTTGGTTTTTTTGTATTCAACCTTCAAACCTTTCTTCTCAACCTCAATAGCGGCCTTAATATATGCTTTCAAAGCCGTTTTTAGTTTTACGATCTCTTTTTCACTTCTAAAACGAATTTGCCTGGCCGCTTGTACATTTTCGGTTTGTTGAATTAGAACTTTCTTTGGATCCTTAAGTAAGGCGCCTTTAAAAAATAAATAAGCACAATACTCTTTGAACACGTGTATTAAAACAACATTGCTTCCGCCCAACGTGTAAGCAGGACAACCCCATTTTAATTCTTCATTTAATCCACTATCGAGTGCAATGTCGCGCAGAGTTTCAATTTCTTTGATCCACTGTTTATTCTTGGTAAAATACCAATCAACCTTTGGATTTGGTTTGCTTTTTGCCATGTTATTTTAATTTTGCCATTAGTTCTTGTATGCGATCATGCGCCATGTTTAAGCCAAATGCAAACGGCATAGCCAATTGTTTTGCACGGTGTTGTTCAGATTCAAATATCAAATGCATTTTTATTTGACTTGTATCCTCTGTCAGCTTTTCAAATTCTATGAATTCAAATTGAATGCCCATTGGGGCACTCACAAATTCGAAAGTTCGAATTATTTTTTTGTTAGGAATACAATCGTGAATGGTGCCATGAAAATTGTATTTGTTTCCTTTTGGATCTGTAGTTTCAAAATGATAACATCCATGTTTCTTCATTTGAAACTCAAGTACTTTGGTTCCCATCCACTGTTCAACGATCTCAGCTTCTGTGTGCGCTTTGTAAACTAGCTCAACCGGTAGATCAAATTCTCGTGTGATCACAAGGTCTTGTTGACCGTCTTCCGCATGTATCTTTGTTTTTTGTTCCATTAGTTCTTGTTTTTATATTTTTTCATGATCTCTTCTAATTTATTGAAACGATCATCCCACAGTTTTCGGAATGGCTCCAGAAATTCTGCAACTTTTTTCATTTTCTTCGCGTTGAGGTGATAATATATTTCCCGGCCGTCTTGTTCCTGTTTTAAAAGTTCGCATTCAGTCAATATTTGCAAGTGTTTGGAAACTGTTGGACGCGCCGTATCAAATTCGGCGGCAATTGCACCCGCGGTCATAGATTGAGAAGCCACCAATAGTAAAATGGCTCTTCGCGTGGGATCGGCTATGGCTTGGAAAACATCTCTTCGTAAATTCATTATGTAGCTATTTGACTACAAATATACATGAAGTCATTTGACTACGCAAATTGTGATGAGGCTTTTTACTAAAACGCTGAGAATGTAGTCGATAGATTTAGGGAACATTAACAAGTCGATAACAATTCAGCTCATCAATATGGCGTAATTTGGGTTTATGAAAAAACTTCCTCTTGTTTTAGTTCTTCTCTCTTTTTTGTGCAATGGACAACATCCAACGCAGGCGCAATTGCAGGCTTCCGTTGAGGCGGGTATCGATCCCTATTTTGTTGAGAGCAAGGATACGGTTTCAAAAAGAGGCCCCTGGAATATTACCCGGGATATTTTAACCGACAGCAAAGGAACCATTTGGCTTGCAACTTGGCATGGCATCATGAGTTATGATGGAAAAGTTTTTACCAACCACACTTTAAAGGAAAATTTGATCCATTTTCATGTGTTCTCGATTTATGAAGATAAGAAAGGAATTTTATGGTTTGGAACCGTTCGTGGCGGCTTGTATCGTTACGATGGAAAAACCTTTAAATTATTCACTAAGAAGGATGGATTGCCGGATAATATGATAGAGTGTATGACTGAGGACAACGTGGGAAATATGTGGTTCGCAACTGACAATGGTCTGAGCTGCTACAATGGTAAGACATTTAAAAATTACACAACCGCCGACGGCCTTGCGGGAAATCAAATTCGCGCGATCATGCAAGATAGGAATGGAATTCTTTGGGTAGGCACATATGAGGGCTTGACGTGTTACGATGGGAAAACTTTTTCGTTATTTAAAACAGAAAAAGGAGATTCACTCAAAAAGGTTATTAGTTTGTTTGAGGATAAGAGCGGAAAAATCTGGATCGGCACATTGGAGGGTATCATGTCTTATAATGGAAAGTCACTTTCTAAATATCTATCGAACTACTTAACCAATTATTTTGTTCAGGATAAAAAAGGAAATATTTATTTTACGCACACTGAACAAAACATTTTCAATCCAAGTAGAGGAGACCAGTGTTTGTATAAATACGACGGAAAGGATTTTACCAAGATCCTGGAAAAAAATGAAGGAAACGATTTTCAAATATTCGGCAAGTCTTTTGATAAGAATGGAGATCTATGGTTTGGCACGATGCATGGCGCTTGTAAATACGATGAAAAAACGTTCACGTATTTTACGAACTAGAGTTTTACGTTTAGCAATTCTTTCTCAAGTCTGTCAAAATTCTCTTCGTTCTTCTCAGGAGCAAAAGGCCTTATTTTATCGCAAAGATCTTTGTTTTCGAATAACATTTTAAAGACCAATTTTGTTTTGGTTGGCGCAAGTTCTTCAAATGTTGCCAGAATATGAAACAAAGGTTGAGAGTGCCTTTTCCAATAGATCAATTTTGGTTTTTCAATTTTAAGGAATTCGGCATGGTTCTCATAATTGCCTTTTTCCGGACCGTGCATGGTCAATCTCCACTGTCCACCAACGCTGAAATCAAATTCATGAAAAGTATTGGTGAAGCCGTTTGGCCCCCACCATACTTTTAAATGTTCCGGATCTTCCCAGGCTTTAAATACTTTAGCGATCGGAAAATTAAAAACACGTGAGTTTACTATTTCAGTATCTGGCGTGGTTGATAAAATTTCAATTGACATAATTGCAAATGTCGCTAAAATTTGAATTTCTCAAAATGTTTTCCGTTGAATCTGTAAACTCCATCGGTGTGTGTTGCTAGCCAAATGCCATCTTGATTATCCTTATAAATTGAAAAAAAAGTCACATTTTTGTCACGCACTTTGGAATTAAAATGGGAAACAGTTTTGTTCTTATAGCACCATGCGCCATCAGCATACGTAGCCATCCAAAGGTCCCCGGAATTATCTTCAACAGCGGACATGAAAAATACTGGATCTATTTTAAAGTGAGCAGGGATCTCTATTCCTTTTTCTTTTTTATAGCGAAGGTAATGTTGCGTTTGTCCAACAGAGTCCTTAGTCTCGATCTTATACCTGTATGTTGTGTTGTTGAACCAGAAGCTTCCATCTTTGTCCTCAATGATGGCTCGCATCCCAAATGAACCGCCGTTCGATGCATATTGTAGTTGATCTTCGTATAGCCAGCTGAAATTGGTTCCGTCGTAGCGGCAAACACCTAAATTTCCAGTACCGAACCACATATTCCCTTTTTTATCTTTATATAGCGAGTAGACCTCGTAAGGACTATAGCTCATGTTAGGAAATTGTTTGCGCAGTTTTTCTTCTGTATCATTCTTCGGTAGAACCAATTCAAATAAATTTTTTCCATCATAACAATAGGGGCCTTTTGGGCCTTTGAACCACAGATCTGCTTTGTTCAATGCCCAACCTGAGTTAAAAGAATTTGGCGCCGTCGGAACTAAAGTGCTGATCGTTTGGCCATCATATTTGCAAATGCCACCGCGGGTTTCGAAAAAAATATTGCCAAACATATCCTCCTTTATTCCGTTCACGTGGTTGCTAAATAGGCCGTGCTTAACAGTGAACTGGACCAATTTTTTTCCGTCGTATTTGTAAACGCCGTGTCCATTACTTCCGATCCAATAATTTGAATTCGCATCCTGGAAGATCACTAAAGTGCTATCGTGTATTTGTGTAACAACATCACCGTGCACTTCGGAAGTTGAATTTTTTTGTCCGGAGCAAGCGTTTAAGGTAAGAACCAAAACAAAAAGCAAAATGTTTTTCATTCCTCAAAGTTAAGGATCATTTAAATGGAAATTGTTATCGACTTGTTAATGCTAGTCTTCGGGAAAGATACAGTCGATCAAAGCATGCTCATCTCCCATAGAGGTTGTAGTTAATATCAAACCAATGCCTCTACAATAATAGTATTGTGTAAAATAATTGAGCGGAATTAAATTCCCGTTCATTAGCATTTTACTTTCCGCCTCTATCATCATCACGTTCTCAAAAGTTTTTCCTTTCACGTCTTTCACCAAACCAAGTTCTTTTACCTTCATCACAAGAACGCTTTCAATACCGTTGGCTTTGAATTTTATTTCCCAAGTGTCGCCAACATTGGAATTATCCTTCAACATGATATTTGTTGTGCCGGGTTCAAACGCGTCGGTCACATAATTACTTCCTTCTTTTCTAAATAAGGTATTTTTATTCACCATCGAATTTACCATGGTAAATTCGCTAGGATTCGAAGGATTCACATCGGTGATCATATTGGTGTAACTTGATCCATCTTTGCATAAATAGCGCCAGCCGCAGCCTTTTTCAAGTGGGTAGTAATTTTCAATTCCGTTCAGCATGACATTTTTATTTAAAGGTACAAAAGTTTTTAAACTGCTAAAACTCCAAATACATCCAGTAATTTGGATTGCTATGCGTTTCACTTACTTTAAATAGGGTATTCGCGATGTTTTTAAATCCCTGCTTCTCATAAAAGCGCAAGGCTCGTTTATTCTCCGTCCACACGTAAAGCCAAATTCCTTTTTGTCCGTTTTGTTTAGCGAGTTCAATATTCAGATCAAACAGAGGCTGCCCAATTTTCTGATCGTAAAATTCTTTAAGAACATATAATTTTTCAAGCTTGCAAACCGATTGTTCAACGATCTTTGGATTTGGACAATTGAAGATCTCTTTTGAAAAGGCTACCGGAATTTCATTTAAATAAGCTATCCGGAACGTATTTGCAGGATCAGCTAATTCGCTTTCAAACAACTCAACATTCAAACGGGAGTCCTCGTATTCTAAAATATCTTTTTCGGCAGCGCTTGTTCCGTGCGATTCGCGAAAGGTTTGTTTGGCCATGCGCGAAATAAGTGCGGCGTCTTTAACGGTCGGAGTTTCGAATCTTATCACAAACAAATGTAAATAAAAAAGCGAAGAACATTTCTGCTCTCCGCCTTTTTAATCCGCACACGCTAAGCGGAAAGCCTTTAATCCTTCAAGATGATCTTTTTGGTGATCACGCCTGCTGTAGATTCGATCTTCACGAAATAAACTCCTTGAGCTTTATCAAGTTTTATCTCATGATCCAAATTTCCATTTGCAATTGTTCCTTTTGCTTCATAGATCAAAGCTCCGGTTAAATTGTATACTTTAATATTTGCCTCTTTTTCATTGAAGCCTACTAAGTGAATATTGAACTCGCCATTAGAAGGATTTGGATAAACCATTAAATTATCATCTGTCAACATCATTTGTTTAAGTCCAGTTGTAATAGTTTGAGGAGGAGGAATAACATTAATGTAAGCCATGGTCATAGCTTGCGATGTTTTTGTAATAGTATAAGTAACACACGTTGAAGATTGCGCACCACAAGAAACACTCACAGTTAAGCAAACGTTATATACACCGGTTGGAGAATACGTATGGTTGGTGTATAATTGATTGCTGCTGGTGTTATCGCCCCAATTCCATGTTGCAGATACAACATTCCAAGGATAAGCCGGTGTTGCGTTCCAATAACCTGTGCTGATCATGGTCATTGAGAAATTTGAATTAGCCACGCAAGGAACACTTGTCACATTCACAGGAACTACAACGCTATCGTAGCACGACATGTTATTTGCATCCTGGATGAACAAGGACGCATAGTGAATACCTGCATTTGAATACGTATGTTGATGCGGACCAGCGCCGGTGGTACCAAAACTATCTCCAAAGTTCCATAGGTAAGTTGTTGAAGCATTTGTTCCGGTTGACGTATTAGCAAACGTGAATTGTCCGCTAGTGCCTTGCGTATAGGTAAATGACGCGTTCATCGCACAGGTGTTCGACGTAACTGTGATCACTTGTGAAATGGAACTTGAGCATACGCTTGGTGTAAAGTTATTGTTTGCAACTAAAGTAATAGTATAGGTTCCATTAGTGAAATTACTTGACGAAGGATTACCTGTTGCAAATGTTACGTTATTCTTTTTCCAGGTGTAAGTTGTTCCGGCAACGGTGCCTGTAGATGTACTTGTAAATGTAACGTTACCGTTAGCATTTTGCGTATAAGCAAAATTCGCGCTTAATGTACAAGGCGCAGGAATATTAACGAAGCTTTGTGCGCTATCGATACAGCCACTACCGTTATTTACAACCAGTTTGCAAGTGTAAAATCCCGGAGAATAAGCGTGAGTAGTGTTTTGTCCGCTGCCGTTGTTTGAATCACCATAGTACCAAGTGTAAGTACTTCCTACAACTGTTCCCGTACTGTTGCTGGCAAACGTAGCGTTTGGTGCTGATACAGTTTGTGTGAATGAAGCATTCAATACACAGGTTGGAGTTACAGCATTTGTAACGTTAATGGTTTGGCATGTTGTTGCGCTACATGTTGGCGCCACGCTTGGGGTCCACATAGAAAGACAAACAGTGTAAACGCCATTTGCTGTATACGTAATACTTGGATTTGTAGCCGATGACGTTTGGCTGTTACCAAAACTCCATTGTTTGCCGGCGCCAACCGAAGGACTTAAAATAGAAGTGAAAGACACATTACCGTTGGCATTGTAAGTAAATGTGAAGTTAGCGGTACATTGTGCTTTAAATGAATTTTGCATCCCTAACATTAGAATTGCAAAAGATAAAGACTGAATTTTTTTTGTAAATAGTTTGATCATGCTTTCTCTGGTTTTAGTTAATACTAATTCGTTTCCTCATCTTAATAAGACTGCAAAGTTCCGTAAAGGCTGCCTACGATTTTTAAATGCTATATAAGTCGTTGATTATCAATAAAATAAAATTAAATCGAGTGTTCAGAAGCTGTTTATTTTCGGGCTCTGAGGCCTAATTTTCGGCCACAACCGAGATCTCCACATGGGCGCCTTTAGGCAGGGCAACAACCTGCACGGTTTCGCGGGCCGGAGGATCATTCACGAAATACGTTTTATACACGTCGTTGATCTGCGAAAATTTTTTGAGATCGGTAGTATAAATGGTGGCCTTTACAATGTTACTCATCTTTAAGCCCGATGCCTCTACAACTGCCTTTATATTTTCCATGACTTGTTTGCATTCGACTTCGATGCTAGTGCTATCCAATTTTCCTGTGGGGTCAATTCCAATTTGTCCGGATACATAAACTGTGCCACCGCTTTTAATGGCTTGACTGTAAGGACCAATTGGAGTTGGCGCTAGTTTTGTAAAAATAACTTCATGCTTGTTCTTGGTTACGAATGCAACAAGCATCAAGCTCAAACAAATGGCGAGACCAATATTTTTTAATTTATTTTCCAATTGGTGGTTTTGATTCAGAGATATCAGTCAAACCTTTTACAAGTAAATTAAGATCGTATAAATTGGTGTAAACATTGGGAGTTACTCGCACGCCATTTATTTTTTCGAGAATGATGGATGTTACATGGATCTTTTGTTTTTCGTATAAGCGTGCTTCAATGTCATTTGCTTTCCAGCTATCGAAGCCAATGTTTGCAAGAGCACAAGAGTATTGTGGTTTCAGCGATGTACATGCAACAGCATTCTTCAACTTCACTGCTTTTTCGTACCAATGATTTTTCAGGTAACGTAAGCGCGCTTCTTTACGTTTGATACCAATGACATTATGGAAATCAACCGCGGCACCAATAGCCATTTCGCTAGCCATGTTGCGTGTTCCCAGGTTTTCAAATTTACGAATATCATCACTTTCCGGTTGCGGAGCAGAAAGTAAAGGCCAAATATTTTTGATCTTATCTTTTTTAATGTACAGCAATCCACTTCCAATTGGAGCGCACAACCATTTGTGTAAGGACACCGCTAAATAATCAGCGCCTGTGTCAGGTAATTTAAAATCAAATTGTCCGAAAGAGTGAGCCGCATCGCAGATCACTTCCGCACCTTTTGCATGAGCCGCATCAGCTATCGCCTTCACAGGCAAAATATTCCCACTCCAATTCACCATGTGTGTGACGTGAACAATTTTTGTTTTTGTCGTCATGGCTTTTACGTAAATATCTACAATGGTCTTGTCATCTTCGGTTGGTTGCGGAACATCAACCCAAACTAATTTAATACCATCGCGTTTTTCGCGTTGTTTCCAGGCATTCATCATATTTGGATAGTCGTATTTACTCAATACAACTTCATCGCCTGCTTTCAAATTTAAACCGAAGATCACAGTGTTTAGTCCTTCAGTAGAATTTCTATTGATGCAAATTTCTTCAGGAGAACAACCGCAAAGGTCTGCAAGTTTCAAACGCAAGCCTTCACGCCCCGCATCTAAAATGCGCCACATATAATATGAAGGAGCCTCGTTGCAATATTGGTAATAACGGATCACGGCGTCCTGCACCACTTTTGGCGCGGGACTCACACCACCATTATTTAAATTGATCAAATTTGGCGACACCGTAAAACTCTCGCGCACCCATCCCCAAAAATCTTCGTCTTCGGCAGCTGCGTCAACGCTCATGTTCTCTACGCGATTTACCTGGCTTTCTAATTCGGCTGCAAATGTTTTATTAATTGCCGATAAAAAACTTAAACTTCCTAAAGTGCCTGCGCCAGCAAGCATAAAACGGCGACGATCCATAGAATTAAATTTGAATAAATATAAGAATATTGAAGGAAAGAAAAAACGGCTAATTAAAGTTTAACCACCCTGATTTTATCTCTGTACGCCGCTATTTGGTCTGATTTAACAGAATTGCTCAGATTTTTTAGATTTCCGACGAGCTGTTTCTTTTTACCATAGTTCCAATCCTTCGTATAAAAGGTCTTTCCTTTCGCTATCTCTTTTTGAGAAACACTGTGCATTTTTCCTTCGCAAACAAATTTTGCCGCACGCAAATAAAGATCATGCGCGTGCTCCATTACCTTTACGTGAATCTGATTGAGATCTTCGTTCCCTGCAAGCGGAGTAAATTCAGTTGTCAAAATATTTCCCGAATCAATTCCGGCATCTATCCACATAATGGTATTTCCTATCAAATGAAATTCATTATTGGCAATACACCAATTCGTGCAATTTGGTCCACCTTTTACATAGGGCGATAAACCTGTGTGTAAATTTAATATCCCAATTTTTGGCTTTAGCGAAAGCAATTTCTCTTTCACCAAACTTGTACCCGAAACCAAAATGAGATCGGCGTCTTTTGAGAATTCGTAGACGGAATCTGAATTGATATTTTCTACGTCAATGGTTTTTACAGAGGGATAGTTTGGAAACCGTCCCGAATAAAAACTGTGTAAATTTCTCCAGGCATTTCCAATTTGCGGTAAAAATAAACGCTCGCGAATTTTGTCGAATGTGATCTTTCTTTTCGATACACGAGATTCTGTCACAATGCCGTGAAGCGAAAAGGCAGAATGTACCTTGTTCGCTAAAGCCCTTTGATTGGACTCATTTCCTATCCACATTACTATTTTCACTTGTAACCTATCAGCGATTTAAATTTTTCTAAAGAATTTGTAATGCGTGATCGTGTTTTCCACCAGCTCTCGTTATATAATTCTATACGAGGAATTTCAAAATTATCATTTTTATTGGGATCATATACGGTTTGTTTCACCGCTAAACCAATTTCATATCCACTTTCTTTTGCCAAACGTTTTGTTGCATCATTAAAACTTCCAACGGGGTAAGAGATGGTCTTTGGAAAATAACCCAATTGTTCTCTTATTTTATTTCCCGAATTGAGTAATTCGTTTTTCACGTCACCCTCATTTTCTATTGTTCCCAGCATGGCATGTGTTACGGAATGAGACCCAATATAGTGTCCTGCATTCTTCAATTGTTTCACATCATTCCAGCTCATCATTAATTTTGGTGATTCAACATCTGTAAAAGTTTCTTTAATGATATCTAAAACACGAGAACGATCAATGTGGGACACCTTCTTAAGGAAAGGTTTTAATTTGCTTGCATATTCAACGCGTGTTCCAGCGCTACATTTTTTTAATTCTTCGGGAACAAATCCCAAGTCTAAATTTAGCTCGTTCTTTTTTGTGTTTTGAAATGCATGATCTAGAAAATGCGTCCAGGTCACTTCATTCTTGTCAATACAATCCGTCACCACATAAAACGATGCCTTACAGTTATATTTTTCTAAGATCGGCGCTGCGTATTCTAAATTGTCTTTGTAACCGTCGTCGAACATGATGGTCGCGAATTTCCCTTTGGTCTCATTTCCTACAAGATCTTCTATGAGCACAACATCATGCGTATTTTTTATGAATTGAATACACTTTTCAAATAAAGCCACGTCCATGGGATCCCATAACTTGTCGCGCTGAGGATTTACTCTATGAAAAAGAAAGTTCTTCACCAAAACAAGAGCAATTTACGAAATAATGGGCAATTTGTCTATGAGCTTCTTTAATGAAGGTTCAGCATATTTAGCCATCAAATATGCAATGATGACGAGAATAGTGATCGGAATCAAAGGAAGTAACTGCTTTGGAATAGCTCCGTTGAAGAACGAATTTAATTTGATTCCCGCCGCAACAATGGCATTTTCGTGGATCAAATACAAGGGATAACTAATGACACCAAAGAACAAAAGGAATTTGTTTGCGACGATATTTCGAATGTTCTCAAAATAGATCGGCACTACAAAGATCCCTAACATGAGCATTTCTGCCAAACACTGAAATTTAAAATGATAATCAAATGTAACACGTAACGCTTCAATTCCGCACAGGAGAATACAAGAAAGCAAATGTTTTTTATCTTTGTTCAAATAAAATAGATACATGAAACATCCTCCGGCAAACCAACAAAAAGCCTGTATGCCTGCAAGCTTATGTAATTTTGCCGCAAGATCAGGGGAAATAAAAAATGCGATCACATAAACGAAATATAAAGCAACTAAACCTAACAGTGCCTTGTTTGTCCCCAACCAAAAGAATAACGCGCCAAAAATGATGTAGAATTTTACTTCAACATATAGTGACCAAAAGGAACCCTCCAAAGAATGAAATGTATTTTTGAAGAAGACATTTAAAATATGTGGGTCGAAGAAAATTAAACCCGGAACGACATCTTGTGGCAAAGGAATTCCACGCGGCCTTTCAATCAACCAAAAGGCGCTGAAGTATAGCAACACCGTTGCAACTAACATGGCGGGGAACAATCTTCGCCAGCGATGAAATAGAAAAGTGAAATAGTTTTTTGTTTTCTCTAAAGAAAGCAAAATTACAAAACCGGAAATAAGGAAGAATAAATTGACGCCAAGAAATCCAAATCGAAAAGGATGAAGGCCGGGCGCATCCACCGGCTCATAACGATCATACGCGTGATAAAGTACAACACTAATGATTGCTACACCGCGTAAACCATCTAGGAATTCAATTCTCTTCATTGGCAACGAATTTACATCATTGCTTTCATTTTTGCCTTGCGTTTTTGCAGATCAATGCTTTTGTTCTTAGGATATTTAATGGTGTAGGTGAGCAATAGCTTTTTAGTTTCGTCCGGAGCTAAACTCAATTTCCATTTCAACTGACCGGTAAGATCATTCTTTTCCGCTTTGGAAATTTCTTTTACTTCAACTACGATCTCGCTGTTTTGAGACACCGGAAGTTGATCTTCTAATTCAATTTGAATTGGGGCTTTACGATTGTTCTTCACAACAATTTCATACGAATACGTTACTTTACGCGTAGTTCCGGCAATTTGTTCGCTGTTGAAGTCTTTTAGTTTTGTGCGACTCACCACAATTTTTTTATCACGACCAAACGACAAACTTAAGGTATCATCAACGCTGCGTGTATTAATATACGATTGGCCAACATACGTTCCACCAAAATAAACGTTGGCCGGACCTTCAACCAGATCAAGATCTTCCCAGCCCGTGATCTTTGCCAACATAAATGCATCTTTGTCAACTTTTGGAACACTATAGTATTGGAACATCGCGTTCAAATTGTAAACAGTAACATCTACCAGATAAGGTTTTGCATCGCTTGGCACCGAATACAATTGTTTGATGTCGAACTCCGCGCTTAATTCAGAAACCTGTACTTCTTCGTATTGGATCACCACAGCTTTCTGCGCTTTCTTATCTTGTTTGGTTTGAACTTCTTCATCGTACAAGGATTGTGATTGCGCTACACTTGGCGCATTTCTCATATTTTGCTCATTGTTAATCTCGTTGCCATAATAATTATTGTAAGCAGTATTCTTATTTGAATTCACATAATTCAAATTCGAGAAATTCAAATACCAGGCTGCAAGATCAGGTTTTGAGGCGCTTTGCATTGGATCGGCGGTAGACAATTTCATTTTCACGTCAGTCCAATCAACGCCGCTATTATTGTAAACTTTTGCTCGGTATTTTAATTGGATAGGCTTGTTGATGTCTTCAGTAATGAGATCATAACTCGGTGCCCAACCGCATTCTTTCACTACATATTTAAGATCAACTGTAGCATTTGTTTTCATGGCGCTCATTACCAAAATACTTACTTCCGCTGTAGGAAGTTTCTTCACGCCGCTCTCATCAATCTCCCTTTGTAAACGGTAAATAATCACATTGTTCTTGTTTATCTTTTTTTGAACCTTGAACGTTTCGGCATTAATGTCCTTTAAACGCGCACGGTAAAAATCAGCGGCCAATTTCAGTTCTGCAATACTCACGCCTTTATCTGTTCCACCAATAGATTCATTTTTTGACAACATCGCTTTCTCTTGGTTGTAAGCCGTCAAGTCGTAATTCAGTTGAGAATTGTTATCAAGCAACATCTCCAATGAATCTTTCAATTGTTTTACTCTGGGCGTTTCAATATTTTCCGTTAAAAAATTGATCTTATCTGAAACGGAAAGTACAATCACATCATTACTCACGTTTACCTGAATACTTTTTGAAATAAGTTTAGGAGATAAGCCTGTGAACGTAATTAACGTTCGTCCGGCATTCAAAGCGATGTTTTTATTTAGGCTCACTTCAGCCCCATCCAAATAAAGGATCACCGATTTCACGGGAGCATTCACGCGCTCTTCTTCAGTTTTTTGAGCGTTGGAATTTAGAAATAGAGTAACAAGTGCAATTGAAAGTAGGTTGGAGATTTTCATGCTTGTGTAGTTTATGATGAAGCCATCGCATTCATCGGTGTTTATTTCATTTCAATATACTTGAACAATTCTGTTCTTGTATTTTCTTTTTCAAATTTTCCGCCAAAGAAAGACGTTACCGTTGCCGAATCATGATCCTGCACACCGCGTGATGAAACGCACATATGTTTGGCGTCGATGATCACAGCCACATCTTTAGTTTTTAAGACCTTTTGCAATTCTTTGGCAATTTGCACGGTCATGCGTTCCTGCACTTGCGGACGTTTACTAAAATATTGTACTATCCGATTCAATTTACTTAAACCGATCACCTTCCCCTTTGAGATGTAGGCAACATGTGCTTTTCCATAAATCGGAACAAAATGATGTTCACAATTGCTATAAAAAGTGATGTCTTTCTCAACCAACATCTGGTCGTACTTATATTTATTATCAAAAAGAGTAACTTTTGGCTTGTTGGCTGGGTCTAAACCGCTAAATATCTCCTTCACATACATTTTTGCCACACGTTTTGGCGTTCCTTTTAAACTATCATCGCGAAGATCAAGTCCTAAAGTTTCCATGATGGCTTTAAAATGTTGTTCGATCTTGGCCATCTTTGCTTCTTCGCTCATTTTAAAGGCGTCTTTGCGTAGTGGTGTATCCACACTTGTACCCACATGTTGATCTCCAAGATCATCAGTTACATATTTTGCCACATCCAGGCGTTCCTTAAGCAGGGTATTCAACAAAATTTCTTTCTGTTTCATAAAGTCTCAAATTGAGTTCGTAACGGCCATCAATTTTTTTGCGAAGAATATCATAGATGACCTTGATAATATTTTCGGCAGTTGGATTCATGTTCTTGAATTCGGCAACATCCAAATTCAAATTTTTGTGATCGAATTTCTCAATAACATCGTGTTTAATGATGTCACTGAGCAATTTCATATCAAACACGTACCCGGTTTTCGGATCAACTTCGCCCGTTATCTTTACAACGAGTTCGTAATTGTGTCCGTGATAATTCGGATAATTACATCTACCAAAAACGGCGGCATTCTCCGCGTCGCTCATAGCGGGATTGTGCAGGCGATGCGCAGCATTAAAATGCTCTTTTCGGAAAACAGCAACTTTGCTCATAATTTTTACTTTGTTATCAGGACGAGTTGGTTAGGCTTATCTAGATCACGCTTTAAAGGAACTGTGCCGGAAGTTTGCCGGACATTGGCCCCTTTGTTTTGACTAGATAAAAATACGGATTTTATTGAAATAACCATCTTTGCCGCTGAGTCGCAGTGGCTCAAAGTTACGCGGGGGAATCTCTGTGAACCTCAGTGTCTTTGTGTCTCCGTGGCTATGAACTACTTACCAAAATACTCCACGCAAATACGAGGGGTTTCGTACAATTTAATGCAGTGTAGTTTCACATTTTTTGGGAGATGTGGTTCCAATTGTTGCCAAATAGCAATGGCCACATTTTCTGTGCTGGGTAAAATGTCCTTTAAGAATGGAACATCCAGATTCAAATTTTTATGATCTAGTTCATCGCAGGCATATTTTACTATAAGTTCGCCTAATACTTTTACATCCATTACAAATCCTGTATCCGGGTCAACATCTCCTTTTACAGTCACGATCAATTCATAATTATGCCCGTGCCAATTATCGTTGGCGCATTTTCCAAAAACTTCTACGTTCTTTTCTTTGCTCCATTTTGGGTTGGACAATTTATGTGCGGCGTTAAAATGTTCGTGTCGCGTTAGGTAGATCATATCGACTGCAAATATAGTAACAATTCTAGTTTCACCATAGAGACACCAAGGGACAAATCTGTAAATAAACAAAATTTCCGAGTCTTCGTGTCTTGGTGGTGAAAAAAGTGTGAATTTTCCGTACCTTAGTGTTTCATGGCCCATATCCTAATAGTCTCAGCCACGCAATTTGAAATTCAACCTTTATTGGAAAAGTACTCCATTGTGATTACCGGCGATGGATTGTATGAATGCATGATCAGCGAAACAAGAAGTTTGAATGTTTTAATTACCGGCGTTGGAATGGTGAACACCGCGTTCATGATCGGAAAAAATTCGCATCGGCTGTACGATGCTATTTTGAACGTAGGAATTTGCGGAGCTTTTGATCGCCATTTGAAAATTGGACAAGTGCTTCACGTTACGCACGACGAGTTAAGTGAGATGGGCGCGGAGAGCGGCGATGAATTTGTCAAGTACAGAGACCTTGAATTGCGGGGAACGAACGTGTATCAAAACAATTGGATCAAGCGTTCTAAAGCTATTTCCGAATTAAAAACTGTGAAGGCAATTACCGTTAATAAAGTTCACGGCAACGAGAATACTATTGAGAATACAAAAAAAGTATTTGGTCCCGATATTGAGAGCATGGAAGGCGCTGCTTTTTTCGCCGCGTGCAAAGGCCTAAGTAATTTTACGCAAATTCGCGCGGTATCAAATTATGTGGAGAAGCGCGATAAAAGTAAATGGGATATTCCATCTGCCATTTCAAATCTCAATAAAACCGTTTTGAACATTGTAACAGAACTATTTGATGCATATTAAGATCGGATATTCGCCTTGCCCCAACGATTGTTTTATTTTCGACGCTCTTGTTCACAAGAAAATTGACACGGGTAAATATACTTTTGAACCTGTTTTAGAGGATGTGGAAACGCTCAATCAATGGGCTATGCAAGGGAAACTTTCGGTTACCAAGTTAAGTTACCACGCTTTAGTTTACGTGTTGGATAAATATGAATTGCTGAGAAGTGGGAGTGCATTGGGATTTAATTGTGGACCGCTTCTCATTTCAAAAAAGGAAATTAATGATCCGGAAAAAGAGATCAAGTCCATTGCTATCCCGGGAAAGCTGACCACCGCTAATTTTTTACTGAGCATCGCTTACCCCAAACTGCAAACTAAAACTGAAATGTTGTTCAGTGATATAGAAGACGCAGTGTTGAACGGAAAAGTTGACGCTGGATTGATCATTCATGAGAATCGTTTTACGTATGAGCAAAAGGGTTTAAAAAAAGTTCGCGACCTCGGAGAGTTTTGGGATAGCTTAATTCACGCGCCGATTCCTCTGGGTGGAATTGTCGCTTCAAAAACTCTTGACGAAAAAACACGAAACGATATTGATGCCTTGATCAAAAAAAGTGTACAGTACGCTTTTGCGAATCCTGAGAGTTCTATGCCTTATGTTCGTGAACATGCCCAAGAGATGAGTGAAGAGGTGATGAAAAAACACATTGCTTTATATGTAAATGATTTTTCAGTTGATCTTGGGGAGGTGGGAAGCAAAGCGGTAAATTTACTTTTTGATAAGGCGAGGGAAGTTGGTCTCGTAGAATAGGTCAGCACTTCAATCCGGTCCCAAGTCTTACTTCAAACTTTAAATTGTAAAGTTCTTTTGGGAATGTGAAATTCAAAAACCACTTCAAAAACCGGTCTTCCATTTTTTTGGAAAATTCTCCTGCGCATTTTCGTGTTTTCACGGTTTTAGTTGCAATTAGTTTTCCGCTCGTATCAATTGTAAATATTACATTCATGAAAATATTCTCGCAATTCGCACATTTCATTTTGAGTTTATTTTCTTTCAGGATCTTACCGTATTCGTTTTTCATCCATTCATCCTCTATGATTTTCCATTCCCGATATTGTTCTTTGGGAAGTTGATGGGATCGAACAATGGTATCCTTATGTGCTTGCGCTGAAAGATATTGAGCAAATAAAAGAACAACTGCAAGGTATCGCATCATGAATTAAAGGTAGCGATTTTAAAAACAAAAAAGCCACCGTTTCCGATGGCTTTTAATGAACTGGTCCCTGAGTTTATCGAAGGGCCTTTCCAATAAATTCAGACCTATAGAGTTCCCCTCAAAGCCTGCTCTCGCTCTATACTCTCAAACAAAGCTTTGAAGTTTCCGGCGCCAAATCCTTTAGCTCCCATGCGTTGAATGATCTCGTAGAATAATGTAGGACGATCTTCTACAGGTTTTGTGAAGATCTGTAGTAAATATCCTTCTTCATCAGCATCAACCAAGATCGAAAGTTTTTGCAAAGCTTTGATGTCTTCTTTCATCATTTCCTTGTGCACACCCAAGCGTTTTGGAACTTCATCGTAATAGGCTTGTGGAGGAGGAGGTAAGAACTCAACACCGCGCGCTTTTAATTCTCCAACGGTTTTGATAATATCATCCGTTGCCAAGGCTAAATGCTGCACGCCGGCACCTTCGTAAAAGTCAATGTACTCTTCGATCTGCGATTTCTTTTTTCCGTTAGCAGGTTCGTTGATCGGGAATTTGATGCGGCCGTTCCCGTTACTCATTACTTTACTCATTAATGCCGAGTATTCCGTAGTGATCTGTTTATCATCGAAACTTAAAAAGTTCACAAAGCCCATTACTTTTTCGTACCATTCAACTGTGGGATTCATTTGATTCCATCCCACGTTTCCTACCATATGATCAATGAATTTCAATCCAACCGGAGTAGGGTTGTAATCGCTTTTCCATTCGCGGAAACCAGGTAAAAAAGTTCCTTTATAATTTTTACGTTCAACGAACATGTGTACAGTTTCTCCATACGTGTAAATTCCTGATCGAACAACTTCGCCATGTTCGTCTTTTTCAACTACGGGCTCCATGTAAGGTTTTGCCCCACGTTTGGTAGTTTCTTCAAATGCTTTACGAGCATCTTCAACCCACAATGCAATTACTTTTACACCATCACCGTGTTTTTTTACGTGTTCACCAATTGGAGAGTCGCTTTTCAAAGCAGTTGTCAAGATAATTTTGATCTTGTCCTGTTTCAATACATAGGATGTACGATCAGTTAAGCCTGTTTCTAATCCTGCATAAGCGAAGGACTGAAATCCAAAGGCTGTTTTATAAAAGTGAGCGGATTGTTTCGCGTTACCCACATAAAATTCTACGTAGTCGGTTCCTAATAAAGGAAGGAAGTCTTGTGCCCCTTCGAAAATTTTCTCTAAACCGTATTCTACATTCTTTACTTCTTTTGCCATAATATTTTTTTATTTGAAAAAATTAAATTTTGATTACCCTTCGACTACGCTCAGGGTGACACGGCGGAACGCGTGCCTTACTGTCATGCTGAGCGTAGTCGAAGCACAACAGAGAAGCATCAAGACCACATCGCCATGGTGAGCGATCTTAATTCCAGTTTATTTTTATTGATCTTAGTTTGCATCTCTTAATTCATCATTCATAAATCATAACTCACAATTACTCCACCCACGATTTATAATATTTCCCATCATCGATCTTCATTGCATCTTCAGTTACCATTAGTGGCTTGAACGTATCTACCATCACCGCTAACTCTAAGGTATCTTTTTGCCCAATACTTCTTTCCATAGCTCCCGGTGCAGGACCGTGCGGAATTCCTTTTGGATGCAATGTAATATGCCCTTGCTCAATGTTATTTCTGCTCATGAAATCACCATCAACGTAATACAACACCTCATCACTGTCAATGTTACTGTGGTTGTATGGAGCCGGAATTGCTTTTGGATGATAATCGTACAAACGCGGGCAGAACGAACAAACTACAAATGTTGCGGTTTCAAATGTTTGATGAACCGGAGGCGGTTGATGTACACGGCCCGTGATAGGTTCAAAGTTGTGAATTGAGAATCCCCAGGGGAAATTGTAACCGTCCCAACCAACCACATCAAACGGATGTGTTGCATACAATACATCGTGCAACATTCCTTCCTTTTTTATCTTGATCAAAAAATCGCCTTTTTCGTCATGTGTTTCTAATGTTGAAGGCAATTTAAAATCACGTTCACAAAAAGGAGAATGCTCTAATAATTGTCCGGAAGAATTCTTATAACGCATTGGCGTATAAAAAGGCGAATGACTCTCTACATAAAAAAGGCGATTGTCCTGTGTTTCAAACTCCATTTGGTAGATCATCCCGCGAGGAATGATCAAGTAATCGCCGTATTCAAAAGGAATATTTCCCATGAACGTGCGTAAAGTTCCTTTTCCTTTGTGAATGAACAGCAATTCATCAGCATCAGCATTTTTGTAAAAATACGTTTTCATGCTTTGTTGAGGCGCTGCTAAACCAATAGCGCAATCGCTATTGATCAACACTGTTTTTCTGCTATCTAAAAAATCGGCAGTTGGTTTTATCTCAAATCCTTTTAATAAAAGCGCTTTGATATTTTTGTCGATCGCAATTTTCGGACGCACATCCACACTCTTCAAAATTTCTTTTACCTGTGTGGGACGGTGAACATGATATAATAAAGACGAGAATCCACTGAAGCCTTCGGTGCCAAAAAGCTGCTCATAATAATGTTTCCCTTGTTTCGATTGAAACACGGTGTGGCGCTTTTGCGGGAACTCACCCAGTTTGTGATAAATAGGCATATTACAAAGTTAAATTAAATTTTAAATCCAAGCACACATACATCGTCAATTTGATCTCCACTCCCTTTCCAGCTTGTAAATCGCTTCACAAGTTCGTCTTTTTTGTTTTCTGCTGAAGTGATATTTGTCAGCCATTCCTTAAAACGCTTGGTTGTGATCTTTTTACCATCAGGGCCTCCAAATTGATCGGCAAACCCGTCGGTGCTCATGACGATCATATCATCTGCATCTAACTGCATCTCATTTTCTTCATATACCTGATCCACGTGTGTGTGACCACCAATTCCCGTTTTTGTTGCCTTTAATTCGGTTTTCAAACCGCTGGAGGCGAATACTTGTAAATTTCGATTTGCTCCACTATAAACGATCTTTCTTTCCTTCACATTAATTTTACACAAGCAAATGTCGAGCCCGTCCTTACTAAAACCTTCCTGATCCTGGTTAAGTGTATTTTTCAAATTAGAGTTTAGTAACGACAATAATTCTCCCGGCGACCGTGTTTGCCCTGCTAATTCATTTAAATTTTGAATACTCAAGGCACTCATCATGGCGCCCGGCACACCGTGTCCGGTGCAATCGGCCACGGCCACAAATAATTCGTTGGCATTTATTTTCTTCGCCCAAAAGAAATCTCCGCTTACAATATCTTTAGGCATATACAAAAGAAAGTGATTCGGTAAAAGAATATCCAACATGTCTTGTGGTGGGAGCAAGGATTGTTGAATACGTTGCGCATACGTGATCGAATCGGTAATTTCTTTGTTCTTTTCAGATAAAAGAGACTTTTGGTAACTGATCTCTTTATTGGCTTTTTCTTTGGAGCGATTAGCTTTTACCAACTGAAGAACAAATCCAATGACCAATACAAAAACAATAACGGAAACAATGATGAAAATGCGTTGCGTTCGTAATTTGCTCTCCGCTTTTTCCTGCTCACGTAAATTTTCTAATTCTGCAATTTCTTTTTCTTTGGCTGTTTGAACAGAGTCGCGGTGTTTTTCGTATTTGAAACTAAGCTGAGCGGCGTCCATCAGTTTTTTTTCTTTTCCAAGTTTGTCATTCAATTCGTGGTAGTCTGCGTACATCTTGGCCGCTTTGTCGTTTATACCCAGATGAAAATAGATATTAGCAACAACCAATAATGAATTCACATCATCTTCGTCCATGTCTTCGGAATTGATCTTGATGGCTTCCGATTCGTTCAAATATTTTTTTGTGTTTGGAATATCGTGCAGGTTGTAATAGATCTGCGCCATGTTTTGTTTTACCTGCTTTACCCACGATTCGTCCTTGTGTTTTTTTACGCACTCCAGCAGTTCCAAATTAAGAGTTTTCGCTTCCTCATATTTCTTGTTGAGCGTTAACAGCGACACCAGGTTATAGGCGACGTCAGCAAAATCATCATGTAATTCATACTTTTTAGTTAATTCATATCCCATTCGGTACATACTATCTGCAGCTTTGAAATTGCCTTCCTTTTTGAAGATCAACCCAAGATTGTTGATGGCTTTTGCATAACTATCTTTTTCTTTTTTCATTTTAGCGAAAGGAAAACTTCTGCTCAAATATTTTTTGGCGCCTTCCAGGTCACCGATCTCCTGGTAAAGTAAGGCCATGTTCCCATACAGCATGGCCAGGTTCTCCGATTTCCCTTTTTCCATGATCTCCTCACTCTTCCTGAAGTATTGGATCGATTCGGTGAAATCACGTTGCATATAATGCACGGATCCTTTATTCATCAAGAACGAACCCGTCAATTCAATTAAACCCGCTTTTTCCGCAACCGCAATCGCAGAATCAAAATACATGTGTACAAACTTACTTGTCCCGTTATAATAATGCCAGATCCCGGTTTTTTCATAACAGTAACTTAATAGAAAAGGGATATTTTCCTTTTTTGCCAGGAGCGTTTTCTTTTTCAATAAACTAAAAAAAGCGGCTGAATCCCCGGCACGTGTGTGCGTCGTTAAAGAATCAATAGCAGGCCCGTATTTATCACGCAGTTTTACAACAAAATCCCGCTCTTGCGCTTTACACTGCAAACCGATCATCAGAGCAAGAAAAAATATTTTAAAAGAGCGCGCCAATTTTATTTTTTGATATTCAAATTGTTCTTTAATATTTCGGCAAGGTTTGGACGTAATCTGCTTTTGTAAACAGCCAAACATTCCGGACCATTTTTTACGCGGCCTTTACGGATCTTGCGTTGTTCTTCAATGGGTAAGTGAATAATATCCTGACAGTGTGGCGTACAACATCCTTCCATTTTTTGCGCGCACTCATCACATTGAATAAAAAGTAAATGACAATCATCATTCTTACAATTCACATGTGTGTCGCAAGGTTTTCCGCATTGATGGCAGCTGCTCAATACATCTTCTGTAATTCGTTCGCCAATACGTTCGTCAAACACAAAATTCATTCCGCGGAATTTACTTTCAAGATTTTGTTCCTTTACTTCTTTAGCGTATTGAATAATTCCGCCATGCAGGTGATTCACATCTTTAAATCCTTTATATTTAAAATACGCGCTTGCTTTTTCGCAGCGAATCCCACCGGTACAATACATGACCACTTTTTTATTTTCTTGCCCTTTTAAATGATCTATCACCAAAGGCAATTCTTCTCTAAACGTATCCGCATCCGGACAAAACGCCCTGTCAAATCTTCCAACTTCACTTTCATAATGATTGCGCATATCTATCACAATGGTATTCGGATCTTCAATGGCCGCGTTGAATTCTTTTGCACTCAAATATTTCCCGGTGTTGCTGGGATCGAAATTAGGATCGTTGATGCCATCGGATACTACCTTATCGCGCACTTTTACAATAAGTTTGTAAAATGATTTTCCATTTCCATCCACGGCGTGTTTGAAGGGAACATCTTTAAAATACCCAATGCGATTTAATTTTTCCTCAAACTCATCCCAGTGATGTACCGGAACACTCATTTGGGCGTTGATGCCTTCATGCGCTAAATACACTCGCCCAAAACAATCCAGGTCGGCCCAGGTTTTAAAAAGTTCATCACGAAGTGTGTGTGGATCAGGTATACTAACGTACCTGTAAAATGAAACTGTCTTTCTCTGAAAGGTTTCTTCTTTTAAACGTTGCTTCAGAACGTTCTTGTCTGTTCTGTTTACTAATTGGCTCATAATGTGATAAAAATAATTGCAGGTTATATTATCGCGACTAAGCAGAAAAAAGTTTTTGAAAAACCGTTTTAATACTTAGGTTTGTAAAGATACTAAATTGATTGCATATGTCTGGCACACACGAAAAGATATTGATCATAGGCGCGGGAGGGCAAATTGGGGTGGAATTAGCAGAGAATCTCTCTAAGATCTATGGCAGTAGCAGCGTTATTACTTCCGACCTTAAAGAATCTCCGGCTTTGGCCAACAATCCCTTTGAAAAACTGGATGCGTTGGATTCAAAGGCCTTGTTTGACATCGTTAAGAAACATCAAATTACCCAAGTGTACCATTTGGCAGCGATGCTTTCGGCAACGGGCGAACAAAATCCAATGTTCGCGTGGAAACTTAATATGGAAAGTTTGTTCCACACATTGGATCTGGCAAAAGAAAAACACATTCGTCAATTATATTGGCCAAGTTCTATTGCGGTTTTTGGCCCAACAACGCCCGGGGAAAATACACCTCAGTACACGGTGATGGAGCCAAGTACTATTTATGGGATCAGTAAACAAGCAGGCGAACGCTGGTGCGAATGGTACCATAAAAAATATGGAGTTGATGTGCGCAGCTTGAGATATCCGGGATTAATTGGGTGGAAAAGCGCTCCGGGAGGAGGCACAACAGATTATGCAGTGCATATTTTTTATGAGGCTCTTAGAAAGGGTACTTACGAGAGTTTTTTAAGCGAAAACACCACATTACCAATGATGTGCATGGAGGACGCTATTAGAGCAACCATTGAACTCATGCATGCGCCAAGCGACAAAATTGCCATAAGAGGGAGTTATAATTTAGCCGGTATTTCATTCAGCCCTAAACAAATTGCAGATGAGATCAAAAAACATATTCCAAACTTTACCATCACGTATAAACCCGACTTCCGTCAGCAAATAGCCGACAGTTGGCCAAAAAGTATCGACGACGGCGAGGCGCGTAAACACTGGGGTTGGAAGGAAAAGTACGATCTTCCGTTATTAGTTAAATCCATGTTGGATAATCTAAAAACTAAAGTCTGAAAAAAAGCAAAAATCCAGCTTTTTTTGCAACCCTGGCCTGATATTAGCGTAGTAATTAGAGGAACAAAGTACACAACAAACTTAATCGAAGAAATCAGTCAATTAGGCTAAATTCAACGAGAATCATTTTCTTATTGTTAAACAATAATTAAATTTGAATAACATGAAAAAACTATTACCAATTTTCTTAATGATCACCTTAATAAATTTTGCGCAATCGCAAAGTTCGGAGATTGTTGGGAACGATACTCTAAATAAAATAGATATCGCCGGCAAGAAGCAGGGTAAGTGGATTTTACGCGGTAAACACAAACCCGGAACATGTTTTACAGCAGAGCAAAAGATCGAAGAAGGAAAATACACGGATAACCGAAAGGTTGGCCCGTGGATAGAGTATTACTGCAATGGTAATATGAAGAATAAATTAACTTTTGTAAACGGTCGCCCTGATGGTTACGCTATCATGTATCATGAAGATGGAAAGATAAGTGAAGAAGGAAATTGGAAAGTGAACAAATGGGTAGGTAATTACAAACTTTATTATCCAAACGGTCAGGTGCAACACGAATTCGTTTTTAACGCTGCCGGAAAACGCGATGGTCCTCAAACATATTTTTACGACAACGGGCAAAAAGCCATTGAAGGTAATTTTGCTAATGGAAAAGAAAGTGGTTTGATCAAGGAATTCCATGAGAATGGAGAGGTAAAAAAGGAAAGTATTTATGCTGATGGAAATGTGGATGTAGCTTCCATAAAAGAATTTGCGCCTAAGAAACCAATTGCAAAGAAATCGGATAATCCAATTGAAAATGCACCAAAGGTTGAAGTGAAAGCTGACGAGAAACCAAATGACGCAAAAGGTAAAGGTCCTACAGTATTGAACGGTAAGTTTACTTTGTATAACAAGAGCAAGCAGATCACTAAAGACGGTATCTTTAAAGATAACCGCTTCATGGAAGGTAAAGCCTATATTTATGACGAAAACGGCATTTTGACCCGAGTTTCCGTGTATAAAGACGGTATTTATGTGGGTGATACCCAGATTGAAAACTAAAGCTATTTAAAGCTCGTTTAAGAGCCTTTTTAAAGCCCCGGTAAATAAGCCGGGGTTTTTTATTTTAGATTAAAACCCCCTTTTTTTCGATTAATTTTCTTGCTACTAAAAGGCTTTAAAACTAGATTTACTACAACTAACTGAGAATGAAGCAAATTATAACGTCCGTTTTTATTTTTTCGGCGTGTGCAATGTCGGCACAATCGTTTGAAACCTTATCAAATTCAAAAGACACCATTAATTTTATTGACCAGGTTGGAAAGAAACAAGGCAAGTGGGTGTTGATGGGAAAACATAAACCTAGCCCAACCAATTGTTACAAACCTGATCAAAAAGTTGAAGAAGGTGGATACAAAGAAAATCGTAAGATCGGAAGTTGGACAGAATATTACTGCAACGGAAATAAGAAGAATGAGATCCCATTTCAAAATGGTCGTCCTGATGGATACGCTGTAATGTATTACGAGAATGGAAATAAAAAGGAAGAAGGAAACTGGAAAGTGAACCGTTGGGTTGGCAATTATAAATTATATTACGAGAACGGGCAGGTTCAACACGATTTCAAATTTAATGAAGGGGGAAAACGCGATGGCGTTCAAACTTATAATTACGAGAACGGACAAGTAGCGATTGAAGGAAATTTCCAAAATGGGAAAGAAGCGGGCCAGATCAAAGAATTTCACGAAAGTGGTGATGTAAAAGCAATTAAGAACTACAACAATGGTGAAGTTGATGTTGCAAGCATTAAAACCTTTGAAGAAAAGAACAAGACCGAAAAGAAAAGCGATGCAGAAAAGTTTGCGCCAAGTAAATCTTTAACGGAGATCAAAAAGGAAGAATTGGCGAGCACAGGAATTGGCGGCGGCGGAAACAAAAGTGGTGTAGCTTCTTTGAACGGACAACACATTCTTTATAACAAGAACAAGCAAGTAAGCAAGAACGGGACCTTTAAGGATAACCGTTTAATGGAAGGAAAAGCTTACATCTATAACGATAACGGACTTTTAGAGCGCGTGGCTATTTATAAAGACGGGATCTACGTTGGCGATGGTCCGGTAGAAAAAGATAAATAAAACTAATTCATAGCACACTTTCACGAAAAGGCGGAATTCAATCCGCCTTTTTTTATTTATCTTTAGCATCTTATGCAACCGCTATTTTTATATAATACATTAACTCGCAAAAAGGAAGAGTTCAAAGCTATTAATCCCCCTTATGTTGGAATGTATGTGTGCGGACCAACCGTTTATAGCGATGTGCATTTAGGAAATTGCCGCACATTCATTTCATTTGATCTGGTGTATCGTTATTTATTGCATTGCGGATACAAAGTACGTTACGTAAGAAATATTACCGATGCCGGACATTTGGAAGGCGATGGTGATGTTGGTGAAGATAAGATCAGCAAGAAAGCAAAATTGCAACAATTGGAACCAATGGAAATTGTGCAGGCTTACACTGTTGATTTTCGTAACGTGATGCAGCAATTCAATAATTTGCCGCCAAGCATCGAGCCAACAGCAACCGGTCATATCATCGAACAACAACAAATTGCAGAAGAGATCATTCGCAAAGGTTACGCGTATGAAGCAAACGGAACTATTTATTTTGATGTAGAGAAATTTGCGAAGGAACATAATTACACAGCGCTTACCGGACGGAAATTAGAAGACCTTTTAGAAGGTACCCGTGACCTTGATGGTCAGGATGAAAAGAAAGGACGTTTGGATTTTGCATTATGGATCAAAGCAAAGCCTGAACACATTATGCAATGGCGTAGCAATTGGGGACAAGGTTTCCCGGGTTGGCATATTGAATGTTCGGCTATGAGTACAAAATATTTGGGTGAGAATTTTGATATACATGGTGGAGGAATGGATCTTGCGCCAACGCATCATACCAATGAAATTGCACAGAACTTAGCGTATTGCGGCAAGCAACCGGCCAATTATTGGATGCATACAAATATGCTTACAGTGAATGGACAAAAGATGAGCAAGAGTTTAGGCAATAGTTTTTTGCCGAGAGAATTATTTAGTGGTATTCATCCATTGCTTAATAAAGGATACAATCCAATGGTGGTTCGTTTCTTTATGTTGCAAACGCATTACCGCAGCACTTTGGATTTTAGCAACGATGCTTTGAATGCTGCGGAAACTGCCTTCAATCGTTTGCAAGATGCTTACAAAACACTTCGTACATTAAAAGGTTCGGATAAATCAACAGAAAACATCTCGGCATTGCAAAAAGCATGTTATGATGCTATGAATGATGATCTGAATACTTCGGTATTGATGGCGCAATTATTTGACGCCGCAAGGATCATTAATTCAACAAACGATGGCAAATCGAGTTTAACACAAGCGGATATTGAACTGCTTCACAAAATGTTCAAGGATTTCTTGGTGGATATTTGTGGAGTGAAGTTTGATGAAGATACCGGAGAGTCATCACGCGTATTACATAACGTTGTAGATGTGTTATTGGAAATGCGCGCAAAAGCTAAATCCGATAAGAATTTTCAATTGAGTGATGAGTTGCGTAATAAATTAGTTGCAGCCGGCGTGAAGATCAAAGATGGCAAAGAAGGCAGCACTTGGTCTATTTAATTATGATTTATGAATTTTGAATGAAAAAATTTTCCAAGTACATATTTTTCTCTTTAGCACTTGTTGGTTGTAAACCCGAAACACCTGTAGATAACTCTACCAACAATACTGTTCCGGAAAGTAATGACAACTCTAAAGTAGAAATGAAAGTGCGCGTTGTTCCACCGGATTTTAATGGAGACAGCGCTTACAAATTTGTAAAGGACCAAGCGGATATGGGTCCGCGTGTGCCCGGAAGTAAGGCGCATGACAATGCAGTTGCGTATTATGAAAAAGAATTGAAGCGTTTTGGTGCGCAAGTATTGGTGCAATCTGCCAGTGCTGATACTTACGACGGGAAGAAATGGTTAATGAAAAATGTGATCGCTTCGTTTGATCCTCAAAATAAGAGCAGGATTTTATTGTGCGCGCATTATGACAGCCGCCCGTTTAGCGATAAAGAAAAGGATCCAAAATTAAGATCACAACCTTGCCCCGGTGTAAATGATGGAGCAAGTGGAGTTGGTGTGTTGATGGAAATAGCACGCATCATCCAATCGAAAGCTCCAAAAGTTGGTATTGACATTGTGTTGTTTGACCTGGAAGATTACGGCGATAACGGTGGAATGCCTGACACTTGGTGTTTGGGTTCGCAACATTGGAGTAAGAATCCGCACAAAGCGGGTTACACTGCTAACTACGGAATTTTGCTGGACATGGTTGGAGCAAAAACCGCGCGTTTTCCTAAAGAAGAAGTTTCAACGTTTTATGCAAATGACGTTGTGACTAAGGTTTGGAAAGCGGCAAAGCTAAGCGGTGCTTCAGAACATTTTACGGATACAGAAATTGGTGAAATGACAGATGATCACGCATTCATCAATAAGATCGCGAACATTCCAACCATAGATATTTTAGATTATGATGGTTATAAGAATAATTTCTTTGAACATCATCATACAACCAAAGATGATCTAAATTCAATCGACAAAGGAACCTTGAAGGTTGTAGGGCAAACTTTGTTAGAGGTTATCTATAACGAATAACCGATATGCCGCCCCTTCGGGGCTTTTTTCTCCGTTGTTATTTTGTTCTACCGATATACCGTCCCTTCGGGACTATTAATGCTGTTCCGCCTGAGTGACCCCGAAGGGGTCGGATATCGGTAAAACCGCAATGAAATGCTTTTGAAGCCCCGAAGGGGCGACATGTCGACACTTGCTGATTAATCAATAATTCCACAGATCATGTTCCCAATTGAACAGATCGGTTTTAATATCATCCGCTTCCAACAAAGCATCTATTCCTTTTGAATATTCAATGATCGCGCGATCATAAACGTTGGATTCTTTCACGATCACGCTGCTGAAATCACGTTTCCAAAATAATTCGTCAAAGCTTCGGTATTCATTATCATTGCGAGAATTAAATACGATATTCTTTGCGAAGGTATTTCGGCACGCCGGAAAATAAACCCAAAATAATTCTCTGTATGCTTCTTTATCCGGAATGAATTCGTAAGCGGCAATTCCTAAAATTCGCACTTCCATGGTGGCGGTTTCTTTATTAAAGAACCAATCTTCCTTTAATCGGAATTTTTGAATGCGACGGAAGATACTTGTTGAATCCGCAACCGGTTGCATCACTTGCTCCTCATCTCCTTTATCATTTACGATGTACATTGGGATCGTATCGCGAACTACTAACATTCTTCTGATCTCCGCTTTTTCAAAAGGAATCATGAATTCTTCATCCTTAAAAGCAATAATATCTCCTTTTAAAACACCGGAACTTATAGTTTGAAATAAAGAATGCACGCATGGATTTATTTCAACCGGGTAATAGTATTTTAAATTCTGTTTTTCGCGCAGGTCAATATCGCGCCAAATGCGCTTTTCCCATGCAGCATCGCTCTCTCGCACATACGTGTAGGCAATTGGTCTTTTTTGGGCCGTATGAAATTTTGAGAACGCGCTGCATGGGTCGGGCGTCGTTGATGAAGATCCTGCATTTTCCCAAACCGTTTGCGCTGTACTGTTAATTAAACTAAATGAAACAAAGGCTATCGACAATGTGATCTTCATGCTTATTATAATGCAGCAAGGTCGAAAAAGTTACATGATATTTTTAACCACGAAGCTCACAAAGGGATTTGCACGAAGCTCACGATGTTGATTTTCGCATAATGATCAAAAAAGGGCAACAATTTTTTTTGTGAACTTCGTGAAAAAAACTTCGCGCTCTTCGTGGTTTCTGCCTCTAATTCACACGAATACCAAACACGCACACATCATCGATCTGTTCTAAATTACCTTTCCAGGCGGTGAATGCTTGGCTTAGTTTTTCTTTTTGTTCGGCAAGCGGTTGTTTATGCAGATCCATCAACAGATCATTGAGTTGCTTGTACTTGAATTTTTTCCCTTTCGGTCCGCCAAACTGATCAGCATAACCATCGGTATATAAATAGATCATGTCACCCGATTTGACATCAAATTTAGCCGACTTAAATGACTCATCTCTTACGCCTTCGCCAATTGGCATTTTATCGGCATCATATTCCACAAATTCATTGTTCTTAATAATAAGAGGGCTATTGTGCGCTGCTGCGTAAGTGTAAGTTTTTTTCTCCGGATCAAAGCACACCAAGATCCCGTCCATTCCATCCTTATTTCCTTCTTTCGACATATTTTGGATCAAACGTTTACGCGCGTGATTCAATACTTCATGCGGCTCAGTAAAATTCTTTTCAGTAATTGCTTCATTCAGGAACGCGATATTCAACAAACTCATAAACGCTCCCGGAACGCCGTGGCCGGTGCTATCACAAACGGCTAACCAAAAACGACCATCTTTTTTCGTAGCCCAATAAAAATCGCCGCTGATGTGATCTTTTGGACGGAATAATACAAAATGATCGGGTAAATGTTTTGCCAAGTAAGTATCATGCGCTAAGATCGCGTTTTGAATTCGCTTTGCGTATAAAATGGAATCGATGATCTCTTTTTGTTTTTCTTCGATAATATTCTTTTGCTCCACAACTTCAGCGGTACGTTCGATCACTTTGTCTTCTAATGTGTGATTCATATGACGCAGATCCATGATCAATTTGGTAATGGAGCTTTGCATTTTTTTGAAATTATCTGCCAATACTCCTATCTCATCTTTGCGTCCGGTTTTGATCTCTACATCTAAATTCCCATTTCCCAATTCTTCCGCTTCAACGGTAAGTTCCTTAATAGGTTTGGTAATTTGCATCGACATAAAATACGACGTTGCAATAACGACCAACAACAAAACAACAAACGCGATCGTCATTTTGTGTTTCAACGCCGCTATCTCCGAAAACGCTTCGTCTTCATCTATCTCACTTAAGATAGCCCAGTTCATTCCCAAAATACGTAAAGGCTTATAAGATGAAAGCACAGGAACGCCGCGGTAGTCAGGAAAGATCTTTGTTGCACTTTCATTTTTTAAGGCAGCCAAAGTTCCTTCGGTCTTCACTTCTTGCAATCCAATAGAACTATTGAACGCTTTTATTTTTGAGATGGTAGCATTTCCAACACCAATATCACGAAGCATTTTAAAATAGTTGACACTATCTTCGATCAAGAAACGCGATTGGTTACGCAAGGTCATATCCTCGCCCACCAAATACGTTTCACCCGATTTTCCCAAACCAACTTTTTCCCAATGTTCGCTGTTGGTCATAATGTCGTTGATGCGATCAACCGGCATTTGAAACGCTAGCACACCAATTTGTTTTCCGTTCTCAAAAATACCGGTAGCAATAAAAGACGCATGCGCGTTGTATGACGGATGGTATGGTTCGTAATCAACCAATTTGAATACGGTATCACTTTTCGCGTTTCGCACGCTTTCAAAAGCATCGGCAAGATTCGTGTGTTTAAGTGGCCCTTCGCCGAGCGACGAAGTAAAATCGATCTCTTTGTAAGCTGTATAAATAATGTTTCCGGTTTCGCTATCAATGATAAAAAGATCATAGTATCCAAAACGTTCCACAAAATCACTTAGTACTTTATGATATTTAGCATGAGCGTTACTGTAGGAGCTTCCATCTGCGCTACTCAACATTCGTAATTTTTCGCCCGTGCGATAAGGATTTTTTACAATGTATAGATTCTGCAAAGCAATAGCCGAAGGAGCTGAATTCAGTTCATCTTTAAGCGTTGTTGGAATAATGAGATTTTTGTTGAGTTGTGGAAGGAATTCTTTTTCAAAATACGTGTCGTTCTCTTTTTTTAATTCTCCCAGTTTTTTATCATCTAACTTTAGGTCTTTTGTAATTGAATTATAGCCATTCTTAAATTCGCGTGTTGCTTGAATGATCACCGGATTGGTAGAAAGATCGACTAACTGATCTTTGATGTTCTTGAAATAATCCTGGATCTGATCGGATTTTGTTTCTCTCACTGCGGTGAGTTTGTTGAAGGATTGTTGTTCTAAAGATCGGCGCGCATTATCGTAACTGATATAGCCGATCACTAACATAGAAACAGCCGCCAATAAAAAGAAAGCGAGTCCTATTTTTAATCCAATTTTCAAAACAAAAGATTGAGTATCAAAAATAATGTTTTTGTTGGAAATCTGATGTCAAATTAACAAATCTACCCTCCTGTATCTCCTTGGTTTATAGGGGATTTAGATAGTAACAAAGTTTGGGATTACACATAAAAATAAGTTTCTTTAAAGTATGGCATCTCAATTTAAAAAACTGCTGCTTGCCGCTACCATAGCGGCTTTGGCACCCAATGCAATTTTCGCCCAATTCACATTTGTAAAGGGATATATCATCAACGATAAAGGGGATACGTTACGCGGCGAAGTAAAAGTGAATCCGAAAAAGGAACATGAAAGTTTTCAGCGTGTGACATTTAAAGATGCTTCAGGTGCTCAAAAAAACTATAAACCTGCTAAAGTAAAAGGCTACGGCTTTGAGGGCAATCATTTTATTTCCTGGGGAAAAGAAGAGGAAGCTCAGTTTTACAAACGTTTAGCAAATGGTCCCATCTTTTTCTTTAAATCAGCGTTTGAAGTTGTAGCAATGAATAAAAGCACCTGGGAGTTTGATTATTTTCTTTTTAAAGACGGAGATAAAAAAATGACGGACGCGAAGATCGGGAAGTTTCAAAAACAACTCAAGGAGTGGATGAAGGATGCGCAAGAGTACGCGGAATATTATAAAGAGAATAGCAAAGATATTGATGAGACAAGCGCAATAGAAGCGATAACTAAATACAACGATTCGAAGAAATAAGATATGAAGACCAAAGATACAGGCAAGAAACTTTTTTTATTGGATGCATTTGCGCTGATCTATCGCGCGTATTTCGCGTTCAGCAATAGTCCACGCATTAATTCAAAAGGCATGAATACCTCGGCCATCTTTGGATTTTGCAATACCATGTTGGAGATCTTAAACAAAGAGAAGCCAACGCACATGGCGGTAGTATTTGATACAGAAGAACCAACGGTGCGCCATATTGAATTTGAAGCTTACAAAGCAAATCGCGATGAAATGCCTGAAGATCTGCAAGTGGCCATTCCGTTCGTGATCGATCTTATTAAAGCGTTCAATATAGAAGTAATTGGATTGCCTGGTTATGAAGCTGACGATCTTATTGGAACGTTGGCGCGTAAAGCCGAAGATGCTGGTTACACAACCTACATGATGACGCCGGATAAAGATTATGGTCAGTTGGTGGATGCGAACACGTTTATTTATAAGCCCGCGCGTCTGGGAAATGGAACGGAAGTATTAGGTGTGGAAGAAATATGCAAACGCTGGGAAATACAAAACGTAAAGCAACTTATTGATGTTTTAGGTTTGATGGGAGATAAGGTAGATAATATTCCGGGAATTCCGGGTGTTGGAGAAAAAACTGCAATAGCCCTGATCAAAGAATACGGTTCGATGGAGGGTATCTATCAAAACACAGATAAACTCAAAGGAAAATTGAAAGAGAAGGTTGAGAATAATAAAGAGCAGGCATTTCAGTCAAAAAAATTAGCGACCATTATTTTAGATTGCCCAATTGAATTTGATGAAGCGGCTTTAGCGATCAAACCTTATAACCGCGACGCCATTCGCGATCTGTTCAAGGAATTAGAGTTTCGTCGTTTAGCGCAAACTATTTTAGGCGAAGATATTGGTGGAACAGGTGAAACGCTTGCAACAACAACTACAACATATCAGCCGAAATCTTCAAGCGGTCAGCAAGCCGACCTGTTCAGCACTTCCGAGTTTTTTAGTGTTGCAGTTACCGAAGTTGAAGAAGAGGAGCAAACGAAATTTAAAACAGTAGCCGATGTTGAACACAAGTATATTACCGTTTCTTCAGATGCAGATATCGCTAAATTGGTTGAAGATCTTGAAGAAGTAAGCGAGTTTTGTTTTGATACGGAAACCACGGGATTAAATTCTTTGGAAGCCGAGGTTGTTGGACTTTCGTTCAGCATTAAAGCGCATGAGGCGTTTTATGTTCCGGTAGATGCTGATCAAAAGAAAGCTAAAGAAACGCTTTTAAAGTTTGTGAGTGTTTTTAACGACGAGAAAAAAACACTGATCGGTCAGAATATTAAGTACGATTATCATATTTTGATGAACTATGGTATTCAAATAAAAAACAAATTATTTGATACCATGGTTGCGCACTTTTTAATTCAACCCGAGATGCGTCACGGTATGGATGTACTGGCGGAAACGTATTTGAACTACGCGCCCATCAGCATTGAAACATTGATCGGAAAAAAAGGAAAGAATCAAACCAGCATGCGTGACGCGGACATTGATAAGATCACCGAATACGCCGCTGAAGATGCTGATATTACTTTACAGTTGAAAGATGTGTTCAAACCGAAATTGGCAGAGACAGAAACTGATAAATTATTCAACGAGGTGGAACTTCCGCTGATCACCGTGTTAGCGGATATGGAACGCGAAGGAATTAAACTAGACGTTGCAACCTTAAAAGATTTTTCGGCGCAATTACTTACAGATATTATTGCAGTAGAAGAAGAGATCACTAAACTGGCAGGATTTAAATTCAATATTTCTTCTCCAAAACAAGTAGGGGAAGTTCTATTTGACGTATTGAAGATCTCTGATAAAGCTAAGAAAACAAAAACCGGGCAGTATGCAACTGGCGAAGATGTTCTTTTAAAATTGGAACACGCACATCCTATCATTTCGAAAATTTTGGATTACCGCGAACTGAACAAATTAAAGAATACCTATGTAGATGCTTTACCTGAATTGGTGAATAAACAAACTGGGCACATCCATACATCGTACAACCAAGTTGTTGCGGTAACAGGGCGGTTAAGCAGTGATAATCCGAATTTGCAAAATATTCCTATTAGAACTGAACGTGGAAGACAAATTAGAAAGGCATTCATTCCAAGAGACAAAGATCATATTTTACTAAGCGCCGATTACTCACAAATAGAATTGCGTATTGTAGCAAGTATTAGTGGTGATCCAAACATGTGTGATGCTTTCCAAAAGAATAAAGACATTCATACAGCAACCGCTGCAAAAGTTTTTGGAGTTGCAGAGGCAGATGTAACAAAAGAAATGCGTTACAAATCCAAGAGCGTGAACTTTGGAATTATTTACGGACAAGGGGCTTTTGGTTTGGCGGAGAACTTGGGAATTCCACGCGCGGAAGCAAAAGAATTGATCGATAATTATTTTAAAGAATATCCTTCTATCAAAGGATACATGGATGCCGAGATTAATTTTGCGCGTGAGAACGGTTACGTACAAACTTTGTTGGGGCGCAAACGTTGGTTACGTGATATTACATCTCAAAATCAAACTGTACGAGGATTTGCAGAACGAAACGCCATTAACGCGCCAATTCAGGGCAGCGCGGCCGATATGATCAAGATCGCCATGATCAACATTCACAATGAGCTCAATAAACGTAAATTAAAAACACGTATGTTGTTGCAAGTGCATGACGAATTGGTGTTTGACGTTTACAAGCCGGAATTGGAAATTGTGAAACCTATTATCGAGAAATTGATGCAGGACGCTTTACCTTTGAAAGTTCCGGTTGAAGTTGGAATAGGAGTAGGGGAGAATTGGCTGGAAGCGCATTAATTCTTGATCGTAATTCGGCGCGTTAACGATGCTTCGTTACTCATTTTGAAATCTTTGCCTTCTACTTTTATACCATGAGCATTTTCCATGATCAAAGTGATAACAGCGTTCGTGGATGTTCCCAAGGCTGCAAGATCACTCATTGAAAAATGAATCGTATCAGATCCGGCGCCAAGAGCTTTAGTTACTACGTTAGGAGCCGGCAAACCGTCGGATACAAAAACAGTAGCGCCTGTTACGTAATTAAGATCGTAAATGTAAAATGTGAAGCCAACTGTTTTCTTAATTGTATCCGGCCAGGCTGTCATTGAGCTATAGGTTGGTTTTTCTTTTAAATTTTTATAGGTGAAAGACGGTAAAGCATTAGTTCCAGTAACGGTCCAACTGTTTTGGCTAAGACCGATAGGATTTAAGTTTGTGTAGTAATACGGCGCCCCGGAAAAAACTAAAGTGCTGTCATTAAAAACAACGCTTGTAACAGTAGTTGAATTCGCAATAGAAGGAACGGTAACGGCAGTGTTACTTAAAAAAGCTGAGACGCGTGTGGCAATAGTCGTGGTCATTGCAGCACCTGTGGTTGTGTAAGTGCCCGCTTTAAATATGCCGTTGAATGTTGTGGCATAACTTGGTGTACAGTTGGCGCAACCTGTATTTGGGTCAACAGGCGCTTCGGCTTCTTTTTTTTTGCAAGCAAACAGAGAAAGCAATAACGCCGGTATTAAAACGTAATTTTTCAACCCACTAAAGATACGAAATTTATTGCTTCTGCTCTAAAAGCTTTTTTGCCTCGTTAATATCGATGCGTTCGCCATTTTTAAAGGCAACCACAAAGCAATCTTTGAAGCCGCTTTCGCGTAAAACCCCTTGGTGAGCTGTAGCTTCGGCCATCGTAGCAAAACTGCCGGAGGTGTATTTGTAAGTAGTATTTACTTTATAGAAGGAGCCATTTTTTACTTCGGCAAAACGCTTTTCCTTAAGATCCAATTTGACATCGCTGCTGGCAAATTGTACTTTAAAGACCACAGTAGGTTCTACTTCTGCTTTGGTCTTATTCAATTTATCGAGTTCCGCTTTTGCCGCTGCAACTGAATCGGCTTTCCATTTATTACGCTCGGCTTTTAATTTGTTGTTCTTTTCTATTTCTGCTTTTGCATTGGCAATAGAATCCATTTTTGATTTCATGCGCGCCGCATTTACCCTGGCTACCGAGTCTTTTATTTCTTTTGTTCTATCCGCAGGCGATTTCACGGTGGTAGTTTTTGTTTCAACTCCTTTTTCGAGTTTAGAACTATCTATCAATGCAACAATTCCTTTATTGTTGTCTTTTTCATAATAGATCACCGTCGTATCTTTTTTATTTCCTTTATTCGTTACAACAGTGTCCTTTTTGATCTCCTCTTCTTCAGCTTCCTCTTCGTCATCTTTCGATTTTTCTCCAATGTAATGCCCGGCTTTTATGTTTTCATTATCCAAAGGCGATTGATTTTCGATGTCGTCGGTATACGTTTTCTTGTTTCCCTCTAATTCGTCTTTATATCTTCTCAATCCGCGATAGATCGCTTTCGACATGTAATCCTGACCTTTTTCACTAGACAGGAACTCTTCTTCCAAAGGATTGGTGAGATAGCCAATTTCTGTTAAAATGCTTGGCATAGCGGTTCTCCAAAGCACCCAAATACTCTGGCGATGCACGCCTTTGTCAACTCTTCCGGCTTTCGATTTATATTCTTCCTGGATCTTTAATCCTAAATTGGCGCTTTGGATCACATAGGCGCTGGTGTAATTACTCATTATGATGTAACTCTCTTCGCTATCCGGATCAAAGCCTTCGTATTTCTTTTCGTAGTCGTCCTCTAAAAAAATTACGGAGTTCTCACGCGTGGCAACTTTCATCTTTCCTTCTTCATTCTTCAATCCCATTACATAGGTTTCGGAACCAAAGGGCAAAGGATTCGTTGTTTCTACAGGGACAAATTTTCCTTTTTTATTCTTGCGCATTTTCACGCGCATCTTTTTTGTCTTAGGATCGCGGTATTTCACCACTTTGCCGGCGGCGTTACAATGAATGGAAATAAACAGATCTGCTTTGGCTTTATTGGCAATTTGCGCGCGGTCTTCCAACTCAACAAACACATCGGTGGTGCGGGTGTAGATAACCTTTACATCCTTCATGTTCTCCTCAATGAGTTTGCCCAATTTTAAAGCAACCGCAAGAGAAACATCTTTTTCTTTGGCCGAAACACCATTGCAACCCGGATCTTTTCCCCCGTGTCCGGCGTCGATCACTATAGTTTTGATATAGCCGATCTTACCTTTGCCATTCCCTGGTTTAAAGCCAAAGAACAGCAACATTATCATAGATAGTAACAGGGTGAATTTGATATTTTTAACCTTTGGGTTCACAATTAATGGGGCCTATGTCGTTAAGCTTTGTAGCTTTGTAAGTCTAGTAAAAGTAAAGCGTTTAACTTGAAGCCTGTCAGACACATAGTATTAGTTTTCTTATGGTTTGTGTTAATATCTTATAACGGATTAAACGCACAAAGTAACACCAGGGATACGATCATAAAACCAGCTGTGGATACCCTGGTTGATAAGGAAACGCTGGAGTCTAAAATTGACTATAAAGCCAAAGATTCGATCGTTTACCTGGCACAGAAAAAAGTGGCCATTCTTTACGGCGAGGCCAATGTTGTTTATGAAAGCATGAATATTACCGCCGCTGCCATTGAGATCGATTATTCAAGCAACATCATTACAGCGTATGGAATGCCCGATAGTACCGGAAAATTGGCAGGAACTCCGGTGTTCAAGGATGATGATCAAGAGATGAACGCCGAGAAGATCATGTATAATTTGAAGTCGAAAAAAGGAAAGATCTTCAACGCGCTTACGAAACAAGGCGAGTTGTTGGTTTTTGGGAACGAGATCAAAAAAGACAGCAATGATGTGATCTACATGAAGAACATGAAGTGTATTCCTTGCGAATTTGCTGATTCGCGAACAGTATTCAAAGCCACACGCGCTAAAATAATTCCAAACGATAAAATTGTTACCGGACCAATGTATCTTGAAATTGGTGGTGTGCCAACGCCTTTAGGATTACCTTTTGGATTTTTCCCGAACACAAAAAAAGCGCATAGTGGAATTTTACTTCCGCAATATGGGAACTCCGGGAATTTTGGACGCTTTTTAAAAGACGGGGGATATTATTTAGGAATTAATGAGATGACCGACATGGTGATCAAAGGAGATATTTATTCTAATGGAAGTTGGGCGGTTCGTACAACAAATAATTACAATGTGGCTTACAAAGCTGTGGGTTCAGTTAATCTTGGTTTTAGTTATTTTATTATTGGTGATAGAGATCTGAAACCACTTGGGCCAACAAAATATTCTAAACAGCAATCTTACAGTGTGGCCTGGCAGCATCGTCAGGACAATAAAAATAATCCCAAAGCGAATTTTAGCGCCAACGTGAATTATCAAAATCAATTGTATAATAAATACAACGCAGTGAATTCCGGGCAGTATTTACAAAGTGTATTTCAGTCGAATGTGAATTACAGCAGAACATACAAGGTTGGTGCCTTGAATTTGAACGCGACGCATAGCCAGAATACAAATACAAAACAAGTAGATATTTCCTTTCCTCAACTCACCTTCAATGTGAATCGTTTTTATCCGTTTAAACGAGAGAATGCCGTAAAGCAAAATGTATTTGATAAGATCGGCATCAATTATTTGTTTGAAGCCCGAAATACTTTAAGTGGATACGATTCAACGATCTTTAAGGGAAATATCGACGACAATATGAAATACGGCATCAAGCATACCCTACCTATTTCAACTAATTTTAATTTATTTAAATACATTACTGTTACTCCCGCTCTGAATTTTAGTTCGGTGATGTATACACGTAGTATCCGGAAAGAACATCTGCTTACTGCCGCACGCAAAGATTCCATAGCCGATAAAACCGTTTATGGTTTTGCTGGAGGATACGATGCTAATTTTTCTACTGCAATGAACACCAAAGTATTTTTTGATTATATGTTTTTTGGAAGACGTTTAAAGCAAGTACGTCATTTGTTGATACCCACTATCAGTTACATGTATCGTCCCGACCTTGGCAAAGAGCAATATGGTTTTTGGAAGAAAGTTCAAACAGATACTTTGGGAACGATGCGTAATTACAGCATTTTCGAGAAATCATTATTTGCCGGCCCAGCAATTGGCGAACAAAATTCCATCAGCGTGAATTTGAATAATAATCTTGAGGGCAAAGTGAAACACGTGAGCGATACAGGAATTTCTTATAAGAAGATCGTATTGATCCAGAATTTAAGTGTAGCGGGTTCGTACAATTTTGCCGCGGATAGTTTTAATATGAGCAATCTTACTGCAAGCGCTCGTAACAAATTATTCAAGTATTTTGATGTGGTGGTGAATGCCACATTTGATCCATATGGCTTCGATAAAACCACTAACCGAAGAGTGAAACAATATGCTAAACAATATAATGGCACTTTGGTGAGATTTCTTACAGCCAATCTTGCTGTAAACGCCAGTTTTGGAAGCAATGATCTTGCAGCATTGCAAAAAGCAAAGCAAGCGCCGAATTTAACCAATGGTGCGGAACGTGGCGTGAAACAAAACGAAGTTACCGAAGCTTTGCCTTGGAATTTAAGCGTGTATTATAATTACAATATTACTCCCGATCCAAGGAACGTTGTTTCCGATGCTAATGACAACACAAAATATATTACAACTCAGGCGCTTAATTTTAGCGGAGACATAGCGCCAACAAAATATTGGAAAGTGGGGATCACTAGTGGCTACGATTTTATGACAAAAGGAATTAGCTACACCAGCTTTGATATTTACCGCGATCTTAAATGTTGGGAGGCGCGCATAGGCTGGGTACCTTTTGGATTTAGAAAAAGTTACAATTTTAGCATCAATATCAAATCGTCAATGTTCAACGACATGAAAGTATCAAAACAAATGCCGCCGGCATTATCTAACGATTATACATTTTAAAACTATGGAAGCAAATTATTTAGAAAGCGTTACCAAGCAATTTGAGTATTACAAAAGCTTAGGCGAAAAAGCCATGGATCAATTGAAAGAAGAGCAACTTTTTACAGTTCCCTCAAAAGAAAGCAACAGCATTGCGATCATTGTGCAACATTTGTCGGGAAATATGCTATCACGTTGGACCGATTTTTTAAACAGCGATGGGGAGAAAGAATGGCGAAAACGTGATGAGGAATTTGAAGAGATAGTGAGCACCAAGGCTGAGCTTTTGAAGGTTTGGAATAAAGGCTGGGATATTTTATTCTCTACGATTAAAAGTTTAAAGGCAGAGGATCTAAGAAAAGTAGTCTACATTCGCAATCAGGGATGTACAGTTGTGGACGCCATCAATCGTCAGCTGGCGCATTACCCTTATCATATTGGTCAAATGGTTTATGTTGCGAAATTATTGGTGACCGATGATTGGAAAACATTATCAATCGCTAAGAATCAATCTAAATCGTATAACGATGATAAATTCTCACAGGAGAAAAAGATGCAGCATTTTACGGATGAGTATTTGAAGAAGAACAAAGAGAAATAATTTTCTGCCATGGGGGCACTGAGACGCAGAGTTTCGCAGTGAGCCTCTGCGTCACCGCGCCTCCGTGGCAATTATGAGCAACAAAAAAGCCCTTCAGAAAAGAAGGGCTTTGAATTTTGTAAGCGTTACAATTACTCAACTCTTTTAATTGTACAGCCAATTGATTTTGTTTCTTGCATTTTAGGAGTTTCTCCTTTTGCAACAGAGGCCAACGCATTTTTTAAATACGGATCTTTTACCGAAGCAGCATCTTTTACGTTATCATCAATAGCGCCCTTGTAAACCAAACCTTTTCCGTTAAATAAGAAACATTGCGGCGTACGAGTTGCGCCAAAAGCATCAGCTACCGCGCTTTTTTCGTCAACCACATAAGCGCATTTTAAACCTTGCGAAGTATAATATTTGCTCATTTCATCAAAGCTATCCGCTTCTCCGCGTTGCGCTTCATTGCTATTTACAATAATGCAACCAATGCCATTGCTTAAGCACCAGTCAGAATATTCTTTAATGCGTTTCTCACTTAATTTTACATAAGGACAAGTGTTGCAACTAAAGATCACTAATAATCCTTTAGCCGTTTTACTTTCAGCCAGAGAAACCGTTTTCCCAGATACGTCTTTCATTTTTACATCAGCAGCAGGTAAAGCCGCGTTAAGCGCAAGCTCGGCACCGGCACCTGGCTTAATAAATGAAAATAAAGTTACTGCAAGAGCAACTAAAGCGGGATAAATAATAATTTTTTTCATAGTTAGTTTTGTTACATCAAATTTAAGATATGCTTAGCAAACTCAATTTATTTTAACACAAAAAATCTCGGTTTTTCGACCTAAATGACGTGTTTTCCAAGGGAAAAGTAACTTTTGTCACTTTAAGCATTATGTTCTAAAGCAATTAAGAGCACCCTGTTAACACTCTCTGGGTTTTTAACGCCTCTTAACATGCTTTTTTTGGCATTTTTACTTTATTGGAAACTCCCGAGTATATACAGCAACCCGATAGACCGAAGCGAAGTTTTTTTGGGAGGCTAGTTCGCTGGATATTCTGGCTTTCGTTCACACTTGTTTTAGTATTGGTAGCTGCTGTGTCGCTTGTTTTTATTTATGAGGACGAGGTAAAAGCCGTGATCATTAAAGAGCTCAACAAAAATTTGAATGCGGAAATAAAACTCGACCCAAAGAATATTGATCTCACCATTATTAAGACGTTTCCTGATTGCGCTTTGGAGTTTAAGGACGTTGCTTGCATGGAAGCCGTTAAAAGTGAAAAACGTGACACCTTGGTATTTGCCCATTCGCTACAATTGAAATTCGACGTTAAAGATCTTTGGAATAAAAAGTACGATGTGAAGAAGATCAAAATGAGCGACGCCTTTTGTCGCTTGAAGGTGAACAGCAAAGGCAAACCAAATTATATTGTTTGGAAGGAGAATACGGACACGATCAAAAGTAATGACAGTTTGAATTTTAATTTACAGAACATTGAACTCGAGAATGTGGACATGAGTTATGTGGATCTCCAAAACAAAGTGAAGACGCATTTCGACATGAAGCATGTTGACTTTTCGGGGAACTTTAGCGACGAGAATTATCAATTAAGCAGTGAAGGCGATCTTTATGTAAAAAAAATAAGTGTATACAAAACGGACTACCTCAAAAATAAAAGTGTGAACTATAAAGCGGATCTGGCTGTGAGTAGGAATCAGTACAAGATAAATGCTTGCGAAGTTCATCTGAATAAAATGGGCATTGAGACAAATGGAACGATCGTGTACGGAGATAGTTTAAATGAGTTAAATCTGGATTTCAAAGGAAAGAACTTAGATATACAATCGGTTTTGAGTTTAATGCCCGAATCGCAAAAAGAAAGGATCCGCGATTACAAGAGCGAAGGAAATTTTTATGTGAGTGGAAAAATGAGTTATAAGACAGAGATGGACGTGAGCGTGGATTTTGGGGTGAGCAATGCTATAGTGATCTATCAACCCAAGGACGCGAAGCTGAGTAATTTAAATGCAAATGGGAGATTTGTGAGAACACGAAAAGAAAGCTTGCTGGAATTAAAGAATGTGTCGGGCGATCTGGTGAGCGATCATTTTCAAGGGGACATGATCATGAGCGATCTGAATGATCCATACCTCGATCTGAAAGTAGGAGGAACGATCGATCTCGAGAATTTCACCAAGTTCTGGCCTATTGATACTCTTTCGAAACTTAAAGGAAAAGTACAGTTCAATGGCCTGGTAAAAAGCAAGATCGAAGAGCTAAAGAAAAATGCTTTGTCGGAAAACGCGTCTTTGGAATTACAGGCTTCGCTTAAAGATCTTGTGGTCCAATTCAAAGATCAAAAAGACAGTACTAATATTTATTCGTGTGAAGTAAGAGCTTTGAATCGCTCGGTTGAGGTGAATAATCTAGCGATCAAAAAGGGAAGTTCTGATCTGAAGATCAATGGAAAATTAGAGGGAGCTTTCAATTATATTCTCGACAACAAGAACCCCTTGAAGATCTACGGGAATCTGAAGAGTGAAAGAATCGTAGCTGAGGATTTCTTGTACGAAGATTCGAAGTCGAAGTCCTCAGCAAAAAGTGAAGTAGATGTTCCCGAAAATATCAATTTTGTTTTGGATGCAAGTATAGACGCATTTAGTTTCGGAAAATTTAGTGCTACAAAATTGGATGGCAACATTGAATTGAAAAATAAAAAAATCCTTGCAGAGAGCGTGAATTTGTTGACCATGGACGGGAATGCCATGATAGACGCATTGTTTGATCTGAGCGGAAAAGACCTGGAAGTTTCAATGCATGGGGAATTAGATAAGATCAATGTGAGTAAATTATTTTCGCAGATGAATAATTTTTCTCAGGAAACTTTGAAAGACGATAACGTAGATGGCGCGCTGAACGCATCCATTGATTTTAGCGGCACCTGGAATAAATTTTTGGAGTCAGATCTCAACTCAATAAAAGCAATCGCCGATCTTGAGATCAATAAAGGGAAGCTGGTAAATTTTAAGCCGCTGGAAAGTTTAGCAAATTATGTTGACATCAATGAACTTAAAGACATTAAATTTCAAACTTTGCAAAGTAGGGTTGAGATCAGCAAAAGTTTGATCACCATTCCAAAAACAGCAATTAAAAATTCGGTATTGAACATTGATTTTTGGGGAACGCATAGTTTTAATAATGATATTGATTATCATGTCCAATTATTGATAAGCGATTATTTAGCGAAGAAGAGAAAGACCGACGATGAATTTGGCCCCGTAGAGAACGATCCCGAAAACAAACGAAGCGCTTTTATTTTGATGACAGGAACTGTAGATAAACCGATTATCAAATACGATCGCAAAGGCATGAAGCAAAAGATCAAGGAAGATATTAAGAATGAGAAGCAGAATTTAAAGGCAATTTTGAAAGAAGAATTTGGTTTATTTAAAAAGGACTCAATTAAAGTAAAAGAGACAAATAAATCTGATCAACAATTCAAATTGGAGGATCCGAAAAAGAAAGATCCTAAGAAAGAAGAGGAGGAAGATGATGATTTTTAAGGACGTTTAACCACAGAGCGCTACGCTACAGTGAGGCTTACACAGAGGTCACTGAGAAGAAGGCTGTACTTCTTTTTTTTCTCTGTGTTCTCATTGTGATCTTTGTGAGACCGAAGGTCTCCCTGGTTAATTGCCTCCTAAAAACTCCTATCCCTCAAAGGTAACTGTGAATGTTACCATGCGTGAGCGCACTCTGTCTAAACTATTTGTAAAAATGCTATTCTCTTTCTTTAAAAGATTTTTTGTACCCATTTGCAGTTTGAGTTCAAATCCTAATTTGAAGTACATCAAATAGAAATCTACGCCGGCTCCACCACTGTAATAAAAATCATCTCGTTTCAGTTTTACATTATCATCTAATTGATTTGGTCCTCCGCTTTGAACTCCTGCAGTTTTTTTTCGTGAAGCAAGATCAAGCATATAGCCACCGCCGCCAATAACGTAAGCACTAAAATTTCCAAGTCGTTTGGATTGAACCTTTGTTTCCAAAGGAAAAATAAGAAACGTGGATTCAACTGTTTTTTCAAACAGTTTACTTGAATCGGTGGAAGAGTTTGAAAGGAAATATTGGATCTTGCGCGATGCAAAGCTGATGCTTGGGGTTGTACGCAATCGCACGTATTCAAGCAAACGAAAATCGGCAACTAGTCCAATAGCAAAGCCGGGCCCGGGCTTGGTATAAATGGAGCGAATGCGATAGCGGGTATCCAAAGTATTGGTTCGTATTACTGTATCTGGAAACGCGGTATTTTGAACGGTACTTAAACGAAAATCGGTTTGATTGTAAGCGAGTGTAAAGCCGGGATGGAAAGACTGCTTATAAAAACGCGGCAAATTGATGCTATATCCGTCGTTGTGCTGGGCAAACAATAGATTTACAAACAACATAAGAGCAATTATGTTCCGTAGTTTAGTCAGTGTACCTATATAACGGAAATTCAGCACAATTATTTTGTGCCTTTTTGAGTGAATTTAACCCTCGAATGTAACAGTAAGCGTTACCATACGTGACCTCACCTTGTCGAGGCTATTTGTAAAAATGCTATTCTCTTTTCGCAAGAGATTTTTTGTGCCCATGTGCAGTTTGAGTTCAAAACCTAATTTAAAATACATCAAATAAAAATCCACACCTGCGCCGCCACTGTAGTAAAAATCATCGCGTTTTAATTTTACGTTGTCATCCAATTGATTTGGGCCACCGCTTTGAACACCGGCCGCTTTTTTTCGTGATGCAAGATCCAACATGTATCCACCACCTCCAATAACGTATGCGCTAAAATTTCCGAGACGCTTGGATTGGATCTTTGTTTCAATAGGAAAAATAAGGAAAGTGGATTCTACCGTTTTTTCAAAGAGTTTACTTGAATCCCTGGCTTCATTCGATAGAAAATATTGGATCTTGCGTGAAGCAAAGCTAATACTTGGCGTTGTGCGCAAACGTATGTATTGAGCGATCCTGAAATCGGTCACTAAACCAATGGCAAAACCTGGCCCGGGATCGGTGTAAACCGAACGAATGCGATATCGGGTGGATACAAAGTTGCTGGTGATCACGGTGTCGGGGAACAATGAATTCTTTACCGTAGAAACTCTGAAATCTGTTTGGTTATAACCAATAGTAAAACCAAAATGTAATTTCTGAGAATAAAAACGAGGTTGATTGATGCTATACCCGTCACTTTCCTGAGCAAAGGATGTGTGAACGAGAAAAATGAAAATTATTATGTGCTTAAGCCTATTCAGTGCTACGAATATAGTGTTTTGGAGGTAATTATTTTGCGATAGTAAAGGAAGCTTTGACCAATATAATGCCCAATTGGACGTTCATTACAGTTACGGAAGCGTTAATTTATGGTATAATTCGCCTCTTTTCCAAAGGCTTTCACAGAGATATTCTGTCCCGAGCTTAGATCAAGGACACTCAAGCCATAGTTTATTTTTGTTTCGTTTATGGTTTTTCCGGTATTGTCTTTAATGATAAGAACAGCGTTCTCAGGAATATTTTTCCCAAGTACTGATAATTGGTATTTTCCGTCGGTTTGCGGCATCACTGTCATAAAAAACCCCTCGTTCTTGTGTGCGCTTTTATTACCGTAATGTGTTTTCTTTTTTGAGGCCAGTTTGGTTTTCTTTATTTCGATCTTCTCTGAGGCCACGATTCGTTTTGGATCGGTTTGTTTCGCTAAATTCGGGTATCTGTTCCAAACGCGAATATGATCGATCTCGAAATTTGCCGAATCTTTAAAGTTTTTGTTTGGTCCGGGATGAAAAGGGCCATTATCACTTGGAACAGCAATGTTTGCGACGAGATTCTTTTTTACCGGCATTTTAACTTTGGAAATACCAATACACTCTCCGTTCAAATAATATTTGCATCCTTCTGCCGTCCACACACCCGAAATCACATTGAAGCCATCACTTAATGACCCTTTGAATTTTACCCAGGATCCCCAGGTTTTTTTTCCAAAGAGTGTTTTTATTTTTTCGTCGGCCGGATTTTGGCAATGAATGGCAACATGTACCTGATTGTCCTTTTCGGTTTTCAATTCCATCCAATCAATTTCGTCGTTGGGTGTTCCGCCATACAACCAAAACGCGGGCCAGAATCCCCCTTCTTTAGGAATTTTGAATTTGATCTCAAAATAACCGTACTGAAACGTTTTCTTGGTTTGGATCATGCCCCCGGTGAAAACAAATTTTCGCTTATTGAGCCCGTTGAATTTATTTCCAATTTTGATGGTGTCATTGTCATCCTTCCAATCCACTAAGCGTGCGTTCACTTCTTCACGTTTTACAGTAAGGATCAGTTTACCATCTTTTAAAAAATGATTCTTGTAGCGCGTGTAATATTGTTGTTCTTTAGTTCCCCAAATGGATCTTCCCCATCCATACCAATCATTCCAGTATTCGGTATTTAATGTCGGCCCGTTAAATTCGTCACCTTCCTGATAATACCAGGTGATCAAAGAATCTTTATCGAACTGCCACATGATCTGGGCATTCGAAAAAGTAATTAGAAAAAATAAAAGGAGTGTATAGTTTATTTTAATCATTCAATTTCAATACCGCCATAAATGCGCTTTGCGGGATCTCAACACTTCCAACTTGTTTCATCTTCTTCTTTCCTTCTTTTTGTTTTTCCAACAATTTACGTTTACGGGAAATATCACCGCCGTAACATTTTGCGGTTACGTCTTTGCGTATAGCACGAATCGTTTCACGAGCAATGATCTTTGAACCAATTGCGGCCTGGATAGGGATTTCGAATTGTTGACGCGGAATTAATTCTTTTAATTTTTCGCACATCTTTTTCCCAAGATGATGCGCATTGCTTCTGTGTACCAAAGCAGATAAAGCATCAACAGGATCACTATTCAAGAGTATATCCATTTTCACAAGATCACTCTGACGCATTTCTAATGGTGAATAATCAAACGAAGCGTACCCTTTTGAGATTGATTTTAAACGATCGTAGAAATCAAATACGATCTCGGCTAAAGGCATATGGAAGATCAATTCAACACGATCAGCCGTCAAATAATTCTGATTCACAATATGTCCGCGTTTTTCAATACACAAACTCATGATGGGGCCAATGAATTCAGATTTGGTGATAATGTTCGCTTTGATATAGGGCTCTTCGATATATTCAATTCTTCCCGGATCAGGAAGATCAGTAGGATTATTTACGGTAACCGTTTCCCCATTTGTAGTATAGGCTAAGTAAGATACATTGGGAACAGTTGTGATCACAGACATGCCGAATTCACGATCCAAACGTTCCTGCACAATTTCCATATGTAACATTCCCAAGAAGCCGCAACGGAAACCAAAACCTAAAGCAGCAGAACTTTCCGGCTCCCAGGTTAAAGAAGCATCATTTAGTTGCAATTTCTCCATGCTGTAGCGCAACTCTTCAAAATCTTCTGTGTCTATCGGATAGATCCCAGCAAACACCATTGGTTTTACATCTTCAAATCCTTCAATGCCTTTTTCGCAAGGACGATCAACATGTGTGATCGTATCTCCAACTTTTACCTCACGCGCATCTTTGATCCCCGAAATAATATATCCTACATCACCTGTGTGAACAGAATCACGCGGTTCTTGTTTCAGTTTCAAAACGCCAACTTCATCGGCAAAATAACTTGCTTCGGTATTTACGAATTTTACTTTGTCACCTTTTTTAACCGAACCATTTACAATTTTGTAATAAGCAATAATTCCGCGGAAGGAATTGAACACGCTATCAAAGATCAAAGCTTGCAAGGGCGCGTTTGGATCTCCTACAGGAGGTTTCACGCGTTCAACAATTGCTGCCAGGATATTGTCAACGCCCATTCCGGTTTTTCCACTCGCAGGAATAATCTCGTCGCGCTCGCAACCAATAAGATCTACGATCTGATCTTTCACCAATTCCGGTTCAGCACTTGGAAGATCCATTTTATTTAAAATAGGAATGATGGTAAGATCATTCTCTAATGCCAAATATAAATTCGAAATAGTTTGTGCTTGAATTCCCTGCGCCGCATCCACAATTAAAAGCGCGCCTTCGCAAGCAGCAATAGAACGGGAAACTTCGTAACTAAAATCAACGTGACCAGGCGTATCAATTAAATTGAAAACAAATTTCTCGCCTTTATGGATGTAATCCATTTGAATAGCGTGACTTTTGATCGTGATCCCACGTTCTTTTTCAAGATCCATATCATCCAACACTTGTGCTTGCATGTCGCGTTTCGAAATGGTGTTTGTGTACTCCAATAAACGATCGGCAAGCGTACTCTTTCCGTGGTCAATGTGGGCAATGATACAAAAGTTCCTAATGTTCTTCATTCTTCTAAAAGGCTCAAAATAAGGCTACAAAAATAGCAATTTTAGGGGGTTTTAAAAGGCCAAAATAGCCTAATTACAGGCGTTTGAGGAGGTTTTTTTGGTCCCTTTAGGGACCAAACGTTTTAGACAGCATCGTCAGAGTTTTTTATCGCCCCTTTAGGGGCGAAACAGTTCGGAATGTTGAACCCCTAAAGGGGTTCAGATCCTACGGTTGGATTTTTCTACAACATTTTGTCACTTTAGGGACAAAAGAAAAAGATCAAAGTCGTTTAAATAATTCTTTAATATAATCCAATGTTGCCTTCTCCTTGTAATTGTCCCCAAACGCATGATTCCACATAAAAGGAAGGTTATAACTTACCGTTGCCATTGCCGTCAAGGTTTTATCATCCCAATCTTTATGCAAATTTTGTGGTAATTCGATCTTATGTTTTTCGATCATCTCTTTGAATTCCTTCACGCCTTGAGGATAAATATCTTCGAGATGTTGGAAGATGACGCAGTTGGCATAGCAATGGCGAGTGCCGTGAATTTTTGAAAGTCCATAGCTGAGCGCATGACAAACACCAACTTCGCTATAGGTCAAACTTAATCCGCCCATTAAAGAAGCTACCATTAATTTATCATCGTTATCCGGAGTTTGTCCACTTTTTTCTCCTAGATAAACTTCGCGACATAATTCCAAAGCTTTATCACCGTAAGCTAAACTAAAAGCATTGTTGCGGATTCCTCCATGCGATTCAATGCAATGAATGTAAGTATCCATTCCGGTGTAGAACCACCAGTCTCGTGGAACGGTTGTAGTTAATTCCGGGTCCAAAATAACCTGATTAAAAACAGTCCAATCGCATTTTAATCCTAATTTTTTTTCCGGTCCTGTAAGAACCGCCGTCATGGAAACTTCCGCACCTGTTCCACTAATAGTTGGAACACCTAAATGATAAATGCCCGGTTTCTTAATGAGATTTAATCCTTGATATAAAGTCGAAGAACCTTCGTTGGTTAACATTAACGAAAGTGCTTTCGCAATGTCCATGATGCTTCCTCCGCCAATTCCGATCACACCGCTTGGCAAACCTTTTTTCTTAAGAATTTCATCGCGAAGTGAATCAATTTGCTCTGTAGTTGGCTCGTGTGGATCAACATCGATATAATAAACAAGATCCTCAGGTTTATTTTGCAAGCGATTGCTTAAAGGTTTTCCTTTGAAATAATTATCTACAACATAGACAAAATAACTCTTATTCTCTTTACGAATAGGTTCTACCGTATCTGCTAATTGGTTAAATGATCCCCGGCCGTAAGTGACCTTATCAATGTTCTTGAAATTCTTATGAAGCATAAATTTATTGAGCGTAGAGTTCTTCTACTTTTTGCCAGTTCACCAAATTCCACCAACCGTTAATATAGTCGGCGCGCTTGTTCTGGTATTTTAAATAATAAGCGTGTTCCCAAACATCCAAAGCTAAAATAGGTTTTCCCCTTTCCCCATCTAATTGCATTAATGGATTATCTTGATTAGGAGTTGTTACAATTTTTAATTTTCCTTCTGATGTTTTGATCAACCAACACCAACCGCTTCCAAATATTTTGGTCGACTTTTCTGTAAATTCTTTTTTGAAGTCATCAAATGATTTGAATTCCTCGGAGATGGCTTTAGCAGTTTTTTCTTTAGGTAAATTCACAGCTTTGTCTTCACCCTCAAATGGCTTTAGTAATGTCCAAAATAAGGAGTGATTGTAATGCCCACCCAAATTATTTCTGATCACCGCGCTGGTAAATTTATCCACGTGCGTGCATTTCACTTCATCACTACTCATGTAGTCAATGTTAGTGGAAGGTGTTTCATTTAATTTGTTCACGTAAGCCTGATGATGTTTGGTGTAATGGATCTCCATTGTTTTTGCATCAATGTAAGGTTCCATGGCGTTATACGCGTAAGGTAATTTTGGAAGTGTGAAGGCAGCATCGCCCCCCAATTTTGAAATGGATTCTAAGTGCTGTAATTTTTCTTCTCCAATTAAATTCTTGCCTAATCCTACTAAACCAAGCAAAGCACTTTTCTTTAAAAAATCTCTGCGATCATTTCCCATCTATCTTAGAATTGTATTAATAATTGATTCTTCTCTACGGCGTTTCCTTTTTGTACCGCAATTTTTTTGATCACGCCATCGGTTGGACTCTTGAGCATGTTCTCCATTTTCATGGCTTCCAATACTAAAAGCACATCGCCTTTCTTTACTTCATTTCCTTCGTGCACCAAAACATTCAACACCATTCCAGGCATTGGCGCTTTAATCTGATTTACTTTTGCACTCGCTACGTTATCCATTCCCAAACTGTGCAACAACTCGTCGTATTTATCTTTTAATTCAATTGTATACTTTACAGAATTTATTTTCAATACCATCGTTTTCTCAGCGTGATTCATTTTCATCACATCTACATTATACGATGTGTTGTTATGGATCAAGTGGTATTGATGCTCGTTGATCTTAATAAAACTTCCTTTCACCAGGGCTTCATTTAAAGTCCCTTCAAAATCGCTTCCTTTGAGTTTAAGATCACTTTTGTGATTGTTATTATCGTTTACCTTGATCGTGTACATGAAAGCAAATGTAATAAAAAAACCCCCGGCATTTGCCGAGGGTTTCTTGTAATATCTTAGGGTTTTATTTCTTAACGAACTCACCCATTTTGTTATCGTAGTTGAGGAAGTAACCACCTTTAGGTAAATTACTTACATCGATCTTATCGCCGTAACCTTTTTTCACCACGTTACCGTATTGATCATAGATCTCATACATGGTCTCAATTGGTTTCCCTTTAGCTACGAAATTAATGTCCTTACTTGCTTTGATAGGCGCGAATGAAATTTCAGGAACATCGCTTACAAACTCAGCCGCTTTACTTAAGCGTGGTTGTCCGCTGTAATCAGTTTGACGGATACGTACTTGATTTTTTCCAGAGTGAGGAACAATTTTGAAAGAATAATCGTTTGTTGTTGGAGTACCTTTTCCATCAACTTCACCAACCTTAACCCATTTGTTCCAGCGGAATTGCTCTACTGCGAAAGCCAATTTACCAGTCTCCGATTTAGTGCTCCAGGTAAAGGTTCCGTCTTTGTCCACATTCATACTAATAACCTCGTAAGTACTCTTAGGCTTAAGCACTTCCGCGTTTAACACCTTAGGTTTACAGTCTTCTTTGTGGAATATTTTGATCTCTACCTTATCACCGATATTCAGCTTATGGGGCTTCATATCGATCTCAAAAGCGCTTGAGTTGATCTCGTCTGTGGTAATATTTCCGTTCACTTTAACCTCTGAAACACAGAAACCTACACCATTTGACCCGAAGGGATTTTGGATATATAGGTTTTTGCCTTGGTAATTGCCCTCTAAAATGATCACACCGCCGCTTTGTGCAGACAGTTTTGAGAACCCTAAGGACAGTACTAAAGCGAGTAAGCCAATTTTTTTCATCGATTAAAAAATGCCGTTTGTAACTTTAAGCTGCAATATTATAATCTTATTTTCGAATTGCCAAATATTTTTGGCAAAAAACTGAAGAAATTATTTAGGGGGGTTTTTTGACGATTTGGGAGTATAATTTAACTATATTTGTTAGTGAAAAGGATGTTTATGAGATCATTTAGTTCTGTTTTTGTAGTGGCCGGTTTTTTACTGGTTTTAGGAGGGTGTACAGGCGGTAATTCGGAAATAGGTAACGATTCGGGTACCCCACTGAAAAGTGACTATCAGGGAGGAGATAAAGTGGTCAGAATCGCCGAAAATTCGGCTCCAATTAGCATTTTTCCGCATAAATTGACCCAATCCAGCGAAGGATTGATCTCTGGACAGATTTTTGAGGGTCTCGTTAAAGTTGATCCAAAAACCCTAAAAGTGGTACCCGGACTGGCCGAAAGCTGGGACGTTGAAAAAGACGGGAAAACCATCAAATTTCACCTCCGAAAAGGGGTAAAATTCCATAAATCTGCCGCCCTCGATTTCAAAGATGTAGAGTTAACCGCGCAGGACGTAAAATTCACATTTGAATTATTATGTACAGCTAGCGACAACAACTTGCATTTTGCTACAGTTTGTAAGGATCGCATTGTTGGTGCCAATGAATGCTACGAAAATTCAAAAAAAGGCAACAAAATCGACCTTAAAGGCTTGAAAGTTATAGATGATTACAACTTTACAATGGAGTTGTTGAATTCACCGGCCATTTTCCTCGATATTTTAGGAGCTCCTTTTGCCGGAATTATCAGTAAAGAAGCTTACGCGGTAGATAAAGAAAAAACAATTGTTGGAGCCGGACCATTTATTTTGGACAATCAACGCACAACGCCACAACAATATGTGATGTATAAGAACATAGAGTACTATGGAAAAGATAAAAAAGGAAATTCTCTTCCATATTTGGATAGCGTGATCGTGGATATTACAGGTTCTGCAGAAAAAGCGTGGGAAGGGTTTAAAAATGGACGTTATGATTTCATTAGTTCTTTACCAGCAAATCAATTAAAAACAATTGTCGAGGAAAATATTGCTGATTTCAAAGGCAAAGATCCGAAATTTATTTTGGAACGTAGTGCCGAGATGATCACTCAATATTATTTATTTAACATTCACAAAAAGCCATTTGATGATGTAAGAGTTCGCCAAGCCATTAGTTATGCAATTGATCGCGATAAATTAATTGAACGTGTTTTATTTGGACAAGCGTTTGGTCCTGCTGTGAACGGAATTGTTCCTCCAACATTTGAATTTTACAAATCAGCAGAAGTGCAGGGATATAATTTCGATATTGACAAAGCCAAGAAGTTGTTGGCAGAGGCTGGATATCCCGACGGAAAAGGTTTTCCTGAAGTTAAATTGATAGTGAATGCCGGAAATATGCGTAACAATACTGTTGCCGGCGAGATCCAAAAACAACTGATGATGAATTTGAACGTGAATATCACATTCGAATCTTTACCAAACGGCTCGAAATTCTTATTACAAACCAGCGGTGGCGGAGATATTTTTCGTGATGGTTGGGTTGCTGACTATCCAAGTCCGGAATCATTCCTTTCTATTTTTTACGGGGAGCCCGTTGAAAATGATACTGCGCATATTTCTTATCCAAACACGCAACGTTACGTGAATAAAGATTACGATCTGTATTACGAAAAAGGCCGTGATGCGCTGGACAGAGATACGGCAGCGGCATATTTCTTAAAAGCAGAGAAGATATTAATGGCTGAAGCGCCTTTGATCACCCTGTGGTACGAAAGTAATTACCGTTTATTAAGAAATAATCTTGTAAATTTCTACGTAAACCCATTACGCCATTTTGATTTCAGTGAAGTGGACATAAAGGAAACGAAAGAGGTAAAATAAGAAGCAATAAAAAAGCCCGATCGAGAGACCGGGCTTTTTGTTTCGTATAAATTTTACTTAGATCGCGTCGTAATCGATCACTACATTTTCGGTGATAGGATGTGATTGACAAGTTAAAACAAATCCCTGCGCAACCTCATCATCGGTCAACGCGAAGTTCGCGTCCATCTTTACTTTTCCTTCCAGCACTTTTGCGCGGCAAGTACAGCATACTGCGCCTTTGCAACTGAACGGCGCATCAACTCCCGCTTCAATGGCCGCATCCAAAACACTAATGCCGCCTGTTTCAAGATCAAACTCCGTTTCTATACCGTATTGGATCACTTTTACTTTGGCTTTCAGATCTTTTCCGCTGCTTGCGCCACTTGCAGTATTAACAGCTTCAATTACCGCGGTAAAATATTCAATGTGAACTTTTTCCTTCTTCACATTTAATTTTTCCAAGGTAGTTTTTACATTTTCCATCATTGGGCCAGGACCACAAATAAAATATTCGTCAGCATTTACGCCGCCATAATTCTCCAATAACTGTTTTGCTTTATCAGGAGAAATAATTCCCTTTTGAATATCAGGCACAGGACTTTGTGGTGCATCAAAAACGTAAACAACTTTTAAATTGCTGTTTGAATTTGTAAGTGCGTCAATTTCCTTTTTGAAAATGGTTGAATCCTCATTTTTGTTTGCATAGATCAATGTAATGCTACTTTGTTTCTCAACATACAGAATACTCTTTAAAATGCTCATCATTGGCGTAATTCCGCTTCCGCCGGCAAATAAAACGTAATTCTTTTTTTGATTTCCGGCAAGAATGCTTGTGAATGTTCCCATTGGGGTCATTACTTCAATACTATCTCCGGCTTTTAGTTTTTGATTGATATGCGACGAAACCAAACCACCCTTAACTTCTTTAATAGCAACCCGCAATTCTTTTTCGTGCGGCGCTGTACACAAACTGTAAGAGCGGCGAACTTCTTGTCCACCAATATTCATTTTTAATGTGATGTATTGCCCCTGCTTGAACAGGTACTCTGGTTGTTGCTGTGCAGGAACGTCGAATGCTACAGAAACCGCTTCGGCAGTTTCTCTTTTTATATCTTTTACTTTTAAGGAATGAAAGCGAGCCATGTGAATAATTTGAGCTGCAAAAATAGCAGAATTAGGCCAATAAAAAAACCCCGATTTCAATAAGAACCGGGGCTTTTTCATAAAAGATCTAATTAATGCTTGCTCAAATAATCGGCAACACCTTTGTGAGTATCCTTCATACCTTCTTTTCCTTTGCTCCAGTTTGCAGGACAAACTTCTCCATTCTCTTCAAAGAATTGTAAAGCATCCAACATGCGCAATGCTTCATCAACGTTACGACCCAATGGAAGATCGTTGATCAGTTGATGACGAACCACACCTTTTTTATCAATGAGATATAAACCGCGGAATGCGATCATTGGCCCTGTTGCAATTAAATTACCGGCATCATCCACGTCGTAGTCGCCAAACAAAGTTCCGTAATTCAAAGAGATCGTTTTTGTGGTATCGGCAACAATAGGATAAGTTACACCTTTGATACCACCTGCAGCTTTCTCCATTTGTAACCAACCCCAGTGACTTTCTTCTGTATCAGTGCTGCAACCAACGATGGCACAACCCCTGCTTTCAAAATCTTTTAATTTTTCCTGGAATGCGTGCAACTCTGTTGGACACACAAATGTAAAATCCTTCGGGTAAAAGAAGAAAATAACATGTTTTTTTCCTACGTATTGATCGAGTGAGAAATCGTTGACGATATCTCCACCTTTTACTACTGCGCCCGCTTTAAAGCTTGGCGCTTTTTTTCCTACTAATGATGACATATACTTGTTTTTTTAAATTTATAAATAGACAGAACAAAATTATTAATTAAATTAGTCCCGGAAGAATTTATAGTAATAAAATTGTCATTAAATCGTCATTATGAGTATAACAAAGGGACAAACTGCGCCAAATTTTAGATTATTTAACCAGGATAAGAAAGAAATTGAATTGGCGGAACTAAAAGGAAAGAATGTGTTGGTGCTTTTTTTCCCTTTAGCATTTACAAGTACGTGCACCAAGGAATTGTGCAGCGTGAGAGATAACATAGCGCTATACAATGGTTTAGATGCGGTTGTATTAGGCATTTCTGTTGATTCTACATTTGTTTTAGGAAAATATAAAGCCGAGCAGAGTCTAAACTTCGATCTGCTTTCTGATTTTAACAAAACAACTTCAGAAGCTTATGGGAGTATTTATGAGTCATTCATTATGGGAATGAAAGGTGTAAGTAAACGTTCGGCTTTTGTTGTTGATAAAACCGGAATAGTACGCTACGCAGAAGTTCTTGAGAATGCAGGTGAAATTCCTAATTTTGAGAATATCAACGCCACACTTCAGGCGCTCAAATAACATTCTTAAACTCTGTTTAAATAAAGATCTTTTGGAAGCGGGCTGTGATGAAGCAGGTCGTGGATGCTTGGCCGGACCAGTTTTTGCCGCCGCTGTTATTTTGCCAAAGAATTTCAAGAATAAATTGCTGAATGATTCGAAGCAATTGAAAGAAAAAGACCGCTTTGATCTTCGTGTGATCATCGAAAAAGAAGCAGAGGCATTTGCTGTTGCTCAAGTAAATAATTTAGAGATTGACGAGATCAATATTTTGAATGCCTCGTTCTTGGCTATGCATCGTGCGCTTGATCAATTAAAAACTCGACCTGAATTTATTTTGATTGACGGAAATCGTTTCAAGCCCTATCAAACCATTCCGCACCAATGTATTGTTAAAGGCGATGGAAAATACATGAACATTGCCGCTGCAAGTATTTTGGCTAAAACATACCGAGATGATTTTATGCGTGAGGCTGCACTAACCTATCCGCATTTTGGTTGGGAAACAAACATGGGTTATCCTACGGGAAAGCACCGCGACGCCATTCGGGCTCATGGTACCACGCCTTTGCATCGCATGAGCTTCCAGTTGTTGCCAAGTCAACTCGAATTGGAGCTCTAATTCCAAACAAAACCTGTTTCATAACTTCAAGCATCTTTCCTTAAAAGAAAATGAAGAGACAAGTACCTTTAAACAGGCAAATGTCGCTCATCAAAAAAATACTCTTCACCGTTTTTGTTGTTCTTTCGCTTGTGTTGGCCGTTTGGGCTTACAAAGCTTTGCAACAAAATAAAAAGCCATCCAAAGAAGTGTTGGCGGTAATGCCCGATAGTTGCATATTGTATTGCTCCACCAAAAATTTTACAGACCTCAGTATCAAATTGAATTCTCAAAATTTGATCTTCAATAGATGGAAAGTATTGGATGAAGTAGCGGATTTATCGGAAACCATCGATCTTTATGATTCGCTTATTTACAATAACGAATTGATCAAGAATATTGTTGACGACAACATGATCCATTTGGGCATGTACAAAACAAATTCGGGCTTGCATTGGTTACTTGGATTTAGTTTGAAAGAATTGAAGCAGACAAATGAATTATCGCAACTACTGGAAAAGATCCTGGTGAAGAAACAAGAAAATATTTTTGCCCTCAAAACACACATTTTAAAATTACAGAACGGAGTAGCACTCGTTTCTGATTCTCAGGAATTAATAGAACAAGGATTTGGAACGGGAAATAAACTCGGCGCCAACAAATTATTTATTGAACAACTCAATGGTATTGGCAAAAACGAGACCATGCGTTTGTATATAAATGAAGATCTTTTCCTTAAGCAAGTGAATTCATCGCCGTTAAAAATCCAAAAACTATTGGAAGCAAAAGAAGTGATCGCAAATGTAAAGTTCAATCCGAACGAGATCATCATCAATGGAAATTACGTTCCTAATAATGAATTCTTACAAAAAATCATTGCCGCGCAAGAACCGAGCGACATGGAACTTTACGAGCAATTGCCGTTTGGCACCAATTGTTTTAAAGCTGTTGCGGTAAGTTCCCCGGAAAAATTTCAGGCGGTAATGGAAACTGTAAAACCAAACCTTGAATTTTGGGATCCTATAAACGAAAAGGCTCTTTACAAGGTGAACAACGAATTTTACGGATGTATTGATGATCATGTGTTAGAATTCAATTCCTTTATCTATAAAAGTTTGGCAGTTCAAATAAACGACACCACAAGAATGTTTGAAGCCCTAAAGCATTTAAGTGAATCGGATACAATTCACAATGGCTTTAGAATTTACGACCTAAAGCCCGGCTTGGTGGAAAATGCTTTTGGAGGTTTGTTTGATATGAACGCGATGAATGCTTTTGTGTTCAATGATGTTCTTTACCTCACTAGTCAAATGAATGCTGCAATAGAGATCATTGCCGCCTTGCAGAATAATTCAACCATGAAAAGCAATGAAGTGTTCATGGATTATGTGAGCGACAATTTGAACGAACCGAGTAATTACGTTTGTTATTTGGCACCAAACATGAATAAAACTCTTGCCAGGAATTTTTTCACCACGTATACTGACCAATACAAAGATCTGTTTGACAATTTGAGTGATGCCAATGTAACGGTCAGTCAAAAAAATGGGATCTTTAAATTCAGAATGCAAGTAAATTATTTATCGCCGTCATCGGGTAATGTTCCAAATTTACTTTGGCAATGCGCGCTTGATTCAGGAAGCATTCAACAACCGTATCTATTCTCAAATCATTTAACCAAAGAGAACGAGGTGGTAATTCAGGATGGTTCAAAGCAATTGTATCTCATCAATTCTACAGGTAAAATTCTTTGGAAGAAAAAGTTAAATGAAACAATTCGTTCGCATATCTACACCGTAGATATTTTCAAGAACAAGAAATATCAAATGCTCTTCAATACTGATAATTATCTTCATCTCATTGATCGCAACGGAAAATATGTGGATGGATATCCAATAAAATTGTCTTCGCCCGCAACAAACGCCTTATCGTTAGTTGATTATGAAGGAAAAGGAGATCTACGCGTGTTCATTGCTTGTGCAAATCATTTGATCTATAGTTACACTTTGTATGGAATTCGTTCGGAAGGGTACAAGCCGTATAGGACAGAAGCTCTTGTAAAACTGCCCGTTCGTTTCGTGAGAGTTGGAGAGAGCGATTATTTGATCACCATCGATGAAAGCGGTATCATACACGCGTTTAGCAGAAAAGGGGATGGAAGGATTGGATTTAAGAATCGCGCTGTAGAAAATTGTCAGGATTTTACTTTAGTTGCAACTAATAATGTGAATCGTACATTTTTATACTACGTGGATGATAAAAATAATTTGATCAATCGTGTATCGTTTGCCGATAAAAAAGACGTAGTGAAGTTAAAGGCGGATCTTACAGAAGCCAAGATCGCTTTTCAGAATGTGAACGGAGATCAAACCCCTGATTTTACGGCTCAATTTTTGAATGGACTTTATGCTTTTGACATTAATGGAACGGAGTTATACAATAATCCGAAAATGACAGGAAGTACTAAGGTTTGTGTGAATTCCTTCGACTCTAAGAAGCTGTTTTACGGCTATGATGCTTCAAAGCATTCCATAGTTATGTCCACTAATGCCGGAATGCAGGTCCAAGAGCAGCAGTCCTCGGCCTTGCCGGGTGTTTTTGATCTCTTTAAAGACGACAAGCGATACATGATCTATGTTCATGACGGAAAGCTCATGTGCAGCCAGGTAAAATAATTTTTTTGTTTAACAAAGCTCATTACCTTTACCAAAACAAAAGATGGCACTTCTAACTGCACAAAATGAAAAGACCGTAAAAACTGTTATTTACGGAACCACGGTGTTAATATGCGCGATCATCGTCATACTTCAACAGAAGATTCTTCCGCATCCTGAAACGTTTCCAAGATTCATTTATAAATTGCCAATGGTAAATGCTATTTTGAATGGGTCCTGCAGTGTGTTGTTGATCTTTTCGTTGCTGGCTATTAAAAAGAGAAACATTGCCTTGCACAAAAAATTGAATCTCACAGCTTTTGCGTTAAGCGCTTTGTTCATCATTTGTTATGTCACCGCACATTATTTTATTCCGGATACTAAATATGGCGATGTTGATCATGACGGAATAATGAGTGTTGAGGAATCTGCTGCTGTTTCGGGCATCAAACCAATTTATTTGGTGATCTTATTGTCGCACATTTTTCTCGCTGCAATTATTTTACCATTTGTGCTTTTATCCTTTTACTATGGCCTCACTGACCAGCGCGAAAAACATCGCAAGATCACGCGCATCTCTTACCCAATGTGGTTGTACGTAACCATTACCGGCGTGGTGGTGTACGTGATGATCTCTCCTTACTATAACTATTAAAACTCATGCGCGGATATTTTTATGTTATCTCCGCACTTCTATTTATTTCGTGTAGTACTACCGAGGAAGTAAAACAAATTCCATCAGGAATTACTTGGAGTGAACATATCGCCCCTATCATCTACAAAAACTGTTCGCCTTGCCATCGCCCGGGACAAAGCGGCCCGTTTAGCTTATTGTCGTATGCCGATGCACTAAAAAAAGCCAAGCAAATTAAATTCGTCACCAAAACAAAGTACATGCCGCCATGGCCTGCCGATCAATCCTATTCGCATTTTGTTGGCGAGCGCGGATTGACTGAAGAAGAAATTGAAATGATCACTGCCTGGGTTGAAGCAAATACTCCGAGAGGTGATTCAACAAAGGAAGTTCCCTCACCAAAATTTGAGAATATTTCTTTTTTTGGAAAACCCGACCTGGTGATCAGTGCGCAAAAAGCTTACCAAGTTAAAGGAAATGGAACCGATGCGTTCCTGATCATGAAATTTCCATATGAAATCCCATATGATACCATCGCCGATATCATTGAATTTGTTCCCGACCAACGAAAATTAATTCATCATGTGAATGGGCATTTGATTTCTTACGACGAAGGAAGGAGATTCGATTATTTAACCGGTGAAAGCATAGGTGAAGACACTCGAGCCCAATTGATGGATGTTTACAAGAACATGCATATCCCTTACGCAGACAATAAAGATCCGAAATTCCCAACGCTCACGCCAAACACGGTTTATTATTTACCGGGATATATTCCTCCGGCGTATCCAAGTGAAATAGGAGGCTATCATTTAAAAAAGTATGGAGCGTTTTTATTAAATAATATTCATTACGGACCAAGTAATAAAGATCTTTTGGATTCTAGTCACATCAATGTGTTCTTTAGAAAGGATCCGATCAAACGTCCGATCAAAGAAACGCAATTGGGAACTTTTGGTGTTTCAAAAATTGATCCGGAGTTTATTATTCCCCCAAACGAAATAAAAACATTTCACACACAAGCAACCATCGAAAAACCAATTTCCATATTGTCTATCAATCCGCACATGCACTTAATTGGAAAAACATTTTGGGCCTTTGCGTTAAAAACAAATGGAGATACGGTCCCTTTGATCAGAATTAAAAAATGGGATTTTAAATGGCAGTATTATTACACCTTCAAGCATCCTGTTAAACTAGAAGCAGGGACAACTATTCATGTGTACGGAACGTTTGATAATACTAAAGAAAATCCTTTGAATCCTTTTTCTCCTCCACAAACAATTACCCAGGGAAATGGCGTTGAAAGTATGAAAACAACGGAAGAGATGTTTCAATTCATTTTTACTTTTGTTCCTTACAAAGAGGGGGATGAAAAAATAGATCTGGAGAGGAAATAATAGAGACATTTAACCACGGAGACCTTCGGTCTCACAGAGTTTTTTCACGGAGAACACGGAGAATGATTAAAATACAAAAAGGAAGCGTAGCTTCCTTCTCTGTGACCTCTGTGAAGCGTCGCGCTCTGCGGTTAATTGCTTCTAGTAACCTACAACTTCTCGCACTTGTTTTAGCTTCGCATCAGCAATTTTCGCGGCTTTAGCTTCGCCAATGCTCAGTTCTTTTTCAAGCAGCGCATCGTTATTATAAAGTGAATTGTAGGTCTCGCGTTCTTTTTTGAACCCATCTAATATCAATTCAAACAATGCGGTTTTTGCATGGCCGTATCCAAATCCACCTTTTACATAATTATTACGCATGCTTTCAATTTGATCTTTATTCGCAAGCAATTGATATAATTTAAAAGTATTGTCTGTGTCCGGATCTTTCGGTTCTTCCAAACCTTTACTATCGGAAACAATACTCATGATCACTTTTTTCAATTCTTTCTCAGGTAAAAAAATGTTGATGAAGTTCTTGTACGACTTACTCATTTTTTGTCCGTCAATTCCCGGAACAACTTTGGTTTGTTCGTTCACCATTGCTTCGGGTAACACAAAGATCTCCTTACCCACCTTGTTATTAAAAGCAGAAGCAATATCGCGCGTCATTTCCAAATGTTGAACTTGATCTTTTCCTACCGGAACATAATTGGCATCGTATAATAGAATGTCAGCTGCCATCAACACCGGATAAGTAAATAATCCAGCATTCACGTCGCTCAGCTTTTCACTTTTATCTTTAAATGAATGCGCGTTTGCCAACATTGGAAACGGTGTAAAGCAATTCAAATACCATGTGAGTTCGCTTACTCGTGGCACACGACTTTGGCGGTAAAACAGGTTCTTAGATGTATCAAAACCAAAAGCCAACCAGGTAGCCGCAGCGGCTTTTGTACTATCTCTAATGAAGGCTGGATCCTTAACACTTGTTAAAGTATGCAGGTCTGCAATGAAAAACAGACTCTCATTGCCTGCTTTTTGACTTAAATCAATTGCCGGTTTAATAGCACCTAGTATATTGCCGAGGTGTGGAACGTTGGTACTTTGAATCCCTGTTAAAATGCGCGCCATATGGAGAGTAAAGGTATAATATTATTGTATATTTTTGTGCGCTAAATGAAAATTGTTACAAGGATAATTGGCCCGGTTTGGAAACTATGGTTCGCCTTATGGTTTGTGCTACCCTTTATATTCCTTTTTCCTTTTTTTTATTTTTCTATCAAGACTCAGCGTTTTGATATGACCTTTAAACTCAAGCGTATTTGGGCAAGGATCATTTGTGTTTTTACGTTCTTATATCCACGCGTGAAGTTTGCGAATAAGCCTTACAAAATGCCCGAACCTTGCGTGGTCGCCCCAAACCACACTTCCTATTTGGATATTGTTTTCTCTCCTTTTTATCTTGATCACACTGCTGTGTTCATGGCAAAAAGTGAACTCAAGAAGATCCCTCTTTTCAAATATTTCTTTATGGGATTTGATATTCCTGTGACACGCAAGAGTGCAAAGGATTCTCATAAAGCATTTACGGTTGCCGGCGAAAGAATAGAGAGCGGAATCAGTATGGTGATATTCCCCGAGGGTACCATTGGCGATGAAGGAAAATTACGTCCGTTCAAAAATGGTGCATTTAAATTAGCTATTGAAAAGCAGGTGCCGGTAATTCCGGTTGTGAATTTAAATAACTGGCATTTTTTGGAGAATGGAGGCTTTTTTAAGAGTAACGGAAGGCCGGGAATTCCGGAAATTGTGGTGGGCGACCCTATCGAAACCAAGGGAATGACCCAAGAAAACCTTGAGGAACTTAAGAATAAAGTTCATACCTTTATAACCCAGCAATTGGACAAATTCCATGGCAAAGAAAATTGACATAAAAACGGTAGACGAGATCGCTCACTTGGCGCGTTTGGAATTTAACGACGATGCCAAACAAGGGATCATTACCGATATGAATCGCATGTTGGATTTTGTAGAGAAGTTGAACGAATTGAATACCGATACTATTGAACCTCTTATTTACATGACTCAAGAACAAAATGTGTTAAGGGAAGATGTTCCACAAGTTACCCTAACCCAAAAAGAGGCTTTGAAGAACGCGCCTCAAAAAGATACCGATTACTTTAAAGCGCCTAAGGTTATTGACAATAACTAGGTCACTTTTTATTTAGTAATTTCTCAGCGTCCTTTTTTATTTTATCATCTAGTTCAACATCCGTTGCGGCCGTAGCAATTGAATTGGTCAAGCCAATGGCGAAAAGCAATTTCCCTGAATGTGTGTACACAAATTTGTAGCAGGTCTCCGGAACATTAAAATGATCGAGGTAAGTATATTTGTATCGATTGATGCAGATGATAACGAGTGTATCTTTTTGAGAAAGTTTTCGTGCTTTAGTTTCGTACTTTTTCCATTTTCCTCTGTTGAGTTTGGGATTTTGAGGCACGCAGTTGTAATAGCTGAATGTGAGTTTTTGTAAACTATCGTTGCAAGCAAAATCCTCGGCCGGCACCATATGTCCGCGATCGTAACCTGAATGGATATAATCTTTATCGTGTAAAGTAAGCGTAGTTCCAACGAAATGATCGTTGTCGCGCTTAGCTTGTCCTCCGCCTTTGTAAAGCGTATAGGTAACCGCAACAGGTTGTTTTAATTTGGTATTGAAGTAGCTTTTGTAAATGCCTTTGTTAATGATCGTGTCGTAATGTAATTGCGCAAACGATGAGCTAACAAAAAGGAGAAAGAAACATCTCAAAAAGTTAGACGTATTACGAAGGTGTGCGAACAAATTTTGCTTTTAAATGAAGGAAAACCGCTTTAAGTTGTTTTCTGAAAATGAAGGCGAGCATTAGGTAAGGAACAGCCATCAAATATAAAATGCCCGAATTCAATCCACGTGCAATGGAGCGAGGATCGTTTTCCATACTGCTCGACGCGGCTTGCTTACACATGGCGCACTGCGCCTCAGAAATACCAGGAATTAGAACTACAAGAAGTACAATAAAAAAAGCTATGTAGTATGGCTTACGCACTATTGGTCAAACTTTTTGTAATCCGGTGGAACGTCAAGTTTTGCTTGCTCAACATCCGCTTTATTTACTTTGACGATCTCCAATTTCGAGATCATTTTATTGTCAGAAATTTGGCGTTCTTCGCTCATCACGGGCATTGATCCTTTTGACAAACCTTTGATCTTTCCGAAATAAATACTTTGCTTATCCTTACGGTTCCAAAGTTCCATCATTGGCATAAAGAAATCATAATTCTCAGTAGTGATGTAGTAAGTGATCACTGTATTCTCTTCAGTATTTTTTACAACGTACTCGTTGCACTTCATTCCATTTACCGTTTTGCCTTTTCCTTTTGTAATATCGCATTTACCTTTCATTACCGGCGGGATCTCACTTTTTTGATCGCCCCAAACCTTACGTTTTGGATTCACAAATTTGATGCTTTTAGCGTCAAGGTCAAATATAAAACTGCCTTCAATATTATTGCCTCTTTTGGCGTATTGATCAAGCTTAATCTTCTTATCCTTAACCCAATATGTATTCAAAGTGGTGTCTTTAAGAGTATAGTACTTAAACTCAACCGAACCCGAAAATTGGGCAAACGTACTCAAAAAAGCCACTCCAAAGAATAAAGTAAAAAACGGTCTCATACAATTATTAATTTTGTACGTAAATTTATGAATTTAAATCAATTCCCCAAGCCGAAAATGAAGGATAATTCACAAAAATTGGGCAAAAACGGCGAACAAGAGGCTGTTAAATTTCTTCAAAAGAAGGGCTTGACTATCATGGAAGTAAACTGGAGAACGGGAAAATTAGAGATCGATATCATTGCTAAGGACAAAGGAGAATTGGTAATAGTTGAAGTGAAAACAAGGGGCTCAAATGCCTTTGGCGAACCCGAGGTTTTTGTGACCAAACGCAAGCAAAATAATCTCATAAAGGCGGCTAATGCCTACATCCAAAAGGTGGATTTTAATGGAGAAACGCGTTTTGATGTGGTTGCAATTACGGAGGAGAAATCCGAATTAATGGTAAAACACATCCCAAATGCCTTTGCGCCGTCAATAATTTAGTACCTTTGCGCCATCATGGCATACAATAGATCAGGCGGCAAACCCAGTTCATTTTCAGGAAAGGGAAAAGCTGGCGACAAAAAAGGAAAATTCTCTTCATCTCGCGATAAAGATCAAGGTTCGGAAAAAAAATCCAGAAAACTGTTTTCAGATAAAGACAAAAAGTACCGTTCAAAAGACGAGGAAAGTTCTTACCGTAAACGTTCGGGAGATGATGATGGGAAACGTAAATACAAGAAAGACGATTCTTTCGGGAAAGATAAATATTCCGACAAAAAATTCAGTAAAGAAAAACGTTCAGGAGATTCTTATGGGAAAGATAAGTACTCCGATAAAAAATTCAAGAAGGACGACTCTTACGGGAAAGACAAATACTCAAGCGATAAGAAATCCGGTAAAGATGATTCTTACCGCAAGAATGATAAATACAAAGGTGACGGAGAAAAGAAACACTACCGTCCGTTTGAAAAAAAGCATGAGGAGAGTTCAGGAAAGAAACGCTCATACGATAGCTCTTTCTTTGACAAACGTAAGAAAGAAGGCGGATCAGATAAATTTGAAAAACCCTACAAGAAAAAATACGATGGTGATTCTTCGGAAAAACCATATAAGAAAAAATTTGATGATGATGGGTCAGATAGACCTTACAAGAAAAAATACGACAGCGATTCTTCAGATAAACCCTTCAAGAAGAGATCTAACGAGTTCTCCGAAGAAAAACGCTTCAAGCGCGATGACATAGAGGAAGGGAAAGGGTTTAAAGGTCATAGCAAGGATAAAGAAGAATTTAGAGACAGAAAATTCCGCAAGAATAAATTCGGAAAGGACAATAACGCCAAGCAATTAAGTAAATCCGATGATGGCACTGTGCGTTTGAATAAATATTTAGCGCATGCCGGAATTTCTTCTCGTCGCGATGCCGATGTGTTGATCAAAGGCGGAACAGTGAAAGTGAACGGTGTTGTAATTACTGAAATGGGCTACAAAGTAAAGCCGGGTGATGTTGTTACTTATGCCGATTCCACAATTAAGAATGAACGTAAAGTATATTTGCTGTTGAATAAGCCAAAAGATTTTATTACAACAACAGATGACCCACAAGAGCGTAGAACGGTGATGGAATTGGTTCGCCCGGCTTGTAAAGAACGTATTTATCCTGTGGGAAGATTAGATAGGAACACAACAGGATTATTGTTATTCACTAACGATGGAGATCTTGCTACAAAATTAATGCATCCAAAACATGAGATCAGAAAAGTGTATCATGTTACCTTGAACAGATCCTTGACTGCCGAAGATTATAAAACAATTAATGAAGGTTTTGACTTGCAGGATGGTCCGGTAAAAGTGGATGATATCGCTTACGTTGGAGAAGGGAAAAAAGAAATAGGATTGGAGATCCATAGCGGGCGTAATCGTATTGTTCGCCGCTTGTTCGAGCATTTGGGTTATGAAGTGTTGAGGTTGGATAGGGTTTCTTACGCAGGCCTTACAAAAAAGGATCTGGCAAGAGGAAAATACCGTTTCTTGACTGAAAAAGAAGTTGCCTTTTTAAAAATGTTGAGTTAAGGCATACTTTTAAAAATTAAATTTCGTTATATTTGATACTATGTGTGGAATAGTAGGATACATTGGAAACAACAACGCTTACCCGGTTATCATTAAGGGTTTACAGCGCTTAGAATATCGCGGTTACGACAGCGCCGGGGTAGCACTTATTAATCCTGAAGGAAACCTTGCTGTTTACAAGAAGAAAGGAAAAGTAAGTGAGCTTGTTGCCAACAACAAGGAAAAGGACCTGAGCGGGACTATTGGAATTGGTCATACGCGATGGGCTACACATGGCGAGCCAAACGACGTCAATTCACATCCACATCGCTCCAACAGTAAAGAAATTGTATTGATCCACAATGGTATCATTGAGAATTACGCTTCCATTAAAGAACGTTTAATTAAACGTGGCCACAAATTCGAGTCGCAAACAGATACTGAAGTGTTGGCGCATTTAATTGAAGACATTCAAAAAGCGGAAGGAATTAAATTAGGTCATGCTGTAATTGCCGCCTTAAAACAAGTGATCGGTGCTTATGCGATCGTTGTGATGGATAAAAATGATCCTGATACCTTGATCGCCGCCAAAAAAGGAAGTCCGATGGTTATCGGCATTGGTAACCATGAAGATTTTTACATTGCATCGGATGCTTCACCAATTGTGGAGTACACAAAAAATGTGGTGTACATGGAAGATGAGCAGGTAGCAATTATCCGCCGTGGAAAAGAATTAAAAATTAGGAATTTAAAAGATAAAGAGATCACACCATACGTTCAGGAGCTCACCATTGAATTGGAAGCCATCGAAAAAGGAGGATATGACCACTTTATGCTAAAGGAAATTTACGAGCAACCTCGCTCGGTGAAAGATAGTATGCGTGGGCGTTTGATCGCTGAGGAAGGAAAAGTGCAATTAGGCGGTATTGTTGATCACGAAGGAAAATTCAAGAACGCCAAACGAATTATTTTTATCGCTTGCGGAACTTCTTGGCACGCGGGATTAGTAGGAGAATACTTATTTGAAGAATACGCACGCATTCCGGTGGAAGTAGAATATGCTTCTGAATTCCGTTACCGTAATCCGATCATTTACCCTGATGATATTGTGATCGCTATTTCTCAGTCAGGAGAAACAGCAGATACGCTAGCTGCTATTGAATTGGCTAAAAGTAAAGGAGCAACTATCATTGGCGTTTGTAATGTGGTTGGTTCTTCCATCCCTCGTGCGTCGCATGGCGGAAGTTATACGCATGCCGGACCTGAAATTGGAGTTGCTTCTACAAAGGCGTTTACAGCTCAAGTAACAGTTCTTACGTTAATGGCATTGCACGTAGCGCGTTTGCGTTCTGCTATTGCTGAAAGTAAATACCGTCAGTTATTATTTGAAATGGAATCCATTCCAAATAAGATAGAGGCAGTGTTGAAATTGAATGATCAGGTTAAAAAGATCGCGGCGGAGTATAAAGACAGCACCAACGCTTTGTATTTGGGTCGCGGATTTAGTTTCCCAGTAGCCTTAGAGGGCGCTTTGAAATTAAAAGAGATCTCTTACATACACGCTGAAGGCTATCCTGCGGCTGAAATGAAACATGGTCCCATTGCTTTGATCGATGAAGAAATGCCGGTGTTTGTAATTGCCACCAAAGGACCTAATTACGAAAAAGTAGTAAGTAATATCCAGGAAGTAAAAGCCCGTAAAGGAAAGATCATTGCGGTTGTAACAGCGGGTGATGTGGAGGTAAAAAGATCTGCCGATCACGTGATCGAGATTCCAGAGACGGACGAATCACTGGTTCCATTGATCGCGGTTGTTCCGCTTCAATTGTTATCATATCACATTGCCGTAATGCGCGGATGTAATGTGGATCAACCACGTAATTTAGCAAAGAGCGTAACCGTAGAATAGTCTACTGCTCGCCGTGTCACCCTGCGCGTAGTTGAAGGGTGTGGCGAAAGAAATAATAAAAGAAAATCCCGCCTTCTGAGCGGGATTTTTTTATTGTTTTTTTGCGTTTACTCAACAATAACCTTCTTCGTTATCGACGTATTATAGTTTCCATTGATCTTCAAAAGATAAATGCCTTTGCTTAAAGGTTCAGTTTTAAAGCTAAATACATTATCTTTTCCTTTTACCCAATCGCACAATAAGGTTCTCACTAATTTTCCTTGCATATCAAAAAGATCGAAACGTAAATACTCAGGTTTATCCAAATAAAATTCTACGCTAAAAATGTCTTTGGCAGGATTTGGGAAAAGTTTCGCATCGTTTTTAGTCTCTGCCTGAGCTTGCGGAATTGCAGTTATAGTTCCGCCTGTTGCAATTTGTGCTACCCAAGCCATGTGCGCGCGATAGCCGCTATACAATGTTCCGTAATAGCCACTCATCCATACTTCACCGGGATTAGAATATCGTCGTTGTGATCCTGAATAATCACCCCAACGCTCCAAACTACCCGCTAAAAGATTAACCCAACTGGTCCCATTTTGTATACGTAGTATCGGCGAGAAATTTCCTTGCGCATCGGCTCTAATGGCGGAAACTCCTGTAAACACTTTATTGGAGGTATGATTGAACGTGATGATGGATTCATTGTCACTTGCTGAATTTCCCGCGTAAGAAATATTCGGATAACCAAAATCCATTGTGTCGTTCGGAATATAGTAGCCGGTAACTGTGGGTGTTATTGCCGAGGGATTTTCAATGACGCCATAATAAATAGTGCTTAAACTATTGCTTGGATTTGTTGTATTGTGAACGTATTGGATCTTGTTATTTTCAAAGAAGGCCCCCAGATTACGTACATCGTTTGTTGCCAATGAATCGCTCGTTACGGTTTGCCTTCCCGGTTTAGGGAAATAATACGGCGTGGTGGTGGTCATACACTTCACAGTGAGTGTTTGTGTTGGTGCACCAATAGTGTCCGTTACATTTACTAAGAACACCGAATCATTTTGATTGGCCAAATTCCTATTAGAAATGAAATACATATTCGGGCTCTTTAATCCACTTCCCCCTTTTACAGGGCAAAGATTGCGGATGAATTTATTATTGTATTTGATATCATAATGCATCACCGAACCAAGTGGTAAACCAACATACCCGCTATCCTTTTTCATTTGCCAGATAACTGTTTGCTGAAAACCAGCTTGCCATGTACTATCGTTATACAATAAATTTACCGTTAAGAACAATTCTTTTTTGGTCATAGAGATCATTGGGTAGTCAGTCCACTTGTTATTGTTCAAAGGATTTCCGGGAAGCGTATATAAATTCCAAGCGCCCGCGGGATTATTTGTTTGAGAAAAACCAACGACGATCTTACTTGTTGTATCAACAAATCCAACCAAGCAAACCAACACAAATCGATCTCTGTCCGGATCATACATTACTTTTGGATCGAACTCCTGGTGGAGCGTATTTGTTGGCGCGGTAAATACTGCCAGAGATTTTAACGGGGTAAGTGAACCTGTTACAATGTTCCTCACATAAATATTTGTATTCACTACCGAAATAACTCTTCCCGAATCGGAAATAGCCATGTCGTTATCATTTGGCGTGCTTTGACCCCAGGCGTTTGCCATAAAACTTATTCCTTTTACTAAGGGAGCAAGAGTAGTGGAGCTCGCGCTTTTTTGTGCCGGTCTTGCAGGATAATTGTAGATCTCTTGCTTTTTACTGCCCGGATTAGGCATTTCGCGCGTCAAAATTTTTGGCGCGTAGTCATTCTTTAGTTCGCTAAAAACTACGGTTGCCACTTTTGGCGACACGAATGATTTTTTTTGCGTAGCTACCTGTGCGCTTACAACGGACGAAATAAGAAAAAACGGAAGTAAAAGATATTTCATGCTTTATGATTTTGTATCATAAATGTACACAAAAAAATCTAAAGTAATTCTGAACTGTTAATACGTCAATGAAGGACCCAACCAACGTTCAGCTTCTGCAATACTCATGCTCTTGCGTGTTGCGTAATCTTCCACTTGTTCTTTATTGATCTTACCCAAACCAAAATAACCCGCATTCTCATTCGCAAAATATAACCCACTTACAGCAGCAGTTGGGAACATTGCCAAACTATCGGTCAACTCAATGCCTGTGTTCTTTTTCACATCCAATAATTTCCAAATGGTCAATTTTTCGGTGTGATCAGGTTGAGCAGGGTAGCCGGGTGCTGGACGAATTCCTAAATATTCTTCTTTAATAAGGGCATCGTTACTTAAATTTTCGTCATATGCATAACCCCAAATTTCTTTACGAACTTTTTTATGCATCAATTCGGCAAATGCTTCTGCTAACCGATCAGCCAATGCTTTCAACATGATCGCGCTATAGTCATCGTGATTCTTTTCAAATGCTTTTACATGTTCTTCAATTCCAAATCCCGTTGCTAAAGCAAATGAGCCAATGTAATCTTGTTTTCCTTTGGGCGCAACAAAATCAGAAAGTGCAATGTTATATTGTCCGGCCGGCTTGCGAGTTTGTTGACGTAAGGTATGGAAAGTACATTTAGCCGTTCCCTTTTCATCTAACACTTCAATGTCGTCATTCGCATTGCTGTTAGCGGGATAGATACCAATAACCGCTTTTGCCGTTAACCATTTCTCAGAAATTATCTTCTTCAACATCGCTTGAGCATCGTCAAATAATTTTGTTGCTTCTTTGCCGCGCTCAGGATCTTTAAGGATCTTTGGATAAGAACCTTTCATTTCCCAACTATGGAAGAATGGCGTCCAATCAATATATTCCGCGATCTCAGTTAAACTGTAATCGTCAAATACTTTATTTCCAACGAAGTTTGGCTTTTGTATCTTAGTTGTGTTCCAATTCACGGGGAATTTATTATCACGTGCTTCTTGCAATGAAATGAACTTATTTTGCGATTGCGCGTTCTTGTTTTGCTCGCGCACACGCTCATAATCTTTTTTCACTTCTTCCATGAAGTTCGCGCGTAATTCGTCAGAGATCAAGCTGCTAGTTACCGGAACTGACTTACTTGCATCATTCACATGCACTACCGGCCCAGAATAATTTTGTGCGATCTTAACGGCAGTGTGAACTTTAGAGGTTGTAGCGCCGCCGATCAATAGGGGCATTTTAAAATTCAGACGCTCCATTTCTTTGGCAACATGAACCATTTCATCAAGCGATGGTGTGATCAATCCGCTTAGTCCGATCACATCTACATTCTGTTTTTTAGCTTCTTCTAATATCTTATCACAAGAAACCATCACCCCAAGATCAACGATCTCGTAGTTGTTACAAGCCAATACAACACCCACAATATTTTTTCCAATATCATGAACGTCACCTTTTACAGTCGCTAATAGAACTTTACCAGCGTTGGTTCTTCCATCACCAACGATCCCCGCTTTTTTATTCGCTTCTTTTTCTGCTAATAAATAAGGTTCCAAATAAGCAACGGCTTTTTTCATCACACGCGCGCTTTTCACCACTTGAGGCAAGAACATTTTTCCCGCACCAAAAAGATCGCCAACTATATTCATGCCGTCCATCAATGGCCCTTCAATAACGTGCAATGGCCTCCCTAATTTCTGCCGCGCTTCTTCGGTGTCCGAATCAATATATTCTACAATTCCTTTTACCAAAGCATGACTCAAACGTTCTTCAACCGGTCCTTTACGCCAGGCTTCGTCTTTCTCCCCTTTTTCTTTTACAACACCTTTTAATTTTTCGGCATGATCCACTAAACGTTCCGTAGCATCATCTCTTCTGTTCAACAAAACATCTTCGATCAAGGTCAATAGTTCTTTATCAATATCATCGTAAACAACCAACTGACTTGGATTCACAATTCCCATATCCATTCCGTTCTTCACAGCGTGGAATAGAAATGCGGAGTGAATAGCTTCACGCACATGATCATTTCCACGGAAAGAGAATGAAACGTTACTGACACCGCCACTTACTTTTGCACCGGGTAAATTGTCTTTTATCCATTTAGTTGCATTGAAAAAATCCAAAGCATTCAAACGGTGCTCTTCCATTCCGGTTGCAACCGGGAAAATGTTCGGATCAAAAATGATATCTTCCTTAGGGAAATTCACTTTGTCACTTACCAAAATATCATAAGCGCGTTTGCAAATGTCCTTGCGTCTTTGCAATGTATCTGCCTGACCAACTTCGTCAAATGCCATTACAATGACTGCTGCACCATATTGTTTTATCTTTTGTGCTTGTTCAATAAATTTCTCTTCTCCTTCTTTTAAGGAGATAGAATTCACAATGGCTTTTCCTTGCACACATTTCAATCCTGCCTCAATAACTGTCCATTTTGATGAATCGATCATGATAGGAACTTTGCAAATATCAGGTTCCGACGCAACTAGATTCAAGAAGGTGGTCATACTTTGTTCGCTGTCCAACATTCCTTCGTCCATGTTAATGTCTATTACTTGCGCGCCACCTTCAACTTGTTCGCGCGCGATAGACAAGGCCTCTTCAAAATTATTTTCCTTGATCAAGCGTAAGAATTTTTTTGAACCTGTCACGTTCGTGCGTTCCCCAACGTTCATGAAATTACTTTCAGGGCGCAGGGTCACCGGCTCCAATCCGCTTAAATGCATCAAGCCATCGGGTTGAGGTTTTTTGCGAGGTTTAGAAGTTTTAGCTAATTCAGCAATACGCTTAATGTGCGATGGCGTAGTTCCACAACATCCACCAACAATATTAATAAATCCCGCTTTTAAAAAGTCTTCAATTTGATGACCCATTTCATGGGCATCCTGGTCGTATTCGCCAAATTGATTTGGTAAACCTGCATTAGGATAAGCACTCACAAAGAAAGGAGCCTTGGTAGAAAGTTCTTCCAAATACGGACGCATATCTTTTGCACCCAAGGCACAATTCAATCCAACACTTAATAATTCAACGTGCGAAACTGAATTTAAAAATGCTTCCGTAGTTTGTCCCGACAAAGTTCTTCCGCTGGCATCCGTAATCGTTCCCGACACCATTACCGGCATTTTGCGGTTAATGCTCTTGCAGTAATTTTGAATAGCGAACAAAGCCGCTTTTGCATTTAGCGTATCAAAAATAGTTTCGATCAATAAAAGATCAGCACCACCCTCAACTAAACCTTTCACTTGTTCCTGGTACGCAGTTACCATTTCATCAAACGTAACGGCACGGAATCCGGGATCATTTACATTGGGAGAAAGCGATAGTGTACGGTTAGTAGGACCAATTGCGCCCGCCACGTATTTATTTACATTCGCAAATTCCGGAAATTCCTTTTTGAATTCGGCAATTGCTTCTTTTGCAATTTTAGCTGATTCATAATTCAATTCATGAACCAATGATTCCATGCCATAATCTGCCATAGCAATTGTAGTTCCGCTGAACGTATTTGTTTCAATAATGTCAGCGCCGGCTTTCAAATATTCTTTATGAATAGCTTTGATGATATTCGGTTGTGTGATCGACAAAAGATCGTTATTACCTTTAAGATCTTTTGGCCAATCGGAAAAACGTTTTCCGCGGTAATCTTTTTCTTCCAACTTGTATTGTTGGATCATGGTGCCCATCGCACCGTCAATTACCAAAATTCGTTTTTCAAGTTCTTGTTGAATTGTAGAGTTCATAATTTATTTATTGTTGTTTTACGCTGAGTTTTTATCGAAGCGTCCGCAATATAATTTTGTATCGTAATCTAAACGTACCGAGTTATTCTTCTGGTATCTCGCAAATACTTTCTTTAAACAGTACATCATATGTTCGTAATCTTTATGCCCCTCGTTTGGCATATAAGAAGATGAAAGTACGCGGCCTTTTAATCCTGCGAGATCAACATCCTGGAAATTGTAAAAGCTCTTCTCTTTATAATTTCCCTGGCCAAAGAACGCATCGAATATTTTTTTATCCTGCGTATTTTTGTGATTTACTTCTTTGTAATCTGTGCTACACGCCTGTAAAAAATCTTCGTACGAACGCAAGAAATCTGTGCTATCTGTTCTTCTATCATTCCAAAGCAACACAACAAAGCCATTTGGTTTCAAGATGCGTTTAAATTCTTGTTTGCAAAGCTCTTTATCAAACCAATGAAAAGCTTGCCCCGCAATGATCACATCTACTGATTGATCTTTCAACGTTGTGTTTTCCGCGCTTGCATTTACACTATGGAAATTTTTGTGATCGCCCAATAATTTCTCAGCGGCTTCACGCATTTCTTTGTTTGGCTCAACGGCGTACACTTCTAAATTTAATTTCAAAAAAGGTTCGCTGGAGATTCCGGTTCCTGATCCAATATCAGCAACTACCGATTTTTCAGAAATGATGTTTCCCTGTGATAAGAAATCAAACATCTCCTGCGGATAATGCGGGCGATACTTGATGTAATTATCAACTCTATCAGCGAATCTATGTGTACTCTCAGTTTGCATAAATAACCCTTCGACAAGCTCAGGATTGTTCGCTCTAATGTTTTTACTTCGACGTTGTCTTGTAAAAACATAGGCTCACAAAAAATCCCTTCACGTTTTTTAATCGGAAGGGATCGTATATTTTGTTTTTAAATATCTAATTTATTTCCGACTTATCTTTTCCGGTGAACCGGAACGAATTCCCACCTTCTAATTAGTTTGAAAGTTTAAAGTTATGAAAGTTGAGAAAGTTGCCATATCGCATGCAGCAATAACTTTCTAAACTTTGAACTTTCAAACTTTGTAACTAAATCAGGGTTGGTAAGGCTTAAACGGGCGTATCCCTAGGCCTTTCTTGATAAGTTTGTTAAAGAACTAGGACAAAGGTACATAAATATTTAATTATTTGAAAATTCGCCCTATTTTTAAGGAATGAAGCGATTGGCTGTTGTTTTAACGCTTTTTGTGGTGTATTGCGCTCAGGCCCAAAGGTCTAACTGGACTTCTTTTGACCTTTATTTAGGCGATACCGTGAATGTGATCGAGAACAATAGTACGAAGCAAGGTCGTTGGGTTTTGAGAGGGAAAGATAAGAAAGGAAAGAAGTACAAATTCTATAAGCCAAGCCAAATTGTTGAAGATGGAAGTTATAAGGATGGGAAAAAAATTGGACTTTGGAAAAGCTATCATCAAACCGGCAAAATTGAAACTGAAATTCGTTATGTAAATGATGAGCCGAACGGGGTTGCTAAGTTTTACAACAAGGATGGAAAATTGGTAGCAGAAGGAAATTTAAAGGGGAATGATTTTGATGGTGAGTATTTTGTTTACGACGCGGCGGGAAACAAGGTGAAAAAGAATGCCGAACATCGCTTCAAAGATTCTTATTTAGCATTTAGTGGTAAGATCGATAAGTTTGGAAAGGAACTTTCAAATGTGCGCATCACAGTGGAGCGCGATAATTTTGAAATTTACGATGGAATGAATAATTCAGATGGGACATTTCAACTGAAATTGGAATTGAATTTTGAGTACGTGATCCATTTTAGCAAAGAAGGATTTGATGACGTGTCTTTATTATTAGACGCCAACGTTGGTAATTTGAATGATACAACCATTTACAAATTAGAGAAATGGAAGGTTCAAATGAGCGATAATCTCGTGAATTCCTTAAGTTCCGATTTTATGAGTTTACTATTGAACAAACACGCGGGTAAGATCTATTTCAATAAACGTAAAAGGAGATTTACTACGGATGGTGCTTATGTGAATTTGTTCAACAAGCAGGTGAAGGGAATAAGCGAATCAACAAAATATATTTTAGCGCAGGCAGCAGATGACAACAAAAAACTGGAGATCGAGAATTTGCGTATGGAATCGGAAAAAAAATTAGCCGAGATCCAGGCTTTGAAACGCGAACAAGATCTGAAAGAAGCTGAACTAAAAAAGAAAGAAGCCGAGATCCTAGCCGAAAAAATGGCGCGTGAAAAGCAAGAAGCTGATCTAGCTATGGCGCAACAACAAAAACGCATTAAAGATCTTCAATTGGAACAACAACAAATTGAGTTAGAGAAAAAAGCTTTGGAAACTGCCGCTAAGGAAAAAGAATTGGAACGTTTAGCTGTTTTGAAACGAGTGCAAGAACTTGAATTGAAAGAAAAACAAAGCGCGCTCAATAAATCTAACCAAAGTTTGGCAATGTCTGAAGCTGAGAACTTAAAAAATTCTATGCAGTTGGAATTTGCCAATAGAGAAAAGGAACTGAAAGAAACAGAGATCAAACAGCAAAAACTATATGGGTATTTTATGGGCGGTGGATTATTGTTGGTGGCTTTGTTCGCGTTTTACATGTTCCGAAGTTTCCAGCAAAAGAAAAAGGCAAATCAGTTATTGGAGAAACAATCACAGGAGATCTCTATTCAAAAACATGAGATCGAAACCAAGAGTAAATTAATTGAACTGAAGAATATTGAAACGGAACAGAGTATTCAGTACGCAAAACGTATTCAGCACGCTATTCTCCCACCAAAGGAAGAGATCTCCTTGTACTTGAAAGATTATTTCATTCTTTATAAATCAAAAGATATTGTAAGCGGAGATTTTTATTTCTTCTATGATAAGTACGCCGATGAAGTAGGAAAAGTTTACATTGCTTCGGTGGATTGTACAGGCCATGGTGTTCCGGGCGCGTTCATGAGTATGATCGGTTACGAAAAACTAAAGGATGCTATTGATCTTGCATCGGAACCGGGAAAAATATTGACCGAATTAAATAAAGGAGTAAAAGCCGCTTTGCGTCAATCGTCGAGCACCACTTCAACGCGCGACGGGATGGATCTTAGTTTGTGCGCCTTCCCAACAAAATCAAATGGAACGGCAACTGTTTCTTACGCGGGAGCAAATCGTCCGTTATGGATCATCAAAAAAGACGCGAAAGAAGTTCAGGAGATCAAAGCTACCAAAGTTGCTATTGGTGGATTAACTCAGGATACGCAGGAATTTGAGCAGCATGATATCGAATTAAAAAAAGGAGATACGGTTTATATGTTCAGTGATGGTTACGCCGATCAGTTTGGCGGACCAAAGAAAAAGAAATTAATGACCGGTAAATTCAAAGATATTATTTTAAGCATTCAACATCTTTCTATCAAAGAGCAACATAATTATTTAAATGATTTTATTGAGCAATGGATGGAAGGAACCGAACAGGTTGATGATATCTTAGTAATAGGTGTTAAAGTATGATAAAACTCCGCTGTATTCTTTTAGCAATTCTTTTTTCTTGTAGTTTTGGTTATGCGCAAAACGCGCAGAAGATCGGCGCAGAGATCCATTCCTTGATGAAATTACAGGAGAAAGCCTGGAATGATTTCGATATCGACGGTTTTATGAAGTACTATTGGAATAATGACAGTTTGATGTTCATTGGGAGTAAATCTATTACATACGGATGGAAACAAACAATGGCAAATTACAAAAAGAACTATTCAAGTAAAGAATTGATGGGGGTGTTGGCATTTACGAATATTAAAACAGAAGTGTTCTCGAAGGAAACAGCAACCGTTGTAGGAAAATGGCAGATCACCCGGCCTGACGGATCACAAGTGGGAGGACATTATTCTTTACTCTGGAAAAAAATTGAAGGCAAATGGGTGATCGTACGCGATCACACAAGTTAAATACTATGAAACGATCTCTTTTATTTCTTCTCTTATTACCTTTCCTGATCTCCAGCCAGATCTTAACCCCGGTAAAATGGAGTTTTTCTCAAAACAAAATTTCCGACAATAATTATGAACTAAAGTTCACTGCAAAAATTGATAAGACTTGGCACATCTATTCGCAATACATTGAGGATAATGGCCCTGTGCCAACCAAATTCACGTTTCAGACAAATCCCGATGTGACATTGGAAGGGAAGACATTTGAGCCGAAAGGTCATGAGGAATATGATCCGAATTTTGACATGAAGCTTGTTTATTTTGAAAATGAAGTAACATTTGTACAAAAAGTAAAAGTAAGCAAAACGAGCCGTGTAAAGGGAAATGTGGAGTACATGGTGTGTGCCATGCAATGTTTGCCACCAACCAAGGAGCCATTTGAATTTGTACTGGATGGAAGCGAGGGCGCGGTGGTAGCAACAGAGAGTTTTCAGATTGAGAATACAAAAACCACGACGCCAACTGCAAATACGCCCACATTTTCATTGAATTTACCGCAAGCAAATGGCTTGAATCCATTAAGTCTCAATCAAACTCAGGGAATTTTGGATCCGGTAAAATGGGATATTCAAGGCGTGATGGCTCCGGGAAGTAAAGGGAAATACATGATCACTTTCAAAGCAAGCATCGATCATGGATTTCATATTAACGCTAATAAAATTAAAGAGAAATCACTAGTGCCAACCTCATTTAGGTTCGATTCACTTGTAGGTGTGAAATTAAAGGGAGATGTAAATTCCTTGTCGAGAGTGATTGAGAAAAAAGAAGCTGTTTATAAAGAGAAAACGAGATATCATGAGGGAGAAGCTGTATTTACTCAGGAATTTGAAGGAGATCTGAACGGATATATAAAAGGACAGATCGAATTTCAAACCTGCGATGATTCAAAATGTTTGCCTGCTCAAAAAATCCCGTTTGTGTTCATGATCAAAGACGGAGTATTTACCCGGGTAGAAGAGGTTCCAAAAGAAATTAGTTTCCAAAATCCTCCAACTTCTGCTTTTCAATACAAACATCCAACGATCGATCATACAAAACCTGTAAGTGAGTGCGCTATTTCGGCCGACGAAATTAAAGGAAAAGGAAATTGGACCATTTTTATTTTAGGTTTTGTTGGAGGCTTGCTAGCTCTGTTAACCCCATGTGTTTTTCCGATGATCCCGCTTACCGTGAGTTTCTTTACAAAAAGCAGCGAGGGTAAAAAAGGTATGTTCAATGCCACGCTGTATGGTTTCTTTATTTTACTGGTGTATATTATTCTGAGCTTGCCTTTTCATTTATTGGATAGTATTGATCCGAACATTTTGAATACTATTTCTACAAACGCCTGGCTGAACGTGGCCTTCTTTATTGTATTTGTGGTGTTCGCTATTTCATTCTTCGGATATTATGAGATCACGTTGCCAAGCGCTTTGGCAAATAAAGCGGATTCGGCTTCTAACGTTGGAGGATTGATCGGCATATTTTTCATGTCGCTTACACTTGCGTTGGTTTCGTTCTCGTGTACAGGACCAATTTTAGGATCGCTTTTAGCAGGATCGTTAACTTCTGATGGCGGCGCATGGCAATTGACAGCTGGTATGAGCGGATTTGGTTTAGCACTTGCGTTGCCGTTCACTTTATTTGCAGCTTTTCCATCGTGGTTAAATAAATTGCCAAAGTCAGGCGGTTGGTTGTCGAAGGTGAAAGTTGTTTTAGGATTTATTGAATTAGCACTTGCGGTTAAATTCTTATCAAATGCCGATCTTGTTGAGCATTGGGGAATTTTAAAATACGAAGTGTTCATGGGCTTGTGGATCGTTATAGCCTTGGGTTTATTTATTTACCTCCTTGGTAAAATTAAATTTCCACATGATGGTCCATTCCAAAAATGGAACGCTGTGCGGGGAATTATGACCGCTTTTGCCTTGGCTTGTGTTATTTATTTCAGCGCGGGATTCCGTTACAGCAATGAAACCAAAACATTTACGAGTTTGAGTTTGTTGAGTGGATTAGCTCCACCTGCGGGTTACAGTATTGTTCACCCAAATCATTGCCCGCTCAATTTAAATTGCTTTCACTCGTACGAAGAAGGTCTTGCATATGCCAAACAAACAGGCAAACCTATCATGTTAGATTTCACAGGCTGGGCTTGCGTGAACTGCCGTAAGATGGAGGAGAATGTTTGGAATCAACCGGAAGTATTTAATATCATTAATGAGAAGTATGTATTGATCTCACTTTACGTGGACGACCGCGAAGTTCTCGCAGCTGACAAGCAACATGATTATGTGACCGCTCAAGGGAAATTAAAGCATATTGAAACCGTGGGGGATAAATGGGCAACATTTCAAACGGAAACATTCGTTAATAATTCTCAACCGTATTATGCCTTGTTGAGCGCAGATGAAAAACTATTGGTGAAGCCTGTTGGCTATACGCCTAAAGTGTCTGAGTTTGCCGCATATTTAACCTGTGGTTTGGAAGCCGCGAGTAAAAAATAAAGATTGCTGAACTTGTTGAAGCACTACTTATCTCCTGTAGCGTCTCCTTTTTTCTGGAAATACTTTTTGATGTTGTAAGTAAACGTTAGCATGTAGTAACGTTGCAGAATATTGGAACGCGTGTCCTCTATATACGTTTCTGTGATATTTCTTTGAATGGCTTTATTTTGATTCAGAATATCAAACACGTAAAGTCTTAGCTCCCCACGGTTATCTTTTAGGAATTTCAAGGCTAAAGCTCCGTTCAGTAAATTAATGTTCTGATTGTAGGAGGCCGTTAATCCTGTATAAAGCGTATTGGTATATTCTCCTCTCAAAACCAATTTTTTGAATAGCGTTAAATTCATTGTTGCTTTAGACACCTGGTTTAAATACGATGAGTTTAAACTGGTTTGCAATGAATTTGAAACAGTATTATAAGATGAGTTTGTTGAAATAGTAAAATCAACTTTGTCACTGAAGTTACTACTGATCACTAAACCAAAAGTAGGACTGGTTGTTTTTGAATAGTTCACTTTGTTGTTGATCAACGCAGGAACATTACTGTAGTTGATGCCAGTGTTGATGTTAATATTGGACTTGATGAACTTTGCTGGAAATCCATAGTTAAAAAAGAAACGGGCATTGTAATAACCGTTCAAGTTTTCCTGCCGGCTGATCTGTGATCCTTTCGCAAGGAAAACATCGTTATACACAACCGTATCTTTGTTTGCAATGATCGTGCTGTTTCCAATATAATCATCGGTATAAGTTCCGCCCACCAACACAAACATATTGGTTCCTTTCGTGGCATTAACGCCCGAATAGCGAATGAACAAGTTGTTTTGAAAACTCTGACGAAGGTTGGGATTTCCAATGCTTAACTGTAAGCTGTTGCTATTGTTAAGCACGTTTTGTAATTGATCGATACTTGGAGCCTGGTTATTGGTGCGGTAATTTGCCCTTAGATTATTTTGTTTACTGAATTTGTATTGGTACTGTACATTTGGCAAAATAGAATTAAATACTTTGGTAGCATTAGAAGAATAGGGGAATTGCTGCTGTTTATTTAGTTCGGCTTGCTGGGCAGACACCCCCAATGAGAAATTATATTTCTCTTTTTGATAGCGGTAAGATAATCCTCCGGCATGGGCGATGTAAGTGCTATTGAAGACGTTTGAAACTAGAGAGTCAACCAAGTTATAATCATTTATCACGCCGTTCTTGTTAAATGTGTTTTTGGTTGATTCAGAAACATTGTATGTAAAAATATAATTCAGGGAAAGGGAACTTTCTTTGCTGAGCGGTTCGGTGTACGAGAGATTGCTTGTTGAATTGAATGCATATTTATTAAGATGTGAACGCTGATCAACCGTGTCAACAACCGTTAACGTATCGTAATACGCATTATAAGAGGTTAAACTACTTGTTCCGGTACTAGGGTTATAAGTGGGATTAAGATCAATTGAAAATGTGCGACCGCGTTTTAAAAAAGAGTGACGATACAAGATAGGGAAGGCGATAGAGTACCCTGTTAAATTTGAATTATATTTATTATTGATCGTACTGAGTGTAGAGGTCCGAGAATTCACACCGTCGATACTGCTTACGCCATTATTTATCTGCAAAGAAAATTTTGGTTGCAATAAAATAGAATTCAAAGAATCGATCTTGTGTTCGAAGCGTGCGCTAAAGCGATTGTTGTAGTTATCACTCTTTGCGATATTTGATTCATTATACGCTAAACCTGAATTTCCACCGGCAAGATATTGACGGAGTAGAGTAGTGGTAGCGTTGTTGTTGGTCCAGTTAAAAAAGTACGACGCACTAATGCTGGTGTTCTTTCCCCACTGATCGGAGTAATTTAAACCAAGGGCATTAGTAACATTGATCCCGTTCTTTGAACCAACCAAAAAATTATCTGCGGGGTTTGAAGGACCGCCGCCACCGCTACGACCACTTCCGCCCCGGCCTTGTCCACCGGAGTTTCCGCCACGATTATTATTTGACGAACCCGAACTCATCACGCCTAAAAGATCCTCACTGCTAAAATTTTGTTCGTTCACATTATTGGTCATGGCCATGACGGTGAACCGTTGTTTTTCTTTGAAACGATTTACAACCGCGCCACCCTTGTATTTGTCTTCATAGCCATAACCGCCATATACTTTTCCAAACACGCCATTTCGAAATTGACTTTTTGTAACGATGTTGATGGTCTTGCTTGTGTTTCCATCGTCGATACCCGTGAATGTTGATTGATCACTTCGTTTATCGAACAACTGTACTTTGTCTATTACCTCGGCGGGAAGGTTTTTTAAAACGGCATTTGGATCATCACCAAAATAAGGCTTACCATCCACCAGAACTTGTTTTACATCCTCACCTTGAGCTTGAACTTTTCCGTCAACAATAGTTACCCCCGGCATTTTTGTAACCAGATCTTCCGCGGTGGCATCTTTATTTGTTTTGAACGCATTGGCGTTGTAACCTGTTGTGTCTCCATTTTGAGTTGTAGTAACTGCCGAAGTAGTGATCACTACTTCGCCTAGGGTTTCAAAGTCCGGTTTTAATTTAATTTTCCCTATGCGGAGATCTTGATTCAGATCGATCTTGCGGTAGTCGTCTTTATATCCAATGTATTCTATTTTCAAAATGTAAGATCCTGCAGGAATATCTTGCATTTTTAGGAAGCCGTTTATGTTGGCGGATCCTGCTTTCACTAAACTCGAATCGCCGATCTTTAATACACTTACGGCCGCACCAACAGCCGCCGAATCATCTTCGTCAACGATCTTTGCCATTATAGAAAAATTTTGAGCCGAGGCAAGTGATGACAGTAGTGTAAAAGCGATTATGTAAGGCCAGATACGCATTTTGCAAAGGTATTAAAAGAAATTCGCTTTTACTGTGTAATAGTGGAGACCGAATGAACTAAACGTTATTTTATATTAAATAGGTTTACAAACGTATGCCCAGAAGACAAACATCGTCAACCTGCTCAAGGTCACCCTTCCAGTCAAAAAACCGTTGTTGTACGCGTATTTTTTGTTCGTTCAATGTTAAATCGGAAACTTCTATCAGCAGTTCGCCCAATTGTCGGTATTTGAATTTTTTACCTTGCGGCCCCCCAAACTGATCTGCATAGCCATCGGTGTATAGATACAGCATGTCCCCTTTTTTGTAAGCGATATTGAATAATTTGAACGGCTCGTTTATCTCTCCGTCTCCAACAGGCATTTTATCGGTTGGCAAATGTTTTAATTGCCCTTCACTTATAAGTAGCGGAGCGTTGTTAGACGCCACATAATAGATCACTTGATTCTCCGTGTCAAAACACAACAAAATACCATCCATGCCGTCTTTTCTACCACCTTTTGAAATACTGTCAACCAAACGTTCGCGCACATGATCAAATACTTTGCTGGGATCGTGGATCTTCTTTTCTTTTATGGCTTCATTCAAAAAACTAATATTAAGCAAACTCATAAACGCGCCAGGCACGCCATGGCCTGTACTATCGCAAACGGCTAAGTAAAAAAGTTCGCGTTCTTTTGTTTTAGGCGGGATCTCGTCGGAACCAAACACTTGGAAAACTTCGCTGGACGTGGAACCGGTTGCCCAATAGAAATCCCCACTTACAATGGCTTTTGGTTGATAAAAAACAAAACTGTCAGGTAAAGTTTGATTCACAAAATCATGATTGGCGATCAAAGTTCGTTGAATCTCTTCGGCGTAAGTTATGGAATCAATGATCTCCTTTTGTTTTTCGGCAAGCAAAGTATTCTGCCTTCTCGTTAACCCCTGTTGTTGTTCAATAATGTTCTTTTGCTTGATAGTGATCTTATAGCGATTGAACATGAAGGCCCCAAACAATAATAAAAGTAAACTACCGCCATATAGTACGAATTTCATAGTTTTCTCTTGTTTCAGCTCACTCTCCTGCGCTTTGATCTGCGCATCTTTCACTTTATTCGCTTCTTGTTGTTTAATGCTATCTGTAGCTAACTTTTTGTCGTATGCGATCTGAAATTCTTTTTGTAAGGAAGATTTCCTGTTCCGTTCGTTTGAAAAACTATCTTTCATCATTACAAAGACCTCGTGCATTTCAAGCGCTTTTGGCAGGTTGTTTTTTAGTTTGTATAACTTGTAAAGCGTTTCGGCCGAATTGCGTATGGTTGAGATCTGTTTGTTTTTTTGTGCGAGCTCCAGCGCCATGGTGCCATATTTTTCTGCAAGCGTGTTGTCTTTTTGCTCGAGCTTGATCTTGGCCATTTCCGATAAACTTTCACTGATTCCCCGTTTGTCCTTGGCCTCTTCTCTCGCTTTCAAACTTTTTTCAACGCAAATAAAGGCGCTGTCCAGCTTTCCAAAATGCTGATAGATCTTCGATAAATTGAGGTAAGAGTAACCAACTCCTTTTTTGTCCCCGATCTTCTCCTGTAAGCGTATAGCATTCACAATAAGATAATGCGCCCGTGAATATTCACCCTTTATCTGGTAAAAAAAACCGAGATTATTGTATGTTTGAGCAAGACCTGAACTATCGTTGATCTGCATCCTCAATTTTAGACAATCTTCGATGAAGGCGATACATTTTATAAGATTGCCATTACGATTGTAGATGATCCCAATGTTATTAAGGCATTCGGCTTTGGTTTTTATGTCATTCGACTCTATCGCATATTTTAGAGAAAGATGAAAATTATCCAAGGCTTCTGCCAGGCGATTTTTTGTGAAGTAGATCTCGCCCAGCTGTAATGCACTTTCTCCTTTTTGCTGTTTGGGCGTTTTAGGATCTGAAAGGATCGAACGAAGAGAATCTTCTTCGACGCTCTGTGCTTTTGAAACCTGGCTAATAAGAATGACCAATAAGATTAATATCCTTTTCATATTTACAATCTAACGCCAAGTATACAAACATCATCCACCTGTTCCAGATCGCCTTTCCATTTCTCAAATTCTGTATACAAAAGGTTCTCCTGATCGATTACAGGTAATTCGTGATTTTGCAATAGAATGTCGTTAAGCGGCTTGTATTTGAATTTCTTTCCTTTTGGCCCACCAAATTGATCTGCGTATCCGTCGGTATATAGCATGATCATGTCGCCTTTTTTTAATTGAAGTGAATGCAATTTAAAGGGTTGGTCTATCTCCCCTTTTCCAATTGGCATTTTGTCGGCTTCCGCCACGCTTAGTGTTTTGTTTGAAATGATCACGGGCGCGTTATTGGCAGCGGCGTAGGTGATGCTTTTTGTTTTTATATTCACGCAAAGTAATATCCCGTCCATTCCATCTTGTCTTCCTTCCTGAGAAATGTTCTCGATCAAGCGTTTTCTCACGTAATTAAAAACTTCGTTGGGCTCTGCGATATTCTTTTCAACAACAGCTTCGTTCAAGAAATTGATGTTGAGTAAACTCATGAAGGCACCAGGAACTCCATGTCCGGTACTATCGCAAACCGATAAATAAAAACGGTCTTCTTTTTTTGCAGCCCAATAAAAATCACCGCTTACAATATCTTTGGGCTTGAACATTATAAAGCTGTCGGGGAGGGTTTCATTCACCAAGGAATGGTTGGCCAGAAGTAGTTTTTGGATCTGTTTAGCATATTGCAGAGAATCATAGATCTCTTTTTGTTTTTCTTCAATGATCTTGTTCTTATCTTCCAATAAATGGTTCGCCTTTTTCTTATCGCGATACCTGAAGTAGGACATCGAGAGGAGAACTAACGTGAGAACGATCCCGACGATCAAAGAAATAGTAACTATTTTATTGCGCTCAAGTTTGTTCTCATTGATCACTTTGTCTTTTGTTAACAGATCTATTTCTATTTGTTTCTCTTTAGCCTGCAATTTTTCGGTGAGATCATTGATCTGCTTATTACTTTCAATATTCATCACAGTATCCTTGGTACTCGTGAACTCTTTATAATATTTCAGGGCAAGTGCGGGATTGTCGATCCGTTCGTAGCACTTAGAAAGATTTTCGGCGTAGGTGCTCACCAATTGATAAGATTCGAGTTCTTTAGCTACCCTCATGCCATCTTCGTAATACGTTATCGCTTCTTTTACTTTGTTCCGTTTGTAGAGTACTTCGCCAATATTGATATTCACGTTGCCGATACCAAGTTTAGAACCGAGTTTTGCATATATGTCCTGTGCATTCTTGTAATACTCGAGCGCCTTATCCAGCTCGTTAAGTCCCGCATAGGCGATGCCAATATTGACAAAGGATTCCGCAAGAAAATTTTTGTCGTTCAATCGTTCAATGAGCTTTAAAGATTTGAAATGGTAGTCAAGTGCAGTTTTGTAATCTTTCTTTTTGGTAGATACAAGCCCGAGGTTGTCTAAAGTTAAGGCCATACTTACGGTATCTTTTTTCAGATCAAAATATTTCACAGCCTTTAAATAATACTCAATGGATTTATCATACTTCTCACTTAGAAGATACAAATTACCAAGATTCGCATAAAGTGTTCCCACCTGATCATCCGATCTCGCTTTTTGTGCCAAAGACAGAGCGTCGAGGTAATTTGTAAGGGCGGCTTCATTAAGTCCCCTATATAAGTTAATATTTCCTCTATCGGTAAGCACGGTGATCTGCCATTTAACATCATTTCGTTTTTTGAAAATACTGTCAACCTGATCCAAGAGTTTTTCCGCCGCTTCATATTCTCCCAATTTTCTGAGGTATCTGCTTTTTCTCCAAATAGAGCGCCCGATCATGGTGTCGTTCTTGAACCTGAGCGATACTTCTATCAATTTGTTGGCATAATATATTCCTACAGAAGGATCTTTCTTTCTGGCAAGGAATCCCATTGAGTCAATGATCTTTAAAGAGGTAGTTAGATCTTTACCTTTGATCATTGGTTCTATTTGTTCGTCTTGTGCTCGCAGCGAACTAAGCAGAATGATGAATAGGAAAATATAAGTCTGGCGTTTTAAAATCACTTCATAAGTTTATTTAAAATATCGATCGCGCTTTTGGCAATAACCGTTCCCGGACCAAAGACAAATGAAACACCACTTTTGAATAAGAAATCATAATCCTGTTGCGGAATAACACCACCAGCAACAACCATGATATCTTCGCGACCATATTTTTTTAATTCGGCAATTACTTGAGGAATTAATGTTTTGTGCCCAGCCGCTAAACTTGAAACGCCAAGAACATGCACATCATTTTCTACTGCCTGCTTCGCGGCTTCTTGTGGTGTTTGGAACAGCGGACCAATATCCACATCAAAACCAAGATCGGCAAAACTAGTAGCAATTACTTTAGCGCCACGGTCGTGACCATCTTGTCCCATTTTTGCAACCATGATGCGAGGACGACGGCCTTCTTTGGCGGCAAACTCATCCGATAATTTTTTTGCGGTGATAAAATGATCATCCATGCTAATTTCTTTACTGTATACTCCTGCAATGGAGCGAATATTTGCTTTATATCGTCCATACACTTTTTCAAGTGCGTACGATATTTCGCCCAAACTACAACGCACACGCGCTGCATTGATGGCAAGTTCCAGAAGATTTCCGGAATTCGTTTCGGCAGCTCTAGTCAGCGCGTCTAAAGCATTTTGTACATCGGTATTATTTCTTTCTGATTTTAATTTCTTTAAGCGCGCTAATTGTTGTTCGCGAACTTTGGTGTTGTCAACATCCAAAATTTCAATATTTGTTTTTTCGGTCGTTTGATAATTGTTCACACCAACAATAATGTCTTTTCCACTGTCGATCCGCGCTTGTTTTCTTGCGGCGGCTTCTTCAATGCGCATTTTTGGAATTCCGGTTTCAATAGCTTTTGCCATTCCACCCAATTCTTCTACTTCTTGAATTAGTGCCCAGGCTTTGTGCGCAATTTCGTGAGTTAGTGATTCTACGTAATACGATCCTCCCCAAGGATCAACTACTTTGCAAATGTCAGTTTCTTGCTGTAAATAAATTTGTGTATTACGTGCAATGCGTGCGCTAAAATCAGTGGGCAAAGCAATAGCTTCGTCCAATGCATTTGTGTGTAAACTTTGTGTGTGACCCATCGCCGCTGCTAAAGCTTCAACGCATGTACGTGTCACATTATTAAACGGATCTTGTTCGGTCAAACTCCATCCACTGGTTTGACAATGCGTGCGCAAAGCCATAGACTTTGAGGATTTTGGATCGAATTGTTTCACCATTTTTGCCCACAGCATTCGTGCTGCGCGCATTTTGGCGATCTCCATAAAATGATTCATGCCAATTGCCCAGAAGAAAGATAAACGCGGCGCGAAGGTATCAATGTCCAATCCCGCTTTTATTCCCGTGCGAATGTACTCTAATCCATCCGCAAGTGTGTATGCTAATTCAATATCCGCAGTTGCGCCTGCTTCCTGCATGTGATAACCGCTGATGGAGATAGAATTGAACTTAGGCATCTTCTTTGAAGTGAATTCAAAAATATCTGCAATAATTTTCATTGATGGCGCGGGAGGATAGATGTATGTATTACGCACCATGAATTCTTTTAAAATATCATTTTGAATAGTACCGCTTAATTTATCCATGCTCACGCCTTGTTCTTCGGCGGCAACAATATAAAATGCGAGGATCGGAAGCACAGCTCCATTCATGGTCATAGAAACACTCATTTGATCCAAGGGAATTTGATCAAATAAAATTTTCATATCCAAAATAGAGTCAATGGCAACACCGGCTTTTCCAACATCGCCAACAACACGCTCATGATCGCTGTCATAACCGCGATGTGTAGCAAGATCAAATGCAACTGACAATCCTTTTTGTCCGCCCGCTAAATTCCGTCTGTAAAACGCGTTGCTCTCTTCTGCCGTACTAAATCCTGCATACTGACGGATCGTCCAGGGATTTTGAACATACATACTGGAATAGGGTCCGCGCAAAAATGGCGCAACACCGGCTCCAAAATGCAAGTGCTCAAATGTTTTTGTATCATCAGAGGTATAGAGGGGTTTAATTTCTATTTGTTCGGCGGTGATGAACGGCGGATCAGTTGTTGTTTTTTTTTCTGGATCGGTTGTAGTTCCGTTATAGAATATGTTTGTGAGATCTTTGCGCATCTAACCAATGATATAAGCTACTAATTTACAAAAACTTTGTAATAAACGCGCTTTTAAAAGGGCCGTAAAAATGTATATTTGTGAAGTAATTTTATGTCTAAATTCTTAATAGTTGGTCTGGGGAATATTGGTGAGGAATACGCTCACACACGTCATAATATTGGTTTTGATGTGCTTGACCATTTAGCCAAAGAGCTAGGCGGGAAATTCAAAAGTGATCGTTTGGCGGATGTAGCCGAAGTAAAGCACAAAGGGAAGATCCTTATCCTTGTAAAACCTACTACCTATATGAATTTGAGCGGAAAGGCAGTGAACTATTGGATGCAGAACGAGAAAATTGCCTTGGAAAATATCCTTGTGATCGTTGACGATCTGGCTTTGCCCCTGGGAAAGATCCGCATTGGTCCAAAGGGTGGAGACGGCGGACACAATGGTTTGAAGAATATTCAGGAAGTGTTGAATACACAAAATTATCCGCGTTTGCGATTTGGCATTAGCAAAGAGTTTAGCAAAGGGCAGCAAGCGGATTATGTATTGGGAAAATGGGATAAAGAAGAAGAAGCAAAAGTTGCAGAACGCACGCAAGTGGCGGCCGACGCTATTAAAGCCTTTACCTTCATTGGATTGGAGCGCTGCATGAATACTTACAACACAAAATAGCGTAACATAAGAACGCGAATTTAACGTTAGAAAACGCTTTTAAAATCAATTTCTTTTTAGTTAATTTAGGGTTTAAATATTCTAAATTATGCCTGTAAAATCCATTCTTAACAGCAAGTCAAAAGAGTTCCTTTTTTCGTATTTAAATAACGCTTCGCCAACAGGTTTTGAGGCGCCGGGACAAAAATTGTGGTTGAACTATTTGAAGCCATACATTGATGATCATTTTGTGGATACGTATGGGACCGCAGTGGGTGTGATCAATCCAAAAGCTGATTACAAAGTTGTAATTGAAGCACATGCTGATGAGATAAGTTGGTTTGTTCATTACATTACAAAAGATGGATTTATTTATGTGAGAAGGAATGGTGGAAGTGATCATCAAATAGCACCGTCAAAACGTGTGAATATTCATACCGAGAAAGGAATTGTGAAAGCTGTGTTTGGTTGGCCGGCTATTCACGTGCGCGATGCAGCTAAAGAAGAAACACCTTCGTTGAAGAATATTTTTTTAGATTGCGGATGTAATTCTGATAAAGAAGTCGCCGCACTTGGGATACATGTTGGATGTGTGATCACTTATGAAGACGAACTGATAGATCTTAATAATCGTTACTATACCGGCCGTGCTTTGGATAATCGCATTGGAGGTTTCATGATCGCCGAAGTAGCGCGATTATTGAAAGAGAAAAAAGATAAATTACCTTTTGGATTATACATTGTTAATTCGGTGCAGGAAGAAGTTGGATTGAACGGAGCGCAAATGATCTCACGTCGAATAAATCCGAATGTGGCCATTGTTACGGATGTTTGTCACTGTACGCAAACACCAATGATGAACAAAATTTCGAGTGGAGATATTGCTGCAGGAAAAGGTCCGGTATTGAGTTACGCGCCGGCCGTTCAAAATAATTTATTAAAGCTGATCATTGACTCGGCTAAGAAAAATAAAATAGAATTCCAGCGCCAAGCGGCATCACGTGTTACAGGAACAGATACCGACGCGTTCGCCTATTCAACCGATGGAATTGCTTCGGCGTTGATCTCTTTGCCTTTGCGTTATATGCATACTACAGTGGAGTCGGTTCATAAGCAAGATGTTGAAGAGTTGATCAAATTGATCTATCATAGTGTGAAAGCCATTAAGAACAAACAGGATTTCAGATACATTAAATAATTATGAATTAAGAATGATGAGTTATGAGTGATCATTCATAATTCATAGATCATAATTCAACATTAATAAAGATGCCAATTTTAGGTTCGATCATAAAAAGAGCGATAGATCTTCGCGGGAGAATACCGGCGCGGAAGAATGTCTATAAACAACAAATACGCCAGTTGCGTAAATTGTTGAAAAAGGCTGAATACACTGAATTTGGCAGGAAATTCCGTTTTGATAACATGTTGTTGGAAGAAGATCCGATCAAGACCTTCCAGAAGGATGTTCCTATTTATGACTATCAAACTATTTTTGACGCTTGGTGGCATCGCGCTTTGAAAGGGGAGCGCGATATTTGCTGGCCGGGAAAAATAAATTATTTTGCTTTGAGTTCCGGTACATCCGAATCGGCGAGCAAACATATTCCAATAACTAAGGATATGATCAAAGCCATTCAAAAGGGAACCATGAAGCAGATCTTATCTACTCGCAATTTCGATCTGTCTAAGGAACAATATGAGTGTGAAGCTTTATTTGTTGGTGGAAGTACAAATTTAAATTACAACGGAACTTATTTTAGTGGCGATCTAAGTGGAATTACAACGGGTACACAGCCACGCTGGTTCCAGAATTTTACGTTGCCCGGCCCGGATATCCGTGAGTTAAAAGATTGGGAAAGTAAATTGCAGGAGATCGTTGACAATGCTAAGAACTGGAACGTAGGTTTTATTTGCGGCGTTCCGGCATGGATCCAGATTTTATTTGAACGCATCATCAAACAGTATAATGTAAAAACCATTCATGATATTTGGCCAAGCCTCGCTATTTTTGTGCATGGAGGCGTTGCCATTCATCCTTATAAAAACAGTATTGATGCCTTGTGTGGAAAGCCTTTGATCTATTTGGATACATATATGGCCTCTGAAGGTTTTATTGCTTATCAGGAGCGACCAAATCCTAGTCAAGCTATGAAATTGATGACTGATAACAAATTGTTCTTTGAATTTGTTCCGTTCAACGAAAGTAATTTTGATAGTGATGGTAATATTCTCCCTAATGCAAAAGCACTTAATATCACAGAAGTAGAATTAGGAAAAGATTATGGTTTGCTGATCAGCAATAGTGCAGGCGCATGGCGTTATTTGATAGGGGATACAATTCGCTTCACGAATTTAAAACGCTGCGAGATCATCATCACTGGTCGCACCAAACATTTTTTGAGTTTAACCGGCGAGCATTTAAGCGTTGATAACATGAATATGGCCATTAAACACACGGCCGACGATCTTAAAATTGGGATCAACGAATATACAGTAGTTGGAAAACCATATGAGGGAATGTTTGCGCATGAATGGTATGTAGGAACCGATAAAAAAATTGAACCACAAGAGATTAAAGAACTACTTGATGGCTATTTGAAGCAATTGAATGATGATTACGCAACCGAGCGTAAGCATGCCTTAAAGGAAGTGATCGTACATGTGTTGCCAAACCAGGCATTCATCGATTTTTTGGCGAGCAAAAATAAATTGGGCGGACAAAGTAAATTCCCAAGGGTATTGAAAGGAAAGCATCTGAACGAATGGGTGGCTTTTTTAGAAACGTATAAAACCACCGCTTGATCCTAACCCTTGTATACCAAACTGTAGTGATCATTTTGCTGCTGACCTTTTCGTTTGGTCCGGCTTTTTTTGCACTGTTGAATACTAGCATCAAACATGGTCGCAAGGAAGGGACGTTGTTAGCAACCGGAGTTATTTTTAGCGATCTTTTTGTGTGCATGTTGGTGATCACGCTCATTAATCTTGGAGCAACAAATTTTATTCAGGATGAAAAGAACCAGCGCTTCATGGGAATTTTAGCCGGATTAGTTTTAGTAGTGTTTGGTTGTTTTTATTTTAAGAAACCTGTTACCGGAACAAATGAGACCATAGAAATTCAAAGTCCAACAGCTTTGGTGCTTTTATTAAAAGGATTTTTCCTGAATTTGTTGAATCCTACTGTTTGGTTGCTTTGGTTAGGAAATGTTACCGCGGTAAGTAAAACATTGGAGTACTCCATGGTTAAAATGTGCATCTATTTTGGGATCTTGCTGGGACTAGCACTTTCGGTAGAGATCTTCAAAGTGTATCTGGGAAGTAAGATCAAAAAATACCTTACCGATAAATTAATGCATGGTATAAATTTTGCTACAGGAATATTGCTGGTAATATTCGGTGTGGTATTGGTATACAATCACTACTTTTAATTATATGACAGATAAGGAATTGGAGAGTTTGCGAACAAAATTAGTGGAAACTACAACTTTTCCTTCTGTGTATATGTTCAAATTCATTGTGGAAGCAGATAACCGCAAGATTGCATTAGTGGAAAATCTGTTTCAAGAAGAAGCCGAGATCTTGACCAAACAAAGTGACAAAGGAAAATACATCAGCATTACTTCTAAGCAGGTGGTGATGAGTGTTGACGAGATCATTGATGTTTACAAAAAGGCAGCCGAAATAAAGGGCATTATGTTCCTGTAGTATGAATTACCAATTACGTTCAGATAAACTCTCCGTTTCCATAAATTCTAAAGGCGCCGAACTCAGCAGTGTTGTTCGCGATGACCTCGAATATATTTGGAATGCAAAAGCGGATGTTTGGCCACGACACGCGCCCGTGCTTTTTCCGATCGTAGGAAGGTTAAAGAACAACACATACTCGCATAAAGGAAAGAGTTTTACATTACCACAACATGGGTTTGCAAGGGATTTGGAGTTCGCTCTTCTTGATCAAACAGCCTCCGAAATAAGATTTGGATTAAAGAGCAATGAGAAGACAAGATCCATTTTCCCTTTTGAATTTGATCTTGTGATAGCGTATAGCGTGATAGGTGATGTGATCACGTGTATGTATGAGATCCAAAATCCGTCTTCAGAAGATCTATTTTTTAGTATTGGTGCACACCCGGGGTTTGCAACACCCGACGGCATGCAACATTATATGTTGAAGTTCAAGGCAGATAAACAATACGAGATCACTTTATTAAATGATGGTTTACTGAGCGACACAAAGAAAAAATTTCACATCCACGCGGGCGAGGTTGATTTGAACTCTAACTTATTCGATAAAGATGCAATGGTATTTGAGAATTCTCAGATCGACGATATTGAACTCGTATCCACGAAAAGTGGACGAGGTGTAGAGTTGAAGTGTAACGGATGGCCTTATTTCGGAATTTGGAGTAAAAGAGATTGTAATGAATTTGTTTGCCTTGAGCCTTGGTACGGAATTACTGATCATCAGGAGTCAACCGGAGATATTTTGAGCAAAAAGGGAATTATTAAAGTGGAGGCAGGGAAGAAATTCGAATGCAGCTTTAGTATGCGATTCTTTTAAAGTTTGAACTCCTTCACGAAATTCACAAAGAATTTCACTTTTTCTTTATCGATATCAGGATACAAGCCGTGACCGAGATTGCAAATGTATCTCTGTTTTCCAAACGCACGTAACATTAATTCAGTTTCCTTAGCGATCGTTTTTTCGTCGGCATATAGCAAACAAGGATCAGTATTTCCCTGAAGCGTTACATTTTTTCCGGCTTGAGCTCTCGCTATTGTGGGATCAATGGTCCAATCCAAACCAATGGTATTACAGCCGGTTTCACTTATTTTTTTAACGGCATAATGCGCGTCTTTGGCAAACACTGTCACCGGCGCCAAAGGAGAAATTGCTTTTACAATGTCGTTGATGTATTTCAATGCAAATTCGTAATACTGTTTCTCGCTCAACACCCCTGCCCACGAATCAAAGATCTGTACCATATCAGCTCCCGCGGCAACCTGTCCTTTTAAATAATTGATACTGCTTTGTGTGATCTTGTACAATAACGCATGCGCCAAGTCAGGCTGCGTATATAATAATTGTTTTGCTTTACTAAATGTTTTGCTTCCTTGTCCTTCTACCATGTAAGATAAAATTGTCCAAGGCGCGCCGCAAAATCCAATAAGAGGAACACGATCATTCAATTCTCTCTTAGTAAGCTGCAAGGCTTTCATCACGTAATCCAGATCGCCGGCATTCGCAATTCGCAAATTCTCAACATCAGCCTTTGTTTTAATTGTTTTTTCAAACCACGGACCCTTCGCCTCTATCATTTGGTAGGGTAAACCCATGGCTTCGGGTATCACCAAAATGTCACTGAAAATAATGGCTGCATCAACCCCTAAAATATCTACAGGCTGTATGGTAACTTCGCAAGCTAGTTCTGGATTCTTTACAAATTCAATAAAATTCCTTGCCTTCGCGCGGGTAGCTCTATATTCAGGTAAAATTCTTCCTGCCTGACGCATTAACCAAACAGGCACACGATCAACTGTTTCTCCTTTAGCAGCTTTTAATATAAGGTCGTTCTTCATTTTTTTATCTCTAAGAGATTATTTTTTATTCGTCCGCAAATTTCTTCAAGTGGTAAGTCGTTATCGTCATCACCAAACGGATCTTCAATCTCTTCAGCTATTAATTCAATGCTCGCGAATACATAAAGTACGAACATGGAAATAAAAATGGTAGCGTATTTAAATTCCGGACCAAACGCGAATGGAATGGTGATCACATATAAGAAAATCATCTTTTTCAAAAAGATATTATAAGAATAAGGGATTGGGGTGTTTTTGATCCGTTCGCAAGCCCCACAATTATTCATAAACGATCTCAGCTCTTCATTCAACATCAGCACTTGCATTTCACTTAATTCTCCTTTGATACGTAACTGTTCAACACGCAACTGAATGTGCTTTGAAATGACCATAGGCGGATGCTCGCAACCCAAAAGTTCTTTTTTCAATTCTTCAGAAACGGTAGTTAGGTTTGCTTTGTTGATCTCGTTCGGGCGTAAATGCTCGCGAAGAATATAATTGTACGTAACGACCAGATCGATCAATTCGTTTGCAGCCTCTTTATTCTTTAAATACGCTTTGAATTTGATAGAGATGTTTCGCGATTGATTTACTATATCTCCCCAGATCTTTCGTCCTTCCCACCAACGGTCGTATGCGGAATTGGTACGAAAAACAAGCAACATGGAAAGCACAAAACCTAAGATAGAATGTACGATACTGCTGTTCTTGAACTCCCAGTGGTAAACGTAAATATTTAAGATCACTACAACAGCGGTATACGCCCCAACACCCAGCATCACAGGTATCAAACGTCTGAACGTATCGCTTTTATGAAATACGGTAATAAGCTTGAACCAATCCTTGGGGTTATAGGTGATCATGGCTGCAAAAGTAATCAATTTTTGTTTGTTCGCTATAATTTAGTACCTTAGAATGTACCCATATTTAGATAAGCCTAAGCCACTTATCAAATGCGCCGAACCAGTTTTACAAGTATTGTTCAAATTGCACGTTAATCACTATACCTTTCTGAAGTAATTAAACCTATGAAAAAATTATTTACCCTACTAGCGATATGTTGTTTTGTTCAGGCATTTTCGCAAGATCATCAATGCGCTATTACAAAACAAAAGTATTTCAAAAGCATGTTTGAGCATCAGCAGCGTACTGCATCACTCAATCCCGCAATTTCACATGAACTGAAATACGACGTAAAATTTGTTCACTTGATGCTTGATCTTGCACGTTGGAATAAAGACGTAAAGGGTGGAGTAAAAACAGTTGCAACCGTAACCGCTGCCGCCATGGATACATTTATGTGTTTGCTACACCAGAATTATGTGATCGATTCTATTCGTTTTAATGGCACATTAGTTTCGCACGTGCGGCAGGATAGTTCAATTAAAGTGAAGGCGCCAACGGTCATTCCAAACGGGCAAAGTTTTACTTGTACAGTTTATTATCGTGGAACAGCGCCTGTTGGTGGAGCTGCCATAGGAAGCGGGTATAGTTCGGATGCCATGGGAGCCGATTCGGTGAGTTGGAGTTTGAGTGAAGCGATGGTTGCCTATCATTGGTGGCCGTGCAAACAGATACTGACAGACAAAATCGATTCAAGTTGGGTGGATGTGACCACGGACTCATCAAACAAAGTTGGATCGAACGGACTTTTAAAGAATGTGGTTCTGAATGGAAATAACAAACGTTACGAGTGGCGCAATGATCATATCATTGCATATTATTTGATTTCGGTTGCTACTTCCAATTACGTGGAATACGACTGCTATGCGCACCTCACGTATCTTCCCAATGATTCGGTGTTGGTGCAAAATTATGTAAACTACTCTGAGTATAATAGCAGCTGGTGGGCCTATGACAAACAAACACTTGATTTTACCGGCATCGTTATGGACCTTTACTCACGTTTATTCGGCATGTATCCGTTCTACAAACAAAAATATGGCCACTGTTTGGTTCCGATTGGAGGAGCCATGGAACATCAAACTATGACCAGTACTGGATTTATTTCCATAAATGTTCAAAATCATGAACTGGGTCATCAATGGTGGGGAGATAATGTAACCTGCAAAAGTTGGGGAGATATTTGGATCAATGAAGGATTTGCAGTGTATACGGAGATCCTGGCGGAACAAGAATTTTTTACGTCGAGTTCATTCGCATCGCAAATGAATAGCAGACATAGTAATGTGATGTCGCAGTTGGGTGGAAGCATATTTTTTACAGATACGATGAATTCTGTTCGTATTTTCGATAGTCGCTTAACTTACGATAAGGGTGGAAGTATCTTGCATACTTTACGTTTTGTGACCAATAATGATTCACTTTGGTTTCAAACGCTGCGCGGTTTTCAAAACACATATAAGAATAAGAACGCAAGCGCGGCAGACTTCATGAATTATTATCAGGCGCAAACTTCTGTCAATGCCACGCAATTCTTTAATCAGTGGTATTATGGCCAGGGCTATCCAACGTTTGATGTTTCTTACAACTTTGTAAATAATACGGCCATCATTAAATCCATTCAAACAACATCAACTCCTTCATCGGTTCCTGTGTTCATCACGCCAATGGAGTATCGCATCAAACGTTTGAACGCTTTGGATACATTTGTTCGCGTGATGCACACAAGTAACACCGAAACCTATATGTTTTCTATGAAAGATACAGTAATAGGAGTTTTTGCTGATCCTAAAAATTGGGTGATCAACCGAACTACCGGACCTTCGCACCAGGATACTTCATTAAAAGATGTAGGCATTAAACTAAAAACCATCGAGGCTCTTGATCTTAGCATTACACCAAACCCAAGTGAAGGGATTTTTGAAATGAAGACAAATACCGGTAAAGCAAGTGCGTATTGTGTAACAGATCTAAGCGGAAAAACCGTTTTAACAGGCTCGTGTGGCGTTGGCACAAGGCTCGATCTCAGCGATAAAGCAAATGGGGTATATATTCTTCAGTTGCGAGACGCTAATAATGAGGTAATTGCAACCCGGAAGCTCATAAAGAAATAGACCAAGTACTTGGATAAATGTGATTTTTTTGACGTAAATTGCCGCAAATCACTCCTATCCATGAAAAGACTTTTACAAGCTCTGTTGGTAGCACTTTGCGTACCGTTTTTTTCTCTATCACAAGACTGCGCTGCTACTAAACGACAATTCTCTCAAGGTTTACTTGATCATCAAAAAGCAACAAGTGCTTTGTTGCCAAATATTTCTCACGAATTGAAATATGATGTGAGATTCGTTCACATGATGTTGAATGTGGAACGTACAACAAAATTTATTAGCGGAGGTGTAAAAACTGTTGCAACAGTTACGGCTGCGGCAATGGATACCTTTATGTGTTTGTTACACGAGAATCATACCATCGATTCTATTCGTTTCAATGGCGCCTTGCTTACAGCCACACGCGTTGATAGTGTTGTAAAAATAAAACCTGCGACTGCAATTCCAAACGGACAGAGCTTTACCGTAACAATTTACTATAAAGGAACGCCGCCCGTTGGCGCCGCTGCGATTGGAAGTGGATTTAGTAACGCCACATCCGGCGCTTGGGCGAGCTGGGTATATATCACCACTGATCCTTTAAATAGAGTAGGATCTAATGGTTTGTTGACGAATACAGTTTCTGTTGCAGGACCAAAAACGCGTTGGGAATGGAAGAACAACAGAATGATCGACTATTATTTGATTTCGGTCGCGGTAGCTAAATACAAAGAATATAATTTGTACGCGCATCCATTGTATTTGCCGAATGATTCTATCTGGATCCAAAATTACATCTATGATAACGCGATCAATAATTCTTCATGGATCAACACACAAAAAGTGGAATTAGACCAAATGCCACAAGTGATGAATTTGTTTTGCAAATTGTTTGGAATGTATCCATTCTATAAACAAAAGTACGGACATTGTATGGCGCCGTTCAGCGGAGGTATGGAACATCAAACCATGACCAGCTTAGGTTTTTTTGATTATTACATTGATGCTCATGAACTCGGTCACCAATGGTGGGGAGACAACGTAACTTGCAAAAGTTGGGGAGATATTTGGATCAACGAAGGATTTGCCGCGTATTCAGAACATCTGACGGCGCAGTATTTAGATCCTTCAAACTTTGCTCCAAACTTGAATAGCGCGCATAACAATGTAATGAGTCAACCGGATGGAAGTTGTTATTTTACCGGACAGGACACATTGGATGCAAATGTGATCTTTGATAGCAGATTAACTTACGACAAAGGAGGCGCCATCATTCACACACTTCGTTTTGTGACAAATAACGATTCGTTGTGGTTCCAAACTTTGCGTGGTTTCCAAAACACGTATAAGAATAGTACGGCATCTGTAATTGATTTCAAGAATTACTACCAAACACAAACGTCGTCTAATCAAACACAGTTTTTCAATCAGTGGTATTACGGACAAGGATATCCAACCTTTGATGTGAAATGGAATTTTGTTGGAAACACAGCAGTGATCAAATCTACGCAAAGCACATCATGGCCGTCCTCTGTTCCTTTGTTTGTAACACCAATGGAATATAAATTACAACGCGTGATGTCGCCTGATACAATTATTCGTGTGATGCATACAAATCAAACAGAAATATACGCGATACCGGTTACAGGAAGCGTGATCGGTGTTGTTTGCGACCCAAACAATTGGGTGATCAACAAGGTGATCGGTCCAACACAAGATAATACACTTACGGAGTTAGGAGAAGGAACGCTTGAGTTCAGTGGAATTACTGTGAGCCCAAATCCTTCGAGTGGAATTTTTGATGTGAAAGGAGTTAACACTGGAGTTTACACTGTTTCGGATATTTCAGGAAAGCAAATAGCAAAAGGAAATTTTGAAAAGGGAACACGTGTTGATATTTCAAATGAAGCAAGCGGAATTTATATTCTGGATATAAAAGATCAAAGCGGTAAAACCCTTGATACACGCAAGCTTATAAAGAAATAAAGCAGCCTTAACGTTCATTGTGTTTTTCTTGGGGTATTTAGTATTACCTTCATGTACTTATGTGGGAATTTTTTAAAACATTAACCGATCCTCAAAGTATCATTCACTATGGTGGATTGTGGTTATTGTTGTTCGTGATTTTTGCTGAGACAGGTTTGTTGGTAGGATTCTTTTTGCCGGGAGATAATTTAATTTTGTTAGCCGGGATTCTTTGTAAGTCTCAACCCGAATTATTGCGCGTTAATTTTATTACACTTGTTGTGGCAATGATCAGCGCTGCCGTGTTAGGTAATATGTTTGGCTATTGGTTCGGAAAAAAGGCGGGAGAGCGAATTTATGAACGCAGGGAAACCTGGTTCTTTAAGAAGCGCCACTTAGAAGCAACCCAAAAATATTACAACAGGTACGGAGGAAATATGACTTTGATCTTAGCGCGTTTTCTCCCGGTGATCAGAACATTTGCTCCGGTAATTGCCGGCGTTGTAAAGGTTGATTTCACGAAATTCATGTTATTTAATGTCATCGGCGCTATGTTATGGATCTTTGGACTAGCGTCAATAGGCTATTATTTGGTAACACTTTTCCCGGGTATTACAAATTACATGGGTTACATTTTCATTACGCTTATAATTCTTACCGCGATACCAGTGTTACGACTGATATTCAAGAAAAACGAAAGTAATGTCTGATTTTTCTCAGTGACACTTGGCGTCTCTCCGTCCCCTTGGCAAAATAACCTTTACAGCTTTCCTGTAAACTCCACCAATAATTTAAAAACGTCCTTGTAATCCGTTAACGGAAGTGTTTTTTCCACATCATCAATATCGTGGTAAAATGAAACGCCGCCCAGTGTATAAATAAAAAATGAAGGCACACCTTTTTCGGTGAACCAGTAATGATCACTGTTCTGCGCTTTCCCTCTTTTACGAATGTCTTTTACCAATTGTTTTTCTTTGTTGACGTTTTGAAGTACCTCAAATTCTTTGCTGAACACAGCGCCATTTACCACCATGATGCCATCGTCGCCCGTACCAAGCAGATCAAGATTCACAAGGAATTTTACTTTCTTCAGATCAAACGCCGGATGTTCGCTGAAATATTTTGAGCCAAATAAGCCGATCTCTTCTCCGGAAAAGAAAATAAAAATTGTTTTGTATTTTGGTTTATGCTCCGAAAAGTATTTTACAAAATTCAAAACCATGCTTGTGCCACTTGCGTTATCATTTGCCCCCGGAAAAAGAACACCTTTACCCATTGCTCCCAAATGATCATAATGTGCGGTGAGAACGATCATGGAATCATTATTCTCTCCTTCAATAACGCAGCCAATATTATTCGCTTTAAACCGTGAAATTAATTTCGCCTGTATATTCACATCCAGGGTCCTGACATCTCCGGTGATCCTGCTTCTAAGAATATCAATATACGCTGTTGTCGCTTGGTTCGGGCTTACACTCCAGGTTAGTTTTTTCGAAAATCTAATGGCGCATTCCTTTCCACCGTCAATTTGTAAATAGCCCGTGGAGTCTTTATTTTTCATTTTAAAACTTCCTTTTATGGAAGGGCATGAAGGGTCTACTATAAAATCTCTTCCCGGTTTTAAAACTGTACCATTAACCGTCACCTCCATTTTTTTCGGAAATGTATTTACAGGAAAAGTATAGGGTTGCAGAAAAGAAGAACCAAAAAGAGGTTTCGCTTTGTGCTTCTTTAGTTCTTTAACAATGTATTTAGATGCTTCAATCAGGCCGTCGTTTACGTAACCACGCCCATAACACTTTTCGGAAGTTAGAAATTTGATGACCTCTCGTGTGTAAAGAGAATCCTGAGCCTGTGTAACAAATGAAATGATTAGAAAAAGAAAAATGAAACGCATCACTCAAAACGTTTTTTACTGAGTTCTTTAAGGCGTTTGTAAGTATCGTTGTTGTCCTTCCAATTGTAAACCGATTTTAATCCCATTAAGTAAGATTCAGCATCCGCCCAACTTTCGCAATTGTTTAGCTCGTCAACCGCCGAGTGGTATTCTGCATCGTTCTTATTGAACAATTCATTGATGAACTGAAATTTTTGATTTAAAGAGATCTCTAATTTCTTAGTATTGCTCTCATTTTTTTGTTCGTGTTTTACTTCCTGAACTTCTTCCTTTTTTACGGGAGGAATTTCCTGTTTCAGCTCTTCCGTGGCTTTTATTTCTTCAGTTTTCACAATGGCTTCGCTCACTTTTGAATGAATTCCAAAACTCGGCGAGATCTCCTTATTAGTTTTTAAATGCTTGTAAACGCTTAATTTGTCCTGTAGTTCACCCAATTGTTTTTGCAAATTTTCACAGTCTTGCGAAGAGGGATGAACGTTACCGTCCACAAAAAGCTCTAAATTTGGTAAGGTCTCATGAATGATATTTTGCAATTTACCAAGGGTCTGATCAATACTCATTGAAAATTTGTATTTAAATTTTATTTGAATTTATAATATGTTACCTTACATTTAATTTTTTGTTGTTAACGCATTTTAAACAATGTTTGCCGAGGAAAATACAGGACAAGTGAAGCGCGGATGCATAGAGGTTATCTGTGGAAGCATGTTCTCGGGCAAGACCGAAGAATTGATCAGACGGTTAAAGCGTGCTCAGTTCGCAAAGCAAAAGGTGGAGATCTTTAAGCCGAGTGTAGATACGCGTTACCATGAGCTAAAAGTAGTTTCTCACCAAGGCACTGAGATTCATAGCACACCGGTGGAGTCGAGTTCTAATATTTTGTTACTTGTTTCCGACGCTCAGGTAGTTGGTATAGACGAGGTGCAGTTCTTTGATGATGAATTGCCCAATGTTTGTAGGCAGTTAGCCGATCGGGGAATTCGTGTGATATGCGCCGGACTGGATATGGATTTCCAGGGAAAACCATTTGGCCCAATGCCGCAATTGTTGGCAAGCGCTGAATATGTTACAAAGGTTCATGCCATTTGTGTGGAGTGTGGACAATTGGCATATGTTTCGCACAGAACCGTGCCCAATGAGAATTTGGTGATGTTGGGAGAAACCGAAAGTTACAAACCTTTATGCCGCCATTGTTTTAATAAAACTAAATAACGTGTATACACTTTCCGAAATAAAAGCGATTGTAAAGGGATCTTTGCATGGCATTGGCGAAATGTCTTATTCTCACTTTGTAACTGATAGTCGCCAGGTATTGGATACCGACGAAGTAATTTTCTTTGCCTTGGTGAGCGCACGTAATGATGCACATCGTTATATCGACGAACTCATTGAAAAAGGAGTAAGAGCGTTTGTAGTAAGTAGCAAAGAACATATTCGTAATACAGCTTCTTTTATTTTGGTGGAAGACACCTTGCAGGCTTTGCAGGATCTTGCTGCACATCATCGCTCGCAGTTTAATATCCCTGTTATTGGGATAACAGGAAGCAATGGAAAAACCATCGTAAAAGAATGGTTGTATCAATTACTTAAAGAAGACAAAGCGATCTGTCGCAGCCCAAAAAGTTATAACTCGCAATTGGGTGTTCCTTTAAGTGTATTGCATTTGAATAAGACACATCAGCTTGGCATTTTTGAAGCAGGAATTTCCCAGCCCGGAGAGATGCAACGCTTGCAAAACATCATTAAACCAACTATTGGTGTATTTACATCTTTAGGGCAGGCGCACGACGAAGGATTTAAGAATCGTGATGAGAAACTAAAAGAGAAATGGAAATTATTTACAGGAACAGAACGCGTGATCGTGAACAAATACGATGACCCCATCGTTTCTTTTTCGGAGAACATGACCATCACCATTGGTTCGGGAAACGATTGTACATACAAGTTGTACTATGCGTTAGGTCAGAAAACATCAACGATTGAATTAACAAACGCTGGCAAAAAGCAAACGTTCAATATTCCATTTGTCGATAAGGCCTCGGTGTTGAATTGCGCAACCTGTGTCGCTGTGCTTAAATACCTGGGCTACGAACACGAAGTGATACAAAAACGTTTAGAACAATTACAAAGTATCGCTTTGCGTTTGGAAGTAAAGAACGCTGTAAATAATTCCATCATCATCAACGATTTTTATAATTCAGATATTGATTCAATTCGTATAGCGCTTTCTTTTTTGAATCAGCAACATCGTCGCGAAAAGAAAGTGGTGATCGTTTCAGACATTGAGCAATCCGGCAGGAAAGAATCTGATCTTTACAGCGACCTTGCCAATTTATTAAAGCAAAGTAGCGTTGATCTTTTGATAGGCGTGGGAACTTCCATTTCTAAGAATGCCGGTTTATTTGGTGATCGTGCCATGTTTTACCAGAATGTGAGTGGGCTTTTGGAAGATGAACGCAACCTAAAGGACAAGCTTCATAATTCAAGTATTCTTTTAAAAGGTGCGCACCGTTTCGATTTTGAGCAGATCAGTAAAACGCTGCAGCAAAAAAGCCATGATACTGTTTTAGAGATCGATCTCAATAAATTAGTTCATAACATCAATTATTACCGTTCACTCATTGGCAAGCAAACTCAATTGATGTGTATGGTAAAAGCTATGGGTTATGGGAGTGGGAGCAGCGAGATCGCAAAAACATTACAGCATATTGGGGTAAATTATTTAGCCGTGGCTTATTCGGATGAAGGAGTTGAATTACGAGAAGCGGCGATCTCTTTACCTATCATGGTCATGAGCCCGGAGCGCGATTCTTTTGAAGACATCATTCATTTTAATTTGGAACCCGAGATCTATTCCTTTAAAATACTTGAGGAATTTACACAGGCTTTGGATAAGTTTGGGATACAAGATGCATTTCCGGTACACTTGAAAATTGACACGGGAATGAAACGATTAGGTTTTGAAGGCGATGACATTGATAAACTTTGCGAAGTTTTAAAACGCAACAAACAACTAAAAGTAAAAAGTATCTTCTCTCATTTAGTTGGCTCGGATAATAGTGAGCTGGATAAATTCACTTGGTTGCAAGTAGAGCAGTTTAAAGCAGCAAGTGAGAAGATAGAGAAAGCAATAGGATACATAGCTATCAAACATATTTGTAATAGCGGCGGAATATCGCGATTTAAGAACGCACACTTCAACATGGTACGTTTAGGGATCGGCATGTATGGATTTGGTGTGAATGAAGAAGAGAATGCGCACCTGCAAAATGGAAGCACATTGAAGACGCGCATCAGTCAGATCAAGAATGTAAAAGCAGGAGAGAGCATTGGTTACAATAGGAATGGAATGGCGGAAGACGAGATGATCATTGCCACCATTCCTATTGGGTACGCCGATGGGTTTCACCGAAGTTTAGGAAATGGAAATTGTGGCGTTTGGATCCATGATAAATTTTGCAAGACCATTGGTAATATTTGCATGGACATGTGTATGGTGGATATCACCAATGTGAAATGTAAAGAAGGCGATGAAGTGATCGTATTTGAAACACAAGCACAGGTTGGAGAAATAGCAAGGGCTATGAATTCAATTCCTTATGAGGTGTTGACAGGAATTTCATCTAGGGTAAAGAGAATTTACACGCAGGAATAGTGATTCAAGTCTACCTTTCTGTATCAGCAATATTTTTCTAAGTAAGGGATGATCTGCCATGGATTAATTCGCGCGTTTTTTAATACTATACCAATTTAACTAATTCGCATTGGTCCGGCTTTACCTTCTTCTCCGGAGGAAATATTAATTGATGATTTCCCCTGTATTGCTCGCTAGTTTTTCGCGCCATTTTTTGATATCCTCCGGACTTTGTTTTACCCAATCTGTGAGTTCACCAACAATTTTCAAAGGCTCAGAACTGCGGTAAGAACGCGTTGGATTTCCCGGAAACTTTTTATTAGTGACATTAGGATCATTTTCAAATTTCCCGGTTGGTTCAACAATGTAAACACGTTCGTGTGCTTCACCTTTTGCTAAAGCGGCTGCAAGTCCGGCACCGTTGGGTAATGCCGTGAAATAGATGTGATTCATCACCAGGTTGTTCTTGTAATTGGAATTTATCCCTGGCGTTAAGAGATCCCCAATTTTAAGATCTGCTCTTGTTCCATGATAAAACGGGCCTTTATCGTCGGGATCTTCGTTAAGCTCATTAGCTAATTTGTAATTTGCAGCAGAGTTAATATAGTCTCCAAGATCATCATAAAGTTTGCCAATGCTCAAGTACAAAGAAGGCAAAGCGGCTTTAACGGAGCCGTCATTTAATTTTAAGCCTAGATCTAAGGTTGTTTGATGCCATTTTAATTTATCAGTAACATTTTTTTGATAGCGACTCACATAAAACGCAGCAATAAATTTATCATGATCCGTTGTAGACTGACTCCATGCATCCGAAAATAATTTACCTGCTTCTTCGCTTTTAGTTTGTTCTTCCATGGCCATACCCTGGAGACAAAGCTTAACAATAGGATTTTTTGGATCGAATTCCATTTCTTACGTCATTTAGTTCTAATATCTTCCGACAATCCAATAAGCACACCTTCGGGCCCATGAATATAACACAAGCGATAAATGTTCTCGTAATTTACAACCTCGCCAACAAGTTGCGCTCCGTGTTTTTTGAGTCTTGCAAGCGTATCATCAAGATCTGAAACTTCAAACATAGCACGCAAATACCCTAAAGCGTTTACTGGCGCTTTACGATGATCGGAAATTATTTTTGGATCAAAGAATTTGCAGATCTCAAGTCGGCTATGTCCATCGGGGGTTACCATCATAGCAATTTCCACTTTTTGGTTACCCAATCCTGTCACACGTCCTGCCCATTCGCCTTCAATTGGCATACGACCTTCCAAGGTCATACCCAGTTCTTCAAAAAATTGTACGGCATTGTCAAGAGACTCCACCACAATGCCCATATTGTGCATTTGAATTAATTTATTTTGTGCCATAAATGTCGTTGAGGTTTGCTGACTACAACTGCTGCTGCCACTTCCAGGCACTCAGCATCATATCGTCAATGTTGTACTTTGGGATCCAGTCTAGTTCTCTTTTTGCTTTTTCGCTATTGGAATAAATTTGTACTACATCGCCGGCGCGGCGCTGACCAATCTTATAATTGAGTCTTTGTGCGCTCACCTTTTCAAACGCTTGTATGGCTTCTAAAACGCTTACGCCTTTGCCTGTTCCTAAATTGTAAACAGAAAAATTAGAAGCTGCTTTGGCAGCGGTTAAATGATCCAGCGCTTTTACATGAGCATCGGCAATATCACTCACATGTACATAATCGCGAATGCAGGTTCCATCTCTTGTATCGTAATCATTTCCATGCACGGTTAAATTGTTTTTTCCTACAGCGGTTTGAGTAATGATGGGAACTAAATTACTTGGTTTGTGAATAGATAATTCTCCGTTAAGGCCACTCATGTGAGCGCCAACCGGATTAAAATAACGCAAAGCGTTTACTCTAAACTTTGGTCGCAAGCCACTATATTCTTTCAACATTTCTTCGCCCACTTGCTTGGTGTAACCATAAGGCGAGGCTGCTTGTTGCAAAGGCGTTTCTTCGGTAACCGGTAATACTTTAGTATCTCCGTAAACCGAACAAGAAGAAGAGAAAATAAAATTATTGATCTGTTTTTGTTCGCAGATCTTTAAAATGTTTACCAATGATTGGATATTGTTATGGTAATATTTTAAAGGATCCTCTGTGCTTTCACCAACGGCTTTAAATGCAGCGAAATGGATCACACCAACAATATCATCGTAATGGTAAAGCGCAGTTTCTAATTTTTGAAGATCGCATAGGTCTACATTTAGTTTAGCGAACTGTTTTTTAGTGATCTTCTCAACACGACTGTACGTTTGCTCTGATGAGTTTGAGAAATTATCAATAGAGATCACGTGGAAATTTGTTTTCTCCAGCAGTTCAATAATAGTATGCGAGCCAATGTATCCGGCTCCTCCTGTAACTATAACTTGTTTTTGTGACATAACGCTTTACTCAGCGTGCTTCAGATCGTCCCTTCTCACTAACAGGGGCTCTTCTTCGGCAGGCAAAAGATTTAATATTGCTTTAACGAAGATAGCTTTTTCTGCCCAAACAAAGTAATTTTCCTGAGTTTCTCTGCCTATTTCAATGATGTTTTTTTCTTGTTGTGCAAGCAATTCCCCTGCGGCGTCCTTGGTTGCTAAATAATTCACATTATCCAGCTCATCTAAATGAAAAACCTTGATGATCAGCAGAAGCTCATCGGTGTAATTCCAAGCCGTTGCATAACCCGCTTGTTTTAAACCAACGCACCAACTGTAATAGTCGTTTATTTTGTTGTCGAATAAAAACGCATAACGCGGACGAGATGCAAGGAACATACTGTGATCCACATAAGAATCTTCAACGGATGGATAAGTTCTAAAACATTCATTCAATGTGTCATCGTCAAAAGCGTAGCTATCGCCGCCCCATTCTTTATGACATTTAATTCCAAAATGATTATTGGTGGCCAAAGCGAGCTGACTATTTCCAAAGTCACTTTCCTTAATGGCCTGCGCTAATACAACGCTGGCCGGAATATGAAATTTAGCCGCTTGTTCAAGAGCAAGATCTTTGTACTTGTTAATGTAAGCCTTGATCTTTTCAGTACGTGATTGTGAATAAGAGGCAAGGCAAAGAACAAAAAACAAAAGAGAGAATGTCGTATTTTTAAATGTCCTCAGATCCATCACGTCTGTCACAAAGATATTGGCAGATGATTTTTAAATTTCATTTTAAAGCAAGTACATATCAACATGAGAGTCTTTACAACTAGGAATATCGTGATCCTAATTTGCGTTATCAACACAATTGGAGTTTATTCACAAAAAGAGCACAACATTGTGTATCCGAAAACAACCAAGGAAGATGTAAAGGATAAATATTTTGGAAAAGAAATTGCAGATCCTTACCGTTGGTTGGAAGACGATCGCAGCAAGCGTACGGAAGAATGGGTGGTGGAGCAGAATTCGGTGACGGAAGCTTACATGAGTTGGGTTCCGTTTCGCGATAAAATAAAAAAGCGCTTGTCGGAATTATGGAATTTCAATAAGCAAAGCGCGCCTTTCAAAAAGGGAGATCTGTTCTTTTGCTATAAAAATTCGGGACTTCAAAATCAAAGCGTGCTTTACATGGCAAAGTCCTACGATGTTGAACCCTCGGAATGGCAAGTATTATTGGATCCAAATAAATTGAGTGCGGATGGAACTACGGCGCTAAATGGAATTTCTATTTCAAAAGATTGCAAAGTCCTTGCGTATTCAGTTTCAAAAGCAGGAAGCGATTGGGCCGAGATCCGTTTCAGAGACATAGCTACCAAGCAAGATCTCCCCGATGTAATCAAATGGGTAAAATTTAGCGGGATGAGTTGGAAGGCGAACGGAATTTATTACAGCAGATACGATGAGCCAACAGGGAGCGCTCTATCACAAAAAAATACCGGTCACAAGCTTTACTATCACAAACTGGGCGATGATCAAAGTAAGGACGAGCTTATTTACAAGGATGATAAACATCCTAACTATAATTTTTCGGGCAATGTAACCGGCGACGAAAAATTCCTTATCGTCATGATCAGCGAAAGTACAAGCGGAGAGATCCCCATGATCAAAGAATTGGATATGCCAAACGCCAAATTCGTTTCTTTAGCAAAAGATTTTAGCGCGGATTATTCTATTGTTGATAATATTGGGAACACATTTTATTTACACTCTAATAAAGGAGCGCCAAAATATAAATTAGAATCCTTCACGTTCAAGAACGGGGTACTTAGCGCTATGAAGGCAGTAATTCCCCAAGGGAAAGATCTTTTGGAAGGCGTTCGTTTTTGTAATAAGCAGATCATCGCAAATTATTTGAAAGATGCGAGTTCGAAATTGTTTGTTTACTCTTTAGAAGGAAAACAGGTTTCGGAAATAAAATTACCGGGTTTGTGCAAAATGAACGCTTTCAGTTCCGACAAAGATTACGATTTTGCAACCTATAGCATTATTCAATACATCGCGCCTGAACAATCGTATTATCTTGATGCTAAAACCTGGGAAAGTAAGCTCATCTTTAAACCCAACATTGATTTCAACAGCGAGGATTATGTGACCGAACAACATTTTTACAAAAGCAAAGATGGAACTATGATCCCTATGTTCATTACACATAAAAAAGGAATAGTGATCAACGAAGAAACCCCTGCGTTTGTGTATGGTTATGGTGGATTTAATATTTCCTTAGGTCCCGAATTCAGAATTGATCGCGCCATGATACTTGAGGCAAACGGTTTGTATTGTGTTCCAAATTTGCGAGGTGGAGGAGAGTATGGAGAGCAATGGCACAAGAATGGTACCAAATGTAAAAAGCAAAATGTATTTGATGATTTCATAGCCGCTTGCGAGTATTTAGTGAACAAAAAAATGACCTCTTACAAAAAGATAGCCATACACGGCAGAAGCAATGGTGGTTTATTGATAGGTGCGGTGATGACCCAGCGTCCTGATATTTGCAAAGTAGCATTACCAACAGTTGGTGTGTTGGATATGTTGCGTTTTCATTTGTTCACTATTGGTCGCGCCTGGTGCGTTGATTATGGTTGCAGCGAAAATAAGTCAGAATTTGAGTGTCTATTAAAATACTCACCGCTACACAATATAAAACCGGTGGCTTATCCGGCAACTATGGTGTTAACTGGAGATCATGATGACCGGGTTGTTCCGGCACATAGCTTTAAATTTGCGGCTACTTTGCAGGAATTTAACAAAAAGGAGAACCCCTGTTTGATAAGAATTGACGTGAATGCCGGCCATGGCGCGGGTAAGCCCACGGCTAAATTAATTGAAGAGAATGCGGATATGTGGTCTTTTACCTTTTATAACCTCGGTTTGAGTTATTGAACAGTTTTTTAAACTATTAACAAATACCTATATTTAAGGATTAAACCCAAGGTAAAAATTAGGGTCAAACACACATAAACGACAAAAAACTAGTGTATGAAAAAGATCATGATGATAGTAACAGTAGTTGCGGGATTTAGCACTGCTGCTTTAGCACAAAAACCAACTACAGACGGAATGGGAACCTCTCAAGCTTCTAAAAAGGAACTAACACCTGAAGAAAGAGCTAAAAAGGGAGCTAACCACGCTGAGAAAAAATTGGGTTTAACCGCCGATCAAAAAAGTCAGTGGGAAGTAGCCGCTTTAAAACGCGCCATGGTAAATCAACCTTTGCATGATCAATTAAAAGGATCAACAACCCCTGAGCAACGAAAAGATATTCACGGACAGATTAAAAAGAACAATGAGGCGTTTGAGACATCGGTGAATTTCTTCTTAACTGCCGACCAAAAAGCAAAGTTCACAGCAATGAAGCAAGAACGTATGCAGGCTAAGAAAAAAGAAATGAAAAAGAATTTTGATGAGTCGCACGTTGATTACGGCGATAATTAATATTTAAATTTGTTATAGAAGAAGCCTTCACGAGAGTGGGGGCTTTTTTGTTGAATTTTTTGCCACAGAGACGCAGACGCACAGAGTTTCACAGTGGTCCTCCGTGTCTCAGAGTCTCCGTGGCTATAAGCTGTAAAGTTGTACCTTTACTGTTTTGGCTGGAATTTATTTACATATCCCCTTCTGCAAACAAGCATGCACCTATTGCGATTTTCATTTTAGTGTGAATATGGCCGCTAAGCCTGAGCTTGTTAAAGCTATCTTAAAAGAAATTGATCAACGCAAAGAATATTTGGGAAGCAAAAAAATTGAGACCATTTATTTTGGGGGAGGAACACCCAGTGTATTAACGGAAGAGGAATTAAATTCTATTTTGAAAAAGATAAAAAATGAATTTAATGTAGATTCAAATGCCGAAATTACTTTAGAATGCAATCCGGATGATCTTACAAGGGAAAAATTAACGCAATTAAAAAATGTAGGTATCAATCGTTTAAGTATAGGTTTGCAAAGTTTTAATGAGGATGAATTAAAATGGATGAATCGCGCACACACGGCAAAAGAATCTTTGGAATGTGTGAAATTAGCTCAGGGTGCCGGATTTGACAACATCACTATTGATCTTATTTACGGCTCAAAGTTTCAGGACATGAAAAGCTGGGAGCAAACCTTGCAAACTGTTGTTGAACTTGGTGTACAACATATTTCGGCTTATAATCTTACCATTGAGTCAAAAACCAAATTGGGCGTGGAGCATCAAAAGGGAAAAGAGCCTGAGGTTTCGGAAGATCTGAGTTCGGAACAATTCAAGAAGATGATCGATGTGCTGCAACAGAACGAATTTATCCATTACGAGATCTCTAACTTTGGAAAAGAGAAGTATTTCTCCAAACACAATAGTAATTACTGGAAGGGTGTGAAGTATTTGGGTCTGGGACCCTCGGCGCATTCTTTCAACGGCACTAGTCGTCAGTGGAATGTTTCCAGCAACAGCGCTTACATTCAAAAAATAAATTCGGGAGAAACGTATTTTGAAACAGAGATATTGAGTGACAAAGAACGTTACAACGAATATATTTTAACGCGTTTGCGCACCATTTGGGGTTGTGATAGAAAAGAAATTGAAAAATTGTTTGGCAGTGATGCGTTGTTCTCGTTTGAGCAGAACCTAAAGCATTACGCTAACTATTTTGAAGAAAAAGACGGTGTTGTGACACTGAACATAGAAGGAAAACTGAAAGCGGATTACCTGGCGAGTGAGTTCTTTGTGTAAGCTATCTTAGCCGCAGTGTCACTCCGTGGAACGCTACGTCTTAGTGTCTCTGTGGCAAATCAAAAATACAGATCGCTTGTCTTTAACCGTAAATAACGCATCACGGCAAGCAAGGCGCTCACACCTGAGATCACAATACCGATCACAACTACACCGGTAAACACAACAAGAAGAACATTTTCATCTTGCAATTGCAATAGATCGGGAATGAACCGTGCGCTCAGAAACAGGAATCCCGCCAACAAAAATCCGGCAATAAATCCGGCGATCACACCCTGACGAATTCCCTTGAGTAAAAACGGCTTACTGATAAAACCGCGCGTGGCTCCAACCAAATACATCGTGCGAATGAGGAAACGTTGAGAGTAAATGCTTAAGCGAATGGTGTTATTGATGAGTGCAATGGCCACAAGCAAAAGCGCGCCGCTAAAAATGAGGATAAAAAATGCAATAGCTTTGGTGTTCTTGTTCAAACTATTGATCATGTCTTTTTGATACACTACTTCTTTTACAAAAGGTTTTTGAATGATCACTTTCTCAATATTCTGCAAAGTATCGGTGTTGGCGTAGTCGGCATTTATTTTTACATCAAGTGCATTCAAAAGGGGATTGCTTCCTAAGAACGAGATAAAATCTTCACCTAAATTCTCTTTCAATTGCGCTGCTGCCTGTTCTTTGCTGATCAAGCTCACACTTTTTGCAAAGCGAGATGAATTAATTTCCTGGATAAGCCCGTCAATTTGCGCTGATGATGTTGTGTCTTTCAAATAGATCTGAAAGCCTACATTCTCTTTAAAATGTTTGGTGAGTTTGTTGGCGTTGATCACCAATAAACCTAAAGCGCCAAGCATAAAAAGCACAAGCGATAGACTGATAATTACAGTTACTCCCGAAGAACGGATCTTTTTTCGTGTGAGGGCCTCGCTCATAGAGCGAAGTTATTTTTTATTCTCATCGCAAATACGAGGAAAATGGGCGATTTTGAACAGTAAAGTGTTACTAAGCCTAAATAGCCACGGGAACACTAAAACACGGAGTTTCACAGTGTAACTCAGCGGCTCTGAGTATCCGTGGCGGAAACACCTTAAATGATGGAAATACTGATCCCCAATTTGAAAAGAATGATCAAAATGATACCGATCAAAATACGGTAAACACCAAACCATTTGAATCCGTAACGGTTCAAAATCCCTATAAGGGTTTTAATTCCTATTAAGGCAACAACAAAGGCGATCACATTCCCAAATGCCAGTAATTTTATCTCGTCACCACTTAAGCTAACACCGTCTTTATAAAAATCAAGCATTTTTTTGGCTGTTGCCGCAAACATGGTTGGTACAGCCAGAAAAAAAGAAAATTCTGCCGCCAATTGCTTATTTAATTTGAATGCTTTTCCTCCAATAATAGTTGCACCACTTCGGCTCACACCCGGAAATAAAGCGAAGCACTGACAAACGCCGATCTTGAAAGCGGTTATGAAATTAATTTGTTCGTCGGTATGAATTTCTTCTTTATTGAACCATTGATCGGCAAATAATAATACAATTCCCCCAAGTAAAAGTGCCACAGCAACACCCCATAAATTCTCCAAAGCCGCGTCAATGTAATCGCCCAAAAGGACTCCGGCAATGGCCGCGGGAATAAACGCCACTAGTAATTTTATATAAAAATTAATACTCTTGAAAAAGCGTTTGAAGTAAAGTACGATCACACTTAAAATAGCACCCAACTGAATGGCTACTGTAAATAATTTTACAAAAGGTGTGGATTCAATTCCAAGAATAGCTGTTCCCAGCATCATGTGCCCGGTGGATGAGATGGGCAAAAATTCAGTTAATCCTTCTATAACAGCAATGATAAAGGCTTCGAGATACGTCATAAAAATTAATTCATAAGGCGAACATCGTGAATAAAGTAATCCGTTTCACCCTGCCAGAAAAAATTTTTATACACTTGATTGTAAGTAACTACTACTTTTCGCCCCTGCAATGAATCTAATTTATGATAGATCGCGTCGTCTAATACCGAAAATTTAAAAATAACCGCGGGCATAATGGTTCCGTCACCTTGATTAAAACCACCAATGTTCATTTCGCCTTCATAGGTTTTAAAAATATACCCTTTTCTCGACACTTTTGTAAGAACGCCCGAGCGCGTTCCATCGCTATACGATAATCCGCATACAAAATAAAATAGCCAAAACCCAAGAATGAGCGATAAGCTAAAAATGATCAGAAATTTGCGAAGACGTTTTTTTGGAGCAGGTGGTTTTTGAACGCTTGTCTCCATCACAAACTATTTTTTAGTTTCCTTGGCAACAACACTCTTATCTTTCCACATAATGGAAACAACAATGGCCGCGAAACCAATTAAGCATACGATAGGAGCAATGGTAATGTGACGCGTATCAAAAATTGCCGGATTGAACACATTTGGATCATCACTTCCTCCGCCCATCATTAACAAATATCCAAGTCCGATCAATAAAATTCCACTGATAAGGATGATGTAATTTTTCCTGGTGAATGTCGACGTCATATTGCTTATTTATGAGCGTAAATATAGGAAAAAAAAGTATCCGCCGCGGCGAAAAACCTGCAAATTGCCCCTAATAAATTCATAATTTTTTGTAATATTGTTGTTTATTTCAAAATATGGCAAAAGTAGCATTAATTACAGGTGTAACGGGGCAGGATGGGGCCTATTTGGCGGAACTTTTATTGTCAAAAGGATACAATGTGCACGGCATTAAACGCCGCAGTTCTTTGTTCAATACCGATAGAATTGACCATTTATATAAGGACCTTCATGAGAAGAATGTGCATTTTAAATTGCACTATGGTGACCTCACAGATAGTACTAACTTGATCCGCATCATCCAGGAAATTCAACCTGATGAGATCTACAATTTAGCGGCACAATCACACGTAAAAGTGAGTTTTGAAACACCGGAGTACACCGCTAACGCTGATGCTATTGGAACTTTAAGGATATTGGAAGCAATTCGCATTCTGAAACTGGAAAAGAAGACTCGTTTTTACCAGGCAGGTACTTCCGAAATGTATGGATTAGTGCAAGAGATCCCTCAAAAGGAGACTACGCCGTTCTATCCGCGTTCGCCCTATGGTGTTGCGAAAGTTTACGGTTATTGGATCACTAAAAATTACCGCGAAGCCTATGGAATGTTCGCTTGCAATGGAATTTTATTTAACCACGAGAGTCCTATTCGTGGAGAAACATTTGTAACACGTAAGATCACGCGCGCAGCTGCCAGGATCAGTTTGGGGATGCAAGACAAGCTATTCTTAGGGAACTTGGATGCTGAACGCGACTGGGGTCACGCGCAGGATTATGTAGAGGGAATGTGGTTGATGATGCAGCATAATGAAGCAGATGATTTTGTTTTGGCTACAGGCGTGAAGATCACCGTGAGAAAATTTGTGGAGATGAGTTTCAAAGAAGTTGGTATTGAGATCGAATGGAAAGGCAAGGACGAAAACGAAAAAGGGTATAACAAAGCCAGTGGAAAATGTTTGGTGGAGATCGACGCGAAATATTACCGTCCGGCCGAAGTAGAACTTTTGGTTGGAGATTCAACAAAAGCAAGAACAAAATTAGGTTGGACACCAAAGCGTACCGTGGAACAATTGTGTAAAGAGATGATGGCATCGGATGTTGAATTGTTCAAACGCGATAAGTATCTAATGGAGGGCGGACATAAAGTGTTGGATCAACACGAATAATGTATGGACATCAATTCTAAGATTTACATTGCTGGACACAGAGGTATGGTTGGTTCGGCAATTCATCGCAACCTTGAAAAAAAAGGGTTTAAAAATTTTATTTTCAGAACTTCATCTGAAATTGATCTGCGTGATCAAAAACAAGTAACAGATTTTTTCGCTAAGGAAAAACCCGACTATGTTTTTTTAGCTGCTGCGAAAGTTGGAGGTATTCAGGCTAACAATACTTACCGCGCAGAATTTTTATACGATAATTTGATGATCCAAAATAATGTCATTCATCAGTCGTATCTCAACAAGGTAAAAAAGTTAATGTTTCTTGGTTCTTCATGCATCTATCCAAAATTAGCGCCGCAACCGTTAAAGGAAGAATACTTGCTGAGTGATTACCTGGAAGACACGAATGAACCTTACGCTATTGCAAAAATTGCGGGAATAAAGATGGTAGAGAATTACCGTCGTCAATACGGTTGCGATTACATTTCGGTGATGCCAACTAATTTGTACGGACAAAACGACAATTACAATTTAAATAATTCACACGTGCTTCCTGCTTTGATCAGAAAATTTCATGAGGCAAAAGAAGCAAACGCGCCTAGCGTTGAAATGTGGGGTACGGGAAGTCCTTTACGTGAATTCTTGCATGCTGATGATATGGCCGACGCTTGTGTGTATTTGATGCAGAATTACAGTGATCAAAAACACGTGAATATAGGAACAGGAGTTGACCTTTCAATAAAAGATCTTGCACTTATGATCAAGAAAATTGTTGGTTATAGTGGCGAGATCAAACACGACCTTACAAAACCTGATGGAACACCACGAAAATTAATGGATGTTAGTTTTCTGCACTCCTTAGGATGGAAGCACAAGATCGAATTGGAGCAGGGGATCACGGAAGTTTACAATGACTTCAAAGAGAAAAAGGGCGTAAAGGTGTGGTAAAAAATTGATTGAACAGTAAACTCTACATATTTTGCTTTGTGCTCGTTTCCTCTTTCGCGAGCGCTCAATTTTACAATTTACCAAGTGATTATTCCTTTTCATTACTTACTGAAAGAGAATTAGCGCAAAAAGACGCGCAAATTCATACAGGCGTTAAGCCTTACATCCAATTCTTCAATAAAAAATATGTTCATTATGCCGACAGTCATCGCATTTTCAAATATATTACGGAAGATCCCGCGTTGGATGTTACTTTTTTTAAGCACGTTCTGTCTTTAGAACCAAAAGGGGAGAATTTTAAGATCCATGTTGACCCCATCTTGGGATTACAAAATGGGAAAGATCTGGTAGATACCACAACTGCTTTAGCTGCAGAATACACAAATACCAGGGGCATCATAGCCTCAGTAAATATTGGAAAGGATTTTTATGCGGAAAGTATGTTCGTGGAGAATCAAGGTTATTTTGTTGATTACATAGTTTCCAATATGAAAGCTACCGGTGTTGTTCCGGGTCAGGGGAGATATAAAGCCTTTCATATTTACGGTTACGATTACGCGTTTTCAACCGGATTTATTTCCTACAGCCCCTGGAAAAATTTTAATCTGCAATTGGGCCACGGCAAACACAAGATCGGGAACGGTTACCGTTCTTTGTTGTTAAGTGATAACGCCTTCAATTATCCTTACGCGCGAATAACGCAACAGTGGTTTGATGGTAAATTGCAATACACCAATATTTACGCGGTGATGATGAATATGGTTGCCGCTACGGTAAAACCTATTCCAAATGCCGAACGTTTGTTTCAAAAGAAACCTGCGGCATTTCAGCATTTGAGTATGAATCTTACCAAGGAGATAAACGTTTCTTTGTTCCAGGGCATTATGTTCAGAGCGAACAATAATGTGAACAGGCCAATGATCAACGCGATGTATGTTGATCCGCTTATTTTTACGCACGCAGGGTACTATGGATTAAATGACTCCAATAATGTGATCGTGGGCGCTGATGTAAAGGTAAAGATCACGAAAGGTATAAACATTTATAGCCAGGTGATGGCGGATAATTTGAAAGATACTAGCGCGATGGGTAAATCTTATGGATATCAGATCGGCGCAAACTATTTTAATGCCCTTGGCATAAAGAATTTTTTCTTGCAGGCCGAATATAATTTCGTGAACGGAAACTCTTACAGAGGATCAACAGCTTTAAGCGATCAATCGTACTCACACTACAATCAAAATTTGGCCTATACGCCGGGTTGGGGTAGCGAAATTGTTTTGATAGCTGACCACAAATACCATCGCTTTATAACTAATTTTAAATACATCCTACAAAATAAGAAGATAAACAATGCTAATTTCACACAGATCAATCTGGTGAATGCAACGCTTTCGTATTTAATTAATCCGGCTTATAATTTGAACGTGTACCTTGGCTATAATTACCGATTCCAGAAATTTTATAACTTTAATCCCGGTTTAACCAGCTCGTTCATTTATGTGGGCTTTAAAACCAGTTTGTTCAATACGTATTACGATTTTTAGATGCTAGAACTGATACTTGTATATCTTACTTCTTTTGGTGTGGCGCTTTACGCAACGCCGGCGCTTATTCGTGTAGCCATCTTAAAACGTTTAACGGATGTTCCGGTTGAAGACAGGAAAATTCACAAGCGTTCAATTCCAACAGTAGGAGGAATTATCATTTACGCGGCAACAGTTTTCTCTTTTGCTTTATGGTACAAGATCGGTGATGGCATGGAGTACCAGGACATTTACAGATCCATTGAAGAGTTTAAATTGATCATTGCAACCAGTTTGGTGCTGTTCTTCGTGGGCGTAAAGGATGATATTATTGGAACCGCCGCAGTAAAAAAATTATTCGCACATATTTTGGTGGCGCTCATTTTGGTGTTGATCGGAAATATTCGCATCACTAGTTTGTATGGTGTATTTGGCGTTGGCGAAATTCCATACTGGGCTAGCGTTTTCGTTTCTTTGTTCACCTATGTGGTGGTTGTGAACGCATTTAATTTAATTGATGGCGTTGACGGATTAGCTGCCGGTGTTGGAATGTTGGCATGCTGGAGTTTTGGAACCTGGTTTGTGTTTGCTGGAAATTATTCCCTGGCCGCGTTGGCGTTCTCATTAGCCGGCGCCTTAATGGGATTTCTGGTGTTTAATTTCTCTCCTGCCAAAATTTTCATGGGTGATTCAGGCTCGTTGATCATTGGTTTATTTGTTTGTATTCTGGCCATCAAGCTGATTGAGTACCCTGTAGAGAAATTAGATAAATTTTGGGTGCATATTTCAAAACCCATGTTTGTGATCGCGGCAATGATCTATCCGTTATTGGATACTTTGCGCGTATTTATTATCCGCACAATAAAGGGACAGTCCCCGCTCATTGCCGATAGAAATCATATTCATCATCATTTGATCGAACGAGGATACAGTCATGCTAAAACGGTTGCCATCATTTATGGATTTACTTTAATTACAGTTGGATTAAGTTTAGTTGACTTTTTTATTCGCGACGCCAATATTGGTTTAGCCATTATCGTTGGAATTGCTCTGCTTTTCCTTTTCTTTGTTTTGGTTTTAAATCGTAAGCATGCAAAAGTGTCTTAAGATCTTTTTGACCATACTTTGTTTGTGTTCCGCGTTCGCCAAAGCGCAAAATGATCCACTCGCTAAAAATCTATTCATCAATTCCGATCTTCAAACAAGTATCGACTATTGGCACATCAAACGTCCGGATTTTAAATTTCATTCGGCATTTAAACCGTATCTAAGCGGTACCATTAACAAGATGGCGGATTCTTCGGTTCCGTTCAAGCATTACATGATCCATAATTTTTTCCTGAGCAAAGTATTTAACGATGCTCCCGAAAAAATAAATCAATTCATTTTTCAGGTGCACCCTATAGTGGATGCCGAAGTGGCGTATGATATGTTGGACGGAAAAGTAATTCATTCGGTATTGGGTGGCGCAAATATTAAACTTGGCGGTAACAACGACTTCATGTTTTCGGGAACTGCTTTTGGAGGGAATTTGAATTTGCCTTTCTATCTGGATTCTACTGTGAAAACAAATCGTATTGTTCCGGGTTTAGGGCAAGTATACGGCGACAATAAAAAGGGTTACCAGGTGTTTGATTACAATGGTTATATTTCTTATTCACCCCAAAACAACAAAGTGTTTAATTTTCAGCTTGGGCGTGATAAACACTTTATAGGAGATGGATACAGATCTGTTTTATTGAGCGATTACGCAAATTCGTATCCTTATTTTAGGATCAATACGAATTTATGGCATTTGCAGTATAATGTGTGGTACACGTATATGTATGATATCACGAATGCAAACGGCGTGAAATCAAAATTCCAAAATAAATTTGCTACGTTTCATTATTTAAGTTGGAATATCCTTAAGGAATTGAACGTTGGAATTTTTGAGAATGTAGTTTGGCGCGGTTCAGACACAAGTCAGACAAGAACCTTTGACCCTAATTATTTGAACCCTTTTATTTTTTACCGTCCGGTTGAATATGCGGTTGGATCTCCCGATAATTCATTCATTGGATTGAATATGAACGCGCGCTTGGCACGCACCTTGAAATTATACGGACAATTAGGCTTAGACGAATTCTTTTTGAAAGAAGTAAGAGCGAGAAAGGGCTGGTGGGCAAATAAACAGGCCTGGCAACTGGGCTTGAATTATATCAACGCGCTCAATATAAAAGGTCTCAACATTCAGGCAGAATATAACGAAGTTCGTCCGTATACTTACTCACACGGAATTGTTTCGCAAAATTACGCGCACTATGGTTTGCCTTTAGCACATCCTTTAGGCGCTAACTTTCGGGAATTTTTGGGCATCATCAATTTCAGGAAAAACAATTTCCAATTCAGCGTAAAAGGAACCTATGCTTTGGTTGGGAAAGATAGTTTAGGAAGCAAAAGTAACATGGGGCAGAATATCTTCCTGAGTTATACTACACGTCCTTATGAATATGGTCATAAAACTACGCAAGGCGACAAGAATACGATCTTGCAAAGTGACATTCGCTTTACCTATTGGGTAATTCCAAACATCAACGCCAGGTTTGAATTTGGATACATTCAACGCAGCGAACGCAGCGCGGCCGGTTACATTTTAGAAGAACCTTATATTTATTTTGGATTCAAGACCAGCTTCTGGAACATGTACCGGGATTAAGCGCTGGCTATCTCCTTTAAGATCTCCAAACATTTTAACTCGTTAAAGCCCGGAATATGAAAACGGTAATACGAAAGTAAACTTTCTAAAAGATCGGCACGTTGAGCATTAGACAATTTTTGATGGAGAATATCGGTATCTAAAGCTTTGCTTAATAATTGCGAGCTCTGTTCGTTCAAACCTATTGGTCCGGGAAATTCAACACCGCAAAATTTTCCTTCACGGCAATCGAAATATTTTTCTTCAGCGTCAAAATTATTTACCGGTTCGAAACCAAAATATTTTAAAAGTTCAATAAGGAAGTAATGATGGAAATTGGCCACGGGCTCGTTCATCAAGTCCAATTGCATTAAACTATGCCAAACAAAATCAAAAAGCTCGGCTTGCGGCCCTTGCTCTTTTACCGTTTTGGTAAGCACCTCATTTATAAATTGCAAAATACTGAGCTTATGGATATCGGTGTGAATGGAAGAATAAATATGGATACAACTCGCTTCGGTAAGCAATTGGATCTCCTTATTTTGTTTGTGAATGAATTCCACGTCCACCAAATTCATATTCATGAGGGTGGAGGGTTTTACTTTAGATGTGTTTGATTTAGAAATGCGGGCCATGCAAGTAACCACGCCATGTTCTCGGGTAAAAAGTCGAATGATATTTTTCTTGTCGGCGTATTTTATACTTTGTAAAACAAGCCCTTTGTCTTTTACCTGCATTAATTCACCACGAGAACTTTCGAAACCGCTCTTAATTCGGCATCAGTGGTGGCAGCGTAAATAACATAAACTCCTGAAGTAACTTTATTACCTGCGAATGTTTTTAATGGCCACTCAATTCTTCCGCCCTGCGATTTCGTTTCCCACACAAAGTTACCATATTCATCGGCAATTTTCACCACCGAATTATCAACCAAGCCGGTGACGTATAAATTCCCCGCATATCCCGGTTTAACCGGATTTGGAAAGGCATATATACCGTTGTAATCTTCTTTACCTTCGATGATCACGCTTTTGTAAGATTGCAATCCTATTGTAGAAGCGATAAAAACATCACCTGTTTTGCCGTTCACTTTAAGATCAACGATCTCATTTGAGTACAAAGGACTATTATCGGCGGTGAAATGGTGGATCTGACGTTGACCATCCGAACTAAAACAATACACGCCACCTGCCGCGGTGCCAACCCATTTGTTATTGGCCGCGTCAACATCCATGCAGGTCACCACTTCAGCGTCAAGTAATAATTCAACATTTCCGTCCTGAACAATTTTGATCGGTTCTCCGTCGGCCGAACCGCCCGTCAAAATATTATTTGGTGAATTGAACACGCGAATTCCATTAGCGGTGCCTATCCATATTTTCCCGTCAAGATCTTCAACAATAGAAAAAACGGAATTAGAACCTAAATTCCCGGTACCAGAATTTTTATTAAGTATCTTGTAGCCTACCATTTGATAATTTGACTTGTTGAATTTTGCTACGGTGATCCCCTGATCGCGTTCGTGAAGGATCCACACTTGCCCGTTCTTATCACAATGCACCTTTCTAACAAAACGCGCCGTGCCGTCAAACTTGTAATTCTGAAAAGTGCCGTTTGTTTTCTTTACATTTAAATATTTTGAAACGTCGCTCGAAGCAAACCAAAGATTTCCTTGCTCGTCCATATCTTTTCCACTTGTTCTCCAGTTGTTGTCGCCGGCTATCTCCATGGCGCCACCAGTGTTACTACCGTTGTAAATTTTATAAACTTTGTTATTCTTGTACTCCACCAAGCCTTTGATCCAACTGGATACCCACATACGGTTTGGGTCTTTTCGATCGAACAGCACATGGCACTGACCTTGGATCGTGTCATCAGGAGCATTTTCATTTCTCAAATAACTCCAATCGCCATCCTCATTCACATTAACTCCTTCTTTTGACCCGAGCGGTCCACCTCCTCCGGAATCAATGAATATTGCAGAGGTCGCAACTTTTCCATTGTGAACATCAATGTTGGCAACGGCACTTCGGTTCAATCCATTTGTTTTGATGAATTCAGGAGCGTAGATGGAGCTGCTTCCCTTAGTTTTGATCAAGCCGTAAGCCAGATCGGCGATGTAGAAATATTCACCTTTTACCACGCCATCCGCAGGGTAAGCAAAAAAACTATTGTAACCGGTAACGTAGGCAATATTTTGAAAGCTGGAATTCAAAAACAAACTTCCGTAATGATCAATGATATAAAGTTTGTCGCCCATCACCTTCATTTTTTTTATGTTGTAAGGAAGATTAAGTGCTGAAAACTTGGTCCAGGTATTATTGCTGGTATAAGCGTAAACAGTATCCTTTAAATTTATCAAACTCTCTTTGTAAGGAGAATATGACGCAATTACCGTATTATTCAGGAAAACAACATTGCCATAATAACCCGAAGGAATTCCTTGGGTAACTTTTTTCCAGTTCTGATAGTTATTAGGAAGTTGATCTCTTCTACACTTGTACAATCCTAAGGGTGTTGCCGCATAAAATACCGAATCGGTCATTGCTAATTGGAATACTTCAAGGTTAGTTCCGTTTGGCCCAATGACATATGTGTCTTTTATTTCCAGTTTTTCCGTATCAAATAACGCAATACCAAAACCACAAGATATATACGCGAGCTTGCCATCGAACAGCATTTCGTTCACATTTTTTTTACCACTGAAATTCTTGCGGAACAGATCAGAATAGTTCTCAACGGAGTTGTCGGCTTTTATCACATCAATATTCGAATTCTCATAAACCACCATCAAACGATTGTTGTTAGGATTATTGCGAATGAACTTGATCCCAACATCACTCAAGCCATTGATCTTATTTATTTTTGTGATACTGTTATCGCTTTCATCATACACAAATACACTCGAGTAATTTGAGCTATAGATCTTATCATTAAAATACGCGATGGAACTCGCGCTGTTCAAATTCACATGATCTTCCCAACTTCCAATGCGCGATTGCCCAAGTGCCAGAACTGAAATGAGAATAAGGGTAAGCGTATAAAAAGATGTGCGGATCATATACGTTAGAACGATAAATTTAAAGTATTATTATCAATAAGGTTGGGTTTTTTACTGGTAAAGAAGCAAAAAACGGGGTTTTTTAACGCTGATTACCAGAAGGTTATTTGGCACACAGGCTTAATTGCGCTTTACAAGGCCAAACACCTTGTTTTGAGCACCGTAAAACGCGTTGTTTTGCTGATTGGAAGCACTGGAATTTGAGTCCGAATCGAGATTCGTACAAACCGCTTCAAATACTTCGGTTACGCTAATTAATTTCATACACATATTGTCTCCACCGCAAGGAGGAATATTGAAATCGTGAACGCAAGGACTGCAATAAAGTCCTTTGTAGATAATGGTGGCGTTGGTTTGCGAACCATATTGCTCAGGCGAACACGGACCAAATAAACAAACGCTTGGTGTATTGCATGCAAATGAAATGTGCATAGGGCCCGTATCATTTGTGACCACCAATTGCGCGCTCTTTATTAGTGCTATCAATTCGTCCATGCTGGTTTTACCTGCCATATTTTTAACGCGTTGTGAGGTAATTGACTTCAGGACTGTTTGCGTGTATTCTTTTTCCGAAGGCGCACCAACTAAAACAATTTCGTGTTGAGGATATTTGTTCAGGATCAGATCAATGAGGGTTGCAAAATTACCGGCGGCCCAACGGCGCTCTATTCTTAAGTCTGAAGCATTTGGATTGATGATGATGTATTTTGCTTTTGGAACAAAGTTTTGATCAACTGAAATGTTTTTATAGATAGGGAATAAATTCAACTTCTGCTCAACGAAGCCGAACAAACGCGCGATCTGAATGTAAACTTCCGAAATGGGCATGCGGGGATTAAAGAACATCATGTGTGTGTAAATTCCCATACGGTACGAACTTTCTCGCAAATAAAAACCGATACGATTTTTGGATAAAGAGAACAAAGCAACAAGCGTACTGAAATTAGAATAGATCTCAAGATCGATATATACATCTGGTTTTTTCTTCCAGAGTTTGAAGATGCAACCGAACGTACTACCAAGTAAATTGAAAAATCCTTTGTCGTTGATGGTAATGATAGAATCTATCAGGTCGATCTTTTTTAAGAACTGCTCATTGGTTTTTGTAGACACGAAAACGATCTCAGCTTCAGGAAATTTTTTCCTCATAGCCTCCAGCATGGGAGTGGCCTGGATGATACTTCCCATGCCTTTGAATTTACAAATAGCAATACGCTTGAACGGTTTGTTCAAACTGTGATCGTAACGCATGATCATTCCCAAAAAACGGGCGGCATAGTTGAGTAAGAACGCAAAAGGCTTCGCGATGTAAGAATCAATAACTATTTGTGTTCTGGTGTTCAATGTTCTTCCTTTAATATCTTTATGTCCATCAGCGCTTGATCATTGGTTATTCTGATAGCACCTACCTTACGAATATGCCAAAGATAATGATTGCTGAGTCTTAGCATATACTTGCCGGAAACTTTATCTCTTCGTTCAAAAGTGAATGCTCCAACCACGCTACTTTTTTCGTCCAGTAGTTCAACAGTGATCAGGTAAGGCTTGAAATCGTGATCACTTTGATGGAAGTTAAGTGCTAAATAGGCGTGTGATGGATTTTTGAAATTTGCGGGAAGCTCAAAAGTAATTTTATCAGAATTAATAGTATTTTCCGCTATGCCCGATCCATAAACTTCTTCTAATTCTGCTGAACGCTCTCCTGAATAGTACTTGCCTATGTACTCTGCAAGCAATTGGTATTCGTATTTCTGTGGAGCGAAACTTTCAGGGTCGGGACGCAACAGATCATTTATTTTACGAATGAATTTTGGAGTTGCCCAAAGCGTTTTGTGATCTATCACACCAAGCGGAACATAATTCTCGAAAATGTATTCGGCGATGTGTTGGTGACGTATCACGTTTGGAATGAGATCAAAAGCATCGTTAACGTTTTTTGGACAACTTGAATAGATCACCACCGGTATTTTTTCGGGATCTATTTGCTTGATGGCTTTGAATTGCAGAAAGTCGTCGATGTTGCTTATAGGGATCTGGTTAAAATAACTGGGCATCTTTCTATTACAATAATAGTACAACATAGATGTGTTAGAAAAATCAAAAAAGGTCTGCTCTTTGCTCAAATGTTTGTCGAGAAAGTCTTTTAACTCGGCAAAATTCCCATTGGCGAAAGTAGAATCCAGTCGTATCCTACCTTTAATATTTGGATTATCAAACGCTCTCTCTGTATTGTAAAATTTCGGTCCTGTTATTCCATTTTCAATAGGGATCTTTGAAATTTGGAAGGGAAAATATTTAATTACCAGGAACAACAAGAAGGATGAACTGTAAAACACCGCGTAGCGTTGAATAGAATTTGTTTGTACTAATTGAAACGCGATGAACATGGCAGTAGCAATATGAAAAACACTGATAATATAGTCGTCAGTAAGTTCAGCAAATCCATGACGTACCAAGCCTCTTTGCAAATGCACAATGTAGAGAATGAACGTGAACAAGGCTGCGACAAGAAAAAATGCTTTTGAGAAAATGACATCGTTGTATTTTGTTCGAAGCAAGTAAATAATATAAATACACATCCCAACTGCCAGCAACGGATACAGCATATGGTATAAATAGAACTGGTGAACATCGGACTGGAAAAGAGATCTATGTCCGTGTCCCTGACTGCCGGCTGTGTAATGAAAAAAGTACTGCAGACTATCATACAGTTTTTGTGGTCCTCGTAGAATGCAAGCGATCGCAGAAATAGCCAAAGCGGAGATCAGAAAGTAAATTTTCCCTTTTACCATGATCTTGAAGGGTATTTTTTGCGGATAAATGAGATACATAAGCACCAGGAAAATAAGAGTGCCAAATAAAGCGATCACGCCCGTATCAATTCTCCAAATAATAAGCGCGAAACAGGTTAGCAAGATGGTGAATACGCGCCGTGGAGAAGGTTGTTCAAATAGTTTCTGTATTTGAAACAAGGGCAACAGCGCTACCAATGCAGTAGTGAAGAATACCTCGCTCAGAAATGGAAAAAAGAAAATGAAGGCCAAAGCATAGCTTTCGCGCTTGAACAGATCGTAAAGAAATTTGTAAAGAATGTAAATAAAAATAAAGCTATTAAGGAAGCTATAGACCAAGGGACTTTGGCTATGGTCGAAACCGAAAATAAAGGAATAAACATAACCGTACCATTGCTCGGAGATCATGTGCGAGCTCATAAAGTCAAGTGCGGGAATTTGATGAAATTCAAATACACGTTGAATGGAGGCCAAAATATTAGCGGGTTCGAACATGTCGGGATTGTGATCCAACACGGGTTCGTAAGAAGTTACAAGTACACAGCACACCAACAAGGAAGGGATGATGTAGCGCTTGTATTGTTTCGCGCTTGAGTTTCTTTTTTTACGGGTAAGATATAGCACGATCGACGCGGTGATCACAAAAATGATAAATAAATAAACAAAGCTTTCGTGGTAATTTGAAATGCGATGGGACACGATCCGCTTGTAAAAGAAAATTTCAACACTCAATAGTGCCACAAAGGGAATTCCGATCAAAGGAAGTAGAAAAGAAGTTGCTTTTCGTGGATTTGTGTACGTAATGTGCATCAAGTAGTAGTAGCCCATGAAAACAAGAGTGGCAACAACAAATATGGTTGAATAATTCTTGTATACTACGCCCGATGTTCCAAACAGAAAAACAGCGGCGAACAAAAATAAAAAGCCAAACGCAGCGCTTAAATTCAAAATACCCGGTTGCAAAAGATACCTGGGAACACGGATCTTGTTCTCCGAAAGCACAACAAGCAGTAATTTGAAAGCGAATAAAAAGAACAAGCTACTTAACACGTGTGTTGAATCGGTTCCAAAGATGCGCATCAGGCATAATACAATTCCTGAAATACCAAGAACCAAAAGATCTTCATGTTTTTTTAATTTGTTGCCCGAGTTTTTGAATGCCTGTTTTAATAAAGTGAAGAATAGAACAAAAAGTACGGCAGCCCCAATCAAAAAACGGTACATCCATTTTACGCGCGCGCTAACATCAACGCCCCAAGCGGTGGCTTCACTCAAAAATAAATTAGAAGGATCAGAAAGATCGAAGGAAACGAATTTGACCCCTTCGTGGATCAAAAAAAATGAAACGAACAAAGAATAGACGCAGAGGCAAAATATATTTTTGCTTTTTTGGTGTTCTTTGGATCTATCTATAAGATCGGTCATCAATAAAACGCTAAATACTAATGATGTTTAGGTAAATGTACAATTTTATAGGGAATTGTACTTAAAAACAGCTTAAAGAAGGATGCTTGTAGAAGTAATTTGGGGATTTGTCTTGCAAACTGTGGACTTCGGAGATCTTGCCGAATACTATAGCGAATTAGGGAATAAATCAATAAATTAGCTACAGAGATGTTGGCAAAGCAGAACGTTATAGAAGAAGCAGCTAAATTGCCTTTGGTGATCTATTACCAGGGAAATTATGAGGATATTCCAACAGAGTGTATTGTTGAGATCATAGAAGCGAATGAAACAGCAGCCAAAAGAAAAAGTCATCTTAGAAAAGTGTTGTTTCTTTCTGTTGAGGCCATTCAAAATATCCAACGTTACAGCGCGCACAAAGATCATAGATCGGATCTATATTTGTCATTTTACGATGGCGAGTCATATCAGGTTGTTACCCAGAATCTCATTGAGAATAAAAATTGCGACGAATTAAAGAACCGACTCGATACGCTTATCGCAAAAGATATGGCTGAACTTGAGGAACTTTATATGGCCCGGGTTGAATCGGAAGAAAAAACCGAAAAAGGATCAGGACTTGGCTTGATAGAGATAGCGCGCAAATCCAATAAAACTATCCGCTATGAATTCAAAAAAGTAGATGAGCAATATTCGCTTTTCGTATTGTATTTTGTTATTCCTATTGTCACAAAAGAGGAACCTTTTGATTTTACAAAGGCAATGAAGATCCAAAACGAATTAATGCAGTTCTCTGCTGCAAGTGAAAGTAGTTTTTATTACAAAGGCGATTTTTCAAATCGTTTGGTGTTGTCCTTGTTGAATCTGCTTCTTTCAAAAAAAGGCGAAGGGAAAAATAATGCCAACAAAAAAGTTCATCATATCCTTATTGAACTTATTCAAAATATTAAAAGGCATTCAAGGGTGGAAAACAAAATGGTTAGCGGACAAATGTTCGTTGAGTGGAATGAAGATTGCATCGAACTTAGCACTCAAAATATAGCTACAAGCGAGAACGCAAATAGATTACAAAAAAAAGTTGTAGATTTAAACGGCTCAAGCAAAGCGGAATTGCTTAAGATGAGTAAAGAGATGTTGGCCGATCTTGATAGTAACAATGGTTTGGGTTTGATAGACGTTGCTAATTTGATCCATCCAAATAAAATAAATGTTAGTATTGAAAAGGAAGTCGATGATTTCTCAGTATTATTTTTTAATTTGAAGATAGACAATGAGTGATGAGATCATACATATAGAAGCGGAAGATGATACGCCCATGGTGAAGCATGAAAAAGCGAACGGAGCCAATGTGATCACCGTAGCCGGAGTTTCCATGCCCGAGAATACACTTGATTTTTACGCACCTCTTTTGGAGAAGATCATAGCGATCTGCGCGTTGTGCACCGGAAACAAATTGGTATTTCATTTGGAGTACATGAACTCTATGTCCAATAAGCAGGTTATAAAATTGATCAGTTCGGTATTTAAGAATGATCCGAAATTGAAGATCGTGTGGCAGTTTTCAAAAGGCGATGATCTTATAAAAATGAAGGGTGAAGAAATGAGATCTTTGTTGGATGACCTCGATTTTTCTATTGAGGAAGTTTAAACCCTCACTCCAACTACGAGTACGTCGTCGGTTTGTTCCCTGGAACCCTTCCAGTTCACTAGTTCTTTTTCTAATTCTTGTGTAGCTGGAGTTAGATCTTTAACTGCGGAAATTCTTCCTAACAAAGATTCGAATCGACGTAAATTATATTTCTCCGGTTTTTCACTATCGCCTTTGAACTGATCACAATAGCCGTCGCTCATTAAATAAAAACAATCATCAGTAGTATAGTCAATAGAAACATCTTCATATGTTGGTTGAAGATCGTTCTTTATAGGACGGTGAATCACCGGAAGATAATTTAAGATCTCTCCCTTAGAATATTTATAAACTCCACCACCGTTCGACGCAAACAAAACTTTTTTGTTACTCTCATTAAAACAAAGCACAGATAGTTCAATTCCGTATTCAGTTAATTTTTCGGTTGAGAAGGCTTGATTCAATTGATTGTTCAACTCATTGATGATACTGCTTGGTGAAACAAGATTTTTTTCTTCGATCAGCTCTTCAATAATGCCATGACCTAACACCGTTAGCAAAGCGCCCGGAACGCCGTGACCTGTACAATCGGCCGAAATAATGATCTTTGTGCCTCGCGTTTCACCGAACCAATAAAAATCGCCCGACAAAATATCTTTTGGCTGATAGTACACAAAAGAATTTGGGAACAATTTCTTCAACTCTTCTTTATCCATTAATAAATTGGTTTGGATAACCGAAGCGTATTTGATACTGCTTACCAAACGATCGTTGAATTTACTGATCTGTTTATTTTTTTCGGTAAGCGTTTTATTAAATACGCGTTTTTCATTAAAATAATAGAACAGCACGCCTATCAACAGAACCGCAACAACAACCATAAGTATCATAAAGGTGATCACCTTACGCGCTTGGCCTAATTCACTTTGCTGCGCTTTCAAATAATTCTCTTTCAAAGCAAGTTGTGCTTCAGCATTCTTGATCTGGTTTTGAAGCATCACGTAATTAGGATCCTCGATATTATAGGTAGCCAGTATCTTTTTCGACAATTCAATTTGCTCTTTTAGTTCCGCCTGGGAAGCCGAAGAATCAGAAAGCGTTTTGTTCATTGAGCTTATCAGGTCATTGGCGTGTTTGATGACCGCGGAGTCTTTTTTATTGTAAGCTTTAGAAACTATTTCTTTTTCTATTTTTTTGTCGCCGCTATTTTTTTCAGCTACTTTTTGGATCTGGATAATATTCTCCTTTGAACTATTATTAGCACTTACCGCTTTTTCAAATAAGATCTTGTTGGATTGCATCACATCCTGATTCTCGTTCTTATGGCCGGAAGTCGGAGAATTAAACGTTAATGTGCCTTCATCACTTACAAGTAAACTACCAAAATTATTTACCGATTTGTCATCTTTCCTGATCACAAAAGAAATAAGAGAGAAAACAGATTTTGCGCCTGCGTCTTTATAATTGATCACTAAATTCAGGCTCGAATATCCTTCCTTAGAAATGGTAACGGTATAATCTCCGGGTTGTGGAACAGAAAAAGTGTAAGCGCCCAGAACATCGGTTTGTATATACATATCCGTTTCCGGACCATTTACACTCACCTTAACTTTACCAAGTGGGCCTTCAAATCCCAGGTTCTTGCTTGCCTTTTTTAAAAGCATTACTTTCTCTCCAAAAAAGCCGTACACGTTACCCGAAAAACTTATGCTCTGCGTTCTTGCAAGAACACTAAACAAAAGAAATAAGGATATCAGTAAACGTTTTGCCATTTAAAAAGCCGGATCGTAAAAGTAGATAACTTGGTTAACAGTTACAAGGACTTAAAACGCGTATAATTTTCCCCATCTAAATTTTAAGGTTTGTCGTCGAAAAGCTATTCGAAGAGCATAATTTAAAATCTAAAGAAAGAGCCGCGGAAAACGAGATCGTTTTTGCAGAAAATAATTGACGATAGCGTGCAAATAAAAAGCCCCGAAAAATTATTTCGAGGCGTTTTTTGTTTCATTTGTGGTCTTGGCGGGAGTCGAACCCGCAACCTTCGGCTCCGGAAACCGACACTCTATCCAGTTGAGCTACAAGACCGTATAGTATTAATTATTACAAAGATACGAATTATCCCTAAGAATTACCTCCCATGGATTTTGGCTTAATTTAACTGTAACTTTTTTGAGTGTTTTGTATTATTGCAACGCGCATGAGGCTCCAACCCCTTTTAATTGCATTTTTATTGCTTGGTTTTTTATCAACTGCGCAAAAGTTATCCGTTAAAGGAATAGTACAGGACACTGTTGCAAAGAGGCCTTTACAAAACGCGGTGGTCATAGCCACCAAACTCTCCGATTCCACCTTAATTGATTTTGCACGCACAAACGAGCAGGGTTTTTTTGAGATCAAAGAACTTCCTATCGATACATATAAAGTAGTGATCTCTTACAAAAAATTTGGCGATAAGATCATGTATGTGATCGGTACAAAAAAAAGTTATGAATTTAATTTTGATAAGATCATTATGCCTCCCAAAAGTGTTGATCTTGATGAGGTAACTATTTTCGCATATAAAGATCCGGTGTATTATAAAGGGGATACACTTATATATACAGCCGATAGTTTCAAAGTGAAGCCAAACGCTACAGTTGAAGATCTACTACGCAGATTGCCTGGAGTTAAAGTAGATGCACAGGGGAAAATTACGGCGCAGGGTAAAGAAGTTAGCAAAGTTTTAGTAGACGGCGATGAATTTTTTGGAACAGATCCAACGATGGCCACAAAAAATTTGGCGGCAAATACAGTAGAGTCGGTTCAGGTTTACGAAAAGAAAGATGAGAATGCCAGCGCGGACAATACAACCGATGAGACCATTAAAGTGATGAATTTGAAATTGAAGGACGACGCCAAAAAAGGATATTTTGGAAAAGTGTCAGCCGCGGGAGGTTCCGATTTCAAAGCACCACAAACTCCCTTTTACGAAGGAGATCTTTTAGTGAACAAATTCAGGAATAAACAAAAGATCTCGGTTTTTGCTTTGGGTTCTAACACACCTAAAACCGGTTTTGGTTGGAACGATGTGGAAAAATACGGATTGGAAAATGAACGCAGTTGGAGCTACGATGAGGAAAATGATCAATGGACCAGCGAAAATGAAAGAGGCCAGGGTGTTCCGCAAACTCTAAATACCGGTGTTTATTACAGCGATCGTTTAAGTAAGAAAACAAAGATCAATTCAAATTACTCGTATAAAAATAATTTATTGGTGGTGGAAAGCGAACAACGCAGCCAGTATTTTTTGACGGATACAAGTTACACTACTAACAATTACAATAAAAACACAGAGCGGAAGCAATCGCACACTATCAATTTGAATATTGAAAGCAAATTGGATTCCTTAACTAACCTTACGCTCACACCAAAGCTAAAATACAACATTAATAATTCAGAATATTATACAAAGAACAATTTTGCAACAGCTTCGGGAGTTGTTTCTCGTGAAACAGAGAACACCAATGCAACCAACGCATTAAACTACGATATTAGTACCGGTATACGTGTAACCCGTAATTTCAAAAAGAAAGATCGCTTTTTAAATGTGTACTATTTTATCGACAAAGGCTCTAATGAAGGCAATGGTCAGTTAACAACTGTAAATTCATTTTTCACACAAACCATTACAACGCTTGGGAATATTGATCAGAAAAAACAGAATAGGTCGAATAATATGACTCATCAGGCAACACTAAGTTATTTTGAACCGTTCACTAAAAAATTCAAAGGAGAAGTTACATATGAGTTTACATACAATGATAACAGTCAATCTAAACTTTCATTGAACAAGATCAATAGTGAATATACCCTATTGGACTCAATTTACTCAAACGATTTTAGTAACACAAAAATGGTCAATCAGGCAAAAGCCAGGTTGATCTATGAGATCAAAAAATACCGTTTTGTGATTGGAACCAGAGCAAGACAAGTTACTTTGCAAAGCACCAACAATTACACCGGTAAAGTTTTTACACTGCCGGTGGCTAACATTTTACCTTTTGTGAACTACAATTATAATTTTAGTCAAAATATGCGTTTGCATCTTAACTACAATACTAATTCGCAACAGCCAAACATTAATCAGTTACAGCCATTACCAAATAATGCCAATCAAAATTTTATTAGCGTGGGAAATCCAAGTTTGGCACCAACGTTTCAACATCAATTTAGTTTGAATTTTAATTCATACAAACCAATTTCCGGAAAGTATTTTTGGGCTGGGGGTAATTATAATATCACTAACAACGCCTTCTCAAGTAACTTAACCTACGATTCCATTGGACGTTCAATTTCAACAGCTACCAATGTGAATGGAAATTACAACGCCAACGGTTGGCTAGGAGCGAATTGGCCAACCTTGAAACGCCAATTGATCTTTAGCGCTAACGGCGATGCGAATTTTAACAGCAATAATAATATTGTCAACGGTGTGGTGAATACTACAAAGAATTCAGGTATCAATGGTGGAACGGATGTGACAGTTGACCTGGAGAAATTTTATTTCAATATTGGTGGAAGGTACGAGTATAATATACCCTATTCTACACTCAATAATCAGAATAACAGACCATATACGTCTCAGATCTACAATGGTAGCGTGCGCATTGAATTCAAGAAGAAATTCTTTTTAGAGTCGGATGCAACTTACACTATTAAGAGCAAACGCGCCAATGGATATAACATTGAATTCTTTATTGTGAATGCGTCTGTTTCAAAGTACTTTGGCAAACTCGAGAATTTTATTGTGGCTGTGAAGGCGTATGATATTTTCAATCAAAACATTGTAGCCAACAGGCAGGTGTATAACAATATTGTTACAGATTCCAAAACAAAGATCATTACACGGTATTTCTTATTGAATCTGACATATAAATTCAATAGTCAAAAAACAAAGGAGGAGGGCCGTGATGATTAAGAACATCGGGATATTGGTCTTATTGTCGTTTGTATTGAGCTCAAACGCGCAGATCGCTTATGGAAAAGTAACCTATGAGCGTAAAACAAATCTATACAAGCGCATGAAGCATTGGGAAGATGTAAAAGAGTGGATAAAGGAAGCCGATAAAGTGAAAGTGGAGGATTTTGAATTAACCTTCAACGATTCTACCGCTTGTTTTAAACCCGTGGAAACCGAGGAACGTGATTATTTTGAATGGGCAACTAATAAGAACACAACCTATCAGTATAAATCCTCGGACACTAAAATTACATTCAAAAAGATCTGGGGAGAAGAATTCATGCTTAAAGATTCTTTGGTAAAACGTAAATGGAAAATTACGGATGGACAAAGAAACATTGCAGGTTACAATTGCCGTAAGGCAATTTGGGTAGAGAATGATAGCAGTCGGGTTTACGCTTGGTATGCCGATGAGATCGTTCCGGGTTTTGGTCCTGAAAGTTTTAATGGATTACCTGGATTAATTCTCGGCTTAGCTACCGAAGATGGAGGAACAATTTATTTTGCAAAGAAAGTAGAGATCATTCAGCCAAAGACGGAAGTATTCTTATTGCCGAAGACAAAGAAGAAACCGATGAGTACAACAGAATTTAAAGATCAGCTGGTAAAGCAATATGGCAAAGAAAAATGGGGCAAAGCCATGATCTTAAATAATTTTGGAGGCGTAAATTAAAAAAGGAATTTTCCTTAGTGGATACCGGTAGAGTAACTTGCGCGTACCATAGGATTGATCGTTAAGATAGGTACGTTGCTGATATCAACCATTTTCTCGCTCATTGTTCCACCAAACATCTCACCTAAACTTTTATCTTTCTTGTTCATCTGAATGATCAAGTCACAATCGTTCTTGTTAGCGTAATCAACAATAGCTTCCGCAACATCATTTGCCGGAATAGACTTATTCGTACAATTCACTCCTTTTTCTTTGATGAATTTTTTCACCTGTTGAAGATATGGAAGTAATTTGTTCTCGTATTTATGATCGCTTGGTGGGAACACCGACACGATACGAAGATCGGCCTTATAATAATTTGCTAATTGAACAGCAATACCCACTTTTTCGCGGCTTTCCGGACTAAGGTCAAAAGGTAAAATGATATTCTTGCAATCCAAACGTGCAGTGGTTGAACGAATGGTGATCACGGGACAAGGCGATTTTTTAATGAACTTACTTGCCTGGTTACTTCCCATAAAGCTTCTGAAACGAACATGGGTATCTAAACCTACAACAACCAACATCGCCTTTAATTCTTCAGCTTTTTTGTCGGTTTGCTCATAAATATCACCCTCCACATTGAGCGTCTCCACCGGTAAACCACTTTCCTTTAGTACCTCTTGTTTTAAGGCTTCAAGTTCCGCCGCCTGATTAGACGCCCCCGGCTTATAAACGTGCATGATCATTAACTTGGCTTTTGTTAATTTGCCAATGTTATACGAATGCCTCACTGCAACTAAAGACTGTTTAGAGAAGTCGATAGGTAGTAAAATGAGGCTATTTTCCTTTAATAACATACCCGAGATTTGGACTTAAAGTTACTCAAAAAAGCCATAAAATAAAAGATTCTCCCCATTAAGGGCTAAATCTTACCGACAAATATATGTTAATTGGATTCTCACCCCTATTTTTTGCTGATTTTTGACCTGATTTTGCCTCAAAATGCGAATTACCACCAGAAATTCGGGGGGGGTTAGCGTAAAATTCTGATAATTAACAAAATAATGGCAAAATAGGAAACCCGTTGCCAAAAAGGCTATTTATTCCAATTTCACCAACTTTTGCCGGGCAGATCGACCTGAATTATTAAACTCAACAATATAAATGCCGGCCGGAATACTGCCTATTTCAAACTCGCGTTGCTTTTGAGTTCCTGCATCTACTTTTTGAGCGAGAATGATCCTTCCATTTAGATCCATTAGGCGAAGTTCTCCGCTCGAAAAATAATTAGTGAATGAGATGGTTATTTTTTCTTTTGCAGGATTTGGACTTACGCCAAAATTCATTTCACCAAATATGATGGAGTTCACATGGGTTATTGGCCCCATTGTAAAGGTGTTGCACACAATACAATTTGCCTGATCTTTTACGCAAACAGTATGTTGCCCGGCACAAACTGTAGAGATAGGCGCGAATGAAGGTTGGCCAATGCCATTTAGCGTAACTGTATGTGTACTTGAAGGTGTGTACCCACCGCTAAAACTTACGTAAACGCTACCATCGCAACACGACGAACAGGAAGCAGGAAGAACAGTAGGAGTATTTAAAACCAAAGCGGACGTTGCCGTAACAGGAACCTGCAATACTTCAAACCCTACTAACACCATGCTACTATTATAAATATTGATGCTGTAATCGGAGGCACACGTGCATAAACCACCAATGGTGATGGTATTACCCGTACTGCTTTGTACTGTTGAATTTGTACAACCAGAGGTGTTGCTGATCACCGCGGTAAAAGGTCCGGCTGTTGTTGTTGTGCTTAACACAACAGTTCCGTCGCAAACGCCAAAACAGGTAGGGTACGAAATACTATTTTGAGTAAAGCTTTGCGCCTTTGTAAAACCTGTGATCGCAAAAAGTAGAAGTAGAATTTTTTTCATATGATTTATCTTAAATGGTAGCCATTACTTTTAATTCAATAGCAATTGGCGTAGGTAATTTATTTATCTCAAGTGTAGTGCGGCACGGAGGGTTTTCTTTAAAATACTCAGCCCACAGTTTATTGTAAATCGGAAAATCGTCTTTCATATTGGTCAAAAAAACAGTCACGTCAACGATCTTGTCCCAACTACTACCCGAATCTTCCAGAATATATTTTACGTTTTGGAACACACTGTGACATTGTTTGGCGATATCGTAGCTGATGATATTTCCTTTTTCGTCGAGCTCAACACCGGGAATTTTTTTACTGCCTTTTTCACGAGGACCAACACCGCTGAGGAACAATAAATTTCCAACTTTACGCGCATGAGGATATAATCCCACCGGCTCGGGGGCTTTTGACGATTCTATTTTTTCTGATGACATGATATATTCTCTATACGTTCAAAATTAGGGAAATGTTAGGTATAAGAGCAATTTTTCACAAAAACCTTATAAACCGACTAATGATAATAAAGTTATTCTGTATTTTTAGAGAGTGATAGAGAACCTCGAGAAATTCGACCAAAAGCTGCTAATTGCCATCAATTCGGCGCATTCGCCAATATGGGATGAGATCATGTGGATAGTGAGTGGCAATTTTTTCATTTATCCTTTCATTATTGCCTTGCTTATATTTTTCTACAGAAAAAAAGGCGGAAGATATGTAGCGGCTGCACTTTTAGGAATTGGTTTATGCGTAGCATGCGCCGATCTTTCGTCGGAGTTGGTAAAACATTCCGTAAAACGTTATCGTCCTACACATAATCTGGAAGTTGGTCCGCAATTACATATTGTGCATGACTATAAAGGTGGCCAATACACTTTTTTTTCAAGCCATGCTTCCAATACGTTTTCCATTACAACGCTTTTATTTTTGATGTGTGGAAATATGATCGCACGCAAATGGCGTTGGATGTTCTTTCTTCTCCCTTTGACGATCGTTTATAGCCGAATGTATCTTGGCGTGCATTATCCCTTTGATATTTTTACGGGAACTATGGTTGGTATTTTGGTAGGAAATGTTGTGGATAGAATTCTAACGCTTTATTTTATAAAACAACCCGCTCCTTGAGATTTTTTTTGTTCATAATGCTTTTTGCAATTTCAGCAAAAGCGCAAATGCCCGATTCGGATCTTTGGTTGGCCGAGCTCGACGCGAAATTACCCGGAAAAATAAAAATTGCCACCAACATCACTAACCGACCGGGTTACGACAACCAACCTTCGTTCTCTAAAAATGGCAAACTTATTTATTTCGTTTCCGTGCGTGAGGATAAACAAGCGGATATTTACTCGTATTCACCGGGAAGCAAAAAAATAATACAGATCACTAAAACAAAAGAAAGTGAATATTCGCCCAACGAAACAACGTACGGAAATTTTTTGTCGGTGTTGCATGTTACTACGGACAGCATTCAGACTGTAAAATTGTTAGATCTTAAAACCTTCACTATTAGCAGTTCAAATTTTTCTTCCTTTGATTCTGCGGGCTATTATCATTTTTTGAACGCAGATACCGTGCTGTACTACAAATTAACGCAACCACATACGCTGAGGTATTTTGTGAATTCAACCGGGAAAGACAATGTATTGGCCGAGCATCCTTGCCGTACGTTTAAAAAAGTAGATCGTTCCACATTTATGTTCGGTGTGAAGGATTCGGTTTCAACCCGCTATTTTTTATATGATGTGCGTTTGCAAAAAGCCAGCTTGTACGCGAGCATGAATTCGGTGAACGAAGATATGATATGGCATCCTCAGCACGGCCTATTGATCTCTAACCAAGCCACTATTTTGAAATACAATAAGACAGCTGAAAAATGGGAAGCACTTTATGACCTCAGTTCATTTGGAATAAAAAAGATCACACGTTTTTGTTTCGACTCAAAAAATAAATACCTGGTTGTTGTAAATAATACCTGATTGATCCTAGCCGGTTTATATCTGCTCATCATTCTTTTCTTAATTTATAAGAATGGATTCTTCGGTATTTTTGCGGATAAGACCATTTCACAAGGACAATTTACGTTGTTCTTTATCTTTAAATGTTTAGCTATCCCTGTTTTTTATTACATCTATCAAATCCAGTATGGAGGAATAGAAAATTACGATGCCGGAAATTTTTTTCGCGATTCGCGGGTCATCAATCAATTATTTTATGATGATCCCTGGACCTATTTGAAACTTATTTTTTGCTTGGAGAATGACGGACCGGGTACGGAGCTTTACGATAAATTTCTCGCACAGACACACAATTGGGACGAGGGTGTTTCCTGGCGTTTGATGTTCAATGATAATCGCAGCTTGATAAGAATTCATTCCGTGATCCATTTTATTTCTTTCAATTCCTATTTCGTTCACGCGCTTATTTCTTGTTTGTTGGGTTATATTGGAATTGGCTTGATCTATCGCTCGCTAAAGCATTTTTTTATTTCAAAAGAGATCTGGTTGTTTGGCGCGTTTATTTTCTTACCAAACCTTTGGCTTTTTTCGGGGGCGCTTTTAAAAGAACCATTGGTGTTGTTGAATATTGGATTGATCTTTTGGCTAACCGATCGTTTTTTCAGTGGTCGTTTCTCACTTATAGGAAAGTTAACCCATCTACTTGTGATAGTGTTCGTGGTATATTATCTCAAACCTCAGATCACCATCACGATTTTTAGTTTGTATTTGATCTACAAGATCATTGAGTCGTTTAATTTGAAATTCAAAGCCATTTGGTATTTGTCTTCCGTAATTCTCATATTGGTTATCATCAATTTTTCTTTTTTGATGTTCAAAAAGATGTCGATGTTGAGTTTTATCAATAAAAAACAAGCCGAGTTTTACGATGTAGCGCGTGGTGGGATCTTTTTGAAAGATAGTTCTAAGTTTGTGCGTATTTCTTATGACCCAAATGATCTGGTAGCCGAAAATGATAGGTTCAGGATCAAAGCGGGAACGCCATATTATTATTGGAACGACGTAAGTCAGCAAGACACCATGTATTGTGCTGCGAACAAGGATACCACCACAAAATTTAAGCTCATTTACCAAATTGTTCCTGCGCGCTCGGGATATAAGATCTCAGAACTAGAAACCAATTTTGTTGGCCTTGGCACTTTGATCACCGGAATGTTCCGGGCATTAGGATTTCCGTTCAGTTTTATGGGATTTATGAGTGTGATCGTTTCGTTGGAAGGAATTTTTCTGACGCTGTGTTTTCTATTGTCGTTAGTCGGGATCTTTTTCGTGAGGGATAAGACCATTCTCCTGGTTTTTATTTTTTCCTCGGCATTTCTCCTTATTTTATTCGGCATCGCTACGCCAAATCTTGGCGCTATAGTACGTTACCGAAGCGTTATTTCTCCGTTCGTTATTTTGTCTGTTCTATACATCATCAATCATTATGAAGCCTCAGGAATTCGTAAACGAGATCACTAAAGGTTTGAAAAAATACGCCGATGCCGAAAATGCAAAGGCCATGGAAGATTACTTGCTTGGGCAATTTGCGTTCCATGGCGTGAAGAAACCGGAGCGCAATATGATCTGCAAGCCTTTATATATTAAATTGAAAACGGAGATCACCGAAAAATGGATCATAGAAACCGCGAATTTACTTTGGGCAAAGAGAGAGCGCGAATATCATTGCATTGCCATAGATATTTTTGAAAAGCACAAGAGATTGATCACGCCAAGTAGTTTTAAGCACTTGGAAAAAATGATCACCACACATTCCTGGTGGGATAGCGTGGATAATATTAGTTCTTACGCCATCGCGCCCATGATGTTGAAATACCCGGAAATGAGAAAAGAAATGAAGCGTTTTTCTAAGGACAAGAATATGTGGTTGAATCGCGTTTCCATTATTTACCAGATCCTTTATAAAGAAAAGACCGACAAAGATTTTTTGTTCAAGGTGTGTGAGAAACATATGCAGCGAGAGGAATTTTTTATCCGGAAAGCTATCGGATGGGCTTTGCGTCAATATGCCAAGACAAACAAAAAGGATGTTTACGCCTTTGTAGAGAAGAACAAAAGCAAACTTTCGGGTTTGAGTTACCGAGAGGCTTTGAAACATAAGGAGTAATTCCATGCGCGCGCCAGGGATTGCAGCGAAAAGCCCACAGCTTCCAGCGAACGTGGGGCGAGGACTTGCAGCGAAAAGCCCGGTGACCGGAGCAATTTAATTCCATAACGACGGGCAGGCGCCCAAATACTAAAACACGATGGCCATTTGTTTAAAAAGCATCCAATACCCAAAAATTTCTCCTATATTTATGCAGCAATCGCATGAGCTTATTTCGTAAAAAGAGCGTTGAGAACATTTTAAAGACAGCCGAGTCGGAACATCACGGTTCTTTAGCAAAACATTTAGGGGTAAAGGATCTTACCGCTTTTGGAATTGCCGCCATTATTGGCGCCGGAATTTTTTCTACAATTGGGAAAGCGAGTGCCGATGGCGGTCCCGGAGTAATTTTCCTTTTCATTTTTATTGCGCTTGCTTGCAGTTTTGCCGCGTTTGCTTACGCTGAGTTCGCATCCTTGGTTCCAGTAAGTGGAAGCGCGTACACATATAGTTATGTGGCGTTTGGAGAATTGTTTGCCTGGATCATTGGTTGGGCTTTGATCATGGAATATGCTATTGGAAATGTTACTGTGGCAATTTCCTGGAGCGATTATTTTACAACGCTTGTCTCCAATGTTTCGGGTTATGAAGTGAATGAATGGTTGCGCATGGATTATTTTACGGCAAAGAAAAGTTATTTTGAGGCTTACAAACTTTTAACTAACGGCCAAACACTCGATAATATCAAAGCAAACCCTGACACAGCTTATTTGGTGGAAGGATTTTTGGCATACGGCAGCGCGCCCTCACTTGGTGGGCTAAAAATTATTTTCGATGCGCCCGCTTTATTGATCAATGTGTTGATCACTATTTTAGTTTATCGTGGTATAAAAGAGAGTAGAAATGCAAGTAATATCATGGTTCTGATAAAACTTGCTATTGTATTGTTGGTGATCTTTGTTGGCGCGTTTTATGTGGACACAAAAAATTGGGATCCGTTCTTACCAAATGGAATTAAGGGATTGCTAAGTGGAATTAGTTCCGTATTCTTTGCTTATATCGGTTTTGACGCTATTTCGACTACCGCCGAAGAATGTAGGGATCCTCAGAGGGATCTTCCTCGTGGAATTTTATATTCTATCGTGATCTGTACCGTTCTTTATGTGATCATTGCTTTGGTAATAACCGGTATGGTAAATTACAGCGAGTTAAAAGTAGCGGACCCTTTGGCTTTTGTTTTCGAAAAAGTAAAAGATCTTCAATGGCTCGCCGGTATTATTGCCGTGAGCGCTGTTGTGGCTATGGCGAGTGTGATGTTGGTATTTCAATTAGGTCAGCCGCGAATTTGGTTGTCGATGAGCCGCGATGGATTATTACCTAAATCTTTTGGAAAGATAAACCCGAAATATAAAACACCGGGGTTCTCAACAATTATCACAGGTGTTATGGTGGCTGTTCCAATTTTCTTTGTAGACATTAACATGGTAACCGATATTTGTTCGGCCGGAACTTTATTTGCATTTATTTTAGTTTGCGCGGGAGTTTTGAAATTACGTGCTACACAAAAGGATTACAATCCGAAGTTCAAAGCTCCTTATATCAATGCCAAATTTATCATGCCTGCTTTATTTGTTTTAAGCATGGTGCTTTGGTACGTGTTCGATAAAGAAACTGTTCAGTATTATTTTAAATATGAATCCTTCAATGCGTTTATTGCCAAGGTTCCGCTTTATATTTTTATTATCGGATTTGGAGTGATCTCCTATTTATCTTTCAAGCATAATTTTTCGTTGATCCCGGCATTGGGATTGATCTGTTGTTTCTATATGCTTTCACAATTGGGGTATAAGAATTGGTTATACTTTATGGTTTGGCTTATTATTGGTTTGGTAATTTATTTTGCTTACGGTTATAAGCACAGCAAACTCAACACTCAAAATAAAAATTGATCTATGTTAGTATTAGTTACCGGCGCTACGTCGGGTATAGGTAAAAGCACTGCGGAAATTTTCGCAAAGAATGGTCACGATCTTATTATTACCGGTCGCCGCAAAGACCGTTTGGATACTGTATCAAAAGAACTTCAAACGAATTATAAGATCAAAGTGGCGACTTTGAATTTTGACGTGCGCAATTTTGTTGAAGTGGAGAAGGCAATTAAAAGCTTACCGACAGAATTTAGCAAGATCGATATACTTGTAAATAACGCCGGCTTAGCAGCAGGATTATCATCTATACAAAACGGTGATCTATCGCATTGGGAACGAATGATCGATACAAATATCAAAGGACTTTTGTACATGACGCGTGAAGTGAGCAAAGGAATGATCGAGCGGAAAAAAGGACACATTATCAATATTGGATCTATTGCCGGAAAAGAAGTTTACGCGAACGGAAATGTATATTGCGCAACAAAACACGCAGTTGACGCGTTAAATAAAGGAATGCGAATTGATCTTTTGCCACATCATATTAAAGTAACCGCCGTCAATCCCGGAATGGTAGAAACGGAATTTAGTATTGTGCGTTTTGACGGCGATGAACAGAAGGCTAAGCAAGTGTATTCGGGAATGCAGCCTTTGTTGCCGGAAGATATCGCTGAAACAATTTATTGGGTGGCCATGCGTCCGGCGCATGTGAACATCAACGACGTTATCATTATGCCAGCTGTTCAGGCAAGTGCAACAAACGTTATACGAGAAAATGCAAAGTAGAACACATAACTATTGTGTGATCATCTTCATAATGACTTTTGCCTCGGCCTTTGGTCAAAGTGGCACACGCGATTCGTATACACGCTTTGGAATTGCCCCGGTAATAGGCTTGTACAAATTGAATAGTCATCATGCGCGCACCGCAAAAGCACGCATGAGCTTTTCGGTTTTTTTAAAACATGAAAAAAGCATTGACAAAAAGAATAAGCTCTTCCTTTCGGGGGGCGTTGAATATCTTTATCACGGTTTAAGTTATCGCTCGTACTATTTTAGCCAGGATACTTTGCAATTGTATGATGGAAGTATGGCTTACAGCTACCGATTAAATATTGGCGAGATCAACGTTCCACTTCAGGCAAAACTCACATTCAAAAGCACTACCAATAGTTTGTTCACGCCCTATGTAACTATTGGTTATTATCCCCGTTATCTTTTAAATACAAATGTAAAAGTGGATCAGGATGGTGTTGAGGTAAAAAGTGAATCTGTGCGGTTGAGATTTAAAAACCCCTTGGTAAATGACCATATCAATTCATTTGTTGGCGCAAGCTTTGGCGTGCAAAATCATCATCACACGCGTTCTCAATCCGGCCCTGTTACTGTATTCCTCGAGCTCTCTTATCGCTATGGATTTTCGCCCTATTATTTCAAAACAAACTATTCCGCATCCTCGGTGTTCATCAATTCGCAGCACATTGCCATTAATATTGGTTTAGGGTTTTAACAGAGCGCCTCTAAAAAAATAGACGTATCTTTGCATTGAGCCAACATCAAGGGTTTTGACCAATTATTACTCCATATTAGGACTACCAAATTTCGCGTCGGGCGGCGAGGTAAAAAATGCTTTTCGTCGTTTGGCGAAGATGTATCATCCTGACGTTAATCCTTCAGGACAAGAGCATTTTAAAAGTGTGGTGAGAGCTTATGAAGTGTTGAGCGATCATTACAAAAAAACGCAGTACGATTACCGTTTAAAAAGTCATTTGAATAGCGCTCATCGTAACCTTGACTCAAAACAGAAGGATACAAAAACTTACGACTTTAATGAAGCGGAATTAAAGCGTAGACAATATTACCAGGAGTATTATAAAAAGCAGTATGAGCAGCAGCAAACAAAGACGCCAACTCCGGAGTTAAAGCGATCGCACAACGAGTTCAAGAATATAATTATTGCAACGCCGCTAGCTGTATTACTGATCATGTTGGTGTTGAATGTTTGGAACAACAAACCAAAAATGACGGTTGTGAAATACAAAGAAAAGCCGCAGTCCATCGTTGAAGCCCCACGTGAAGAGCGCAAGCGCGTAAGCACCGGCGATTCGCCTTATGCCGAATATTATGGAGGAGCAAGTCGTGATACGGTATCGAAAGCATTTTTGAGATTTAAGAATTTGAGTGGAAATGATCTCATTGTTTTTTTATTTGACAAAAAGAAATTCATTCGTAGTTGTTACGTAGAGCATGGTTTTGAGGTAAGTTTGGAAATGCTTCCAAAAGAGATCAGCTTGTTACGAATTATGCAAGGAAAGAATTTCGAGTATATTAAGGAGCTCACAAAAGCGGGCGTGTTTGGAGCTTTTAAGGAGAACTGTAAGTTTTACCAGTACAAAAAGAAATTGAAGCTAGATGGCACAAACACTATAACCTTGTTGAATTTTGTGGAGGAAGGTTTTGAGGAAGTAGGCGAGGAGAAATTCTTTAAGAAGGATGGATGATGGTTTCAAGCAGAGGTGTTTTTTTTAATGAAAGTTAAGCATACATGTTTTATAACCATTATTTAAACAAGAATAGCATAGACTAGAGAGTTATTAGCTAAATTTACCTAAAATTCGCTGAGAATGTTATGCAATCAATAGTAGATTAAAAGGGGTATGGCTAGGTTTATTATAATGGTGTTTTCTTTCTTGTTTTTGAACCATCTATTAGTTGGACAGAACTGTGAATTTGTTGAGAAGATCCGACAAAGAATAGAGAACAATATAGATAATAGAAAAAATGACTCCGCTGTTTTTTACATTAATCAAATACCTAAGAGTGATCAAATTTGTTACCAAGAATATTTGATTTATAAATTACATCATTTACTAAACACAAAGGAACTAGATTCTGTTGCAATTTTATTCGAAGATCTAAATAAAAGTGCAAGCAAATCGGCTAATAAATACATTAAACTTCAGCAAATTTATCTTACAGGTCGTATCTATTATTCTAGAGAACAAAATGATAGCGCGTCTTATTACTTCATTAAGTCGTTGGATATTGCTAAATTTTATAAGGACACGATATTTCAAATAAAATCACTTAACAGCTTGAGTAATGTATTTGCAAATTTATCGCAGTACGACAGAGCAATTAAGTATGGTAGCTCTGGCCTATTACTTTCAAAAAGAATAAAAGATAAGCCTAGCGAAATATTGCTTTTAGGGAATTTAATTTCTTACTACGGAAAGCAATACCTAAAAACTAATGCGAAAATTTTCCTTGACAGTGCTGAAAGTGTGTCGAAGCAACTTGTGATCGAGTCAAAAAAACAAAATAATACCTACGCTCTTTTAAAAGCCTATTCAGGATTAGGAAGTTGTTACTTTCAATATGAGGAGTATGAAAAAACCTTAGCTTATAGTGATAGTATTATTAACTTAACTAAAGATGGTAAATATCCAAAAGTTGTGCTTCAGGCATACGGAAACATTTGCGACTCTTATTTAGCGCTTGGTAAGTTCGAGCTTGCGAGAAACGCAGCCGATTCATCTTTGAGCTACGCCTTAAAGCAAGGTGATAAAATGGCCATCTCCGAAATTTATTATAAACTATACGATTGCGAGTACGAATTAAAGAACTATAAAAATGCAATTGAATATTATAAAATGCATGCCGCAGTTAAAGATAGCGCTAACGCGGAAGAACAGTTTTCAGTTGTTAATGAACTGGAACAGAAGTATAACAAGTTTGAGAACGAGAAAATTATTGGCGACCTTACCAAAGAGAAAGAAATAAGTGGTTTGCGAATAAAAGTACTTGTTATTGGTATTATTTCATTTATAATTTTGATTGTGTTGATTATTTTTGTTTACCGTCAGCGAAGTTTAAAACAAAAGCATACTTTACTTGAAACAGAACAAAGGTTAAATCGTTCAAGAATTAATCCTCACTTCTTCTTTAATTCAATTACTACACTTCAAGGAATAGCCTTAAAAGAGAATGATGGAAAGAAGGTGTATAAAAATTTATTTACTTTTTCAAAGCTAATGCGTGAAACGCTTGAAAGCACTTATTCAGATTTGGTTCCTATAGAAAAGGAGATTTCTTTCTTAATGAACTATATTGAACTACAAAGGCTCAATCAGAAAGATAAATTCACCTTTGAAGTAGTTATTGCGCCGGAGATTGATCAAGAGCACATTTTTATACCTTCTATGATCATTCAACCATTTATTGAAAATTCTATTGAACACGGTTTTAGCGAAATGAATACTGGAGGAATAATCAAATTGGATTTCTGTATATATGAAAGTGAATTACACATCACAATTACAGATAACGGCAAAGGAATCCAAAAAGCAAAATCAAAGCAAAAGGATCATACATCCAGAGCTATGCAAATCACCACAGATCGTTTAAACTTAATAAATAATTTACATCATACAAATGCTAGATTCTTAGTTGATTCAAATACTCTAATTGGCACGGTAGTTGAAATTTTCTTACCTTTGGAGTTAAAAGATGAAAGTTCTGGTAATTGATAACGAGAAGAGTATTAGAGAAAGCCTTGTTTCTGCAATTCGAGCATTTTGTCCACAAATTGAAGATATTGAAGAAGCTGATGGTGTAGAATCGGGCAAAGAAAAGATCCGTTCTTACCAACCAGATCTGGTTTTCCTGGATGTTGAACTTGGAAATGGCACAGGAATGGACTTGCTTTCTCAGCTCCAGAAAATCGCATTCAATGTAATTTTTATAACCGCTCACAATAAGTATGCAATTGATGCATTCAAATTTAGCGCAATTGATTTTCTTCTAAAGCCTATCGACCCGGAAGAGCTTATTAGAAGTATTAATAAGGCGGAAAGCAAAAGAACCAATGATAATTTATTAAAGCAGTTAAATGTTTTAAAATCGGAGTATACAAATACATCTCAACAAGAGAAAAAAATAGTTTTAAGTGAGCAAGACTCCATTCATATTTTAAAAAGTAGCGACATTATTTACTGTTCTTCAGAAGGAAACTACACTACTTTTTTCACCAATTCAAGCGAAGATAAAATTGTTATTTCAAAAAACATGAAAGTTTTTGAAGAAATGCTTAGTCCCTTAGGCTTTATCAGAGTTCATAATTCGTATTTAGTTAACATCAACAAAATAGAAAGATATGACAAAGGCGATGGAGGATTTTTACATGTGAGTGGTGGTACAAAAATACCGGTATCGCAACGTAAAAAGGAATTACTTATGGCTTTGTTTAAGAAAATGTAAAGTACGTATCTTTATTATTAAAGTAAAGACTAGTATTTTTAGTTGAATCAGCGGGAGCTTCCTTTCCTTTCTTCTTTGATTTCTTATCACCCTCAAAAGCATTATCAATGCTTTTATCAATTTTCTTGTTTACGTTTTTTTCGGTTCTTCTTTCCGCTCTTTTTTCGGTGCGTTTGGCTGCGTTTTTAAGCGATTTAGGTATTTGTGAGTACGTTTTTTGTAGTCCAAAAGTAAGTAAAAACGCTAATAGGCTCGGTTTAAATGATTTCATCCTTTAAAAATTATGGTTAGTAATTGTAAAGTTAGTTTCTATTTATCAGGCAGAAATGATAAGTGTATAAACGAGCCGCTTGGTTAAAAAGTTGAAGTTAATCAGTAAAAAAACGAGACGTTATTTTCTCAAACTTCAAGCTTTTTAAAATTATTGAACTACAATTACTATGCTTGATTCAGGGGTTCCCTTTCTTGAGGTTACACCACCTTTTTGTTTGGCGTTTAGTATAACTTTATAGCTCCCAGGTGTTTTATAAACATGATGAATGGTATGCGTGTTGGCAACATTGGTATCCGCTGTTCCATCACCAAAGTTCCATTCAAAATAAGAAGCGTTTTTTGAACAGTTGGCATTAAATGTAACCACATTACCTGCATTAATATGCGAGGGTGAATATGTAAAACATGAGTCTGGAGCTTTTGTGCATTTACTCATTAATAGTGCAACAACAATTAAGTAGAATGATTTTGACATGTTTTAAGGCAAATGATTTATAGTTATAAGGCCGCTAGAAAATTAGTGATCTTGGTTGATCAAGGCAATGAATTCTATTTATGTGCAAAAACCGCATCGTTGTTTACGAATATTATTTTTACATTATACTGTAACGATTTCGCACAGTTTTCTTTAATAAGTTTAATTAATCTTCGCGAATGCTTTCGCATAAAATTATTCCAATAGATAATAACATAAAAATCAACGCTATTATCTATAACTAATTTGGAATTGGAGTCATTTACTTTTCTTAAGAAGCTGAATTGTTTTGTTAGGTTTAAAATCGTATCAAGAGGAGCTTGGTCTTTTGGGAGAAAGGAATCTAAATTACCATTTCTGTTCCATTTTAATGGAAAGCCACCCGCGTAGCAATTAATATAAAATTTTTTTAGATCGCCATTTTTATCGAAATATAATGCTTGTAATGGTTGATAGTGATTTTTTTGTTCTTCTTTGTACTTCGAAGTATCTAATGACAAAAGAAATTTTAAGTAGGTTGTATCAAGCGCATAGCTATCATTATTAGGTATTTTTAGTTTGCTTGAAACTTTTGATATTTCCAAATCGCTTAAGTGTTTTGGATTTCTAACTCCTAAAATAACGCTACAACTTAGATTGGCAAAACAAGTTATTACAATGGCTAAATATTTACATTTTATTTTAATGGTGTATGGTTTTATCATAACTATATTAATTATTTCTCACTCTTCAAATTGATGTAATGTGTCTTATTATCTTCTTCGCAGTATTTTTTTACTTTGTCTAATGCAGGATAAGAATAGGCTTTTGAAAATTTCCATTTTTTTGACCGACATGAAATGAATTTGCCCCATCTAAATTTCCCTAATTTAATTCTAAAATAAATCAAACGTCTATTTTTTATGACATAAATGCGCTCGATTATTCTATCGCCATCAACTATTTTTGTATAAACGCGAGTAAAAAAAAATGTTGTTAGTAAATCGTTTACTGCATAGCAATCACCAAAGTGTACATCCTTTACAAAGGGTAATTGCCAAATCTCGTTTTCGATAGCCTTACCATAGGCTTTTCTAAATAAAGAATTGTTCCTTTTTATTATTTTAATAATTTGTTTATCTAATTTTCTTAGGTTACTTGAATTAGCTTGCCTTGTGTAGAGTTCTAGTTCTGTTGGTTGATCGCAAAAGTATATATCCGGAACTTTATTTTTAAAATAAGTTAATATTTTATTTCTGTAAGCCATATAGCCTAAGGAATCTCTATTTAGCTTTTTATCCTGATAAAAATAGTCATGCAAGTACTCGACCTGTCTTCCATGAAAAGATTGCTGCAATGATTGCAGTTGATTATTTTGAGAAGTAACGTTATACTTCGTAAACAGGTAAAAGAGTTGAAGAGCTTCCTGTGATTGGGATGCCCCGATACTATTCACTACTGAATCAATTACTAGATACCAATTTCTTTTTCTATCCCAACGAATACTATCCATTAAGTATTTAACGCAGCTATCGACCCTGTTAACAGGCTTTTCATGTAAAAAAGTAAGTTCATATACGTTTTGTATTTTGTGGAGGTTGTTTTTTGTGAGTAATTGAGGAGATTTGCAAATAATGTTGTCTTTTTTAAATTGTTCGATCTCATACCGAATGATATCCAAGTTAATTTCCTGGGGTAGGTTTTTATAGTAGTATGGTTCCGGATTCATTTTTTTGCATTGAAGAATAACTTCTCTTTCAAAGTCTTTCTCAAGTCCGGTTTCTTTAACAGGTTCTTTAACAAAATATTTATTTAGAAGCGCAAGTCCGCCGTTGTTTTTTATTACGTAGCACAATTGTTGAAAAGGAGGAAAGTAATTGTCTGTTGTTGGTGGCGAAATACAACCCACATACAATAAATAAAACGCTTCTTTTGCTTTTGTTTTGGCAATATCTTCAAGTATCTTATGTTTAACAATGCCATTTTCCTGGTGATACTCAAAAGCAAGTAGATCTATTAGTAACGAATCCACTTTGTTTTTAGGAATTTCATGAATAAAGGTAAGTTGATAGGGAGATTCTATTTTCTGTAGAGTTTCTTCGTTAATTAAAGCAGTGTTTTGAGCCTCTGTAAAGTGTGGGCTCCCAAATTGCAATACCCAAATAATGCAGGTAATCAAACGGACTAAATGAATTCTATTTTTACTTCTATTCATCTTTATCGCCACATTTTTTTCTTTGAGTCTTTATAAATCCTGGACTAAGTGCGCTCGAGGTGAATTTTAGGTAGTTAAGGTCTTCGGGTTTGTATTTTTTGCTTGCGGGCAAAATCCCTAATTGTATTTTATAGCTTTTTTCAACTGATCCTTCGCTAGTATTCATTAAAACCCCTAAAGTAACTTCACCAGGAAATTTGGCGACTACTTCTCTGCATAAATTGTACTTTCTATCAACAACAAACCCCATTTGCCCAATGGTCTCTGAAATACTATCTAAAGCAACTTGATAATGTGAAAAACCACCATACCTATTTAAATCACTGAAATAGTTAATAGTTTCGATGATCTTTTCGTCCTGAAAGCGGGAGTCTATTTTATTCATAAAAAAAGTTTGCGACGCTTCTGTTGTATCTTCTGCGCAATAGAAGCATAAAGGTGCATTATCTTTCAGTATTTTTTCTGCTTCGGGGTCATATTTGTTTTTGTTTAAGTAGTTGGTTAATTGTCCGTTTAGGTAATAGGTATTTATTGCTTTTAAACCTCCGTATCGTTCAATAATCCCGTCCATTGGATTTAAATCATGTGTAAAAGAAAACCTTTTTCTTACAGCAAATGTATACAAGTAACAATAGGCCGATTGTGTTTTTAATTGTCCAATGGAGTCAATCAAGAGCTTAATAGTAGTTGTATCTGTATTTTTTCTATTCATTACTAAGTTCTCTATTTTATTCACCAGCGTATCTAATCTGTTTTGTGGCGGATTGTTTAAGAACTCAAATTTGTAAAAACCTTGATCCATGTGATTTATGTTTTCATCATTGATCTGTATCTTTATAAAGCAATCATTTTCTGCTTTTTTGATGTCATTTTTATTAGCTTGTGATGTATAAAAACAACTGGAGTCCATTTTAGACTTATACTTCTCTCTAATAGACTCGTAAATTAATGCATGATATAGCACAGGATGGAATCCGGCTGTATAAAAATTTTCTAAATAATATTTATTTAAGGCTTTATAAGCAGCTTGCCGGTTTATTTTTCGCGCAACATGCGTAAATTCATTTGGCTTTAAGTAGTCGATATATCTGCAACAAAAATTAGCCACAAACAAAAAAGACTCCGGTGTTCGTAAAGCTACCATTTCTTCAACCAGTGAATCAAGTGCTGACGAATTATCAGTATTTTGGATTTTTTTTATCAAGGTGCGCAGTTTAGTGTCGGCCTGTTCGATAAATTTTAGTTGTTCTAAAAACTTAATTTCATTGAAACTTCGATCTGTTATGTATGCGTACTTTCTTTGCTGACCAAAGAAGGTCAGTTGGCATAAAGTAAAAGTTACTAGTACTATTGTTCTATGTTTCATGTTAACTTATTAATTATTTACTCAGCACCATGTATAAAGCTCTCAACCCACTTACCATCTTTTAACTCCGAAATTGTGCAGTCGACTTTTTCAGCATATCTGAATTCCCTATGGCAAGTTGACGTAGAATAGAGAATAATTTTACCATTTACTGTTTTATAACCTTCTATGTAAGTATCTAATTCATTTATCTGCTTCGTAATTTGTCCAACGAGTACTTTATTCTCAAAGTCAAAATAAGTTAAAGTCATTTTACTTAACAATGTATCTATTTCAAAGGATTGCTTTTTATTATTATAAATAAAGAAATCCCAACGCTCGTCATTCTCATTTTTCTTCGTTCTAAAATCTTCGTATCCATCAAAATTGTAGTCCCCAAATTCCTTTTTAGTTTTTGGTTTAGGTTCCAAAGCCTTTATATTGGGTATGGGCGTTAATTTACCTAACTTATTTAAATAAGTTATTGTTTGCGTTATTGCCATGGTATTTAAATTTTGTTTTACAACAACCATAGTATCTAAATATTTGCCATAAAAACTTACAGTATTATAATCTGTTTTATCGGTGTAAGTGCCAGTTAATTTTTTGCGGTCTTCAAATCGTTTTATTTGTTGAATATGTGAAAGATTTTGTTCGTAATAAAAAACTTGGTCTTCGTTAACATCTATAGCAGATAGGTAATACACCGATTGTCCAGGATTAAAACTGTTATTAAACCTTACATCAGGTATTTTATCAAAATTGTAATTGGCAATTTCAAAACTATCGCGTTGTTCGGTGGTTTCTTTTAATTCATTACCAAACACACTGGTTTCAAATATTTTCCCTTCGCTCCTATTCGATTCGATTTTATAAACACTCAATCGTTTTAGATAACTTCCTAAGTCCTTTGGAATAACAATATCAGCAGGATTAAATTCTAATTGAAACCTATACCCATCTTTTACTTTTGAGTACATTTTATAGGGCATTGGCGTATTAACTTCAATAAGTCTTCCATCTTTATAGATATAGGTATTTATTGTATAATGTGCATTTAGATCATCATCGGTTATACTTGAAAATATCTTAACAGTAGGAAAACCTTTTCCTATCATCCAAACATCCTGTATAATACTTCCTGCCACTCGGGTTCCAACAAGCTTAAAACTATCTGGATATAATTTTATATCTGTAAGTGAGCTTAGCATGCGGTCTTCAACAAAATCCCTTTTCTTATCATCATATAAATAATACTTAAATCTTTTTCCTTCATAATCATCACACATTTTGTAATCCGGATACCCATCAAAATTATAATCATCAATTAGTAAACTATCGGTGCAAATGGGTTTCTCCTTGTACTTATCTCCCCGCATTACTCTTGAATATATTAAAGAATCCTTTTCTAAATCCTTTACTTCCAACACCTTTACATAAGAACCATATACAGGAGAAGGCTTAATATCTGGAGGATTAAAAACGAGTGTGAATTGATAGTTTTTCCATTGCTTTATAAATTGCTTTTCTGGTTTCTTCTTGTTTAATGTATCTACCTTAGGTACAACAATTAAAACAGAATCCTTTTTAGGAATTGAAATATTTGGTGTTACCACAGGTTGCTGAATAATAGTGTTATCAATGTCACTATGTTTGCTTAACTCTTCAGCCGATAAACTCACTTTTATAGTATTGCTGTGCATGCCCATATCATAGCTTACGATATTTGTATTTCCTGTGACCAGTTTTTTAGTATAATCAAATTCCACATTAAAAAGTTTGCTCAATCTCTTCTCTTCAATAAAAATGTCTTTCTTTTTATAATACACATAATAGGTGTGACTTGAACCCGAAGTACATACGCGAAAATCGGGGTAGCCGTCAAAATTAAGGTCGGCTATTTGCAATGAATCGGAACAGATGATTGGAGACTTAAGTTTATTGCCAAAGAATGTTTGCGAAAAAACAACTTTTCTGTTTTTAGCGTTCAAAACCTCAATTTGGTAAGCATAAGCCCCTTTTTCAGCAGGAAGTTCAACTCGCTTGGCATTTTTATCCAGTGTAAAAATAAATTGGGCTACATTGTATTCCTTTAAAATTGAAGGATTAACAGCTTTTTTAAACTCAGATTCGGAAATTGACTTTAATTGATGCAAATAATAAAAATAGTAATTCGACTCTTTCTTGTTTGATTGTTGATTGTTTTTTGAAGTACTAATGGTAATATATTCCTGAACATAATAAAACCCTTTCCCCGACAGAAAGTAGTAGTGGTATTTATCAGTTCTATCCGCATTAGGGTTCATCGAGCTTTCTCCTTTTTTTAAGGTGGAAACATATTTTCGAGCCTTAGCTACCTTGTTGGTAAAGTCAAATTCAATATCATCCATTTGATTTAGAAGAGGTTCTTTAATAAAAGTGTTTTTTCCCTTATCAAAAATCATATAAGTATATTGAGATGAATTCTTACACATTCTAAAATCGGGATAACCATCAAAATTGTAATCGGCTACATCAAGGCTATCTATGCAATAGTATTTAGAAAGAACGTTTTGACTTTTGATCTCTTCTGTTAATGCATAAATTACACTGTCGTGCTCAGTAGCCTTAACTTTAATCTCCCTAATGTATTTCCCGAATTGAGGATTATCTTTTGTGTTGTAATACCTTAGCTCTAGTGTAAATTTAAAATTGCCCGAGGTTTTGCCTTTGGAATACACAACTGAACATTCCTGCAATTTCATTACACGGTTGATGTATGTATAATAGGAAGTGTCTGCCTGATGCATGCTTAATTCAGATTGCTTATCAACGGATATTCCACTCCATGGATTATAGTAATAGCTGGTTGTTACACAAACATCTTTTAAGTTTTCACCGCTAAAAGAAAATGTATTAAAGTAGCTTCCATTAACTTTAAATTTACTCTTTTCATTAAACGGCTTAGTATCTATTCTGGAGCCCTTGGCATTTTTTTTCTCAAAGTCAAAATGCATTAATATTAAGCTACTTAATAACGGATGTTCTTCATAAGTTTTACTTGTTGAGTTATAAATGAAATATGTATGAAATTTATAAAAACCATAAAAAATTCTAAAATCGGGATAACCATCAAAGTTGTAATCGGCTACTTGTATGCTATCTATGTTTTCTTCACTATAGGATAAAGAATTTCCTGTAAAAACACGATTGAAAATGAGTTTCTCAATACCGTTATAAATTTGTATTGATTTACAAATGCATCCTTCACATAATGGGCAATTTGTCAGTGGGCTGGGGTCGAACTCAAATCTAAAACTGCCACTTTGTTTAATAGTCTTACTACTATCTCTTTTACTTTCTGCTTCAAGCTCAACAAGTAAAGGGGCATAGTCATCTGATTTAAAGTATGAGCCCTCATAACCACATAACAACTTTAGCTTAAGTTGAGAAACAGGTATAACTTTTGTTTTAAATTTTCCTCCATTTTTTTTTCCATCTCTATCCTCAATTCTTATGTAAAGCTTATCCTTTTCTTTGGACGAAGAATGAGACCAAAATGCGCGAAACAGGTAATGATTATGAGCAAAGTTAAAGTGCTTCCCCTCATTTTTCTTTGGAGACTTAGTACTATCATTCTGCCAAAAGAGAACCGTTTTAGAAATGTTCTCATTATTAGTTGGAACGGGATCAACAATAGAGTTTAATCCATTATACTGAATCCCATTTTCGTTTACTACATAAATGCAAAGGCCACTGATTGTTTTTTTACTCATGGCAGAAATTGGATTTATACCCACTATACTTGTTGTGCAATACTGGCAGTGTTGAGCAATACATTGAATATGCATTAAAAGACACATCACTATTTTTAAACTGTATTTTTTATCCATTTTATTAGTTACTCTTAAGATATGGAAGCCAGCATTATTCCATACGAAACCAAATTATTTTCCTGTGAGAAAGAATATAAAAACGATTATTCATTTTAAAAATTGTTATTACCTGGCGTGGATCAAAATAGCGACCATCTTCTTTTGTTAAATTTAACTTATGTACTTTATGTATCCTACTGCGAAGCTCTCCAATAAAGAGCATTGTGGGGTTGTAGGTACTAGGCTCGGTACAAAATAAAATGTAATTTGTTCCATCTTTATCTGTATACGTAATATTACGAGCTCCATGGTTATCTGTTACATAACCCCAAAGTGTATCTGATTTATTGGGTTGGCAAGTATCTCTGATAATCGTATAAGGTTGTTCAGCCAAGGTTCCATATGTAATACATGATACCGGCTCTTCAATTTGTATAATGTTAATGCCGTATGAGGTTAAGCTATCATTATAATCCGGGGGCTTAATTTCACTTAACAGGTTATTTTTTAATTTAAAGAGACATAAACGATCAAACAATCCTCTGCTTTCAGTTTGAAAGACTCCATTTTTATAAAAAGCATATTCAAGCGTACTTACGTTATGCTTTTCAAAATTATTTATATACAGCAATACTGAATCAGAGTTACGAACAAAATTGTGGACATAAAAGTTGACAGGATACAAAAGTGAATCATAGTTATTTACGTTAATTGTAACAGAGGCTCTTTGGTAAGCTTCTTTTCCCTTTTTAAATAAAAATGATAATAAAAAAAACATCAGTATAATATAGGGTAATGCTAAAATAATTATGTTCCACCAAAGTAATTTTCTATTGTATTTAAATTCATTAAAGTCATACACTATTTTAGCAGTCCAAATTAAAAAAGTTAGAATTGAGAATGCTGGTGCAAGAACAGCGAAAGCCAGCATATCTCCAACTCCTTCCCAGCCTTCATTTGATCGTGAGGGAAAAATCTTAATCAATAACCAAGCTAAACCAATTGAAAGTAAAATTCCAATTGGCAGACTTATAAAATTGAGAATTGTTTTTTTAAGCACAACCTAAGTCGAACACCATTTTCCGGAGTAGTAGGCCAAGAACTATTTATTTTTTTGAAGCATCGCTTTTATTTTTCTTGCTATTTCATCTGAATAGTAAATTGGGCCACATATATGGCATTTTTCGATTTGATAGAATTCTTTTGGTATGTTACCACTTTTAAACAGTTTTTTACCCATATATAAAGGAATTGTTTTGTCCTCGCTACTATGAATTAGTAGTAATGGGTTATTATATTTTTTAATTGATCTCAATGCTGAATAATTTTGTTTTACAATTAAACGCCCCAAAACAGGAACGGTGTATGCGGCAATATCCTTATGCGAAGAAAAGGCACCCTCCAAAACTAAACCATCAATTTGACTCGAGCTTGTACCGGCAACAACTGCAGCTAAATGTCCGCCCAATGATTGTCCATAGAGAATCAGTTTTGTTGGAAGCACATCTTCTCTTTTTGTTACATACTCTAGCGCTGATAGCCCATCTAGTAGAATATTATTTTTAGTAGAATTACCTGTTGAAATTGAATTGCTTTCCTTTTTTTGCAACTTACAAGTATTAAAAATAAAACGACAAAAACTACCTTATATATTTAGACGGCATAAGAATTTATCTTATAGTACCTAATTTACCATATAAATCCAATAAGGCATTTGTTATTGTTTTCAATTCACTCCATTTTTCAGGTAGATAGTGCCATTTGTATTTTGTAATGCATCCTTTATAGCCAACTATAAGAGAATATATTTCTCCATCTCTATAGTCGCCCCAATCTTCATCAATGTACGGGCAAATAGAAACTTTAGCAATTAAATCTAAAACATGTTGAAAAGCTTCTTTTGATACTCTTCCTGTTTCAACGAACAAGGTAGGTTCTGGTATTTCCTTTTCTAAAAGTGCGGTATATATTTTTAATCTATCTAATTCGGATTTCCATGTTGTGCAATACCAGTTAACGTAACTGTTGAGTATCTCAAATTGTAAAACAAATTTATTAGAAAATGTAGGATCAACTACCAATTGAATATAATGGCAATTAATGTCAATTTCTTGACCCTTTAGAAGTTTAGCAGTGGCTAATTGTTTAAAATAGCACCATTTCTCTTCTTTTGTTGTATACACAAGATTATCGTTAAGCAAACAGGAATTACTTTGTAGTACTAATTTTTTAAACTTTCGCGATCGTTTAAACGGAAACTTGCTTTGCCTTCAATGTTAGAAGCAAGCAATCATCTTATCAGAGTTTTTTGTAGTTGCTACTTTTAATTGGCATTTAATGATGGTATTGCAAAGCTCTTATTGAGCAAGTTATTTTGTTTCATTTAACTTATCTCACCTTCCAAGTAACATTTAAAGCTGATATCAATTGAGTAACCATTAAGATAGAGCTCTAAATGATTTGTTATTTTTTCACTCCATTCTTGTGTTTTTTCGTTGTATTCCGATTCTATTAAATGTTTCTTATCCCATTTAGGTCTCATACCAATATATTCATCATTTGAATCGGTATCATAACTTTGCCAAGCTGAATCTTTTATTTCGCTAAAACCAGGAAGCTCTCGGATATCAATAGGCATCCAAATATTAAGCGGATCGTCTTCACCCGGATTCTTATCAAAATTTACCCTCACTTTGCATCCATCTGCTAAATGGAAATAATAGTCATCTCTATCATCTTCCTTTATTGGATTCTCCAGAACTAATTCAAAATCCAGATAATTTTTATACCAATTAATAAGCTCAGACTTTAAATTTTCGGGTATTGGATTATTAAAATTTCGTGGCACATCATACATCCACTTGTTTTCGCTATCGGGAATTTCTAAAGAACCAAAGTTTATTTTGATTTTTATACCTTTCATTAATTCAACAATGGTTTTAGCGCTGTTTATGGTTTTGAATTCTAAATGATAATCTTTAAAATATCCATTTGCACTTCTTCTGTTGTCAGAACCTAATTGAATGGCTCTGAATTCGATGTTTTTTAGTTTTACTGGCATAGTATTTTTAATTGAGTTTACTTTCAACTGAAGTTGATCTATCAAATTCTAGTTATCAACTAGTCTTATTACCGAATGGTCTTCTGGCAAGAATTGTACTTTTATTTTATCTTCTATTTTATAGTTTTTATAAGCGCTATATCCTATCAAAGGTATTTTTTGTGTTTCATAGTTGCCAATTGGCTGTGTTAACGAGGCTGTTTGCTTAGCTAAAGCCTCCAATAACTTATCGCTTTTTGATTGTGGTTTAGAATTAGTATCAATACTAGTGGTTGGCGGTGCTTTTGTTGTATCAGCAAAAAAACCAACTTCCATGTAGTAATTTGAACTTGATTTTTTACTCACTTTTGTTTCGTATAAATTAACTACCCAAGCATCTACAGTTATGCCTCTTTCATCGAGTGCTTTTGAGTTATCCGATTCGCGCTTAAATAAAAAGAAAAATACACTGCAAATTAATAGCACGCATGCTAGCATGCCATAGTAGAAATATTTTACCGGAATTGCTTTTTTTTCATTCATAATTTTATAACATAAACGCTACGCCTTCGGCATCCTCAGTTACAATGTGGTTACAGATGTAATTACCATACAACATTCTTTTAAGATGCTACCAGTTGGTTGGTACTTTTGTTAATAAAACCCTCGCATACACCTTCGAGTACTTTAAGATTCCATACATGATTACAATATAAGCTCCCTACTTTTTTTAAGGAATCAAAGAAGAAGAGCTCTCCGTTGCTGTACGATATTTTTAAACTGCTCCAAGGAACTGAAGTGCCTTTATTTAATAGAGTACCCTTTATTTCCACACCCTCTTTAGTTAAAACAATATTTTCGAATTGAATTTTTTCGCCTGAATTTATTTTTTCTAAACTAAGTCTGAGAATATTTGTTTGAATAGGTGATAATGCATTTAAAATATCAAAGTAGGCTTTTTCTATTTTTTCAGGATTTCCTTGTGAAACAACGTGCGAAAAAGCTATTTTTATTTTAGAACCGGAATTCGATTTTAATTCTAATCTGTAATCTGAACTTGCTATTCTATTCCCCGCAACACGGTTTATGCGCGAATATTTAATAGCAACTATGTCACTAGCCGAAAGTGTTTTGGTTTTGAACTGAATGGCATCCTCAGTTATAATCACTCGTCGCTTAAAAAACGCAAACTGAAAAGCTTTGTATTCGATTACCTGTGGTATTAATTTTACTTTTTTATCCATTTATTCTACTAGTCTTTAATTAGTTTAATTATTGTTTTCTCATGGCTACTTTCTAGAGTAAGAAAATAGATCCCTTTTTCATAATTGGTTAAGTCAATTTGATTTTTACCCGAATAAACATTTTGTTCTAGTATTTTCTTGCCTAAAACATTTACTACACCTATTTGCATTGGATAAGGAGCGTCAATAGTAAATATCCCTCCAGAAGGATTGGGATAAGCTAACGCGGACGATAAAGTAGAGCTATTCTCTAAAATTGAGGTACAATTACTTACTACTACTGTAATCAGAGTTCTTGAAGTACTCAATGTACAAGTTGATGCTTCAACATAGTACGAATATGGTCCTGTGCTAAGAATCGGTGTGTTGTAAAGCGGCCCGTTAGCTAAAGCAGTTGTGGAAGTTAATGTGGAGTACCATGTTAAAAGTCCGCTACCGGAAACTGTAAGTGATGCAGACTGACCATTGCATATATTTAGATTTGCACTTGAAGTAGTAATTGTTGGAGGCGGAGGTGGTGTACAAATTGCAAGTTTATGCACATACAAGTCAGTGTTGGTATTTGTTGAAGACAAGGAATAAGTTCCGGCTTCGGTATTGAAGTCAATAGTGCCATCAAATTCACCAACAGTAATAACACCATTTGAATTATCTACTGCCAAATTAAATGGAGCTATTGCCGAGCCTGCATCACCACCAAATGTTTTAACCCAATCAATAACACCAGCCGTTGATAGTTTATGTACAAATACATTATCTCCCGAACCGTTAGCAGTAACCGTATAGGATGGGCCAAAATTAACTGTACTTCTAAATACACCGGTTGTATAAACATTGCTGCTTGCATCTAATGCTAAAGCAACTGGTCTGTCGGCAAAGCTGGCGCCGAAACTTTTTACCCAAAGTAAACCAGTTCCATTTCCATATTTTGCTACAAACACGTCTGTGCTTCCATTCGATTGTAATGTTGACGTAGTAGGTGTAGGGTCAAAATCAGCCACGCCATTAAATGAACCGGTTAATAGAATTTGTTCTTGTGCATTAATGGCAATATCAATGCCGTTATCGGCACCGGTTCCTCCCATTTGATAAGCCCATTGAAAAACACCTGCATGACTAAGTGCACAAACAAATGCGTCGTTACTTCCATTAGAATTCAAAGTGAAAGTAGCTGTTGATGAAGGATCAAAATCTGCAGTACCTTGAAAATAACCCGTTACTCTAACCCCGGCAGTACCTGAAGCTACGCTTAATCCTCTATCAGTAGCAGTGCCTCCCATAGTTCTTACCCATGCAAATGTTCCGTTTGCGTTTAATTTTAATACATAAATATCATCACCTCCAACAGGAGTTACTAAAGTTGAAAGGAAACCGGGATCAAAGTCAACCATGCTCGAAAAGAAACCTGATACGTAAACTTCTCCTAGTGTATTGGTGCAAATCGCTTCGCCAATATCGTTTGAATTACCTCCAAATGCACCCGCCCACAAATAATTACCATTCTGATCGAGTTTCAAAACAAATGCATCAGCTCCAACAACAGCGGTTTGATTTGAAACCGCCGTTCCGGGATTAAAGTCAACTATACCGTTAAAAGATCCTGTAATTAAGATATTGCCTGTTGGATCGAGTGCCACACTGTTGGCAATATCGGCGCCACTAGATCCAACTTGTTTTACCCATAATAAACCTCCACTTGAATTTTGTTTTAAGATAAAAATGTCTGAACTCCCTGCGCTAACTAGGGTAGAGGTGCCTGGTCCTGAATCAAAATCTACAATGGAAGCAAAACTACCTACCGAATAAATATTGCCAGAAGCATCTGTAACTACTGATTCTGCCACCTCGTCTCCGGTACCTCCTGCTGCGTTTGCCCAAGAAAAAACGGTTGATTGAGAAATTAGACTTGTTACACTGGCAAAAGAAAGGATTAAAAGTAATGCAAGTGTATTTAGTTTTATTGTTTTCATAGTTTACTGTTTAATTAGTTTTATGGTAGTTTGGTTTTTATCTGATTTAATTGTTACAAAGTATATACCAACAGTGAAATTTTGAATGCCGATGCTTGGCTCTTTCATGTCACTATCAAAATAATACTGAGCAATCTTTGTCCCTACAATATCTGTAACCGTAACTTCTTCAATTACATTTGCCGAACGAATTGTAAATACATCTTTAGCCGGGTTTGGATAAATGGATACCAATTCATTTAATTTCGAATTTTCTTTTAATCCAACACAGGCATTTACAAGTTGAGTAATGGTTGCGGTATTGCTGCACCCAAAACTATTTGTTGCATTTACTGTAAAAATTGTTGTAGTTGTTGGTGTTACAACTACAGTAGGGCCAAAAACAGTAAGTGATGACCATGAATAATTAATACCTCCGTTTGCGGTTAATGTAGCCGATTCTCCTGCGCAAATAGAATTACTCGAACTAACTAAAGTAACCGAAGGATTTGGATTTACTGTTATTGTAATTGGTGTTCTACTTAAGCTTACGGTACAAGTATTTGCTTCTGCATAAAACGTATGAGTGCCTATGCTTAAAGTAGGAGTTACAAAATTTGTTCCTGAGCCAAGCGAAGAACCTGCATTAGGCACATTAAACCAAGTTACAGTGCCATTTGATGTGGCAGATAATGTTGTAGTATTGGCAGATGAGCAAATAGATTGTAACAAGGAGGATGTTATATTAGTTGGCACAAGAGGAGCCAAGCATTGATTGAACTTATGAATGAATGCATCATAACCTCCACCAATTAAATTTAGTTGTGTTACACCGGCATCTGGATCAAAATCTACGCCATTGGTATTAAAATATCCGGTAGAGTATATATTTCCATTTAGATCAATTTTAACGGCTACTCCTATTTTTTCGCCACCACTAGATTCACCGATTGATCTTGCCCAAGAGTACACACCATTAGGATCTAATTTCATAATAAAATACGCATTATTTGAACTATTTATGGTGTATGTGCCAACTCCCGGATCACAATCATTTAATCCACTATACATGCCGGTAATGTATACATTCCCTAAAAAATCAAGGTCCATCGACCTAGGCTCTATATATCCAGAGCCTGCAACTTGTTTTACCCAAGCAAAACTTCCATTGGCGTTAAACTTCAGAATATAAGCGTCGCTGAAACCAGTTGGACTTAATGTAGCAGTAGCCGGCGAAGGGTCAAAGTCTACAACGTAGTCAAAATAGTCAGAAACATAAACATCCCCATTGCTTTTCACAACTAAGTTACCTGCCTTATCATTTGCGCTTGAATTGGAGCTTCCAAAGGGATTAGCCCAAACAAAATTTCCTAAAGAATCTAATTTTAACACGAAGGAATCTATGACACCTTGCGCCGTATATGTTGTAACACCTGAATTTGGATCAAAATCAACTTGCGACCTAAAACGCCCTCCGGCAATTAGGTTTTTAGATCCATCTATTCCTAATGTCATAGCTTCATCATTTAGAGTTCCGCCGATTGACTTAGCCCATATTAAATTACCTAAGCTGTTTAGTTTACATATAAATACATCTTCATTTCCGTTAGAGGTGAAATTATTTACAACTGTGCTTGGATCAAAATCAATTGTTCCGGTATAAAATCCTGAAAATGCGATGTTCCCAATATTATCAACTACTAAAGCTTGCTCGCAACTTATATAATCGCTTGTAGTGCTTCCAGCAAATTGTTTTGCCCAAACAAAATTTCCTGAATTATCCAATTTACAAACAAACACATCGTTATTGCCTAAGGCATTAAGACTAAATGTAGCTGGAGAAGGGTCAAAATCAACAGGCTTATCAAAATATCCTAATAGTATCACATTGCCATTATCGTCAACTTCAATATCTGTACATTCAATAGCTGTATAAATATTTGTTGTGGGTTTAAAACTCTTAGCCCACATAAAATTACCACTCGCGTTAAGCTTTACAATGTAGGCGTCATAATCACTAGGGTTAGTACTAGCCATGGTAAATGTGCCTGGGCCCGGGTCGAGATCAACTGTTCCTGTAAAAATTCCAGTGGAATAGTTGTTGCCAAATTTGTCGGTTGTTATGGCGTATGGATAAGCATAGGCGCCTATTCCTCCCACTTGTTTTACCCAACCGAAGGTTGGATTTTGAGAGTATGCGTTAAAAAGCACAATGGCAAACACTGCTAGAAGTACAATTTTTAATTTTTTCATAGGCTTAACTTATTATAACTAAATGTTTATATAAAACAAATTTCAGTAAAAGAAGAAGCAATTTAGGATTACATGTACAATTGCAATTAATGGCTTAAAACATGCCCCCAACAGTTTAAATATCGATAGATTATGAAGGCGTTTATTTGTATGTCATTAGTGTAAGCTATAGCATAGTGACTTCAAGCTTTTTGGGGGATAAACACCTTAAATTTTAATTAACTACTTTTGCGAAGATCTTAGAAACTTTTTTAAAAGTAGCAGTGATAAACAGAAGTATCATAATTTATTGTTTAATTGTGCTTGGAGTTTTTCTTTTGATATATTCGGTTGGTAGCACATTAATTTATGAATTTCAATATGCATTAACAAAAGATGGTTTAACACCAGAGGAAGTAACAAAACAAAAGATGCCTTATTTTTGCTTTGGCGTAGCTTTACTATTAATTGCAACAACAGCTCTTGTATTTCGAAAGAAAAAAGAGTAATCTACAACTTTACTTTACAATTAGAAATTTTTCAGAATTTGAATGATAAGTATAGATGTAGTAGCCGTCGGCAAAATCGCTTAAACTTATTTTAGCCGGATAACTTGGGAGCTTTTTAATTGTCATTTTGTGCTCACCGTTTATACTGTAAACCTCGATATTCGTCTTTGGGTCTTGAGTAATACATAAGCTATTGTCCTTAACATAAACATATTTATTTTTTTGATTCTGAATTTCTTTTATCCCAATACATTGGTTAACAGTAACTGAAGCTGTTGCAGTTCCTTGGCATCCTGCAGAGTTTGTAACAGTTAATGTATATACACCAGAATTTTTTATAACTACAGAATTGGTTGTTTGACTTGATGACCAACTGTAATTGAGGATAGATGGTTTGTATTCCCAAACATCCTTTTTATAAGTTGTAAGGTTTTTACCGCAAAGAAAAAAACCTTGACTACCGTTGCTAAAACCGCCAATTCCTCGGCTATCTCCTCCGGGGTAATTGGGTTTTGATGACCAAGTATTGGCAATTGGGTCGTACTCACAAAAAATACTTTTATTTGGCCAGCCCGATGGATCAGTGCCTGTACCAATGTAAACTTTATTTCCAATTGTAAATACACCTACTAAATCATTTACATATGTTGTGGGAATAGTTGTTTTTAATGACCACTGATCTGAGGATTGATTATACTCGTGAATTTCATTCCCTGTCCCAAAACTGTAATAATTTCCTCCTCCTACGTATGCTTTGTTTCCAATTACAAAAGAATAAGAGTCATACCTTAAATAAGTACCAATATCATTTTTTTGAGTCCACGAATCAGTTGCAGGGTTATACTCCCACATGTCTTTAGTAAAAGAAGAAGTACCAATATATCCTTTTCCTCCTACAGCAAAACCAACACAGTGTTCTCGCATTCCGCCCGGAAAATTAGCCTTTTGCAACCAGGTATTAGAAGCTGGATTATATTGCCATAAATCATCGTTACTATTATTAGCGTTATCTAGGCCTGTACCTACATACCCAAAATTACCAATTGAAAAACCAACAGCATTTTGCCTTGCAGTGCCTCCAAAATTTGCCTTTTGCGACCACGTATATGTTGAGGGGTCGTATTCCCATAGATCTTTTAAACGACCATTAGGACCAGAACCAGTGGTGATATATGTTTTATCGCCTATTGAAAAAGTTACAGCCTCCGATCTTGCTACGCCGGGAAAATCATTTTTTTGTATCCAAATATCGCCGGTAGCATTTGAAGAAAGTACAACACTATCACCTTCACAAAAAGTTAAAGGTCCACTCGAAGTTATGCCTAAAGAAAATGTGCATTGTGCTTTTGTTACTGTTAAAATAATCAACATTAGAGCTATACTGAAAACAAATCTATTTTTCATTTTATTTACATTTTATATTTAAACTTAACAAGTCATCAGTAGTTATGGTTGGTAGAGTATTACTTTTGAGTTTTGTGCAAACCAGATTGGCTACTTGTTTGCAATTTTTTTTTTGTCGAATCCATTGTTTCCTTCACAACCAGGTATAGAATTTTGATAAATAATATTTTTTTGGTTGTACCTAATTATATAGCCGTACTTTTTGTTAGAGAGTTGAATAATTTTGTAAGTATAGCTGCTTGAATCTGAAGGTGTAGTAATAGTGTTTGCATGAATTACATTTTGAATAGAAAATGCTATAACCAATACAATTATACAAGTAGGTATAATTTTATGCATATAAATTAATTTGATGTATTGTAAATTTCAGCAAATCAATCCGTTAAATCTGGCATGATTAAAATACGAGGCTAGTAAATACATATCCGCCCTTATTTAATAAAAGAAGGAGTATGAGTTGAACGAGAAACTAAGCAATACAAATAAAACAAATCCTTTCACACTATCGCCTTAAAATAGAAATAATAGTAGAGACATAAATACTTCAGGAGTACTTTACATTTTATTTTCAACTGACTTAATCTTTTTAGTATTACGAATTATTTCGTTTTCAATGTATTTTTTGTAGAGTTTTTTGTGTTCTGATTTAGAGGCTATCTTTAATTGGTCTTCCAAATATTTCCCATATTTTACAAGTCCAGATTTTTGAAACTCTAGAAATTTTTGATACACTATACTTTTTTCTTCAGGATTTATTTTGGCCATAGAATTTATTTTAATTTATTGTTTAATGATCTTATGTACACTAACTACTTTATTTTTAGTGATGAGTTGTAAAAAGTAAATGCCATTTGGGTGTTTAGTTATATCTATGCTGATTGTTTTCTTAAACATGTGGTCTGACAAGATTATTTGCCCCAAGGCATTTGTGAGTTGAACTTTGTATTCGGTTTCGAATCCTTCGCTGCTTAAATTAATAGCTCCGTTTGTTGGATTAGGGTATATATTTAACTTGTTTTCATGGCTTGCATTTAAGTATTGTAAACTTGTACACGCCGAAACACTTTGAGTAATGAAAGCGGTGTTTTTGCACCCGTCGGCATTTGCGCCTATTAAAGTATAAGTTGTGGTAATTGTAGGTGATATAACAATACTTGCTCCAGTTCCTCCCGGATTAAAGGTATAATTAGCTGCACCACTTGCTGTGAGTGTAGCACTTTGGCCTACACAAATAAAATTTGTTTCTGAGGTAACGGCATTTACATTAGGGAGGGTAGATACTGTTATTGTGACAGCGGTTCTTGTTGCACTTAAACCGCAGGCATTTGCCGCCTCTGCAAAATAAGTAAACGAACCTAAGCTAAGTGTTGGCGTATTCATAACAGAACCTGAGGTAATTACCATGGTAGAAGTTGGCGATGAATACCAACTCACGGAGCCATCGGAAATAGCCATTAACGTCGTTGAATTTCCCGGAGCACATAGCAATTGATTAGCCGAAGGCGTAACGTTTAATGGTATTGTTGGATTAATACAGTATTTAGCAAAGTAAGTTTTTAAACCAGATCCTGAAATTAATGTACTAGTTCCTACACCCAAATCAAAATCAACAGTCCCTTGAAAGTAGCCAGACACGTATAGAATATTTAGTGTAGTTATATGAATCGACCTCCCTAAATCTTGGCCGGTATTTCCTATTTTATCCGCAAATAAAAAATCTCCTAAAGAATTCAATTTAGTAATATAAATATCTGTGCTTCCCGCAGAAGTTAAGCTAAATGTACCCATGCCCGGATCAAAATCAGATGAGCCGGAAAACAGACCAGTGGTGTATACATTATTTGTTGCATCTATCGTTAAATCATATCCCCATGTAGTACTAGTTGAGCCACCTAAATTTTTCGCCCAAGTAAAGTTACCTAGGGGGTCCAATTTTAATACATATGCGTGATCTGCAGTAAAACTATTTAAGGTGTATGTTGAAGCACCCGGATCAAAGTCACAGAGTCCCTCAAAGTAGCCTGTTAAAAAGATACTACCTAATCCATCAGTTTTAATTGAATTAACAATATCAGTATTGCTCCCTCCAATTGATTTACCCCAAACAAAATTCCCGCTAGCATCTAATTTAGAAATGTAAATGTCATCAAGCCCATTGCTTGCCACTGTATTGGTAACGGAACTTGGATCTAAGTCCAATATTCCGTCAAAAGAACCTGCTGAAATAATATTACCGCTGCCATCCAAAACTATGGATCTTCCAATACTATTTGCCGTAGTGCTAAAGGTTTTAGCCCAAACAAAATTACCACTTCCATCCAATTTTTGAATGTAGGCATTGTTTGTGCCAAATGCATTAAACGTAAAAGTGCCTGGCCCAGGGTCGAAGTCAACCGTGTTAGAGTAAAAGCCTGTATTTAATACATTCCCTAAAGCATCTACCTTAATTGAATTTGCCTCATCTGGCGTAGGACCTCCTATTTTTTTTGCCCATAAAAAATTCCCATTCATATCTAATTTGGAAACAAATCCATCAACACTTCCATTAGATCCAAGTGTAAAAGTTCCAGCACCTGGGTCAAAATCAGCGATGCTCATAAAACTACCACAGGTGTAAACATTTCCTGCAGCATCTGTGTCGATTGAATAGCCATAATCGGTAGAGGTGCCTCCCAAACTTTTAGCCCATACAAAGTTTCCATTTACGTCTAATTTAAGAACAAAAATATCTGAAGCTCCTGTTGGAGCAATGGTGAAAGTGCCAGGCCCCGGATCAAAGTCTATGGTACCGTAAAAAGTACCAACAGAATACACATTTCCGGATGCGTCTACCTTAAAATTTCTTGGCTCACAAGCGGAAGTGCCAGTGGTACCCCTAGCCCATAAAAGGGTTGCATTTTGCGAAAAATTGTATAATGCAATAAGCACAAGTAGAAGTATTAGAGAGTTTTTTTTCATTTTTTTTGGTTTAAATTACTACAATAGTGCGAACGATATAAATTCATACATAGCTTGTTAAATAACTGGCGCTGCTTTGCCAGAAGGCGATGTTATTTTTTAGAGCTTGTTGATTAATTAGAGATTTTTTTATTACAAATGAAATTAATACTCTTTAATTAACTTACTATAACTACTTTTTGCTTTAGTAGTAGTAATCAAAAAGTATACGCCATTTGGGTAGTTACTTAGATCAATATTATTTTTTCCGGCAATTAGTTGTTGTTCTTTTATTATTTGACCCAAAGCATTTGTTATAATTAACTCTGCTTCCTCATCAATAACAATTTCAAAAGCACCATGGCTTGGATTTGGATATACTTGAAATACTAAATTTTGATTGATTGAAGATAAATTTTCTAAACCTGTACATGCTGAAACGGACTGGATAATTGTTGTCATATTGCTACATCCGTTTGCATCGGTACCAATTACTGTATAAGTTGTGGTAATAGTTGGAGAAACTGCAAAGGCTACTGTTGTGGTGGTTGCATTCCAAGTATAGGTTGATGCACCACTGGCAGTTAATGTTGCAGTTTGCCCAATACAAATTAGGCTTGAGTTTGAAGTAGCGGTAACAGTTGGATTAGGATTAACCGTTACAGATACCGCACTTCTTGATGGACTTAAAGCGCAGCCACTTCCTTCGGCATAATAAGTGTAATTACCTGCGCTGAGCAATGGTGTAGCGAAATTTCCAGATGCAAGTATGGTAGTTGCAGTTGCGCTAGAATACCAATTGATGGTATTTGTTCCACTAGTAGCAGTAAGTGTTGTACTATTACCTTCACATATAACTTGATTAGCAGACGGAGTAGTATTGATGGGATTGGTAGGTATTGTACAGTCTATAAATTTCACTAGAAATCCATCGTTTGCACCTCCAATAGTTATTTGATGTCCTGCTGAAGAAGCAATAACTGTTCCTGTATTCGAATTTGTTAATCCAGTTAGATATACGTCTGTGCCAATGGCTCCGCATGAAAAACCCTCGTCGTTTCCGCTATCACCATAATATGTACCCCATTGGCGAACGCCTGCTGAATTAAAACCAACTATAAAGGCATCGTTTGTTCCTCCTCCAAAGGTGGTTTGATGAGCACCAGGTGTTGCAATTAAGGTAGTTGTGGCCGATGCTGTGCGCCCACCTAAGTATACATTAGATGAAGGATCTGTAATACAAGAAAGCCCATCATCAATTCCACTTCCACCATAATAAGTGCCCCACTGGCGCACGCCATTAGCATTAAATTTTACTAGAAAGGCATCTTGCACACCTCCAAAAGCTGTTTGATGTGCTCCAGTTGTTGCAATAAGGGTGCCGCTATAAAATGGAGTAAATCCTGCTAAATAAATATTACCAGAAGGGTCTGTGCAACAACTATAAGCTCTTTCATCTTGTACTCCTCCATAATAAGTTCCCCATTGACGAACTCCAGAGGAATTAAATTTAGCCAAAAACCCATCATATGTTCCACCACCATTTACTGCTTGGTGTGCACCCGTAGTGGCAATTACCGTACCTGTGGAATTAGTGAAACCAGATATATAAACATTGCCTGAGGCATCCAATGAACAAGATCTTCCGTCATCATCACCACTTCCACCAAAATAAGTACCCCACTGACGTATTCCGGAACTATTAAATTTAACTAAAAACACATCTTGCGTTCCTCCAAATGAAGTTTGATGGGCAGAAGCGGTTGCAATTGCCGTGCTTGTAGCCGATGTAGTTCTTCCCATTAAGTATACATTACCAGAGGCATCAGATGAACAAGAGGCGCCCTCATCAACACCAGCTCCACCATAATAGGTACCCCATTGACGAATGCCTGATGCGTTGAATTTCACTAAAAAAGCGTCTCTAAAGCCGCCACCATAAGTTGATTGGTGTGAACCTAGTGTTGCGATAATAGTACCAGAAGTTGATGGGGCTGTTCCGGCCATATAAACATTACCAGAACCATCAATACTGCATGATGTACTTTCATCAGCATTGCCTCCACCATAATAAGAGCCCCATTGCCTTACTCCTAGCGAATTAAATTTCACCAAAAAAGCATCCTGATTTCCTCCGAAAGTTGTTTGATGGGCTCCAACAGTAGCGATCAATGTGCTGGTAGCCGACGAAGTATTTCCAGTCATATATACATTTCCGGAAGCATCGGTGTTACACGCATTGCTTACATCGGCTGCTGTACTTCCATAGTAAGTGCCCCATGCTCTTATGATAGGATCAATGACATAGGGCAAACTTTTATTTAAATTTTTAATTTCAAAACTTACAATTTTACCATTAAGGACCCATTTACTTTTTAGTTCTTTGCCACTTTGTAATACCAGAGGTGCTTTTTCAATAATAGTTCCTAATGGTGTTTTTAGTACGAGTTCTCCTTTTTTATTGATGCTTACGTCTTCAGAGCCTTGTAGTTGCAGTTGTATTTGTTTGTAATCTGCACCCGCTGAGCAAAGGTAATCGTATTTTAATTCTCCGTTTTTTTGGTACCATTTTAAATCAATGCCAGTGTAAATGTTTTTAAAGGTTACTTCTTTATAGCTTTTTACATTTAAGGCACCACCCTCTGGGCAGCCTTCCGTGTAAAAGTTACTTACGCCATCAAAGGCTTTATCTTTTTTTACAATTGCATTTGTATTAGCATTTAACCAATTAATGTCAACGCGATAAATAGTTTGTTGCTCTATAAATTGGTGTTCACTTTTTGTTTTAAAACCTTCTTGTTGCCATTTATCTGCTCGGTTTAATTGATAACTAATTCCATTTGTTCGCAAATGAAATGTTAATCCATTACTTTGACCTCCAAATAAAACATCAGGGCGAGCTTTGTAGTTTTGATCTACTATTTGCCCCCTGTTTTCGGTAAAACTAAGACCACTGTTATTTAATTTTTTATTCGCTTCTAATTGTTCATTTCCAGAATTACCTGCATACATATTTGCAATTAAACCCGCAACAAGGATAGTGTTAGATAAATTTTTTTTCATAGAAATTAAATATTTAGTGATGAAGTTCATAAAAACAGAGGTTAATTTTAACACGAATGTATAATTGCAAGTAGTTTGTAAAATATTGATACCCTTTTATAAAAAAACTCAGATTGTTTACTAAAACAATTTTGATTAAAAGAGGCAATTGCTAGTCAAATGAACGACATAAGCCATAGGTGCATCGTTTGTGAAAGTATATCACGGAAAAGCTTAATTTTGAGCATGCATAAAACCATCTTTTTGCTCACTACAGTCTACTTTTTTATATCAAACTTTCAGTTACAGGGTCAAACAAAACCCAATGAAGGAAAAATTAGCAGCAACTTGGCAAATGCTACAAGTAGCCAGGAGAAACCACTTATAAACAAATGTTTATCAATTGAAAACTATATTTTAAGTGAAGAGGAATTAGCCGCTCTAAATCCAAAAGAGAAAAAGCGTTTAAGAAATTTTTTCTTTGCCAAATACGGTTATACATTCAAAGATTTAGAGTTAATGTCTTACTTCAAGCAGTATAATTGGTACACGCCAAAAAACAAGAATGTAGATAGTTTACTAAATTATTGCGATAAGGAAAATATTGGTTTGATTAAATTGGTGGAGAAGGAAAAGCGAGTAGGTTCATTAAATGAAATTGAATATTGCAATCTGCTAAACGGATGCTGGCAGTATGGAAATACTGCCGTTGGAAGCGGTTATGATGACAGATTTGTTTTTACTAGTAGTGATAAATCATTTGTTATGTATTTAAACCAAATGAAAGAAAAGAATAAACTACGTTCTTTTTCAGGCTTTTTTAATTTAGGTAAAAACAAAATTGAATTGGAAATTAGAACTAAGGTTTTTTTAGACTCAAAAACAAGTAAGGAGAAGATAGAAAATTTAGATAAAAACTACGAATACAAAACACTAACTGTAACAGATATTTCACGATACACAGATAGGGATTCGATAAACAAAACGTATTTCAAAATTAACGGAAAATTGTATTGGAAATATAGCAGTGATTTAGAAAGCTGCCATTAAAGTAAACTAATGAAACACACAACATTTATTATTTTATTACTTGCATTTAGTATAACCTTAAAGGCAAACGACGGCTCGTTTTACGCCTCCGGGAATAACTTAATTCCTTTACAAGAAACCAGAATTTCGCTTACTAAGGAGGTGTTAAAATTCTATGTTAAAGATTTTAATATGCTGTATGTAGATGTGTATTTTGAGTTTTATAATCCTGATGAAGAAAAAAAATTAATTGTTGGATTTGTTACGCCGCCGGCGAGTGGAGATGTTTCGGAAAACGAAGAGAATCACCCGAACATAAATGATTTTAATGTTATTGTTAATGACACGAAACTTCCTTTTAAAGTGAAGCGAATGAAGGAAACATCGTTTAAATCGGATTTAAATGGTAACACCAATGATTTTGTGTATTATTTTGAAGTAACATTTAAGAAAGGCCTTAATATTATAAAGCATATGTATAAGTACAAGGCGAATAGTAGCGTAGAAGCGTATCGTGGGTTTGACTATCAAATTACTACAGGAAAAAGATGGGCCAATAAAAAAATAAATGATTTTGAGCTGCAGATACATTTAGATAACGGGATTTTCTATATTCCCGCATCGCTTACTATAGGTAAGAAGAACATTAATTGGAAGATCAAGGGATCAGGGGTTTTTAAAGAAGGAACTGAAATGCCTTTTTTTGATCAAGGTACTATTCCTTATAAATACGTTCACTTAAACGGTGGTTATATTTATTTTAACGAAACAAATTTCACGCCTGATTTTGACATCAATTTTGGAGAGAATGCTTGGCACTCCTACACGCATAAATGGTGTAATAAAGTTGATAGTTGTTCTAAGAACGACATATTAAGAAAAATAGCACCTTATTGCAATTTAAAACCTGAGTATAACGAAGATCCTAATTCGCGGATAGATCTAACTAGGATAGAAATTAAGATGCTAAAAAATTATTTTTATGCTGTGAGAGGGTTGAAGTTTAAAACTCAAGATGTTGCAAAATTTTACTCTACTTTTTTTTGGTACAAACCAATTTTGGAACTAAAAGCAGATGCGATCAAATTAAGTTTCGAAGAGCAGAAGTTTGTTGCCTATTTATCAAAGATGGAGAAAGAAATTCAGTTAAAAGAAGACTAGAACTTTCTAACGATTTACAAACATTGCCATTAACGTATACAGTTTTAGATTGAAGTAGTATACTAAACTATTATCCACACAAATATTTAGTTTTTCTAACTTAATATTCAGTTATGTGTTTTATTTCAAAAGAACTCGATTTTGCAGAAAAAAGGGTCGCCTCTTTAAATACCAATGACGTTTTTTAATCGGTCGTTTTTTTTAATACCTAATTCTACATCTTTACTGCAAAAAGGTCATCATGAAAAAATCATTGTTCTACTTCAACGTATTTATAATTATTACAAACATTGGTTTCGCACAACTCGGTGGGTTATTAAACAAAGTAAAGCCTAACAAATCCGATAGCAAGAGTGAGAATAAAGTAGAAACCAAGACCGAAAATAAAGGGGATAAGAAAAAATATAGCGATGAAGTAATTAGCAGATTCGAGAGATACTATGGTATTTTGGCTGAAGCTAAACTAGATAATGAATCAACTCTAAAACGAGAAAAGACTTCTTTAGCCTTAGATACTGATTCTGCTAAACAAATGAGTGAGTACTTTGAAAAAAGTAAGGCAGATGGTTATTATGAGAAACAATATTTAATCGCCTACAACAGCTTTAATAAGAACTTTGAAAACGGCGCTTTAAAATCAATAAACGACTACTTGGTTAAGCCATACAATCCTCAATCTTATGGCATAGAATGGAGCCAATTAAGCTGGTTTAAATATGCGAAAGCTGCAATTAATAGTGCAAAAAAAGTATATACAGGAGCAACTAATTTAGAAGAAGTCAATAAAAATATAGATAACAAAAAAAATGAATATGCTCAATCTTTAGTTAAATCTAAATGGCTGATGTGCCCAGAACAGTTAGATTATTTCCAGCAAATACGTTTTTCGGATAATGGAAACGAAACCACATGTGTTAGGGGTAAGGATAAATTTGATGGGGATGTAACCGATAACGGTGTTTTTATTTATTATAATGGAGAATTACCTCTTCATTTATGCAGAATTTATATTGATGGTAAAGAAGCCTACTCCTTGTCAAAAGACGATATTGCAGATAGCAATAATGGAAATATGAAACCAGATAATGGTTGGTACAAAATTTTGTTGCTTCCGGGCTTAAAAACTTCAAGCGATCGTTCAGTTTCTAGATTAAGTAACTTATCAAGAGATTATGGATTAAAAAAAGGATCTGAAATCACCATTAAACATGACGGCATAACGTATACGTTTAAGTACAACGTATCTAAATTTTCAGGGACATTAGATGAGTATTTTAAGCAAATAAAATCTAATCAATTAAAAAGTGTAAAACTAACCGACACAAAATACAATAATCCAAGTGTTGAAAAAGAAACCATAGAGGCCTATAACAAATTTAAAACAATCAACCCGCAATACGATGAGGGTGAAGTAAAAAAAGTAAATGTAGCTGGTAACAATTGGACAGTATATAAAACCAAGATAGGATTAATAGATTATCAGCAAACCGATGCTTATTTCGTTATAAAAGGAAAAGATGGTAATTGCTACGAAGACTACAGAAAAATAAGAAAAGTGTACGACTCAAAGACAAAAACTTACGGCCCAATTAAAGTAGTTGGGGGTGTTGATAAGAAAGAGATTTCGTGTGATCTAGTAAAATAAAAATATGGAAAAACCACAAAAAGAATCTCAGGCCAAGCGTGCAATAAACCAGGTAAAAGTAAGTGCCATAAGGCAAGTAGGTAATGTATTACTAAAGTCATTAACGGTTTTTTTATCTAAACTATTAGGAAGATATAAATAGTAAAATAATATGGAACCAACCAACAGGGCAGCTATTACCTATTACCGCACATTTCAAAAGGCACTTGAAAAGATTGCAGAAATTGATCCAACTTCAAAATCAGCAGCGTATAAAAGTCAATTGTCACAACTCGAAATTAATCTTAAAAACGTAAAAAAAATTGAGCCAGATTATGATACCAGCGCATTAGAGGCTGAGGTAGAAAAATATAAAAACACCATAACTAGTCAAGATAAAAGTAAATCTTTAGACAAAGATTTAATTGCACTAAATAAGGGGTTTGAGTATTTTGAAAAAATACTAAGAGAAACAAAATTCAATATCGATAGTATTGATTATCAAGTTAAGAGTTCCGTAGAGCCCATAAACAGAGACATTGCTATCTTCAAAAAAAATCATCCTACATACGATACAAAACCTTTTGAGGATAAGGTCTTGGACTTTCAACAAAAATTCCGTGCCAAATTAGAAGGTGCTGCTTCAGAAAACAGAAATACTCATACCCTAAGAGAAGATCTGGAAAACACAGTTTCATTAAAACATTTAGGCTGGTCTGATGTTGAAGATGAGGATTTCATTTATGGGTCGCACAATCCAACTAGTAATCCATACTTACCCAATTATATATGGTCACAAGCAGGTATTGAGAAATTGCAGAGCATTTTAGAAGAATATACCAAGCGTCTTGTAACCTTTATTGCTAAATATGATTTAAAAGAATTAAACAGTTTGTATGAAATAAATGTTGAAGGTGATGTTGAATCCATAAGAAGAGACCCGCAAGGAGATAATTATAAACAAAGTACAGTTGTTTCGTTTGTGCAAATATCAGCATCAGACGCAAAGGCTCAATTGGCAGCAGTTAGAACAGAATTAAAAGTGCTAGAAGAAGTTTCTGACTTTGTAGTTGAAACCTATTTTAGTAAAAAAGTAGAAGCACTAAAATGGATTCACTTAGCGAAAATCTTTAACAAATATGATCGATTGGTTGAAATAGGTAATAAATACCAAGACGCATGGAATGCCTATGGAAGTCTAGATGATTATAAGGAAAAAATCAGGCAGAATAGTATAAAGCGAGCCAAATTGGTTAAGTTACCTAAAGCAGCAAAACACGATGATGAAATTGAAGCATTAGCTAAAGTTGCATTTGAAACCAAAGGTTGGAATGAAGAAGTACTAAAAGTTATTTTACTTGGCCGTGATTGGCGCTTGGAAAGAAACAGCGAATTTATAATTGGCCGCGTTTATGATGTTGCCATTGCTGCAAAACAAAAAACAGGGGTGTGTATGCTTTACAATGCCACTATGCGCCAAGAGGATGTTGGTGGAAGATTTTCATCACCTTTTATTTCTTCATATAACAGTAAAGCTATAGCAGAAGAAAATATTTAATAAATACTATAAAAAATGAAATCACTAAAACTAAGCATTACTTTATCTCTTATTTTGGTTCTGTTTTCTTGTAAAAATTCAACCGAAGGCAACACAGACTCAACTGATACTGCAAATCCTGACGTCTCAATTACTGAAGAGTCTAATCAAACAAACGCTTCAACAAGCGAGAGCTCAAATTCATCCGAAACATCTGCTAATGATATAAACACTGAAAGCGAAAACCAGTCGGATTATGTAAAAATAGTTAACGATTGTGGCGATAAAATTGATTTTGCAGTAGATCCTTCGGGCGTTCAAAACAATTCTCTTTCAGGTGGTAGTAGTGTGGAAATTTCGATGAAACCAGGCGATAAAGTAAGACTGCTAAATGGCGGAGTTATATACACACATACCGTAGGAAGCAAAGGGCCAGTTTACATTTGTAAGTAATAGCATGATTGAGAAAATAGCGGAGAAGTGTTAAAGTAATAAAAATAGACTATATAAATAAAGAAAATAAAATGAAAAAAACGATAGTAATTCTTGGACTAGCCATTGTTAGCGCTTTAAATTTAAGCGCTCAAACCTCAAGACCATCAAGAGATCAACTAATGAGTGGAAGTAAAAATGCTCAAGGTGTTTTAGATGATCCTTTTATTTTTAAAAGGGCCGAACTTCAGGTAAGTGGAGATGGCAGTCTACAGTCATACAAAGATGCGATTTCGAAAGCTGACGGGGTAATTAAGGAATATGATGAGGCTGTAACCAAGTTTTTAGAGTCAAAGCCGCACAGTAATATTTTAAAGAACTACTATAAAACAACCGTGAATAAAGCTAATTATGTAAAGTACGATATTGAGTTACTAACTAAGGAATACGAAAAAGGTAGTTCATTATTTAGCGTTCAATACCTGCATAAAATGTATATCTATAAAGGCTTTTTGGAAGGTGTAATACGTATTTATACGGAAACACAAGAGCTAAAAGACAACCTTGAAACTGTTAATAAAACAATTGCTATTTACAAATCTCGTGAAAATTTTATGGATAAAATGTTGGCGAAACAAAAAGAGCAAATTAAAAATATGAAGATGATACCAGCTCAACAGAGTAACCCGAAGATTGAAGCTATGGTAAAAAAGAACTATGAAGTATCGTTTAAAGGTTTTACGGTTACTAAAGTTAACATCACATACAGTACTTGGATTGTAGATAAAAATGACCTTGATATTCCAATCTGCAGAAAGTTAAGTGTATGCGTTGCGGTTAAAAACGCAAAGGGTGAGTGTGGTATTGGCAGCAGTAATGTACGCGAAGATTATATGGGAGGTGGTAATTACGGCGAAGCATATTCATACTTACCATCGGATCCTATTATTGTGCCTTGTGAAAATATTAAATGAAAGAAATACTAAAGCGATTTTATGAAAAAAACAATTGTATTTGCGTTGAGTTTTATTACACTCGCAATTAATGCGCAAAAAGATATTGTATTACCTCAAGATTCAACCAAACGTACTTGGGACTTTTTTAAATACTTCATGCCGCCTTCTGCCGGAACCTTAAATGATGTGTTTGAACCTTCTGCCTGCCTAAAAACGGCAGAGAAGTTTTACAACGAATCAAATGACAAATTCGAGAAACTTTGGAGCGATTTTAACGCAGGTGATAAGAGTTATAAAAAAATAAAGAACGCCGAAAAACAAACTTCCAACACCTGCAAAAGTCATGTTTATGATGCTACTGCCTATAAAAGTAGCGTGCAAAATACAACCGATAAGTGTTTAATAGCTAAGTATTATTTTTTAATAAAAGGATATGCAGCATTTAGTGAAAAAAGCAAGCAGCTTTATCCTTCCAATGCAATAATTGCTCAAGCTAATACCGACCTTAAAGCCATCATGGAGGAACTTGGAAGCCAAGACAACTTAAAGGCAATAGAGGAAAAAAACAAATCTGATAAACTGGCAAAAGTAGAACCCCCTAGCGTTTACGGTTCAAACCCCGAGTGGGAAAAATGGTTTAAAGATTATTTTGTGAAAGAATATCCGGGTTACACATTTGTCAGGCAGTATCTCCGTTCAAAAGATTGGTCTATACATAGTAATGAATTAACCTCTGTAATTATCGATAGGCAAATAGCAAGCACAATTGCAGCCAAAAAATCAGATGGAAGTTGTGTATTGGTTGAATTGGCGCTTTATCAGGATTACGCCGAGGGAAAGTACGGTAATTCGTATTTTTTGAAATCTGCGGAAACGCAACAACAAATACTATGCGACAAGGTAAAGTAGATTTGGGAAAGAAAGAATTAGAGCCGGCGATTAAACTGGTTCTATGAAAGAATTTTCGCTACAAAGATTTTAAATGCGCAAACCAATGCTCGCATAACGTTAAATAAATTCAGTTAAACGCTTTGGCGTAATTCGCTTTCCATCATCGGCAACACTTTTTGTTTTTAATGTTTGTTGAGTGTCTTTTGCATTCGGATATTTATTTACGCCAATTAAAACAGCTTTGTTGTTCTTGTAATTTTCTTTTAAGGCATCAAAGTCTTTAGCGATCATTTGTTGAATAGATCCGGATTCAATCCCTGAAACAAATCCTCCTTTTGATTCCAGCTCCTTGAATTTCTCCCAGGCTTGGTGCGCTAATTGATCGGTTAATTGCTCAATGTAGTAACTGCCGGCTGCTATATCGGCCACTTTATTCAAATAGCTTTCGTCCTTTAAAATATGTTGTTGATTAATGGCCATACGCGAACTAAACTCATTCGCAATACTGTAAGGTTCATCAAATCCGAATACACTTAAACTATTCGTGCCGCCGATCACCGCGCTCATAGCTTCGGTTGTACTTCTCAGTAAATTCGTGTAAGCATCCTTTTCGCTTTTATTAAGCATGGTTGTTTGAGCGTGCAAGTGAATTTGGTTTTTAGTTTGATAAGAATCATTCAGTAAATTCACCAATTTTCTTAATGCGCGAAGTTTGGCGATCTCTGTGAAAAAATCTCCCCCAACAGAAACGGTTAACTGAATCGGTTTTTCATTCAGCGCTTGTAGAGCATTCAAATAATTAAAATATTCATTAAGGTGCGCAAGGATCAATGCCAATTCATTTACCTGGTTACATCCCGCTTCCTGATATAATGAACCATTTACCGGAATGTGCGACAGTTTTTTTAATATCGAAAGATCTTTTTCGCGATCATCGTGCCATTCCCCATAAAAAGCGAATAAATATAAAGGATCGATATTCACAAAGCACTTTAATTTATCGTCGTAAGAGTTCTTTTGCCCGTAAACATCTTTAAGATCACCCAGCACATGCAAAGCATCGTTGCTGATGTTGAACTGAGAATAAATGTGATAGAGAGATATATCTTTTAATAGAAGCTTGGTATCGATCTTTTTATGGATATTGAATACCAAACCGGAAGCTCCTTTTTTTAAAGCTTGCAGCGCTTGATGATTGGCAAAGCGTACATCGATCACATCGATCGGTTCGCAAATATCCCAGTCGTGATGCGTAAAAAGTGGTTTATGCTTTACTGAATTTTCTTCAGCATAAAATGGTTTTACATCAAACCCATTTTTGGTGTGCCAGGTAAGGGAACTATAATCAGATCCTTTAAGATCTTTAATGATCTGATCTTTCCATTGCTGTTCGGTGAGCGTATTGAATTCGGAGAACAATTTTTCCATGATCAAAGAATGGCAGAAGCTTCACGCTTGATGTACTCCAGCGCTACTTCATTTGGTAATTTCTTATCTAAGTTCGAAGCAATATTCAGGATCATCATTGCCAGGTCATTGCTCGGCCCGTCCGGATTTACCTTGGTAGCCGAAATATTGATCAACTTTATTAATTCTTCGCGCGCCGTTTTTACCAATTCCCAAGCTCCGGCGCTCACATAAATTTGTTGCGATAGGTTGTGTTCGTATTCCGCTTTAATGGCGCGGATCAATTCCAATTGCAATTGGTGCGCGCTCATTCCGTTCTTGTTAGTGCGAACAACCAAGGTATTCGGATTTATTCTCTCTAAGTAGATGACCAAACGCTCATAAGCCTGAATTTTTAAAGGCAAAGTGGTCGCGGTTTGATTTTCTTTATTCTTCCGCAATTCATGATCACGTTTTTTCTGGTCATTCTCCAACATGCTTTTTAAGATGATGTATGTTGCTACAAAAACCATCGCGGCAGGGATAATGATCTTTAATATTTCTAAGAATGCTTCCATATGATATAGCTTGAGTACTAACTGTTTACGGGGCCATTAAGTTCGCATAATTTATCCAAATTTAAAAGACATTTAAAGTATGGAATTAAAAGAATTTCGCATCTTTATGTAAAGCATTTTTATGGAAAAGAAGTCAGTTTTAAGCATTATTCTATTGTTTTTAGGGGGACTTGTGTTCACACTGCCCTTATTTTACAATCCTTATAAGTCCAATAAATCAATTAGTTACGGCAAAAATGATTCATATGAGAAACTTTGGAAAAGGGTGGATAGCTGCGAGAACAAAGGCTTGACCGAAAGCGCGTTGAAGATCGTGGAATTCATTTATTCCAAAGCAAAGACCGATAATAACGCACCACAACTGGTGAAATCGGTGATCGTGCGCATGAAGTTCAAACAGTACAAAGAGGAATTTTCTCTTGAGAAAAACATTAACGAATTGCAGAACGATGTTGCCCAGGCAAAGTTTCCCGCGAAAGCAGTTTTACAAAGTGTATTGGCCGACGCGTATTGGCAATATTTCAATAACAACCGTTGGAAATTTTACAATCGCACACAAACAGTTGGATTCAAAAATGAAGATGTTTCTACCTGGGATCTGAAAACGATCACCGACGCCGTGATCAAAAATTATAAGGGAAGTTTAGTGAATGTAGACAGTTTAAAAGCAACCAAGGTAGATGTATTTGATGATGTACTTCATAAGGGAACAACGGAGTGTCGTCAATGGCGACCAACACTTTACGATTTCTTAGCACACAGAGCTTTGGTATTTATGGCCAACACAGAGCCGGATGTGCAACGTCCAGCCGCGCGTTTCAATATTAATGACGCCGGTTTTTTAGCACCTGCAAGTGAATTTACCAAGATAAAATTGGTAAATCCTTCGGATAGTTTAGAAACAAAATATTACGCATTGCAGATCATTCAAGACTTGATCAATTTTCATTTGAACGATCAAAATCCCGATGCTTTTATCGACGCGGATCTTTATCGCCTGGATTATATTCACAACAATTCACAACATCCTAAAAAGGACACATTGTATTTTACAACCCTAAAAGGTTTGCAACAACAATACGGCACACATCCCCGTTCTACGGAAGTTGATTTTCGCATAGCAAGCTGGTATAATAACAAAGCCGAAGAATATAAACCTTTAGAGGGCGACAGTTACAAATGGTATAAAAAAACGGCGAAAGAAATTTGTGAAGCGGCCATCAAAAAAATGCCCGACACATACGGCGCAAAAGAATGTCAGAATTTGATCTACACCATTGAGGCAAAATCTCTGAACTTAACTGTGGAGGAAGTGAACGAGCCAAATAAGCCGTTCCGTGCATTGATAAGTTCAACTAACATCAACAAACTATATTTCAAGATCGTAAAAACCTCTCACCAGGAAATGCGTAAGATCTACCGCAAAGATTGGGGCGAGAAATTATACAACGCGCTTAATAATTTGCCAACCGTAAAAACGTTTGAGCAAGGTATTATCGATGACAAAGACTATCAAAAACACAATATGGAGATCAAAATACCTGAGCTGCCAGTTGGTCATTACGTTATTCTTACATCTTTAAATCCCGATTTTAAGTACAGCGGCAATTTGGTTTCTTACGCGCAATGCGTTGTTTCTAATATTGCAACAATGGAACGTCGCCGCGAAGATGATGGCGCTTATGATGTGTATGCGATGCATCGTCAAACCGGTGAGGTACTTAAAAACATTTCTGTTCAAGTTTGGCATGAGGTTTATGATTACGGCGCGCGTGATTATAAATTCACTAAAGGGCAAATGCTCAAGACAAATGACAAAGGACTTGTTACAATTAAACCAACGGATAAATACAGCGACAATAGTTTTTATTTAGAGTTGATAGATGGAGATGATAATTACTTCAACAATAATTCATATTACACTTACAAACCGGGAAACAGTGATTACACGACTGTAACAACACATTTCTTTTTAGATAGGGCAATTTATCGTCCTGGCCAAACCGTTTATTTCAAAGGAATTATTTTGGAGTCTAAGAATGGAAAAAATCCAGCGATCAAACCGAATTATCCTGTAACGGTAACATTTTACGATGCTAATTATCAAAAAGTATCTTCACTTGAAGTAACATCCAATGAATATGGGTCGGTTAACGGTTCTTTCATTGCGCCTCAAGGCGTAATGACCGGACAAATGCACATCAGCGACGGGCATGGAACAGTGTATTTCAGCGTAGAAGAATACAAGCGCCCTAAGTTTGAAACTGATTTCGACCCTTTAAAAGGTTCGTACAAATTAAATGAAGAGATCACTGTTACGGGAAAAGCAAAAGCTTATGCAGGTAATGTGATCGATGGAGCGAAAGTTTCTTATCGCGTTGTTAGAACTGTGAATTATCCATATTGGTGGTGGTGGTACCGCCCATATTACAATCGCGGCGGAGAGGTAGAGATCTTGAACGGAGAAACTGTTACTAACGACACAGGTTCTTATATTATCAAATTCAAAGCATTACCGGATGAAAGTGTAAGTAAAGAATCTCAGGCAACATATCAATACCGCATTTTGGCGGATGTAACTGATATTAATGGAGAAACTCATTCGACTTCAACGTATGTAACTATTGGATATCAGATGATCCAATTGAATATTAGCAGTGAAGCTATTATGGATCAGAAGACGATCAAGCCAATTACGATCAGTACTTCAAATTTGAATGGAACTCCGGAGCCAACCAAAGGAAGTTTTACTATTTATAAATTGAAACAGCCCGAGAAGCCTTTCCGGTCGCGTTTGTGGAACCAACCCGACAGACAGTCGCTTACAAAAGAAGACTATTACAAAACATTTCCTCAAGATCTTTACGCTGATGAGTTGAATAAATTCAAATGGGAAAAAGAAAAACAGTTTGAAAGATCGTTTGATACCGGAACAAAAACGGAAGTTGATCTTAGCGCGGACCTTAAAGCGCTAAAACCGGGAGTTTATATGATCGAAGCGCAGTGTAAAGATAAGTCGGGCGATAACATCAAAGCATTCCAATATTTTACTCTGTTCGATAATTCAAGCACAACAATGCCTGAAGTTGTTCCCGCTTGGTTCTATTCGGCGAAATCATCGGCCGAGCCGGGAGAGAAAATTGAGTTTGTATTAGCTTCATCTTACGACAAAGCAACGTATATCTATGAAGTGGAACGCCAGGGAAAAGTTGCGTCAAGTGTTTTCCAGCAAACGTCATTGGCCCCGGTAACCATTGACGTAAAAGAAGAAGATCGCGGAAATATTTCCTATCACACATCTTTCTTAAAATATAATCGGTTCTACAATTTTAGTAGCGTTATCAATGTTCCATTCACAAATAAGGAACTGGATATTCAATTCGAAACTTTCCGCAACAAATTATTGCCGGGCCAGCAGGAAGAATGGAAGATCGTTATTAAGGACAAGAAAGGCGATAAGCAAGCGGCAGAATTATTAACGAGTATGTACGATGCCAGTTTGGATGCATTTGCACCCAGCTATTGGTCATTCTACATTTACAATAGGTATTATACCCGCTACAACTGGTATTCGCGTGTGGCCATGGTAAACAATTCAACGGAGCTAAATAACATAAGTCGTTCGTATGTGAGCATGCCGGGGAGATATTATGATGGTTTGAATTATTTTGGATTAGGATTTTATAACTACAATTATCGTAGAAGCGGTGCTCAAACATATTATTATGAGTCTGATGACAAAGCAATGGATGCGGTGAGTGAATCTGCCGCTATGCCAATGGAAGAAAAAGAAATCACCACCGTTTCAAAAGATGGAAAAGGAAAATCGCGTGCTAAGGGTGATGAAGCAGCCAAAAAAACTGCCGCGAATAAACCTGCCGGGATCGCGGATTCAAATGGGGTTATGGGAGGTGAGAAGAACGAGGAAGATGGTACTACTACAGGAGCAAACATGGGAGGTAAGAGTGGAAAAGATGGACAAGATCTTGGAAGTGTAAAGGCCAGAAGTAATTTCAATGAAACAGCTTTCTTCTTTCCTAATTTGAGTACAAACGAAAAAGGAGAAACGGTAATTAAATTTACAATTCCAGAAAGCCTCACAAAATGGAAACTGCAAGGCTTGGCGCATACAAAAGATCTCAAGATCGGTCAATACACCAAAGAAGTGATCACGCAGAAGGAATTGATGGTGCAACCAAATCAACCGCGTTTCTTTAGAGAGAATGATAAGATCGTGTTTATTTCAAAGATCGCTAACTTATCCGACAAGGAAATGAGCGGAATGGCGGAGTTGAAGTTATTTGACGCGCTCACTGACAAGGAAATTTCCACAAAGGTTTTAGAAGCCGTGTCCGGTAATTTCCCAACTATTGGTTCACGTGATTTCTCGGTTAAAAAGGGACAGAGTACTTCTATTGAATGGACCCTGAGCATTCCGGAAAGTGTTTCGGCAATTAAATATAAGATCGTTGCAAAAGCGGGGAATTTTTCGGATGGCGAAGAAATGGTAATTCCTGTTCTGACAAATCGCATGTTGGTAACGGAAAGTATGCCTTTGCCAATTCGGAGTAATCAAACAAAGGAATTCAATTTTACAAAGTTCATCAGTCAAAATGGTGGTTCAACAACTTTAAAGAATCATGCTTATACGCTAGAGTTTACGGCAAATCCCGCATGGTATGCTGTTCAAGCGCTTCCTTACATTATGGAATATCCATACGAATGCGCTGAACAAACCTTTGCAAGATATTACGCAAATAGTTTAGCAACTTATGTGGTAAATTCAAAACCAAAGATCAAGGCTGTGTTTGAATCATGGAAAACACAAAGTCCTGATGCGTTCTTATCTAACTTGCAAAAGAATCAGGAGTTAAAAGCACTGATCTTAGAAGAAACGCCTTGGGTATTGCAAGCCAAGAGTGAAAGTGAGAATAAAAAGCGTGTTGGTTTATTGTTTGATCTAAATACAATGAGCAATGAACAAGCTCGCGCGTTCAAGAAATTGAAAAAATCGCAAACCTCAAACGGAGGATTCTGGTGGTTTGAAGGTGGTCCGGATGATTGGTATATTACTCAACACATTGCTTGCGGGTTTGGTCATTTGAATAAATTGGGAGTGATCAAGGCAAAGGAAAATTCGGAAGTTTGGAATATGTTGTGGAATGCTGTAAGATATTGTGATGATCGTATGAAAGATGAATACGATTGGTTAAAGAAGCACGACAAAGACTATTTAAAAGAAAATCATTTAAGTTATACCGCCGTTCAATATATGTACATGCGTAGTTTCTTCCCGGATATTGATCTGGATAAACGCCATAATGAACACCGTGCGTACTACAAAAAGCAAGCGCAAACCTATTGGTTGTCGAATTCACGTTACATGCAAGGCATGATCGCTTTGAGTTTGCATCGAGATAAAGATCTTAAAACACCAAAGGATATTTTGAAATCCTTGAAAGAGAATAGTCAAAATAGTGAAGAGATGGGCATGTATTGGAAAGAGAATTACGGTTATTATTGGTACGAAGCGCCAATTGAAATGCAGGCCTTGATGATCGAAGCATTTGATGAAGTGAATAATGATACAAAAGCGGTTGACGATCTAAAAACATGGTTAGTGAAGAGCAAGCAAACTCAACATTGGGGAACAACGCGTGCAACTACAGAAGCGGTTTATGCCATGTTATTGAAAGGAACAGATTGGTTAAGCACGGAGCCAAATGTTGAAATTACAGTAGGTGATATCAAATTAGATCCTAAAACTGATCCGGAAATAAAAGTAGAACCGGGCACAGGTTATTTCAAAAAAACATGGACAGGCTCTGACATTAAAACCAATATGGGTAAGGTAAAAGTGGTGAAGAAAGATGTTGGCGTAAGTTACGGTGCAGTTTACTGGCAGTATTTTGAGCAATTGGATAAGATCACGCCGCATGAAACACCGTTGAAGTTGAAAAAGCAATTGTTCTTGCAAAAGAATACGGCTTCGGGTCCGGTGATAGAACCAATAACGGCGGCCACTAAATTAAAATTAGGCGATAAGATCAAAGTTCGAATAGAACTACGCGTTGATCGCGATATGGATTACGTACACATGAAAGATATGCGCGCCAGTGGATTTGAACCGGTGAATGTGTTCAGTCAGTACAAATGGCAAGATGGTTTGGGTTATTTTGAAAGTACAAAAGACGCAGCAACGAACTTCTTTTTCCCGCATTTGTATAAAGGAACATTTGTGTTTGAATATGTGATGTTCGTGAATCATTCCGGAGATTTCAGTAATGGCGTAACAACCATTCAATGTATGTATGCTCCTGAGTACACAAGTCACAGCGAAGGTGTGCGGGTGACGGTTGGTAAGTAATTTTGAAAGACTAAAAAAAGAGGTAGATTTGTTCTATGAGAACGGCCTGCCTCTTTTTAATGATGATAAGTTCATTTTCTTTTTACAGCCAAAAGAAACAGGACACTACCATTCAGCATATCCAAAACGAACAGGCCAAACTGGTGAAATTTTATTTGGATAGCACCACAACACCCTTGGCTAAAAAAGAAAGAGCGAATTTTCCTGGCATTCACCATTTCCCAATCAATTTGAAATATCGCGTGACAGCGACGCTCGAGAAATTCGACCAAAGGGACACGGTGATCTTCGCGACCTCCAGTGCAAAGAAAAAGCGTTATATTAAGTATGCGAAAGCCAAATTTAAATTGGATGGAAAACAACATACGCTTATTTTGTATCGTATGGCAGATAATAAACGCCCGGAATACGCCAATTTGATCTTCTTACCTTTCACTGATCTTACCAGTAACAACGAGACCTATGGCGGTGGCCGTTATATTGATCTGGAAATAACAGAGGCAAATACGTTGAGCATCGATTTTAATTTATGCTATCAGCCTTATTGTGCTTATTCGCATAACGGATGGAGTTGCCCAATTCCTCCGCAAGAGAATTTTGTGAATGCGAAAATAAAAGCGGGGGTGAAGAATTAGAGGCAGAAACCGCAAAGGTGCTAAAGCATTACGCAAAGAAGGCGCAACGAACGCAAAGCCCTATTGTTTTCAATAAGAAGGCAAAGACGTTGTTAACGCAAAGACCCCATTGAAAATGACCGCTCTTTACGAAAGCGAAGCTTCTTTGCATTCTTTTTTGCTATGATGATGTGAACCTGGCGATCTTTGCGCTTTCTTTGTGTTGCACCAAAGGTGACTTTGCGGTTTCTGCCTCTAAAGTAGTTCAACGATCTTTTTCAACCACTCCTCATCAATTGTATCAAATGAAGAATATTGATCGCTGTCAACATCCAAAACGCCAATGATGTTCTTACTCTTATCGCGAACGGGCAAAACAATTTCCGATTTCGAAAGTGAACTACAAGCAATATGTCCTGGAAATTGATCTACATCATCCACAATGATAATATCATTCAGCTCCCAGCTTTTTCCGCAAACGCCTTTTCCTTTTGCAATTCGCGTACAGGCTATCGTTCCTTGAAATGGACCAAGCACCAATTCGTTTCCTTTTACCAAGTAAAATCCTATCCAAAAGAATTCCATTCCGTATTTCAAAGCGGAACATACATTCGCCATATTGGCAATGAGATCTGTTTCTCCTTCTAATAAACCTTTTATTTGAGGATAAAGCTCTTTGTAGCGATCAGCTTTATTGGTGGCGGTAATGTGTAACTCTTCCGCCATGAACTATTGTTCGTTTACCCAGCCAACAAGGGTCAACACTTCGTCAGCGTCAACTTTTTCGAATTTCATTTGCTCATAGTTCCAAACAGCCATGCCTTGTTGATAGCTTTCGGTTCCTACGATCAATTCTTTTACAACAGCAACCGTTTTTTCGCTGCTCTTGAAATTCTTTAATTGGAAAGGGTATTTTCCTAATTCTTTTTGATTGTTGGCCAATAAAATCCTACGCCCTTGCGGAGCCGATTTTACTTCAGCAGCAAATCCGTTCAAAGGGTAAGTAAAACCAATTTCTTCTACTTTATCATTTTTCGAATTCACCAACACCATTTTGTCTCCATAATTCAGGGTGGTAACGTATTTATCCTCTTTGGTAACAATCGGCGCGGTAGCTCCGGGTTTAAATGGAATTTTGCCCATTAATGTGGAGTTTTTCGTGTCCGCGTTCACTTTGTAAAAACTGATCTCAGTATTGTCTTGGTTATAATGTGTGTAAATAAACGTAGAATTATCTACCCACCACATTGGAGGATCAGGAATTTTTCCGTCTGATGTTTTTTGTCCGTAACCTGCGTCTTTTACTAATTCGATCTTTGGTTTGTTAGGCGGATACAATGCTAACTTGATGGGCATAGATGTTTTATCGTATTCTACATCCTGGCCTAATTTCGCTTTGAAGGTCAAATTCTTTACTTCTCCGTAAGTTTTAGTTTTGAAGTTGTATACCGAATAATATTTTCCTTTTTGAAAATCGTTGGTATAAAAAATAGCACTGTCGTTACTGCATCTTACCAAATTAGCGCGACCATCAAATAAGATCTTTTTATCTTTTAGATCAATGATGTTCCCAATACCGGTGATCATATAACGATCTTGATACAAGGTACAAGGACCACCAATATCGGTGCGTATATAATCTTTTCCTCCTTGCTTTCCATTAACCGTCAGAATTTCTTCACGGCCGGTAAAATGCCCATTCAAAAAATGATAAGCGTAGATCTTTTGTTTGAACTCGGCTTTCACAGGAACTTCAACATGCACCACGATCAGTGCTTGTTTTGCCCCTTGGGAAAATATCAATGAGCTGATAACAACAAATAATATAGTATACAGTTTGCGCATTCTATAATGAGTTAAAGAAATCAAAAAATAATCTTACACCAACACCGGTACCACCTTTTCCGCGATAACCATCTTTGGCGGTTATGAACGCCGGCCCTGCGATGTCTAAATGATAATATGGATAATCGGTGTACTTCTCCAGGAATTTTCCGCCTTGGATTGCTCCCGCATATCCGCCACCTAAATTTTTCTGATCGGCAATATCACTTTTCATCATGTCGCCAAAATCTTCCCAAAAAGGAAATTCAGCAATACGCTCATGAACAGTGTCGCCACTTTGTTTTAATTTATCAGAATATTTTTTTGGAGCATTACCCATGCCAACCATTCCATTTGTTCCAATAGCAGCCATCGCAGCACCGGTTAATGTTGCAATATCAATCGTTAATTCGGGTTTGTAACGTTTTGCAAAATGTAAGGCATCTCCTAATATCATTCGTCCTTCCGCATCAGCGTTCACCATCTCCACTGTTGTTCCATCCATCATGGTGATAATGTCGCTAGGTGCATAGGCGTTCCCGCCCGGGCGATTATCTGTTGCAGGCACTAAAGCGATCACATGTACATTCAATCTTGCTTTTGCAATAGCGTACATGGCTGCACCAACTGCGGCCGCTCCAGCCATATCGCACTTCATCAGATCCATACTATTTGGAGTAGGTTTTAAACTCAATCCCCCTGTATCATACACCACACCCTTTCCAACTAACACAAATGGTTTTTTATTTTTTGCGCGTGGCTTGTATTCCATCACGGTAAACGTAGGTTCATCTACACTTCCTAAATTCACGGCAAGCAAACCACCCATTTTTAATTCCTGTATTTTCTTTTTGTTATATACGTCCACTTTAAAGCCGGCTTGTTTGCCCATTTGCTTGAACGCGTTTGCAAGATCAGTAGCGTTCAAGTGATTTACCGGTTCATTAACCAAATCGCGTGCCTTAAACGTTGCTTCAACTACGATATTAAGTTTGTTTAACACTTTTGAATCGTAGCCCGTACCAACTAAATTGATGGACTGAAGAGAATTCTTTTTATCGGCAGCGCCGCTGATGTATTTGATGAACTGATAATTTGCCAAAGCCGCGCCTTCCGCGCAAGCATATGCAAAACTCACCTTACTGGAATTATAGATACAAAGCTCTTTTCCTTTTACCCCATTGATCATATCGGTTAAAATCCCACCATGTTTACGGCAGGTTTCGGCCATAGCATCAGCGTTTCTCTTAGCATCAATGATCAAAACCGACACAATGCGCCCGTTTGAGTTATAACTTAACGTTTTTTTGCTTTCGTCCTTGAAAAAACCATCCACATAACCAACTTCTTCCTTAGAGAAACCGTAATCTATATGGTTCTTCCACTTATTGGTGATCACTAAAGAATGGGTTGAGGAGGAGGCTTTTTTTTGAACTTGGATAATGGCCATGATCTGGTTCGTGTTTTGAACCTCCGAATTTACGAAATACCCCTAAAATTCCTAATTTTTTATGGTTTCCTAATAAGGCAGAAAAGTGGTAAATTTGTAGTCCTTTATAGTTCATACGCATGACCGTAGATTCCCTTTTACAACGCGCTTTAAAACTCGATTTTTTAACAATTGAGGAGGGGGTATTTTTGCACGAAAATGCCTCAACTGCGGAGCTTGTTTTTGTAGGGAATGAACTGCGTAACATCCACAAGAAAGGAAGCAAAAAAGTTACCTGGCAAATTGATAGAAATGCCAATACAACCAATGTGTGTATTGCCAATTGTAAATTCTGTAATTTCTATCGAATTCCGGGGCATGCAGAGAGCTATATTACCAGTATAGAGACCTATAAGAAGAAGATCACCGAGACCTTTAAATGGGGCGGAGATCAATTGCTTTTACAAGGGGGACATCATCCTGAATTAGGGCTTAGTTTTTACGTGAATTTGTTCAAGGAATTGAAGAGTTTATTCCCGGCTTTGAAACTTCACGCACTTGGTCCGCCGGAGATCGCGCATATTGCGAAACTTGATAAATTAAGTCATACCGAAGTACTAAGTGCCCTTAAGGAAGCCGGTTTGGATTCCTTGCCTGGCGCGGGGGCTGAGATATTGAACGATCGCGTTCGCCGCTTAATTAGCAAAGGAAAATGTACCGGTCGCGAATGGCTGGAAGTAATGAAAGCCGCGCACCAATTGAACATAACTACCAGTGCAACCATGATGTTTGGACACATTGAAACCGTGTACGAACGTTTTGAGCATTTAGTGTGGTTAAGAGAGGTTCAAGCTCTGAAACCAGCAACTGCAAAAGGCTTTTTGGCTTTCATTCCATGGCCTTTTCAGGACGACGGAACATTGTTAAATAGGGTAAAGGGGATCAAAAATAATGTAACCGCCGACGAGTATATTCGTATGATTGCCCTGAGTCGCATTATGTTACCTAATATTACCAATATTCAGGCAAGCTGGTTAACGGTAGGAAAAGAAACAGCGAAATTATGTCTTCACGCGGGTGCCAACGATTTTGGAAGTATCATGCTTGAGGAAAATGTGGTGAGTGCAGCAGGGGCGCCGCACCGTTTTACGTATAAACAAATTCAGGAAGCCATTAAGGATGCCGGATTTGAGCCTCAATTACGAAATCAACAATATGAAGAAAGGCAATTGCCTGAAAGCATAGAAGAACAAGTTATAAATTACTAAGATGCCAAAAGAAACCGCCATACGTTGCTCACTTTGTAACCGCGATAAAAAGGATGTAAAGATCCTGATCGCCGGAGTTAACGGACACATTTGCGATAACTGTGTGTCGCAAGCTTACCATTTAATTGCTGATGAGAATTTAACCGATAACTCAAGCAAACAACAAATTCAAAATTCATTGAATTTACTGAAGCCTGTTGCCATCAAAACAAGTTTGGATGAGTATGTTATTGGACAAGATGACGCGAAGAAAGTTTTGGCCGTTGCGGTTTATAATCACTTCAAGAGGATATCACACGCACTAAAAAATAAAGAAGAAATTGAAATTGATAAATCCAATTTAATTTTAGTTGGAGAAACCGGAACCGGAAAAACGTTATTAGCACGTACCATTGCAAAAATGTTGAATGTTCCGTTTTGTATTGCTGATGCTACTGTTCTTACCGAAGCAGGTTATGTGGGTGAGGACGTTGAAAGTATCTTAACACGTTTATTGCAAGCGGCAGATTACAATGTAGAAGCAGCGGAAAAAGGGATTGTATTCATCGATGAAATTGACAAGATCGCGCGTAAGAGCGATAACCCAAGCATCACGCGTGATGTGAGTGGTGAAGGTGTGCAACAAGCGATGTTGAAATTATTAGAAGGAACAGTAGTGAATGTTCCGCCTCAAGGTGGACGTAAACATCCGGATGCAAAAATGATCGCGGTGAATACCAAGAACATTTTATTTATTTGCGGCGGCGCTTTTGACGGCATAGAAAAGAAGATCGCAAATCGTTTGAATACAACCGCGGTTGGGTTCTCTGCCTCTGTGAACAAAGAAGAAATTGATAAAGGAAATCTGTTGCAATACATTTCTCCACAAGATCTAAAGTCATTTGGATTAATTCCCGAATTGATCGGACGTTTACCGGTGTTGACGTATTTGCGTCCTTTAGATCGCGCGGCTTTGCGTCAGATCTTAACGGAACCAAAAAATGCTTTGATCAAACAATACAAACACTTGTTTAAAATGGAAGGCGTGAAGCTTGAATTTGAAGATGAGGTGTTGGAATTGATCGTTGATAAAGCCATTGAATTTAAATTAGGAGCCCGTGGTTTACGCGGTATCTGCGAAGCAATTATGACAGATGTGATGTTTGAATTGCCAAGCGAGGAAAAGGCGCCTAAATCTTTCACAATTACACTGGAGTATGCCCAGGATAAATTGAAAACTGCGAAGTTGAGTCAGCTGAAAGTAGCTTAAACTTTTCACAAAATCTCTTTTAACTGCATGGCCATGGTTTGTGTGAACTCACCAAACACCTCTTTTTCTATTTTGTCAAAGTCAGCAGGTTCATACGTTTTGTAAACACTCTTATGCTTTAGAAAATGTATGGAATCGCAAATATTGAGCAGGGGTTCAATAATATGTGAAGAGAGAAGAATTGTTTTTCCTCGCTCGCTAAGAATGCGTATGATCACTTCAAGCACTTTATTTGTCTCCAGATCCAGTCCGTTAAAAGGTTCATCTAAAATGAAAATGCTTTTATTCTGTTTGATCTGGCTTAGCAGCAAAAGTTTTTTCTTCATTCCCGTAGAGTACTCTTCAATAAGTTGACTTAAATCGATCTTTAATAGCTCAGCAAGTTTCTGCTCATCATAGTCGGCATGAATAGATTTAAATACGCTTAAGAACTCCTTGGCAGTTAAATTTTTAAAGAAGAACGGATCGGTATCAATGTGTGAGATCTCTTTTCGTGATATAGGATCGCCATTTTTTGTGATCTTACAATCTTCTCCTTTAAGTTGACCTGAAAGCAAATTGAATAAAGTGGTTTTCCCTGCGCCATTTAAGCCAATGATGCCGTATATTTTTCCGGTTTCAAAGTTTAGATCCACATTTTGAAGCACCGTCTCGGAGTCGTATTTAAAAACGGGAATTTTAAGAGATATCATTAAAATATTGTTCTAAGTGTTTGTAAGCTTTTTTTCTATTTATGAACATGAGTATGAAACTTATTGGAATAAAATATGGAATGATGATCGCAAATACCAGCAACACAAAATCAGCATGAAATCTCAGCTGATCATTGGGGGTGTAGGTGGCGTATTTTATATAAATGGCATTTATTAAGCAAAGAATGATGGCTAGTAAAAATAACAGGTTAACTGCAAGCATATCCGGGTGAAATATACTATTCAGGATGATCACCGGGCTTGCGCTTGCAATAAGGATCTTTACATTGAACCTGATTTTATGTTCAAGAAACTCCTTCACGTTTAGGCCATCCGGGTTTAACATCACTACTGGTTCGTAGGCGCTGTAGAAGTCCATGATGATCAAACTCACCAACATAATGGGGATCAATGGAAAGAGTTTTGCCATGAATAAAACATAACTAAGCAAGTACAATAGGATCATAATAGGAAATTTTTTTCTAAGCCCCGCGATCCACTCAAACTGCTCAGCGGGAACTAACTTTGTGATCTTATCCCATTTTCTGAGTCGGAATTTGTTTTCAAACATGGCAACTATACTTACCAACACATGTGAAGCTAATCCACAGTACCAATTGGAGCTACACAAAATACCAAAGGTGATAGGTAAAATAAGTAAATTATAATTGAGTGCGATTTGAAGTTTTGGCTTTATAAATTGCATGTTTATAAAATGAAGATCGGTTCGATTGCCGTGATAGAAGTAAATGATCAGTGCCGGAGCAAGTGATAAACTTAATACTTTGAGTGTAGACGATGAATCAGCATTGAAGCCCATAAACAGGCCTAGCAGGAAATAGATGACCAGAGGTATCAAATAAGCTCTTTTGATCTGAAAATAACGTATCCTAAGTAGTTCCACGTTCAAATAACGATAATTATATGAAACCAATTTTTTAATGTATGTTAAAAATGTTTTGTTAAATTAGTAGCTCGAAAAATAAAAGCATGGATTTCACCAAATACAACTTTACCGTTACCGATCGTTTTGTGCGCTACGCAAAAATAGATACGCAAAGCGATCCTTTATCCTCAACCTGTCCGAGCACAGCAAAACAAAAAGATCTTGCCAAAGTTTTGGTGGAAGAATTGAAAGCGATGGGCATTAAGGATGCTGAAATGGATGAGCATGGATACATTTACGCAACTGTTCCCTCAAATACTTCAAAGAAAGTTCCAACGATCTGTTTTTGTTCGCACATGGATACATCTCCGGATTGCAGTGGAACAAATGTGAATCCGGTGATCCATAAAAAATACGATGGAAAAGATATTGTATTACCAAATGATAAAACTCAGATCATTAAATTCTCCGAACATCCTGCGTTAAAAGCACAAATTGGAAATGATATTGTAACTGCAGATGGTACAACCCTTCTAGGCGCTGATAACAAAGCGGGTTTGGCTGAGATCATGGACGCGATGAATTATTTGATCACTCATCCTGAAGTGAAACATGGAGATATTCGCGTACTTTTTACACCTGATGAAGAAATTGGAAGAGGCGCAGACAAAGTGAATATAAAAAAACTGAATGCTCAATTTGGTTACACCATGGACGGCGAGACTGTTGGTCACTTGGAAAATGAAACATTCAGCGCCGATGCAGTTGTGTTAACCATCAAAGGATTTCCAACACATCCCGGATTTGCAAAGGACAAAATGCAGCATGCGATGAAAATTGCGGCCGAGATCATTAGCAAAATTCCTTCGCACAAAACCCCAGAAACTACCGAAAACAAAGAACCATTTATGCATCCAACTTCTATTAACGGTGGTTTGGAACAAGTGGAGATCAAATGGATCGTTCGTGCGTTTGATACAAAAATGCTACATGCATTGGAAGAGGAATTGCGTCAAATAACCACACAGGTTCTAACCAGGTACACTAAATGCAGTTATGAATTTAAGGTCATTGAGCAATACCGTAACATGAAAGAAGTGTTGGATAAACACCCAGAAGTGGTGAATTATGCCTTAGAAGCTATCAAACGTACCGGTATTACGCCGGTTCTTTCCAGCATTCGCGGTGGAACAGATGGTTCGCGTTTATCTTTCATGGGATTGCCTTGTCCTAATATTTATGCCGGTGAACATGCGTTTCACAGCAAGCAAGAATGGGTGAGCGTTCAGGATATGCAAAAAGCAACGGAGACCATCGTTCATCTTGCTGCAATTTGGGAAGAGAATTCTAAATAATTAATTAGCCACAGGGTCTCGGTGACACGGAGTTTCACTGAGAAACTCTGAGTCTTTGCGTCTCCGTGGCTAAAATGAAAAAGGAAATTCAACATCTTCCGGTTTACAAAGGTTTTCAAATTGATGTTCTTCGTCTTGATCTTTTGCACCCGCTTTACGGCGGAAATAAATATTTCAAATTAAAGTATAGTATTGAGAAAGCGGGACCTAGAACAGTCCTCACTTTCGGCGGCGCGCATTCCAATCATATTTATTCCACAGCGGCCTATTGCCACGAACTAAAATTGAAATGTGTAGGTGTTATTCGTGGTGAAGAAAATTCCATTGAAGATTCACCAACACTTCAATTCGCCAAACAACATGGCATGCATTTGTATTTTGTATCGCGGGAGAAATACAGGGATAAGAAAGCGCTTCATGAAGAATTGAAAAACGAATTTGGAGATCTTTATTTGATCCCCGAGGGTGGAAATAATGAAGAAGGAACAAAAGGCTGCTCCGAAATTTTAAACAATGTTCCGTTTTACGACTATGTTTTTTGTGCATGCGGAACGGCTTGTACGTATACCGGAATTTTATCTTCTGCAAAAAGAGATCAAAAGATCATTGGCATTTCTGTTTTAAAAGGAGAGAATCGTATGATCGATGAGGTAAATGCAAATGCTACAAAATTTGGTTTTGAGAGGATAGCGGAGTGCAAAGATGGAAAGTTAGATCACTCTACAATTTTGGATGATTTCCATTTTGGCGGTTATGCCAAACACACGCAAGACCTATTGAATTTTAAGCACAACTTCGAAAAGCAGCACAAAATCCCTTTGGATTATGTATACACTTCCAAATTATTCTTTGCGGTTTGCGATCTTATAAATAAAGGAGTTTTGCAAGAGAAGAAGATCTTGATCGTACATAGCGGAGGTTTACAAGGTAATTTGGCCTACGAAAAGCGCTATGGTATGACACAATAATGACAAAGCGAAAAATGGAATTAATTTCGTAAATTTACTCCTCTTAAATTATGCAAAACCGACCACGTAGAAATAGAAAATCCGCTGCCATTCGCAATATGGTGCAGGAGACCTGGGTTACCACAAACGATCTTATCTATCCTATGTTCCTGATAGAAGGAAAGAATAAAAAAAGCGAAGTGAAGTCGATGCCCGGGATCAATCGTTTAAGCGCAGATCTTTTATTAAAAGAAATTGAGACCTGTTTGAAGTTGGGTTTACATACTTTTTGTTTGTTTCCGTCGATCGATAATAAGTTGAAGGATAAAAAAGCAACTGAGAGTTTTAATAAAAAAGGTTTGTATCCTTCAACCATTAGATTGATAAAGAAGAATTTTCCGGAAGCGATGATCATGACCGACGTGGCCATGGATCCTTACAGTAGCGATGGGCATGACGGTTTGGTGAAAAACGGAAAGATACTGAATGATGAAACGCTCGACATTTTAGCAAATATGGCTTTAGTGCAAGCTGAAGCGGGCGCGGATATTATTGGGCCGAGCGATATGATGGACGGAAGAGTGGGGGTGATCCGCGATGCATTGGATGAAAATGGATTCACGGATGTTTCCATTATGAGTTATACCGCAAAATACGCGAGCGCGTTTTACGGCCCGTTCAGAGATGCATTAGACAGCGCGCCAAAATTCGGCGACAAGAAAACCTATCAAATGAATCCGGCAAATGTGAAGGAAGCGATTATTGAAGCCGATCTAGACTTTAGCGAAGGTGCTGATTATTTAATGGTAAAACCTGCGTTGAGTTATTTAGATGTGATCAAGCAACTGAAAGATAATTTTCCTTTGCCGATCGCAGCGTACAACGTAAGCGGAGAATATGCCATGGTAAAAGCGGCTGGAGCAAAAGGTTGGATAGACGAAAAACGCGTACGCGATGAAATTTTATTGAGCATTAAACGCGCTGGCGCAGATATTATCTTAACCTACTTTGCAAAAGAGTTTGCACAATCTAAGAAGTAATTCCATTTGCAAGTCGGACGCTGAGCTTGTCGAAGCGTTTTCCATACTGTTTGGAAAGACCCTTCGATAAACTCAGGGACCAATAGCACACGCCCAAATAAAAATTGAAACTAACCGAACACATATTCTTCACCGGTTTTATGGGCAGCGGAAAAAGCACGCACGGAAGAAAACTTGCCAAAACATTAAAAGTAGAGTTCATTGATCTTGACATCTACATTACAAAGAAACTCGGCAAAACTATTTCTGAGATCTTTGATGAAAAAGGCGAGCAGTATTTTCGTGATCAGGAAACGGAAGCTATCAAAGAACTTGTAGGAGATAAGAAGGAACCCTGCATCATTTCTTTAGGAGGAGGCGCTGTGTGTTTCAATGACAACATCAAGCTTTTAAAGAAGAACGGATTAGTGATCTATTTAGAAACACAGGAGAATGCCTTACGTCAACGCTTACTACGCTCAAGGAATAAACGCCCACTTTTGAAAGATAAAACCCCTGATGAGGTGTTAAGCTTTATTAAAACTAAGATAAAGGAAAGGGCAAAATTTTACGAGCAGGCGCATATTAAAATAAATGGCTTAAATTTAACTACAGCCCTTTTAATTAAGGAACTTGAAGCGCATTATTCGAAATAGCTTTTTTTGCTTGATCTGTTTTCCTTTGCTGAACTTTTCACAGCAAGTTCAAGTAATGAATTTTTTTGTGAACGCAGGTCTCAATCTTTCGCTAGGAACTCACATGAACAGAATTGGTGTAGTATTGAACGCGGGTTGTGTTGCAGATCATTTTCAGGCTAACGCCGAAACACGATTATATTTTAGTCTACGAAATTTAGGTCCTCGAAAAAAATACCTCGAAGGCACTGGTTCTATTGGCGTGCTTTATGGATATGGAAAAATGAATTCCTGGTACAATCCGTTTTACAATTCGGTTTCAAATCAAACCCGTTACAAATATTCCGTGGCCTATTCTTATAACAGGTATTGGAATAAGATCAGAACCTGCCAGGGAACAGGCATCATCGCGCTTCAATTTGATAAGATCACCGTGATCAATGAAAATGATCTTTTAGCACCACCATCGCTTGATGCATTTAGAACCGGTGGATTGTTAGTGCAATTTCAGCAAGACAGTTTATTTCAGGCGGCCATAAGCTCAGCAATGTGGACAGGAAAAATGGGATTTCAAACTCAGCATGAAGACCCGCATTTTCGATTTGGGTGCTACATGGATACGACAGGGAATATTTACGGCAATTACTCACATGGAATTTTAAGCGCGCAAGTAAAGTATAATGTTGGTTACGGACAGAACGCGCAGGCGAATATCGGAATTGACGCTGAACAGATCAGGAATGCCATTCAAAATGAAGTAACTCATGATATGAATTTTTTACCAAAGAGTTGGATCAAAAATAAGAATTGTCATATTCCAATGCTTGACAGTAAGGGAGATCAATATTTATATAAAGAAGGACAAAAAGTGCGACCGGCTAAATTCTATTTTGAACTAGGTGGAAATGAGAATTTATTTTATTGAACCCACTTATTTCCTTTGAAACTTCCTTCTTTCATAACTTTGCCATCGGAATTGTAAAAAGTTGCAGGGCCTTCCAATACGCCGTTCACGTAAGTTAATGTGCTACGCATTTTCCCATTGCTGTAATATTCTTCCCAAATACCCTCTTTGCGATTGTTGTTATAAATTCCGGTTTCAACGGTTTGATCGGGACGGTAACCGGAAATAGTTTTTGTCCTTCCGGTAAAGTAATGCATTCCCTTAATGACCCATTTACCTTTTTTGTAACCTTTTTTGTCGATCATGTTGATGGTGTCGTATCCAACTATTTCACAGGATTGTGATTTTGCTGAACCAAAACTTAGGAACAACAAGAATAGAACATAACTTGTTTTCATGCTTCTTGGATTTTGTATTTGATCTAATTTAAGGGATTCGATCAGCGAAAACTACACAAAATAGACGAGCACTTACTTTAGCCCCATCAGCTTACTTACGTATTTTCCAACTATATCAAACTCCAAATTTATTTTGCTGCCAGGTTCAATGGTCTTGAAGTTTGTATGTTCGAACGTGTAAGGGATAATGTGAACTGAAAACGAATTATTGCTTGACTTCACCACCGTTAAACTTACACCGTTAATGGTAATGCTTCCTTTTTCAACTGTAATATTTTGTTTTGATACCGCGTGCTCAAATTCAAATTCCCAACTTCCCTTTAGATCTGTGACTTTTGTGCATGTTGCGGTTGTGTCCACATGTCCTTGAACAATATGTCCATCAAAACGCCCGTTAGCCGGCATACAACGCTCTAAATTTACATGATCACCAACTTTCAGTTCACCAAGATTGGTGCGCTTTAATGTTTCATCAATTGCCGTAACAACGTATTTATTTCCATCAATTTTTACCACCGTTAAACAAACACCATTGTGCGATACACTTTGATCGATCTTTAATTCGCCGGTAATAGAAGAAGAAAACGTAAAATGTACATTGCTGTTCTCTTTGGCAATGTTCTCTACTTTGGCTAATGTTTCTATAATTCCTGTGAACATTATTCTTTGATCAATTGGTTAATTAAATTCTCAGTGCGTTGCTTGTACACAAGGTACTCATTTCCGGTGGCCGGACCACTAAACCCGGTATGAATTTTTACGATCTTATGTTCTTTGTTCAGGAAAATGGTTGTAGGGAAGGCTGTTATCTTATTCAAGGCAGGAAACGTTTCACTGGCTTTTTCTTTTCCTGTCAATTGCGTTAATAGTATTTCGTACTGAAGATCAAATCTCTTTTTTAAACGATTCACATTCTTTGTTGCAATAGCAATATCATCAGTCTTTTCAAACGCCAGAGCAATGATCTCTAAACCTTGTTTTTGATATTGCTTGTAAATGCCACCAAGGTAATTACTTTCATCCATGCAATTCGGACACCAACTTCCCATGATCTGAATAATAACAGGCTTGTTCTCAAATTTTTTATCGGTAAGTGAAATTTTGTTTCCCACCAGATTCGGAAATGTAAAATTCAATTTTGCGTTTGGATCATTTATTGTGGTGATCTCTTCCGCGTCGCGTAATTTAAAATTTTCGTTCTTTTTTGCCACCCATTCTTCTTTCCAATGTGCGCCGCTGTAAAATGTGCCGGCGAATTTATCGTCGTTGTGCGTGGCGATAAATAGAAACGCGTGCGAACCGTCAAAACAAGACAAATACAATTTGTTCACTACTTTCATCCCTTCCAAAAAACGATAGTCGCCCGTTTCTGTCAGAAATGTTCCATAGATGTAATCCGTGGATTCCTGGTGATTAAAAATGCCAATGGCTTTACTACTGTCGGCTTTTCCGGGACTAAACGTAGTTTCCCATCTCCCTTCAAAATATGGATTTTGTTTTCCGGGAACAAAAGGAAAACGATTTGGATTATTGAATTCCGCCTTAAATGGAATTACGTTTTTTTCTTTACGATAATGATTGATCCAAACGCCTTGTAAATTTCTTCCAACCAATTTTGTTCTGAACTCAGTATCAAACACCGGCATTTTAAAGAACACCGAATCACCTTTTATCTTTATCTCGTCAACAACGATATTCTCCTGAGCGTTCTTGATAATGATCTTCGGACCTTTAACCACTTCAAACGTAAATGGAAGTTCGATCTTATTGATGGTATCTAAAGTCAAAACGCCGCGGTAGATGCCGGTTTTTAATTTTCCTGCTATCGAAGCGTTGGCGATCAATAAAAAAATCAAGGCTCCTCGACTACCGCTCGGGGCGACACGGCTTAGCAGTTTGACTATTGTATCGAAAAACCTAAACACGTTTTTGACTTAAAGCAACCAAATTACTAATGCGGTACAAGAGGCGTGAAGCAACGTTTGCATCCCAGTCGCTGTTTTTTCCCGGACTTACTTCGTTAATGTCGAACGCTATGATGGTTTTGCCCGAGCGAACAACTTTTTCGATCAAGAATAAAATTTCTTCTGTCTCAAAACCCCCGGCCACTGGTGTTCCGGTATTAGGACATAATTTTGGATCCAAGGCATCAATATCAAAACTCAAATAAATTTTATCGGGCAGTTCATTTACAATGCGATTACAAATTCTATCCCAGCTATCGCCGCGGTACAAGGCGTGTTTGATATCGCGATCAAAAAACGTTTTTACGCGTCCGTTGCTATTGTTGATCAAATTTATTTCCTCTTCGCAATAATCACGAATTCCCACCTGCACCAATTTGCTCACTTGTTTTATTTTAAGCGCATTGTACATAATGGAAGCATGACTAAATTCAAAACCTTCGTAAGCGTTCCGAAGATCGGCGTGCGCGTCCAATTGCAAAATGGCATAACTCTCATGCGTTTCAGCAAGTGCTTGCATCATTCCTAATGGGGTAGAATGGTCGCCGCCCAACAAGCCAACAATTTTATTTTTATTCATCCAATGAAGGCAACGTTCTTTCACGGTTTTGTTCAACCACAAACACCCTTCATGGATTTGCTTGGCATTGGTACCAAGTTTTTTATTTTTCTCAAAACTTTTCCCATTTTCTAAACCATCAATACATTCTTCGGCTTTTTTGCGAAGCGCGGAGCTTTTTGTTTTGATGGCTTTGTTTGCAGGATCCATTCCAATTCCCAATTTCCAAGCATCAGCTACAACAGGATCGTAAAGATCAACCTGGTAACTTGCTTCGTGAATAGCGTCCGGTCCTTTTGCAGTCCCTCCGCCATAACTCACAGTTACTTCCCAAGGAATAGGAATTAAAACAGTTTCACATTCGTCTAAAGTGAAAGGTAATCCAAACATGCCCGAACTTTTTTGACCAAGGCCATTTGGATCATAGCTTTTTATTTTTTCAGCTTTTGTCATACGACCGTAAATATAAGATTTTTAGAGGCAGGAACCGCAAAGATGCTTATGCATTTCGCAAAGAAGACGCAGAGATCGCAAAGCTATACTTTGTTTATTAAGAAGGCAAAGACTTCGCTGTCACAAATCGCTTCCTAAATGAGGCTGTTCTTTGAGAAGGCGCAGCCCTTTGCCTTCTTTAAAATTACGGTGATAAAATTCAGCGTTCCTTGCGCCTTCTTTGCGTAGCACAAAGTGCCTTTGTGGTTTCTGCCTCTTAAGGAGAAAGACGTTTAATATTCCAATGTGTATCTTCCAACATATAAATAATTCTATCGTGCAAACGACTTTTACGCCCTTGCCAAAATTCGTAATAGTTTGCCTGAATTGTCCAACCTCCCCAATGTGCAGGACGCTTGATATCTTTCTCTGAATATTTTTTTCTGAATTCCTCTACTTTCTTTTCCAGTTCGGCGCGAGAAACGAGGTCATCACTTTGATCGCTTGCCCAGGCTCCAAGTTTTGATTCGTAGGGACGCGAATTAAAATATGCGTCACTTTCTTGCGCGCTACATTTCACAACACTTCCTTCAATACGGATCTGACGTTCAAGATCGGGCCAAAAGAAATTGATGGACACATTTGGATTTTTTTCCATGTGTTTCGCTTTCTTAGAATTGTAATTTCCGTAAAACGTAAATTGATCGTTACCAAATTCGCGCAGGTAAACAATTCGCGACGAAGGCTTTCCTTCCGCTGAAACCGTATTCAAATTCATGGCTTGTGTTTCCAGGATCTTTGCGTCAACCGCCTGGCCCAACCATTTTTCAAATTGCTTAGCCGGGAATTTATCTACCTCGGCCTCACTTAAAGTGCCCTTGGTAAAATCCTCCCTTAATTTAGCAATATGATCTTTTAACGGTTCCACAAAACAAATGTACAATTCATATGTAATATTCCATAAAAAAGGAATAATTTTGGCACGTGTTAGGGAAACTTCTTATAGCGCACCCTTTGTTGAACGACGGTTTTTTTAACCGCTCGGTGATCTATATTTCCCAGTATTCTGATGAAAGTGTGGTTGGTTTTGTTTTGAATTTTAAAACTCAGTTTAAACTCAGAGATGTGCGTCCCCAGGTGCAAAATGGCTATTTACCTATTTTTGAAGGTGGACCGGTTGCAAAAAATCAATTGTTTTTTCTTCATACACTTGGCGAGAAGATCCCAAGTTCTTATCATGTGGAAGGCGATCTTTATTTTGGAGGCGATTTTAACGAACTGCTTTATCATGTGGATCACGAAAATGTAACAGAGAATGAAGTTCGTTTTTTTGTGGGCTATAGCGGTTGGGACAAAGATCAATTGGATGATGAGATCGCAAAAGGTTCCTGGTTTGTTGCTGATACTGATCCTAATTTTTTGTTGTCGCAAAGTGCCGGAACATTATGGGCGCAGGAATTAGAACGAAAACGCAAATCCTATAAAATATTCGGTGAGATCGGCTTCGATCCTTCGATGAATTAAACCTTTTTCCTGAAGGAAATTACAACAGGAACACCTGTAAAGTCCCAATGTTCGCGGAGCTTGTTTTCAATAAAACGTTTGTAATTATCCTGAACGTATTGCGGAAGGTTTGCATAGAACATAAATAGAGCTTCACCCTTTAACTGCGTAACGTATTTTACCTTCACAAATTTTCCTTTAATTGGTGGTGGCGCATGTGAAGCGATCAACGGTAAAAAGAATTCATTCAATTCTTTTGTTTTGATGTGACGTGTTTTGTTGGCGTACACATGCATGGCCATATCGATCACTTTTAACAAGCGTTGTTTTTCGGTTACCGATGTAAATATGATTGGAATATCACGGAAAGGCGCAATGCGTTCGCGCACTTTATCTTCATAAATTTTTGCTGACTGGGTATCTTTTTCAATAAGGTCCCATTTGTTCACTACGATCACCAAGCCCTTACGATTTTTTTCAACCATACTTAAGATGCTCAGATCTTGTGCTTCAATTCCATGTTCCGCATCAAGCATAAGTACACACACATCGCAGTTTTCAATAGCGTTTATGGTGCGCATCACGCTGTAGAACTCAAGGTCTTCCTGCACTTTAGCTTTGCGGCGCATCCCGGCGGTATCCACTAACCAAAAATCGTAATTGAACTTTGTAAAACGCGTGTGAATGGTATCGCGTGTTGTTCCGGCAATAGGTGTTACCATATTGCGATCTTCTTCTAACAGCGCGTTCACAAAAGAAGATTTCCCTACGTTTGGTCGACCAACGATCGCAATTTTTGGGATCTCCACATCATTCAAAGCACCTTCATCCTTTGGTAAATTAGCAACAAGTGCGTCCAACAATTCACCTGTACCCTGACCAGAAACCGCGGAAACAGGATATACATCGCCCAATCCAAATTGATAAAATTCGGAAGCGTCGGCAATGCGTTCAAAATTGTCGGTCTTATTGGCAACAACTAAAATTTTCTTTTTGCTTTTTCGTACAATGTTGGCTACTTCTTTATCAAAAGGAGTTACGCCATCGGCAACATCTACTACAAATAAAATAAGTGAACATTCCTCAATAGCAAGCGCTACTTGTTTGGCGATCTCGTTCTCAAAAATATCTTCGCTACCTTTAATGTAGCCACCGGTATCCACAATACTGAATTCCACGCCTCCCCATTCGGCCTTACCGTAATGGCGGTCGCGCGTAACACCCGCCACTTCGTCAACTATTGCCTGACGAGTTTCGGTGATACGGTTAAAAAGCGTTGATTTTCCAACGTTTGGCCGCCCAACTATTGCTACAATGTTTGCCATTTGAGGCTGCAAATTTAACAATAATAAATCATTCTAAGGCTTAAATAAATTATACCCTCTTACTCTTGTAAAAACCCTTGCTAGTTCGTATATTTGATTTGATGCGTAAAATAGCGTTCTCATTGATAGCTATCCTGTTATGTTTGCAGGTGTTTCCTCAAAAAAAGAGGATCGTTACCCCACATACGCAATCGGGTCTACGATTTACCGAAAATAAAGGACAATGGGAACCCCAGGTGAACTACATGGTTCGCATGAGCGGAGGGAATATTTACTTGGAAAAAGACAAGCTCACCTATTTCCTATTTGATTATGAAAAATTCAAGACCTTCCACACAGGAGGAATTGCCAAATATGGTGGAGACGCAACTATCAAAGGGCATGCTTACCAAATGGAATTTGTGGGTTGCAGTAAGAACATTCTGAACTCAGCCACAGATGCTTTGCCTTATTATGAAAATTATTTTATTGGAAGCGATAAAAGCAAATGGGCATCGTTCGTGAAAAATTACAGACGTGTTGTATATCCAAATGTGTATCCCAATATCGATTTCGAATTTTTGACCAATGATCGTCAGCTGAAATACAATTTTATTGTAAAAGCGGGATCGGATCCCAAAAGTATTCAGTTAAAATACAATGGCGCAAGATCAGTAAAGGTAAAAGATGATGCTTTGTACATTGAGACCAGTATTGGTACTGTAATGGAAGAAAAACCTTACGCGTATCAGGTAACAAATACCGGAACAGTTCAAGTGCCTTGCGTGTTTAAAGTTTCCGGCGATGTTGTTTCATTTGAAGTGACCGCTTATGATAATAAATATGACCTGATCATTGACCCAACGTTAGTATTTGCGGCACAGAGTGGAAGTACGGCCGATAATTTTGGAATGACTGCCACATATGATCCCCAGGGAAATTTTTATACCGGTGGAACTGTTTTTGCTCTTGGATATCCTACAACGGCGGGAGCTTATTCCAACGTGTTTGCAGGCCCTGTTGGTGGAACTGATGTAGTGATCACAAAATACAATGCTATTGGTACTTCTCAGATCTATTCCACTTACTTAGGCGGCGGCGGAAGTGAAGTGGTAAGTAGTTTGATAGTGAACGAAGGTGGCGAACTGTATTTGTATGGGGCAACCGGGTCTAATAATTTCCCGATGTCGGCAACAGCGTACGATAATTCGTACAATGGCGGAAATCCTTTAAGCTTCGTATTCAACGGAACAAATTTCACAACAGGAACTGATATTTACATTGCGAAGTTCAGTTCCAACGGCGCTTCACTCTTAGCCAGCACTTATATTGGTGGAAGTGATAATGATGGTGTAAACCACGTGAATGCGCTGGTGAATTACAACGGGATCTTTACAACAGCTTGTCCTAACCTTGTTGTACAAACATTCAACTTAACAGAATACAAGCCTGACTCTTTACAATGGAATTACGGAGATCAATACCGCGGCGAAATTCAATTGGATAAATTAGGGAATGTGTACGTGGCAAGTTCTACACGCTCAGGAAATTTCCCGGCTGTGAATGGTTTTGATAATACATTGGACGGAAAACAGGACGCTGTTGTTTTTAAATTTGATCCAACGCTTAACACTTTAGTTTGGTCAAATTTCCTTGGAGGAACGGGTAACGATGCAGGTTATGGGATCATAGTTACAGATTCGTTGTTCACTTATGTTTCCGGTGGAACGTTCAGTACAGATTTTCCGGTTAAACCCGGATGTTACAACACTACTTACAACGGAGGAAAAGCCGACGGTTATTGTGTGAAGATCAACCCAAGCGGAAATGTTATTTTGAAAGGAACCTACATTGGAACTAACAATTACGATCAGGCTTACTTTGTACAAAAGGATAAGAACAATAATATTTATTTGTACGGACAATCTCAGGGGAATATGCCGATCGTTGGTCCTGTTTACAGTAATCCAAACTCGCATCAATTTATTTCGCGATTAGACGGCCAATTGAATACTCTTAATCGCTCTACCGTAATTGGTAGCGGGCAGGCAAGTATTGATATTTCGCCTTCAGCCTTTTCCGTAGATAATTGCGGGAACATTTATATTTCGGGCTGGGGAGGAAACATTACAAACACAGTTCAGATCTCCGGAATGCCAACTACAACCAATGCATTGTATGCCACTTCTCCAAATGGTTATGATTTTTATTTGATGGCGTTATCGGCAAACATGTCTTCGCTTGTTTACGGAACGTATTTTGGTGGCAACTGCAGTGAGGAACATGTGGATGGTGGAACTTCGCGTTTCGATCCAACCGGAAAAGTATATCAATCGGTTTGCGCAGGCTGCGGTGGCAATGATGATTTCCCTGTCCCTCCGGGTAAATGGCCTTCGGCAATTACGCCTTTTCCTCCGGGACCAAACTTAAACGCCAATTGTAACAATGGAGTATTCAAGATCGATTTTAATTTAAATATTTTGGTTTCGAGTATTTCAACAAATACAATTCAAGGTTGTGTACCACTAACCGTGAATTTTACAAATGTTTATACACCAACCAATAGCGCGGCAACATTCACCTGGTATTATGGAAATGGCGCAACCAATACGGTTGTAAATAATCCTGCCTACACTTACACGGCTCCTGGAATTTACACGGTGTCTTTGGTGATCAAAGATCCTTCAACGTGTAATGGAAAAGACAGTTCTATTACCTTCATCAATGTTCTTCCAACACCAACCGCTTCATTCGTAGCAAATTTTCAACCTTGTGGATCAACGGTAACTACAGTGAATAATACAACGTTCACGCCCACATCATTCACGTGGAATTGGGGAGACGCATCGCCTACAGAGAACGGTACATCGCCTTCACATACCTATGCGGCAAGTGGAGTTTATACAATTTCTTTGCTGGCTCAAGCAGCCAATGGCTGTACCAATATTGCAACGCGAACGGTGAGTATATTTTATTTTAATCCTCAGGCAACACCCGGTTTGATTTGCGAAGGAGGGTCCACTGGTTTAACGGCAAGTGGAGGTACAAGTTATACATGGTCGCCGGGAACAGGGTTAAGTAATCCGTTTATTTCAAATCCGATCGCTAGCCCAAGCGTTACAACGTTTTATACAGTCACCATTTTAAATAGTGCCGGGCCATGTAGTGCCGACGTAACAAGTACAGTGATGGTAAACCCAAAACCTACTGCGAGTTTTAATTACAGTATCAATCCTTGCGGCGGAGGTGTTTATTTTTATGATGCGTCAACAGCAAGTATCACTGCGTGGAATTGGAATATTAATCCGTTACCGGTTGTAACTAGCACACTTCAGGACCCGTACTATTTTTATCAGAACGGAGGAACATTTACGGTAACTTTGATCTCTACAAATCAATTTGGTTGCAAAGACACCAGCGCGCAAGTGCTTGTGGTTCCTCAACCACCGCCAATTTCTATCAATAGCGCCAGTATAATTTGCAAAGGAACTAATGCGCAATTAGTTGCTTCGGGTGGAGTAGGTGCAACGTATTCCTGGACACCGCCTCCAACTCTAAGCAGTACAAATATTGCAAATCCGGTTGCGTCGCCCACCATCACAACCAATTACTCTGTTGTGATCACGACATCCACAGGTTGTAAATTCTTGATGTTAACCGATGTATTTGTAAATTATTTGTCGAGCACACCAATTGCCGCAACTGCAACACCAACGCGCGTGGTGCAAGGTTCAACAACGCAATTGGTTTATTATGGCGATCCGGGTGTAACGGTTTATTGGAATCCAAGCACATTTGTGAATCCAAAAACAGGGTATACGGTGACAGCAATGCCGGATAGGCCAACAACATATACCGTCATTGCTTCTAATGGTCCTTGTAAGGAAACACTTTATGTATTTGTGGATGTCGTATTGAAAGGTTGCGAGGAAGGAGATTCATTTGTTCCAAACACATTTACACCAAATGGCGACGGACAAAACGATGTGTTGTATGTGCGCGGATTGAAGGTGGAAGAATTATACTTCGCGGTTTACAACCGTTGGGGAGAAAAAGTATTTGAGACCACAGACAAGACAAAAGGCTGGGATGGAATTTACAAAGGCAGGGCTGCCGATGTGGGCGTGTTTGGATATTACCTCAAAGTCAAATGTTACGATGGAAATGAGACCTTCAAGAAGGGTAACGTGACTTTGATCAGGTGATCGAAATAAATTTTACTAAAAAATAAAGCTATGACCAAATTCTTGCAAACATGTCTTGGAGTATCAGCAGTGCTTCTTTCTTTGGGTTTCTTTTTTCACTCTATTCAGTCGGCAACAGCCGCGCCATTGGAGTCACTAAAATTTTCTTCTGAGGGATCAACCGGTGGGAAATACCAAATGTATTGGTTTAATTCCACAGAAGTATTGGTTTGGGATACAGAAACCGGTAAGAACATCAGGTATAGTTTCGTTGGCTCAAAATGGGCACCTACTAAATTTCAAATGCCTGAAAAGCCGCTTTAGGACTTAGTTCAAGCCTCATTTAACGTTTCTTTACTATTTAGAAGGCTCAAAAACCCCTTTATACCCCCTTTTTGGCCATTTGTATAATTGTTTTGAGGGACCCGAGGAACTCGGTACCTTTGTGGCGTCTAAACTACTTATGAAACGCATATTCTATTTTTTTGCCTTAATTCTTATTTGTTCATCTATGAAACTTTCTGCCCAAATGGGTGGCGGCGGCGGCAATAAAGATATGATGAAGATGATGAAAGAGATCAAAGGAAGGATCTATGGTAAGGTAATAGACGCTAAAACCAAAAAACCGGTTGAGTTTGCTTCGGTTGTTTTGCTTTGGTATAATAAGGACAGCGCCATTGCCGGGGGATTTACAGAAGAAAACGGAGATTTTAATTTAGAAGGACTTCCCGCTATGGGAGGTTTTAGATTAAGAGTAACTCAAGTTGGATACAAAACCTTCGAACAAAAAGTGTATATACAAGCTCCTCAAAAACTAGAACAAGATCTTGGAAATCTTGCTTTGGAAATTGACCCTAAATTATTGAACGAGGTTGAGGTTGTTGCTGAGAAAGCGACTTTCCAAATGAGCGTTGATCGTAAAGTTTATAATGTGGAGAAAGATCTTTCGGTGCGCGGCGGAACAGGCTTGGATGTGTTGAAGAATGTGCCAACCATTACTTTGGACGGAGACGGAAACGCAACGTTGCGCGAAAAAGCGGTGATGATCTTTATAGATGGAAAACCAACTACATTAACCATCGCACAAATTCCTGCAGATGCGATTGAACGCGTTGAGGTGATCTCAAATCCAAGCGCCAAGTTTGCAGCCGACGCGAGTGGCGGCATTGTGAATATTGTTTTGAAGAAAAATAAAAAGCCGGGGTACAATGGAATGTTGATGGGTTATGCAGGCTCGCAGGATAAATATGGAGTTACCGGAAACGTTAACGTAAAAGAGAATCCATTCAATTTCTCATTAATGTATTCGTTGAACGCAACTCAAACCGGAACAACATTTGGTTATACAAAGCGTACAGATTACAATGCTTTCGGAAAACAAGATAATAATTTGCAATATGATCTTGATAACAGTACGCTTTCCCGAAACCGTTTTCAGTTTGGAAGAGCGAGCATAGATTACAATATCAACAATCGTAACAATATTGGCATTTCTTACAACTTTGTGAGTGGCTATTTTTATTCAGTAGACAAGCAGGATTTTTCTTCAAAAGACGATTCCATAAAATTTGATACCTGGGGAAATCAAAAGAATTTGAATATTGGAGGTTTTCAAAATCATACCGCGCAGTTAACCTATCGCAAAACCTATCCAACGGCTAACAAGGAATTAACCGCTGATCTGAGTTATAATTTTGGTAATGGTCCGGCCACCTTTACTTTCAATACAAATAATTTTGCCAGCGTAAATGGGATCACTTATGAATCCGCGCCGGTTGTTTCGACTAATAAAGGTGGTTCTACCAATAGTATGTACACCGCGCAGTTGGATTTTGTGAATCCATATGCGGAAAACAAAAAGCTGGAAGCTGGTTTCCGTTTATATCGCAAATGGTCAACCTTTGAGAACAATATTCAAATGCAAAATTCAGCCGGAGATTTTGTAAAAGATACCACACGCAGTAATAATTATTCTATTGACGATATGATCAATGCGGCTTACATTACGCATACAGGAAAAACATTTTGGGATATGGGTTACCAAGGCGGTTTACGCTTTGAGCAAACGTACTACGCCGGTAAATTACTGGATAAAGGCACATCATTTGAATATAATTACCCAAGCACTAAAGACAATTTGCTCTTCGCGTTCTTCCCTTCTATGTTCCTTTCAAAAAAGATCGGAACAAAACATGAGTTCCAGTTTAATCTAAGTCGAAAGATCGAACGTCCGAATTTCTTTCATGCGATGCCGTTCATCTTTTACAGTGATTCGAGGAATTACCGTATAGGAAATCCCGGATTGAAACCTGAATTCATTAACATCAGCGAATTGAATTACAACAACGTGTTCAAAAAAGGTAATTGGCTTTCGTCTGCTTACGTACGTTACCACCAACAACCGATCTCAAATTATTTGTATCAGTCGCCAACTAACTCGCTTGTAACCGTAAATACCTTTGCTAATGGTAAGGATCAATGGCGTTATGGATTTGAGAATACCTTACGCGTGAATTGGACCAAAAAATTCACAACAACCTTGAATGCTGATGTGTTCTATGTGTATTTGAACAGCGGGATCATTAACGGGCAACCTGAAAATATTTCTCAAGGCTGGAGTTACAAAGGAAAAATTGGTTTGAATTATACCTTGCCATGGAACATACAAATGCAGTTGAACGGAAATTACGAAGCACCTAAAGCTATTTTGAATGGGAAATCGCGCGAATTGTATTTTGTTGACTTCAGTTTGAACAAGATGGTGAATATGAAATGGATCTTTAATTTCACTCTGAGCGATGTGTTCAATACAAAACAATACGGATACTATATTCAAACAGATACATATTATCAAGACGCAAGTCGCAGAAGAGAATCACGCTTCATTAAATTCACTATTACTTACCTCTTTGGTAAATTCGACACATCCATTTTCAAACGTATGGGTGGTGGTAAAAAAGGCGGTGACAATAGGCAAGGTGATGGAGGCGAAGGGTTCTAATTGGAAGTACGACTAAGCGTTTCGGATTCGTAGCTCGTCAATTTTCCGTTATATTTTCCTCTTAGGATTATCATTCACAAAAGCTTTCCAACTTCCGTAACTTTTTTTTGTTCCCGAACTTCCGGTTTTGTTTTGGAAGTGATGACACACCGCTGCTCCTAAAGCGTCCGTTGCATCTAAGTATTGTTTCTCCGTATCAATTCCCAACATTTGCTTGAGCATGGCAGCAACTTGTTCCTTGCTGGCGTTCCCATTACCGGTAATGGACATTTTTATTTTTTTTGGAGAATATTCGGTGATGGGAATGTCTCTACTTAAAGCGGCCGCAATGGCAACTCCCTGCGCTCGACCAAGTTTAAGCATACTTTGTACATTCTTACCAAAAAAAGGAGCTTCAATAGCGAGCTCATCGGGTTTGTATTCATCAATAATGCCAACGGTTCGCTCAAAGATCTTTTTTAAACGCAAGGCATGATCATCGAGCTTTTCCAATTTGATCACGCCAATGCTTAAAGGAATTATTTTATTGTTGACAACATGGATGAGCCCATAACCCATCACAATAGTGCCGGGGTCAATACCCAATATTATCTTATCTTTGGTCAATGCAACGCAATTTACATTGAAAAGCAATAAACTTATAGGCGTTTTTTTAAAACTTATTATTGGTGTTGCCAGTTTTGCCATTATTTATTGGCGGATCAAGAGTGATCTCACAGGCGAAACTCTGGATATTCTTGCCAATTCGCTTTCAAGTACCGGTTCTGTAGTGTTGATCTGTGTAAGTGTGTTACTGTTTCCGATAAATTGGGGAATTGAAAGTTACAAATGGATGCTCATCACGTCCCAGATCCAGAAATTACCTTATGTAAATGCCTCACGTTCGGTTTACGCCGGAATTTGTGTGGGCAATTTAGCGCCGGGTAGAGCAACGGAATTTTTAGCGAAGATCCATTTCTTTGCTCCCGAAAATCGCATAAGCATTACGGTGTTACACTTTGTGAACGGGATGTTTCAATTATCTATTACTGTTTTGTTTGGTGTGATATCGGTTCTTCTGTACTCGAGTAGGGCGGAGATCAATTCGAATCTTGCAACAGTTTCATTTATTTTATCAGGCGTTGTTATGTTGGCTTTTGTGATCGCGTTGTTCAACATCAACAAGATCATGAACTGGTTGTATCACCGCTTCAGCAAAGAGAACAAGGGTGAAGTGGTTCATTTGAGTTGGGGAAATGGATTGCTACTTCGTTTGTTTGCGCTGTCGTTTTTGCGCTACCTAGTTTTTACCACTCAATTTATTCTTTTGCTTAAAGTGTTCGACGCGCAATCACATTTCCTTGAAATGTTCATGTGTATCTGCATTTATTTTCTATTTACAACTATTATTCCCATGTTTAGTGTGATCGAAGCCGCGGTGAGAACTGCTATCGCGTTATTAGTGTTCGCTAACATGGGAATGTCAAACGCAGCTTTGGCAATTGTAGCCATTTTACTTTGGTTGATCAATATTGTTTTTCCGAGTATTGTGGGTTATGTCATTTTGCTGCGAGAGAACTTAACACTCTCGTCATTTACTTTCAAAAATAGAAAACCGTGATCTTTAGTGTTGCCATATCATGTTATCTTGTTTTATTGATCTGGGTGATCATGGGTTTTATAGCTCATCCGGATAATTCTGCGCCTCAAACAGAATATCAAAGAGTATCGGTCGTCATTGCCGCAAAAAACGAAGAAGCAAACATTGCGAATTGTATTGCTTCTATTGTAACACAAGATCTCCCAAAGCAATTCATGGAAATAATTGTAGTTGATGACGCGAGTACAGACAACACGTTTGAAGAAGCTTCCGCGATCTTGTCACGCTCTGGCATCGATCATCAACTCATCCAAAATCAACAACATCTAGGAAAGAAAAAAAGTTTAGCGCTTGCTATTGAAAAAAGTGGAGGGGAGATCATTGTGTGTCGCGATGCGGATACATTTACAATGAGCGATTCCTGGCTTCCTTCAATTTTGAGTTTCATGATCTCAAGTAAAAAAGAATTTGTGATCTGTCCAGTAGCCATCGCACACAACAACAGTTTTTTGAGCTCACTTCAGGAAACGGAAATGAGTATTCTGAGTTTGTTCACTATTTCTTCCGCGCATTTTAAGTCACCTTTTTTATGCAATGGCGCTAATTTGGCTTTCACAAAGAATTTATTTTATAAGACCGGTGCTTACAAGGATCATTTGCATATCGCTTCGGGTGACGACATCTTTTTTTTAGAACAAGTGAAGAAAACTGACAGATCCGCTATTGCATATTTGAAGAATAGAGAGGCCCTAGTATATACTTTTCCTGAAAAAACGCCCGGTTCTCTAATCCGGCAAAAGATCCGATGGTCTTCTAAACTTTTTAAGACCACCAGCGTAATTAACTGGCTTTCAGCATTAATTATTGGCGGCACCAATCTCTTATGGATCGGGGCCTTTTTTTACAGCCTTTTTGATAGGCAAAATTTAGCGGTCGGCCTATTTTTTATCCTTTCTAAGTTGCTAATTGACATTTTGTTAGTATTTTTAGCTTCCAGCTTTATAAAGGTTAAAACCAAACCTTTAAATGTGGTTCTGGTGGGTATTATTTATCCGTTTTATGCCACTTTGATTGCCGTTTTAAGCGTGTTTGTAAAGCCAAACTGGAAAAGTAACTGAGTGTTTTTTAAAAAGAAAAATAGAGAGCTTTCTTCTGAGTCATTAACCGCGGAAACATGGCGCCGATTTAAGAAGCAAAAACTTTCAATGCTGGGCCTCTTCATGATCTTCGTGGCCTGCATCATTTCTATCTTAGGTTATCTTATCACACCCGATCAAAGTCCGTTTGCCAACAATCAAAAACCTGAATTGCACACAAAACCTATGGGTTTTAAAGTGTTGATGTTGATGGTGAAGAAAAATCAGGAGCCTGATCAAACCGGCATCTTTGAGAAAATGATCTTTGGAAAGCAGGACGAATTTACAACTGTGCCTATTTACGACTTTGATTACGACGCTTACAATAACGTGATCATTGAAGAGTATACCGGGAATCATCCAAATGGAGGAACAAAAATTAAGTATGATCTGGTGGACGTGATCTACGCGCTTGACGCGAAGAAAGCGTATGTGTATGACACCTTGAAGAACTCGGTTTCGTTTTACGAAATAGGAAATTCAACTAAACAGTTACGCACAGTTGCAGAACTACGTGGAGAATTCGAAAAGCAAAACCTTAAGGAGCAAAAGTATTTATTGGGAACCGACATCATCGGTCGCGATCTATTGAGTCGTTTACTTATTGGAACACGCATCAGCTTAAGCGTAGGTTTAGTTTCGGTATTGATCTCTTTATTTATTGGAATTTTGTTGGGATCGATGGCAGGTTATTATCGTGGAAAAACTGATACTGCGATCATGTGGTTGATCAATGTGGTTTGGAGTATTCCTACGTTGTTATTGGTAATTGCTATCACGCTCATTTTAGGAAAAGGAATTGTTCAGGTATTTATCGCTGTAGGTTTAACCATGTGGGTTGAAGTGGCGCGTATTGTTCGCGGACAGATCATGAGTATTCGTGAAAAGGAATTTGTGGATGCGGGTCGCGCGCTTGGTTTCCGTAATTGGAGAATTATTACACGCCACGTACTTTCCAACGTAATGGGTCCGGTTGTTGTAATGGCGGCGAGTAATTTTGCCAACGCAATTTTGATCGAGGCAGGTTTAAGTTTCTTGGGTATTGGTGCGCAACCACCGGTTCCGTCTTGGGGAGAAATGAGTAATGCGCATTACGGATACATTCTCTTGGGGAAAGCGTATCTGGCAATTGTGCCCGGTATCGCCACGGCAATTCTTGTACTTTCGTTCATGTTGGTTGGAAATGGTTTGCGTGACGCTTTGGATACACGTAACCTGGATGACAAGCCGATCGCTTCGTCTTAATTTTTTTCCTTAAAAACTTTCTTGATGAATTCGCTGGCGAACACAAAGTCGAATAGCTCGGTATTGTTCGTATTCAGAATTTCTTTTTTAGTGCCTGTCCACCAATTTTGTCCCTGGTGAATGAACATTACGTTCTCGCCAATTTCCATTACACTATTCATGTCGTGCGTAATAATGATGGTGGTAATATTTAGCTCACGTGTAAGATCACTAATAAGGTTATCGATCACAATAGAGGTCTTAGGATCAAGACCTGAGTTTGGTTCATCGCAAAACAAATAGTTGGGATTATTGGCAATTGCCCGTGCAAGCGCGGCGCGTTTTTTCATACCACCGCTGAGCTCGGCTGGGTAGAGTTTATTCTTGCCAACAAGTTTCACTTTCTCTAAACACCAATTCACGCGATCTAACTTTTCCTCTCTGGTCAATTGCGTGAACATATCCAAGGGAAAACGCACATTTTCCTCAAGTGTTTGGGAATCAAATAAAGCGCCACCTTGAAATAACATTCCAATTTGTGTGCGAATATCCTGTTTGCCTTTGTCGTCCAACGAAGGAAAATCTTTGCCATCATATAACACCTGCCCGTTATCAGGTTCATGTAAACCCACCATCAATTTTAAAAGGGTTGTTTTACCGCAACCACTTTCGCCAATGATCAAATTGGTAATGCCACGCTTAAAGGTAAAGCTAATGTCTTTGATCACTTGCCTGTCGCCAAAAGTTTTATTTATGTGATGGATCTCTATCAACGGCTGAAGAAAAGTTTGGTGATGATCAAACCAAATAGCAGGATAAGGATGCTGCTGAATACAACCGCGCGCGTACTGCTTTTTCCAACTTCGAGCGCTCCGCCATATGTGTAATATCCAAAATAGGAAGACACCGACGTGATGATGTAAGCAAACACAACTACTTTAGTGAATGAATAATATAATTTCCAGGCTTGAAAATCAGTTTGAATTCCGTAGATATATTGATAGCCCGTACAGGCGCCGCTGCTCACGCCCATCACATATCCCCCCCAGATCCCAAGAAACATACTAATGGCTATGAGGAACGGAAAAATAATTACCGAAGCAGCAATTTTTGGAAAGATCAAATAACCCGCCGAATTAATTCCCATGATCTCCAACGCATCAATTTGTTCGGTGATTCGCATAGCTCCAATTTCGGAAGCAATATTACTTCCAACTTTTCCGGCTAAAATTAAGCATACAATGGTGGGACTGAATTCTAATAGCACAGATTCACGGGTGGTAAAACCTACGGCATATAGTGGAACCCATGGGCTGGTAAAACCAAACGCTGCCTGAATGGTAATGATGCCCCCCATAAAAACGGAAATGATAGCAATGATGGGAAGAGAGGTGATGCCGATATTATTTATTTCAAAAATGATCTGGCGCCAATACACTGAAGCTTTTTGCGGTTTGCCAAAAGCGCGGTGCATTAACATAAAGTAACGGCCCAGGTGAAAAAACGGTTTCATAACGCGTATCTAAATTTGCCTTTTAACACTATATGTTTAACAAGTTAAGGAGGCGCTTTAGGTCTTCACCAAAATTACTAATTATTTAGCGTATATTTGTATCCTATTTTATGCTTAGAAAAACCTTCTGTATCCTTTGTCTGGCCTTGTTTTGCGGCGTTTTAGTGTTCCCGGCCTGTTCTTCAACTAAAAAGAATAAATGCGATTCTTGTCCTGCTTTTGGTAAAGGACATTAGCATTTGCCCTCTTCCTTTATAATGATTAAATTTGAGTATGCCCTCCTTGGCGCGCGTCATAATTTATTCGTTGATAGTATCGTTTGCTGCAATATCAATGCAAAGTTGTAAGCATAATAAGTGCAACAGTTGTACGGATATTTTGAAGTACAAAAAACACAAGAAGATCCGGAAGTCAAGCAAGGGATCTATTTAATTTCAGTTTTTTTATTTGGGCGTTCCCCTCGCCCCGGTTCAACGGATGCTCGGGTCGGGCTGGAGTTTATCCTGAGCTTGTCGAAGGGCCACTCGCTCTTTTTGCTATGAAAATTCATCGAAGCAAAAAGGAGCTCAAACAATGGCTCAATCCCTAACGCGACAGTTTGGAAAGCCATTCAAAAATTCGATGATAGAACGCAAACCCCAACAAGCAACCTATGGAATTTGCAATAATATCGTACCAATCGGCGCTGCGCTGACTAAAGATATAATATTGTCCTAATTCCAAAGAGCAGCCATATAAAATTGCGAGAATAAGGAATGCGTAAATGGTATTTTTGGAATTGCTTTTTTGAGCGACAGAAAAAAAGATCAAACAGCACAGCACAAAAAATATCCCCGCGTGCACCCACTTGTCAAAACTCAACATTTCCAATAATTTGAAACTTGGAATGCGATTGCCCGGCATGGCGCACAGTGCAAAAATGATGAGCGCCCAGATGATCGAAAGTAAAGTAGAGTATTTTAAAATGAATTTCTTCATAAAAAAACCCTCCGCATAGGGAGGGTTTGAATTTATTTTTTGTCTTGAATTAAGCTCCGATCAAGGCTTTGTAGGCATTTACATCCAATAAGCCGCTTAACTCAGAAGCGTTTGTCAATTTAATTTTGATCATCCAGCCTTTTCCATAAGGATCTTGATTTACGCTTTCCGGAGCGCTATCAATATCTTTATTCATTTCCAATACTTCTCCGCTCACAGGCATGAAAAGATCGCTTACAGTTTTCACTGCTTCCACGGTTCCAAATACAGCGTCCTTGTCAACTGTTTCACCAATAGTATTCACGTCAACATATACAATATCGCCCAATTCTTTTTGAGCAAAATCGGTGATCCCAATAGTAGCTTTATCACCTTCAACGCGGATCCATTCGTGATCTTTGGTGTATTTTAAATCGGCTGGAAAATTCATGTTCGTTTGTTTTTTAGTGGTACAAATGTATAAGTTTCTTTACATTTTCCAAATGGAAAAAGCTAGTTCAGGCTCAACAGATCGCCGACTACAAAGGTACTTCCGCCTACGAAGATCAAATCGCCTGATTTGTAGGCTTTTTTGGCAGCTTTGAGGCCATTTTCCACTGTGTCGAAGGCCTCACCTTTGAGTTTAAATTCGCCGGCTTTCTTCTGTAATTCCCCACTTTCGAGGGCTCTTGGAACGGAAGCTTTCACAAAATAATAGGATGCGTTCGGAGGGAGCATTTTCAGGATCTTATCAATATCCTTATCATTTACCGCGCCAAAAACCATGTGTAAATTTTTAATGGAATAGCGTTTTAAATTTTCAAGCACTTGTTTAATTCCATCTTCATTATGCCCAGTATCGGCAATGATCAAAGGTTTTTGGGCAACGGTTTGCCATCGTCCGTTGAGTTTGGTAAGCTTCACCACGTTTGATAAAGCACTCTTTACATCTTTTTTATCAATGATAAATCCTTCTTCCATTAAAACATCTACGGTATGTAAAACACCAAGAATGTTTTTCAATTGATAATTTCCAACCAGATCTAACTTATAGGTTTCGGAGGTATTTGTTCTTCTATGCAAGATCTCGCATTCCAAAAAACCGTACTTCACTTCGTGCTTTACAACTTTGTAACGCTTATCAGCAAATTCCAAGGGCGCTTTTACTTCATTTGCTTTGGCAACAAACACAGGATAAATATCGGTTTGATGTTCGCTCACCACTACCGGAATTTTTGGTTTGATGATGCCCGCTTTTTCCGCCGCTATTTTTTGCAGGGTATCTCCCAACAAATTCATGTGATCGTAACTGATGTTGGTGATCAATGAAACTACCGGGGTAATAATATTAGTTGAATCCAATCGCCCTCCCAAACCAACTTCAATAACGGCAACGTCTACTTCTTCTTCGGCAAAATAATAGAACGCTAAACCAACGGACCATTCAAAAAAACTCGGTTCTATCTTTTCAAAATCTTCTTTGTATTTTTCCACGAACTCAACGATCTCTTCTTTGCCGATCATTTTTCCATTAATGGAAATTCGTTCTCTGAAGTCAACTAAGTGTGGAGAAGTATACAATCCAACTTTATAACCTGCTCGTTGCAACACTGCGGCAAGCATATGAGAGCTGCTCCCTTTTCCATTTGTTCCGGCAACATGAACACATTTTAATTTTTTGTGTGGATCGCCAAGTAAGTTTGCAATTTTGTACGTGTTATCTAGATTCGCTTTGTAAGCGGCCGCGCCAATACGCTGAAACATGGGTAGGCGAGAGAAGAGGTAGTCTAACGTCTGTTGATAGTTCATCTGCGTTATTCGAACGCAAATATAATGGTAATTGTTCCATGTTGCTCAGGAACTTTGCCATCTATATTGAATTTTGTAGCCATAGCGGCCTGACGAGCTTTTGCTTTTAATAAAGCGCTTGATGTTGTGGTACCGCGACCGTTTGGATCGGCTTCAATAACATTTCCTTCACTGTCAACGGTGATATTTACAACTACTTTTCCTTCTTCTTTAGTGTCTTTAGGAAGTGCAGGGGGTTTAATGAACGACCGACCGGTTAAAGAGAATTTAATTCCACCGCCGCTTCCGGGACCGCTGCCCGGGCCGTCGCCGGGACCGTTGCCAGTTCCGTTTCCGCCGCCATTTCCTCCGCCGCTGCCACCGGTTCCATTACCATTAGGGTTTCCATTTGGATCGCCTTGTTGTCCGGCTTGATCATTATCGCCAACGCCACCACCATTTTTACCTTTTTCTTTTTTGAATTTCAAAGCCATTTTTTCAGCAGCAGTGAGTTCTTTCAATACAGGCTTAATAACAACAGTATTATTTTTTACTTCGGGTTTATCTTCAACCTTTTTCGGCTCTTCTTCTTTCTTATCGTTCTCTTTAATGGCCACATTGCTATTCTCATCAGTAAGAACTTCTTCTTCTTTTGTATCTTCACTTACAACAACGCTTGGTGCCGCCCCTATTTGATTGTAATCGATGTTATCATTTCCAACATCCATCATCCCAAGCGCCATTTCCATTCCGCCACCGCCACCTTCGGGTAAAGGAAAGGGAGGATTTGGAGTTACAAGTTTATAGAGGATTAAAAAAAGTAAAAGCAAACCGAAGATAATGCCGGAAATAATTCCCGACACGGTTCTGTTCTTGATATCTTCTTGTCTACTGATGTACATTTTACTTTCCGTTACTTGCGGTGGTAGCTAAAACTGTTTTGCATTTTAGTTTATTAGCAATGGTCATAATGTCAACCTGATCTTGTATCGTCAAACTCTTATCCAAATGCATGATGATCGTTGGTTCTGCTTGTTGTGAAGAATGTTTACTGATCTCCTGTTCCAGTGTTCCAAAATCAACTTCAACGCTATTCACAAAGAATTTACGATCCTTTGATACCGCCACGTGAATTGGTTTTACCTTATTATCCAATTCAGTTTTTGCTTTCGCGTTTGGTAAATTCACTTTAATGGCGTTAGGACTCACCATGGTAGATAAGATCAAAAAGAAAAGCAAAAGAAAGAACATGATATCATTCAATGAATCTGTACTTACTTCGGCGTCTCTGTGTCGTTTACGTAATGCCATTGTTGTTTAGATGCTTAAAAATTAAATTTCCACAATTACTTACTTGGCTCATTGAGCATATCCAAAAACTGGATCTGTGTATCTTCCAGACGATGCGCCACTTTATCGATGCGTGCATTTACCCAGTGGTAGGCCACAAACGCTATCAAACCCACAACCAAACCTGAAGCTGAGCTTACCATTTTTTGATATAGACCTGTAGAAATAACTTCGATCTCAACTGTTTTTGCAAGGGAAATAGAATAGAAGATATGAATAACTCCAATAATGGTACCTACGAAGCCAAACATCGGCGCAATACGTCCGGTGATGTTCAACACATTGATCCCTTTTTCCAATTTGGCTATCTCGTTTGCACCACTCTTATCCATTGCTTCGCGAATTTCGGCAACAGGTTGTCCAACGCGTGCCACACCTTGTTCGATCATGATAGACTCAGGTGTATTTAAATTTTTGCAAAACGCGCGAGCATTTGAAATATCTCCTTTATGGATCATGTCTTTTAAGGATGATATCAATGTGGGTAACTGTTTATTTGCCTTTGCAAGCACCAGGGAACGTTCTACCAAAATATAAATGGTCACCAAAAGCAAAACGCCTAAGGCGATCATGATGGGCAATGAGCCTTTCATCACCATATCGATCAGTGAGATCTTTGTCTCGGTGATCTCAGGAGTTGCCATGGCCTCGGTAATACCGGTTGGAATATTCGCGGCTGCGGTTGAATCTGTTGGCGTTGTTGCCGATACGGCCGCCATGGTTTGCAGGATAAAATGAAACATGATGTATGTATATATTTACGAATTTACGCTTAAAGAAAACTGGTAAATCTATGCCATCATATGCTTATAAACAGGGGTTTGTTGATTATAACGCTGCTTATTAAGAATGTTACAAGGGTTTTTAGCCACGGAGACGCAAAGACACAGTGTTTCACAGTGAAACTCCGCGACACTGTGTCTCTGTGGCAAGAATGGGTATAAAAAAAGAAAGGCCGCCTGAATGGAGGGCGGCCTTTGAATCCAACAAATTAAAACACTAACCTAATTTAAACTTGATTGGAATTTGATAATACGTTTTTACAGCTTTGCCTTGCATTTTGCCCGGCGATTTGAATTTTGGGATCATCTTTAGCACACGCATTGCTTCATCATCTAAACCGCAGCCCAAATTATTTTGTAAGAATATGTTTGATACTTTTCCTGTTTCATCTACTACGAATTTCGCGTACACTGTTCCTTGTTTTCCAACTTCAACAGCGGCGCTTGGATATACTAAATTCTTTCTAACAAACGCTAATAATGCTGCGTGACCACCTTCAAATTCAGGATTCTCGTCCACAAAGGTTTGAGGATCTCCTCCGGTTCCGCCACCACTTGTGGTTGTTGTTGTTGTTGTTCCACCACCACCTGTAAGAGAAGGCGTTGAAGGACCCGGGTCGCCGATAGTTGAAGTTCCTGTATTCACCGGATCGGTATTCACAACCTGTTTGGTAGAATCAACAGCATTGTCGTTGATCTTTGTAGACATGTCATTTGTTTTTTTACCGCCACTTTCAGCAGTTTTAGTCTCTTTTTTTTGCGCTAACATTTCCTCAGGATCTTTGAGTTCGCAAATGGTAACAATGGTGCTGTCTGGTAATACGATCTGTCCTGTTTCATGATCTGTTCTGTGATTATCTTTTAACCATGTTGCCAATCCAATACTTGACGCTACGGTAAAAGCAACAATGAATAGTGAGCGAAAAACGGTACTTCCATAAGCTGAACGGATGGCGTAAGCACCGTAACTTTTGTTTCTTTTAGCAAATAAAATGTCTAACATTTTTTGCTCGTTGTTTAATAGATTCATAACCTTTTGTTTTTTAGTTAATGTTTCCGTTTGGTTCTCTACTATCTCTGATGTAAAATTAACGGGCATTCCATAAACCTATTAGGGCCTTTATAAAAGTGGTATTTCCGCTTTCACAAGTGGTGGGCTATTTGAAGGAATTGGATTTTATAACTACCTTGCAAAAGCCTTAAAAACAGGCTAAAACACCATGAAATTGCTTGGGGACGACTTTTTTAGTAAGGATCTGAAGCCAATATTGGCCCTGCTAGTGGCTGTTTTTGCGGTTTATGGGAGGTCATTGGGATTTGATTTTACCCCTATGGATGAGCATTTGCTTATTCTCAATAATGAGAAATTCCTGAGTTCTAAAGATGCGTTTTACCGGGCTTTTACCGAGCCTACTTTAGATATTTATTATCGTCCGTTTCACTTTGCAAGCTTTATACTCAATTATAAATTCGATAACGTGGATCCATTTGGATATCATTTGTTCAATGTACTGATACATCTGCTAAACTGCATTTTACTTTTCAAATTGCTGCCTTCGTATTCACTTTCTAAGAAAACTTCTTTCTTTCTCACATTAGCATTTGCAGTTCATCCTGCATTGCTAAGTACTGTGGTGTGGGTTCCGGGAAGAAATGACAGCATGTTGTGTTTTTTCTTTTTTAGTGGCTTGCTGGCGCAAAACGCGTATTTGCGATCAGGGGCGTTTAAGAACCTTATTTATTTTGCGCTTTCTTTTGTTGGAGCATTGCTTTGTAAAGAGTCGGCTGTTTTTTTACCACTGATATTTCTAGTTAACGCATACATTAAGAACAAAGACATCAGATCAACAGCCTTAAATTTTGGTTTGCCACTTATTATTATGGGAGCGCTTTGGTTTTTTGTACGTTCATCGATTGTGCCTGAAATTCCTGTTTCAAAAGTATCCTTCGGTACAAATCTGCTCAATTTCATTCAAGTGATACTTGTTTATTTAGGAAAGTCAATCATTCCGGTTGAACAATCGGTGTTTCCAACGTTGCAAAATTCGAATATTTGGTGGGGACTCATTGTTTTAGTGATCATCGGTGCACTTATTTTCTTGAAGAAATTAGAAGACAAGTCTATTGCGTACTTAGGATTGTTGATCTTTTTTGGAACCTTGATCATTCCCGTATGGTTCATGAGCCATAGCGTTACGCGCGAGCAATACGAGAACAGGATCTATGTTTCGTTATTTGGAATGCTTTTGTTTGCGTCTCAAGTGAGATTGGATCTCAAATTGGGTGATAACAAAATGATCATTCCGGGTTTCTTGTTATGTCTTTCGGCGCTTACATTTTATAGAATGGGAGATTATAGTTCGGAAACAGCTTTTTTGGATTCGGCCATCAAGGACAATCCTGATAATTATTTCTTCCGACAAAAAATGGCGGATAAATTATTGTTTGAAGAAGATCTACGCGGCGCCATAGAACATTATAGTGAAGCAATTCGTATTAAACCGAATGAGCCAATGTTCTATAATAACCGAGCAAGTATTTACGCTAATTTAAAAATGAAAGCCGAAGCAATTCGCGATCATGATAGCGCCGCGCGAAAATCGAACAACTCGCCTTATGTGCTTTTGAACAGAGCGATTACTTTATCGAAGTTCGATGAACATGATGCGGCTATAAATGAATTGGGAAAACTGAAACAGTGTTGTCAGGATATTGTTCCTTTAGATGTGGAACAAGAGATAATTACTCGCTGGAGAGTATCGGGTTTAAATAAAATAGAAGCACTTCTAAAAACACAACCTAACAACGCCATGTTGTATGCCAACCGTGCAAGATTACTTTATGATCTCGGCGAGAGGGAAAAAGCGCTCGCTGACAAACAAAAAGCTTTGAGTTTAGCGCCGGATAATGTGCAAATAAGAGAATACTTGCGGAGCCTTAATCTTTAAAAATTCTAAAATAAAAAACCCCATCATTTCTGATGGGGTTCTATGTAATTTGTAAGATTATTTTTCTTGTTGAGCTTCTAAAGTGATCTCCACTTTTACATCTTCCGTAGCGCCACCGCCACCAATGCCAAACGCATCACGGTTGATCATCATCTCACCTTCAAAGCCACAGATAGCAATCTTACGATTTACTTTCACTCCTTTGTCATCGGTGTAATTTTCTTCCACTTCATTTGTACCAATGTATTTGAATCTCAATTCAACATCTTTAGTAACACCTTTCATGGTTAATTTTCCTTTTGCAGTGTAAGGATACGCAATATTATCGCTCTTCACGATCTCAGTTGCTTCAAATGTTGCTTTAGGGAATTTTGGTACATTAAAGAATGTTTCCTTGTTCTTCAAATGATCATCACGCATATCGCTTTGTGTTTTCAATGAAGCCATATCTAAACGCGCGTAGATCTTCGAGCCACTAGCATTGTCCAAATGAACGTAGCCACTATCAATTAGAACAGTTCCTTTTGTATAGGTGATGATATGCTTCACGCTAAAGTCAACTGAGCTGTGTGCACCGTCAACAATAAACAAACCTTTCACATCATCGATGTTCTTCATGTTCGCAGCCATTGCGCTGTCAGCTTGTGCTTTTGAAGTGAAGTGCATTTCCTGACCATTAATATTCAATACGATCTCTTCTTTAGTGATCTTCTCACCGTGACCTTCGCCACCACCAACTACCGCGATATAAGGCGCGATAACTAATGAAACGATACTCATCAATTTGATCAGGATATTCATCGAAGGACCAGAAGTATCTTTGAACGGATCACCAACTGTATCACCAGTTACCGATGCTTTGTGTGGTTCTGATTTTTTGTAGAATGTTTCTCCGTTGATCACCACACCTTTTTCAAATGATTTCTTAGCGTTATCCCATGCACCACCGGCGTTACTTTGGAAAATCCCCATCAACACACCGGATACTGTAACACCTGCTAATAAACCTCCTAATACTTCAGGACCAAAAATAAATCCAACTAACACTGGAGTAACTAATGCAATTGCACCCGGCAACATCATCTCACGAATAGATGCTTTAGTAGAGATAGCGACACATTTTTCGTACTCAGGCTTTGCTTTGTATTCCATGATCCCCGGAATTTCGCGGAACTGGCGACGAACTTCCTGAACCATGTCCATTGCTGCTCTACCAACTGCTTGAATACACAAAGCTGAGAAAATGAACGGGATCATACCACCCACAAATAAACCTGCTAATACAGGCGCTTTATAAATATCAATTGCAGAAATCCCCGCAATACCTACGAATGCTGCAAATAATGCTAACGACGTTAATGCCGCAGAAGCAATAGCAAAACCTTTTCCGGTAGCTGCTGTTGTATTTCCTACTGCATCTAAATTATCTGTACGCTCACGAACTTCAGGAGGTAATTGACTCATCTCTGCAATACCACCCGCGTTATCAGCAATTGGACCAAATGCGTCAATAGCTAATTGCATTGCTGTAGTTGCCATCATACCCGCTGCAGCAATTGCCACACCGTATAATCCAGCACAATAATAAGAACCCATAATACCGCCAGCTAAAGTCAAAATTGGAATAACAGTTGATTTCATACCTACTGATAAACCACCAATGATGTTTGTAGCGTGACCTGTTGAAGATTGTTGAATGATAGACAACACTGGTTTTTTACCCATAGCTGTATAATATTCTGTAACTATACTCATAATAGCACCAACTACTGTTCCTACCACAATTGCTAAGAATACATTTAATTTAGTGAATTCGTAACCACGTAAATTTAAAGTATCAGGCAACATCCAGTTCACAACAAAATAAGATGCGATAACAGTTAAGATCATTGACGACCAGTTACCCATGTTCAATGCATTCTGAACGTTTGATTTTTCATCTTTAATTGTAACGAACCAAGTTCCAACGATAGAGAAAATAATTCCTAGACCACAAATTACCATAGGTAATAATATTGGAGATAGCCCGCCAAAATTATCAGTCACCGTAATCTCTTGTCCTAACACCATAGTTGCTAAAATTGTTGCAACATAAGAACCAAATAAGTCAGCTCCCATACCCGCAACGTCACCCACGTTATCACCTACGTTATCGGCAATAGTTGCAGGATTACGAACGTCATCTTCAGGAATTCCTGCCTCAACTTTTCCCACTAAGTCGGCGCCAACGTCGGCAGCCTTTGTGTAAATACCACCACCAACACGCGCAAACAAGGCAATTGATTCAGCTCCTAAAGAGAAACCTGTTAATACTTCAATTGCAGTTTTAACTTGATTGGCTCCAAGGCTATTGAATGCGGCTAAGAACGCGATGAATAATCCACCCAAACCCAACACTGCTAAACCTGCAACACCAAGTCCCATAACAGTTCCACCTGTAAACGAAACTTTCAATGCTTGTTTTAAACTTGTACGTGCAGCTTGCGTGGTACGAACGTTTGCTTTTGTAGCTACTTTCATTCCAATATATCCTGCAGTTGCAGAGAACACAGCTCCAATGATAAATGCTATGGAAATGATCCAGCTTGAGTGGATCTCAATTCCATTCACTTCATGAATGGTTCCTGAATACGCTAATAAAGCCGCAGCAATGACAACGAAAAAGCTCAACACTTTCCATTCTGCTTTCAAAAACGCCATAGCGCCGTCGGCAATATAACCTGCCAACTCTTGCATATTTTTTTCGCCCGCGTCCTGCTTGCTAACCCAGGCCGATTTAATGGCCATTACTATTAATCCGATGATCCCAAGTACGGGAACTAAATAAATGATACTATCGTTCATAATTCAACTATTATTTATAGGGGTGCAAAGATAAGTAAATTGTTCTAATTTTAAAATTTATAATTATATTGATTATCAATTATTTACGTGATTTATTTAGGTCTCGTATAAAGTAGTAAATTCGGCTATGGAAATGGAGCATTTTGATCTTGTAGTGATAGGTGGTGGCCCTAGCGGTTATGCAGGGGCTATGCGGGCCATTGATTTTGGAAAGAAAGTGCTCATCATTGAGAAATTTAAACTGGGCGGAGCGGGCGTTTATGATGGTGTTCTTGCATCCAAAGCCTTATGGGAGCATGCGCAGAAAGTACAGATCACAAAAGAATTGGTTCCTGGTTACACGGCAGATTTTAAAGAAGTGTCGCGCATTGTGAATGAAGCGGTGTATGAGCGTAAAACGCAAATGACTGTTCACACCAAATTTCTTCAGCAACATTTAAATACCTTAATGTTCTATGAACGAGGTAAGGGGTATATTGTTGACAAGAATACCGTTCGCATCACAAAAGAGGACGGAACAACAAAACAAGTTAAGACCGATCATATATTAATATGCACAGGAAGTAGTCCGCGTAAACCCGCAAATATTAATGTAGACGAGAAAATTATTTTGACCAGTAACGGAATTCGGAATTTGGAATCATTTCCAAAAAGCATGGTGGTTCTTGGAGCCGGGGTTATCGGTTGCGAATTTGCTACTATTTTTTCTTTGCTTGGAAATACAAAAGTGTCTTTGATAGATAAAGCCGATCGCATTTTACCTTTTGAAGATGAAGATATCACGTACATTGTGAAAAGAAATTTGGAACAACACGGCGCACGATTACACCAGGGCGCCAGCTTAAAACGCATGGATATAAAAAATGGTGAGGTAGAGTATGAATTGGTTTACAAAGATGGAAAAACGGAAGTATTCAATGTAGAGAAAGCATTGGTGAGTATTGGGCGTGGAGCAAATGTGGAAGGTCTTGGGCTTGAGAATGCGGGTGTGAAGTTAAATGAGCGTGGAAGTATTTGGGATGATGATACTCAAACAAACATTAGTAATATTTATGTGGCGGGAGACGTAACTACGGAAGTTGCATTAGTGAATGTGGGTGAACGTGAAGCGCGTCATGCTGTGGTAAGAATGTTTGGTCCGATAGTGAAACCTTTGAATTACAAAAATATTTCTACCATTATGTTTTTGAATCCGGAAGTGGCGGCGGTGGGAATGAACGAACAGGAATTAGTCGCAAAAGGAATTCCTCATAAGGTGGTGAAATTAGATTATGCTACCAACGCCCGCGCAATTGCCATGCGCAAAACGCAAGGGTTCTTTAAGATCATTGTGACCAACGACAATGCCATGCGTATTTTAGGAATGCGCGCGGTTGGGGAACACGCGAGCTCAGCAATTCAAGCGGTAGCATATTTAATTTATACGAATCAGGGAATTCGTGAGTTGGCTGATATGATGCATCCGCATCCAAGTATCATCGAAGGTGTGCAAGAATGTTTGCGCATGCTTTTGAACAAATCGATCTATAAACCGTATGTGTTTAAGGATCGCTTAAAATGTTATGTATGCGAAAATGGAGTTTGTACTCCCATTGAGCATTTAGTATAAATGAATTCAACAACACTCATCGCTTTTATAGCACTCAATGTTTGTCATTGGGCGGCGGATTTTACGCACTTGAGTACCGACTGGATGTTGAATGCCAAGCGTTACGGAAAACCTTTGTACCCAATTTTTATTCACGCTTTGATACATTCCTTATTATTTTTTGTGACGACCTGGATCTTATACGACAGAGAGAAAGCGCTTTTTGCAGGAGGATTCCAATTGATCACGCATTTTATGATCGATCTGATAAAAGGAAAACTGAATTTTTGGTTTCGTAAATTAGAAGACCCCGCAAATAAATTTCATTGGTGGCTTTTTGGATTTGATCAATTGATGCATCATCTGGTGATCATCATAACCGTTTACTACATTTCTTAAGAGAATTGAATGGCGAATTCGGTCCCTTTTTTGTGATTCACAATTAATTTTCCTTCCAACTGATCAACCAGCGTTTGTACCAATTGCAATCCTAGTGTTTCCGGTTCAATCAGATCAAGTTTTGAAGGGAGACCAATGCCGTTATCTTTTACAGTCAATTGGAATTTATGTGTGCCTTTTTTCAGGATCTTGAAATCAATATGAATACTTCCTTTCTTTTTTCCATCAAAAGCGTATTTGAACGCGTTAGATAAAAGTTCATTGATAAGCAATCCGCATGGCACCGCACGATTCATGTCAATGCGTTTCAAACCAGTGTCAATGCTTAATTTCACATCTATCTTTTTCCCAACGTTGTAAGTGCTGCTAATATAGTTTACCAATTCGTTGAGGTAATCATCGGCTTTAATATTGGAAAGATTCTTGGTTTGGTAAAGCATCTCATGAATAAGTGCCATGGATTTTACACGACCAACACTTTCGCGGTATTTTTCACGCGCGTCCTTATCTTTTATTGTACTCTCTTGTAAATTCAGCAAGCTTGAGATGATCTGCAAATTATTTTTTACGCGATGATGGATCTCTTTGATCAAAAATTCTTTTTCGTTCAAAGAAGCTTTTAATTTTTCTTCGATGGTCTTGCGTTCCAAGAACGTAGGAACAGTTATCGATTGCTTGGTACGTTTTTGTTCAGGAATATATTTATCGATCATGTGTGGCGGGGCCATGATGAAGGTGCAATGTTTATCGCCGCGTGCTCTGCAGCTGATCTCCACCGATGTAAGGGGAATTCCAAAACTGGCTTCACACCATCCGCTTGAATAGCCGGCATTCATGATGCAAACTGTGGTATCACTTTTTTTATTACTCTTTAGCCAGGAGTCGGCTTCGAATGAAAACGGGTGATGGTATTTAATGTAATAATTTTCATCAGGTGTTGGGCGACTCTCAGGTAGGATATCCACGAACGCCCACCCGGTGTAAGCAAAATGTACCGGTCCCGCCGACAATTTACTGATTGGATCTTTTAATTTTAATTTCTTGTGAAAGTTAGCGGCGTCTTCAATTCCCAAAACGTGAGCTACGTCAAAAAGAATATTTTTTCCAATGTTCATGGCTTCTTCTTCGCCACGATCCTTGTAAAGATCTTTAATGGAACGCAAGAAATCATACGAAAGCGCGGATGCCCGCAACAAAACGTAGCGCTCATTATTGATATCGATAGTTCCTTTAGAAGGATTGAATTTTAACCCTTGAAAATATTTGGCAACAACTTTTTCGGCTTTGTTGAACGTCGCTGCAATGTTATCGGGAACTTTTACTGTATGATCAGCATCGGGTACAAATAATTTTTCCCTTAAAGCTTTGTTCTCCTTCTTTAGTTCCTTGATCTCTTCCTCAAGGCGTTTGATCTCTGGTTTATTCGGCATTCGTAACCAACATTTTGTTGGTTGTACGAAAATACGCTATTTATGAATCACAAATCCTAAAAAATAAACTAAATACTTTTAGGATGCTTCTTTCATTATTGCAGATGCAACCGGCTCTACATTTAGCATGCCATAATTGAATACGTGCTTTGAATTATTATCGAGTGTCAGGATCACTTTTTTGGCGAAGAATCCCTTCGATACTTCAACTTCTTTAATACGTTCTTTGGGTATTACTACAAAATCTTCCGATCCCCATTTCATGAATAGAGCTTCTTCTACCAGGCCTTTTGCTGACACATCAAATTTTGCGTCATAAAGTAAGCGTTTACTTGTTACAGTTAATTTGCCATTGAATTTGCCACCATTTGGAGTTTCATATAAAATGGTCCAGGTGTCAATTATTTTTTCGTTTTGCATCATTTCAATTTTCATGTGTTTATTTTTTTAATTTGATTTCTCTTATGCAATGGAAGTGATCTTCTGTAAAAAAGATGTTACCATTTGGTGATACCGCAAGACGTTTTGATCTATCGCCACCAACACAGCCTTTACAATCTTCCCCGTCTTTAACCTCGTTAACCGATCTGTAGTCGCTTTCTTTGTGACTATTGCAATTTGTTCCGGTGTAAACAAATTTAATGCTCTTTACATCCGAACCTATTTCGTGGATCTCTCCGTGTTCGGTAGAGATGAGGAAATTCCCATTGGAGAGTAATGCTAATTCTGTGAAAACACCAACATCACGAGCTCCGTGAGAATTTCCATCGTCTATTTGGTAAGTACTTTTGGTGTCGGTAATAAGTTGTTCGAAGGGTAGCGTACTCACATTTCCTTGCGGATCTATTTTGCGAATACGTTGAGGGCCATCGGTCACGTAAAGATTATCCGACTTATCGATCACCATGCGCTTTAAATTCCAGAATGTAGCTTTGGCACCGGGGCCATCTTTTATCTGACTTTCCCAGGTTAATTGAGCATTTTTGTTGCCTGCAAAAGTACTCACAACACCACCGCTTATTTTACGAATGCACTTATTGTTGTTATCCAAAATAAATACTTCGCCTTTGCTGTTTGAAACTACTGCTTCGATGCCGTCAAAATTCGCGTCTCCAATTTCGCCGTCGGTATAACCCGGATAATTTTTCTGACGATAAATAGTGCTCACTTTTCCTTCTTTGTTGATCTTCCGGACTGCATTCTTTTCTTCGATCACATAGAAATTCTTGGAACCATCGTACCAAATGTAAACAGGTTGATCAAAGGCTGCTTCTTTTCCCAAGCCATTTTTTGAATCGCGTTCACCCGAACCTGCAAATGTACTTACGTCTCCAGTGGAGGAGATTTTCCGAATGCGATTATTTAATTTATCTGCCACATAAACGTTCCCGCTTTCATCGGCTGCAACGCCATGCGGGTGATCAAACAACGCATCTCTTCCTTTTTCGTCTTTAAAACCAAATTCACTCATTGAACCCGAGCCGGCCAAAGTTACAATGATGTTCCCCGAACCGTTAAAGGGGTCTTTTCCATTGAATAACTTTGTACCGCCCGAATTTGATGATGCCGATTTATCGGCTGGTGTTGTGTTTGTATTTCCCGTATTTGAAATGGCGTTCTCGGCTTTGTTTTTTAATTTCCCGAGATTGAGCTGAGCGCAAACCGGTAATGTGACGAATGTTACGCAACTTATTGTGATGTAAAATAGATTCTTCATCGCTTTTCCTCTTTAAATTATTTCTTCACTTTAGCTCCATCAACTATGAATACATAGTTGAAGCCGTTTTTGTCGCGTTGCACATCGTGTGCGTAAGTTGCATCGCCCGTTGTTATTGGCCCATCGGCTTTGATGTATGCCGCTCCATATTTTCCCCCTCCTTGATAAGGTTGAACCAGATAACCGCCATTGGCTTTGTAATATCCGTCGGTATCTTTGAAGATGAAGTAGAAGCCAATGTTCCCAACTTTTGCAGTGGGTAAATTGAAGCCATCCTTTTCTATGAAGAAATCGCCTTGTTCCTTGTTAGGACCGTAAGTCAACATATATACTTCAGTTACTTTCAAATAATTTTTGATCATGCCAAGTATCTGTACGTCTGTATATCCCGCATATCCTTTTTGCGAGGGTTTACTAAAGATCAGCGGCAATGGTAAATTCTTCGCCATCTCAGCGCCTTCTGCAGCGGCCATTTTATCGGCATTCTTTATTGCTGTTTCTCCTACGGCTTGGCAAGAGGTCCATAAAGCGCCAACTTGGGTTCCTGTTAATCCGGTGTAATCAATTTCCAAGGGACCGAAACCACGCAAGCGAGCAAATGCTTCGCTATTGTTATTTTCTTCCAATTCGATCTCAAAGCTCACTACTTTGTTTGGAGCATTATTATTAGAGTACAAACTGAAGTGGAATCCCATGTTTGAATCGTAAACATCCTTTGCATCGGTTGCGGTTGGAGTTACATCAAAGTCAATATAATTCTTATCGAGTTCCGAAGCACGGATCTTTTTTTGATGTGTTAAACCGTTAATTGGTTGATAATTTTGACAGGTTACTTTCAAATAAAGCCATTTCACATTATCAACTTTTAAGTATTCTTTTAAAGGTTTGTCCAAACTAACCCGCGCATAAATTGGTGACCCGGCTTTGAATTTTGTTGCCACCACATGAGCAGGATTTGAGAAAGGAAGATTAGCGAATTGAATGTTCGGTTTCTTTCCGAGTTTCTTTTTGTTCTCAGCGATCACGTCTTCGCGCGCAGCCCATTGAATTTGATCATTCCATGCATTTAGATCTAATTTATTATCAGAATAATCTACGGTCATTGTTCCACGAATGTTTTGATTTTCTACTTCCGACCCATTGTCGTCTAAGAATAAGGCGATGATGGTGATCTTTCCTTTTTCTCCATCATTCACATAAGGAACATTTGAATTTGCGATAGCGCCCGCGAATCCTGTGCGATACTGATCCCGTGATTTGTTTTTTGCCGGCGCGATATCAAAGTCAACGTAAGCATTATTTAAGTCTTCCAGGCCCAAATTTTTATCTGCAGCTCCAAAAACGGTTTCTCCATTCTTTTCATACTTTACTTTGAAATTGAGCTTGGCAAAACCTTCACTGGTATTCACTTTTAATTTTGCGCCTGAGAAATAACCTTTAAAAAGATCGTTCATAGGCTTGTCGAATTTTATGCGACCATAGATCTCCGTCCCGGCTTTAAATTCAGTTTTTGGTTTGTTAGCGCTTCCATCCCCCATAAAAGGTTGGTCGCTAAAAATGATCTCTGCTTTTAATTCGTCGTCTTGCGCGTTCAAAAGGCTGTTAAAGCTTAACAGACTAATGAGCATAATTAAGATTTTAATTTTCATAGATGTTGGTTTTAATGTTTTCACACCGTAAAGATCACAGATCGATAGGGGCAAAACGGGGAGGCTTAACCAACGCTGGTTTTTAAGGAACTAACGCCAGAAAACGGCATATTTGGGCAACAAAAAACCGGGTCCCAATTCTGAAACCCGGTTTCTGTTTAAAGATAAGCTTAGTCTATCACCAGTTTATGGGTGTATTCTGAGCCTTTATAGTTGACCTTTAAAATATAAATCCCTGGGGCAAGATTGGAAACATCCAGAGTTTTCTTTTCACTAAATGTATCGCTGAGTACTAATTTTCCTAAGGCATCTACAATTTTTACGTGTGCAGTTTCGGTTAATGACCCCGCATCAACTGTTACAAATTTTTGCGCAGGGTTAGGATAAATGTTCATTGCAATTAATGCCGCTTGTTCTCTTACGCCGATATCCGGAGCCGCAGCTCTGTTGTTTGAAATATTACTGCGGGTAACCGGCGTAGATTTTCCTTGTTGCGCTGTTTTTTGAGCGTAGCATACATAACCAAGATCACCAACTACGCGCCAATCCGCTGTTGCGGAATACGTAGCATATGCCGGATCATTTAACTGATTTTGATTTCCTGCGGTTGTTCCGATCAATTGGTAGTTTGGACTAACTGTTGGATTAGGGCAAACCAATAAACTGTAAGTGTTCACCGGATTTGTTGGCCCTTCGATCATGTAATTATTTATCCAAAAGAAGGTTGAACCTGTACGTGTGAAGAAAATGGTATTATGCCATAAACTCATTGGTCCATATGCTCCGCAAATATCACGTTGTTGAATTTTGTAACGATAGGTTGTGATCTTAGGATCGCCGTTCGCCGGACCAACACTTCTGATCGTGTCAGTAAACAAACTAATTGAATTGCTTGGAACAGCGCCAATGCGCTTGTAAATGTTCGCGCTCACTTCACGGTAAATGATCATGGAATCTAAAAGTGGATATGCTAATTTATCCCAGAAGATCTCATTATTCACATTCAAACTATCGCAAGTAACAATACAAATATCGGGTTTAGCAACATCGTGTGAAACGGTAACTGTATCTGTTCCCACACACCCATTGGTTAACGTTGCGGTTAACACATATGATTGAGAACTGTTTGGTGATGTAACTGTAGGCGATAAAATTGTAGTGCTGCTTAATCCTGTAGCCGGCGACCATTGAACAGATGTTGAAGAAGGATTGCAAGTTGGATTCATTACCCCGGTTGCATTACACATCAAACTGAAATCCGTTCCCGCATTTACGTTTACAGGCAGAAGAGTTACCGAGAATGGTGTTGAATTTGGCGATGTACATGCGCCACTATTGCCAATGATGGTGAATGTTGTATTTGCAGTTGGTGTAATAACTATGGAAGTTGTTGTAGCGCCATTGCTCCAGGTATAACTTGTGGCTCCGGTTCCGATGAGGGTTGCAGAACTTCCGGTACAAACATTACTTGCGCCGGTGATAGTTGGATTTGAACAATGAATTCTGGTTAAGAAACCATCGTTTTGACCGGTACTTAATATCGTATTGGTGCCAAATGCTACAGAAGCCTGCAAATTATGCGCACCCGTAAAATAGATGTTACCAATGGCGTCGTTAGTGATACCATAAGCGGAAGATTGACTAACACCAGAACTAGTGGCGGCCCACAACGGATTTCCTGTTGCCCCAGCGTATTTGATCACATAAACATTTTGTATAGCGGCCGTAGAACTAGGATTGCTTAAGGTAAGTGTACCGGTGGTTGACACGGTACTTGAATAATAACCGGTAACGTATGCGTCGTTGTTAGAATCAACGGTGACATCATTATTAAATTCCTGTGAAGCCCCACTTAATTTATTGGCCCATTGCAGGGTACCAGCTGAGTTATATTTTGCAATGAATGCATCGTTACCACCGCCATTTGTTAGCGTAGTTGTTCCCAAAACCATTGGTAAACTAAAATACGCACCAACTATGTAGCAGTTACTAGACGCATCAATATCCATTGACGTAAAATAGTCGGCGCTTGTTGAGGCCGAACCACCGGTTCTTACCCATTGAAACACGTTTGCGTTACTGTACTTTGCAATAAACACATCTTGTGAGCCGTAACTGGTTACTGCAGATCCAATGGTACTTGAATTTCCTGTTACAGGCGAAAAGGCTCCTCCAAGATAGATACTCGTTGCATCTACTCTCACCGAATATCCATAGTCATTGGCGTTTGCTGCTCCGGTTGCAAATGCGCCGGCTGGATTGGCGTTTGTAAATCCCGGGGTTAGCTTTGCAACAAACACGTCATAATTAGTGCCGGTGTTTGTTAAGGTTGTTGTTCCAAAGGCAATTGTACTTGAATTAAAATATCCTGTAAAAATAACGTTGTTCAAAGCACTTGAATACGTAATTCCTTTAGCAACATCGTTACCGGTATTACCATATCTATTTGCCCACATACAAGAACCACCACTGCTAAAGTTTGCAACGTAAATATCATGATTACCTAGTGTGCTATTTTGGCCTAGTGTTGCTGTAGACACAGTTAACACAGGGCTATCATAAGATCCGCAAATAAATACTCCCCCGTTTGTAGCAGTACAAATTCCTCCTACTGTTTCAAGACCGGTTCCTCCGATATTTTGTACCCAAATTAAGTTTCCGTTTGGATCCCATTTAGACACGAACACATCTCCACCGCCTAAACTATTAACGGTAACACTTCCAATAAGCATTGAAGGTGCAAAATAGCTCCCGGCAACGAAAACATTTCCCGCAGCATCAGTACATGTTACTCTTCCGGCGTCGTTATTGTTTCCGCCAAAAGATTTTGCCCAGGCAAAATTTTGTGCAGAAACCAGATTTGAGATACAAATGATCAGTATTGCTAAATAAATTTTTTTCATGTGTGTTGTTTTGACAATTGTGATTTAAAATTATTAAAATTCCATAAGGTACGTCAGTGGTTTAAAAGATAGTGAATTTACAAAACTTCCAGCAAATAGTAATCCTAAATGCAATGGTATGGAATTTAACATGTGATATCTCTTGTTATTTGCTTGCATAATTGGAATAGATCGTTGGGTAACGCTTCATTTCAGAAATTGAATCACTAAGTGTAATGTACTGAATAGTGTTATTGCTCAGGTTATTAGTGAAGGTAATGAACAGTCCTTTTTCCGGATATGTGAAAGTAGTGCGGGAATTTGGATCCCCACTATCAAAGAACGAATTGTGTTTACCAATGACCTTCTCCACACTAAGAGGCCCAAAGTGCTTGGAGAGGTCATATGGCAAACGTCCTTTATAAGCCTCTGCTTCAAAAATTATTTGCTCGAGGTATATAGATTTTTTATAGTTCTCTAGCTCGTATTGTAGTTCCGAGCGTTGAAGTAATCCTGCTCCTTTAAACACATAACGCAACTGTAATCCTTCGTAGTCATAGTAAATAAAGACATCCGGATTGTATCTGCTGTCAATCGCGTTTGACGCATCAATAGAAGTTGAAAATTTGTAAGAGCCTAGCTGACTTAATAAATTTCTACTGCTATCGGTCAATAATCTGGTATTAATGTATTTGATCAGATCGCTTCCCTCGGTTGCGAGTTTCAGTGTTGTAGCCGGTACGCCAATATGCAATTCTTTTTCTTCTGCAACACGCGTGGTGAAAAAGGAACAGGAAAGAAAAAGAAAAGGTATGAATAAGTATCCGGGCGCTCTCATTTTATTCTTTAATTATTTTTTTGGTAACACAACCGGCTTCGGTTTCTAATTCTAAAACGTAAATACCTTTTTGCAATGGCGATAGATCTAACTTTGAATTCTGATCCCTCATGTTTTTTTCAATTACCTTTTGACCAAGAGCGTTGAAGATCTTCACCATTAATAATTCATGGTTGTAAACTGAAACGTGAAGGATATCACTAACCGGATTTGGATAAACATATACATTATGTTGTGAAAGCGTTTTTGTAATCCCGGTGCATGCGCTTACAGTAAATACAACAGATGTTCTGCTTGCACTCAACATGCACGTTTCCGCTTCGGCATAATACGTATAAGTTCCAGCTGTTAAAGTTGGCGTTACAAAACTAGTTCCTGATCCTAATGCGGTTGTAGAAGTTGCACTTGAATACCAGGAAATTGTTCCGGATCCTGTAGCAGTTAATGTTGTTGTATTTCCTTGGCATATCAACAAATTTACTGTAGGAGTTGTGTTGGCCGGAGAGGAAGGCACAACGCATTGCCCTAATTTTTGTATAAAAATATCGCCTGAGCCCGAAGGAAGCAATGTGTATGAAGAAGCTGTAGGATCAAGGTCGGGACTTCCTGAAAAGTAACCTGTTGTGTAAATGTTGTATGAAGCATCAATACTAATTGAACTTCCCTGATCATAATTTACACCACCCATTTTGTACGTCCATGCGTGGCTTCCAGCCGTGGTAAATTTAGTAATGAAAATATCTTCTGATCCCGCCGAGGTTAAGGTGTATGTTCCACTTCCCGGATCAAAATCCACAGTACCTTGAAAATAGCCTGTGGAATAAACGTCCTGAGACGCATCAATAGCGAGGGAGAAGCCGCGATCATAGCCGGTTGATCCCATGCTGTTAGCCCAGAGAAAATTTCCATTTGCATCTAATTTGCAAACAAAAATGTCGCTTTGACCTACGGGAATTAAGGTGTACGTAGCAGCGCCTGGATCAAAATCGATCGTACTTTCAAAATAACCCGTGGTGTACACATTATTTGAATTGTCCAATTTGATACATTTTGAAGTACATCCATTTCCAGAGAACGCTTTTGCCCAAACAAAATTTCCGCTCGCATCCAATTTACTTACGAAGCCTCCCGTACCAACTGCCGTGAGATTGTAAACAGCTGCGCCCGGATCAAAATCTGCCGACATAAAAAAATATCCTGTAGTATATACATTTTGCGCAGCGTCAACCGCAATAGAATAAGCAAGTTCATTGTTCACATCACCTAATTGTTTTGCCCAAATGAAATTTCCATTACCATCAAGTTTACAAACGAAAATATCAATGGCTTGCGATACCATGGTATAGGTAGTTGCGGCAGGATCAAAATCAACATTTCCATCAAAAGTTCCGGTTAAATATATATTTCCCGCGTTATCCAAAACAATGGAGTTTGCATCATCGTTATTCGCAGCTCCAATTTGCTTTGCCCAAACAAAATTTCCTGCGCCGTCTAATTTTAAGATAAAAATATCAGTGGAGCCATTTGCTACCATAGTATAGGTTCCTGCGCCGGTATCAAAATCAGCCATTCCGGTAAAATATCCGGCTATATACACATTGCCGGCAGCATCTGCCACAATTGAATGCCCAACATCATTTGCGCTTCCGCCCAAACTTTTCCCCCAAACAAAGTTACCTGAAGCATCGAGTTTGCTTATATAAGCGTCGAACGAACCATTTGCATTTACCGGGGAGAAACCTGTTCCCGGATCTAGATCCGCACTTCCCTGGTAAGCGCCCGTGCTAAGTACATTTCCGTTGGCATCCGTAGTTATTGATTCAGGATATTCCCCACTGCCACTTCCAATATTCCTGGCCCAATTAAAATTAGGTTGCGCTAAACTTTGACCGATATTCAATAAGAATACCAAACCCATTACATGTAAACATCTCTTCATAGCTTTCGGTTTTAAATTCACTATAAAGTTTGTTCAATCCTTCGGTAAAACGGGGTTGTATTAACCAACGCCGGTGTTTTTGGAACGAACGCGAGGAAACAGGAACGAACGTTTTATTGGAAATTTTAATTGGGGAAAAGCTGTGTTTTAATGGGTTTATTATCTAATTTTGATTTAATGAGGCCCGTTTTAAGAATTATATTTCTGTTGGTATTGATATGCGGCATTGTTAATGCTCAATTCAATGTTGACTCTTTAAAACGCAGTTTGGCTACCACAAAGTCAGACAGCGCTAAAATTAGAACTTACGTTTATCTCTGTCACAATTTTTCCAACATTAACAATGCGGCTTCCTGGAATTATGCTGATACGATCCTTATGATCGCATCCAAGCCCGAATATGACAAGATCAGATATTATCAAATCCAGAGATCTTTCGCGTTCGACAAAAAAGGGGCAATACTTTTTCAAAAAGGAAAGTATGACGAAGCATTGATGTATTGCAAAGAAGCACTCAGGATAAACGAGAAACTGGAACTAAAAAGTAGGATCGCCACTTCCCTTGGAGCAATTGGCGCTTTGCTTAAAGCGATAGGAAACAAGGAAGCTATTACTTACTATAAGCAATCTGTGAAAATGCTGCAAGAAGTTCATGCTTTGGAAAAAGATGCGCGCTCAAAGCAAGCCTTGGCAACCGGCTATCACAATCTTGGCGCAACCTATGCTTATTTTTATGAAGCCGATAGCTGCATGTTCTATTTCAAGAAAGGTTTAGCGCTCTTGGATACACTAAGCCCTCAACTGGATGTTGCTCTGATCTATTCCGGAATAGCTCAGGCCTATAAAATGAAGGAGAATTATAAAAGCGCCGTGTTAGCTGAAACGAAAGCCTTGAATATTTATTCTGAATTAGGTTCTCCGGATGGTATGACAACCATTTACAATGGGTTCTCGGATATTTACCTCGAAGCTAAAGACTATAAAAAAGCAATAGAATATTCAGAGTTAGCGGAGAAGATCGCACTTGAAAATGAATTCACTGAAGATATATTGTATTCATATGAAACGAGATTCATGGCTTACGAAAAATTAGGGGATATTAAGAACGAGAATATCTTTTTAAAGAAGCACGCAGCACTCAAAGATTCTCTTGCAAAACAAAATCACGAGTTTCAGATCCAGGAGTTAAAGACCCAATATGAAACTGAAAAGAAAGAACAAGCGATCGAAAAATTGAGCAAAGAGAACGAGATCAAAAAATTAGAGAACAATAGATTGATCATTATTATTGTCGCTGTGGCAGTGTTGGCTCTGCTGTTGATCTGGCTCGCCATTTTCTTGCAGAGAACTATCCGGGAACGTAAAGAAGCGTATATTAGATTACAAGAGAAGAACGTATACATTCAAAAACAAGGAGAATTATTGAGCGAACAAACAAAACTCATTTCCAAGTATCAAAGTCAAATGAATCCGCATTTTATTTTTAACGCGCTTAATTCTATACAGGGCTTTGTGGTGAATGATGAGAAGCAAAAGACAATTGACCAATTGCAGCTATTCTCCACCTTGATGCGTCAGACACTAAATAATTCAAATGATGAGCATATCAGCCTGGATTCGGAAATAAAATATCTGACAACCTACATACAGTTTGAGCAAAGCCGATTTAAGGACCCTTTGAAATTTGAATTTGAAGTGCCAAAAGACGCGGAAGATATTCTCGTGCCGCCAATGATGATCCAACCATTTATTGAGAATTGTATTAAACACGCGGGACTACACAATATAAAAAACCCAACCATAAATTTGATAATTACTGCGGAGGATAAACTTTTGAAAGTATTGATAAAAGACAATGGCTCCGGCTTTGATGCAAGTAACGAGGAAATATTCAAACGTTCGCACGCGGTGAGTATGATCCGTTCGCGCTTGGCTATTTTGTTCAAAGCTGCTGGAATGGAGTTCGCTTCCGGTTATTTCGACATGAGATCTAAGCCGCAATTAGAAAAAGGTACAGAAGTTATTTTTTACTTACCTTTGAGTTATAAGTACTAAGATGAATTGTGTAATTGTAGATGACGAGAACTCTTGCATCCAGGCCTTGAGCGGGATCATTAAACAATATTGTCCGCAACTAACTGTACTTGGCACCGCTAACAATATAGCGGACGCTGTTAAGCTTATTAATACGACGCGTCCCCAAGTTGTGTTTTTGGATGTGGAGATCAACAACGAAATGGGCTTTGATCTGTTCAAATTCTTTTCGGCTCCCGATTTTGAAGTGGTGTTTACTACAGCCCATGAAAAATATGCGCTAAAGGCAATTAAAAGTTCGTGCTATGATTTCTTATTGAAACCAATTGCTATTCCTGAATTGGTGAGCGTTGTTTCAAAATTGGAAAAGGAGAAGAAGCATTCGGGCGCGGGCAATGTGAATGTGTTACTAGATAATATTAACGCGAAAGATCATCAGCTACAAAAGATCGCTATTCCTTCCAACGAAGGATATACATTTATAAACGTAAACGAGATCATTAGCTTGGAAGCCGATGGAAAGTATACTAAGATCACAGCCAAGGGTGGAATAAATTCTCTTTCAACAAAAAATATTGGAGAATTTGAAGAAATGTTGGATCCTTCGGTGTTTTTCAGAACACATAAATCGTGGATCGTCAACTTAGATCATGTAAAAAAATTCATGAAGGCCGATAGTCGGGTACAAATGTCAAACGATGTGATCGCGGATGTTTCTACCCGTAAGAAAGACGATTTCCTTAAACTCTTCAGTAAAGGATAAGCTTATTTAGGCTTATCCTGGCTCTCAAAGAACTGCAACATCTGAACCACCTGTTCCGAAGACAAACGCTTTGCCTTGATCTTTTTATTCTTATCTAAAATATAGATCACAGGAGTAGAGTAGATATCGTATTTGTTTTTGAGATCGTTGATGTGCACGGGGTCAAACACGTTAATGAAGTCTAGCTTTTTGTCAATGATGAATTTTCTCCAGGCTTCAAAATCTTCCTTGGTGTAAACCGCAAATACTTTGTAATCAACTTTTCCTTTTAAGGTTTTTCTTAAAGTATCATTCAACTTCGGGATCTCCGTTTGGCAATGTCCACAATCAACACTCCAGAAAACCAGCACTGTATACTTTGCGTTTATCTGTGCAATGGTTTTGAACCAAGGCGCTAATTTGTCGGCATGTTTGTAATAAAGCTTTGTGATGGACTCGCTTGTTTTGGCGGTATCGAAACCTAATTTCATTACTTCGCGACCATGCACGGTGTCTATCATGTAGATCTCGGGTGCCTGAGAATCCAATAAGATCGCTTCCAAAAGTTTAGAGCGATCAACGATCTTTTTGCGCGACTCAGCATCCGGATAGGCTTTATTTGCTTTACCGGTAGCAATGTATTTGTTACAAATATGAACAAACACTTTATCAAAGCCCATACGTTTATCTATTTCATATTTGTAAGTAAAGTAGTTCAACAACAAATTATAAACTAAACTATCTTGTGTGCTTTTAGCTAATATTTTATCAATTTCAGCAATCACCGTGTCGGGCGCTTGTAAGATCACCTGATCGAAATAACGTTTTACACGATCAGCAAAAAAAGGCGCGCGAATGATGCGATCATCCTTAAGATCGATGCCATCAAAGAAATGACTCTTATACCAATAATACTGGTAAACGCTATCAGGTCTACCGTTTGATGCTTTAGGCACATCGGTTGGATTTTTTTCGGTCTTTAAATTCATGACGTCGTGAACATAAGTACCTTTGGTTTTTTCCATGAAGGCTTTTTCAAAGTTTTGCACATCGGCATTCATTCCGGTAATTTTATCCAGCATGAATTTTGTACTGTCCTTTTTATTCATGCCCTTTGTTTGCCCCTGGTATTTTCCAAACTCCTGGTTCTTTGCGGTGATGAATTTAATGTAATCAAAGAATGTTTCATTCTCTTTGCTTCCCACAACTTTCATTGAGTTTACAATGTCGGCGTTATCACAGTTCATTGTGAATTTTTGTCCTTCGTTCACAAAAATGTCGAAGTAAATTGATTTGCCCTGGCTCACTAATACATACACACCTTTATCAAGTGCCTCTTTCCCTTTGAAAACGACTTGACCGTTCTTCAAATTCTTACAAGTATCAATAATGTATTTTTGATCCCATATGTATTTCACCAAATACATCATGGTATCTTTGTTTCCTTTAAAATTGAAACGCATATCATAGCCCTGAGCAAACGCAGAGGAAGCCACAAAAGAAAAGAATACAGTTAATTTAAAAATAAGAGAACGCATATGATTTATTTTTTAGCAGGTGTTTTATCAATACTATCTAAATACTCAAGTACATTTCCAATTTGCTCGGCAGCTAATTTTTTAGCTTTGATCTTTTTGTCTTTATCTAACACATAGATCACCGGCGTTGAAATGATATCATACTTATCTTTGATGTTATTCAAGTGAATGGGGTCGAATACATGATAAAATAAGTTCAATTTTTTGTCAATGATGTATTTGCGCCACTTTTGATAATCTTCTTTGGTATAAACAGCAAATACTTTGTAATCGATCTTTCCCTTAAGCTTGGCAAGTTCTTCATGCAATTTGGGGATCTCGGTTTGGCAATGACTGCAATCTACATCCCAAAATACCAACACCGTGAATTTTGCGTTGGTCATGTAAAGCGTTTTGAACAAAGGCGTTAATTTGTCTACGTTCTTATAATAAAGATCAGTAGCGCCTTTGCTGGTTTTTACTGTATCAAATCCCATTTTTAAAACTTTAGGGGCTTCGGTTGTATCGATCATATACAACTCAGTGGCTTTTGCGTCGATCAAGAGATTACGAACTATGGCTACACGTTTCTCAATAGTTTTTATGGATTCTTCTGTATACACTCCGTTTGCCTTGCCTTTTGAAATGTAATTATCATTCATGTACACAAATATTTTATCAAAACTCATGCGTTTGTCCTGCTCATATTTATACATCAAGTGCCCAAGCAAAAAATTATACACCAAGCTATCCTGGGTACATTTACCTAAGATCCAGTCAATTTCTTTGATCACCGAATCAGGAGAATATTGGTAGATCACCTGATCAAAATAACGTTTCACGCGGTCGTCAAAGAAAGGAATGGTTACAATGCGCTTGTCCTTAAAGTTCACGCCATCCCAAAAATGATTCTTGTAATAATAATAACGCCATAAGCTATCCGGTCTTCCGTTCGACGCTTTAGGAACTTCCTTAGCTTCCTTCTCAGCTTTCATGTTTAAAAAATCGTACACAAAGGTGCCGTTTACTTTTTTCATGAAACCTTCTTCAAATTTTGAAACATCTTCGGTCATCGCGGCGTATTTCTCAGTAACAAATTTCGCGCTGTCTTTTTTGCTCATCTTGCTTGCCGATTCCCTGGCTTTGGTGAAATCCATGTTCTTGTTGGTCATGAATTTCAAGTAAGCAAACATATCTTCGTTCTCTTTACTTCCCGAAGATTTTAATGTATTTACAATATCATTGCGATCAAAGCTCACCGTAAAATTGTAAGAATCGTCAATAAGGAAATCAAAATACAAGGCTTTTTCCTGGCTTATTAAACTGTAAACGCCTTTGTCCAAGGCTTTCTTTCCTTTGAATTGACATAAACCATTCTTTACTTTTTTACAGGTATCAGATATATATTGTTTGTCAAAAAGCGTTCTTACCAAATACATCATGGTATCGGTGTTGTTCTTGATCTGAAATTTGATATCGTATGATACCTGGGCAGACGATATGCCGGAAATAAGAAATACAATTGCTAAAAAACGGGTCTTCATAGGTTAATGTCTAGTGGTTTCAAATATAGTTATAAGGCCTTATGGAGCCAAAGACTGTACCATGTTTTTTAAAGAGCCTTTATAAAATTTGTTAAAAGCAATTTCGAGACTATCTTGCTGGCTGTTGTACTGCATATAATCAATGAAATAGGCATTCTGCTCAAGCAAAATTTCTTCGCTCGCGCTAGTTAGTATTCGTTCCTTTTTTATTCCGGCGTTTTTAAGTTTTTTTATCAAAAAATAAAGCTGTTTTTGTTTTAAAATAAGTCGGTTTTCCTTGGAAGAAATGGAAGTAAGCTCCGATCCGTACACTTTTGTGTTCACGTGTAAGAATTGAACTAGTTTTTCCCATTCGTGGTGATCGTTAAGATATTCTCTCAATGAAACTGTATCATTTTTTAAGAACTGAATAGTAGCTTTGTGTGCAATAAAATTAGCCAGGTTTTCATTATCGTTTATTCTTCCGGCTTCATAAAACGTAGCATGAAATAATTCGTGGAACAGCAAATTACAGAAACTTCCTTTGGTTTTATTTAGATGAAAGCTGAGAAGGGGATCTTTGAACCAGCCTAAAGTGCTCCAGGCCGAAACGCTGCGAACGCCAACGTCATAGCCCTGTGCCTGCAACTTATATTTTTCTTTTAAAACTAATTCTTCCGTAAAGAATCCTTTGTAACTCACACTTCCGATCACGGGGAAATTCCATTCTACGGGGTTCAAACTGTACTTTTCTGAAGCGGTAACCACCCACAAAATGGGCTTTTGTTCTTGATCGTAAATGCTGGTGAAATTCTCAGTAGGTTTATATCCTAAACTGTCTACCGAATACTTTTTTATAAGTTCAACAAGTGCAAGATTGGCGAGTTGGCGTTCGTTTAGTTCGTTCCTCGTTTTAAAACTTTCAAAACTCTCCCTTGAACGCAATATATGTAATTGCCCTTTGCCCTGCCTCAATAAATAAATGCTCAATTCGTAATTAAAAACCGCTATACCCAATAAAATGAAGGTGACATAACTCAAAAATAGTCGTATCCAGCGCAGGTATAACATATAAAGGTTTATAAAAATGGGTGTACTTTGCCCAATACTGTAACAAATTACTGATATTTGTATTATTGGTCAAATGAAAAAGCTGAGCTTTTATCTTTTTTTGTTGGTTTCACCGTTTTGCTTCGCGCAAAAGGTTGATACTATGAAGACCATTATTAATGCCAAACTTTTCCAGTTAAGAAGTTTGCAAAACGAGGTCTTCTATAGCAAGAAGGAAGAAGATCGGTTAAAGGCCAACAAGGAGTTCATTAAACTTATTGAAGTTATCGCGCAAGACAGCCGCGCTCTTGATTTTCCATTCGACAGTTTACATGATATCTCAACGCTTACACCAAAAGATAGAAAATTCAAGCTCATCACCTGGAATATTCAAAAGGAAGATGAATCGCATTTATTCTTTGGATTTTTAATTGTGAATAATTCCAGGAAGGTGAAGAAAGGGTTTATGAAACATGAGACCGTTGTGAATTACGAATATTTTAAATTGGTGGATAAATCGGGAAGCATTACAAATCCGGAAACTCACATAGGAACTCCCGACAAGTGGTTTGGGATGTTGTATTATGAATTAATAGAGCAAGGTGATTACTATACACTATTAGGTTGGGATGGAAACAGTAAATTGGTAACGCGGAAATTTATTGACGCTTTATATTTTAAATCGGATGGAACGCCTGTGTTTGGAAAGGATATTTTTAGATTTCCCCGTAAAAATCCAAAGCGCATGATGTTTGAATACAGCTCGGATGTGACCATGAGCTTAAAATTTAATGATAAAACGGGAAGCATAGTTTATAGTCACCTTGGTCCTCGTGAAGAGGGTGAAGTGCTCCAAGGGTTACCGCAATATTATGGCCCGGACGGAAGTTTTGATGCCTTATATTTCAAAAAGGGAAAATGGATATTATTTGAGGATGCCGATGTTCGCAACGGCAAAAGTAAAAAGGACAAGGACTACAACGATCCAACCAAAGTGAATAGCACCGATAAGGTCAAACTTATTCCTAAGCAGAAATAGTTTCGGCAATTAAAAACCGCCGTTTATTCCAGGGTAAAAGCCTTTAGATTACGTTAAGACCGTATTTATCTAAATACCTTGAAATTCCTCTTTTATTTATCGTGTAAAATAGGTAAATTCATACTGTTTTTCGTTTATGCAGATCGACCTCGAAGCCGAACGTAAGGAAATTCTCCTACGTTATAAGTCACTTATAAAAGCGTGCAAACGTCGCCTCGAAAAAGGCGACAAGGAAATGGTACGCAAAGCGTTTGAGGTTGCTGTTGAAGCGCACAAAGAAATGCGCAGAAAAAGTGGAGAGCCTTACATTTATCATCCTATTGCTGTGGCACATATTTGCGCTGAGGAAATGGGGCTAGGTGCCACCGGGATCTGTTGCGCACTTTTACACGACACAGTAGAAGATACCGATGTTACACTTGATGACATCAAAGGACTATTTGGAGAAAAAGTAGCGCAGATCATTGACGGGCTTACGAAGATCTCAGGCGTGATCGATAACACAGCGTCTATTCAGGCTGAGAATTTCCGTAAGGTGTTACTCACTATGAGTGAGGATATTCGCGTGATCCTGATAAAACTTGCCGATCGTTTGCACAATATGCGCACGCTTAATCACATGAAGCGCGATAAGCAAATGAAGATCGCGAGTGAGACTTTGTTCTTGTACGCGCCACTTGCGCATCGCTTGGGATTGAATACGATCAAAACAGAATTGGAAGATCTTGGGTTAAAGTACACTAATCCCGATGTATATTACGATCTTGCTGTGAAGTTAAAAGAAACGGAACCGGAGCGAAAACGGTTCATTCAGAAATTCATTGAACCGCTTAAAGAGATCTTGGAAGAGCAAGGATTTAATTTCAGGATCTTCGGGCGACCAAAATCTATCTACAGTATCTACAACAAAATAAAAGAGAAAGGTGTTGCCTTTGAGGAGATCTATGATCTGTTTGCAATTCGCATTGTGATCGATTCTCCTCTGGACACTGAGAAATCGGACTGCTGGAAAGTATATTCGATCATTACCGATTTTTATCATCCGAGTCCTGAACGTTTACGCGACTGGATCAGTACTCCCAAAAGTAATGGTTACGAAAGTTTGCATACAACTGTGATGGGCCCGGAAGGAAAATGGGTGGAGGTGCAAATTCGTTCGGTGCGTATGGACGAATTAGCTGAGAGCGGATATGCGGCGCATTGGAAGTATAAAGATTCGGCCGCAGAGAAAGAAAGCAAACTTGAAGCTTGGCTCTTACGTGTGCGTGAGATGTTGGATAGCCCTGATCCGAACGCTTTGGAATTTATTGACGATTTCAAACTCAATTTATTTAGCGACGAGATCTTTGTGTTCACGCCGAAAGGTGATATGAAAACCTTGCCGCTTGGTTCAACTGCGTTAGATTTCGCGTTTGATATTCATACAAAAGTTGGAGAACAATGTATTGGTGCTAAAGTGAATCACAAACTCGTGCCTTTAAGTTATGAGATGAAGAGTGGCGATCAGATCGAGATACTTACCAGTAACAAGCAAACACCAAAAGATGATTGGTTAAAATTGGTAGTTACCGCGCGTGCAAAATCAAAGATCAAGAACTCGCTCAAGGAACAGCGACGTAAAGTTGCCGAAGGCGGTAGAGAGATATTAGAACGTAAATTCTATAAGAACAAATTGGAGTTCACCATGCAGAACATCAATGACTTCATGGTCTTCTTGAAATTACCTTCGTCGCAAGAATTATTTTATCGCGTTGCAGTTGGTAATGTTGACACCAAAGAGATCAAAGAATTTCACAAATTCAAAGAGAATCCAACAAAAGGAAAAAAAGTAAAAGAAGCGCCCAAGATCGAACAATTGGTTACCAACGCACGTGGGGCGAGTGATAATATGTTGGTGATCGGTGACGATCTTCAAAAACTTGATTATAAACTGTCGCCTTGTTGTAATCCAATTCCGGGCGATGACGTGTTTGGATTTGTGACAGTTGGAGAAGGAATTAAAATTCACAGGGTAACCTGCCCTAATGCCGTGAAATTACTTTCCAATTACGCGTATCGTGTTGTAAAAGCAAAATGGACAAACGATCAGTTGATCTCTTTCCTTGCCGGATTGAAATTGACGGGAACGGACGAATTAGGTTTGGTTCAAAATATCACCAAGGTAATTTCAAGTGATAATCACGTGAACATGCGTTCTATCAGTTTTGATACGGAAGATGGAATTTTCCAGGGAAGCATCATGGTGTATGTGCACGACACAAAACACTTGAATCATCTCATGGAAAATCTCAGAAAAGTAAAAGGCGTTAATAAAGTAGAGCGCGTTGATCAGAATTAATCCTTGAACAAAGGATATTTACTCATCATTGTGTTTACTTTCTTACGGATCTTAGCTAATTCTTTTTCATTCGCGCGATTCATCAAAGTAGCATCAAGTAACTCTATCACTTTGATACAATCTTTTTCTTTTAAACCACGTGACGTAATTGCGGAAGAACCAATTCGAATTCCACTCGTTACAAATGGTGATTTGTCGTCGAACGGAACCATGTTTTTATTTACCGTAATGTCTGTAAGACCCAACGCTTTTTCAGCTTCTTTACCTGTAATTCCTTTATTGCGAAGATCGATCAACATCAAATGATTATCTGTTCCACCGCTAATGATCTTATATCCTTTAGCAACCAAAGCATTCGCCATTGTTTGCGCGTTCTTGATCACTTGCACGCAATACTTCATGTATTCATCACTTAAACATTCGCCGTAGGCAACCGCTTTTGCAGCGATCACGTGTTCAAGCGGACCACCTTGTGTTCCCGGGAAAACAGCACCATCTAAAATAGCGCTCATCATTTTTGTTTCGCCCTTAGGAGTTTTTTCTCCCCAAGGATTTTCAAAATCTTTTCCCATCATGATCATTCCACCGCGTGGACCACGTAATGTTTTATGCGTAGTGGTTGTTACAATATGGCAATGAGGCATTGGATCGTTTAAAATCCCTTTTGCGATCAATCCTGATGGATGTGAAATATCGGCAAGCAATAAAGCGTCAACACTATCAGCAATTTTGCGTAAACGTTCGTAATCCCAATCGCGTGAATAAGCACTGGCTCCGCAAATAATTAATTTAGGCTTCTCCGCTTTTGCGGTTGCCTCAACAGTGTCGTAATTGATCAAGCCTGTTGCTTCTTCAACACCATAAAAAGTTGGACGGTATAATTTCCCTGAGAAATTCACAGGTGAGCCGTGAGTTAAATGTCCACCATGACTTAAATTAAAACCTAAGATAGTGTCGCCCGGTTTAATAACACCTAGCATTACCGCTGCATTTGCTTGCGCGCCCGAGTGTGGTTGCACGTTCACCCATTCCGCGCCAAATAATTCCTTTGCGCGATCAATCGCTAGCTGCTCAACTTTATCAACAACTTCGCATCCGCCATAATATCTTCTACCGGGATATCCTTCTGCGTATTTATTAGTAAGCACGCTTCCCATGGCTTTCATTACCTGATCGCTCACGTAATTTTCACTTGCGATCAATTCAATGCCGTGTGCCTGGCGTTCGTATTCTTCTTTGATGTACTTAAAAATAAATGGATCCTTTTTCATTGTTCTTGTTGATTTTGTTGAGTTAGTAATTGATGCCCTGCAATTATAATTATCGTTATGATAGGCGATTGAATTATTCCAACCAACCATCTGCTCAGTGTGTATTCGTCATCTGCCAATCGTTGATTTACCAAATAACCGAATGCCATACTCAAGCCGGCCAAAGTTAATAAAATGAGGTAAGAATAAACAACCCAACGCCACAATTTTTTTGTGCCAAGTATGAAGCGAACGGCAAAATAACTTAAAGCGCCAAAAAGCAGGATAGAAAGGATGGTGAAGGGATATTTAAGCTTGTATAAGGTGCCATATTCAAACTTATCGAAGAACAAAATAAAGGGATCAAGTGGCGCGTCGTTACCATGTCCATAATATTTAATGAACATTAAATGATTCATGGCTACAAAGAACTTTTCACGATAATATCCAAGCACTGCAAACAACAAAAAGAACAAAACAAAATATTTCCAGTTGATCTTCATTACTCCTTTGCTTTTTTCCCTGCATATTTATTTACCCACCACATCCACAAGAAGAAAATATAACCGTAAACAATGAATGTGAACGTATATGTATGATTGAAATCTAACGCTCCCGGTTTGTAAAATGCGATCAGTGCCAAAGCAACAACGCGTAAAATATTTAGAATATGAATAGTGATCAGTCCAAAGGGAATGAACCAAAGTTTTGCTTTTTGATGTCCTGGATACCACAACACAAACACAATAAAAAGCATGAAAAGTGAAATCGCATTGCAATTTGACCCCACCCAAACTCCAGTTGAACCATCAATTCCAATTACTTGAAAATCACGATCTTGTATGGAAACGAACGTCACGTGTCCGATCTTTTCTAGTATCCATTGAGCGCTATAAATGATATTGGCAATAAAGCCCTGATCGTAGTAGGTGTAACGCTTTACTAAAAAAGTATGCACCACGTAAAGTACTACGTACGTTAAACCTGCATAAATAAGGAATTTTAAAAAGGCATTTTTTTGAAGGATCGCCTTCATGAATTACTCTGGGGAATTTTCTTTTTTCTTTGAGTCGTAGATCTTCTTTGCTCCGTAAGCCGCGCCAGCAGCCATAAGCAGCGTTATGCCACCATCAATAGGAATACAGGGAGGAGGCCAACACCCAGGACCAGTTCCCGGCGGCGGAGGTGGCGGCGGACCCGCGTAAGAAAAAACGACAAGAATAAGGAATAAAAAAAGAAAACTATATTGTTTAAATCCCATTAAGTAACTCTAATAGAACCACGAAGATAACAAAATTATTTTGACTTTCCAAGGTTGAATTTTGAACGAAATGAGCTAATTTTGTTGGTAATCTCCACCATGGCAAAAGCCACAAAACAGTCGATAGTTACCCAAAAAGATTTCAGTCTAGTTATTAGGGTCTTGAGGGCAAATTGGTGGATCCCCTTCATTTTCGTCCCTATTTTGTATGCTGTAGGGTATTTGTATATCTACCGCTTAACCTCTGTTTATCAGGTGCGTACGCAGATCCTCCTGAAAAATAACGACTCCTATTACCGTAATAACGTGTTAACCGACGCAAATTTTTACGGGTCAAATTACGTGGATAATTCAAACGAAAAGAGAGTGATC
>JBGATG010000003.1:0-460042 GCA_044229315.1 Bacteroidia bacterium
AGCAGGCTCCTTTACAATTACATCGCAAGGTTCATACGATGCTTTCATTTGCAAATTGAATTCCTCCGGTAATTTTGTTTGGGCAAAAACTTTAGGTGGAACAGGCACGGATCGGTTATTCTCTATTGGCTTAGACGGCCTAGATAACGTGTTCTCTGTTGGTCACTTTCAAGGTACCTCAGATTTCGATCCCGGAATTGGTGTTTTTAATTTGACTGCTACGGTGGGTCAAGACGGATTTATTAATAAACTTACTCCTTCAGGCAATTTTATGTGGTCGGGCCAGATTGGTGGTACGGCTTCGGAAAATATTCAAGCCATGAGGATGGACATTAATAGTAATCTCTATTTTGGTGGTCAGTATAGCGGTACCACTGATCTTGATACTGGTGTTGGTACTTTCACTTCAACAACTGCTAACACTGACGGATATATATGTAAATATTCGGCTTGTACAATCCCATCGCAACCTGGCACAATTAGCGGCTTAAACGCAATGTGCAGTGGTGCTGGAACAACCTCCTATAGTATTGCACCTGTTGTAGGTGCAACATCTTATACTTGGAGCCTACCTGGTGGTTGGAGCGGCACAAGTTCAACCAATACAATTTCTGCAACACCAGGCACAACAGGTATATTTACAGTAACAGCCAATAACGCCTGTGGTGCAAGTCCGCAACAAACTTTAGCAGTAACCGTAAATCCTCTCCCAACAATAACGGTAAATAGTGGCTCAATTTGTGCAGGCCAATCTTTCACAATGGTTCCTTCGGGAGCAAATACGTATACAATCCAAGGCGGTAGCGCAGTTGTTTCACCAACTGCAACTACAAGTTACACAGTTGTTGGTACATCAACGGCTGGTTGTGTTTCTGCTTCACCTGCAACATCTAACGTTACAGTTAATCCAACTCCAACTATCACAGTTAATAGCGGTAGCATTTGCCCGGGTCAAAGTTTCACCATCACACCAAGTGGGGCAAGTACATATAGTTTTACCTGTGGTTCAGCAATACAAACTCCAACCACAAGTATGATCTGTTATGTTTCAGGCACTTCATCTCTGGGCTGTGTGTCAGGCTCAGCAGCTCAATCTAACATTACCGTTTATTCACTACCAATAGTAGGTATAAATTCTCCAACAACCATTTGTAATGGCACCAACCCGGTAATTACTGCGGTAGGTACAGCATCCAGTTATACATGGTCGGGTACTTGTGTTGTTAATCCAACATTAACTGCCCAGGTTATTACTGCAATATCCCCATCATGTGCGGGTACCTATAGCGTGGTTGGTACAGGCACAAACGGCTGTGTAAATTCTGCTACCACAAATATTGTGGTAAGTCCTAACCCAATTCTTTCTCCTGTTTCTTCAAGCTCTTTATTATGCACAATGCCCGTTCAGCAATCAGCCTCTTTAACTGCGGGTGGTAGTGGTTCTGCTTCCTGGGTTTGGTATCCCGGCAGCATACCGGGTTGTTGTCCGGTTGTTTCTCCAAGCATAACCACCACATACACTGTAATGGGTATGTCAGCATTAGGTTGTACAAGCAACGCAACAATTACTCAAAGCGTTTCTACCTGCCTTGGTATATCTGCTTACAATTCTGTTAATGAAGTAATAACTATTTATCCTAATCCTACAACTGGTAAATTCTACATACAAGTTCCGGCAGATGTCACGCTGGGCGCAGTGGAAGTGTTCAACGCTATCGGCTCATTGATTTACAAAACCGAAATTGAAAAGGAAAACTTGTCTACCGGAGCTTCAGCGAAGGCAGAGATTGAAATAGATTTAGGAAAAGAGAGTTCAGGTATTTATTTTGTGAAGTTTGGAAGAGTAATTAAAAAGATCATAAAGGAGGATTAAGCATAGGTCAAGGCCAGCGTATGTGCAATCAAACAAAAACGTCCGACAAAATCGGGCGTTTTAATTTTGTAAAAGCTATAAGGGCCTACTGGCCCTTTCCAACAAAAACTGTTTTCAGTATTCTTTACCCGCTTCATTTCTTCCAAACGCCTACATAAATTTCTCATTTAAACACTATTTCTAAAAATTTGACGTTAACTAGTTATGAAATATATGATTCTTTCATCGGCGATCTTTATTTTATTTTCATCTTGTAAAAAAGACAAACTTTTAACCGACCCTTCCGCGAAGGTCTCATTTTCACAAGATGCTGTTTTATTTGATACTGTTTTTACAACCATAGGCTCTGCTACCAAGCAAATCCGAGTTATTAATAATAACGACCAAAAAATAAAAATTTCTTCTATTTCTCTTCAAAACAGTATTGCTTCTCAATTTTTTCTTAATGTTGATGGAACCCCGGGCAAGTCTTTTTCTGATATCGAAATATATGCCCATGACAGTATATTTATTTTCATTCAGGTTAATATCAATCCAACGAATAAAAATAGTCCTTTGATAGTACAAGATAAAATTTTGTTTACAGTAAATGGGAATGAACAAAGTGTTTCGTTGGAAGCTTGGGGTCAAGACGCCTACTATCATTACCCAACCAATACAATCAAATTCAAGGATGGATCTTATTTACCATACTCCTTGATTTCGGCTTCTAATAATACAGTTATCAATTGGATTAATGACAAACCACATGTTGTTTACGGTTGGTTAGTGGTAGATTCAACACAAACACTTTTGATTGATGCGGGCGTTAAAATTCACTTTCATCAAAATGCGGGCCTATGGGTTTACCGATACGGAACCCTAAAAGTGCATGGAACAAAAGGGAATGAAGTTATTTTTCAAGGTGATAGACTTGAGCCATTTATGAATGATGAACCTGGCCAATGGGATCGTATCTGGATAAACGAAGGCAGTGTAAATAATGAAATAGATTATGCAGTAATAAAAAATGGGTTTATTGGCATTCAGGCAGGTCTTTATCCGTTCTACGATGCTCAAACAAAGTCGATTGTTTACGACTATTTTGCTCCTCGCTGGTTAAAATTAACCAATACAATTATTCGTAATATTAACTCAACAGGATTATATACTGAATCATTTAACATATACGGTGGAAATAATACTATAGTAAATTGTAAAGACTATTGTACTAAAATTACCCTGGGAGGTAATTATAAATTTATTCACAACACCTTTGCTAATTTTTGGTCAAAGAGTGAGCGAAAAACTACAGCCTTACGTATTGAAAACTATCAAAGTTTTGACTTGGATACCTGCTATTTCGGCAATTGTATAATTGATGGTTCGGCCATGAATGAAATAGATTTTAACTTAACTAATACGGCCAGTGCAAACTATTTATTCTCTAATTCCTTTTTGCGCACCACAAATGGCACAACAAATTCGAGTAACTATTTTCAATGTCGGATCAATCAAACATCAGATTTTGTTAGTAGCTCGAATTATGATTTTTCTCTCGGTAACTCATCGTCTGCCATTAATTTCACAACAAGCTCAGCTTTAATTGATGCTTCGAAGTTCCCCATAGATATTTTAGGTAATTTACGTACTACAACTCCGGATGCCGGTGCTTACGAGAAGTAAAAAGTTAATTTTTTTCAACTGGTCCCCATATTTAATAATTTTAATAAATTTACTCTATCGGTATTAAAAAAATTATTTAGAATGAAGCCGCCTGAAGTAGCGTTACTCCAACGAAAACTCAAATTAAGTATATTTTTGCAGATGCTTGGTTTGGTTTTTGGTGCGATCATAATTTCGTTGCAACCCGAAAACTACGAGTTTGGGAACTCGATTGCTTTTTTATTAGGTGTTAGCTTAATCGCATATTCCGTTATCATTGCGGTAGGATTATTTATTGTTTGGATTAAAATAAGATCGGGGATTTTTATAAATGAAAAAATCGTAGGGCTTTTGGTTTTCTTTAGTTTTCAGCCTTTACTTCTGATTTTATCAACTTGGCTGATTTATTTTTTCATAAAGTAGAAAGAAAATTGCATGGCATATAAACAATAAGCCACCTTTAAGTGGTTTTTTGTTTATAAAACAGAATATTTATTTCTAACAAATTTGTTAGGATCGTGTAGCACGAGAACAGAATCTAACAAAAATGTTATTGTTAATTAATTTGTATAACCATCGGCGGTTACACATTTTTCTTGCAGTAACTTTACGTTAACACCACCAAACCCGAGAATGAAACAGCGCATGCGTGTGGCGTGTGGTTAACCTTAAACAATTATCCTAATGAAAAAGGACAAAACCCTGGGGTTCAAAGAGACCGATGCGTACTTTACCCAATTTCAAAACGAAATGAAGCTTGATGGTTTCGAAAATCAAAGCGACTATCTACGACACCTTATTGAATGCCAAAGACATTTTAGGAATTTTGGCGGTCGTGAGTTCTTCCGACTTGTTAGGGGCACCACAGCAAGAGTATATAACGCTAAAGGGGAACGGATACCCATAACATTCAATTCCGAAAAGGACGTTATCGAATATTTGATGAGAGTTCAGGAAGGTTATCGATTCTTCATTGAACGGATACTCTTTCGGCCGGATTTGGCTGATCAGCTTTTAGCTATCGACCTAGCCGAATTGCAGCAATTTTTAACTCAACGAAAATTGGTAAAAGCCGACGAAAATCCGGAAAAAACGTCAGTTGCCGAAGTTCAATTGTGAAAATCGACGGTTCTCAAAAAACACCTTGGTTCAATTTCGTTAACCCGTTAGCGCCTTTTTTTCGAGAACTTCATCGTTTTTCCACCATTTTCCACGATTCAGTTTTCGTTAACGCGAAAAAGAGTCAGGTTAACGGGATTTTCAAATATCTTGGGCAATAATTGTGTTAGCGTTAACGACTGCGTTAACCGTGTATATAACGTACACATTCTACAGCAAGAACGTGGATCATTGCATTGTTGGCTTATGGGATGAATGGTTAAATAAGAATCGGGATTGGGAAGGTTTACAAAATAAAAAAGACCGCCAAGAGCGGTCTTTTTAAGTATGCAGGTTAATTCTATCCTTCAAAAGTTGGAACTGGATCCTTAAAGAACTCTTCCACAAGGGAAGGAGAATAACTTACCGGTTCAGGTTCAGGTATAGGCTCTGCCACAGGCTCGGGTTCAGTTTCAAGAACCGGACCTTGAGTAGCCGCATCCGGCCAGGGATAGTTAATCTTAGGGAGTCTGGCATATTCACTACTCCTGAATTCTTCTTCTTTCCGGTCTTTGCGTCTTCGGTATAGAATATAGCAAATAAGTGCGATCGCGGCAACTGAAAGGAATAGCAAAAGTAAATTCTGCCATCTGTCACTCTTATTTGCAGGTATTAACCCGGTGGCCTTACCCACAGCATCAATAGAAGCTGCGGGAATCGAAGTAATTGGTGCTTTTGTTAGCGCCAGATCTACCGGCGGTAAACCACCCGTATCTATTACTGTTGTTGCAGTGAATCCCTTGGCCGGGATCAATGAGAGCGCCTGAAGGATCTCGAAGCAGTTTAATTGTTTGATTTGCGCCATGAGCTTATTTTTTGAATGGTAATAAATTTACTTCCAGGTTTCATGATGAGAGCGAAATTGTTATAGATTATGGCTGGTAATCCGTCGGTCTCACCTTGTATCGGTGCGAAATTTGGATTGTATCCGCGAATCGCAAGAGCGTCAGGGCTCATTTCTCGGAATCCCATTTCGTAGGTGTCTCTCACAACTTTGAAATTTTCGTAATTTCCTTTGTCAAGTTCTAATTGATTTTTCATGTTTAGTAGTTTAAGTGAATAATGGTGGTAGTGTTTGTGGTATTTGTTTTTGAATTTTCTTTTTCTATTTCTCGTGTAGAAATACTCTCCGCAACCACAGGCGCAGAGTTTACGGAAGCCATCTTCCGGCATTAACTCGTAATCATTGTAGTTCATTTTAATTTAGTTTTAATCGTTATACAATTTAGAATTGGCCAATCGCAAATGTATAGCGTCGCGGAGGTAGTTCCTATTAAAAAGAGGGAAAAGTATAGAACGACATGCGTTCACTCCAAATTGTCAGTAAAATTTTGGCAGAAAAAAATTGGAGTGATATGAGGTTACGAGGTGAGAATCAATTTTTTTGGTACACGCTTATCTAAATTGGCCTTTATTTTACTATAGAATTGAGGGTAAATTGAAAATAGTAGTACTTTGCATACAAAGTCACCTACACTAAAATGAAAAATCTGCGTGGGTTAAATTGTTATTACCGAGTAATACCAAACAATCTCTATTCCCTATAAGTGACGATGCAGCAACAACATCATCAATGCTCCCTGCTACGAGTCTGTCAATCTCCTGTGTATAGTGAGCGATCATTTTATCAAAAGAGACTTGAATAGTTTCTGGGTGGATCAAAAACGACTTAATGCCTGAATTTTGACACCCATAAAATATTTCATGGTAGTCTTCAACAACCCATACATCATCTTTATAGCCAACAAAGGTCAAACAACCAGCATTGACAAGAATTCGCCCCAATGTATGGCCATTAGAACAAGCGCAGGAATAAAATAAAGAATTCGTAAAGTCGGCTGAATTGTTATTGCTAATAAAAACTTCATTAGCCGCCACGACCTCTTCATTGCCGTGTGCTATTGCAACAAAGATAAAACGAGCACCGTTAAGGCCTTGAATAGTTGTATTTATATTTAACTCTGTACAATTTAACCCTTGGATCGAAGTGATTGAAACTAGTTGATTTGCATTAATTGAATTAACAATGTCGCCGTGACTACTTTGAAAATAATCGCCTAGATCGAAGTCTTGGTCATCATAGGCTATTAAAGCATTAATCATCTAATTTGGTCTTTTGTCTAGATAATAAATCGATGGCAAGTTTTAAAATATTCCTTTCCATGTGTTTGCCTATATCGGTTTGTTGACGAATGCTGTTCAATATATCATCAAGACTATGCGATTTACCATCTTTTGTCGTTAAATAGGGTTTTGCTCTTTTTTCTTCAGATTGTTTTGTAATCCAATCTTCTAATACAGCGTCAACTCTAGCGTCTAATTTATGAGAGGCACTTTCCACTAAAGAAATAATTTTGGAATAATCACTCGTTACGTTTTCTATAGCAAAAGCATCGTGATTTATTAAAGTTATGAGATCTTCATTCTTTATTTTAATAACTTCATCAGCAGTAATTAAAATTACATAGACCAATGCCGTCTTTTTTCTGATGTCTTTAAATACTTCAACGCCTGATAGCTCACCCTTGCTAAAATTCATGTCAAGAAGAACAACTAATTTCTGATTTAGATTATTAAGAACATAATCTAATCCTTGATTTGAATTTTCATAATGTTCAACTTGAGCATCACCAAATTTTAATTTTAATTCAACTAATAATGGGTCAACTTTCGGTATTAGTCCGTCATGGATAACAACTATTTTAGTTCCTCCGCTCATGATAAGTTTTTATTAAAGGGTAATTTTATTTTAAAGGTGGCTCCCGGTTTAAATTCGCTATTAGTAACTTCAACACTTCCTTTCAACGCTTCAATCCTTTTTTCTACAATATAAAGACCGATACCAGCACCGCCTTGATCAGCTGTTCGAGTATTATACAATCCAAAAACCCATTTCTCGTCTCCTGGGGCAATTCCAACACCATTATCTGAGAAGAATAAGGTAAAATTGTCATTATCTAAGTGGCCAGAACATTTTATTATTTTTTCTTCTTTGCCTTGTAGAGCCTTTATTGAGTTGGCAACGAGATTTTGAAAAATATCTTGAAAGAATTTTTTATTCGCATTCACCATGAAATCATCTTTTATTTCAACGACAGTTTTTATGTTCTCGGATTTAAAAGTTTGGGTGTAGGTATTTAGAAGTAAATCTTCTATTAGTTCTTTTATGCTAAAGTCCTCCAAATCGATATCAGAGCTTGCATAACTCAGCATAAAGTCGGTAACCTTTAAGAGTACAGCCATTTCATCATAAATCAAATGGGCATATTGTTTAAAATACTCGTCATGCTTGGGATTAGGGAAATTAGTTTTAAAAAACTCGGCCATCCTTTTAATTTTGCCTAATGAAGTTCTTATAGCATGAGAAATGTTGGAGGCGTAGTCTTGTAAGGACATTAAACTTAAATAAATGTTTTCCTTTCGAGTAACTTCTTTTTGAAATTTAATCTGTTCGCTTATGCTCTCACTTATTACCGTGTTTAATTCATCAATTTGTGTATTGATAGTCTCAAATACTTCTTCTAATTGAGGCGTTTCCTTAATTAATTGATTTTTTATTTTCGCAATCTCGGTTGAAAATTGTTTAACCTCTTTGCCGGCCTTCTGTAATTTTTTCTCTACATCACTACGCTTAAAATCTCTTTCATATTTTTTCACTTCACCCCAAACATCTATTTGATCAATGATAAAGTCTTTTAAATCTTTATACTCTTCCGTGAATAGGAAATCTTGTCTATTTGTAGCGTCAATAATTTTTGGATTTTGGTTTTGGGTAATATCAAGAATTCCAATTATTTCTCTCGTTCCAACCTTGTCAAAGGCTCCTGTCCATCTTCTTTTATCAATCCCAAGGATATCCTTTCTCTTGTCTATTTTTGCAGTGTTTTCAGCAAATGGGGTGGCAATTACACCGTCTCTATATATTTTAATACCATCAATTCTCGTATCATCATTTTTATAGATTTTTCCGTATTGCCTTTTCGCAGATTCATTAAAATAAAACATTTTTAGTTTTATCGGGCCAAAAGATTTGATGTCCACTTGATCAATGAATACACGACCATTCGTTTTATCAAACTTTAGGACATCTTGTTTCTTAGTGTCTAAATCATAACTTAATTCAGCATGATGTGAATAGAATCTTATTGGTTCAGGTTTAACAAGCTTTTTTGTGTATGCTTCAAACTCGTTTGAAGCGAGATACACATCAAAGGGAGGATTAATGGGATAAAAAGGAGAAACAATTTTAGATAATTCTTTATAGAGCCATTCCAAATCTTTTTCTGACCAAACTTCACTAATCTTTGATAATATTAATTGAGTACCGTGTGCTTTAGTATCGCCATCTTCAAAGGAATATCCATTGTCTATCTCAGTAAATAGAGAAAGCTGACCGTTGGATTTTGACTCTATGGCTTTATTTTCATACTCATCCCAATTTATATTTACCTTCAGCCACTGCTTATCACCCTTTTGTTTTGTTCTTATTATGAGTCTTTCACCAAGTTTGTCAACTGCAAATCTTCCAATTCCTTTTTCGCCAACAAATTTCCGATTAAATGGAGGATCGGAAAAGAGCGTTGTTCTTTTACTGTTTGTTCCTACAACCATCCATTTATCTCTAATATCATTAAAGGACATTCCGGTTCCATTATCTGATATTATTATTCTTCTATCCCCGTCAGTTTTTGAAACATCATGCAATTCCACTTTTACCTCAGTGGCGTTTGCATCATAGCAATTTTTAACGAGTTCGAAAACAGCGGTTATTCTATCTGTGATTAATTCACGACCAAGGAGCCTAAAAGTATTAATATCAAAACGCCAGCGTAATGAATCAGTCTGATTTTCTATTTCGTTACGCTTTGCCAATTTCAATTAGATGTTTTTTTATACTTTTAGCTATTATAACTCCTAAGCCAACAGGAACAGCATTGCCTATTTGTCTTGCAATCGTGGGAGAAGAAAATATACTTTTTGGCTTAATAAACTTATATTTTTTCGGAAAACTTTGTATTAATGCCGCTTCTCTTAATGTAATTGCCCGGTCTTGTTCGGGATGACCAAATCGTCCGTTGTTTAATCCAATACAATGAGTTGTCATTGTAGGAGAAACATCGTCCCACTTCATTCTTCCATATACACTGCCAAATAAACGGCCTTTTTTGGTCTTGTGACAATCAAGCCATAATTCTTTATCCCAATCTCTCCAAAATCCGCCTTCTTTTGTAGCCTGTATACGTTTTTTGTTTAAATCAGTTAGTTTTCTTGCTCTATGTAGAATGTCACTTGGGTGAGAAACACCATCTTCAACAGGAGGTAAATGGCCAATTGCGTCTCGAACTGTTTTGTATCGTTTGTTCTTAATCGTTTTCGGAATAAGTTTTATTTTACCGTGTTTGGATCCAAATAGGATTAATCTTTTGCGGCGTTGGGGAACGCCGTAATCTTGTGCATTTACTATTGAAGAAGTAATTGTATAACCTTTTTTCTCGAGCACTTTTACAAAGTCCTTATAAACCTTACCGTTATTAAACTTCATTAATAAGGGCACGTTCTCCATTGAGATAATATCTGGATTTGTCTTTTCAATTAGGTTAGCGAAGGAATAAAGGAGCCTCCACTTGTCGTCGGCTTTTCGCTTTTCTTTATCTTCTGAGTTTTTGCTATTATAAATTGAAAATGGTTGGCATGGTGCGCAGCCAACAAGTATTTTCAAATGACCCTTAGGATATAAATCTTTTATTTCTTTTGGTTTTACAGTTGTTATATCTGCATGAACGAATTTCGAATTATTATTTACTTCAAAAGCATATTTACAGGTTTCATCGAAGTCATAACCAGCAGCGACATTAAATTTTTGTTTTACAAAACCGTGGGTAAGGCCTCCGACCCCGCAGAATAAATCTACGACGGTAGCTTTAGGAATTTTTGCCCTTTTTTTTGACATAACTTTTAGGAATAGTTCACGTTTATTCCCTAAAAATACGAAATATTGCCAATTTAACCATTTTTTTGATGTACGAACTACACCCCCATCAACTCCCCAACCCCCACCTTCATCACCTTGGCCAGCTCGTAAATAGTATACGCCTTTGGGTTAACCGTCCCCGTCTCCAAACGGTTGATGTTTTGACGGGGTAGTTTCATTAACCGGGCCAGATCTGATTGCCTCAACTGTTTTTCTTCACGGATCTTGGTAATTCGTTTTCCGAGTTTCTTTATAAATACTTCTTGCTCCATAACATTTTTGATAGAAGATCAAATGTAACCGTTACACGTTACATAACAAAATTGTTATATGTTAAATGATTGACTACATCATTGAAATCTCCATAACATTTTTGATAGAAAATCAATGTAACCGTTCCGTGTTACATAACAAAATTGTTATATGTTAAATGATTGATTGCATCATAGAAATTATTATGAATATGGGTATCTTTGTATATGGACAAAAAAATTATAGCAGCGTATCATGAAGCAGGACACGCGGTAGTTGCATTCTATAACGGATATAATATCCGAAATATTTCCATTGATAATGATGGTGGTGGCTTTGCAGAAATTGATGTACTGTTCCCAACAGCTTTCTGTGTGAAAGTGGAAGATATGGATATTGATCAAGATCAAAAAAACGAAGTGTTAGAATTTTCGAAGTCACATTTATTTAATAGACTCGAGGAATACAGCCAATATACCTTAGCAGGATATTTTTCTGAGTTTAGAATATCGAACACCAGAGAAAGATTAGCAATGGAACCAGTTGGTGCAATTGATCCTGACAACGACTTTCTGAAATTGGAGAAAGAAATGAAGCGAGCTAACGAAATTCTCTGTGTCAAGTATTTTGATGAAATGGCACTATATCTTTGGAAAGCTGATATTATGAAATTACTTCGCCGACCAAATATTTGGAAGGGAGTAGAAACATTGGCTCAAAAACTGATAGAAGTTAAAAACAATTCCATCCCCGGAGAGATTGTTTCAGAAATTTTACAGCCCTTCATTAAACAGAAGAGCTACTCGTACTTGACCACCATCTGATTCTGTTATTATAACAGAATTGTTAGACTAACACATTTGTAATACGCCTATGATCCTAACAGATTTGTTATAATTTTAAAAATAATGTAACCGTTTGAGGTTACATTGACTAAAAAGAACTACCTTTGGTTTAAAAACATGAAAATATCTAAAGCAATAGTATTGGAAGGAAAGAAACACTTCCTTGGATTTAACCTGGATGACTATCCTCCGGTTCTGCATTTTAAACTCTCGCCACTAAGTGTTGATCTGCATGAGAAAGCAATGCTCAATGGTTTTCTCGACATATTTTTCCGTATGCCGAATGGGGTCAAGGAGAAACGTCGTCATATTATAACAAAGAGACACTTAACCACTGACACCTTTGAATGCCATATCCTAGCTGGAGATATGATGGAACGCATGCTCTTAGGTCTATATTACGAATTGCCGGAAGGTTCTTTGCTCGCCGTTGATCTAACCGCAAGTTTCAATTACTTAGACCCGGTAATAACATTAAAAGACCGGAACGATCCCCTGAATTACCTGGAATGGTTACGCTCTTTGGCACCCGGGGATTTTGAGCTGGAGCTTTTACGGGCTTTAGAGGCTCTGGAACCCGCGTCAGACAAGGGCTCCATGGAGACTTTTAAAAAGTGGGCATTTACGCATCAAACCATACGTTTGGCAACATCCAACCAGATTCCCAATACCTACCTGGACTGGGTAGCACTGGCTTTTTACAATGAATACGATGAAATACAGCAAACAATTAAAACCTATAAATAATGAAAACACCAATTCCAACCATCTACGCCGAAGCCATATTTATTTTCGTGATTCTTATGGTGGCTTTCCTACACAGTGAAAAACAAAGAAAGAAAAATTCCAACGTAGAAATTAATTATTCAGAAACCGAACATGAGACTGATTGGGATAATTATGGCTTATGTAAAAGAATGAGCATCGAAAAATTCAGATCCTTTTCCGGCTGCGGACATTATACCGATGACGAAGCGCAAAAAATCATTGAAAGCTTACATCAATTAGGCCTTATTGCATTCAATACTTACATAGGCCGAGAACAAACTAATATTTACATTTCAAAATAAACACTATGGACTTAAGTAAATTTAAATCATTTGCACGTTCACACGAACAAAAGGTGATCAGCAATTTCGACGTGTGGTTATACACCCGCGTATCAAGCCGTGACCAGGAATCGAACAGAAGTCTGGATAGTCAAAATGACGAAGGACATAAATATGCCTTGAAGAACGGCTATACAATTACAACTACCTTCGGTGCAACATACGAATCAGCCAGCGGTGATTTCACGCGGAAGGAATTCATGAAGCTGATAGAAACAGTTCGTAAAGCAAAAAAGAAACCTTACGCTATATTGATTTACACCATGTCGCGCTTTTCACGCAGTGGAGGCGGAGGGATTTCTCTTGCACACGAATTGGTGGATGAACTTGGTGTGAACCTTATTGAAGTCGCCACAGGAAAAAACACCACCACCGACGAAGGAAAATTGGAAATCTATTCAGGTCTTATTCGCGCAAGTCAGGATAATATCGACAGATTAAAAGTAACAGTGCCCGGAATGATCAAAATGTTGGAAGCGGGTCACTGGCTAGGTTGTCCTCCTCCCGGTTATTTGCATTTTGGTCCCCGCGTAAATGAGGAATATCGTTTCGCTCATACTCAAAGAATAGAAAAAGGGCCGGACGCAGTTTTCATTCGCCGTGCATGGGAAATGAAACTGGAAGGACATGAAGACTATATTATCCTCAGAGATCTTGCCAGGATGGGCTTTCATATTTCAAAACAAAAATTAAATAAGATGTGGAGGAATCCTTTTTATTGCGGTGTGAGCACCAATAAACTTTTAGATGGAAGGATAGTAAAAGGTGGTTGGGAGAAAATGGTAAGCGAAAAAGAGTTCTTTAAGGTACAGGAGATCATTCAAAGTAAACGTTTGGGAAAACCCCATCAACCTTTTAATATACATAGGCCGCTTATGGGTTTTTTAAGATGTGATAAATGCGAGAGCCCTATGAGTGGTTATCAAGCAACAGGCAGAACTGCTCAATATTACCGTTGTGCTAATTGCGCGGGAGAAACGCTGAATGCCGATACAACCAAAACATCACGCATGGCAGGCGCGCATAATCTATTCATAGAATTCCTGGAAGGCTACACTTTACCTGAACATTTGGTAGAACCTTTTAAGTTAACCTTGAAGGAAATTTACACCACATTAACCGGCGAAAAGATAGGTGAAGAAACGGCAATAAATAGGGAAGTGGAGAAGCTCCAAGGAGAGTTAAAACAACTTCAAAGGAAGTATGCTTTGGAAGGTTTGGAGAAGAGTTTGTACCTTGAATTCAAATCAGAGCTGGAGTCGAAGATTGCGGAGTTGAACCACACGTTACACTTTGCGACAAAAAAGTCTGCGAACATCGAAAAATATCTCGACGCTTGCACGCACATAGTCCGAAACACCAGTAAATACTGGGCTTCCGAGGGGTTCGAGATAAAAAGAAAGCTTCAGCAATTGGTTTTTCCAGAGGGAATTTTCATTGAAGTGAAAAAGAGAGCCGTGCGAACATCGGAAGTGAACATGATTTTCAATCTAACGGCCAGCATACGAAGCTATTGGGAGCCTGTAAATGAAAACTCCCCAGTGGAAATCACTGAGGAGTCTCTCGTGGTAGCGGGAGGAAGATTCGAACTTCCGACCTTTGGGTTATGAGCCCAACGAGCTACCCCTGCTCTATCCCGCACTATATCGTTGATTTTAGGTCGTTAATTTGGGTGTGCAAATATACGATTAGAGACAGGTTTCACCAAATTTTACTTATTAACAATCAAGGAAAGCTCTGGGAGCCCTGATTTTACTGGTGGTTTGGCGGATTGGGGAGCTCCATTTGTTTTCAGAACTTCTCGAATTCTTCTCTTAAATAACGGGGATTTTACAATGCAACCGACAATTTCACAGAGGTCCCAAAACTCGAACCGCTCATAATATTAAGCTCCGCCCCTATTATTCTCGCACGCTCATGCATACCTATGATCCCCATTGATAAAGACTTTTTCAGACTTTTTTGTTGTATACCCTTGCCATTGTCGGTGATCATGAGTGTAAGATTATTCTTTGTTTGTTCCATTTCAATGCGCGCCTCACTGGCACCCGAATGTTTGGCAATATTATTAAGTGTTTCCTGGCAGATGCGAAATAAGTTGATGGATATCCTATCCTCCACTTTTAATTCGGCAATGGAATTTTTGAATTTACAGTGAATATTCGTCTTCGCCTCAAATTCTTTACTCATCCATTCAATGGCCGGTATAAGTCCAAAAGAATCGAGTATAGAAGGTCGAAGTTCGGTGGCGATCTTTTTTGTTGTATCAATAGTTTTGTCAATATCGCCCAACAACTGATTTAGTTTTTCTTTGATACTTCCGGGAGTTTCTACCTGATTTTTACAAAAGTTCAATGCAAACTTTATACCTATCATTTGCTGGCCGAGTTCATCGTGAATTTCTCTTGAGATCCGGGCTCTTTCTTCCTCCAGAACTGTGTTAAGATGTTCGGAAAAATTCTTTAAGCTTAATTCCGATTTTTTCAATTCTTCTTGTGATCTGTGCTTTTCGGCTTCTGTTTTTCTAGCCTTGAGTGTTTGCAAAATGGACGTGGGCAAACGAATCAAATTGTTTTTTAAAACGTAATCATCCACACCTTTTTTCAAACACTCTACCGCAAATTCTTCCGATACTGTTCCGGTAACCAAAATAAAAGGAATATCGAGGCCCGCTTCGCGATAAATGTCAAACGCTTCGGACGATGAGAAGTTGGGAAGTGAATGATCGGAGATAATAAGATCTGGACAAAATTTACCGAGTTCTTTCTGGTAGGATGCTTTATTGTTCACCACTTTCGCAACAAAATCAATTCCCGATTTTGTGATCGCATGCTGAATGAGGCCGGCATCCCATTCAGAATCTTCAAGCATCAATATTTTAAACGAGCGTTCCACCATCACACATTTGCGGTTTGATTCACAAGGAGCCAGTAAAAACCAACCTCTGAGGCAGCCTTGGAGAAATTTTCGAAATTCACCGGTTTCACCACATAACTATTTACACCAAGCTTATAACACTCGGCAACATCACTATCCTCTTTTGATGACGTCATTACAATGACCGGTATTGCTTTTGTTCTTACGTCAGATTTGATAGCTTTTAGTACTTCCAAACCGTTCACCTTTGGCATTTTTAGATCCAGGAGGATCACTTTTGGACAATCTTCTATCTTTCTACCACTATATTTTCCAGTTGCAAATATATATTCAAGCGCTTCTTCCCCATCCTTAAGATGCGCGATACTATTTCCAATAAAATTTTTCTTAAGAGCCCTAATGATCAACTCAGCATCGCTGGCATTATCCTCCACAAGTAAAAGTTCGGCGGCTTTTAAATTTGTATCCATATTTCTAATTGTTTGGTAAGGAAAAAAAGAAAGTAGAACCTTGATCAAGAATACTTTCGGCCCACACTTTACCCCCATGTTTGTTAATTATTCTTTCTACAATCGCCAATCCAACACCGGTACCCTCAAAGTCGGTGTTACTGTGCAGACGTTGAAAAACACCAAAAAGCTTATTGTAATACTTCATGTCAAAACCGGCACCGTTGTCTTCTACAGCAAATATCGTTTCACCGTTTTCAAGTTTACAGCTTACGCGAATACTGGGCTCCGCTTTTTTACTTGAATACTTGATAGCATTAGAAATTAAATTCGTGACCACAAGTTTGATCATCGTATTATCGGCAAATAATTTCGCGCTGATGTTAGTACTCAATTTGAATTCTATACCCCGGTATACATCTTTAAGTTCACTAACTATCGTTTGAACAATTGGCTCTACGTCAAGCTCAACCCTAACAAGCTTTTGCTTTCCTAATCGTGAAAAAGCTAAAAGCTCATCGATCAGCTGGCCCATAACGATCGCACTATTGGTTATAACGCTTAATATGCGATTCCCCTCTTCATCCAACACACTTGCATAATCCTCTTTCAAAATAGTTGTATAACCGTTTATTGCTCTAAGCGGCGCGCGAAGATCATGGGAAACCGAATACGAAAATGATTCAAGTTCTTTGTTCACTGCCAACAATTGCTCGTTCGATCTGTATAATTGCTCCTCTGCATTTTTTTTATCGGTCGTCTCAGTTCGTATTGCAAAATATTGATAAGGCTTGCCCATTTCGTTCAAAAATGGAACGATCGTCGTTTCTACCCAATACTCTTTACCTCCCTTTGCCCTGTTCTTGATCTCACCCTTCCAAACTTTTCCCGACGCAATGGTTCGCCACATTTCCTGGAAGTAGCTTTTTGGATGATATCCCGAATTAATAATAAAATGACTACTTCCTATGAGTTCATCTCGTTCGTAACCCGATATCCTACAAAAATTTTCATTGGCATCTAAAATGATTCCTCTCTGATCAGTGATCCCAACGATCGAGGATTGATCTATTGCATATTTGAGGTCTGAAAGATCTTTTAATATGCGGGCGTTCTCTTCCTCATGCTTTTTCCGTTCTTCTTCAGCTAGCATCAGGTCGGTCACATCCTCAACAGCATGTATAATATAAACTACTTCATTAGAAGAATTAAGCAAAGGACTATTTAATGGCTGCCAGTATTTTTTTACAAATGTGCCGTTGGCCTGGCGCACATCGTATCTTTGCAAGGCCATCCTGTGTTGTTTCTTCAATTTAAGAACGTATTTTAATGATGCTCCCAGGTTGAGTTCGCCGGTACTGTCAAGTTCTTCCGGATTGTCGGGAAAAACCGTGAACAAATTTTTTCCAACTATGTCTTCGCGTTTAGTTAGAGTCGCTTTCAAGTAGGGATCGCGTGCGGCTACGATCGTAAGATCAGGAAGCAGAATTAAATATAAGCCCGGTAGAGATTCAAAAATACTTTTGTGGTCTACCGCAAAATTTTGAATGCCGTTATCCTGTATTTCCTTTTTCAATTCCATTCTAACTATCCTAAATGTATACCATATTTTTTCAAAAAAAACCAGTAAAAATACCCAATTTTGATCTGCGGGAAACTCCTATTTTAATAGGTACTTTCCGCAATTCCACTTTTAATTCGACCGTAATTTTAAACGATTTAGTTTTCCATCTCATTTTCAATCTCACAACCGGTTTAGTCGAAATTACTTTAGATTATTCGATTTTTGTAGTGAAAATAACGACAGCATCTAAATATACTTTAGTGAGAAATGTATTTTCATTTCTTTTATATTTGTTTTTATAGAGGCGTTGTGGCAAACTCTAAAAATATGGAGGAAAGGAAAATTCAATCGGAATTATTAGATGCTTGTTTGATGGCTTCGGAAAATGAGCGAGAACTTCTTTCTAAAGCTATTCACAATGAGCTTGGAGCAATGATCAATGTGATCAAACTCAATAACTCGCAAATAAAAGCGAACCTCAAAAATGAACATGTGGCTGCTGAATTCATTAAAACAAATAATCAACTTCTGGTGGAAATAAATGAGAAGATGCGGATGATCTCTAACGAATTGTTAAGTCCTACCTTATTGAAGCTTGGTTTTTTTAAAGCCGTTAAGCAGTTGTGTGCGAAATTTCCAGACACGAAAAAAGCGCAGGTTAGCGGAAATGCGGAAGAGATCCGATTTGAAAAAAGATCAGAAATCCACGTGTTCAGGTTGTGCAAGGAGATTCTTACAAATATCATAAAACACAGTGCCGCCAACGAGATCGAGATAATTATCAATTTCGTTAATGAACAGCTGTTCATTTCTGTTCGCTACAACGGCATGGGAATTGACGAAGAGGACATAAGAAATATCATACAAACAAATAAAAGTACTGGATTAAAAAGCATTTATGGTCGGATGCAGATACTTGGTGGCCGCATCAACTATCTTAAGAACCAAAACGTAAATGAAGTGGCGCTCAGTTTACCGGCAAAAGCATTAGTGAATGTCTAATAGAATAAACATAGCGATCGTTGACGATCATAAATTGTTTAGAGACGGAATATCCGGACTATTGTCAAATTATAACGAATTAACTGTAAATATAACGGCGGCTAATGGTGTTGAGTTCTTTGAAGAATTAAAAAAAAGAAAAACACCGATAGACATTTTGATACTGGATGTAGAAATGCCCGAGATGGATGGCTTTGAAGTTTTAAGAAGACTGAAAACCGTAGATCCGGATATTAAACCGTTAATTCTCACGCAACATAGCGAAGACGAATTGATATTTGGTCTGGTTGAACTTGGCGCAAAAGGCTTATTGCATAAGAGTGCGGACATCGAAGAAGTAGTTGACGCGATACATGTGCTGGAAAAAAATGAGCTCTATTTTAATGAGGATATTTCAAAAAGAGTGATCAGAAAATTGGTGAAGAAAGAACATATTAAGCGAATGAACGCTAACAGTTCGCTTACCGAACGTGAAAAAGAGATCATTCGTTTGATATGCAACGAATACACAACAAAAGAAATAGCCGGCAAACTTTTTTTGAGCGAACGTACAGTTGACGCGCACAGGCAACATATTTTCGAAAAAACAAAATCCAAGAATGCAGTGGGACTGGCGGTTTACGCCATGAGAACCGGAATAGTTGAATAAAACTCGATTCTTTTAGATCAAATTATTGTCCAATGCGTAGCGAGTTAATTCCGCGTTATTTTTCAATCCCAATTTTTCTAATATCCGGGTTCGATATGTACTTACAGTACTGCTGCTAAGCGCGATCTCATCGGCAATTTCTGAAACGGCTTTTCCGGCAGACAATAAAAGTAGAACCTGCATCTCTCTATCAGAAAGCTCCTCATGGGATTGCTTCGTGGCATCGCCACCTAAATTATCGGCCAGGCTTTCGGCAATTGAATCTGTGATATATTTTCTTCCCGAAAGAATTCGCTTCACAGCGTTTATAAGTTCATCGGTGGCGCTTTGCTTGTTAAGAAATCCGGAGGCGCCGCTCTTCAGTGCTCGTACAGCGTATTGAGATTCGGGATGCATGCTTAACATAAGAATAGGAACCTTATTATCTTCAGCTCTTATTTGCTTTAAAATATCGATGCCACTTTGGCCCGGCATTGAAATATCCAGCAGTAAAAGATCCCAGTTATTCCTTCTCAACTCTTTGAAAGCCTCACTACTATTTGAGGCTTCAACAAAGTTTGCATGAGGGTATTCCCCTTGTAAAATCAGCAAAAGGCCTTTTCTAAGAACCTCATGGTCATCAACGATCAGAATATTCATAATCAAATTTAATTAATTATAATTGGAACACTTAACTGTATCTCAGTGCCAAAATTCTCTTCACTGCGGATACTAAGATAACCATTTATCATTGAAATCCTTTCAAAAATTCCAAATAAACCAAGCGTTGCTTTTGTTTTTGCCTTTTCAACATCAAACCCCTTACCGTTGTCCCTTGTAATAAGCACCAAACGGCCATTTGTTAAATTAATATTTACTTCAACGATACTTGCAGCTGAATGTTTCTCTACATTCGACAATGTTTCCTGAAAAATTCTAAAAATAGTTGTTGAAAGACGATCATCGGGTTTGAGATCGCTGATGTTACAATTAAAAACAAAAGCGATATCAGTCCTTCTTTCAAAATCTTCTCCCAACCATTCGATCGCTGAAACCAAGCCCAGATCATCCAGAAGTCCCGGTCTTAGTTCCATAGCTATCCTTCTAACTTTTTCGATCGAACTATCCATTTTATATATAATATTTGTAAGCCTCTCCTTCCATTTTGGTTCGCTGATCTCATTTTTTAAGAGTGCCATATCCATCTTAACAGCTTCGAACTCCTGTCCAATATCGTCATGGATCTGCCTGGAAAATCTCGCGCGTTCCTCCTCGAAATTATGGTGCACATGTGCCGATAGTAATTTGGCATTTGCTGAATTCTCCTTCAGTTTTTTCTCACTCTCAACTCGTTTTGAAATATCATGCAAGCTTCCTTCAATTCCAATGGGCTCGCCCTTCTTATTAAACATGATCTTACTGGAGATCTCGACATTCAAGATTCTCCCCTCTTTTGTAACCATATCTGTTTCAAAATCATGAGCAACTCCGTTATTTTTTAAAAGATCGAGCAACCTGCTTCGCGAATTTGGATCCACATAAAATTCCGTTACATTTCTACCGATGATCTCGGCCGGTTCGTAGCCTGCCCGCATTTTTATTGAGGGACTTATCATTGTAATTCTTCCCAAAAGATCTGTTTGGTAATACACATCGTAAAGTGATTCAAAAATAGAACGGTACTTATCTTCCATTGAAATTGCTATATTTATTAAAAAATGATTTGTCGGACATTATTCGGATATTTCAAATTTGACGATTTTAAATCTTTACCCCCAATACTAACACATCGTCTGTTTGCTCCAGATCTTTTTTCCATTCCTTAAAAAAAGATTTAAGTAAGGTTCGCTGTTTGGAAAGATCCTCATTACTTATCTCAACGAGCTTTTTCACAAAATTTTGATACTGCAATTTTTTTCCGCGCTCACCGCCAAACTGGTCTCTGAATCCATCCGAAAAAAGATAGATGGTGTCGCCGTCTTGTAACTGTAGGAAATTTGTTTTGAATTTAAACTCCTCTTCACAGTAACCAATATGCTGTTGATCCGGAACCAATTCTATAACTACACCATTGTGTTTTATGACCAAACCTTTTTGGCGCGCACCTGCAAATTGCATGACCTTCGTTTTAGGATCCAAAATACAAAATGACATATCCATTCCGTCACGCATTTTCCCCTCCGATCGATCAGATCCGAATACATTTGATATTTTGTCTCTTAAGTGATCAAGTACCTCTCCCGCTAAGCAAAGATCAGTATCACCCAAGGCATTCTTTAACATTCCTAAACTTAATGCGCTCAAGATCGCTCCCGGAACCCCATGTCCCGTACAATCTGCTAAGACTATTGCAGTAAGCTTATTTCCATTGTTGGTTAAAAATGGCTCTATCAAACAATAGTCCCCGCCGATGATCGACTTTGGCATATTTAAAACAAAATGATCTTTCACAAGTGAGTTGATCAGTTCATTTGACGTCATTGCACTTTGCAATATTTTTGCGTAGTTCATCGAATCTTCCATTTGTCTATTGTTTTCTGTTACACGTACTAATTCTTCAGCCATGTCTTTGCTTTGAGATTTAAGGATCTCCCGGGTTCTGCGATTTACCGTTCGATATCCGAAATTTTCATTTCCCGAAAAGCTATCGAACTGCGCTCCGCTATCATTTGCTATTTTCATTTCTCTTAACATAATTTCTTGTGTCTAAATTCATTTATATAACTTCCTATGAAAGCTTCACATTAAAACCTACATTCAATAGTAAAGACATACCTGATCTTTCTCTCAATCTGAATAATTCTTGTGGGTAAGGGCTAAGTGTTTGATAACATCCTGCACCAATAAGTACAAAGCCATTAAAATAGTTCGACTGACAAATACGTATCCCAAATCCTCCGTGTTCGCCAATAACCTTCATTTTATAGTTTTGATAGAACGACGCGTATTCACGTTTGCAATACGCTTCGGCCGTTACATAGTTCTTTCCAAGAAATGCATTGTTAAAATAATTTACATCACAAAAAAGAAAGAACTCGGTTCTGTTAACCCTTCCAAGGTTATAATTGTATCTAAGGTTCAATCCCGTTACATTGAGATTTCTCTTTTGTATGTTAGTTCCCAACACAATTTCATGGCATTTTTTTCTTACTCCAAAATGTGGATTGATCACTGAACCAAGGCCGTTTCCGCTGCTCCGGTAACTAACTCCTAAATGCATATTGGTTTTTTGAGCGCTAGCGTTTACCATAAATATCATAAAGGTTGCGAGTAGCAGAATATTCCTGACGCTGTTTGAATTTACTACTGATGTTTTCATTGTTAATTGTTTTAGTTTTTTATACCATTAGTGGTGAAGCAAAGTAACAAACAAAGATCCGCGCGGTGCATAGCCCAAATTCTGTATTATTTGTAGTTGTATAGCTACAAAGTGTAAAATAACCCTTACATGTTTTCGGTACATCCAACTATCATGAATGCTGTTCCGATACATTTACTTTGTATCTATAAAAAAAGAGCAATGAAAAAAAACGCAATTCAATTCTTAAAAAAAACGCTACTATATATAGTAGTGTTTGGGTTTAAAACTGCAACTGCACAAACGTATGTGTTTACCACAGCGGGCGCAACCGGAAATTTTGGTCCAACCCAAAGTCAGTTAGATACAACCTATTTAACAAGTAACTTAAATGGATTGGTAACATCTATTAATGGTGTGCAAACCTGGACCGTTCCACAAACAGGACTTTATCATATTATAGCTATTGGTGCTAGCGGTGGTGGCGAACCACCGGTGAAGTTTGGAGGAAAAGGTGCATTAATGTCAGGCGATTTTAATTTGACATCAGGCACAGTTCTAAGAATACTTGTGGGGCAGCAAGGATCAACGATCACTGGTTGTTATGGCGGTGGTGGTGGAAGTTTTGTATCTACAAATTTAAATACGCCGCTTATTATTGCTGGCGGCGGCGGCGGTGCAGGTGGTGTAATAAACAGTAACGGCGTTCATGCAAGTATTGGACAAAATGGTACGGCAGGTGTTGCGGGCGGAACCGGTGGAACAAATGGAAACGGTGGAATTGCTTCAAATACGAACGGAGGTTCAGGTGGAGGGTTTTTTACAGATGGAACAGGAAATTTTTATATGCCGGAATGTTCAACATCTGTGGGCAAGGCATTCGTGTACGGAGGTGACGGTGGGCAATTTGATTCATGGGAGCCGGGAGGATTTGGTGGAGGTGGAAGCGCATGGTCTGGAAATGGGAATGGCGGCGGCGGTGGCGGATACTCAGGTGGAGGAACAAGCGGAAATTATTTTTTTGGCGGTGGTGGCGGAGGTTCATATAATGTGGGCACCAATCAAAACAATCAACACGCATATTGCGCAGGTGATGGAACCGTAATGATAACGGTATTAAAAGCATTGCCATTGGATGTTGCACCAAATGGAGAAACATTGGGAACAGGAACATTAGGAACTCCTACTCTTGGAATTAATACGCTTGCAACCGAACAGATCACAGAACAAATAAATTCATTTAATATTTATCCCAATCCGGGCAAAGATATTTTCTATGTAAGTTCAGAAGAAGCAAACCTCCCTTCTCATTTAAAAGTGTTCTCATCAATTGGGGAACTGGTTTACGAAAAAAAGGTTGAAGATAACCTGGAAACGATCAACCTGTCTACATTACATGCGGGCGTATATTATCTTACCATTGGTAGATCTAAAGCGCGGAAACTGATACTAGAGTAATGTTGACCACGAACAAGCAGCAACCTAATTGATACCCATGAAAAAGCCCCTTTTAAAGGGGCTTTTTTCTTTTGCAAACGTTAGTTGATCGTGGATGCTACAGGTATTGTAGTTCTACAACTACAAATCAAGCGGGTGAGCACTACAAAACAATGACAATTGAACCTACCTTCTACGATCTATTGACAACGTAAATTTGTATTAAATAAAAACTCTAACAAAATGAAAAACCTAATTAACATCGCAGCAGCAGTACTATTACTCCTTGCGGCGGCAACTACTAAAGCGGCCGGAAACGGCAACCCATCAGACACAAGCGATTTTATTGTAAATGGCTTGATCATTCAAAAAAACAAAAAAATTGATCAACGTTGTAAATTGGAATTATTTTACGAGAACAGCATGATCGACTCTAGCAACGCAAGAGTTAATAAACCATTTGAATTTAAACTTAAAAAGAATGTATGGTACACTATCAGAGTTACCAAAGAAGGCTATGTACCATTATTGATCAGTTTCAATACTGAGGTGAACAAGGGTGACACAGTAATTGACAATCTATTTGCTTTTGAAACCGAATTAATTGATTTGAACCAAGCGAAGTACATGGACAAGGACCTTTTAGATTTTCCTGTTGGACTAGTTAGTCTTAATAAGACGACAGGAAATTTTGAGGCGAGAGATCTGTATACCCAAAATTATATGATCGGACTGGCTAAGCCGACTCCGGAAATACCTACCTTAAAAGAATACGTAACCAAACAAGACACAAAGAACGATCAAACTCCAGATATAACAAAAGAATATGTTGTACATAGAAATGTGATCTCTAATATGGTTTAACACCATCATATCTATAAGAACTTATTACTTCATCAACAAAACCTTAGGAAACTGGGGTTTTTTGATTTTTATAGGTAACTTGCGCCTATTAATGGTTCACAGATCCGGCTTTGTAAATATCATTGGTTGTCCCAACGTTGGAAAATCAACGCTTTTAAACGCTTTGGTGGGCGAACGTTTAAGTATTATCACGTCCAAAGCGCAAACCACGCGTCACCGCATTATGGGTATTGTGAACGATAAGAATTATCAGATCGTTTTTAGCGATACGCCGGGAATTTTAAAACCCAATTACAAACTTCAAGAACGAATGATGCAGTTTGTAGTGTCGGCTTTGAACGATGCGGATCTTTTTTTAGTGATCACCGACGTATTTGAGGACATTGAGCTGGAAGAAAATTATTTGAAGAAATTGCAAAAGACCAACACTCCTATTCTACTCCTTATAAATAAGATCGATGCGGCAAAAGAAGGACAGATAGATGAGAAATTAAAGAAATGGTCGGGGCTTTTACCAAAGGCTGAGATCATCACCATCTCCGCCTTAAAAAAGATCAATCTCGATAAAGTGATGAAACGCATTGTAGAGTTGATGCCGGAAGGTGAAGCCTTTTATGAAAAAGATGCGCTAACCGATAAAAGCGAGCGTTTTTTTGTGAGCGAGATCATTCGCGAAAAGATATTACTGAATTACAAGAAAGAAATTCCTTATAGCGTTGAGATCAACGTGAATTCGTTCAAAGACGAAGAAAAGATCTTAAAGATCCAGGCCGATATTTTGGTGGAACGCGATAGTCAGAAAGGAATTATCATTGGTGATAAAGGTAGCGCCATTAAAAAAGTTGGCGAACAATCGCGAAAAGAATGTGAAGCTTTCTTTGGAAAGAAAGTGTATCTCGAATTGTTCGTTAAAGTAGATAAGGATTGGCGCAGCAATGATCTGCGCCTGAAAAAATTCGGTTACGAATAATTAATTCTCCTTTTTAACTTTGTGAACATGGTGTGGATTTTGTTGTGCATCCCTTGTTACCAGTGACTTGCAGACCTAAAATGTGTCTAAATCCATTCCTCAACAAGCTGTTAAAAAAGTATAAGGAATAAAATTATTTTGCGGGAGTACTTTATTTAACTAGCTTTGTACTACAAAGTGCTTTAACATGGAAAATGAAAAACAACAACTAGAAGCCCTCCACGATATCCGCAAAATGATGAAGGAATCCTCTAAATTCCTCTCGCTGAGCGGCCTTTCGGGAGTATTTGCCGGTATTTACGCTTTAATTGGCGCGTGGTTCGGACACGGGATCATTGTCGACTACCTTTCGCAGCCCGATCATTACCGTAGTGATAACGGTTTGATCACAAACATCTTTTTTATTTGTTGTGGAGTACTTGGACTTTCTATTGTTACCGCCCTCATTTTTTCGAAGCGTAAAGCCGATAAGAACAATCAAAGATTTTTTGATCATACCAGTAGAAAATTACTATGGAATATGATCATCCCTCTAGGCGCCGGCGGGGTATTTTGCCTGGCCATGTTGCAACACGGAGGCGATTATATTTATCTTATATGTCCATGCATGCTCATTTTTTATGGCATGGCTTTAGTAAATTCCAGTAAGTTTACCTTGCATGATATAAAATACTTAGGATATTTGGAGATAGCGCTCGGACTGTGTGCATGTTTTGTATTGGGGAAAGGTTTATTGTTTTGGGCCACGGGATTTGGAGTGTTACACATTATATACGGAACGATCATGTGGTTCAAATATGACCGCAACAATTAAATGAGTAAAATAAATATTCATACTTTAAATAAAGCGTTTGAGAACCGTGTACGACTTGGCATCATGAGTATCTTGATGGTGAACGACAGCATGGATTTTAATTCGCTCAAGGATCTGCTGCAAGTAACGGATGGAAATTTGGCAAGTCATGCAGCTGCTTTAGAAAAAGAAGGAATGATACATATTAAAAAGGAAATAGTGAGCAAGAAAACACTGACCACCTACAGCGCTACCAAAATAGGCATGCGTGCTTTTGAAGAGCACCTCAATGCCCTGGAAAAGCTGATCAAAGGGAAGTGATATTTTTTTGTCCATTTACTTTGCAACTCAAAGTACTTTGTTAAATTATAATAAATATAGCCACATGAAAACAATAAGAACTCACCTCGCTTTGTTCATGATGATACTCATGCTAAGCGGCATCACAGCCTTTCCGGTTCAAACAGAGATCGATTTTTTGTACAAAAACCTCTCTAGCTTTCCAACATTGTTCCGGGATTGGATCACAAGTTTACATGCAAACATCCACTCTACTCCTTCAGTGATGTTGTACGGTACAGACTGGCTTGCCTTCGCGCATATCATTATTACATTATTCTTCATACCGGTATTTATTGATCCGGTAAAACACAAAGCAAATTTGTTTGTAGGAATGAGCGCTCGCGTTATGGTTTTTCCTTTAGCATTTATTTGCGGGCCAATTCGCAATATCCCTTTCTTTCACCAACTCATTGATTGTTCTTTTGGAGTGATAGGGATCCTTTACCTCTACTTCATCTTACAAAAGGTAAACAAACTCCAACTTCAAACTATAAAACACTAAACATGGAAACAACTAAACAACATGGCAAACTCTACATGATCTTGTGGAACGCGCATTTAAAGATCTCCTCCCTTATTGCAAAACTGATAGGTCCCATGGTTTTCAACTTCGGAATAAAAGAAGAACCTTGGAATTTAAGTACCGCTCAGCTTTTACAATTTCCTGAGGGAAGCGTTGGTAAACGCGTTGGTGAATTTTTAATAAAAGATAAATTAGAACCTATCCCGCGCGCTGAATCGCATGATGTATTGCATGTGCTGTTGGATTACTCAGTAACATTCAAAGATGAAGTTGCCATGCAGTTCTTTTTGCGAGGTAATGGAAATAATTCCATAGCTTCTTTCCTTACCGCTATTGGAGCGTGGTGTATTCTCCCTACTCAATGGTCCTACTTAAAAAACGCTTATGCGCGCGGAAAAAATTCAGCCGATGTATCGAAACTAAATTACCATGCTGTTCTCAACGAGAATGTAGTTGATGTAAAAGCCAAACTTTTTAATAAATAAAAACAATATATATGAAAAAGAACGATGTCATATTTCTGCTGGGCGCAATTTCCTTTAGTATTCTGTTTTATAGGCAGAATCCCGGTTTAAATTTCCTTTTATTCACGGTTTTAATAAGCGGTTTACTTCTACTTTTTAATCCCGAAAAACGATTTGATCCGCAGTGGTGGTATTTTGCCGCACTTACGCTATTTACAGGAAGCATGGTTGTTTGTGTTAATTCCGCACTCAGCATTTTTGCTTGCATATGTTCTTTGTTGATGTTGAGTGGAAAAACCCTGAGCAGGGACAATTCCGTATCTCTGGCTTTTGTTTTTGCAGCCTTCTCCACTGTTTCATCATTGTTATACTGGATCATTGATCTTAGTACGGCAAAAACAAACGTAGACACAAGCGAACAAAAAAAGAGTCGACGAAAGATCGTAGGTGTTTTTATCTCGATCGTTATTGCTTTAGTTTTCTTTTTATTATACCGCGAAGCAAATCCGCTCTTTAAAGATCTTACCAAATACATCAATTTCGATTGGCTAAACATTGGTTGGATCCTGTTCACCTTTTGGGGATTCCTGGTTCTTTACGGACTCATCCGCAGCCGCAGAATTGAAATGGTGGCGAATTTTGACGCGGAAGCATTGAAAAGTATTCCAAATAAAAATTTGGAAGAAGACGAAAGTAACATCAAGTACAGCGCAATAATTGCTCTTTCCCTCTTTGTTATTTTAAATATCATGTTGTTGTTGATCAATGTTCTCGACATTAACAACATCTTCATCAGTAAAACGCTACCAAAAGGTATTACGCTTTCAAGTTTCGTGCACCAGGCAGTTTGGAGCACAGTCGCGTCCATTGTTATCGCTAGTTCATTGATCATGTGGTTCTTTAAAGACGAACTGAATTTCAATGCCTATGGCAAAAAAGTGAAGTTCTTCGTGTACGCATGGATCGTTCAAAGTATTATTATGGTTCTGAGCACTATGATCCGTAACAGTTGGTACATTCAAGAATATCAACTTACCTACCTACGCATCGGCGTTTACACATTCTTATTCCTATCACTCATTGGCCTAATGCACACCTTCGTTAAAGTGGCTTACGGAAAAAGTGCTTGGAAACTAGTGACAAACAATTTCGCCACTTGGTTCCTATTGCTTTGCTTGAGTACCTCTATCAACTGGGACCGTATGATCACCAAATACAACATTGCTCATGCCACAGAAACAAAACGTTTGGATAAAGAATACATTACGCGACTTTCTGATGCGAACATTCCCGAACTCGTAGAATTGTATGGATTAAAAGATACTACTATTACTTTAAAGAACGATTGGGACAATTATTATTGGCTTGAACGTAAAATTGTGGATGTAAACGAACATTTGGCCGAAAGCACCTGGCAAAGCTATAACCTACGCGATGAGGAAAATCGCGAAGCATTAAAAACCATTAAAGTAAAACACTATGAAACGCGCTAAATTATTGACCCTCGTAGCATTTTGCTTTGGGCTTTTGATCATGAGAATGCTCTTAACTGAAAAAGCAGGATTCTTCTTTCTATTATGGAATTTATTCTTGGCTTGGCTTCCACTCTATTTTGTAAAACTATTTCACAAAACAGAGGTCACTTGGAAAAAGATCAGTGCCATACTTCTGTGCATTTTATTTCTCCCAAATGCGCCGTACATAGTAACAGATCTCTTTCATTTAAAAAAAGAACTTGTGGCCCCACTTTGGTTAGATACCATACTCATTTTGAGTTTTGCCCTGGCTGGGTTATGTTTTTTCCTACTTACCATCCAAGAATTATTATCATTAGTAAGACGATTTAGGAATACACAACGCATTCATTTATTCAGTAAAGGAATGCTAATGGTATTAAGTGCATATGGAGTTTATTTAGGAAGATATCTGCGATTCAATAGTTGGGATATTATTTCTAACCCCTGCCACTTAGCGCAAGGCATGGCCCGTTCGATCTTTCATTATGACCATTTCAAAGAAACCTTTGGCATGACCATCACCTTTGCGGCATTCTTATTTTTGATCTACGAATTATATGAGATCCTTATCACTTCAAAACAACACAGCAATGAACTTCATGACCAAACGAATAAAGGCTTTTGAATTTGCGTTTTCTGGCATCATTGCCGGATTTAAAAAAGAAACGCATTTAAAACTTCATGCGATCTCTTCGATATTTGTAGTGGCAGCAGGAATATACTTTGGCATCACTTCTATGGAATGGGTTGTGATCCTAACATGTTGTTGTATGGTTATTGCTGCCGAGCTTATGAATTCAGCCATCGAAAAAGTTTGCGACCTTATAACTCCCAACTACCACCCCAAAATTAAGTATATTAAAGATATGAGCGCGGGCGCTGTGCTTGTACTTTGTATTGCCTCGGTAATTGTGGCTGGCATTGTGTTTGTGAAATACACATATCAGTGAGTGTAATGTTTGGTTACAGAAAAATTATCCCGTACTTTAGTTTCTGTTGTGAAGCATCTCTATTCATTCATTTTTCTATTTTTTTCGGCTTGCTGTACCTTAACGGCTCAAGATACAACAATTGACTCCATTTCTAATTTGCTCAAAACCACAAAAGTTGACACGTTAAGACTGAAATATCTAATGTTTCTTTCCGAAAATACTTCGGAAGTAGAATTGGAAAAATATACTAAACAACTTCGATTTGAAAGTGAGCGTTATTTAAGGGATACCGCCTCTAAAAAAATGAGTACCTATAGAAAACAATTCGGACTAAGGGCGCTAGGCTCCGCTATAAATAATATTGGTTACATGAACATGTCGCATGGCGATTTTTCACAAGCCATTGTGAATTTTGAGAAAGCCTTAACCATCTTTAGAACTTATCATCTTAAAACGGAGATCTACTCAACACTCACAAACTTAGCTGCTGCTTGCGTTCAAACCGGACAAACAACAAAAGCTATTGAGATCTTACATGAATGCTTAATTTACTTTGGTTCTATAGGTGATCTTATCAACCAATCGAACTGCATAAGTAATCTTGCTTACATTTATCAGGATCAGGGTGATATTTCAAACTCATTAAAACAAAATTTTGAAGCACTGAAGATCCGAGAAAAATTAAATGACACCCTAGACCTTGGATACTCCTATATCAACATTGGCTCTCTCTACCAACAACAAAAAGATACTGCTAAGGCCAGAGAATTCTATCGTAAAGCCCTAAAGTCTTTCTCTAGTACAAAAAACAAAAGAGGACTTGCTTATTCGTATAATAGCTTAGGAAGTAGTTTCACATCATACAAAGATACCACAATGGGATTCATGTATTACAGAAAGAGTGCTGCCATCTCTAAAGAATTGGAAGATAAACTGGCACTGGCAAACGTGATCACAAATATTGGTAGAGCTTACGTGCAAAATTCCTTTCCCGAAATTGGCATCAAGTATTTGTTGCAAGGATTGGAAATAAATAAATCTACTAACAACCGAAAAGGAGTTGGAGCTTGCCTTTGTAATATTGGCGTGATATTGCGAGATCAGAAAAAATTCAGCGAAGCTATTAATTACGGTAAAGAAGCGGTTTCAATTGCACAAGAACTTGGCTTAATAGAAGATCTGCGCAACGCAAGCGAACTTTTGTATACCTGCTATAAAAGCACTAATAATAATTCGGAAGCTCTTAAAATGCATGAATTGATGATTACTTCGCGCGATAGCTTAGTGAATCAAAAGAACAGAAAAGCCGCTATATATAGTCAATTCCAATATGATTTTGATAAAAAAGAATCTAAGATAACAGCCGAAAAGGATAAGATCCTTTTAGAAGCAAATGCAGAAAAACGTCGTCAGTACATTATTGTTATAAGTGTGTGTTTCATCTTACTCGTTGTTATCATATTTTCCGGATTCCTAATGCGAAGCCGCAAGCAAATTCAAAAAGCTAATATTACTATACTGGCTCAGAAAGAAGAAGTAGAAGAACAAAAACACCTTGTAGATGAAAAAAATAAGGAGATCACTGAGAGTATCAATTATGCCAAACGTATTCAACAAACACTTTTAGCAAGTAAGACACTTCTTAGTAACAATCTCGAAAATTACTTTGTCTACTTCAACCCAAAAGACATTGTAAGTGGCGACTTTTATTGGGCCACTAGAACCGAAGATAAATTTTACCTAATAGTTGCCGATTCTACGGGTCATGGTGTTCCCGGAGCCTTTATGAGTTTATTGAACATTGGATTTTTGAGTGAGGCTATCAAGGAGCGATCGATCTTATCATGTGATGAGATCTTGAATTATGTTCGCAAACGCTTAGTTGAAAGTTTAGCATTTGACAATAGCACAGAAGGTAACAACGACGGAATGGATTGCTGTCTAATGGCTTTTGACATGAAAAATAAAGCACTTGAGTTTGCGTGTGCCAACAATCCTATTGTGATCATAAGGCAAAACAAATTAATAGAATTTGATCCGGATAAAATGCCGGTAGGTCGATCGCCGAAACAAGATCTACCGTTTACAAAACACACGATACAATTAGAAAAAGGAGATCGCGTATATGCATTTACGGACGGGTATTCAGATCAATTTGGGGGACCTAAGGGAAAAAAATTCAGGCATAAGAATTTTGAAGAATTATTACTTTCATTTAATGAAATATCCATGGAAGAACAACAGCAAGCTATTCAGTCACGTTTTGAGGAGTGGAAAGGTGATCTTGATCAAATAGATGATGTTCTTGTATTTGGATTAAAGATCTAAGTTCCCACCAGCACACGTCTTGCGCCACCTAACATGCGTTGTAGATCAACCTGACCGTAAGGAACACCATTTTGAATTACCGTATTTATTGTTTTTGTATTCCTAATATCCTTTAATGGATCGGCATCCAACAAGATCAGATCGGCATCCTTTCCTACTTCAACGGTTCCTTTGTTTTTAATAAGTCCTAAATACGTTGCAGGATTTTTTGTGGCTGTTTCCAAAGCGCCGTAGTTTGAGAGTCCAGCTTTCACAAACGTTTCCAACTCATCGTGAATAGAAAATCCCTGAACGAGGAACCATTCCGGCGAATCGGATCCTGCCATTAAAGGAACGCCTGCTTTCCACAATTGATACGTCATTTTTTTGCGAATATCAATGTACTTTTTCCTGCTTGCTTCGGGTGGCGCGGCTTTCCAATACCGCGCACGAATAGCCCAACGCTCTTCTAAAATAACTTTTGGAATATATGCGTAGTCAGCACGCGCCATATATTGTTCTTTACTGATACTATCCGCAAATGAGGAAAAGAAAAAGTAATTTGTAGGTGTCACATAAACTCCTGCATCCTTCACTTTTTTTACCAGCGATGGAATTTTTGTTTCATCTAGAGCAGGAACAGTATTCCACGCACGCTTTCTCCAGATATTCATATCACTTACACATTCGCCATGGTTATAACTTGTGTCGGGCAAAAGCATATCAATAAATTCATCCATGTGTTCAATTTGCTCCTTAGCCTCCAAAGCAGCGGGTAATTTCACAAGCGGTCCCACATGTCCGGTAACTTTTATCCCAACTTCTTTAGCGGTTTTAATGATGGCATCGTAAACATCTTTCTTTACCATGAATGTTATTTTTATTTCGTCGTACCCTTCCTTTTTGCATTTCTTTACCGCTGCTTCAGCTTCTTGAGGCGTTCTGCAAACCATCGCAAATACTTTCCCGGGCCAGGGGTAATTTCCCACAAATTGCGGACTTGATACAAATAATTTTGGTCCTAGCCATTTACCCTCATTTACTTTTTGTCGCGCATCCAAATACACCGAATCGCCGCATTGAATTCTCGCAGTTGTTAAGCCATTTGCCAACATGATCTTTAATTCCGATTCACATGTATTCACATTGTCGCCTTGCTCATAAAAGAAATGCGCGTGCATATCAAAAAATCCCGGGACAATAAATTTCCGTTTACCATCAATTACTTCCGATCCATCCTTCAATTTCACCTTTGAACTGGGTCCGATCCGAACGACCTTGCCATTTTCGATAACGATGGTTTGATCTTTCAAAATCCCTTCTGTGTTCATAGGAATGATCGTTGTATGTGTGATTGCATAGATTTTTGGCGATGGCTTTTTGTAAAAACCTAAAACAAAAGCAGCAAAAACTATCAGGGTTATATTTTTTAAATTCATAAACATTCAAAATATGTTGTCCCTACGGGACCATTCATCATTTTAAATACAGTTTCGTAATTCGTCAATCATACCTCGTCAATAATTCATAACTCATCATTCATAAGTCATAATTCAATTAATATCCTTCTGAGATTCCAATTTCCTGATCATTCCCTCCACCGATTGCTTGTTCATTTCATTTGGTGCAAGAGGCAAAGCCGCCTTTGCGTTTGCGAGTGCTTTTTTGAAATCACCGGTGGCCGAATAGCCGCGAGCCAATCCAACATAGGTAGTAAAATCCTTTGGGTGATTCTTCGCATTCAAAGTAAATACATCCAGTGCCTCCATTTTTTTATTCTTTGTGATCAATTGTTTTCCATACTGATGGAGATCGATCATGCTTCCCACTTTCATGGCTTCCTTCATTAATGAATCAGCGCGTTGTGTTTGTCCTTTGTATTGACAGAATTGCGCTTTGGTGCTCATAGAGGAGAAATCTTTTTTTCCTTCCAAGGCTTTTGTTGCCCATTGATCGCCTTCATCCACATGTGTTTTATATTTCAAACAAAAATCCGCTGCTTGCGCATATGCCGCGGGTTCAAAACCCTTTTCCCCTTTCATTTCCTTTTTGAAACTGGCGATCTGAGTTTCTATCAGATCAACCTCCACTTTAAACGGAAATACCATATTTTCCCATTGCAAAGCGATCACGGCGGAATTTTCGGTTTGTTCAGTGAACTCATATTTCAACCACTCCACACTTTGTTGCGCTTTTTTGTTTTGTACGGTTACACGCAACGCGTCGTTCTTCTCATCATAAAAGTAAGAACCCCAACCGGTATTGTCTTTCGAAAAAATAATACTGCTTTCAATTGGTCCATACATTACAAAAAATCCGTACTTACCTGAGGCTAGATCTTTTCCCTCGATCTTTACATCTGTAGAAAATTCGATGGTTGTGTTCTCATTGGCACCGGCTCTCCATGGCGCTTTCTTAGCCGTACCAAAAGGCGTGTAATCGGTATAACCGATGTGAACCACAGGTGTTCCGTAAATTTTTCCTTCCCTTCCTTTTACACCCGGGCGATCATAATTTATGGTGACATCGGTCACGCCAATTCGTTCCCCAACCATCGCTTTTTTGTTTCCTCCAATAACCGGAGTTCTCATTGGTCCGCCTTCCTGTGCTTTCAGGCTAACAACAAATATTATGGCAGAAGCAATTGTAAAAATTTTTTTCATGTCTGTGATTTTCCATAAAGTTAGCCAGCAAACGAAATTACTCTTACAATTTTGATGGAGCGGTAAATTTTTAACACTAAGTGGCAATCGTTTCCAATTTCTACCACGGAGACACTGAGACACGGAGGTATTTAACCGTTCGTCACATTTAATCTTCGTGACTTGGTGTCTCCGTGGTTAATTTTTTAGTGTTTCAGAAACTTGATCAATCCCTTAAAATAGGTTTCCTGATCATCCCACATGCACATGTGAGAACCGTTTGCACATAATAAAAATGTTGAGCCCGGAATTTGTTGACTCATCCACTCCATATATTTCGGATCCATGGTATCGTAAGTAGCGCCAATAACTAAAGTAGGGATCTTCAAATTCTTCAATTCCTTGCTCACATCCCAATTGGTAAGCTTACCCGAAATTCCAAACTCGCTTGGGCCCTGCATGATGGTATACAATTCTCCGTTCAGTTTATTGAAAGAACGCGCCACCGGCTCGGGATACTCCGGTAAACGACAAATATGTTTCTTATAAAAATTAGGAAGTAATAATTCCATATAACGAGGATTTGAAAAATCTCCACGCTTTTCAATTGCTCTAACAGAATCCAAAACCGCGGGGTTCATCTGTTTAGAAAGAACATCATCGGCATATTTTCCGTAAAGCGGACAAGACGCCATCATGTTTGAAATAACAAGTCCCTTCATTTGATCTTGATATTTCAAAGCGTATTGCATTGCCAAAATTCCTCCCCAACTATGGCCGAGCAAATAAAAATTAGTCTTATCCAAACCAAGCGCTTTACGTATTTGCTCTACTTCATCCACATAACGATCCAGATCATATAGCGAGGTATCTTTTGGATTATCAGAGTTTCCGCAAGCCAATTGATCGTAATAAATAAACTCGATCCCCTCTTTTGGAAAGAAACTTTCAAAACATTCAAAATATTCATGCGTGCAACCCGGACCGCCATTTAAAAGAAGCAATTTTATTTTTGGATTGTTGCCCACGCGCTTGGTCCACACTTTATAAATACCTTTTGGCGTTTGAACCGAAACAACTTCAATTCCTCCGCTTTGGATACCATGCTCATGAGGTTGGTAATAGGAAACATCTTCCTTTGAGGGAATGTCGCAAGATAAGAGACAAATAAGACAGAAAGTTATTTGTATAGCTCTGATCATAATATTAAATATTATACAACAACTGATTCAACCTCGCCACCAGATCTTTCTTTTGCTTGGCATAACCTGTTCGGTAATAGATCCGCATTTCTTTTTTCTCAATAGAATTGATCAGATCCAATTCCTGACGATGTGTGGCGGCATTTGCCGTAAATAAAGCCTGTAGTTTTTTTACAACAGAGAACATATGATCAGCGTCCGAAGTATTTTCTACCTGCGCTATCAACGAAGTAACCTGTGCATGCAATTTAGCGTTGTTTTGTTCCTTAGATCCCATTGTTTTAAAGGTAGGTATAATTTTTTATTTAAAAATCCTTATCTTTAATTCCAATGGAAACTCTCATCCAAGAACTCTCTAAAACTATCACGGACTTTAGTCCTGAAGGCACTGCCAAAAAACTGGGACTCCTTAGTAAGATCTCAAATATAAAAATTCAAAAGCCGGCGGATATTTTGGCCTACCACGATATGCTTTTATTCTTGTGTGGATATGCCGAAAATGCAGAGATTCTCATTGCCGCCAAAGCAGAAATGATCCGATTGGTCGGTATTGTGGATGAACTAACTGATGCCAAACACGAAAAACTAAGTGCAAGTGGCATTGCCTACACAAACATAGAAAGTACGTTTAGTTTAAAGATCACCAATTGGTTAGTGACAAATTACACCAATGATATTTCCATTCACTCGTTTGATGACGAAGGTGTTCACCCAAAAGATATTTTAAAACATGGAATGAACGACATGGAATTTGAGCTGATAAGCGACGAAAAACTGTCAAAGATCCAATGGCTAAAAAAAGTAAGTGGCTTTAAAAAAGATCAGGAAATCTTAACATGGTTGTTGAATAGGATCAATACAATGCCGGTAAGGGAGCAATTGAGAGAACAATTATTTGAATCGCTTAAACTTTATGTAACTATCACGCCTTCTGATCTGCTTTTTTCGAGAAGTTTTGGGAGCATTTCTATAAAACAACGTTATTTTCACAGCAATGGCATCCTAAAGAAGTTTGATGAATTGAAATTGATCAATACCAAACTTCCCAAGGAAAAAAAGCTAAGCGCTAAAGAACATGATGAGATCCTCCGTGCTTCCCGCGTTGCACTCGTATTATTAAATCGTGAAACCGATCCAATTAGCTATTGCGCACCAAACGGCATCAAATTCTTTGAACTGGAACACGGCTTGAGTATCGCCCTTTTTAGCATCGACAAACAATGGCGTTTGCCCATGGAAAGCTATATTGGTTTTATGATGTTCAAAAACGGCTATCCAATGAGTTATGGAGGCGCTTGGCTATTTGGAAAACGTTCTTTGATAGGAATAAACATTTTTGAAGCATTTCGTGGAGGGGAGTCCGCTTTTGTATTTGCGCAATTATTAAGAACCTATCGTCAGGCTTTTGGCGCCGAACAATTTGAAGTGGAACCTTATCAATTTGGAAAAAATAATCCGGAAGGATTAAAATCAGGAGCATTCTGGTTCTACCATCGTTTTGGGTTTAGACCAGTAGATGAAAAATTATTTAAATTATCGGAAGAAGAACATCAAAAGATCAGTTCACAAAAGGGATATCGTTCGTCGATCGACGTTCTAAAACAATTCACCAAGAGTAATCTTCGCGTGAATTTCGGAAAGGAACAGCCGGGAATTTCTCCCCAACAAATTAGTTATTTCATTACCGATACAATAGCCAAACAATTTAAAGGCGAAAGTAAATTAGCCGAGGAAAAAGCGCGACACATTTTGAAAGAAAAACTGAAACTATCTTATTCAAAATTAAAAGGCGACGAAAAAGCCGGCTTCGATAAGTTGAGTTTATACATTGCCCTTTGTCTGGATCTTGATAAAGTAAACGCCAAAGACAAAGCAATTTTGATAGATCTTATCAAACTCAAAGGAACCGATGAGTTCCAATATACTTTGTCATATCATAAGTTTCCGTTTGAAAAATATTATGCGAGTTCTTTATTGGAAAATAGAACTGCTTAGTAGCCACAGGGGCACGGTGACACTGAGGTTCACAGCGTAACTCCGTGTATTTGTGTCCCCGTGGCAAAAAAGCCAATTCGACGCAGCCTGAAACCCTTATACATCAAGGCTTCCAACGCTTTTCAACATTTCATGAGAAAAATTGGGTTTTGTTAACTTCCTTGTCAATATCTTATTTTTTTAAACCTCTAGATACCCGTATCTTTACGCGGTTTATCTATTTGGTAAGCCACGTTATTTTACCTATTTAAACTATGCCAAAAGATACATCCCTAAAATCCGTCCTCATCATTGGTTCAGGTCCCATTATCATCGGACAAGCCTGCGAATTCGATTACTCAGGTTCACAAGCCGCTAAAAGTTTACGCGAAGAAGGTATTGAAGTAACTTTGATCAACAGCAACCCGGCCACCATTATGACCGATAAAGTGACTGCCGATCATATTTACCTTCTGCCTTTGGAAGTAAAATCCATCGTGCAAATTCTTACCGAAAGAAAGATCGATGCTGTTCTTCCTACCATGGGCGGACAAACTGCTTTAAATCTTGCGATGAAATGTGAGGACTTAGGGATCTGGAAAAAACACAATGTACGCATGATCGGTGTGGATACACAAGCGATCAAAGTAACTGAAGACCGCGATCTTTTCCGCTTACGCATGGAGGAAATTGGAATTCCGATGGCTCCAAGTAAAATTGCAAAATCATTCCTCGAAGGAAAATCCATCGCACAGGAATTTGGTTTCCCTTTGGTGATTCGCCCTTCATTTACCTTGGGTGGAAGCGGCGGATCAGTTGTGTATGAAAAAGAAAATTTTGACGCACTCATAAATCGCGGGTTGCAAACGTCGCCAATTCACGAAGTATTGATCGACAAAGCAGTACTAGGTTGGAAAGAATACGAATTAGAATTGTTGCGTGATAGGAACGATAACGTAGCCATCATCTGTTCTATTGAGAACTTTGATCCGATGGGTGTGCATACGGGAGACAGTATCACCGTTGCTCCCGCGATGACCCTAAGCGATACCACCTACCAAAAAATGCGTACCATGGCCATCAAAATGATGCGCAGTATTGGGAATTTCTCAGGAGGTTGTAATGTGCAGTTTGCTGTAAGCAATGATGACAAAGAAGATATCATTGCTATTGAAATTAATCCGCGCGTATCTCGTTCATCTGCCTTAGCAAGTAAAGCAACAGGATATCCAATTGCTCGTATCGCAAGTAAACTGGCTATTGGTTACCAACTAGATGAACTAATCAATCAAATCACCAAATCAACTTCCGCATACTTCGAACCTACCTTAGATTACGTGATCGTGAAGATCCCGCGTTGGAACTTCGATAAATTCAAAGGTTCTAACCGCGAATTAGGTTTCCAAATGAAATCAGTTGGTGAAGTAATGGGAATTGGGCGTTGTTTCCAGGAAGCCTTGCAAAAAGCATGTCAGAGTTTAGAGATCAAACGCAATGGATTAGGCGCCGATGGAAAAGAAATTACCGATCAAGCGGAATTACTCCGCGCTTTGGAAAGACCAAGTTGGAATCGTTTGTTCATGATCTACGATGCAATGAAGTTGGGAATTTCTATCAAAACCATTCAAAAGCTTACGCGCATAGACATGTGGTTCTTGCAGCAAATTGAAGAACTCATTGCCTTAGAGAATGAAATTGAAAAATACAAAATTGATACTATTTCAAAAGATCTTTTGTATGAAGCAAAACAAAAAGGATATGCCGATCGTCAGATCGCGCACTTGCTGGATTGTTTGGAAAGCGCCGTGTACAACAAGCGAAATGAAATGGGAATTAAGCGCGTTTACAAATTAGTGGATACCTGCGCCGCGGAGTTTGAAGCAAAAACACCTTACTACTACTCCACCTTTGAAGAAGAGAACGAAAGTGTTCGCACCGATAAAAAGAAAGTAGTGATCCTTGGAAGCGGTCCAAATCGTATTGGACAGGGAATTGAATTTGATTACAGCTGTGTACACGGTGTTTTGGCCGCGAAAGAATGTGGTTATGAGACCATCATGATCAATTGTAATCCTGAAACGGTTTCTACAGATTTCTCTACTGCGGATAAATTATATTTTGAGCCGGTATTCTGGGAACACATTTACGATATCATCCAACACGAAAAACCTGTGGGTGTGATCGTGCAGTTAGGTGGACAGACCGCTTTAAAACTGGCAGAAAAATTAGAGCGTTACGGAATTAAGATCGTTGGTACAGATTTCAAATCTTTGGATCTTGCCGAAGACCGTGGAAGTTTCTCAACTCTACTGAAAGACAATAATATTCCTTATCCAAAGTTTGGCGTTATCAATGATAGCGAAGAAGCAATTACGTTATCAAAAGAATTAGGCTTCCCGTTATTAGTTCGTCCAAGTTATGTGTTGGGTGGACAAAGCATGAAGATCGTGATCAACGAACAGGAATTGGAACAACATGTGGTAAAATTATTGAATGATCTTCCTGATAACAAAGTATTACTAGATCATTTCTTGGAAGGTGCCATTGAAGCAGAAGCTGATGCCATTTGCGATGGCAAGGATGTTTACATCATTGGCATCATGGAGCACATCGAACCGGCTGGGATCCATAGCGGAGATAGTTACGCTGTTCTTCCTCCGTTCGACCTTTCTGAAGATGTTCTTAAACAAATTGAGCAACATACCAAAACCATAGCGGTAGCTTTAAAAACCGTTGGTTTGATCAACATCCAATTCGCGGTGAAAGATGGAATTGTTTACATTATTGAAGCAAATCCTCGCGCTTCTCGTACTGTTCCATTTATTGCTAAAGCGTACGACGAACCTTATGTGAATTACGCAACCAAAGTAATGTTAGGCGAGAAAAAAGTAAAAGACTTTAAATTCGAACCAAAGAAAAAAGGTTACGCGATCAAAATCCCTGTGTTCAGTTATGAGAAATTCCCTGAGGTACAAAAGGAATTAGGTCCTGAGATGAAATCAACCGGTGAGGCTATTTATTTCATTGATGATCTTTACGACGAATATTTCCAGAACATTTACAGCGAACGGAATCTTTATTTAAGTAAATAGCATGAGGAAGTTCATTCTAACCTTACTGGTTCTGGCAAGTCTCGCAGGAGCTGCTCAAAATAGAAGGAGGTTAGATTCTCTGCTTAGACTTGAAAAGAACTTCGGCAAAGACACACTTGTTATCAAAAATTTTCTTCGAATGGCCATTGGCCTTAAAAAGATGAAGAAAATTGATAGCTCGGTCATCTATTCCTATAAAGCCATTCGTTTGGCTAATGAACTCAAACAGATTCATTTTTATTTCCAGGCGCAGTTCGACAAATGCATGATGGTAAAAGCGCTTGGTAATTTTAAACAACTCGACGATTCACTTCAACAAATAAATCAAGATCCGAGATTAGAGGAAGATCCGAGATGGCAACTTACATTTTACCAGGAACTCGGCGTTAACTACAGGCGCCTTTCCAATTTCGATAAGTCGGTTTACTATATGCTTGAAGCCACAAAGGTAGCTAAGATCACCGGCTATAAAAGAGGTTTGTACAATGCTTATAACAGCCTCGCGAATACGTATTCGCAAGCGGGCTTGGTTAAAAGAACTAAAGTTGACCTGGAAAGAGCACTTGAAAATTACAGAGAAGCGTCCAAACATGTTGAGCCGAACGACTCTAATGTGATTGCCTCTTTATTGAACAACCAGGGGGTTACCTATTTCCATATTGGAGAAATAACAAAAGACACGGCGGCTACTAACAAGTGTATCTATTTTTACTTAAGGTCGCTTGATTATAAAATACCCCTTCATGATTCTGAAGGCATTGCCAGTGCTTATGATAATTTAGGGAGTGCCTATCACAGTATTTATATAGAAACGTCGAAGCTATCTTTTTTAGAAGAGGCCGAAAGGTACTACAAAAAAGCACTACAACTTAGTGAGCAAATAAGATCGACCAACATCTACACCGCGTATCAAAATTATGCGGGATGCCTCAGTTCACTCGCAAAATTAAATAAGGATAAGAGAATTTTTCTGGAAGCCATTAGCTTGTACAAGAAAGCGTTGGGCCTCAGCCTTGAAAATGGCGACAAGTATTCCCAATTGATCAGTTTAGAAGGTTTAGCAAAAGCCAATGTTGAAATTAGAGTGAGTGATTCCGCGGTTAAGTACTTTCAACTTTACAATACACTACGCGATACCATTCTGAACGCCGAGAACAGACAAATAGCAGAAGATCTTGCGATCAAATATGAAAGTGATCTAAAAGATTCCGAGAACAAGAATTTAAAAGAACAAGCGGAACTACGCGAGGAAGTGATCAGTAAAAAATCTGCGACCATAAATATCATGATCATTGGTTCGGTTATCCTTTTGGGCTTGATCGTTTTGGTGTTCATATCCCGTCAAATGATCAACCAGCAAAGAAAAGAAAGCGATCAACAGAAAAAGATCATTGAACAAAAGAATAAGGAGATCACCGATAGTATCAATTACGCTAAGCGTTTGCAGAACGCTATCCTTACTACTGACAGAACCATGCGATCGGTTTTTGCAGATAGCTTTGTTTTGTATAAACCGAAAGATATTGTGAGCGGAGATTTCTACTGGATGTTCCACGCTGAAGATAAAAAAGTAAATAAAGATCTATTTATCCTCACTGCAGCGGATTGTACGGGCCATGGCGTGCCTGGTGCTTTTATGAGCATGTTGAATAGCACTCTTTTAAATCAAACTCCTTACAACCCTGCTATCAACACGCCGGCAGATGCATTGAATTTTTTAAATAGAGAGCTTCCAAAAAATCTACGTTCCAGTAACGAGAACGAGAATATTAACGACGGAATGGACATTGCGTTTTGTTTGATAGACATGAACAAAAAAACGATGAAATACGCAGGGGCCAACAATCCGTGTTGGGTGATAAGAAATAATGAATTGATAGAATTGAAGCCTCTCAAACAAGCGATCACGGCGGCTACAGGTTATGACAAGAAGGATTTTGTGGATCAAGAGATCCAATTACAAAAAGACGATCGCGTTTATTTGTTCACAGACGGCTACGCGGATCAGTTTGGAGGACCAAAAGGAAAGAAATTCAAATACAAAACCCTTGGCGAGCTTTTAGTGAACATCCATCAAAAACCATGTATTGAGCAACGTGCTATACTTGAAGACAACTTCAATAAATGGAAAGGCGAGCTCGAACAAGTAGATGACGTATTGATCGTTGGTATAAAAATATAGTCGATGAAAAATTTGATTTCCATTCTTGCGCTGTTGCCCCTCATTTGTAACAGTCAAAGCTTTCAGCAAGATGCGGTATTCCCTACTCCCGATGCTGTTTTAGTTCACTCCAAACTTTACATCACAGATTCTGAAGAAACAAAAATGATGATCCTTTGTCACCAGGCGCGTTATAGCAAAGGTGAATACAAAGAAACTGCTCCAAAATTCAACAAACTTGGATATACCTGTTTGGCAATTGATCAGCGCTCGGGAGATAAAGTAAATGATGATGTGAACAAAACTGCAGAGCATGCTGTGAAATTAAATTACAGAACTGATTTTGACGATGCTGAGATCGATATCAGGTCAGCATTACATTACCTATTTAATCAATATGGTAAAAAAATAACTTTAGTTGGAAGTTCGTACTCTGCCGGATTGGTTTTAAAAGTAGCAGCAAGTGAAAAAGACAAAGTAGAAGCCGTTGTGGCTTTTAGTCCGGGCGAATATTTCAAAGATACAACTGTAATTCACGAGAGTTTAAAAAAACTAAGTATCCCTGTTTGGATCACATGTTCCAAAGAAGAAATTGCTGAAACAGAAAAACTTTTAAAAGGAATTGACGCGAAGAATATCATACTCTTCAAACCAAAAAAAGAAGGTAAACACGGCTCAAAAGCTCTTTGGGAGAACAATCCCGACAACAAAGACTATTGGGAATCGCTCAATGCTTTCTTAAAACCAAAAAAATAATCTCTATATTTTTGTTAATTTGACTTTTGTCAAAGCCTTTCTTTTGCAGTAATCACAAGTGAATTTATCAACTCTAGTATTTTTCACAAAGCTTAATGTTGTAATGACAAAGCAATGACGAATTCTTGATTTTTTCATACTCCGCAGAAAAGCGACGCGTCAGACAATTATTATTTCTCCTGTATGTTTCCGAACTTTATCCTAAAAACAGTATGGACTCACAAAATAATTTTATTCGTCTTGGCGATTACACTTTAAATTGCGATTCAATTAAAAATGCCATCTACAGCATTTACGACCTCAGCAACGAAATAAAACAACTGGCTATTAAAACAATTCCTATTAACGAGATCGATAGCCAACTTTTGATCCTCATAGAACTATGTCACAAAAATCTATGCAATGGCATCATGGAAAGGCATGTGTTTTACGAATTCATAAAGGCCATGAAAAAAGAAGGACAATATTATAGAGAGTTCTTCAAAGAGTTAGACACAGATCTCTTCCCACAGATAAAATTGGTATTTAAACCCCAAGGGAGTTTGTAAGCTTGCGCGTTTGGGTTGCGCAGATGGAGTGGGCTGGTTGGGACATGGTCCCGGCCAAGCTAACTCCAATTTATAAGATCTTGTCCAATATCTTTACGATAGTATTTTTTATCGTACTGAACTTGCTGTGCGGCTTTCATGCTTTTATCAATGGCGCCTTTGATGTTATTGCTAAATGAGGTAATTGCAAAAACGCGTCCGCCGCTTGTAAGCACATCTTCTCCTTTTAAAATTGTTCCTGAATGGAACACTTGAGATTCTTTTATAGTATCTAAGCCTTTCACCGGCTTTCCTTTTTCGTAATCTTCGGGATAGCCGCCGCTAACTAATACAACAGTTGTTGCAGTTTCGTTGATCACTTCAAAACTCTTCTCATGAAGATTTTGTTTTCCAACACCTTCCAAAAGATCAAGCAGATCAGATTTAATTCTTGGGATCACAACTTCTGTTTCCGGATCACCCATACGGCAATTGTATTCGATCACATAAGGCTCCCCATTGCAATTCATCAAACCAATAAAAATAAATCCACGGTAATCTATTCCTTCGCTGCGCAAACCATTGATGGTTGGAATAGCTACTTTCTCTTCTACCTTCTTTAAGAACGCGGCATCCGCAAACGGAACAGGGCTCACTGCTCCCATTCCACCCGTATTTAAACCGGTATCACCTTCGCCAATACGTTTGTAATCTTTCGCGGCCGGCAATATTTTGTAACTCTTTCCATCGGTTAACACAAAAACAGAAAGTTCAATGCCATGTAAAAATTCTTCGATCACAACAGTGGTACTCGCGTTACCAAACTTCGCGTCCATCAACATATTTTTCAATTCGGCCTTAGCTTCAATGATATCGTTTAGGATCAACACACCTTTTCCCGCGGCCAATCCATCGGCTTTCAAAACATAAGGTGCCTTTAAGGTCTCAAGGAATTTATATCCTTCCTCCAAATTTGCTTTGGTAAAACTCTTGTAGCGCGCCGTAGGAATTTTATATTTCTCCATCAACCGCTTGCTAAAATCTTTACTTCCTTCAATGAGTGCTCCGTCCTTTTTCGGACCGATCACCGCAACGTCCTTTAATACTTCATCATTCAAAAAGAAATCGTGAATACCATTTACTAGCGGATCCTCAGGGCCAACCAACACCAGGTCAATTCCTTTTTCCCACACCAACTTCTTGATGCCTTCAAAATCATTTACTTTAATATCTACGTTAGTTCCACACAAAGCGGTTCCTGCATTTCCCGGCGCGATATATAAATTTCCAAGGCGTTTGCTTTGCGCTATCTTCCACGCAAAGGCGTGTTCTCTTCCACCTGATCCTAATACTAAAACGTTCATAATTTAAAGGAGTAAAAATAAAAAATCCCCCGTTAAGCGGGGGATCTATGTTGATTAAAACTTACGTTTGTGAAATACTTTGTTTCCTCTCACCCTTCTCTTCGATCGATCATGATTTTGCCTGGTCAAAATACCGTCCCTTTGCTTTCTTCCTTTAGTACGGTAACGAGAAAATAGAAACTTCTGCTCTTTATTCATTTTCTTAGAGCTCGGTGTTGTTCTATAAACCCAGGCGCCACCTTTACGGCTTTTTCCGCGACGTCCACCACGTGCAAAAGCATCGGCATTCCCCGCACTTTTAGCTCCTCTAAATTTAGAACTACCACGTCGCTGATTACGGTGCTCACGTTTTCTTCCACCGGCTTGAGCTTGAATTTCGGTGTAGAGTCCCGTAAAAATGAATAAGGTTAATATGAGTACAAGTTTATTCAATCTAATAAAAATACGAAATCGGATCGGAACCTGCAAGAAAGCTGAAAAATTTAGTAGTCCTAAGGGCTTTAGAACCAATTTATTAACAAAAACATAAGCGTTTATGTGAATAAGGCCTATTTCAGCTCTTTTTTGAGATAGAAAGCGGTACTGTTGTTCTTTTCTTTAATAAAGTTTTCGGGCGTTCCCTGAAATAGAATTTCTCCGCCATTTTTTCCACCTTCAGGACCAAGATCTACGATCCAATCAGCCATTTTTATGATGTCCATATTGTGTTCGATCACCAACACTGTATTTCCACTTTCAACCAAACGATTTAATACCTCCAACAAAATACGAATGTCCTCAAAATGCAATCCTGTTGTGGGCTCATCCAAAATATAGAACGTATTTCCCGTATCGCGTTTGCTTAGTTCAGTTGCCAACTTCACGCGTTGCGCTTCGCCACCACTTAAGGTTGTGGCTTGTTGCCCCAATGTAATGTAACCAAGTCCAACATCATTCAATGTTTTTAATTGGCGATGAATAGACGGAATGTGTTGGAAGAATTCAACCGATTGCTCAATGGTCATGTTCAACACATCACTAATAGATTTTCCTTTGTAGCGAACTTCCAATGTTTCGCGATTGTAGCGCTTACCATTGCAATCATCACAATTCACATAAACGTTAGGTAAAAAATTCATTTCGATCGTACGTAGTCCTGCTCCGCCACAAGTTTCACATCTTCCTCCTTTTACATTGAAAGAAAATCTTCCAGGTTGGTAACCTCTGATCTTTGCCTCCGGTACTTCTGCAAATAAACGACGGATATCGTCAAATACTTTTGTGTATGTTGCAGGGTTACTACGTGGTGTTCTTCCAATTGGACTTTGATCAATATCAATCACTTTGTCCACGTTATCAACTCCCGTTATCGATTTATAAGGCAATGGCTTTTTTTCTGATTTATAGAAATGAGAAGAAAGGATCGGATAAAGGGTCTCATTTATCAATGTGCTTTTTCCACTTCCACTAACACCGGTAACAACAACAAAAGTTCCAAGCGGTACGTCTAAAGAAACATTCTTCAAATTATTTCCGCTTGCATTCTTCAAACTGATCTTTTTGCCGTTTCCTTTACGACGCGTTTTTGGAACCGCAATTTCTTTTTTGCCATTGATGTATTGAGCAGTAGTGGTATTTAGCTTCAACATTTCTTTTGGCGTTCCGGCGGCAACTAATTTTCCGCCGTGCAATCCCGCTCCCGGACCGATATCGATCACATAATCGCTTTCAACGATCATGTCTTTATCATGTTCAACAACAATAATAGAGTTCCCTACATCGCGTAAATTTTTAAGTGCAGTTATCAAACGTGTGTTATCTCTTTGATGCAAACCAATACTTGGTTCATCCAAAATATATAATACACCTACCAATTGCGAACCAATTTGTGTAGCCAAACGAATACGCTGTGCTTCTCCACCACTTAAACTACGCGAAGAACGATTCAAGGTCACATAACTTAATCCAACTTCCAATAAAAACCCAATGCGTGCGCGAATTTCCTTTAAAACCTCCTTAGCAATAACATTTTGCTGTTTGTTCAATTTCCTTTCTACGTTCTCGAACCATTGCGCAAGGAAAACGATATCCATGCTTGCCAATTCGGCAATATTCTTATCTGCTATTTTAAAATAGAGGGCTTCTTTCTTTAAACGCGTGCCGTTACATTGTGTACAAGGAACTTTATTTGTAAATCCTTCCGCCCAACGCGAAACTCCGGGACTTTCATCATCCTCCGCTTGTTTGGAAATAAAATTCGCGATGCCTTCAAATGTAGAATTGTAATCTCCTGTATCAGTCACCACATGGATCAATTCCTCCGTTCCATACAATAAAACACCTACAGCTTCCTCATCTAATTCTTCAAAGGGAGTATCCAGATCAAAATCAAAACGCTTCCCAAGCGCTTCCATTTGCATGAAGATCCAGTTCTTTTTGAACGGACCAATTGGTGCGATAGCTCCCTTTTTAATAGTAAGTTTTCCGTTTGGAACAATTTTCTTAATGTCGATTTCAGAAACTTCTCCCAATCCATTGCATTTTGGACAAGCACCATAAGGTGAGTTGAAGGAAAATGAATTTGGTGCCGGTTCATCATACGAAATTCCCGAACTCGGACACATTAATGAGCGGCTGAAGAAACGAACTTTTGAAACAGGTGCTTTTCCTTTGGCGGGTTTCTTCTTTTCATTTGGATCAGCTTCCTGCACCATGATGGTTCCTTTACCCTGCTTCATAGCAGTTTGCAAAGATTGATACAAACGCGAACGAATATCTTTTGCGATCTCCAAACGATCGATCACTAATTCAATATCATGGATCTTGTAACGATCCACTTGCATTTTGGCTACAATATCCTTTACTTCTCCATCGATACGGATCTTTGTGAATCCCTTTTTACGAACATCCTCAAATAATTCGCGGTAATGACCTTTACGGCCTTTTACCACAGGAGCAAGCAACAAAATATATTTGCCTTTATAATCTTCCAAAATAAGATCAACGATCTGATCATCGCTGTACCTCACCATTTTTTCTCCGGTCACATAAGAATAACCTTCGCCGGCACGCGCAAATAACAAGCGAATGAAGTCATAGATCTCAGTGATCGTTCCTACAGTTGAACGCGGGTTTTTATTTACGGTTTTCTGTTCAATAGAAATTACCGGACTTAATCCGGTGATCTTATCTACGTCGGGTCTTTCTAAACTCCCTAAGAATTGACGTGCATATGAGGAAAAACTCTCTATATAGCGACGTTGCCCTTCGGCATAAATAGTATCAAAAGCCAATGAAGACTTTCCACTACCACTTAAGCCGGTGATACAAACCAGTTTGTTGCGCGGAATAGTAAGCGATAGATCTTTTAAATTATTTGCGCGCGCGCCAATAACCTCAATGATCTCTTCATCATATAAAAGTTCCTGTTTTGGTTCAGTTTCCAGTTCGGTCTTAGGCATTTTGTTTTCGGCAAATAGAACAACAAATTTAATTGATTTTTAAGAGTAAAGCCTCTAAAAAATGGTAAGAAAACCCGATTGTTAATTACTCTTTACCGTAAGGGAATCGGCCTTAGGAACCTCCAGCGTCTCCGGTTCCTCCCTATCGTACATATAACCGTCCTCCGACATCAGATCGACGTAGTACATCGAATAATCCTTTTTGAGGTTTTGGGGGATCTTTAACTTATATTCTTTCCTATCCGGATTGTGAAGGGTTCCTCTCACCAACCAGGGATTAAGCAATTTTATTTGAGTTTTATTGCATTTTAAATGCTTTGCCAAATAAGCAAGATCCGTGATGCTTGAATCTATGGTAATAGTTTTTACGGGGATCTTGGGATAATAGCTGATCGTTTTCCGCTTTATGCCATAGTGAATGGGATTGGAGAGTAAGGTCTTGTAAGCCATCAAGCGATACACAAATTCTCCGGTCTCAGGATTCAATAAAAGGTCGTAGTAATTATTTACTTTTTGATTTTTGATGGCGCGTTCAACCCCTCCCATTCCCAAATTATACGCGGCAGCCGAAAGTGTCCAATTATTGAAACGCTTATGAGCTTCTTTAAAGAATTTGCAGGCTGCGTGCGTTGCTTTTTCCACATCCAAACGTTCATCCACCTCATCATTTACTATAAGACCGTAATTTCTGGCGGCCGAAGGCATCAACTGCCAAAAACCAACGGCACCGGCAGGCGAAACCTGGTTGGAAAGATGACTTTCGATCACAGCAATGTATTTGATATCGTCGGGAACACCTTCCTGTTTGAGAATAGGTTCAATATAAGGGAACCATTTTGCTACTTTATTGAACAAAATGGCCGAATTACTTTTCCAGTATCTATTCGTAAAGAATTCACCTTCTAAATTGGTTCGGATCTCAAAATTATCCACGGGCACCGGTTCGCCGCAAAAACGAAGATTGGAGGGAATATTTAAACCAAATACTTTAAAGTTGTTATTTTCGTAAGCAACATCGCTACGATTAGGGCTTTTCAGGAAGGTGATCTCTAAAAAATAGAAAAGTAGGAAGACCGCCAGGAACAATACGATCTTTAGGGTATTATTCTTTATATCAAACCAAACGCTCAAGTTCTCTTTCGTATAATAGTATTAAGATACAAAATTAAAAATACTATTACAACGAAACTTATTCCAAAATACAACAAATTATAACTAAAATTAAATACAATGTTATACGCTAGAACACAGGCCATTACTGAGATAAGAAAGAATAGGATCGCAATTCTCTTCTCAGTTATACCTTTAAAAAATAAATGATGTGTGGTGTGATCTTTTCCGCCAATGAACGGAGAATTTCCACGTGCGATGCGATTGATAAAAACAGTTGTGGTGTCAACAATTGGCAACAGATAAACCAGAAGCACAAGTGTGATATTTTCTAATTCCCCATGGTATAAGCCCAAAGGCAAACCATTATTCCAACACGCTTCAATTCCAATAGCTGCGAGAAAAAATCCAACAAACTGACTACCCGAATCGCCCATATACATTTTTGATGGATGAAAATTGTACACCAAAAATCCTACAACCGCTCCAAGTAAACACACATTAAAAATAGTAATGTAAGAATTAGATATCTTTTGAGAAACACCCAAGGATACAAAGAACGCGCAGATCACCACTGAAATAATTCCGGTGATACCATCCATGTTATCTATCAAATTAAAAGAATTCATCATCCCTATGATCCAAAATATAGTTAGACCATAATTCAAAAGTATGTTCTCGAACAAACGAATGTAAATTCCTGAATACACCAAGATCAATGAACAAATGATCTGCGTAATAAGTTTCAGCATTGGCTGTGTATTGAAGGCGTCGTCGGCCAAACCCATTAGAAACGCGAGAGATCCGGCAAGTAATAAGCCGAAAACGGTCCACCGGAAATTACTGAAATCAGGACTGATGAGTGCCAGGAAAATGAAAGAGAAAAGAAAACTAAGGTAAAACGAAATACCGCCTAAGGACGGTTTGTGTTGGGGATCCCAGCGGATCTCGGTAGAAACGCGTGTACGAATTCCGAGTGTTCGGGCAAACTTCAATAAAATGTAATTGATCAACAGCGATATCACAAAGCTGAAGAATAATAAAGAGATGAGCGTTAAGTTAGTATTTAAGCTGGAGGACATTAAAATTGAGACACCAGATCTTTTAATTTTTTTCCTTCTTTGTCTTTGTCGGAAAGCAAAGGTTCTCCGTTCAATTTCCAATCAATTCCAATAGCTGGATCATTCCACAACAAACAATCCTCAGAAGCCTTGCTGTAATAGTTCGTGCACTTGTATGAAAAAATGGTATTATTCTCAAGCGTAGCAAATCCGTGCGCGAACCCCGGTGGAATGTACATCATCCATTTGTTAGCTTCTGTAAGTTCCAGTCCAAAATACTTTCCGTAAGTGGGTGAACCTTTTCTAATATCAACAGCAACATCATAAACTGCTCCAGTGATCACACGCACCAATTTCCCTTGGGCAAATGGTGGATTTTGAAAATGTAAACCTCTTAACACTCCCTTTTGCGAAAGCGACTGATTATCCTGAACAAAATCCAGTTTTAATCCCGATTTCTCGAATACCTGATTATTATAACTCTCAAAAAAATAGCCACGTGGATCTTCAAACACACGAGGCTTGATCACAAAGAGTCCTTTTATAAATGTTTCTGTAACTTCCATTACTTTTTCTTCTTTTTCTTTTTTGAATCTCCGTCTTCGGTATAATAACCGGTACCATAACCATAGCTGTAGGTGTAACCGTAGTTGTAGCCATAACGTTTTTTAGTCATATCAACATCATTTAGCACAGCGGCCAAACGCGTTATTTGATTCTCGGTCTTTAAACGAACAAGGTTCTGAATGAAATATTTGTCGGAGTACTCTGCCCTTAATACATAGATAGGATAGTCCGATTTACGCAAGGTCTCAATACCGTCGGTCACTAATCCAACCGGTGCGTTATCGATCACCACATAATCAAATTGCTTTTGCAGGTCGGCAATTACCTGACCTAATTTCTCGCTTAATATCAACTCCGAAGGATTTGGAGGCGTTGGTCCGGCCGTAATAAACTTCAAGTTGTCAATGGAGCTTGGATTGAAGCATTCTTCTATTTGGGTTTCGCCTGTAAGAATGGTGCTCATTCCTTTATCGTTCTTCACGCCAAATCCTTTATGGATCTTTGGTTTACGCATATCAAGATCGATCAGAACGACTTTTTTTCCTGTAAAGGCCAAAATACCCGCAATGTTGATAGCGATAAATGTTTTTCCTTCACCGCTTATGGTTGAACTGATAGAGATCAATTTACTTCCCGGTGTATTATCAATGAACGAAAGATTAGTTCTAATTGTTCTGAACGCCTCTGAAATAATCGACTTTGGATTCTTATCCACAATGAGCTGCGATAGTGGAAGTTGACTTTCATATTTTGGAACTACACCGATCAGCGAAACGCCTTGTGTGTTGAACTTCATGACATCATGAATAGAATAGATCTTGTTGTGGGTAAAATAAACGACCATTAAAATAATGAAAATGGTCAAAATGGTGAGCACAAAAGCGATCAACAGAATTTCTTTTGTACTTGGAAATACTTTTCCTCCCAAACCAATAGCTTTCTCCAAAATAATATTTTGAGTAACATAACCCGCTTTGGAAATTGAGAACTCTGTTCTTTTTTCCAACAACATCGTGTAATACTTCTCATTGATACTGTACAAACGATTTAAGCGAGAAAGCTCCACATCTTCTTCTGGAGAAGAGATGCCTAGTTTACTTTTTACGTCCGAGGATTTCTCCAGTAAATTCTTGTATTTAGACTTATAACGCAATTTTGCGGCGTCTAAACTCTCCAACAACAATTTCCGTTGATTCTCGAGCTGATAATTGATCTGTTTAATATTATCCGCATCGGGTGTCACTGAATAAAGTAGTTCCTCCTTTTTTGCTAATAGTTTTTGAATGTTGCTCACCACATCTTTCACCATGGTCTCATAATCTGTGCCTGAGATCATGGATAGCAAGTGATAAATGTCGGGATTCTTTGATTTATTAATATCCTTAATAACTTCATCGATCAATTTCTCCTCCATCTCCACATTCATCAACTGCTCATCAATAGTTGAGGCTCTTAGAAGGTCGGCACTAAGTACTTGCGAGTTTGGATTAAAATTCTTGCCTTGCTTGAATTCTTTCAGGTCCTTTTCTGTTTCACGAAGATCATTGTATACAAGACCCAACTGTTTATTGATAAAAGCTAAGATACTGATCGAACTCTCACTCTTGCGCTCCACATCATAACTCAGGAATTCTTGAGAAAGCTCATTAACTACGTCGGATACTTTTTGCTGGTTAATATCCTTAACCTTGATCAAAATGGTCTTTGCGAGTTCGTTCACCACCTTCACTTCCAATTTTCCCTGCAATTCGGAGGTAACATGGTCAACATTACCAACCGTCATGTAAAACGCTTTGTTATTGGCAATGGTACGTTGGATCACTGTGCGCGTTAATTTTGGATTGAGATAAACGTTAATATCGAAATCGCCTGTGCGCACCCATTCGTTGATCTTGAATTTTTTTGAGGTGGTTCCGTATTTTATCACACCGGCATTGAGCGCCTCGTTAAGTTCAATGTAGATCTTTTGACCGTATAAGCTTTCGTTCTTGATATTTATTTGCGCCAGGAAAGGTGAGGATAAATAAAGTTCGTAGTTCTTAAATGTTCCTTCACTAAAATAAACCACGCCAAGATCTAGTTTCTCAACAATACGTTTCAAAAAAACTTTTGATTTGATCTGCTCTATCGCTTCGGCAATGATATTCTCATTCTCGTTAAGACCTCCATCCAAACGCAATACCTGGTCGGTCTTATTATCATTGATCTGCAATAATACACGTGATTCGTAAATAGGCTGACTATAGCGCAAGTACAAGAACGCGATGATGCCACTTGCCAGGAATAAACCAATGAATACCCACTTGAACTTTTTTAAAAGGTGGAATAGTAAACTAACGTCGAGCGCAGAATTTAGCTTTGCTTCTGCTTCTTTTACAAAATCAGTTTTATTTAACCCTACGTGGTACGACATTGAGGATTACTTTGTGATAATTGAATAAAGAATGATGAATGTTGTTAAGAGTGTTATCACCGGCGCTACCTCATTCGAGAATGTGCGGATAGGGCGGTAACGAGGCTCAACATAAATAACATCATAAGCCTGCACCTGCGTGTTGGCAAAGGCCAATCCATCGATCTTAGAAAGATCCATCAAATACACTTTAGCAGATTGCCCAGGAGTATTTCGGATCAACTTTACCTTATACGCTTTTCCATCTTCTGAAATTCCGCCGGCAAGCGCTAATGATTCCAAAACGGTTGTATTATTATTTTGTATTGAGATCACACGCGCTGCACCCGCCTGTCCGGGAAATACAATAACGCGTTTATTAGTAACTTTTAAGTTGATGTAAGGCTTTTTGTAAAATACGGCATACTTGTCTTCCAATAATTTTTCAGCTTCAACAATTCCTAAACCGGCAAGAGGAATACTACCAACTAAAGGCAAACGTGCAGATCCATCGGTCTCAATACGCGCATCAACGGTTGGAATGTAGTTAAGGTTTTGAACATCATTTGCCATGTCAACCATTTTAAAACCCTCGTTTGGATAAACCTTGAAGCTTAGGAAATCATTTGCCGCCAACTTATATTCATTGCGCGTTAAAGAATCCACGAGTTTATCGTAACTGTAATCTTTTGGCGTTTTAAGAAGGATGTTTGATCTGAATACTTTACATGAACTCAGCATCAGTATTGCACTAAAACATAGAAAAAGGTACCTTTTCATACTATACAAAGATATTAAATAAAAACTATATACAAACAATTGACTTTCAAATAATTAACTAATATCACTTAGACTGGGTATTCGATACGCGCGTGATAGATGGTCATCAATCTTTTCTTAAATATTTTTTTGATGAGGGTTATGTCTTTAAATGTAATATCAGCGTTGATCAATTGATTCTGTTGAATTTTGTAATCAATAATATGATCAACAAGATCGCTAATACTTAGAGCATCCTTTGTTTTTAAACTTCGCGACGCGGCTTCAACACCATCTGCCAACATCAAAACCGCGGTTTCTTTACTAAATGGAATTGGTCCCGGATAACGAAAATCATCTTCGTTGATCTTTAACTTTTCTTGTTCCTTGCGTTGCATGTTCAGGAAAAATCCAACCGTGGTTGTTCCATGATGCGTTCGTATAAAATCAATGATCTGCTCGGGCAGCTTGTGTTTTTTCGCCAATTCAATTCCTTCGATCACGTGATCAATGATGATCTTAGCGCTTTCCTTTGGTTGCATTTCAATATGCGGACTCACATTCGTTCCCTGATTCTCTATGAAGTATGAAGGATTATTTATTTTTCCGACATCATGATACATTGCTCCGGCACGAACGAGCAAAGTGTTTCCCCCAATAAAATAGATGGCTTCCTCCGCCAAATTCGCAACTTGTAAAGAATGCTGGAACGTACCTGGAATTTGCTGCGACAGTTCCCGTAACAAAGGTTGATTGAGATCGCATAACTCCAATAATTTAAAATCGGAAATGAACCCAAACAAACGCTCAATTATAAAAATGAGCGGCGTGGCAAGCAACACCAAACTTGAACTAATGAGATATGGAAGATACGCACTGAATTTTGGAATAAGTTCCTTGGTGCCAAATCCCAAATGAAAGAAAATAAAAATAACAACGTAGAATATAATGGCAATAACTGCGGCATTCAAGATCTGTTGACGTTTACGCATTTCGGAAACAGAGAAAAGAATCCCAATGCCCGCTATCAACTGCATCAACACAAACTCCATCAGATCAGGCATAAAAAAGCTGCAACACAATACAGATATCAAATGGGTGAACAAAGCAGTACGACTATCAAAGAAGGCTCTTACAATAATTGGCGTAAGCACAAATGGAAGCGCGTTTTGCATCAATCCATACTTATAAAAAAGATAACTCGCGAAAAAAGCCACCAATAAACACAAGTACAAAAATCCAACTTGTAAATTTTGGCCGAAAATACTTTTTCTGAAAAAGAACAGATACATGAGTAAGGTGATGGAAAGTGTGAACATCAATCCCCATCGTCCAATGAAGGTGAGGAAAGAAATTGCAGTATCCGCTTTCTTTACTTGAAAATAATCGCTGATCAATCCGCGTTTCTCTTTTGTCAATTGTTCGCCTTGTTTTACTAATACAGCTCCTTTGGGATACGCGATGCTGTACATAGAAATACCTTCAATAATGGATATTCTGTAAGCCTGCGTTTTTTCGGCACTAAAAAAAACATTCCTCGCTAAATAATCATTGAGATTTATAGATGTAGGAACAGAAATGCCCCTAATTTGTATCTGCCTGTTTAATTCTTCTGATGCGGACGTGATCGTGTAAAGATCACTGTAGGCTGTATACTCCGCAATTCCCTTTCTATTTAGCAGCACATTTTTCCCAAACGCTTCGTTCTTCGTTTCAGCAACCCCTCTCCTGTAGATGGAGTCTAATATTGGTTTCATTTGCTGAAAAAGTCTTTCATCTGCCTTTGACAATTCACTTAGCTTCTCTTCTACTTCACTCTCCCTCAGTTCAAAAACAAACATAGTATCTTTTGTAGCTTCTTCTTGTTCTTTCTTTAATTGTTCGGATGATTTTCGTATAAAAAAATCCTCATCAAGAACCAGGTCTTTGTAAGGCCACACCGCGTCAAATTCATCTACGTTATGAAAACTAACTTTACTTCCGGGAAGTAGAATTGTGAAAATAAAAGATACGATCACCGCCAATAGCAGCTTCAGGATCAAATTGTGCTTTGACCGTATCAACTCAAGTAAACTCACAGTACCAAGTTAGGAAATGAGAACCCTTGAGTCCTGGCTCAAAAAAGATGTTTTAAACAATTGATTTTTAAGAAGCCTCTTAGCAATAGATACCGAATACCGCAGGGATTTTATTGATAGCGGGAGCTTCCAGCTTCTTCCATTCGGCAACACTTCGCGTGATGATCTGTTGCGAAGTATCCGTTAAATTACTGGCAATGCACAATTGTGTAGAAGGGTTAAGCGATGATAAAAGATCACCCAACATCTGAATATTGCGATAAGGAGTTTCAATAAAATACTGGGCCTGTTTGTGTTTACTTGCTAGTAGCTCAAGCTCTTTCACTCGTTTTACACGTTTGTCTTTTTCTATTGGCAAATATCCATTGAACGCGAAGTTCTGACCATTAAAACCGCTGGCCATGATGGCAAGAACTATTGAACTTGGCCCCACCAAAGGCACCACTTTAAAACCTCTCTTATGCGCGAGGGCGATCACTTCAGCGCCCGGATCAGCTATACCCGGACAACCGGCATCGCTCATCAATCCAATATCCTGACCGTGTTGTAAAGGTTTTAAAAGTTCGCTAATTGAATTCGATTCTGTATGCTCATTCAACAGAGCAATTTCAGCATCCTGAATAGCTGGATAGCCACATAACTTTAAAAAACGGCGTGCGGTCTTTGCATCTTCGGCAATAAAATGTTTGATCCCTCTTATTAGATCGATATTGTACTTAGGAAGAACCAAATCAAGATCGGCCTCACTCAAAGTAGTTGGAAAAAGGTAAAGGGTACTCATTCGTAATCAAAATAATTTGATTTGCTGGAAGCAATGCGATTTCGATATCCTCCTGAAAATTCGTCGAGGATCTCGTTCTCGATCTCCGTTTCAGTAAGCGTTTCATTGAACAGTTCGCCCGACTTCAACACCACACTGTCTGAATTTAATTTATTGCCAGGTACTGTTGGAACAAAGGCTACCGACCATTTACTTAGCCCTAATTTGTTTTTTGGCGATTTAAAAACATATATAGTTCCTTTTTCGTACTTGTTATGCGCTTTAAATTCTTTATGAAAGACCAAACTATCCTTTGGTTTTTCGGAATCATACGCAGAATACGTGTTCACCAAATTGTAAGCTTTTAAAACAGATTCCACCAATTGTTGTTGCGAAGCGTAGTTCTTTGGGAAAAGATCCACCATATTATCTCGCTCCAATTCGCTGTAGAAGTAAGCACGCGTATTTGGATTCTTTGCGAAATAATTGGCCAGGGTGTCGTTTAAGGTCATACCATTCTTTTTGTACAATACATACATCGGCATAGTGATCTGCTCATTTTTTATGCGCGACACTTTATCGCAAAATTGCCTTGCTTTCTCATCTGTTTTGTAAAACGGCATCAAAATGTGAGCGAAATTAACCAGCAAAGGCTGATCATTCAAATTCAACACATCTTTATACTTTGTATTCCTTACAATGGCATTTTGTGATAACGTTTGTAAATTGTCTTTTATCGCATTGATCAGATCCTCATTGTTCGCCGAATTAACTCCATATAAATTACTCTTACTCTTTCCTTGAGAGGTTGCATTATAACGTTTCAACTCCGCGTTCGCGTCCTGCAAGATATCAGGTTTGCTCAAAGCGATCTGCTGCGGCGTTATTAATTTCTTTTTTACCAGCAAGCTTAACATTTTGTAAACGGGAGTATGGTACTCTTCGTTGCGTGTTACGTTTAAAATAGAAGGATAAAGAACATTACACAATTCCAAAGAATCCTGAAGTACTTTAAATACGTTGCCAACAACACTTTCATCGCCAACTAATGGTGTCTCCTTTAATATAAGGTCACCAACGGCCTTGAACGTATTCTTATTTTTGTAATACGCCAAACCCTTTAGCAAGCAGATCTGTAAATACGCACTATCGGCATACTGCGAATAAAGTTTGGTGTACACCGGAATGATCTTCTCACTTTCAAAAACTCCTCCACTCACAAACAACTGCGCTTTGGCATCGCTGCTGATCCTGTTCAATTTATCGCTTTGCAAGAATTGTAGAAAGTCATCAAGGTACTCTTTTTCCAGGCTAATAGAATTACTGATCGAGAATATGGCTTTGCGTTGAACCGCTGTGTCCGCGCTAACAAGATCGTTCAATAAACCTTTGAATTTATTTTTGAAAATATTTTTACCGATAGTAGTATCTTTTAACTTGAAAGAATTATAGAACTCCGCGGCCCAACCTTTTAAACCATAAATGGTATCGCATGGTGCTTTTACCTGATAAACAGTTCCCCCGCGAACAAAGATCTTGGTTTTGATAGCGCGCACGGTAGCCGTATCCTTCATGTAAAATTCCAACATAACAGTTCCGTTCTCTTCTTTTTGCGAGATCATTCGGATGTTCATGGTCAATTGCTCACCTAGATTCTTTTTAATTTTCTCAATAAGGTCTTTCTTAGTGCGGTAATCGTAATCATTGTAGCGCTCGTAAAAGATCTCTACATACTCATGACTTGAAGGAGAGTAATAGTTCTTGGTATTACTTGTGTAATCGAAATCATCAGGTTTATTCTTCTTGGTCTTTAAAGAATCTTTGATATGAGTGTATTCTCTTACAAATTGTTCATTGAATCGGCTTGTGGCAGTATTTGAAGTTTCGTCCTTTGTGATAAAATGAAGATCATTATCCTTGATCTCTTTGATCTCATTCAAATAATTAAATTCCGTTAATTCAAAACTCTTAAAGAAATCATTTGAAAGATCAACTTTACTATCACTTATAGCATAAGCCAAATAATAGTGAACGCCTTTAATATAGATCTTTCCGCAGAATTTTTTGCCGGTAGTGTTTTTAGCACTAATATAAATGCACGGAAAACCTAACTCCTTTTTCAATTCCGTAGTGATCTCTTTAGTGAATTTAAAATTCTGTAAGGCATAAGAAGCCAAACGATTCAATTCAAATGTATCTTCTTCCAAATAATAAAAATCGTTATAGATCGCGTGCTTCACCCCAAAGAAATTCCCTTCTTTCTTATCATAGGCGCTGAGATCTTCCACCAAACCAGCTACACCAACATAATCGTTGCGACTGTAGCTCAATTCGCTTGGTACGCGAACTTTGAATCCTTTTGTGGGAGGTTGATAGGTTAGCGTGCTTGTACTCTTATTTTCGAATTTAATTGAACTAAAGAACTGCTTGCCCGCAGTAGAATTTACAAATTCCCCTTTACCTCCAAGTTTGAAAATTATCAATTCCAGATCTGTAATAAAAATATTATAACGTTGCAGGTCGCCCCTACGTGTTTTGTTAACGATGTCAAATCCTTTGATGCCATTATTCTCAATGTCTTTTTTACTGATGATCTTACCCGGTATGTTCTCAAAGAATAAACTGTCCAACATCGAGGTCATTTTTGCCGTGTTGTAATTATTAAGCGTAGAATTTGTTTTTAAACGCGCTACATTATAAAAATTACCATTTACCATATCTGCGTTGATATAGTACTTGATATTGTCATAATTCATGATCTGGATCAATTTGCCAGGTACCTGGATAGAGAACAAGGAATCTGTTGCGAAGTTCTTTTCAAAAGAAACAGGTTTTAAGATCCGATCAATGTTCTCTTGCTCCTTAATCGCTTTGCTTGTTTGCTTCGGTGCAACAGGCTCCACTTTGTAATTCAATTTGCGTAACATTTCTATCACGCCACTTTTCCCCGGCAAATGCGCTGCACCAACACCACTAAACAATGCCTTTCCTGATCTCAAAATAGAATCTATACAGTGTACAAAATAACCATTGCGATTATGCAACAAATACGTTTGCATATTCTTTGTCTCCATCACTTTGGTCAAACTATCCACTGCATCCAAATTTCCTTGACGATAAGCATCTTCCATTTTATCGTTGGCGCCATAACGATATCCATAGTCGCTGTCACTCTTCGCATCCGGATCAAATTCAGTATCCGGTAACGCGGCAAGCTTTGCTTGAATTTCAGCTTTCACAAAGTCCTCAAGACTCACAATTTTCTTATTAAGTTTTGCCGCAGCCTGGTAAATAAAAAGATCGATGTAAGTATTCTCCTCGAAATTTTCCTGACTCATGCTATGGCGATACAACAAACCGTTGATGATTTCCGGATCAAAACTTAATAAAGATTTGTAAACCTGTTTATCGGGAAAACGCATTCCAAAAACATTCTTGTAAAAATTTCCTCCGTAAGCATTGTATAAAGAAACGCCACTTGCTTTACTTAACTCACCGGTCAACTCCATATTAGCAAGCCATTCAGCAGGATTTGTTTCCAAACCCACAACGTCCACGCTCTTAATGGCGTCAAAAAATTGATCTGACAAGTGATAGGCCACGCGATTACTCACATGCATCGTGCCATACAGGTAGCTATCTTTTTTTAAGCCGTTGCCCGAGATCTTCCACAATAAGGTTGGATACTTTAACGTGGTTTGCGCGCCTAAAATTGATGAGAAAAATAATCCTATGATAAGGGTAAAACGGAGCATATTGGATCTTATAAACTTAATGAAAAATATTGGTTTGGAGAAATACAAAGTTATACCGTAAATAAAGGAAAATGGTTACTAAAAATTGTTGAATTTAGATTTTTTGGGATGTGCGGTTACTAAGCGGAAAAGATCTTCCCTGGATTTAGTACCTCATTGGGGTCGAACACCTTTTTAATGTCGCGCATGAGCTGCAATTGATGAGCGGGAAAAATGATCGACATATACTTCTGTTGCACCATACCAATTCCGTGTTCACCACTAATTGTTCCGCCTAATTTCTTACACAATTGGAAGATCTCAGTAATTCCTTTAGGAAGATCCTCCTCCCAAACTTTATCACTTAGCTCACCTTTAATTATATTCACGTGCAAATTTCCATCGCCGGCATGTCCGTAACAAACACTTTTAAATCCGTATTTCTTGCCAATGTCTTTAACGCCCTTTAACAAAACCGGCAATTCAGCTCGAGGAACAACAGTGTCTTCTTCTTTGTAAACCGAATTACTTTTTACGGCCTCTCCCACTTTTCTTCTGATCTTCCATAAAGCGTTCTTTTGCTCTGCTCCTTCGGCAAATAATATTTCGTCGCTTCCGTGTTGGGTCATTATTTCCGAGATCTTCTCACAATCACTCATCAACACATCCATATTATTTCCATCCACCTCTACCAACAATAAAGCTTGCCACTCGGGTTTGATCTCAAAATTTAATTCTCCGCTAAATTTCGCGCTCCACTCAATCGCGTCACGTTCCATAAATTCCATAGCACTTGGAATAATCCCCGCTCTAAATACTGAACCAACGGCTTCGCAAGCTTTTTCTGCGCTGGCAAATGGCACCAACATCAACAGATCATGTTGCGGTAAGGGAAGTAATTTAAAAACGATCTTGGTCACAATTCCCAAAGTTCCTTCACTACCGATCATCAAATGTGTCAAATTATATCCAGTAGAATATTTCAACGTATTCGCTCCTGTCCAAATAACGTCGCCGTTAGCAAGCACCACTTCCAGATTCAAAACATAATCACGCGTTGTTCCGTACTTTACTGCTTTTGGTCCGCCACTACTATGCGCAATATTTCCTCCCAAGCTGCAGCTTCCCCAGCTAGCGGGATCAGGTGGATAAAACAATCCCAATTTTTTTACTTCCTCCTGGAAAATATAATTGATCACACCCGGCTCAACAGTTGCTTGTAAATTTCGCTCATCAATACTCAGGATCTTATTGAATTTTTCCATGCTTAACACCACACCGCCCTTAATTGGCAAAGCACCTCCACTTAAACCGGTGCCTGCGCCGCGTGTTGTTAAAGGAATGTGATTGTCGTTACACAGTTTGGCGATCTGAGAGATCTGCTCAACCGTTTGCGGACAAACCGCTACTTCCGGCAAAAAAACAAGGTCTTCCGTTTCATCCGATGCATATTTGTCCAGCTTTTCGCCGCCTGCATGCAAATTTGCCTCACCAACAATTGCTCTTAAAGCATTGAGGGTTATTGACGTGAGTTTGTTATAATTTGCAGGCATGCGGGTATAAAAATCGATTCTAAATTACTAATATTGCCTGTTCATTTGAAAGGGTAAAACCTTATTTTTAACCGTGTTTATTAACATACATACGCATTCACAGATCTTTGACGCTCACTTGGAATTGGTGAATCTTTTCCTCCAACAAAATGATCGCGTGAAATATTACTCGTACGGCTTGCACCCCTGGCATATTGATGGTAATTACCAGGACGACCTGGAACATTTGCGTGACATTGCACACGAAAAAGGGTGTTTGGCTATTGGGGAATGTGGTTTGGATAAGAACAGCGAAGTGGATTTTGATCTTCAACAAAAAGTGTTTGTGGAGCAAGTGAAGATCGCCAACAAAATAAAAAAACCGTTGATCATTCACTGCGTGAAAGCGTTTAACGAGCTGATCAATTGCTTAAATCATAACGATAATCAAGTGCCGGTGATCATTCACGGATTTAACAACAACGAGAATATTGCGAGGGTGTTGACGGAAGAGGGTTATTATTTTTCTTTTGGAAAAGCACTACTTGGTTTTGAAAGCAACGCGGCCAAAGCCATTAAAACAGTTGGGCGTAAACGTTTTTTCCTGGAAACGGACGATAAAGATCTTTCAATAAAATATATTTACTTAAAGGCGGGTGAATTGTTGGGCGTAAACGATGAGATCATTCAAATGCAGATCGAATCCAATTTTAAAGAAGTGTTTAAACTCGACACGGTAAAAAAAGTGAAGTAATGGATATTAAATGGATGGAGCGCACCAAACTATTGGTGAAAGATAAAGGAGTAGAGAACCTGCTTAAGGCGCATGTGTTGGTTGTGGGTTTAGGTGGCGTTGGCGGTTATGCCGCTGAAGCCATATGCCGTGCAGGTGTTGGCGAAATGACCATTATTGATGGAGATACAGTGGATCCAACGAATCGCAATCGTCAGATCCAGGCGATGAAAACAACCGAAGGGCAAGGCAAGGCAAAGTTGATGTACGAACGTTTGATCGCGATCAATCCGGATTGCAAAATAAATGTGATCGATAAGTTTCAAACGCCGGATGATATGAAAGAATTCTTTAAACAGAAATTCACCTACATCATCGACGCCATTGATAGCATCTCTCCAAAATTATATTTGATCTCAACCGCATACTGGAATAACCAAAAAATTATTTCGAGCATGGGTGCCGGCGGAAAAATGGATCCATTGAAGTTGATGATCGCCGACATTAAGGACACACACACCGATCCACTCGCTCAATACGTGCGCAAACGTTTGCGTTACATGAATATCTTTAAAGGTGTAAAATGTGTTTTTAGTACCGAATTACCGGCTAAATTCTCCATCATGCACACCGACGGAAGTAAATTCAAGAAATCGGCCTACGGAACTATTTCCTATTTACCGGCAATTTTTGGATTAACCTGTGCTTCGGTAGTGATCAGAGATATTACAGGATGGAAAGAGGTTAAAACGCCCAAAGCGGTTAACAAAGAACCGAAAAAGAAAAAGTAATTACTCTACCAAATGCCAGCCATCATCTCCCTTAACATACTGGCAGGCTACAGTTTTTGTAGTATCGCTATCTTTAGTGTAATTGATCGTTACAAGATAGCATGACAAAATAGACCCATCTTCGCATTCCTGGGAATCAATATTGACGATCTTACATTCAGGACATTTTTTCTTAAAATCATCTTCTACCAACTTATGGTCAAAACCACTGCAGCCGGCTAAAACAACCGCGCAACTTCCAACTAAAAATCCTTTCAACGTCATAGGTATAATTTTTTTACGGCTTCTAATTTTTCAGAGCGTGTTTTGATCACATAAAACCCTTTGGCAAACTGATGTTTTTCAATACGTGTTCTGTGTTGTATCTTTTCCTTGTAAACCAGTTTCCCGTTAAGGTCAAAAAGAATAACCTCAGTAGGCTCATACACATTAATGATCTCAATATAATCCACACCATTCACTACAGCGATCTCATATCTTGCCAGCATATTAGCCGGAACAAACGTAGCATTTAAAGAATCAGGGCCTTCTACCGAGATTTTGTTATTGGTTTGCGCGTTTACGTTCACTAAACACAACAAAAGCGTTAAACTCAGAAGATATCTCATGTGAAAAGGTTTGGTATACCAAATATACAAAAACAGGGAAACTACCAAAATGGCCAAAGAAGCGCTTTATAAACATCTGCTGAGCGTTTCTTTGGAATGTTGCAATAAAAAAAGGCGGAACAAACTGTCCCGCCTTTCCATATTATCTCAATTTTGAATTACTTTAATTTAAATGCCGCTTTTACTTTAGCTACATAATCCAATTTCTCCCAAGTAAACAACTCAACTTTCATTGTTTTGGTTTTTCCGTCAGGAGTTTTAAAGGTTTTAGTCACCACTTCGTTCTTACGACCCATGTGTCCGTAAGCAGCGGTTTCGCTATACATTGGCGTGCGTAATTTGAAACGTTGCTCAATAAAGTAAGGACGCATATCAAATACCTTTTGAACGATCTTAGCGATCTCGCCATCACTCATTTTTACTTTAGCAGTTCCATAAGTATCAATAAAGATACCCATTGGTTGAGCAACACCGATAGCATAAGAAACCTGAACTAACACTTCATCACAAACACCTGCAGCAACTAAATTCTTTGCAATGTGACGTGTTGCGTATGCAGCAGAACGGTCAACTTTACTTGGATCTTTTCCAGAGAAAGCTCCACCACCATGAGCACCTTTTCCACCGTAAGTATCTACAATGATCTTACGACCAGTTAAACCTGTATCTCCGTGTGGACCACCGATCACAAATTTTCCTGTAGGATTGATATGGTAATTAATTTTATCGTTGAATAACTTCGCGTATTTAGGATATTTCTTTTTTACACGAGGGATCAAAATATCAATGATATCTTTTTTGATCTTCGCCAACATTTTTGGCTCAGAATCAAAATCATCATGCTGAGTTGAAACTACAATAGCATCAATACGCACAGGTTGGTTATCATCATTGTACTCTAAGGTAACTTGTGATTTTGCATCCGGACGTAGATACTTAATTTCTTTGTTCTCGCGACGTAAAGCAGCAAGCTCTAATAAAATTCCGTGAGCAAGATCCAATGCCAAAGGCATGTAGTTAGAAGTTTCGTTAGTGGCGTAACCAAACATCATACCTTGGTCACCGGCACCTTGTTCTTCTTTCTTTTTACGCTCAACACCTTGGTTGATATCGCCAGATTGTTCGTGAATTGCCGAGAACACACCACACGAATTTGCTTCGAACATGTATTCCGCTTTTGTGTATCCAATTTTGCGGATCACTTCACGCGCAATTTCCTGAACATCTAGATATGTTTTTGATTTTACTTCACCCGCTAATACTACCTGACCGGTTGTAACTAAGGTTTCGCAAGCCACTTTTGAAGATGGATCGAATGCTAAAAAATTGTCGATCAAAGCGTCCGAAATTTGATCGGCTACTTTGTCCGGGTGTCCTTCCGACACAGATTCTGAGGTAAATAGATAACCCATTGTTTTTTGATTTTTAGAATTTCAAATGTAAACTAATTCAAAGCAATAACAAAACTTATTTTGCCTCGCTAATTTGGAATTCGTAGCCTTCCATGATCTGGTTGCAAAGTAGTTTTTTGCAGGCCTCGTCCACTTTAGCTGATGCGGCATCCTTGCTGCCGGCCTCTATCTCAAGAGTGATATGCTTGCCAATGCGAACGTTCTCAATTTCAGGTAATCCAAGATTTTTCATGGAACCTGTAACTGCTTTTCCTTGTGGATCCAATAATGCTTTTAGGGGCATTACGTCGATATTTGCGATAAATTTTGCCATGTTTTTTAAATAAGAAGTGCTAAATTAACAAGATAAATACACTTATAAAAGTGAGTTTTGAAGGTTGTTTATAATTAAGGGAAATGGTTAATTAGTTGGTGATTTTAGCCACAGAGACGCGAAGACGCGGTGCCACACGGAGACCCCGTGAAACTCAGTTTCCCCGTGACTCTGTGGCAAAAAAATTTAGGAAGCTTTAGGTTTAAAAAACAGATTGTTTAAGACTGACATGGCCACGTAAAGAACTATGGCTATCGCTAATCCAAGAAATTGAAAAAGGATCAAACAAAGAGCGCAGAGGACTAAAAATATATAACGGATCTCATTTCCTTTCCAACCAAAATTTTTGAATTTTAGAGCGAAAAGTGGAATTGGAGCAACTAACAAGAAACTCATTAAAACGGCAATAAAACTCAAAACGTATACATTCAAATTAGGCAACAATGCCGCACTTAACGGAATTGAACAAATAAAAATTGCATTGGCAGGGGTTGGCACGCCAATAAAAGATTCTGTTTGCCTTGTATCATTGTTGAATTTTGCCAATCTGATTGCTGAAAAAATTGGAATTAGAAGTGCCAAGTATTGAATTGGAACTGTTCTATTTTCAAGTCCAACTGCAGCTGTATCCATAGCGCCACTTGTTTGAGCAATATGTACAACATAAGCTGTAAATAATAGTTTAAACATCATGAACCCGGGCACTAGACCAAAAGTCACCATGTCGGCCAAACTATCGAGATCTTTTCCAATTGGAGAAGCAACCTTTAAAACACGGGCAGTAAATCCGTCAAAGAAATCCAACACTACTGCAATGCCCACCAAATAAGCGGCCCATACAAGATCACCTTCAAAAATTTTGATAACAGCAAGACATCCGCACAACAAATTACCACAGGTAATTGCATTAGGAATATGCTTTTTGATGTTCACTTATACAAAGATATAAGTTTCAGCCTAATTAGCCATTCAATTGATTGGAAACCTCTTCCCATTTGATCAATTCCGCCTCAAGTCTGCTTTTTAACTGAGAGTAGTTATTGAAGAATACTTTATCGTTCATCAGCTTCTCGTAATTGGCTTGATCAGCCAACTTTTCGTCAGCTTGTTTGATCTCCAACTCCAATTTTTCAATGGTCTCCTCTACCTTCTTTAGCTTATTTTGAAGTTGCTTCTTCTCGTTTTCATTGGAAGAAGTCTCTTGTTTTTTCGGAGCTTCCTGTTTAGGTGTTTCAACTTTTGCCTTTTTGTCAAGGTCCAATTCGTTCAAACGTTCCACCTTACGCAATTGCATGAATTCTTCAATATCGCACAAATGCTCACGCACTTTTCCATCACGGAATTCAAACAAACGGTTACAAATACCTTTCATAAAATCACGATCGTGACTTACCATCACCACCGTTCCTTCATAATCCTGCAAAGCCGCTTTCAAAACATCCTTACTACGAATGTCCAAGTGATTGGTTGGCTCATCCATTAATAACAAATTGTAAGGCTCCAGTAATAATTTACAAAGTGCCAAACGTCCACGTTCTCCCCCACTCAACACTTGTACTTTTTTATCAATATCTTCTCCTCCAAACAAAAATGACCCCAATAATCCGCGAACTTGTTTACGAACTTCACCCACTGCTAATTCATCAATAGTTTCAAAAACAGTTTTCTTTGGATCCAATTTTTCTTCCTGATCTTGCTCAAAATAACCTAGTAAAACACTATGACCAATTTGCACCGTTCCTTCATGATCCACTTTTTTAGCGATCATTTTCATCATGGTACTTTTTCCTTCACCGTTTCTTCCTACCAAACCAATTTTTTCTCCTTTAGTGATAATGAAACGTGCGTCAGAGAAAATTCTTTTCTCTCCGTACTTCTTTCCGGCATCTTCAACCGTCAACACAATCTTACCGCTGTGTGCCGGCTGAGGAAAACGGAAACGCATTACCGAAGTATCCAGATCGTCGACTTCCACGCGTTCCATACGATCCAATTTTTTGATCAACGATTGAGCAAAAGAAGCTTTATTAGCCTTTGCACGATATTTATCAATAAGAACTTCAGTTTGATTGATGATCTTTTGTTGATTCTTTGCTGCGTTCTCTTGTTGTTCTATACGTTCCTGACGTAAAACCAAATACCTTGAGTAGTTTGTTTTGTAGTCGTACGTCTTCCCATTTACGATCTCAATGGTACGCGATGTAACTGTATCCAAAAATGTTTTATCGTGACTAATGAGCACAACTGCACCTGAGTAAGTTTCCATGAATTCCTCCAACCAAATGATCGCTTCAATATCCAAGTGGTTGGTAGGCTCATCTAATAATAGAATATGTGGTTTTTGTAACAGTAATTTCGCTAATTCAATACGCATACGCCATCCACCACTAAACTCCGCGGTTTGACGTTCAAAATCCTTGCGATCAAATCCTAAACCTTTCAATATTTTTTCGATCTCCTCGTTCTTATTTCCTGCCCCTATCATATCCAAACGGGTATAAATATCCGTTTGATCTTCTATTAATTTCATGTACGAACTACTTTCGTAATCCGTACGCGTTTCTAACTGATGATTGATGTCGTCAAGCTTCTTCTCTAATTGTTGTATCTCTTGAAAAGCAGATTCTGTTTCTTCAAACACAGTTCGTCCATGTTGATGGATCATATCCTGCGGCAAATAACCGATCTTGATATCACGCGGTAAAGCGATCTCTCCTTTTGTGGCGCTTTGCTCGCCCGCGATCAATTTAAGCATGGTACTTTTTCCGGCGCCATTTTTTCCGGCAAGACCAATACGATCCGTGGGATTGATCAAAAAAGAGATATTGTCGAATAAATTATATCCGCCAAACGAAACTGTTACTGAATTTACTGAGATCATGAGGCCGCAAAAGTACGGTTTTTTCTCTGTATTTTAAAATGCCTGGCGGGTTAAAGGCGCAATGGAAAGATCAGAGAAATCCTTCCTCAAAAGCTTGTAATAGCCCACTATACCTATCATGGCGGCATTATCGGTGCAATACTCGAACTTCGGAATATAGGTTTGAATGCCATTTTGTTCCAGCAATTTTACCTGTTTTCGCAGTTCCGAATTTGCCGAAACTCCACCCGAAATAGCAAAGTGTTTGATGCCGGTTTCCTCTAAAACCAGTTTGCTTTTTTTAACGAGCAATTGGATCAGATGATGTTGATAGGAGGCGCAAATATCACTCAAATTCTTCTTCACAAAATCTATGTCTTTTGCGGTTTCATTTTGAATAAAATACAGAAATGATGTTTTTATTCCGCTAAAACTAAAATCGTAATTCGGCATTTTAGAATCAGAGAATTTAAACCGAAGCGGATCTCCCTTTTGCGCATGCGAATCAATAAGTGGTCCGCCCGGATAGGGTAAACCTATTACTTTGGCGGCTTTGTCGAACGCTTCGCCTACGGCATCGTCAATCGTTTGCCCAAGTAATTCAAAACTAAATGGGGCATTTACCTTGATCAATTGGGTATGACCTCCACTTACGGTTAAACAAATAAACGGAAACGGCGGTATTTTTTGATCCGCATCTTCAATAAAATGTGCCAACACATGCGCTTGCATATGATCAACCTCGATGAGTGGCTTAGAAAGTGAAAGTGAAAGTGATTTCGCAAAATTGAGTCCTACCAATAAACTTCCCATTAAACCCGGCCCCCTGGTAACCGCAATCGCCTCAACATCCTTTAAGGAAACGCTAGCTTTCTCTAAAGCTTCGTGCACAACAGGCACAATGTTCTTCTGATGATCGCGACTCGCCAGCTCAGGCACAACACCTCCGTATTGCTCATGAATTTTTTGGTTGGCAGTGAAATTGCTGAGTACTTTATTACCCTTGAGAACCGCGCAGGACGTGTCGTCGCAACTACTCTCAATTGCTAATATCACACTGTTCATATTTTGCATTTTTTCGGTTTTCAGGGGGCTAATTTTCCTTAAATTAGTAGGTCATACCAATGCGTAAAGTTACAAGAATAATACTAAAAAGCCTTATGTGGCTCACAATAGTTGTGGTGTTACTTCTTGCTACTACAATGATACTGATCCAAACCCCCTCTTTTCAAACTTATCTGGCACAAAAAGTAGCCACTTATTTGGGCGAGGAATGGAAAACGGTGGTACGAATTGACGCGGTTGAATTACAATTTTTCAGAATGGCGGAACTCAAAGGAGTTTATGTTGAAGATAAGAACAAGGATACGCTGATCTGCAGCGGACGGATTTTGGTAGAGGTCAATGAATTTAATTACTCGCTCAAAAAACTCGATCTAAAAAATATTACACTATCAAACACTACAGCCAAACTCATCACGCAAAAAAAAGATAGCACAATGAATTTCCAGTTCATTGTTGATTATTTTGATTCCGGAACAAAAGATACTGATACCACAAAAAATCCATGGGAAGTAAAGTTCAATGAACTAACATTGGATCATGTGAATTTTTTAATGCGGGATAACAACAAAGACACAAAAGTAAGCGAGACCATCAATTTCAATAATCTTCGCGCAGATGATATCTCCGGAAAATTCTCACAGATCCAATTTCAAAAAGATACTATTCTTGTTGCACTTTCCAATTTGAGATTCCGTGAACAAAGTGGATTTGTATTAACCAATCTCTCCAGCAAAGTAAAGGTGAGCGAAAAAGGCGTGTATGCCGATTACCTGGATATTGTAACTCCCGGAACAGTGATTCGCGGTCACGTATTTTTTAAACACAAAGACTGGAAGGCTTACAATGATTTTGTGAATAATGTGGATATGGATGTTTTATTAAAACCAAAATCCAAGATACATTTGAAAGATGTTGCTTCCTTCACCGAAGAATTAGTAGGATTGAATGACACGATCAAGTTCTCGGGAAAAGTAAAAGGTCCGGTTGCCGACATGAGTTTGCTTGATTTTAAACTGAAATTAAAAAAGCATACGGAGTTCATTGGAGATCTTACAATTTCCGGTTTACCGGATTTCAACAACAGTTATTTGCATTTTGATACTAAAAAACTGTCGACTTCTTATGAGGATCTAGTTCAGATCCCAAACTATCCTTTTAAGGAAGATAAAAAACTGGAGATCCCTGCTCAATTGAAAAAACTTGGCATCATCAACTACTCCGGAAAGTTTGATGGATTGATCAACGACTTCAATGTTTACGGAAATGTTCAAACAGCGGTTGGCTCAGTTGTGGCGGATGTTGGTGTGAAAACCGGAAAAAAACCCGACGATCTTGAATATCATGGCAAGATCAGGACAAGCAATTTCAATATTGGCGCATTAGCAGGAATGTCGGGACTTTACGGATTGAACTCCGATATGAAAATAAAAGGAAAAGGAGTAAACATTGATAAGATCGACGCGAGTTTGGATGGCATAGTCAAGAATTTACATTTCAACGGATACGATTACACCAACGTGAAGATTGACGGAACGTTCTTCCAAAAAAGTTTCAATGGATTAGTGGTGAGTACTGATCCAAATGCTGATTTTGATTTTAACGGAACCGTAAATTTTGCCAATAAAGTTCCGGAATTGGATTTCATTTCAACGGTGAACAAACTCAATTTGAAAAAATTAAACTTCACAAAGCAAGCTGCCGAGTTCTCTACACAGATCTTGATCAACTTGAAAGGTGACAATCCAAACAATTTAACAGGAACCGTAAACTTTGATAATACTTTTTACAAAGACAGCATAAAAACCTATAAGATTTCTACGTTCGACCTAAATCTCAAACAAGATCAACCTGACAAGAGTTTGAAGTTAACATCAAATTACTTCAACGTGGATGTTGACGGCAAATTCAATTTGACTGATCTACCCATGGCTTTCCAGCAAACCATGCACGCGTATTACCCAACCTTTGTTCCGGCGTTAAAAGGAAAAACGGTTTACAAGGACGCTTTCAAATTCAAGATCATGGTTAAGAAATTTGATGTGATCAGAGAATTGTTTGTCCCAACTTTGATGATCAGTCCAAATACCCAAATTGCAGGAGATTTTGACGCCGGAAATAATTTGATCAACTTCAATTTGAAGTCTCCGGAGATCGAAGCTTCCAAGATCAAATTCAAGGACAATGTGATCGAATCTTACTCTAAGAACAACAAGATCAACTTAGTATTTAAGGGGGCTTACATTCAGTTAACGGATAGTTTACGTTTGGATAATTACTTCAGCTACTTCGTTTCAAAAGACCTTGACACGAAATACAATTTTGAGTGGGACGATAAACAAACGCCAAAGACCTCAGGAAAATTTAACGGCACAGTTTCATTTGCCAACAACAAAGCGTTGTTCAAATACAACGAGATCACGTTGAAAGTGAAAGATAGTACCTGGAAAATGACCACTTCCAATCCAACAGTTATTGACAGCGCTGGAAATCTCACCATCAATCCCCTGAAATTTGAGAACCAGCAGCAAAGTATTTTCATTAGCGGAACATTCTCGGATAAGAGTTCTGATTCACTTAATTTTGTGACCACCGACCTTGTGCTTGATCAATTTAACCCTCTGTTGCGACGCTTTGGTTTGAAGGTGAACGGAGAAATGGATTCGCGGATCAAACTTCAAAACACAGAGAAACATATTACACTGAACAGCTTGGTTGATCTCACCAAATTTAAATTCAACGATAACTTAATTGGGGAAATGCATGTAAAGACCGATTACATCACGTTAGAACAACGTTTACAGTTGGATGGGTATACCACGCTAGGCATTGGAACAGGCTTTGGTGTGCAAAAGAATCTCGCATTCAAAGGAAATTATTTCTTTGATAAACGTGAGGAAACCATCGATCTGGATTTCTCGGCAAATCCTTTGAATTTAAAACTCATCAACCCTATAATGGAAGGTATCTTCAACGTGAAAAAAGGATTTGTGTTTGGCGGAGGAAAGATACATGGCAATCCTGATAAAATTTTAATTGATGGGGAACTTAAATTAACCGATAGCGAGATCAGAATTGATTATACCAATGTAACCTACAAAATGGCGGGCAAAATAGAGATCATGCCCGATCAGATCCGTTTCAGCGATATTTTGATGACGCAAATAGATCCAAACATTGATAAATTGGTTGCGGCAAATCAAAAAGCTGTACCTCAAGGAACCATCAACGGAAACTTATTCCACACCAACTTCAAAAAAATGCAGCTTGACTACGATATCACGTTTAAGAATATGCTGGCATTAAATACCACCGAGCGTGAGAACAAAGATTTTTATGGAAGAGTTTATGCAAGCGGTAACGTTGGCTTGTATGGATTTCTCAATGATATTCATATGGAGGTGAAAGTGAATACAAAGAAGAATTCCAAATTCATATTGCCGCTGGATGGTCCTGAAGAAATTGCCGAAAACGACTTCATCAAATTCGTGAAGAAAGACTCTGTAAAAGTGGAAGAGAAAAAAGCGCTCACCGGTTTCAATCTTGATCTTAATGTTGTCGCAACGCCGGATGCAACAACTCAAATAATTTTTGACAAACTTTCGGGTGACGCGATCAACGTGTATGGTAATGGTGATATTCGTATGACGATAAACACCCTTGGCAAATTTGATATGTTTGGTGATTACATTATTAGTGGTGGTGATTACAATTTCAATTTACAAAATGTGATCAGCAAAAAATTTGAGATCGATGATGGAAGTACTATTGTATGGAGCGGCGATCCTTATAACGGAGACATTGACATTACCGCGAGTTACAGACAGCGTGCATCCATTGGTCCCTTGGTAAATGATGTTACGGGACAGTATAAAGGGCGAACTCCTGCTGCGTGTAAACTGATCATGAAAAATACGCTTTTGAAACCTGATATTTCTTTTGAGTTGGAATTCCCGTCGATCTCAGATAACGTGCGTTCTCAAATTAGCAGTGTATTGGCCGATGAAGCCGAACTAAATCGCCAGGTATTTTCCTTTCTGATCTTTAGAAGCTTTATTCCACCTGCAATTTACGGAACAACAGGAGGTGGCGTAACTGCAGGTAATGCGGCTGCTTCAACAGGAAGTGAATTGTTAAGCAGTAAAGTAAATGGAGTACTCGATGGTATCTTTGGAACCTTTGATCAAAATCTCCAGGTGGGTGTGAATTACCGTCCGGGAAGTCAATCTAACAAAGATGAAGTACTGGTGAACGTGAACCGCAACTTTTTGGATGATAAATTAAGTGTTGACGGAAATTTTGGTTCGGGATCAAGTACCGGAACAAGCCGAAACTTCATTGGTGACGTGAACGTGGAATACAAGTTGAGTAAAGACGGACGCTATAAGCTAAAAGGCTTCAACAAAACTAATGACAACACACAGATGCTTACTCAAGGTGGATTATACACGCAAGGACTTGGATTTTTCTTCCGGGAAGAGTTTGATACCTGGAATGATCTTTATCAACGCTATACCAATAAGATGAAGCGTATGACCAAAAAGAAAACCAAAGAAGAAAAGGAGAAAAAGCCGGATGAGAATTCATAGTTTTATTTTCACTTTAATAGCTTCCTTTTCTTCGTTCGCTCAAAACGCTGATATTAATCTTTTGCGAACCTTTAATGCGCGCGAAATGCCTATGTGGGATAAAACAATGAAAGGAGTTTCATTTTCGGTTTATCCTGCGATGCCATTAACAGCTGGAGGAGTTTGGCTATCGGGTTATGTAAATAAGGACAAAGAAATGATGCGTAATGGTTATAAAAGCGCTATTTCAATTGGATTTGCAGAAGGTTTAAGTTACGGATTAAAACTTGCCGTGAATCGCGAGCGGCCGTTTGTAACCTATCCTGATATCACCAAACGAGATGTGGTTGGTCCCTACTCTTTTCCGAGTGGACACACAACGGGCGCTTTTGCTTGTGCTACAGCGTTAACTTTGAGTACAAAACAATGGCAAGTTGCTGTTCCGGCGTATGCCTATGCGGGATTTGTTGGCTATTCTCGTATGCGTTTGGGAGTCCATTATCCAACAGATGTTTTAGGGGGTGCATTAATTGGCATTGCAAGCGGTTTGCTTACCTGGCAAATTGATAAGTGGATCAGGCATTAATAAATTCCCGGATGTTCTTATAAATGTGATGTAGTTCATCTTTAGTGATGCAATACGGCGGCAACACATAAAACACATTCCCAAGTGGACGAAGTAAGATCCCGCGCTCCAAAAAATACGCATTGATCTTCGACGCTAGTGAATTCAAATAGTTTGTTTCCTCTTTTGAATTAAGTTCGATTGCCAGGATCGTCCCCTTTACACGAACTTCTTTGCAGGCTTTATCCGCCTTTATCTCGGCCATGAACTTCTTATGCTCTTCTTCGATCATATGAATATGCATCGTAGTGCTTGATTGTTCCATCAGATCTAAACTCGCAAGCGCAGCCGAGCAAGCTATTGGATTTGCTGTGTAACTATGTCCGTGAAAGAATGTTTTCGTTTTATCGTCACTGATATACGCCGCATAAATTGAAGCCGAGCACGAGGTTACTCCCAAAGGCAAATATCCTCCTGTAAGTCCTTTTGATAAACAGATAATATCCGGTTCGTTTTGTAAATGATCGCAGGCAAAGAATTTTCCCGTTCTTCCAAAACCTGTCATCACTTCATCGGCAATGGTAATGATATTTTTTTCTTTGCAAAAAGCAATAAGTCCATCTAGTGGCTCAGCGTCGTACATTTGCATTCCCGCGGCGCCTTGTACTAAAGGTTCAAAAATAAATCCCGCAATTTCATGGTTCTTACACCAATCGCTGATCACTTCTTTTATTTGATCGAGATTGTCATTTGTCGGAACCGGAATGTGCGCCACATGAAACAACTGATTCTCGAAGGCATTATTAAAAACATTTCTGGCTCCAACGCTCATTCCGCCAAACGTATCCCCATGGTAAGCATTTTCCAAAGCAATAAAAATATGTTTGGGCGTATTTTGATTGTGCCAGTATTGCAATGTCATCTTAATGGCCACTTCCACCGAGGTGGATCCATCATCCGAATAAAAGACCTTTGATTGATTTCCTGGCAAATGCTTCATCAAACGTTCGGCCAATTCTATAGCGGGTTGATGCGTAAAATCGGCAAACGGAATATGTTCAAAGGAATTTAATTGCTCGTGAATTCGTTTTGCAATGTGGGGATGTGAATGGCCATGCAAATTAACCCACCAACTCGAGATCGCGTCCATGATCTTGTTGCCATTTTCATCGTACAAGTAAAGGCCTTCAGCTTTTGTGATCACAATTGGATCCATGGCCGTTTTCAAATGCGTGAACGGATGCCAAACAAAATCTCTATCTTTCTTACTCCAACTCATTTAAATAATTCTGTTTTTACGGTTGCAGCCATTTCCAAAACCAATTTTTGATCAATGGTTCCAACTTCAGGAAATTTGGCAAGTACAGGAATATCTGAATATGTTGTTATCGCCTGCTCAACTAAAGGATCAAAATTTCCATTGAGAACAATTCCTTTCACGGGATATTTATTCCTCAATAAATGATCTATTGTTAAAAGGGAATGATTGATACATCCAACATAATTCCTCACAACTAAAATAACTTCAGCGTTGAATTCCTTAGCCAAATGGATAACATAATTATTTTTATACAAAGGCACCAATATTCCTCCGGCCCCTTCAATTAAAAGTGTATTTTTTGTTTCAGGCAAACGGATTGAATCAATTTCTATGCGTTTATTTTCGATAGCAGCAGCCAAATGCGGAGAGACCGGTGCCGCAAATGAATAGGCTTCGGGATGAATTTTAGTGTGAGTATTGGAAATGAGTTTTTTCACCTCGTTCACATCTGTCCCATCGGTTACACCGCATTGCACAGGCTTCCAATAATCGGCCTGCAAAGCTTCTGCCAACACCGCCGACACAAGCGTTTTGCCAACATTAGTATCTATTCCCGTTATAAAGTAGCGTTTCATTATCCCTTCAAGGTCTTTACTAAATTACCAATTTCCTGCTTGGAGTTATAAGCGTGCAAACAAAAACGAATGCGCTCTGTTCCATCTCTAACAGTGGGGCTTTTCACCGCCTTGGCGTCAATGCCAGCCTTTTTTAATTTTGCTTCAAGTTCTGTAACTTTTTCGTTGCTACCGAGTACCATACATTGAATCGCACTCCTACTTTTGATAAATGAATTCATGCCTTTGGTCTCTCCAAGAAAATAAATAATGTTCTCTCTTAATAGAGTTGGTTGTTCGCTATCTTTCAAGAGATCGTACGCATTTGAGATATTCTCGATCGCGTGTTGGGGCAAAGCAGTAGTATAGATGAACGAGCGCGCAAAATTGACAAGGTAATTTCTTAGGTCCTTACTTCCTAATACCGCTGCACCATGACATCCCATTGCTTTTCCATACGTGTAAACGCGGGCAAAAAAATCCTCTTCCCTTCCTTCGCACAAACCCGCTCCAAAAACACCAATGGCGTGAGCCTCATCAACAATTAAAAAAACATTTTTGAATTTTTCTTTTAACGAAATCAGTTCCTTTAATGGCGCCTCATCTCCATCCATAGAATACACGCTTTCCACCGCCACATAAATATTTTCATATTCGTTAGAGTACTTATCCAACAAATGAGCAAGATCGCTTACATCATTATGATTGAATTTGTAATGCTTAGCATAACTCAATCGCACACCGTCGTAAATGGACGCGTGGATCAATTCATCCATCAATACCAGATCGTGTTTTTTTGGAACGCTTGAAAAAAGTCCAACATTGGCGTCGTAACCCGAGTTGAAAACGAGCGCAGCTTCAGCTTTGTGAAAAGTAGCGATCTTCTTTTCTGTTTCTTCGGTAAAATCTGAATTACCACTGATCAATCGTGAACCTCCAGAGCCAATGTTTTTTGAATTCGTATCACCTAACAATCCTAATTTAGAAAATCCTAAATAGTCATTGCTAATGAAATCGGCTCCCGAAAAATTTGTTGAAAGAGTACGAAGCAGTTTTTTCTCCTGCCTTGCTTGCAATGCTTTGGCGATGTTTGCAGGATCTTTGGTCATTTTAAGGATTCACCGATTCTTCTACACGAACATCGGCGTAAGCTTTCTTTGGTTTCAATCCCAAGATCTCGAACATTTGCATGTCTTGGTTATAACGCGGATTTGGAGTGGTCAATAATTTATCTCCCGCAAAAATAGAATTTGCACCAGCCATGAAACACAACGCTTGTCCTTCCATGCTCATGCTTAAACGACCTGCGCTTAAACGTACAGCTGTAGTTGGAATTACAATCCGTGTGGTAGCGATCATACGCACCATGTCCCAAATTGGAACGGGAGGTTGATCTTCCAATGGAGTTCCTTCCACTGCAACTAAAGCATTTATCGGAACGCTTTCTGGGAGTGGACGTAACAAACTCAATGTATACAACATTCCTACCCTATCTTCCGCTGTTTCGCCCATTCCAATAATTCCGCCTGAACAAACGGTTAATCCCGCTTTGCGCACATTTTTTAATGTATTCAAACGATCATCGTAAGTGCGCGTAGAAATGATGTTGTTATAATTTTCTTCTGATGTATCTAAATTATGATTGTAAGCATACAAACCTGCTTCCGCTAATTTCTTTGCCTGCTCTTCGGTAACCATTCCCAACGTAGCACATACTTCCATGCCTTTGCCGTTAATGCATTTTACCATGTCTAATACTCTATCAAAGTCGCGGTTATCACGAACTTCTCTCCATGCCGCGCCCAAACACATACGACTTGCGCCGCCTGCTTTTGCATTATCTGCTGCCTCATTGATCTCGTCAACGCTCATTAATTTCTGAACCTTCACTTCGGTATGGTAACGCGCGGCTTGTGGACAATACGCACAATCTTCAGGACAACCACCTGTCTTAATTGACAACAAAGAGCTCACCTGAACTTCGCCTACTTTATGATGCTTTTTATGCACTTCTGCAGCGCGATAAATGAGTTCCATTAAGGGCGTGTTATAAACTTCCAGTATTTCTTCTTTTGTCCAGTCCTTGATCATATAATTGAACTATTTGAAACAAATTTAATGATTAGTATATTAGTAACAAAATGAGGGCAGCTAAACATTACGTACTTATACTCCTTATGATGAACGTTTTATGCCCTAAGGCCCAATCTCAATACTCCCGCATCAAGCAATTGTACGCGCTGGATAAGCGAGATACCTTGAAAGAAGGCTATTCTATTATTTATGGGAGTTTTATGCATCGAAAGCGATTTAGTGATAGATACGAACGTTATGACGAAGTGAGATTGCAGGATACGGTTACAGGTGAAAATTTTGCATTCTCAATGTTACCCGACAATTTCAAGGTTAACTTTTACATGATGGCCTTCTACATTAAACCTGGAGTTTATTTCTTAACGGACTATTATTACGCCGAAAGAAGATTGATCCCAAAAAGCGACAAAAGCTCCTACGAAGCGGCTTACTATGGTCAATTTAGAGGTTCAAAGAAAGAAGCGATAGTTAGATCAACTTTAGTAAATGATAGCATTCCATCCAAACACTACATCTTGGTTATAAAAGAAAATAGCGTAAATTTTATTGGGAACTGGAATTTCAACGACATGGATCCTCCGTTCAAAAACAAGAAAGAAAAATTAGACGACTTGATGGAGTTTCATTTTCCAAGATTAGATCTCAAGAAAGCGAACATAGCTTTACCTTACTAATTATTCTACCCAAAGTACCATGCCCTTTAGATATTCTCCCTCAGGAAAATAAGGCGTAACCGGATGATCGGACGGCTGATTTAAATATTGAAGGATGCGAATATTTCGTTTTGCTTCGATAGCGGCAGCTGTGATGGTATTGTAAAAAAGATATTTGTCAACTACACCACTACAACTAAAAGTAAAAATGACTCCATTCTTTTTGATGAGTTTCATTGCCAGCGCATTCAAACGCTTATAACCATTTACGGCTTGATGTTTTGCGTCTCTGCTTTTTGCAAATGCAGGAGGATCCAATACGATCACATCATAAACATCTTTCTTGTCCTTCAAAAAATCAAAAGTATCCTCTACAAACGACTTGTGATTGTTCAACCCATTCAATTCGGCATTTTTATTTCCAATTTCGATTGCCGGAGCGCTTACGTCTACAGAATGAACTTCTTTTGCTCCCGCTAAACCAGCGTAAATTGAAAATCCCCCAGTATACGAGAATGTATTCAACACCATTTTCCCTTTACAATACTCAGATAACAATTTTCTATTGTTACGTTGATCAATAAAAAATCCCGTTTTTTGTCCTTTGGTCCAATCCACAAAAAATTTCACTCCGTTCTCTGTTACAATAGTACTTTCAGCATCACCAAACAGGAATTCATTCTTAATATTCGAGTGCTTTCCTGAAATTGTTTCTGAACTCTTGTCGTAAATACTTTTAAGTTCAGAACCTAAAACTTGTTTGATCGCTTTTACGATATTTTCCCTTTGCAAATGCACGCCAATATTGTGTGATTGAAGAACGATGTGCCCGTTATAATTATCAATGATCAAAGCCGGAACCCCATCACCTTCACCAAAAAATAATCGATAAACATTTGTACTCTCATTCATGACCCCTAAATTCTTCCGGTATTCATGAGCTTTTTTAATAGTATCGATCCAAAATTGTTCATCTATAGCGACCTGATCGAATGAAATAATACGAACAGCTATACTTCCATTGGCGTAATACCCTGTTCCCAGGAATTTATTAGCGGATGAAAATACTTCCACAAGGTGACCATCTTTTAAATTGGCCTCTTTTCCTTTAATGGCTCCCGAAAACACCCAGGGATGAAAGCGCAGAAGCGATTGCTCTTTGTCTTTATTTAATACGATCTTACTATACACGGCCCAAATTTAAGTAAAAAGGGTTATTAAATTGAAAAGTAATTCATCTAAAAACTCTATTAAATTGATTGAAAACGTGGGGACAAAGCCCTTGTTCAATTGTTTTTAAAAATCTATAATGAAGCCTGCGAAAAACAAATATTAGACCAAACATTAATGGACCGGAAAGGCAACTTAAAACAGGTGGATGATGTTCGTATCATCGGGATCAGATTCTGATCCTACTTCGAAATAAAATAAATAAAGCCCAAAAGGAAAATAAATAAGGCTTTTATTGGAAGATCGCTGACCACATTATAATGCAAACGCGACTGGTAACGAGATAATTTTAAAAGTATAAATTTTTGCACGAGATTGAAGATGCAAAATTTATTTGTTAATTGATTGGGTTTTCTATGAATATGCCTAATTATTAGACGAAGCTTAGGCCAAAAATTGCATTACGATCTCATAAAACTCCTTGGGTTTCTCGGCGTGTACCCAATGCCCTGCCCCTTCGATCGTCTCAATTTTAACATTACTGTAACGCTTTCTAAAATCCTCCTCATCCGCAGCGTTTATATAGTTGGATTGGCTACCTTTTATCACCAAACAGGGCAAATAACTTTGATAAAAAGGAACTACTTCACGAATAGCGTCGTATTCCTGCGTGATCACTTTCAAATTAAAACGCCAATCCATTAGATTGTTTGCAGTATCCTTCCAGTAAATATTTTTTAATAGAAACTGTTTAGTGCCAAAATCAGAAATATGCTTGTTCATTTCTGCCTCTGCCTCTTTTCTGGTCTTCACAACAGAAAAGTCAACAGCATGCAAAGCATCTAACACTTCGGCATGATGGGGCGGGTATTCTTTAGCTGCGATATCGGCAATGATCAACTTTGACGCTACGTTCGGAAACTGTTTCTCGAAGAACATCACCACTTTTCCTCCCATGCTATGTCCCAGCAAAACCGGGTTCGCCAATTCATGTTCGTCAATAAATTCTTTAATATCATTCGCCATCAACGAATAGTTCCAATCCGAACTATGTGGCGATAAACCATGATTACGAAGATCAAGCGTAAAAACTCTAAAACCTCGTTCGGAAAATTGTTTTGCGAGCGTATTCCAATTATCACTTTGTCCAAATAATCCATGCAAGATGATCATTGGGGTTCCTTGTCCGTATTCCCTGTAGGCTAATTTCATTTTAACTGACGTAGATACAACTGAACGGTATTTTCCAATCCGTAATACAAAGCATCACTGATCAAGGCATGACCAATAGAAACCTCCAAAAGACCGGGAATATTTTGTTTGAAGTACTGAAGATTTTGTAAGCTGAGATCGTGACCTGCGTTGAGTCCCAACTCTAATTTATTCGCTAATTGCGCAGCAGACACAAATGATTTAATTGCTTTCTCTTTATTCTTCGCATAATCGCTCGCGTAACTTTCGGTATACAATTCAATTCTGTCGGTACCGGTTTCCTTGGCGCCTTCCACCATTTTAGTATTCGCGTCAACAAAAATGGATGTACGAATTCCCTTCTTCTTGAATTGAGAAATAATATCTTTCAAATAGTCTTTATTCGCTACCGTATCCCAACCATGATCGGAAGTTATTTGCGAACCCGAATCAGGAACAAGCGTTACTTGCGCGGGTTTTACTTTCATTACAAGATCAACAAATTTTTGCTCCTTGGGATTTCCCTCGATATTAAATTCTGTCTTTAAAACTTTAGATAATTCAATAACATCCGCGTAACGAATATGTCGTTCATCCGGACGGGGATGCACGGTAATTCCCTGTGCTCCAAAGCGCTCAATATCCAATGCACATTGAACCAAATTAGGTGCATTTCCGCCGCGTGCATTGCGGAGTGTGGCGATTTTATTAATATTAACACTAAGTTTTGTCACACTGATTAAATTGGTGTAAAACTACTAATTTTATTGCTAAATTTGAGGAAATATGCTTGTATCTGATCTTATAACCGACGAAATTCCCCCGTTAAAAACTTCCGACACTGTTGAGCTTGCTTTGGATTGGATGGAACAATTTAAAGTGTCGCATTTGGCTGTTGTAAAAGACAGACAATTACTGGGAATTGTGAGCGAGAATGATCTTATGGATTACGAACATCCCGAGCAAATGATCAGCGAGATAAAAGTTCCTTTGATGAAACCTATCATTCATCATTACCAACACACTTACGACCTTGTAAAATTGATGAATAGTCTTGGGCTTACATTGGTCCCGGTTTTGGACGAAAAAGAAATGTACAAAGGTTGCATTACCCTCAAAGGGATCGTTCAAAATTTGAGCAACATGACCGCCATTCAAAATCCCGGCGGTGTGATCGTGTTGGAGATGAATCAAAACGATTATTCTGTAACACAGATCGGAAATATCATTGAAGGAAACGATGCTAAAATTCTAAGTCTTCACGTATCCTCTATTCCGGATAGCGTTAAAATGGAAGTAACCATTAAGGTGAATAAAGAAGACATGACCAGGATATTACAAACCTTTAACCGTTATAACTACACTGTCAAAGCAACCTTCCACCAAGGCGACTTTGAAACCGGATTGAAGGACAAATTAAATGAATTCCTGCATTTCCTTAATATTTAAAACAGCTATTGTTTTAAGTTTCTTTCTTTCTTCGGTAAACGCACAAACCGATAGCAGCGCGCAATACCGCATCACCGACATTACCATTAGTGGAAACAAAAAAACCAAGGATAAGATCATTGTTCGGGAACTAGTAAAGAAGAAAAACGACACACTCACGCTTCGCGATCTTCCAGCCGTGATCAAGCGCAGCGAATTCAACATTTTCAATACACAGCTTTTCATTTTCGATTCTATTGTTCCGACAATAAATGAGCAGGAAAAAACGATCAATCTGTCCATCAAAGTAAAAGAACGCTGGTATATCTGGCCACTTCCCTATGTGGAGTTTTTGGATAGGAACGTAAACGCCTGGTGGCAAACTCGAGATCTTAATCGTTTGAACTACGGTTTCGCTTTAATGTTGGATAATTTTACCGGAGTAAAAGATCGACTGATACTGATAGCGAAAACCGGCTATGCCGATCAATTAGGATTTAATTACAGAGTACCTTACCTGAACAAAAAACAAAAACTAGGCGGATACATACAAGGGCTCTATACAGAATATAACAAGTTACAATTTATTACCCAAAACAGTAAACAACAATTCATCACAAGTGCCAAAGAACATTTAAGAACAGAAAAAAGCACGAAACTGGGACTTTTCTATCGCCCGCATTTGTTCTTGCAGCATTCTTTTGATCTTTATTATTACAATATCACTATCTCGGATAGCGTTAGAAAATTGAATCCAAATTATTTCTTCAACAACTCCAGATTAACGGAATACGTGGGCATTCAATACAAATTCACGTTCGATGATCGTGATAACAAGATCTATCCTTTGCGCGGCACCATGTTGGAAGGAACGCTGATCAAAGATGGTTTTGAGGTTCAGGATAACTCTCCATTAAATACCGTACAAGGAATATTAACGGTGAAAAATTATTTTCCTATTGGAAAGCGACTCAATTTTGCGAACCAATTAAAAGGACGATATCTAAATTCTACGCAGCAGTTGCCTTTTGCTTTTAACCAGGCTTTTGGTTATTTAAATTACATCAGAGGCTACGAATATTACGTGATCGATGGGCAAAATTATTTTCTAATGAAGAACAGCTTGCGTTTTCAACTGATCCGAAAAACGTTTCGTGAAGTTGGAACGCTCAAAAAAATGAGTCCGTTCAGCACCATTCCCTTCAGTGCTTATCTGAATTTATTTTACGATGGTGGATACGTGAAAGAAGACTACTATAAAAACACAAATATCCTTGCAAACAGTTGGCAACACGGGTACGGTATAGGTCTTGATCTTGTAAGTTACTACGATCTTGTTCTCAGATTAGAATACACGATCAATAAACAAAATCAAAGCGGATTTTATATCCACTTAACCTCGGGATTCTAATACGCGTAATCTTTCAGGTAACTGAAGTGCTCTGTTAATTTTCCGTCCTTACAAATAGTAGCGCGGTCGATCACTTTATCCTCGTCCTTTTCAAATAAGTAAGGAAGCACACGTTCCGTAAGATCCTTTCCAAAATCATCACTTGAATCACGTGGCAATTCACAAGGCAAATTATCTACAGCCATAATACAGATCGTGTCCTTGTTGAACGGAAGATCTTCTTTATGTTCCTTTATGTTATAACCGTAAAACGGTTGAGTAATTGTGCTCGAACGAATAGTTGTAGGAACACTTCCGTCCACATCACAGGTAATATCCGCAATAACGCTCATTCTGAAATCAGGTTGATCCATATCGGCCTCATCAAACATTTTAGGAGAACGCGGGTCCCAATAATGAGACGACAAATAAAGGTCTGTTACTTTCGTAAATGCAGCAAACTTTGACACAAAATGTTCCGGATGCTTAAAAAAATCATTTAGATCGAAGTTATGGTCGTTTGGTCTTTCTACATAATCGCGTGGATTCAACTGGCAATACACCGGTTCTCGGAAGCTCATGGTCAGGAATTCATCGGCTGTAACTTTTCGGATCCGCAAAGCACTCAATGTTTCAATTACGCCATTGGCTACGCGTCCGCCTCCAGTTAAAGCAATTTTTATATTAGGCAACTTCACACGCTTTAACTCCTCTTCCATCTCCGCTCTATCTCTGCACAAATGGGCGGGCTTTAAACGAAACAGATCATATTTTAAACCGTAACCTAAAATTCCATTATACGCGCCCACAACTCCTGCATAGCGTCCAAAACCGATAATGCGATTATGATTTTTATCGGTAAGCGTTTCATAATCGATCATCTGCACTTTTTTTTCAATAAGGGCTTTCATCAACTTTTGGTTATGTGCCTGCTTTTTGATGGTGTGCGAAAAGAAAAAGTATTTTTTATTAGAAATAAGCTTTTCAGAAGGGACCTCTTTAACACCCATTAACACATCGCAATCCGAAAGGTCCTCCTGTAACGTAACCCCAAACGCGGTGTACTCTTCGTCGCTATAACAACGTATCTTACTAGGTTGTACAACAATGTCAATATTCGTATATCTGCGGGTAAGCTCCGAGCAAATAAGTGGAGTAAGCGGCACGCGCTTATCCGGTGGATTTTTTTCTTCTCTCAGAACGCCGATCTTTATTTTTTGCATACCTTTATTCTATCTTACAAATATAGCATTTTATGTTGTTTCGCTTTTTATTTTCCAGCCTATTATTTTGTTTGCTGGCATGTAACTTAGCGAAGGCGCAAAACCCGAGCTTACTTACTAAAAAATATAGCCCCGCCCAATTAAAACAAGATGGTACCGTGATGCGCGACGCCATCATGAAGATCCATCCGGTTGTAGGCATTTACAATACGCGACCGTATTACGAAAAGCTTTTTAGTGATTACATTAATTCCTTGAACGATAGTTTAACCGAAAAACAATTCAGGATCCGAACAAAAGGTGTGATAGAGCGTTTGCACTGTGGCCATACCGATATTATGTATTCCGACAAATATTTAAAGGCGCTCAAAAAAGCGAAATTCAATTTTCCACGGTATTATCTTGTTCCAATTGACGACAAAGTTTATGTATTGGGAGGATTGAACAGAAAAGCAGATACATTACTAAAACCAGGCACACGCGTTACAAAAATAAACGGAGTACCGGCCGACTCTTTTTATCGCTTCGCACAGAGTATCATTACAATTGATGGCTACATTAGAGAGAGTAAAAAACTCTATGGGCAAATGGGCTATAGTTCCTATTACCTTACACTCTTGAATTATCCCGACACAATCAATTACGAATATATTCAGCACGGAAAAACCTATGTGCTAAAAAGTCCTGCATTTAATGCCGTGAATATTCCGGATTACCAATGGCGAAAAAAGGACGATAGTTTATATGTACGTTGGAAACGCGCCAAATTGCGATACCGTTATATGGATGCGGATAAAAAAACAATGCATTTGAATATTCAGGCCTTCGCGCATCGCAAATACACAAAAGCCTATCGGAAGATCTTTAAACAATTGCGAAAGAACAAAACTGAAAATTTAGTGATCGATCTTCGTTTCAACGGAGGCGGAAGTTTAAGTAATAGTCAACTTCTATTGAAATACCTGCTTAATGAACCAGTGAAACAAACTTCCTACACCACCATCAAAAAATACCCTCTGCGCAAATACACTAAGGGAAATTTTGTATTCAGGATCACCCGCGGCTTCTTTAAAGTTTACGGCAAAAGTCGAAAGAGCGGCGACACATCATTCTACACCGTAAAAATAAAACCTAAGAAAAAATGGCATTACGATAAAAACGTGTATGTGCTGGTCAACGGTGGAAGTTTTAGCGCCAGCTGTTTGGTTGGCGCATATTTAAAAGAAACTCATCGCGCCACATTCATCGGCCGCGAGACCGGCGGCACGATCGAAGGCTGCAACGCAGTGATCACGCCTTACTATAAATTACCTCATACGAAAACCAAAGTTCGCATTCCTACTTTTAGGTTGTTACACGATGTTTACACACAAGGAAACACCGGGCGCGGCATTATTCCTGAATACGAAACCACGTATACATTCAAGGATATTTTCCTGAAAAAAGACCTTGAAATGGAAAAAGTGATGGAATTGATCAAGAAAAAATAAGCGCAAAATTATTAGCAAAGCTTTTTTGATTAATTGGAATTAAATCCTATATTTACCTTAGCTATATTTACAGGCCAAGTATGAAACGTCTCTTCGTTTTAATTTTCATCGCGCTTAACTCTTGTTTTAGTTTTGGTCTTAACCATCCTCCCGTTTATCTCCTTAGCAAAAATCAATTCAAGGATCTTGAAAACACCAACAAAGTTTTGGATGCTGCCATCATCAATACATTTGGGAGATCCGATGCCGATAACGATTATAAACTCAGTATCAAAAAAGCCGATGCGATCAGTAAAACCTTTGGGGAGTTCAGGTATTTTCCGGATGTTGATGCCGAGAAAAAATCCAAATTAGGAAAAGGCATTATTGCTTCTAATGTAAACGAAAGCTTTAAACTCAGGATCACTATCAACGATGAAAAATCGATCCTGAATAGTCGCGTGCGTACCTACATTGACGAGAATAGCACCTTTGAGATCACAGTTGTAATAGTTGCCGACGAACGCATTTTTGTTACTGAACCTATTAGTAAAGATGTTTTTAATGAGACAGTGAACGATTTGAGTTTTGTGGACAAAGCATTCAAGAATTTCTTTGGTGGCAGCGTTATGAATATGAATTACCGCATTGAAATATTAAAAACCAGTGCTTGCATTGTTAAAGATCCCGTGAAGAACGACTGTCTCGATCTTTTTAACGTGGATAAAACGGATAGCGTAAAGAATATTCTTTCTAAAAAAATAACTTCAAAAGCATACAGTTCCGCGTTCATTTTGTTTGACGTTGTGGTTTCAAAAGAGAAATCAAGGCTCACTCAAAAAGCAAACGATGTTATTATCAGAGACGCCGATCGATCGGAACATATTCGCTTCTATTTCTGTATTCCAAAAGACAATCTGCGTCCGGGTTCGGGAAGACATTTCGACATTGAGGGAAAGATCGTTTCTATTGACAAAAAACCTTTAACCGATGTTACCGTTGAGTTGAGAGACATGAACAATAACGTTGTGAGCTCGAAGAAAACAGACGGCAACGGCTACTTAAAGTTTGAAAATGTGGATGAAGGAATGTCCCATTCTCTTTTTATTGATAGATCGGTAAAGCAAGATGGAATTAAGATCATCAACAGTAAGGATCAAACCATTGGTAATTTCAAAAACGACAAGCTAGGTTTTAATTACAAGTTATTGAATTCAGATCTTAATACGATGGAATCGCAAAAAACAGCTGATCCTTCGTCCGAATTCTTATTCAAGATAAAGGCAAGAGTTGTGTCGGTAACAGATAAGGTCAATCCCGTTGCAGATCAGGTAGTACAATTGAAAGACATGCAGAACAAAGTTCTGCAAACAAAGACCACAAATCAAGACGGGGATTTCGAATTCTCGGATGTGGATGTGAAAGAGATCTACTCAGTGGAGTTATTTGAATATAAAGAGAAATTCAAGAATGAAAAGGTGTACATCTCCAATTCAAAAAATGAACTCATAGCACGGGTGAACAAAGATGGTGCCGGGCAATTCTCCTACAAAACTATCCCGGCCGATCTCATTTACCTTGCCGATCTTCCTCAAGAAGACATCATGCTTACCGTAAAGAAGCAATTAAAATTAGCGGATATTGTGATCCGTGATTTTGTATTCTACGAATTGAACTCGGCCGAACTTTCCAGCGATGCTAAACTAACCCTAGATAAAATTGCCCTGATCATTGAAGAGAATCCAAGTTCAAAGGTGGATATTATTTCGCATACCGATTGCAAAGGTGAGAACGAGACCAATTCAAAATTATCGCAAAAACGAAGTGAAGCTGTTGCTGAATATTTTATGAAGCGTGGAATCCCCAAAGAACGTTTGAACGCCGTTGGCATGGGCGAATCCTCACCACTCAATTCATGTGCGGATGGCACTAATTGCACTGAAGCAGAGTTGAGAATGAATCGCAGAACTGAATTCAAATTCTACAAATAGAATCATGAAGAAAGCGATACTAACCGGTTTGATAGCGCTTCTATGCATCAGTGAAAATCGCTCTCAAACTACCTACACATACACCGGTAAACCGCGCTTTCAAATTTTAACTAAGCGAAACAACTCGGTTTTGGGAATTATCAATGTAGAATTATTTCCGAACATTGCTCCCAAGCATACCCGCAATTTTGATAGCTTAGCAAGTGTACAATTCTTTGATACCACCGCGTTCCATCGAGTGATCCCGGGTTTTGTGATCCAGGGAGGCGATCCAAACTCGCGCAATGGACCAATTTCCACCTGGGGTCAGGGACAAGCGAATCAACCAACGGTGAACGCCGAATTTTCAAAAGCAAAACATTTGAGGGGTACACTTTCCGCTGCGCGTGACGCAAATATCAACAGCGCTAATTCTCAGTTCTTCATTTGCCATGCGCCTTGTCCGAGTTTGGATCAGCAATACTCAATTTACGGACGCGTAACCTCTGGAATTAATTTTGTGGATACTATTGCTAACGCTCCGAGAGACGCGAATGATGTTCCCTTATCGAAGATCGAAATGTTTGTTACCTACATAGGATCGAACGACACTATTCCAAATCCGCCAAATTTAATAAATCCGGTTACGGGAACAACGGGGATCGATACTTTGATCTATACGCAGCTAAAATGGCAAGCCCAATCCGATGGGATCATTTATAATGTACAATATTCTAAGGATTCTACATTTACAACGCCACCCACTTATACGGCTAACACCGGCAATTTGTATCATTACATTCCTGCAGGTTTACCAAGTAACACCAAATATTTTTGGCGCGTAAGAACAAATAACGGCGGGCACTTTAGCGCTTATTCTCCAACCTGGAATTTTACAACCAAAGCACCACAAAGCGATGTTGGTTTGAATAAAAATATTGACGTTGTATCTACGATCACGATCTATCCGAATCCGAGTAAAGGAAAATTTGATCTCAAGAATATTGAAAAAGGAAGTTCAATTGAATTAATTGATGTTTCAGGCAAAAAGATCTTCGAAACCATCTGCAAAGAGAACTCAGTGATCGTTGATCTTTCGGGAAAAGAAAATGGGGTTTATCATGTGATCATAAAAGACCGTTATACCATGAGTACCAAAAAACTGATCATCTCCAAATAAACATTCAACCGTTAGCGGATTGACATCCTTATTAATCTGCGAATTTTAGTGTTCCAAGTTTTTGAATAGCTCTATCCACCGCTTTTATAGGATGTCCATTTATGTGTTTCGCCTTTCCGCGTTCCACGAGTTGATGTACATTCCACTCTTGTTCAAAATGATTTGTGTAGCATAACATATACTTATTATGCCTGAGGCCCATATAAATTGTTCCATTTCCTCCATGACAGATCATGAATTTGCAAAGCGGCAATACCTGATCCAAATTTACAAAAGGCCTTCCGATCACATGCGGTCCCCTAATAACTCCATTAATATCGCCGGCTGTTATGATCGTTAGATGATGGTAATTTTTTTCGGACAAAAACGATAAACCTTGCCAATTGCCACTACTTCCCAAACAAACGCATATCACAAGTTTTCTCTCGGGTATTTGTGAAAGAAGTTCTGTTTCGTCGTTATTTGACTCATGGATAAGTGGGCCTATCACAGAATAGTTTTGCGGTAATCTTTTTAAAGGAAAAATGTCAGTACTATCACATATGAAATTCTCATCGCCTTCGGTCTCATCCAAAAAAGTCAGCTTTCGATCGAGTTGGTATTTGGATCTCAATTTTCTGAAAGGAGAATGCACTGATCTGAATGCCGCCTTCTCTGCCATTGCCGTGATCTTGTCTCCAATAGTCGCCGGCAATTTTTGAAGATAATCGTAGGCATGATGTGTAATTGACAAACGGCGAACCGCAGCGTAATGCTTTGACATATACGCGTTCATTAACGCTACGTATTTCGTATTGGTGTACTCTGCCGCCATCTTAAGCGTTGGCATAGCGTCGCCTATCACAAATTCCGGTTGGTACTTTTGTATGGCATTGGCCTGTGCAGTAAATACCCGTTCAATATCTTTAATGTTTAACCACTCAAAACTAAATTTTGTAGCGCAATCCATCACGTGATCCGCATCAAACGTTTCTATTTCAAAGGTTTTATACCCTTGGCTCGTAACATACTTATTATAGCGTGGCGAAGAGGCAAAAAGGATCTCATACTCCTTGTATCTCTCCACCAAAACCAGGCACCTGAGGTAGTGTGATAAAAGATCAAACGGGAATACGAGTATCCTTTTCTTTCCCATAAGCTAAAGCAAACCTTTCAAACAAGGCAGTATTTAAAATAAGCAATAACATTCCGTAAAAAATATCCTCGAATGGAACAGTAAAGATCCTAATATTAAGGTTCTCGGAATTATTATACCAAACGATGGGTTCGTCGAGGCCCGTTCCGGTCAAGATCCCATTCACAATAAAAAACGGTATAAGTATGAACGCAAAAACAAGATAGAACCAATGTAGCCACGTTACCCGACCTATAAAATGCAAATAAATTAAAAATACCGCCAACAAAATAAACGTAGGGCCTGTATAGAGATTGCCAAATGAAATAATTCCAAACGTCAGTAGAAATACAATCAATGATATCGTAAGCACCGAGTGCATTTCCTTTAAACGCGGGCGCACAAATAACTTAAAACAGTGGTAAGAGAAAACGCAGGCATAAGGAATGCACACAAAAAACAACACTTCTTCAATGGGTAAACCAAATACGGTTGCTCCCAAAGTGTATTTTTTACTGAAGCCCCAAACACCGAGGTGCGTATACAGTGCATCCCACCACAAAAAGGCTAAAGCTACGATTAAATTAGCCCTGAAATAAGCTCCCCATTGCTCGTAGAAACGAATCTTAGAATGGAACGAAAAGATGAACGGCACTGCAACGGCGCCAATATCAATAAGAAGATAGGTGTACTTAGCTAACATTTTCTTTTGCCTCCTTAAAGTATTTTAATGGCGCCCATAACATACCAAAACACTCCCCATGAAATCTGTCGAGATGTTTGTGATGCATCTTGTGTGCTTTTCGAATAGCGCGAAAATAAAGTGAATTTGATCTTCTTAAAATTTTCACACGTTGATGAATAAAAAGATCATGAATAAAAAAATATGCTGCACCGTAAAGCGTGATGCCTACCGCGATCCAAAACGGCGCCGAGAGATCATCAAAACCTATATAAAAACAGAAAATCGCCGGAGCGGCAAAAATGAGGAAAAAGGAATCATTGTGTTCGATGACCTTTCCATTTCTGGGTTGATGATGATCTTTATGCAAAGACCACAACAATCCGTGCATAATGTATTTATGCGCAAGCCAGGCGACGCATTCCATTGCTAGAAATGAAACTACAACTAAACCGATATTGATCAAGATCTGCATCACTCTAATTTTTTCTTATCGGTTTGATCACAATATTTAGAATCCATCATATACTCCTTCACTCGCTTGCGCAGATCACGGTCATCCGATCTGGAATAGGATGACAAAATTAAATTCTTATCGCTTTGGATCTGTCCACGATATGACAAAAATCCAGGGGCGTTTGTTTGAACGCCGAAACGCAAGAATCGAAGTTCCATATTTAAAGAGTCTTCCTTGATAGCTAGCTCCAACAGATCCTTTCCTTTGTAAAAATAGCTGAGCTTGTTGTAAGGATTATACGAGTGATTTGCCTTTATCATCCAGCACATACCTTCATATCCTTTTAGAACTGAAGCGTTGATGGCCGTGTTCTTTTCAGTTGCTTCCCTAAAAAGATCTACATAGTCTTTATCTTTCGCCGCGCGATAATACAACTCCCTTAATTTAATAAGCTCTATGTTGGCCACCTTTACAGCAGCGAAACAGAACAAACCCATGACTATAATGACCAAGCGTTTCATTTTACAATATATTTAACTGGTGCCTGATCACACATTGGAACATTAAACCTAATTTCTGGCCGTTTGGTATACGGATCCGTTCTTTCATGATCCTTTGCGCGGGAATAGACTTGATCTTTTTAAAAAGCCTTGTATAATAAAAGTATGCCAGGTACACGCCAATTCTTGAATTTGAAGGAAGTTGACGAATGCCCACGAGTGCATGAGCGAAATCCTGTTCTATGTCTTTCTCTATACTTGCTTTGCTCTTTTGGTCAAAATTACTAAGATCCATGCCCGGAAAATATGTTCGCCCTAACTCTTCAAAATCAGCCTTGGCATCGCGTAAGAAATTAACTTTTTGGAATGCAGCGCCCAAACTCATGGCGAAGGGCGTTAGCTTTTTGTAAAGCGCATCGTCTCCATTCACAAACACTTTCAAACACATCAAACCAACTACTTCTGCAGAACCATAGATATAATTGTTGTAGTTGCTTTCATCGTAATCCTTTTTTAAAAGATCCATTTCCATACTCTTCAAGAAGTTATCAATGAGATCGATATCAATATTATAGTCTCTCACCACTTTTTGGAAAGAATTCATGATTGGATTTAAGCTGATCCCGATTACGAGCGCAGTTTTTGTATCCGCCTTAAAATTGTCCAAAAGAATTTTCTTGTCGTAGTCATGAAATGAATCCACGATCTCATCGGCTTGCCTTACAAAACCATAGATGGCGTATATGGCCTCCTGAATAGCGGGCGACAATAGCTTAATTCCCATTGAAAAACTGGTGCTGTATTTTTTTGTCACAAGTTTGCTGCATTCTTGTGATACTTCATCGTACAATTGTTTCATGGTAATAGTTTAAATTTTTTATTAGTTGTTCAGCTGCCAGTTGCCCCGAGATCAAAGAAGGAGGAACACCAGGACCGGGAACTGTGAGCTGTCCGGCGTAATACAAATTTTTGATGTGTCTGTTCCTGATCTTGGGTTTAAGATTGGCGGTTTGACTTAATGTATTTGCCAATCCATAGGCATTTCCTTTGTAAGAATTGTAATCATTAATAAAGTCCTTTACACAGTATGATCTTTTGTAGCAGACATCACTCTTAATTTCCACACCGGTAAATCTTTCTAAACGCGTCAAGAGTTTGGAATAATATTGCTCTCGTAATTCATTTTCATCAACCAAACCCGGTGCAATTGGCATTAATATAAATAGGTTCTCTTTTCCCTGTGGTGCAACTGAAGGATCTGTTTTTGATGGGCAACACACATAGAACAAAGGCTTGGTTGGCCATTTTGGTGTATCATAGATCTGGCGTGCGTGCTCGTCAAGATCCTCATCAAAAAACAAATTGTGATGCTCTAGTTTTGGAACTTTTTTGTTAACGCCAAGGTAGAAGATAAGGCATGAAGGCGCCAATACTTTATTGCTCCAATACTTGTCGTTATAATTTCGATCAGTAACGTTGGTGATCAAACTTTCCACGTGTTTGTAATCTGCAGCCGCTACAACGCCTTGGTAAGTATCCCAACCGGTAACTGTTGTGATCTTTACATCATCATGAAGATCCTGAATGGCGTTTACCGGCTCATTTAATTTAAATTCCACACCTTGTTCTTTCGCGATCCTCACCATGGCCTCCACAACTTTACTAAAACCGCCCATAGGATAAAACGTTCCTTGCTTTATTCCCGAATAATTCATAAGACTGTAAAGAGCCGGTGTTTGCTGGGGTTTTGCGCCGAGAAATAACACGGGGAATTCCATGATAGCGATCAAACGTTCATCCTTAAAATATTTACGTACATGCTTTGAAAAAGAGGAAAATAAATTGAGTTTGAAAAACCACTTGATATTGTCCGAATTGATCAGCTCGCCTAATAACAAGCCGGGTTGATATACGAGATCATTCATGCTGATCTTATATTTAAGCTCGGCGTCTTCCATGAACTTGATCAGTTTTTCTGAAGAACCGTGTTCAATGTTCTCGAACAATTCAATAGTTCGTTCCCATGAAGCAGGGATATTAATAGTACTTTGATCTTTAAATATGACCTGGAAACCGGGATCTAGCTGCTTTAACTCGTAGAGATCAGACGTGGTATAGCCAAATTGATTGTAAAATTTCTCGAACACATCAGGCATCCAATACCAACTGGGCCCCATATCGAACGTGAATCCCGATTCCGTGAAATGTTGCAGGCGACCACCAGGTTGAGCGTTCTTCTCAATAACAGTAACATCGCAACCATGCTTGCCAAGAAAGGCCGCAGCGCTTAATCCACTTACTCCCGCCCCTAATACTGCTATTTTCTCACGATCTTTCAGAACTTATTTTGTTTAATCTTTTACCAAAAATATTAAACAAAACTAAGTCCATGAAATTTTATAGAAAATTTAACAAATCGTCGGGCGATTCAAGAATGTCGATGTGACGTTGTTTTGCCAATAAAGCTGTTATATCCGGATTTCCTGCAACAAGCAATTTAACATCTGCGGAGAGTTCCATTTTTTTGCGAAGATGAGTTAGCTCTTCATCCGACCTACGTGACACAAAAAACAACAATACATGCGTGATCTTTGACCTGTTGCTTATTTCAGCGATGTTCGCATAGGGAACATTTTGTCCCAGATAAATAGTATCAATTCCTTTTGATCTCACAATAAATTCAGAGAAAAGAAGCCCGATCTCATGCCACTCGTCCGGAGGAAGCATTAATAGGAACCGTTTTGTTCGTTTGGTGGAAGGCGGCAACCCATCGATAGCCGACAATAGTTTACGTCGAATAATACTTGAGGCAAAATGTTCTTGAACCGGCATAGCATTTTGTGTGGCCCACATCATGCCAATTTTATGAAGAAGCGGGTAAAACACCTTTAACATCGCGTCAAACATTCCAAAGCGTGTGACCGCCGCCGCAAACGCTTTTTCAAAGGCCGCCTCGTTAAAATCAAGCATAGCAGAAATAAGGGAATTAACGTAAGATACAGTGATAAAATCCCCATTCACAGCACTTTGTAACTCCTCTATCTTTCCATTTATATCCGCATCGCTTAATTCGGCTATTTTGGAGATCTTGACGCCATTGGTTAAAAGGGTTGATACGTTAAGGAGCTTGCGCACCTGATCGTCGTCGTATAACCGAATATTGGTATCGGTGCGATTAGGTGTAATGATATTGTATCTCTTTTCCCAAATTCGAATAGTATGTGCTTTTACTCCCGAAAGCTGCTCCAGTTCGGCAATGTGATAAAATTTCATAGGTGTGTTGTATGATTGTAAATGTAATATGCTGTGTTAGCTCACTAATGTAAATATGTTAACATTGTTTCAGGCAAGTTCATATGGTACCCCCAGTAAAGGTCAAGCAAACAGGAAGTACACCACCCGAACTGACGATTTTATTCCTCAAAGATAGCGATTATTTGTTTAACTATTTACTATATTTGTTAAACATTTATAGAATGATCTATAGCCTTCATAGAACCCAATTATTTAAAACAGACCTGGAAACTCTGTGGACATTCATGAAGGACCCAAGGAACCTTGCCCGGATAACTCCAAGTCGTATGGACTTTCAAATAAAGAATGCCGAACACTTGAAAGAGATGCATGCCGGACAGATCATAGAATATACCATCAGGCCACTTCTTGGAATTAGAATGACCTGGGTTACCGAAATAACACACGTAAAAGAAAACACCTTCTTTGTAGATGAACAGCGCTTTGGACCATATAAGTTCTGGCATCATCAGCATCATTACAAAGAAGTATCAAACGGTGTAGAGATGAATGATGTTGTGCATTTTAAGATAGGTTACGGGATCTTTGACAGCCTTATTTATCGTTTGATCATCAAAAAAGAGCTTGAAACAATATTCAATTACAGATATAACACTCTAGAAACATTGTTTGATCAAAAATTGAAATGAAAAGATCATTGCATATCATTAAGTGTTTAGCGATTCCCCTCATCGTGGGAGGCATCTCGGGTTACATCACATCCGATGCGATACAAATCTGGTATATCGCATTGAAAAAACCGAGCTTCAATCCCCCAAACTATCTATTTGGACCGGTATGGACACTACTTTACATATTAATGGGTGTGTCTAAATACCTCATAGATCAAACTCATGATCTCAGAGATCTACGCAAAGCCAATATAATTTATTACACTCAATTAGCTCTTAACTTTTTTTGGAGCATTATCTTTTTCAAACTGCAAAGTCCTTTGCTAGCTTTGCTGGAGATTATTTTTCTATGGATTTGCATTTTGTATATGATCATTCACTTTTACAAGATGAGGCGATTGCCAGCCCTGATCAACATACCCTATTTGGTATGGGTCACTTTCGCAAGTATTTTAACCGGTTCGATCCTAACACTTAATTAAACAATGTTCAACGATAAAATGAAACTCCTTTTACATGGCTAAGCCGGGAAAAAAAGTGGTATATAATATCTACGCGCTGGCCGCTTTACAAGGATTGCTTTACGTTACCATTCCTTTAACCATACAAGGTATCATTACGTACACCATGGCCGGAAGATTTTCGGCATCCATGCCTGGTTTTGCTTAGAAATATTTTAGATCTTTCGTCAAAAAAATCCAGAACACTCTCTCTTTATAAAATAGTATTTTCTCAAATTAAAAGACTATGAATCAGAGTACGATAAAATTCAATTCAGAAGGAAAAAAGGTAATATTAGGTAAATGATATTTGTGTTTAAGACTTCTGTGAAAACAAAGGATGAAATATCATTTTAAGGTCCGAAAATAAATGAATTGACATGTGTGTCGTCATGGAATTTTGACCTTGAAGATTGTGATAAGATTCTTCGAGTTGATAGTCAAAATGAAATTTCAGAAAAGATAATTAATTTATTAAGTGATAGTAGTTTCAATTGTGAAGAACTACCCGATTAATGTTATTGTTTAGCTTAATAAAGGTTAAAGCTTGTTTATAATAGCTTTTCCAATAGCAATAGATATTTTCTTTTTTAAATGATGTGGTTTTTTATTAACTCCGAAATGCTTTGGAAGTATCGTAAGCTGAATATGTGCTGCAATCCTATCATAATAGTCCTCGCCTGTATTTTGAAAGAGAATTCCGTCTTTAGAAATTTCGTAGAAGTTTATTAAAGTCACCTGCGGGTGAGTTTTTCCATTAAATGTAACTTCTCCGTTAATTTCAAGAGATTTCATATTATGATGACTAAGAAGTAGAAGATCGCCAACAGGAAGATGGCCTTTGAAAATAAGTTTGGTATCAGAAAGATCAATTATCCATTCATCTAAACTATCAACTCCAGTTTTCAATTTAGAAAAATCTATCTCAACTTGAATTTCTGAATTACCTGTGTTATGATAAACTTCGGAAACTTCTTTTATAGAAAAGTGCTTTTCACCATGGTAATAAGTGTCTATGTAGGTTAAAGATCGTTTAACACTTTGCCCCTGAAATTTTGTTAAGGCTAGTAATGATACAACAAAGAAAAAATAAATCTTAGCGTTCATGATCTATAATTATAAATTTAATTCGTATTCAATGGTTCCATTGATGTAAACTAATTCAGTAAAAGTTTTTAAAAATTTTAGTTTGTATTCGGCCAACTTCAACTCAGATTCCAACCACTTTTGTTCACGAGAGTTTAGAAGAAAAAGTGAGCTTTCTCCATTCTTGAATTTCAATCTTTCTGCTTCTAAGAGTAATTTGCTATACGCGGCAGATTTTTCTGCATTTGTTATTTGTTGTGTTAAGATCTGAATAGCCTGCAAAATGTAATCTCGCTTATAGTCGATTTGATTTTGTTTATTAATTAGTTCGAGCTGATTATTTTCTGCGATTAGATTGGCCATTTTATATTCAAAACGCGGTTTTCTTAAATATAAAGGCAAGGAAAATGTTGCTCCCCACTTATAATTGTTGATTCCTAAAGCAGGCGATTGATTTGACGAAGAATTATTAAGAAAATTATAGTTTAAGTCTAAAATAGGTTTAATCATTTCTCGTTTCAGTCTCGCTTCTGTTTCCAATACTTTTTGTTTGGCAGCATATTGCGCAATAATTGGGTTGGTTGAGTTTTTATTCAACATAGTAATTAGCGACTTTTTTGCTGAAAAATAAACCGCATCCATACTATCGGTTACTACAACATCTCTAATTGCTGATTGATCGGTTTGTTTAAAAACCATTAATTCAGTATAGCGTTTGTTAAGCTCCAACTCTCCTGATTTTCTATCAAGAATGCGACTTTGTAAAAAAATGGACGCTTCAATTGTATCAACTGCCGGCCTCTCGCCCGCATATACTAAGTCATTAATACCTTGCAAACGTTGCTGTGCCAAATTATTAAAATAAGTGTACAGGTCATTAATTTTTTTAGCGTATAGGTAGTCAAAGTAGGTGTTAGCGGATGTAAATAGGAGATCGTTCAACTGAATTTTCTCTTCAGCTGAGAAATAATCTGCGTAGTGCTTGCTCTTTATAACTTCAGCACGGTTCTTATCAAACAGCAAACCTTGCAAAACACTCGCTTGTAACCCAACATAAGGAATTCCCGCAACCGGCGTGTAATTTTCCGGATTAACAAACATACCTTGTCCGTATTGATATCCGAACTTGATATACTGCGACGTATATATTTGCTGTTTCAGTTCAGCATTACCAACTGTAATATAATCTTTGCCTGCAAAATACTTATTCTCAACCGATGAGTTCAAAATCGGGTCAAAATTCCCACGACTGGCTTTCAATTGATACTTACCATAAGCATTGTTATTATTGGCTTTTTTAGCAAGTACATTTTGTTGTTTTACGAATAATATAAAAGAGTTATAATCCGTTATTTGCCCATAACCAATTAACGAAATAGCACAGACTAATATCGCATTACTTATTCTTCTGCTTTTCATCGTTTGTTAATTTAGGTTTTTGGTAGAATTCAGGTGGAAAACCATTTACATTTCTCCATAGTTCATAAATAACAGGAACATTTTTAAGCAATGCAAAGCCTTTAACACCACCACCTATTTGTATAGCGGGCGGCCAGAGTTCGCCTTTATTGACTGCTAAGACTCTGAATTTTCCGTTGGGTGAAATAACTTTATCAAACGTTACCACTTCTGCATTAAAGCTACCATAACTTAAACCCGGCCAACCTGAAAATACAAACGCAGGCCAACCATCAAAAATTAATTGAATTTTTTGATGCTTATCAATTAGTGGAAGATCTACCGGGTCTACAAATAACTCAACGGCTTGTTCTTTTTGCTTAGGAACAATATTGCAAAGCATACCACCTTCTTTTACAATTTCTCCTACACCTTTTAGTGCTAAGTTGTTCACATATCCATCCTGCGGTGCAAGCACATAATAGTAAGTACTTCTGAGCGAATAGTTGGATAGTTGATTTTGTAATTTAGTTAATGAACCCTCTGCTTCATACATCATGGATATGGTGCTGTACTTGTCGGATTCGGCTTTCATTAACTTCTCATTATATTCCTGGAGTGTTGAATTTAGTTCCAGTTCAGCGTTTAATAGTTCGTTTTTAGTAGCGGTTATTTTATTCTCCGATGAGATTTTTTTCGCATAGGCTTCCTGAACTTTAACTTTCCTATTTTCCAGATCCGTTTTAGATATAACGCCCTTGTTTAGTAATTCTTCATAGCGTTTCATCTGATCCTCTGCAACTTTATAATTATTTTGCGATGCAATAGCCTCGGCACTATCGCTAGTTAATTTAGCTTTTACCTGAAGGACTTTATTTTTTACCTGTTCGGTTTTTAATCTTAAAGCTTTATTTAAAGCGTCAATTTGTTCGTCTATGGCATTCGCCTTTTTTTCGTAAGACTGCATCGATACTTCCTTTGCTTTAACTTGCGATTCTGATCTCTGAACCAAAAGTGAATCCATATATTCTTCCTTAATCTCAGAAATGTATGCGATAGTATCGTTTTTCTTAACAAAATCACCATCATTGATGTACCATTTTTCAACCCTACCTGCAATGCGAGATGTTATTTGCTGAGGCTTATTTTCCGGATTTAAAACACTTACTTCGCCGGTCATACTAACACTTTGCGTCCATGGAAGAAATAAGACAATTACACAACTAATAAGAATAGTATAGAGTATCCATTTCACTTTTTTAGCGTAATATTTTCTATAAACCTTTTTAGTAGCGCCCAGATTTAAAGAAGCTTCAGAATACACGTACGAAGAAGATGGATCGTTAGCAAATAATTGTTCAATTTTGTAAAGCGACGTAACCAAGTCATAACATGTACCCAAACTACTAACCAATTTTTCAACAGAATTTATAATTAAAAGAATAATGATTTCTGAAGCCACAAACTGTCCTATGTTTAGAGTGCCAATTTGCACCAAATAAGCACCCAAAAATAGTAACACGCTAATAAAGCAGATTTTGAAAATAAGAATCCCTTTATATTGACTTTCAAACGTGTTGTAGTATTCTTTGCGATACGTTAGATAGTCATCCAAATCGTTTTCTAGCTGAGTTTCTGATAAGGCCTCTCTTTTATTGAGCGATTCAAATATTAAATACTTCTGGCTTGACGTCTTTATATTGGCTTCTTGAGCTTTTTTTCCATAGTAGGCAACAATTAAATAAAAAGCAACGCCTAGTATTACAGAAAATATGAGGAACCAATTACTGTAGGCAGGTAACAACAAAACCCCAAAGATGATGCTGATTACAGAGAAGGAGAAATCAAGTAAAATTTTTCCAATACCTTTTTGAAGAGTAACAACCTCAAAAAAGTGCGCGATCCTGTTTCTTATTCCGTCTTGTTTGCCCACAACCGAAGCGATACGTTCAGTCAGATTACAAAATATTCTTTCTTGTAACGTTTCATTCAAGCGCATTTGGTAAAGCTGAAGAAGCCCGATAAAGAATGATGCAGCTATAGTTAATAAACTAAGTAATACTAAAGAAGCAGAGAATCTTCCGGCCATTATATAAGTAATAATTCCTTGTATGGTCAATGGAATTGTTATATATAGCGCGCCTTGCAGTAAAGCTAATCCATAGATTTTATAGATGACCTCCTTCTCTTTACCCAGCCATTTTACCAATAATTTTGTTTTTTCGTTTATCATATTTTCTTCGTGCTAGTTCTTATGATCTCACTAAAATTTTCATTACACTGCGTAACCGGGAGTGAAAAAATTTTAATATTCTCTTTACCATGTGCTTCTACATACTTTACAATATCATTAAATAGCAAAGCCTTCGATTGGCCAGTAATTACATAGTTGGTTTGTTCGGTTATTTGATTGCCAACTTTAATGAAAGAGTGATTATCCTTGTCTATAGAAGCATGGGCGATAAGGTCCGACTCCATTAATCCCATCACAAGTTGCCTTGCGTCCTTTTGGGAGTCGAGGTATACATATACATTAATCATATCAGCCGTAAAAGTAGTAAAAACATATTAAATAATAGTAATACTATCATTTTTTATATAAATTTAATTTTTTTTATATTTGTACTTTCAAAGAGACAAACCATGGAATTAAATGTTAGAATATCAATGAATGAAAAGCTTTATCTCCGAAATCCGGAAGATAGTGTGTTAGGTAAAAAGATTGTTAATCAAGGACTTACGTTAATTAATAAAATAGGTTTTGAAAATTTTACTTTCAAAAAACTCGCACTTGAAATTGACACTACCGAAGCAAGTATTTACAGGTACTTTGAAAATAAGCATCGATTACTGGTTTACCTAATAACCTGGTATTGGAGTTTGCTGGAGTATAGAATCATTTTTAATGTAAATAACATTACAGACCCTAAAGCAAAATTAAAGGGAATAATCAAACTCTTAGTCCTGGAGCCAACAAAAAATAGTAAAGATTTAGACTTTGTATCTGAAGCAGAGGCTTATAAATTGGTAAAATGGGAGGGTTCAAAAGCCTACCTAACTAGAAACGTTACGAAAGACAACAAAGACCGATTATTTAAACCTTATAAAGACATATGTGCGCGAATTGCCTCAATCATCAAGGAATGCAATTCGAAATATAAGTATCCGAATTCTTTGGCCAGTACTTTATTAGAAATGTCACATGCTCAAAAATTTTTTATGGAGAACTTACCGCTTCTAAGTGATGTAAAAGATAAAGATGATGCGAAACTAATTGCATTTCTCGAAAATTTGGTTTTCAATTCAATTGAACAATAACGTTTGTAATTTTTTTCAAAGATAGCTTACTCAGACTTTTCTTAATTTATTCAAATTTTAACTTTGGGTATTTTTATCCCAATTTTATTAGAATATGTTAGTTTTTTATAATTTTTGTTGTATATTTTTTTTGGCTCGCGGTTATTTGAATAAAATAAATGCCGTTGCTATGAGACGATAAATCAATTGCAGTTTGATCAGCAGTAGATTCTAACTCAACAATCATTTGACCAAGTGAATTGAAAACTATTACCGATGCGTTTTCAATTAATCCGCTTATGGTAAACTTGCCATTGGTTGGATTAGGACAAATTTGAAAATTGTAAGATTGATTTGAAAGTTTAGAATTAATTGCAGTAGACGAACAATTCGTTACACTTTGCGTGATTGTGGTTACATTTTGGCAACCAATCCCATCCGTTCCGTTTACTGTGTAAGTTGAATTTACTGTTGGAGAAACAACAATGCTTGCACCGGCGCCACCGGGACTCCAAGTATAAGTTGAGCCGCCGCTCGCAGTTAAGGTTGCACTGCTACCAACGCACAATACATTGGTGCTTGTATTGGCTGTGATTGTTGGTAATGGATTTACAGTGATATTACTTGTTGCAATATTAGAATAACAACCCAAAGTATTTGTACCAACAACGGTGTAGCTTGTATTTGCTGTTGGAGAAACAATGGCATTACCGCCTTGGTAAGTGTAACTATTTGCACCGCTTGCATTCATGGTGAATGAATTGCCAGAACAGATTGCACCACTGTTTACGGTGATGGTTGGTGAAGGGTTTACTGTTACCGTTATTGCTGTACGACTTGCACTTATTGTGCATGTTGTGGCTTCCGCATAATAGGTATAAGTACCAACGCCTAATGTTGGAGTAATGTATGTTGTGCCTGTGCCTAAAACTGTTGTGCTTGAAGGTGTGGCAAACCATGAAACAGTACCGCTACTACTTGCCATTAAACTTGCAGAATTGTTACTACAAATTGTTTGGTTAGCAATTGGTGTTGTGTTTGTTGGGGCTGAGGGCGTAAAGCATTGACTCATTTTGTGGATGAAGTTATCATCTGAACCGTTTGTGTTAAAATTTAGAACTCCAATATCAGGGTTGTAATCTAGAGGTGAACGACCTGATGAGTGCAACAAATAAAGCCTTGGCATTAGCATTGCAAAAATTCAATCAAACAGCGCAGGTAATAAATTTACTTAACAATTCAGATGAAACGAAGATAGAAAAATCACTAGCCGTACATGATAAAGGAAGTGTGAGATTTGTTAAGGTGCAAGATATTGTTTCAATTGAAGCAGACATAAACTATTCGATCATAACAGTAGTTGGCAATGAAAAAATTGTAACTACTCGAATTTTAAAGGAGCTCGACGAGGTTCTGGAAGATTCTAAGATATTTATGCGAATAAACAAAAGCTGTTTGGTAAATATCAACTTCATAAAAACCTACAGTAAAAAGGAACCCCATATCTTAACGCTGGTTGACGGCAGAGAGTTTGAGATCTCACGAAGGAAAAAGCAAGAGGTGAATGAGCGCTTGGATCTTATATGATTGATTTTATCTAATCCTTATTAACAGGAAGTAATCACAATTAATTAAAAAATTGGGGCTTTTACCAATTTATTACACAAAAGAGTTCGAGGTTACTCAACCTCTTTAAAATCTAATTCAAGGGCTTTAATTTAATGGGGACGCTGAGCGCATTCTCGAACTTTTTTAGGTAGGATTTGAATAAAATCAACACAATTTTGAAGTTAACTTTGGCTAAAAGAAATTTAGCCTAATTATCTCGGTCTTCGCAACAGACAAAAGCTTTTACCTGCTATCACCGGAAGGCTTACTCGCTAGCTGGCAAATATTTGCAATCCAAGCCTTACAATAACACTAAGTAGTTTAGATTCAATCTATATTAAGGAAAATTAACTTATATAAAAGTTATATTTTGTAACTTTGCTTTATCAAAAAACTATTGTCTATATTTCTTTTGTCGGCTTATCTGATCTCGGCTACTGAATTAAATCAGTTAATGAAGATTCCTCAATTCATTGAACACTTCATCGTTCACAAAGGAAAAGACTCTCAAATGTCTCTATCAGAATTTATTGAAATGCACTATGTGCAGAGTGATGATAAAGATGCCGATCATGACGAGGACATGAAGTTACCTTTCAAAACACACAATATTTGCGCGAACGGTATCGGCATTTCTTTTGTTCCCGACAGCTTTATCGATCTTTCTTTTAAACCAACGAGTTCAGAAGAAAAGTCTTACTCCAATTACAAAGTTAAATTCTTAACTTCTTCTTACCTTTCTTCTATTTGGCAACCGCCAAAATCTTGTTAATCATTTTTTGATTTTCTTTAGAGCTAACTGCTATACATAGGTATATCAGTGCTTCCTAATTTTCACTATCAAATCTTAGTTAAGAATTAAATTATGCTGAATAAAATAATTGAGTTTTCCGTAAGGAATAAACTCATCGTTGGGCTTTTCGTGATAGCCCTGATAGGTTATGGAACATACGAGGTAAACCGCTTACCCATCGACGCCGTGCCCGATATCACAAACAATCAAGTGCAGGTGATCGCCGTTGCACCTTCCTTTGGAGCGACTGATATCGAAAGGCTTGTAACCTTTCCTATCGAACAGGCTAACGCTAATATTTCAGGCTTAAAAGAGATCCGGAGTTTCTCGCGCTTTGGTTTATCATTAGTAACTATCGTGTTTGATGATGAAACAGATATATACTGGGCAAGGCAACAAGTGGCGGAACGTTTGCAAAAAATACAAACGCAAATTCCTCAAGGCATCGGTACTCCTGAACTAGGTCCTGTTTCCACCGGCTTAGGTGAAATTTACCAATACGTAATACGGGCAAAAGAAGGCTACGAAAATAAGTACACCGAAACAGAGCTAAGAACCATACAAGATTGGGTGGTACGCCGCCAATTACTTGGTGTAAAAGGGGTAGCCGAAGTAAGTAGTTTTGGAGGCAAATTAAAACAAATTGAAATTGCCATCGATCCAAATAAACTACAGGCATACAATATCACAATTCAGGATGTATTTAATGCCTTAGAAAAAAATAATCAAAATACAGGCGGAACATACATTGAAAAAGGCCCTACCGTTTTGTTTATTAGGAGTGAAGGTCTAATTACAAATACACAAGATATCGAAGGGATCTCCATTAAGGCCACTCAAAGCGGTCGTCCGCTTTTTATAAGAGATGTAGCGGAAGTGAAAATCGGATTTGCTACACGTTATGGCGCGATGTGCTATAATGATAAGGGCGAAGTTGCAGGTGCCGTGGTGATGATGCTCAAAGGCGCTAATAGTAGTGATGTGATTAAAAATGTAAAAGAACGGGTTATTCAAATTCAAAAAACATTGCCCGAAGGCGTGATTATTGAACCTTTTTTAGATAGAACAAAAATGGTGAACAACGCGATAGGTACTGTTGAACAAAATTTAATGGAAGGTGCTTTAATAGTCATTTTCGTGCTCGTACTTTTCTTAGGCAACTTTCGTGCAGGGCTATTAGTTGCATCAGTGATCCCGCTCGCTATGTTATTCGCCATAATTTTAATGAACACGTTTGGCGTTAGCGGAAATCTCATGAGTTTGGGAGCGCTGGATTTCGGACTAATAGTTGATGGGGCAGTTATAATAGTGGAAGCAGTAATGCATCAACTCACCCACGAAAAAAGATTCAAAACCGTTAGTTTACTAAGTCAAGAACAAATGGACGGCGAAGTAAAACAATCAGCCGGTAAAATGATGAATAGTGCTGTTTTTGGTCAAGTAATTATTCTTGTGGTCTATTTGCCAATTTTCACACTACAGGGTATCGAAGGAAAAATGTTCAAGCCAATGGCACAAACAGTAGCCTTTGCCCTCCTTGGTGCCTTTGTCTTATCGTTAACTTATATTCCAATGATGAGTGCCTTGTTCTTAAGTAAAAAACCAAAACATAAAGTAAATATGTCCGACAAACTCATGTTAGCTGTTGAAAAAGCAAATCAGCGCGCCTTACTAAAAGTTCTCCGTTATCCTAAACTTGTTGTATCGGCAGTTCTACTATTATTGGTTTCTGCCATTATAACACTTACCTCGTTAGGCGGCGAGTTCATTCCGGCTTTAGAAGAAGGTGATTTTGCGCTTGAAATGCGTGTGTTATCCGGCAGCAATCTAAAAACTACGATCGAAAGTGCTACAAAAGCATCAGGAATTCTAAAACAAAAATTCCCCGAGGTCATAAAAATTGTAACAAAAGTTGGCAGTGGCGAAGTACCAACAGATCCTATGCCAATTGATGCGGCAGATGTAATGATCATTCTAAAGGATAAATCGGAGTGGACCTCAGCTAAAACATTTTCCGAACTGGCAGAAAAAATGGGTAAAGAGTTAGAAACTGTTTTGGGAACCACGTTTAGTTTTCAATTTCCCGTTCAAATGCGCTTTAACGAATTAATGACCGGCGCAAAACAAGATGTGATATGCAAGATCTTTGGTGAAAACTTAGATACGCTTGCAACATATGCTCAAAAACTCGGAGATATCGCTACAAAAGTAGAGGGTGCAAAAAATTTATACGTAGAGCCCGTCACCGGTATGCCACAAATTGTGATCAACTATAATCGTTCAGCAATAGCACAATACAACTTAACTATTTATGATGTAAACAAAGTGATCAATACAGCTTTTGCAGGACAAAGTACCGGGCAGTTGTTTGAAGGCGAAAAAAAGTTCGACGTAGTTGTAAGGTTAAATACATCCAAAAGAAAAGATATTGAGGATGTTAAAAATCTTTTGATACCAACTCCAGAGGGTACACAAATACCTTTATATCAGGTAGCTGATATAAAAATAAAAAACGGGCCGAATCAAATCCAACGCGAAGATGCCAAGCGCAGAATCATTGTTGGCTTTAATGTAAGAGGCCGCGATGTACAAACAATTGTAAATGAATTGCAAAATATGGTAAATGAAAAAATAAAATTCCCTCCCGGGTACTACGTTACTTATGGTGGAGCTTTTGAAAATCTAAACGCTGCAAAAAAACGTTTAGCAATAGCTGTACCGATATCGTTAATTTTAATCTTCTTATTACTGTTCTTTGCGTTCAATTCCGTAAAACAAGGGCTACTTATTTATTCTGCCATTCCACTTTCTACCATTGGAGGTATATTCTTTTTGGCATTGAGAGGTATGCCATTCAGTATTAGCGCAGGGGTTGGTTTCATTGCCTTGTTTGGTGTTGCAGTTTTAAACGGCATAGTACTAATTGCAGAGTTCAATAGATTAAAAAAAGAAGGCTTTAAAAAATTACACCGCATCGTTCTTATGGGCACTAAAGTAAGATTGCGTCCTGTTTTGATGACAGCGTTTGTAGCTTCGCTTGGCTTCTTACCCATGGCAATAAGTAATGGTGCGGGAGCTGAAGTTCAACGACCCTTAGCCACAGTTGTTATTGGAGGTTTACTGATCGCCACTTTCCTAACGTTATTTGTGCTTCCTATTCTTTATGTGCTTTTCGAAACAAGTAGCAAAACAAAAGTTACAAGAACAATTACGAGCTTGGCGGTTCTTCTATTCTTATTCATCACAAGTACCGTTAGCGCTCAATCGCCTATTAGTATCCAAACAGCTATCGATAGTGCCTTAAAAAACAACCTTTCTGTTAAAAACGAGCGCTTAAAATCTCAGTGCCAGCAAAAACTAATTAAAACATCTGCCAATATTCCTCAAGCAAATTTAACCGGTGAGTACGGTCAGATCAATAGTTCCTATAGCGACAATCGCTTTGGGGCCTCTCAGTCCTTCAACTTTCCCACTGTTTACACTAATCAAAAGAACTTGCTGAAGGAAGAATGGAACTTATCAGTGCTAAACGCCTCGTTAAAAGAGGCCGAAACAAGAAAACTAGTTTCTGATGTCTTCTATGCCTACTTATACCTGATAGAAAAAGAAAAATTGCTTTTAAAGATCGACAGCTTGTACTCTGCTTTTTTGGAAAAAACAGAAACAAGACTAGTTAATGGAGAAAGCAATATTCTTGAGAAAACAACAGCCGACTCTCAGCGCGGTTCAATAGCAATACAATTAAAACAGCTACAACAAGATGTTGAAGTAGTAAAATTACAATTTGCATTGATCCTTAACACCTCAACGTATTTTATACCAACAGCTGACAATTTAAAACTTGAACTTCAATTAAACACCTCAAGCGACAATCTTGATCAGCACCCTTTAATTAAGATCGTGGAACAACAAAAGAACATAGTTGATCGCGCGCGCAAACTTGAAAGAGCTAAACTTCTTCCTGATTTTAATATTGGTTATTACAATATGACAATGAAAGGCACAGGTTCCGACAACATAACCTACTCGGCTTCCACAAGGTTTCAGTCCGTTCAGGTAGGTTTAGGCATCCCCTTATTTTTCGGAGCACAAAAAGCCAAAATCGCAGCTTCACGCATAAGTGAAGTTATGACCGACAATTTATTGCGACTTCAAAAACAAGAAATTCAAAATCAATATCAGTCCCTATTAATTAGGCATCAGTCAAACTTAGCTACTGTAAATTATTTTGAATCCAGCGCGCTCAAAAACGCAAAACTAATTTTTGAGACGGCCGGAAAACAATTTTCCAATGGAGACATTAATTACCTGGAATGGGTTATGCTCACCAACCAAGCCATAAACATTCAATCTTCATACATCGACGCAATTAAAAATTTAAATGAAACCATTCTTCAAATCAATTATCTAATTACAAAATAAATCCCACTATGAAAAAACTAACCCTCATATTGCTCACGTTGCTACTTGCCTATTCGTGTTCAACAAGCAAAGAAGAAAATTCGGAAGCATCTGTTGATCAGAACAGTCTTACTTTAACCGAAGCGCAATACAATAGTGCAAACATACAAATAGGGAAACTTGAAAAGCGAGCCATTTCAACTACTCTAAAATTAAACGGCAAAATTGATGTGCCGCCACAAAACATGATCTCCGTAAGCACGCCCTTTGGTGGCTTCTTAAAATCGTCGAAACTTTTACCCGGTATGCCCATAAAAAAAGGAGAAGTACTCGCGGTTATGGAAGACCAACAGTACATTCAAATGCAACAAGATTACTTAACAGCCAAATCTAAATTAGAGTACTATCAAAACGAGTATGCCCGCCAAAAAGAACTGAATTTGACTAAAGCTAGTAGCGATAAAGTTTATCAGCAAACCGAAATGGATTACAAAACACAAAAAATAACGGTAAGTGCTTTAGCTGAGAAATTGCGCCTAATAAACATTGATCCCAATGCATTAGATGAAAATAATCTATCAAGAACGATAAATATTTACTCTACCATCGATGGATTTGTGTCAAAGGTTAATATCAATATCGGCAAATATGTAAATCCTTCAGACGTTCTGTTTGAATTAATAAATCCCGAAGACATTCACCTTAATTTAAAAGTATTTGAAATGGACGTCGACAAACTTTCAATCGGGCAAAAACTCGTTGCTTACAATAATAACCAAGCCGATAAAAAGCACGCCTGCGAGATTATTCTAATAAGTCAAGATCTATCACCCGATAGAAGCGCCGAAGTTCATTGCCATTTCAATGACTATGACAAGACCTTATTGCCCGGTATGTACATGAATGCAGAGGTTGAAATAAATCTAGCCAACGCTTTAAGCATTGCTAGCGACGCAATTATAAGTTTCGAAGGACAGGACTTTGTTTTTGTAAAAAAAGGGTCGAGAAACTTTCAATTACAAAAAATAACAAAAGGCGCCTCCGAAAACGGATACACTGAAATTCTCACAGAAAGCAACCCCGAATTGCTTGACAAAACTATTGTTATAAAAGGGGCGTATTCCTTATTAATGCAATTGAAAAACAGATCCGAGTAACTCGATTATATTCATTTTAAATCAATATCATGTATACTAAAATAGCTATTCTCTTAAGCAGTTTGTTACTCCTTACAACCTGCACAAAAGATCAGGCCGGCCCTGATGGATGTTTTCAGGAAGATGTACTTCCGATATTTGTTTCTAACTGTGCGATGTCCGGCTGTCATAATTCAAAAGATAAAAAGGGTGACTACGACCTTAGTAATTACGAAGGAATTATGACGGGAGTTGTACCAAAGCATCCCTTAAGAAGCGAAGTGTATAATGTAATACGAGGGAAAAATCCCAGTATGCCGGCAAATCCATATCCAAATTTAAGTTCGCGCGATGTAAATATGATAAAACTCTGGATCAACATGGGCGCGCGAAACACCTCCAATTGCCGAGCATGTGATACAAACAATGTGACATATTCGGGAAGAATAAAAAGTATAATGCAAACCTGGTGCGTGGGTTGCCACAATACAAGCAACAGTAGTGGGGGCTATGATCTAACCGACTACAGCAGTATTGTAAATGGCATCTCCAATAATAAACTACTCGGAAGTATCAAACACCTGCAGGGATTTTCTCCCATGCCACAAGCGGGCGGACAAGTTTCACAATGCGATATCAGTGCAATTGAAAAATGGATTTTGAGCGGATACCCGAATAATTAAACAAGGTGTTCCCGTGGATATTTGATATCATAATTTTAAATGAATGATCTCAAAAGAGTTCGATCTCTTCAGGTCTAACAACAAAAAAAACCTTGAAATTTGAAGGGGTTTGATTTTGTGGGTCTGGGGAGATTGCACGATGATCTACTAACAAGTCTTGAGCTCTTTTAGGCAGGATTTGTTTAAAATAACGCCGATATTAAAACATGTTTTCAAAAAAGAACCAAGGCACCGTTTTCTAATTGTTTGTAGGTAAATCTTGACGAACTCTAATTCTGTAGATTTTATAATTACTGAACTAAATCCTCACACCTATAATAGTTACATCGTCGATCTGGTCCAGGTCACCCTTCCAATCATTAAACACCTTTTCCAATCGCTGCTCTTGCTCGTTCATCCCTAATTTTTGAATTGCTGTAATATTATCTTTAAATCGTTTATAAGTGAATTTTTTTTCTTTCTCTCCCCCAAATTGATCCGCATAACCATCGGTGTATAAATAGAACACCGTGCCGCTTTCATATTCCAGTACATGAGTCGTAAAGTCCTTTCTATTAAAAAAACTACCAATGGGTTGTTTATCGGCTTTCACTTCATGAAACTCACCGCCCTTAAAATACCACAGTGTATTATGCGCACCACTCCATTCAATCGTTCGTTTTGATTTATTTATAGCGAGCAATGAAATATCCATTCCGTCTTTGAGTTCCGAAGTACTTTTCTCAAATGTTTCAATTACAAGGTCTGTAACTTTATCAAGTATCTTTCCGGTTTGTTTCAAACCAAATTCCTTAACCGCCCTGTTCAATGCATTACAACATACAACGCTTACCATGGCGCCCGGTACGCCATGCCCTGTACAGTCTGCTGCTGCTATAAAAATTGTACCGTCAATATTCTCCATCCAATAAAAGTCTCCTGCCACAATATCCTTAGGAGCGTACAAAACAAAACTATTTTCCAAATGCCGTTTAACTAATTCCTTCGTAGGGAGTATTGCACCCTGAATTCGCTTCGCATAAGTAATTGAGTCTGTTATATCTTTATTTTTTCTCTTTATGATATCTTCTGTTTCTTTCTGTTGTGTGATATCCAAATTAAATATCCGAATAACATCATACTCCTTTAAATAGCTGCCCCTTTGCATGTAATATTTTCCGTTAATCGCGATCTCCTTCGAATAATTTAATATCTCACCTGACTTAAGTTTATTAAAATACTCATTGAATGGTTCGAGCAGCTCATGATCGAAGGCAAGTGAGTCAAAGTCAGGGAACAGATCTTTGCAGGCCTTATTTGTATACGTTATATTCCTTAAAATATCAATTTCGATAATGGGCGACGGGTTTTGCTCAGGAAAAGAAGCCAATCTAGCAAGTGTTCTCTCGGTACGTTTACGGGCAGTAATATCGTTAGAGTAAACTCTTATCAAATTGGAACCCGGAATAAAAAACATTTTCTGCTCAAATATCTTTCCATCTACCTCAGTTTCGCATTCAAAATCCTTTCTTGCATGAAAGTTTTGCTTGATCCTGGAAAATAAAGGATGTTCATGGTGCTTTTCCAAGATGTCTGGAAAATAGTTCTTTCCGGCTGTGTTCACATACGTGATCTTACCTGTATCCAGGTCGGTCTCAATTACTGGATTTGGATTATGCTCGGGGAAAAGAGCAAGATTCGCTAATTTCTTCTCGATCCACTTTCGCCCTGAAATATCTGAGCAGTATACACGTATGGCATTGTTCTCTTCAACGTAAAAGAACTTCTGTTCAAAAATAACGTCTCCAACATTTAGCTCGCACCTGAAATTATTTAAGTCCTTTCGGCTGTGTAAAGCCAACTGCCTACGCAATTCGCTAAATAAAGGATGAGAGATATGTATCTCCGCAAGATCGGGAAAGTAGTCTTTTGCTGCGGGATTATGATAAATGATCTTTCCCTCAACCGAAATCTCAATTACGGGATTTGGATTTTGTTCAGGAAAAGAAGCAAGGCGGGCAATATCGTTTTCTCCGAAACCGGTCAATTTTCTTTATTATAAAACCAGATCAACTGGATTACAATGTGAATTTATCAATTTCTTAGTGGAATTCAAAACTTATTGAATTAGCGGGTCAAAATCAATTTTCGAGAAGAGTTATGTGTCTTAGACCGGTACTGCACTGTGTAAATTCCCGGCGGCCAATCATACGTTTCTATTCGCTTTGAAATATTAGTCTCAACTATCATTTGGCCAACTGCGTTCATTACTTTCAAATCAAAATCCGGCTCGGGAGAATTAACTATTAATTCGTTTGAAAACGGATTTGGATAAAAAAGGATCTCATTTTGCCTTTCATGTGCTTTTATTCCGGTTGGCGGATAAGTGCTCGCCCGCATCCAATAAGAAAACCCATTAGAGGTATTACTTACATTTTGAAATCCAACTTTTACTCTTCCGCTATCAGGAGCGCTTGCATCCGTTGCCCAATCCAGACTAAATAATAATGTATCAAATGGATTCACTACAAATGAAACATAAGTGTCCAACGGTCCATAACAAACATCTGCACAAAAATTAGTACTCCACAATGTAGGAACACTTTGCTGTATCTTTTGTGCACTCACTGTTACGGGAACTGATTGTGTATTTACAACCAAAGCAAAATCATATAGCGCAGAGCCAGGGCTTCCAAAACTAATATTATTCACAACGTTAACCGAAAATTGCCCGGGAGCTGTGCTTACCACACATGAATTGCTATTAACTCCTAGATACGTATCAATATCACAAAAGATATTGTCGCTTGGTAGTTTATGGAACCATCCGTGTTTGATCACCACTATTCCATTCGTATCAATTAAATATGCGTTATTGGGCGCGGGACCAAAATTATTCCACCACTCATTGCACGTTCCATCAATAAACACAGGTGCATTTACACTCACCCAATTCGGCATCGTGTCTATCATTTGCTTCCTGTCCCCATAAGTTAACGTATTCGGAAAAAGAACAGCATCGTTCATATTCTGGCTCGTTGTATTAACGCTACCTGAATAAACGGAAATATTTGTAGGATGGGCTTCAATGGTGTAAATAACAAACACACTAATGGATGATCCGTAAGTTGCCATTACTTGATTAATGATCGGCACTTTACTTCTAAAAACCGGACAAGTTAAACTACCTGCTATCAACAACACCGGCTTTCCATTTTGTAATTCGTCTGAAAGAACTAATGAATCTCCTAAAACACTGTAAAGCTTGAAATCGGGCACTGTATCACCTAGCTGATAGCCGGAGGTATAAAAACTACCCGTATAATACGGCGGATAACACAACGTGGCTGAATTTGCAGGTTGCGTACTAACGCCAATACTTGGAAGAAGCTGAGCACGTAAGCTGGCACAGCATGTTAACAGTAACACTAAATATTTAAGTCTTCTCATTATCCAAATCTAGTAAAATAACCGGTTATTTGACTAAATCTTGATCAAATGGTTTAACTCATGACCTGTCCTTTTTAGCGTTCGAAGTCTGGTTTAACAATTTCCATGGCTTCGGGCAGGCGAAACTTAGCCTTTTGGTTCATAATAACGTTTATGCCAATAGGTATAGCATAATTTTCCCACTATAAAATACGAGACCAGCACGAATAAGGCGCCTAAATAAATACCGTTGTTTAACAAGCCATCCGTCCCGTATTTATAAAGGAAGAGACTTAATGAGACAATAAAATTAATGATTCCGTAGGCAATGTTGGCCGCGTTACTAAAACCGAAGGCACTCAGCATTCTGCCTTTCCAGATCCCCAACACAAAATGAGGAATGGTGTTGATAAGGGTAAGCCCGATGATAAAGTCTAATATATTCATAACTGTTGTTTTAAATTAGTACAAATGTACTAATTATTTTGGGTCCATAGTACGCCCGTACTAAATTTGTATATTTGCGCCATGGGAACCAAAGAAAGGATACTTGATGCCTCTCGAAAGCTATTTAATGAAAATGGCCTTGCAAACGTATCGGTGCGGGATATTTGTAATGATATAGGAATAAGTGCCGGCAATTTCAACTATCATTTTCCCGATAAAGACATTGTTGTTGAATGCCTATATACAGAGATGCTTCAAAAAACTGAACAAACATTGGGTCAAATGACAAATTCCGAAGTAAGTATTGTTACTCACCTCCATACTCATAAAGAATTGTGTAAAATTCAACAGGCTTACAAATTTGTTTACCTGAACATGTTTCAATTAGTAACTCAATATCCTAAGATCAAAAGCATTTACGTGAAGAATATTCAAAGGGAACGAAAACTGGCGGCGCAGATATTTTCAATGTATGTTGCGAAAGGAGTGATCAAGAAGAGTGTAACATCCGAACAATTCGAGCGTATTTTAAATGTTGGGCAAATAATAAATAATACCTGGCTTGTTGATGCGGAGATCCTTTATAACGGAAATAAAAAAATGCAATTAAAATATTACATGCTCATTTGTTGCGGTTTACTCGAACCCTACCTAACTGAAAGTTCATTAAAGGAGTATCACGCGTATTTTAATAATATGTAAGCTTCCAAAGTCGATTTTAATTAAGTGTAACCGCGGCCTCTTTATTGTATTTACTGCGATACTCAAGCGGAGAAAGTCCGGATACTTTTCTAAATACATCACGAAATGCCTTTAAGTCAGAGTATCCCGTGTCGTACATTATTTCCTGAACCGTTTTACGTGAGATCTCTAATTGCTTTTTGGCAGATTCCATTTTTACACGTTGCAAATATTCAATTGGTGTGTTGCCTGTGGCTTTAATAAATCTTCTGTCAAGGCTTCTCCGGCTAACGGCGAGCTTTTTTGCCAATTTTTCGATTGAAAATTTATTGATAGAATTTTGCTCTAAATATTCTTGTGCTTTCAACACAACATCATCGTCATGGGTCTTTTGTCCATTAAAAACGATGTATGGTGATTGACTACTGCGATCAATGTCTACCTGAAAGAGTTTTGAGCACAGGATCGCCATTTCTCTTCCATAGAATTTCTCAAGCAAATAAAGAACAAGATTCATAAAAGAAAATGCTCCCCCGCAGGTATATAAACCATGCTCATGTGTGATCACCTGGTCGGCCACCAAATTTACCTTTGGGAACATTGATCGAAATTGTTGGGCATCGTTCCAGTGTATCGAGCACTTTTTTCCATCAACCAATCCAGTAGATGCTAACACGAAGGCCCCCGTGCATAAACTTGCAACTTCCGCGCCCTTCTTATACTGCTCTACTATCCATTGCAAGATCTTTTTATTCTGTTTTATATTTTGCTCTGTATTGGTTTGAGGTAAAAATGCAGGAATAACAATTAGATCTGTAGTTTTAATTCTCGAAATATCCTCGATAGGTGTAACGGCAAATAAGCCATTATAAACCTCCACTTTCTTTGAGATCCCCGCGAGGCTGATCTTTCCGAAAACCGGCTTTCCACCTTTCATGACATGATGCTTTTCAGCCTGCATAAATGCCATATAAGTGCTTATAATGGTGATGGGATTTGGCTGCCCATCAGGAACAAGGATCGTAAGGTTTTTCATGAGGAGTTTTTTGTAAAAGTAGTAAAAAGGGTCGTCCAAATCAACCCTCCATATTGTCCATTTTACACTCCCTGAGACATTCATATAGACACTATTTTTGGAGCATATTTAATCCATAAAATCTAGCAACATGAAAAACGCAGTGAATTGGTTTGAAATTCCGGTAAAAAATTTCGAGAGAGCAAAAGCTTTTTATAGCACATTATTAGGAGAAGAGATCATGGTAATGCCTCATCCCGAATATAAATACGGCATGTTACCTGCGGATATGCAGAACGGCGGCATTGGTGGCGGAATTGTTGAAGGTGTGGGTTTTGAACCTTCTGCCAAAGGGCCATTAATTTATTTGAATGGAGGAGAAGACCTAAGCGTTCCTTTGGCAAAAGTTGAAAAAGCGGGAGGAAAGATCTTAGTTCCAAAAACATCATTAGGGCCAAACGGATTTATGGCGCAACTCATGGATACAGAGGGCAACAAGATCGCGCTGCATTCAATAAAGTGATCACCTGATCACTCGACCTCTTAGACATTTGTTAGAAACGCTCGTGAAGCTCATGAGCGTTTTATTATTAAAAAGACTAATTTTATAAATGGCTTTTGATGAAAAATTAAATGATCGTTTACGCGAAGCTTTGGAAGATATTCCCATAGTGGAAGAAAAACACATGTTTGGTGGTACCTGTTACATGGTAAATGGGAAAATGTGCTGTGGCGTTGTAGGCGACGAGATCATGTGTCGCATTGATCACGATATTTACGAAGAAGCACTTGAAAGACCGGGATGTAGAGAAATGGACTTCACAGGCAAGCCGATGAAGGGATATGTTTTTGTTTCAAACGAAGGGATGAAAACTAAAAAGCAACTGGATTATTGGATCAACCTTTGCCTTGATTTTAATAAAAAGGCTAAGTCTTCCAAGAAAAAGAAAAAATAATTCTCTTACAATGAAGATCGAATACAAATTCGTCGCCGAGCCTTGGAAATATTCAGGACCAAACGGTTGGTGTTTTGTTTCTTTGCCAAAAAAAATGTCTAAGGAGATAAGGAAGAATTTCAAAAATGAGGAGCAAGGTTGGGGAAGATTAACCGCTTCAGCGAAAATTGGAGAAACCGAATGGCAATCCGCAATTTGGTTTGATACGAAAGCCGACACTTATTTATTGCCATTAAAGGCAGATATAAGAAAAAAAGAAGATCTCAAAATCGGCAAAAAAATAAAAGTTGCCGTTTTTATTTAAAAAGTGTTCGAATCTCTCCTTTCCAGCTTTGATAATACAATCAAATGCTACGCATTGTATTTTTATCTTTTGTTTCAGGTTTTGAAAGCGAGCTTTCAACGACTCGTCACAAAATAAAAAAGCCAACCCCTTGGGTTGGCCCTTGTATTCATTCAGTGGATCCGGAGAGATTCGAACTCTCGTCCAAATAAGGAAAAAATAAGCTTTCTACGCGTTTAGAATTAACTTGATTTTCGATCGAAGCCAGGCATTAATTCAAGCCAAACTTCAACTTAGATGCTAATATTGCTTTGGTCAACATCATCACCAAAACAAGCTATACATTTATAATACTGCGTATGCAGCGCAGAACAGCTTAGCTCTGCAGGCAGCAAAGGTTACCTAATCTTAGATTAAGCAGCCAAAGCGTAAGAATTATCTTCGCCGAATAAAATTGTGAAAGTTCAGTTTAAAGAGCTCGTCTTACAACGCTCTACGTGCTTACCTATCTGATGCGCTTACTGTCAAAACCGGTCGGACCCATTTGAAATTATGCTTTATGATTGTTGAATTATGAATACTGATCCAACATACTTAAACACAATCTCTTCAAAGAACTTGATAACAAAGATACAATTATTTAGTGGCTAAACTTGGCTTTTTACTATATTTAACCAAATAAACCCTTCTATATGAAAACTTTTGTAAGCCTTTGTTTTATTGCCCTTTGCACATTTGCAACAGCGCAAACTAAATCAAAATTGTTGAAATTAAAATACACCGCTCCTGAAGGTTGGAACGCAGTTGAATTTGGCGGTCAAAGTTCATGGGAGGAATCCGGAAACGCCTTGTGCAAATGTTCAGGATTACAATTCACCAAACAAAATAAGAATGGAAAACTCAACGTGGTGGTTTATCCCAGCACAGTTAGCGGATTAGATTCTACCAAACGTGAAATGGTCGGAAGCATGAAATTCATGGACGTAGAAAAATACGACAAGACCAAAAATAAATATTTCTCGTTCGAACGTAAAAGATCAACCTTCCATGATCTTCGCGACAACAAAAAAATGTATGAAGTGATCAAATACAAAACAAAAATTGAAGATCACTTTTATATCATCTATACCTGGCAAGATAACATGGGGATGATGAGTCCTGATACTGAAAAAGAACTTTACCAGGTAGTAAACGCACTTGAACCGCTTTAAATCTGAAATCAAACAGGGAAATCTATTCCCATTTTGGTCAAATTTAGGTCCGAACGCTTAAGGTTTGGTACAATATGCCGTCAAATTAAACTCCTAACTCTTGAACTTCAGAATTGCCTACTATACGTCCATCTAAGACTTGACGGCGCCTTTGGTTCTTGTACAGTTCGCGCGAGTTCGGCCGTCACTTGTAGCTTCCTGCACTGCTTCAAAAGTTCTTGAAGGATTCAAAAATTACATTACCTTAGTAGTCCACATTTTTTAAAACATCTATAGACATGGCAAAGAAAGCGAAAAAGAAAGTTGCAAAAAAACCAGCCAAGAAAGCGGTTAAAAAGGCAGCCAAAAGATCTGTAAAAAAATCTGCGAAGAAAAAAATAGCAAAAAAAACTGTGAAGAAACCGTTAAAGAAAACGGCTAAAAAAACAGTAGCAAAGGCACTACCAAAACAAAATTCTATCAATCCATATTTAACCTTCAATGGAAATTGCGAAGATGCATTCAACTTCTACAGATCCGTGTTTGGCGGAGAGTTTCCTTATGTGGGACGTTTTAAAGATATGCCGCCAATGGAAGGGCAACCTCCAATGACAGAACAAGTAGGAAATATGATCATGCACGTGTCATTACCAATTGGCGACGGTACTATTCTCATGGGAAGTGATAGTTCAAGCGAATGGGGCCATGCAACAAATGTTGGGAATAATTTCAATATTTCGGTGAACGCAAAAAGTCGCGATGAAGCCGACCGTTTATACAGAGGATTAGCTGAAGGCGGAAAAGAAACCATGCCAATGAATCAAACTTTCTGGGGTTCATATTTTGGAATGTTAACCGATAGGTTTGAAATACAGTGGATGATCAGTCACGACGAAAGTAATACCGACAATAATTGATTCATTTAATTCTTTATATGAAGCCGTTTCAAAAGAGACGGCTTTTTTATTGCAATAAAACCTTATTTTTGTACCCCTTATGGATCAAAGCTCTCAACAAAGCAAAATAAAACGCATCATCAACATCATTCGTTCGTCATTAAATGGCGAACAACAGGATTATACTACCGGAAGTATTCCTCGTGCTGTTTTCCTATTGGCAATTCCCATGATCCTTGAACTAAGTTTGGAAAGCGTATTTGCCGTGGTTGACATGTTCTTTGTGAGTAAACTGGGGCAAAATGCTATTGCTACCGTGGGGCTCACCGAATCGGTGATCACTATTATTTATTCCGTAGCCATTGGACTAAGTACGGCAGCAACAGCTATTGTAGCGCGACGCATTGGCGAAAAAGATGCTGAAGGTGCAGCGCATGCCGGTGCACAATCAATTACAATTTCCTTGATCGCTACCTTTATATTAAGTGTGCCGGGAGCAATTTTTGCGCCTGAGATCCTGCAACTGATGGGTGCAAGTCCGGAAGTTGTGCGTGATGGCGCGATTTTCACACGCATTATGTTAAGCGGAAGTATTGCGATCATCATGATCTTTTTGATCAACGGAATTTTCAGAGGTGCCGGCGATGCGGCCATGGCTATGAAAAGTTTATGGATAGCAAGTTTACTGAACATTATTCTATGCCCTATTCTCATTCACTTCTTTGGATTGAAAGGCGCTGCCATTGCTACGGTGATCGGCCGAAGCAGTGGTGTTGCATACCAATGCTATCACTTGTTTAAAGGTAGCGGCATTTTAAAATTCGCCAAACATCAATTCACGATGACGAGCGCTATTGTGAAGTCAATTTTAAATATCGCGTGGCCGGCTATTTTTCAATTCATTATTGGAAGTGGAAGCTGGATCGTGCTGGCAAGATTGGTTGCCGAAACGGGAGGAACAACGGCGTCGGCAGGTTATCAAATTGCGATTAGGAACGTTGTATTCTTTATTTTACCGGCGTGGGGATTAAGCAATGCTGCTGCAACTTTAGTGGGGCAAAACTTAGGTGCCAAACAATTTGATCGCGCCGAAAAAAGTGTGATGCTTACCACAAAATACAATGTGATCTTTATGGCCTTTGTGAGTTTACTATTTGTATTCCTCGCCGAACCTATCATCAGAATTTTTACAAACGAAGAAAGCGTGATCGATTACGGCGCACGGGCCTTGAGAATAATTGGCGCGGGTTACATTTTTTATGGTATCGCTATGGTAATGACACAAGCATTGAATGGCGCAGGTGACACTAAAACGCCAACGCTAATAAATCTGTTCTGCTTTTGGGCATTTCAGATTCCGGTGGCTTACATACTTTCAAAAGGACTCGACCTTAAATCAACAGGAATTTTTATGGCAATTCCTTTGGCCGAAATATTAATTGCCTTAGTTGCCTGGTACTTTTTTAAGAAAGGGAAATGGAAAGAAGTGAAGGTATAGCAAGCATTATATCTTAATGCCCATGATACAAATATCGTCAACCTGTTCAAGGTCGCCTTTCCAACGCTCAAACGATTGCTCTAGTTTTGATCGCTGATCCTTTAAAGGGAGCTGCTGGATCGAAACCAATAACTCCTCCAATTGTTTATACTTATATTTTTTTCCTTTGGGTCCACCAAATTGATCAGGATAGCCGTCGGTGAATAAATATAAAACGTCACCCTCCAACAGATCTGTTTTTTTACAACTAAATGGGATCTCCTGTTTTGGCGAACGACCTACCGGCATCTTATCAGTATCCAAAGAAATGATCTTTCCTTCTCGCATCAACCAAATCGAATTGTTTGCGCCAGAATATTCCAATGTGCGCAATTTCAAATTCAGTTTGATCAGCACGCAATCCATCCCGTCGTTCCCTCCCTGGCCACTTTCATCGGGTCGTAAACCTAAGATAAGAACTCTTCGCACAAAATTTAAAACGTCATTTGTATGAGTATAAAGTTTGCTAAGCAACGCTTCGTTTAAAAGGGATATATTCAATAAACTCATAAATGCGCCGGGAATACCATGCCCCGTGCTATCGGCAACACAAATAAAAATATCTTCTTTAGTAGTGTCGGCCCAATAGAAATCGCCGCTAACAATATCCTTCGGTTTAAAGAAAATAAAATGTTCCTTTAACTTTGCCGACAACTGCTCTTCTGTGGCCATGAACGATGATTGAATTCGCTTTGCATAATTGATGGAATCATGGATCTCCTTTTGTTGCTCTTCCACTACCCTCTTCTGTTGCTCAACAACAAGTTTTTGCTCTTCAATGATCTGCTTTTGCTTTGTTGTTACTTTAAAACGATTATACATGAAAGCTCCAAACAATACCAGCAATACTACTCCTATCAATAAACCAAATATGCGCGTACGATGCTGAGCAAGCTCTAGCTTGTTGGACCTCAGCTGTTCGTCCTTTAATAACTGACTATGCACATTTTCTAAACTATCCTTTTCGGCCTCGCGCTCAAACTCAAACTTCAATTCGTTCCGGGTAATGTCATTTGCTTTTTCAATATTGAAAAGAGAATCGCGATACAACACAAACCGCTTGTAGTGGCCAAGCGCCTGATCAGATCTGCCTTGTTTTTCGTAGGCAATTGCAAGAAATTCCTCGGCCAATTCCATGTTTTCGAGTGCGCCCACTTGAGATGCTAATTTTAATGATAACTCTGCCATTTGTATAGCTTCCGCTAAATTGCCTTTATTTGAATAGCAGTTCGCTAAATTGAAACTTTCGGTCGATTGATTTTCTATCGATCCCAAAGCATCGTATTTCTTTAAAGCCATTTGATGATAGTACAAAGCCGAATCCCTTTGCCTCAATTTTTCTTTCAGAATACCAATAGAGGAAAATATATCCGCCAAACCAATTTGATCGTCAATTGAATGAAAAATTCCGAGCGCTTTATTAAAACTGATCATCGCGCTGTCCTTCTTATCCATTTTAAAATAGATATCGCCAATGTTGGACCAAGAGATAGCAACACCTTGCTTATTACCAGTCTCACTCTCTACGTTCATCGACATCATTGAGTAACTCAGCGCTTTGTTCAATTCATTTTGTTTTTTAAATACCAAACCAATATTCGACAGCGCATGGGCCTCACCGGTTTTGTGACCTGCTTCCTTTTGAATCTTCAACGCTTCAAAATAATTCTTTAGTGCATTTGGGTAATCGCCTTTTACAAAATAAATGTTACCAATAGCATTTATACAGGAGGCAACACCTTTCTTGTTATTCGCCTTTCGTTCTTCATTTAACGATCTGTTTTGAAATTGTAGCGCTGTGTACAATTTGCCCAAGCGCTTGTATGCTAAGCCAATATTTCCATAAATTGTTGCAAGCGCAGAATGATCATCGGAAGAAGCGTAATACTCCAGCGCTTCATTATTTAGTTTAATAGACTCCTGATTATCTCCCGTGTACAAATACACCGCGGCAATTCGGGTCTTTGCAACTGCGATCTGCTCCGTATCCCCCAATTTTTCAAAGCTCTTCAAGGCGCCACTAAATTGAACTAAACTGAGATCATACTCATCTTTTTCCAAATACAAATTTCCAAGCTCTATCATTACTTTCCCTCCCTCTAATTCTGCGCCCTGAACTTTACACTCTTTAAGTAGCGTTTTAAAGTAAGCAACTGCCGAGTCTTTCGGTAAACCTGGCGACTTTGTGCTAATGATCAAGCGTTTTAAACGTATGGCTTCTTCTTTACCTGGATCTGCCGACAGTTCTTTATATAAAGAATCAACGATCTTCTTTGATCGTTGACCAATAAGATCCTGACTCAAGACCAATAGGAGCATTATTATGATCGCTTTATTCACTGCTAACACGGTTGTATTTGACTAGATCCGTAAACCCACCACACATACATCTTCCACTTGCTCGAGATCACCTCTCCAGGCATCAAAACTTCTTTCCAACATATGCTTTTGTTGATCCATCGATTCCAAAGAGTTTTCGCGTAACAAGTCATTAAGAGCTTTCGACTTGAATTTCTTTCCTTTTGGTCCGCCAAACTGATCGGCATAACCATCGCTATAAAGGAATAACATTTCTCCATTCGCACTATCGATCGTGTACAAATTAAAAGACTCATTCTTCTCGCCATTCCCGAATTCAAAAAACAGCGGGCAATACCTAACTCGTAATTGATCTTCGTGCTTTTCTCAAGCGAATCGTTCATTAACTTAATAGGATCAAAATCGTGTGTAGGCGAATTTCGCTGGTTCCAAACCAGATCGTTCGCCTCATCGATCTCTGTAACGATCTGTTCACGATCAATTTCCGAAGTGCTCATGTTACTAATGTAAATATTTTACCTACCAATTGCCAGTAGAAGTCCTATTCTGGTGTGTTTTAACAATAGTTAAATGATTGATATGTAGTTGTTTAACCAGCAACCTTTTGGTGTTTTCAAACGTATATATATAAAAATAGCTAAAATGCTCTTTTTGGAGAGTTTTTTGATAATTAACCGGGTATGAAAAAGATAATCACAGTATTGCTGCTTTTGAGTACTTTTTTGGTACCCGCGCAATCAAAACGTATCGATCTATGCATACAGGCTTTAAATAATAAAGACTTTGTAATAGATCACGAAAAGAAAGCCACGTTTTCAGTGGAGAGCAAAGCCGCGCAAAAACTTATTCGCGTTGGCAAATCCGCTAACACTAAACTGATAGCTGCGTTAAATGATCCCGAAAAAAATGTGATAGCCCATTGGGTGTTGTGCATGATCAATTTCAAAGCCGTAACATTTGCCGGACCAAAATCCATGCACAAGGATGGCGAGCAAGTAAACATGTATTACCTGGGCGAAGAAAAAGGCGAAGGCGTTGTGATATTTGAAACAAAGAACGGAAATGATTACAAAATGTTCTTTGATAAGCCCCAACTCGAAAAGATAAGCGATTACTGGCAGAATAAAACTTCGGCTAAATAACAAAGCATTTTTTCAATATCTTTAATCCCATATGAAAAGAGGCTTCATCGCGTTCCTGTGTTTACTTTGCGGCAACAGTATGTTCGCGCAGCTTTATACCGAACCTATTCAAAAGAAACTGGATTCTCTTTTTAACCAAATGAAAGAGAATGAACCCGGCGGGTATGTGTTTGTTCAAATGGGAACAACCATGCTTTATTACAAACAGTTTGGTGTTGCCGATATCAGCACAAAAGAAAAGTTTGACGATATGACGCTTGTGAACATTGGGGGTCTGTCTCGTCCCATTATTTCATATGCTATTTTAATGTTACAGCAAGAAGGAAAACTAAATGTAGAGGATAGCATTTTAAAATACATCCCCGATTTCAAGAAAAAAGATCTGGGCTCAAAGATAAAAGTGAGGCACTTAATGACACACACATCGGGTTTAAAAGATCTTCCAACGCAAAAAATGGATAGTGTGCATTTTTTGAAGATCAACGACAGCGAGAATTTTGAATTAGTGAAATACGCCAATACCGTAGCGTTTGAGCCGGGAAATAATTACCAGATCTCCGAACAGGCTTTTAGCGCGCTTACCATCATTATTGAAAAAGCGAGTGGCATGCCCTGGCAGGAATATATCAAACAAAAAATGTTTGCGCCGAGTGGTATGAGCTTTACAAAATTCTCAGAGAAACCCGGCACGCGTACCTCGGGCGCGCATGCTTATAAAAAACATAAAGGAAATTATGTGGAGTACGACGAAGATGAAGCGCCTAAAATTTATACAGCTGCCAATGGCGGAATTTGGAGCAACGTAAACGATCTGCGAAAATTTCTTTACGCCGTGCAGTATTGTACATTCATCAACTGCGATAATATTAAACTAGCCGACGAGTTGCTGGTTCCTTTTAATTGGTACTCACCACATCGCATTCCGCAAACGTATTGCTGGTACTGGAATCAAATCGAGGGGCTGGAATACACCACGCTTTCTTACGAAGGTAAAATTGGTGGCTATAGAACAGATCTTATAAGAGTTCCACAAAGCGAACTCATTGTGGTGATCGTTACAAATAACGGCGAATCCTATCGCACTCCTGTAATTGAAGCGTTGAAGCAATTCAACTACATTCGGTAAATTCAATTCAATTTAATTATATTTACTGAGTGATTAAACCACTCACATTATTTTTTTTAGCTTGCCTGATAGCAGCCTGCGATCGCCGTGTTGATCAGACTGAACCAAGCAATCTTTTTTCAAATATCAAACCATCTTTAACCAAAGCCGATTCTATTGAAGTTGGGAAAGATCTAAAACTATCATCCATTCATTTTGATACCGCATTTCTTGCTCAAAAATTCAAGTTTAAATCCACTTCAAAATATGTTCCACTTGCCACTACCAATATTGATTCGTTCAAGTCAAACGATACGATCGACGGTTACGTAAAAAGTGAGGACTTTGAACTCAAACCTACAATTCTTAAAGCAAAACCATTTATTTCGTTTGCCGAACATCCAAAACCAATGAGATCGGGCGAACTCCGAAGCACAGGCTTATCCAATAGCGATATCAGCTACCTAAGCGAAGAACAAGGCTTACCAAGTTCACAAGTGCGATGTTTAGTGGAAGATCCAAACGGCTATTTTTGGATCGGACAGAACGCGGGACTCACCAAATACGACGGTTACAATTTCTACACCTACACCACAAAGAACGGACTTCCAACAAACGGCATCAATAAGATCATTATTAATGCAGATAGCTCGCTTTGGTTAGCAACCAACAACGGCTTAGTTCACTTCGACGGCACCATTTTTAAAATTTACAATAAGGAGTGCGGATTACCTGGGAATTTGATCTCGGATATTGCGCTCGACAGGAACGGCGATGTTTGGTGTATTTGTCAGGAAGCCGGTTTAGTAAAATTAAAAAATGATGAATTAAAGATCTATGGCGAAGGCAGTGGCTTGAGAACCGAACCGGCGTATAAATTAGCAGTTGATAACGAAGGAAGAATTGTGGTTGGAAACTGGGGAGGTAGTCCAACGTTTATTAAGAACGAAATAAAGGCTACACGATTTACCAATGAATTCCCACAAAACAAATATGGAAAGAAATATGAAACTTGCTGGCGGTTTGGATCGGATGTAACAACATCGCTATATACCGATAAAAAGGGTCGCTTGTGGATTGGTAGTTATTCGGGTGGCGCTGCTTTATATTTACCAAATAATACCATCAGATACAAACCATCAACGGGTATGCCGTATTTCCTGATCTCTACATTGATGGAGGATTCTAAAGGGAATATGTGGGTTGGCTCCGGAGAAGGTGGTATCGCAAAAATGGATTCTAAAGGATTTGTGTGTTACACCTCCAAACAAGGCTTAACAAGCAACAAGATCATGTGTGTTTTAGAAGACAGTCAAAAGAACATTTGGATAGGAACGCAGGATGGTGGACTTAATCGCATCAAGCCAAACAGTTTTCGCAATTATTCTTCCATTGATGGATTGTCAGATAAAGGGGTGATCAGTTTTTGTGAAACCAAAAAGGGCGAAGTGCTCATTGGAACCTGGGGCGGTGGATTTTATGCATTCAACGGAAAACGTTTCTTGCATTTTTCCGAAAGCGCTATCATACTTGCTTTAAAAGAAAACAGCCGGGGCCAATTAATAAGCAGCATTCATCAATTCGGTATCAGTTTACTCACACCTTCAAAGATCGATACAGTTCTTTACGACTCTAGCTATTACCTCTCGCGGATGAAGAATTTCGATCTGGGATTCGCCTACAGTATCTATGTTGACAAAAACGACGACGTATGGCTTGCAAATATTGACAAGTGTGGTTTAACGCGCTACAGCTATAATTCGTTTGATAAATACTTGCAAGCACAAGGTTTGGCCACAGGCAAAACAAACATTGTTACCGGAGATAAAAAAGGAAATATCTGGATCGCGAATCCGGGTGCAGGAATAAGTAAAATACACGGCAACACCATCAAACATTTCACTAAGGCCAACGGATTAAGCTCCAATGACGTTGTTAGTTTGTATGTTGACAAACAAGATAACATTTGGATAGGCACCACAAACGGAATTTGTAAATATAATGGAAGTACTTTCAATTACATTGATGCTAAAGATGGATTGAGTTCAAACAATGTTACGAGCATTATAGAAGATAACCAAGGCAGAATGTGGGTTGCAACATCCCGAGGCCTTAATTTGCTAACACCTTCCTCAAAAGAACCAAAAGGATATTTATTTGAACGTTTTCTTTTGAACGACGGTTTAAAGATCAACGCGTTCCATCCCAACGCCGTTTTACTCGATCAACATAATGTGTTATGGTGGGGAACAAGTAAAGGAGCACTTACTCTCGACCTCAACGAATTCAATATTGATAAGCGATCACCGGATTGTCACATCCAACAGATCGGGCTCATGGATCAATACCTGAATTTTGTTGCGCTAAAAGATTCTATTGAGAAACAAAAAAAATACTACACCAACGATAGTTCTAAGACCTTCAACAAGGTCAATTTCACCGGCGTGTCTGCCTTCGCCAATTTACCTCTCGATCTTTCGCTGCCTTACAACCTCAACACGGTTAATTTTAATTTCTATGCGTTCAGTGGCCTATCACCTTACCAAACAAAATACAGATATCGATTGCTGGGTGAGAATAGCAATTGGACAAGCGCTACTTATCCGGAAGCAAAATTCTCGAACCTCGACGCCGGGCAATACACTTTTGAGGCACAGGCAAAATTGGAAGGTGAAGATTGGGGGAAACTTTGTTCTTATAGCTTTGAAGTAAGACCTCCGTTCTGGAAAACATGGTGGTTCCGTTTGCTTGGTGTTGGATTAATCGTTTACAGCGTTGTGCTTATTTTCCGTTTCAGGAACAAACAATTACTCGAACGTCAGGAACAATTAGAAACAACAGTAAAAGAGCGCACCTCTGAAATTGAACATCAGAAGCACCTGATCGAAGAAAAACAAAAAGAAATTGTTGACAGTATCAATTATGCCAAGCGAATTCAATATGCCCTGCTGGCGCACGAGGATGTTCTTAAACAAAATCTTAACGATTACTTTATTTATTTTAATCCTAAAGATATTGTAAGTGGGGATTTTTATTGGTCAACAAAAAAGGATGATCGTTTTTACCTCGCCGTGTGCGACAGTACCGGACATGGCGTGCCGGGTGCATTCATGAGTTTATTGAATATTGGTTTCCTTACCGAAGCTATAGTTGAAAAAGGCATTGAAAAACCAAACGAGATCTTTAATTATGTGCGCCAAAAACTCATCGACAACATTAGCAAAGAAGGGCAGAAAGATGGATTTGATGGTATTTTGATCTGTATTGACAGAAAAAATAAGAAGCTCACATATTCATCGGCAAATAACAGTCCTATTATTGTAAGCAACAACACCATTATTGGAAAGGAAAGTGATCGCATGCCGGTAGGTGTTGGCGTGCGTCAGGAAAGTTTCAAATTATTTGAACTAGACACAAAAGGTAATGACATCCTGTACCTGTACACCGATGGTTTTGCCGATCAGTTTGGTGGCCCTAAAGGTAAGAAGTTCAAATACGGCCAATTAAATCAATTGCTCCTTGATATCAGTCAAAAACAACTGAGCGTTCAAAAAGAAATATTGCAAGACGCATTCAACTCCTGGAAAGGCGCACTTGAACAAGTGGATGACGTTTGTGTGATAGGGATCAGGATTTAATATACAGATCACCATTAGCACAAGCTCCTCTTCAATGGATGCGTTTCTGTAACAGGCACTCGGCGATTGAACATTCTTACCGTCATTTGTCTACAAAAAGTGTCCAAAAGTATATGTTCCTGTTTTGCTTTCGAACAATATTTCTAACTTTAAAGTGTGGCGCGAATCCGCATTCTTTCATATTTGTTTCAGGCCTTGGTTTGGTTCTTGTTCATTGCCGCCCCTTTTTTAAACAAAAATGAGCCCTACCACAGCCACAACTTCATAACGCAGTACGTTTTAAAACAAATTGTTTGTGTCACTTTATTTTATGGTAACTACTTCTTTTTAATTCCACGGATACTAAAGAACAAAGGCGTTGGAATTTACACGCTTTACGCTTTACTAGCAATCACACTTTCATTTTTTGCAAGCAATTTTCTTGAATATGTCTATATCCGGCCATCAAACGCCCCCATCATCATCATATTCACCATCATTCCAATTGTTCAGATCTACGCTATTAGTACAACATTCCGCCTTGTTCTGGATTATTTTACGCAGATCAAGACACAACAGAAGCTTGAGGAACAAAACCGATCGGCAGAACTGAATTTCTTACGCTCGCAAATAAATCCACACTTCTTATTCAATACTCTCAACAACATAAATGCCTTGATCCGTCTGCAACCCACAGAAGCCGAAAAAGCAGTTGGAACACTTTCGGACCTGATGCGTTACATGTTGCAAAGCGGTAAAGATCAAAAGATCGAGATAGGCAAAGAACTTCAATATTTGAAAAATTATATTGACTTACAAAAACTAAGACTTCAAAAAAACTTCAACTTGCAAATTGATCTTAAAGCGAGCGATGAACATTTACTCATTGAACCTTTATTGTTGATCAGTTTTGTTGAGAATACTTTTAAGCATGGTGTTTCAGGCGAAAACGACGATTTTATTAGTATTAAGGTTGAAGCAAATGAAGCTGAATTAATAATTGAAACAAAGAACAAACTTTTGCAACTTGCAAATACAAATGAAATTGCGTCGGGAATTGGCTTGAATAATGTTAAGAAACGTTTGGAATTGGCCTATCCCAAAAAATACAGTTTCCACACAAGTAGTAACGCCGGTATTTACTCAACCTACCTAAACATACAACTCAAATGAAATTAACTTGTGTGATCGTAGATGACGAACCTCTTGCAAGAGATCTTTTGTTGGACAATATTCGAAAGATCCCTTTTTTGGAATTTAAAGCCGAATTTAATTCGGCTATTTCTGCAAAGGAGTACTTGAGTAAGAATAAAATCGATCTCATATTTCTGGATATTCAAATGCCACAAATGAGTGGCGTTGATCTTGCTAAGGCTATTCAAAACACAATGGTAGTATTTACAACGGCATTTGATCAATACGCTTTGGAAGGCTTTGAAGTTTCGGCAATTGACTATATCTTAAAACCTATCATGTTCGATCGGTTTGAAAAAGCATGCATCAAAGCTAAAGAGTATCACGACTATCAACACAAACGATCAAAGAGCTCAGATCATATCTTCATTCGTGCCGATCATCAAACGCTAAAGATCTCGGTAGAGGATATTCTATATATAGAAGGTTTAAAGGACTACGTGAAAGTATTCACTAAAAAAAACCCGAAACCTTTTTTAACCCGCACCAATTTGAAGGGAATGAGTGAGCAGTTGAGTACTGAACAATTCATTAGAATTCACAAATCTTACATTGTGAATTACAAATTGATCGACGCTTTACAAACCGACAGTTTAACAATAGGCTCCATAAAGTTACCAGTTGGCGACGCTTACAAAACAGCCTTAAAAGAAAATTTTAAGTAAGATTGGTATACTAAAAAAGGCCTTTGATATATATTTTTGTACCAAAACCTATGCAATAGTTAATTTTGAAAAAACTTAATTCATGAAAACAATTTACTCCTTTATCTTGATTTTATGTGCATTTGGAAGCGCCGTTTCTCAGGCACCAACGTTAACCTTATTGAACTCATACAGTTTAACACCAAATACAACCGATACAATTGGCGCATTTGCGCGCATATATTACCATCAACCACGCAACAAATTTTATGTAACCTACGCTGCCCGTCAAGCAGGCAGCGCGCAACCCGCAGGTATGCTTAGCAATTTTGCCTGGCGTGAATACGATGCAAACATGAACTTTACCGGTAACAAAGGTTCGCTTCCGGGTTTTACAGGTGCAGGCGACTACGCTATGGTGCAAGTGGACAGCACATATTACCATCTCACAAATTATGGCAGCACTTCAACCGGAACTCTTCAGTATAAACTCACAAAAATGGACGATGATTTTAATTCAATTGCAACTAAAACATTTGTTCTTTCGTCGCACGATTCAAACATCGATCAATTGATGAATTACACCAATGGAAAATTGATCATCGGTGCCATGTATGAAAGTTCGGCAAGTCCGCCGGTTACTCCTCCCGCTCCAACTTATAGTCCAAATATTCATTTATATCAATACGATCTTAGCCTGAATTCACTGGCTTCGCCGATTCTTTTCACACAGCAGGCGTATTCGTGGGGAGCAAGTTGTATATTCAACGCCGGTAACTATTACTTTCTTAGTACCGACAATATAGCCACACATAAATTATACTGTTGGAAATATGATGCAAATTTCAACTATATCAGTCGAACTCAAATAAATAACGATGGACAGTGGAGTCAAGGAGTATTGTTTATTGGCGGATACTATTTTGTTTCACATCACGTTGGCGATCATAATCACGGAAATGTTACGATAGATATTTTAGATGCCAATTGGAATGCCATAAGCACAACTACCGTTACAAATTTTACCATTCCAACTGTAACTGGCCAGGTTAGCTATAATTGCAATCGCCCTTTTATGACCCTAGTTGGCAACAAACTGTATATATCTTATGATATTGAAAAATATACATTTCCGGTAAATGAAAAAACATGGCAGGCGGGTGTAAAAGTTTATCAGATCAACGGAATTACTGGTATTGAAGAAAGCGAAGATCACTCAAGCGTAATTCTGTATCCAAATCCGGCAGCAAATGAATTAACTTTTAGATCAGACGCGGATACCGAATTAAATATTTACGACGTTTTTGGTAACATTGCCTTAAAAAAACAATGTGAAGAAAACACTGTCAGCACCTTAGATATTTCCTTCCTCTCCCCCGGTATGTACGTGTGCCAATTGAAATTCCAAGGGAAAACCGTCAACAAAAAAATCATAAAGAACTGATATGTCAAAAAATTCGAGGGCATCAACAAAGATGTCCTCGTTACAGCCCTATTGCAGTAACTTCCCAACGATCTCCTTCTCCCAGTCCTTCATTGGCCTCATGGCAACTCCGTCAATGATCATCTTCTTGAACTTAGGCTGAGCATAAAAATATTTAATGGTCTCCGAAGCCGGTCCCGCCAATCGCCCATTCGAACTTACAACGGCATTTAAACAATCACCTAGAGCTTCATTGTCAAAGTAATTCAAACGACGCAAACTTGCCATCGCATTTCCGCGCGTAATGAACTCGTAAGAGTTAGAACAGAATTTTACAAGTTGATCTAAATAGATCTTTTCATTCGTCATGGTGGCGTTTATCTCCAACCATTTTATTTTTACATCTCTGCCACGTGTACCTTCAAGATCTTTGGTTTTATCTAAATACTTTTGAGTATTCTGAGGGAATTGGAAAGATAATTTTTCCAAAGCCATAGTGACAGTGGCATAAGATGAATCCAACAACAACGTTTCATAATCGGCCAATAAAGACTCTTCCAAATGCCAGGCATTAGTGATCACACTTTTTCTCACCTGCACATCTTTATCATGAATCGCTTGCTTGATCAACTGAATTCCCTTTGGGTCTTTATCTTCAATTAACTGACTCACGATCTCGCTACGAACTGCATGATATGTGTTTTTCTGATACGCCCCAATTAAAGCATCGCGTTTTTGATCCAATGGTAAACTCTTCATAGCAAAAACCGCATCATAACGATCCAACATATTCGGCGCCTTTAAACTTTGAACTTTCAACATCTCGAACGATTTGTTGAAAGTAACAGACTTCATCACCTGGCTGTTTGGATCGAACAATACAAAATCAATAGCTTTTCCCTTCGTATTTGGCACTTTTACAACCTGGCTTTCCTTCTCTATCCATTCCGTTTTCGAATCCACGCTGCCATCCGTGTAATGTACTTCAAACACGATCGGCATTTTAAATAAACCAATAAGATCATTCACGGTGTGCGTTTGCGCCACAACAAATTCGGTAAAACGTTTTCCGTTCTCGGTCTCGTCAATGAAATTTACATTGTATGCGGGCTCTCCCCCCTTATAAACCCATTCTTCCCAAAACCAATCCAACGGAGTTCCTAATTCATCCTGGAACGCATTCAACAGATCATCTGAGTCTACATTCGCGTATTTGTGATCGCCTAAATACCGTTTGATGCTTTTGCGGTAGCCTTCATTTCCTACCACATAACGCAACATTTGCAATACCTGCGAACCTTTTTGATACACGTTTGATGTTGGCGTTTCCGAATGTGCGATCGGTTTTTTATCAGCTGTATTCACCGCGGCAGTTTGCGCAAATCGCCTTGCCCAATCAAAATGATCCTTACCAAAACATTCTCCCTCGGCTTGAATATTGTAATGCGTGGCAAAACTTTCTTGTAACCAGGTTCCGCTGGTTGCACGCGCGGTCACATAATCACCAAACCATTGATGCGCCAACTCGTGCGCGTTCACTGCTACATAATTTCTATCATTATAAGAACGTGAATCCACTTCAAAAAAATCTCCGAACAAGGTTGCCGACGTATTTTCCATGGCACCAAACATAAAATCCTGCACCGGAATTTGCGAATACGATTCCCAACCGTAAGGAACACCGATCTCATTCTCCATAAAATCAAAGATCTTTTCGTTGTATTTATAACACCAATCGTAACGATCTTTCCACTCAGGGTAATACCACTGGCGCAAAGGCACTCCGCTCTTCGACTTGGTTTCTTTAATGTCGTATTTCCCAATCCCTAACATCACTAAATAACTGGCGTGCGGGTGACTCATTTTATAATGCCAGATCTTAGTATTGTCCTTTTGCTCCTTCTCGGCAACTTTTACACCATTGGATAACACTTTGTATTCCTTATCCATCTTCACATACACTTCAGTGATCAATTTGTCATTTGGTGTATCGTAACATGGGAACCAATGTCTGTTATCAACGCCTTGGCCTTGTGTCCAAATTTGTTTACGACTAATATTATTCTTGTCGTTCCAACCAATAAAATAAATTCCACGTCGTGGATAAGCTTCATAAGTAATTGCTAAACTGTCTTTCGTGCTCCATGTCAAAGGTTTTGAAGGGAAGAATGAAATTCCTAAAGGATAGGTTTTAAATGTAATTGGAGTTCCGTTTAATTTCGCTTCTTTGATCATGATGCCAGGACCATCCAAATAAAAGGAATCTACTTTTTCGCGAATTGCCGAAAAGAAATGGGTGATCTTACCCTTTACCAATCCCTCGGCAGGAACAAACTCCACATACAAGCGCATGCGCTCAAAGTCCAAAACATGTTCGCGTGGCACTGCGCCGGCATCGTACTGAAACGTTTTGTTTTTCATTTGGGCACTTGCCATAGCCCCATAAACAATAAGCAAACTAAAAACGATCTTCTTCACTTGTCAAAAAAATTTAGAATGATAAATATAGTATTTTTTAGCCACAGAGACGCGAAGCCAAAAAGAACCACTGTGATCCTCCGTTTCACCGTGACTCCGTGGCAATTGGCACCATTATTCAATAATAATCACCAATCATCATTTTTTACTTGTTAAAATCCCCGCAAAATCTATATTTGTACTACTAACCCTCATTCAATGAAAAAATTCATTTTCCCAATTGCGTTATTAGCAATTCTTTTCTTCTCGTTTAGTTCCGAAAAAAGCACACCGCTTTGGTTACGTTATCCAAATATTTCACCGGATGGTAAAACCATTGTATTTAATTACAAAGGGGATATTTACAAAGTTGATGCCAATGGCGGTGTTGCTATTCCCATCACATTAAGTGATGCGCATGACTTTATGGCTATATGGAGTCCGGATGGAAAATGGATCGCCTATGCTTCGGATAAAGCAGGCAATTATGATATTTACGTGATGCCGGCTGAAGGTGGGGAATCAAAACGGTTAACGTATCACTCGTCATCGGATTACCCTGCGTATTTTACGCCGGATGGAAAAAGTATAGTTTACAATTCTTTTCGCCAGGATGAAAAAGATTTTATTCAACCCGCAGCGTCGCGTTTACCGGAGTTGTATATGGTATCGGTTAATGGAGGCCAAGAAAAACAACTTCTTTCCATTCCAGCCGATGATGCTAAAATAAATAAAGCTGGAGATAAGATCATTTTCCATGATAAAAAAGGTTACGAGGACCAATGGAGAAAACACCATACCTCATCGGTAACGCGTGATCTTTGGATGTACGACATCAAAGGAAATAAATTCACTCAGTTAACAACAACCTCTTGCGAAGACCGCAACCCGGTTTACAGCAATGATGAGAAAGCTATTTTTTATCTAAGTGAAAAAAGCGGAACCTTCAACGTTTGGAAAATGGATGCAGCAAATCCCTCAAGCGTATCGCAGATCACTAAATTTGAAAAAAATCCGGTTCGTTTCTTATCTGTAGGTGCAAACAACACCATGTGTTATAGCCAAAACGGAGAGATCTATACACAAACCGAAGGCAGTGAGCCGAAAAAATTAGCTGTTACCATAAATAGCGACGAACGCTATGCTACTGAACGCACAGAATCATTTACTAATGGCGCAACTGAAATGAGCGTTTCCTCCAATGGAAAAGAAGTGTGTTTCGTTGTTCGCGGAGAAGTGTTTGTTGCCTCTGTAGAAAATGGAACTACAAAACGTATCACAAATACGGCAGGCCAAGAACGTTCTGCTAGTTTTAGTCCCGATGGCAGAAGTATTGTATATGCTTCTGAACGTAATAATATTTGGGGGATCTATAAAACAGATCTTACGCGCAAAGAAGAAAGTTATTTCTTTAATTCTACTATTTTAAAAGAAGAAGCACTTGTAGTTGGAAAAACAGAAGCCTTCCAACCAAAATATTCACCTGATGGAAAAGAGGTTGCTTTCTTAGAAGACCGTACTGCCGTTAAGGTGATCAACCTGGCTTCAAAAGCTATTCGCACCATTATGCCGGCCGAGAAAAATTACTCGTATTCAGATGGCGATCAATCTTATGATTGGAGTCCGGATGGGAAATATTTATTAGTGCATTTTTTACAAGAAGGACAATGGCGCAACGAAGTTGGTTTGGCTGATGCACAAGGTAAAGAACCAATTATTGACCTCACCGAAAGTGGATTTGATAATGGTGGCGCTAAATGGGCCATGAATGGAAAAGCCATGATCTGGTTCAGCAGCCGCCATGGCATGAAGAACGTAGCGAGCCACGGAAATCAAAGTGATGCTTATGGCTTGTTCTTTACACAAGCCGCTTATGAGCGCTTTAAAATGAAGAAAGAAGATTATGCATTGTTGAAAGAAGCAGAAGAGAAAAAAGATAAGGATAAGGACAAAGACAAAAAAGATACAGCAAAAAAATCTGCCTTACCTGTTGTAAAAATTGAAAAGAATGGATTGAGTGACCGCAAAGCGCGTTTAACTATTCACTCTTCTTTATTGTCGGATGCTTTGCTTTCTCCGGATGCGGAAAAACTATTTTATGTTACAAAATTCGAAGGCGGTTATGATCTATGGCAAACCAAATTCAAAGAGAACGAAACAAAACTATTGGTGAAATTAGATGCGGGAAGTGTTGGAGAATTAATGTTTGATAAAGATGCAAAAAATATTTTCTTCACTTATAATGGAAAATTAGCCAAGGTAAATATTGAAAAAGCTGAGAAAAAAGATATCAGTTTCAATGCTGAAATGACCTTGAACACCGCAGCCGAACGTGATTACATGTTTGAGCATATGTGGAGACAAGTAGTGAAGAAATTCTATGTGAGCGATCTACAAAAAACGGATTGGAATTATTATAAAACCAATTACGCGAAATTCCTTCCTTACATTAATAATAACCGCGATTATGCCGAAATGTGCAGCGAATTGCTTGGGGAATTGAATGCATCGCACACCGGATGTTTTTACCGACCTGCAGGAAGAAATCCTGATCAAACGGCTAGCTTAGGAGCTTTCTTTGATGAGAAATATACTGGTAACGGAATTAAAATTTCTGAGGTTGTAGAAAAGGGTCCCCTAGCTATTGACGGTTCGCAAATTAAAGCCGGAACTATCATCGAAAAAATAAATGGTGAAGATATCACTGCTGAAACAAACTATTACAAATTCTTAAATCGCATTGCAGGTAAACCAACTTTGCTTTCATTGTATGACGAAGTCACTAAAAAACGTTGGGAAGAAACCATCAAACCAATTACCTACGATTGGTTAAATGAACTTTTGTACCAACGCTGGATAAAACGCATGCAAGATATGGTAAGTACTTTATCTAACGGACAATTAGGTTACATGCATGTTCGTGGAATGAATGATGAGGCGTACCGTGAATTTTACGACCAGGTAATGGGTAAGTACGTCAACAAAAAAGCATTGATCGTTGATACACGTTACAACGGCGGTGGATGGTTGCACGATGATCTTGCTACCTTTTTAATGGGTAAAAAATACATTGATTTTGTTCCAAAAGAACGTCACATTGGTGTGGAGCCAGGGGGCAAATGGATCAAACCAAGTTGCGTATTGATGAGCGAAGGAAATTATTCGGATGCGCATATGTTCCCTGTGGTTTACAAAACCCTTGGAATTGGAAAATTAGTTGGTATGCCGGTGCCGGGAACGGGTACTGCGGTGTGGTGGGAAAATCTTCAGGACGGCAGTTTAGTTTTTGGTATTCCACAAGTAGGCATCAAGGATCCTGAAGGTAAATACTACGAGAACAACCAGTTGGAGCCGGATGTGAAGGTTGTAAATGAGTACACACCTATGCTAAAAGGCGAGGATCAACAGATAAAAGAAGCTGTAAAACTGTTGTTGAATAAGTAAGATCTTTTTCCCATCCCCCTCTGCTTGCAGAGGGGGTCGCATCGCGTAGCGATGACGGGGGAGTTTAGCAATGACAGGGACGTAAAACTGATGTATTAAGCTAACTATTAGGCTAATATAATTGCAATTTTCGCTCTTGCCCGAACGCATAAAAAACGTATTTTTACCGGTTAAGAACTATGGAATTTACCGCTAATCAAATTGCAGGTTTACTGAATGGCAAAATTGAGGGCAACGGCGACGTTAAAGTCAACTCTTTGGCCAAAATTGAAGAAGGAAAAACCGGCAGTTTATGCTTTTTATCCAATAAACTTTACACCAATTTTATTTATACCACCGATGCGTCTGTGGTGATCGTTAATAATGATCTTGTTTTAGACAAGCCGGTAAAATCCACTTGTACTTTGGTGCGTGTAGCCGATGCTTACGGCAGTTTTGCAAAGGTGTTGGAGATGTATTACGAGATCAAGCAAAATAAAAAAGGCATTGAACAACCAAGTTTTATTTCACCAAGCGCAAAAATGGGTAACGATTGTTACGTTGGTGCCTTCGCTTATATTGGCGAAAATGTAAAGATTGGAAATAATGTAAAGATCTATCCTCATGTGTTTATTGGCGATGGAACTACCATTGGCGATAATTGCACGTTTTTCTCGGGCGTAAAAGTTTATCACGATTGCGTGATCGGAAATCATTGCACCATTCATGCGAGTACTGTAATTGGTAGCGATGGATTTGGTTTTGCGCCTAATGCCGAAAATAATTACAAGAAAGTTCCGCAAATTGGAAATGTGATCATTGAAGATCATGTAGAGATAGGTTCAAATACATCTATTGATCGCGCAACGATGGGATCAACCATTATTCGCAAAGGTGCAAAACTTGATAATTTAGTTCAGATAGCACACAATGTGGAAATTGGTGAGAACACTGTTTTAGCTGGCGGCGCTTTCGTTGCTGGGTCTGCAAAAGTTGGAAAGAATGTGATGATGGGCGGACAAGCCGGAATTGTTGGACATATTAGCGTTGCCGACGGTGTAAAAATTGCCGGACAAAGCGGTGTTGGTTCTACCATTGACAAAGAAAATGAAATTGTTCAGGGTTCACCTGCATTTGCAATAGGCGAATACCGCCGTGCTTACGTATTGTTCCGTGGATTACAAAAACTGAACGATCGCATTAAAAATCTTGAATTGACCATCGCCAAAAAATAAGCTGAACCGTGTCGCAACCAAAATTCATTGACGTTGATAAAGTACTAAGGGAAAAAGCTCCCGGTTTACGCCGTTGGCTTCCTGGTTTTGTTGTGGGTTGGCTTAAGCGCAAATTACACGAACAAGAGATCAATGATGCCATGATCCTTTTGAAAGATACAAAGGGTTTGGAATTTAATCGTAAAGCACTCGATATTTTAGGAGCAAAGTTAGAGACCATTCACGGAGAAAATGTTCCTAAAACAGATCGCGTGATCATTGCTGCCAATCATCCCCTGGGTGGATTGGACGGTATGTCGCTTATTAAATCGGTTGGAGAAATTCGTACCGACGTTCGCTTTTTTGTGAATGACGTATTACTTACGCTACGAAATTACGGCGATGTATTTGTAGGCATCAACAAAGTGGGTGCAACTTCGGCAACGTCGTTACGCACCATGGAAGAGGTATTGCGTTTGAACGATGCTGTGTTGTTCTTCCCTGCAGGATTGGTATCTAGAAAAATAGATGGTAAAATTGTTGATCTTGATTGGAAGAAAAGTTTTGTTACCCAAGCCATCGATCATAAGCGCCTCATTCTTCCTACGTTTATTGAAGGAGAGAATAGTAAATTCTTTTACCGCTTTGCTAATTTTAGGAAATCCATTGGCATTAAAGCCAATATTGAAATGCTGTTCTTACCCGATGAAATGTTCAAACAAAAAGGACACACCGTAAAGATCCACTACAGCAAGCCTTTTGATCCTTCTATTCTTCATTTGGGTCTCTCGCATAAAAAATGGGCGGCAGTGATCAAAGAATTTATTTATTCTCCTGAATTTCATAAGGGAATTGATTTCCCGGCGTATATGAAATTGAAGGGCTTAGATAAAAAAGCTTAGTTCTTACTAGAGGCCTACTTCCACAAACTTAGTGCAGGTTTAGTCACGCATGCCTTGGGCAACACAGAGAGTTCCGTGGTTAAACGTTCTAAACACGTATCCCAATCACACAAACATCATCCACCTGTTCTAAACCACCCTTCCACATTTCAAATCGCTCAAGCAATTGCTTATGGATCTCAAACATAGCATTATCCTTCGACGTCATAATGATCTCTTGCATTTGCTTGTATTTTAATTTTTTTCCTCTTGGTCCTCCAAATTGATCAGCATAACCATCTGTAAAAAGAAATACGCTATCACCTTTCTTTATGTCTAACGCGTGAGTTGTAAATGGAATGTAATTATCGGCTTTCCCTATGGGCTGTTTGTTGGCCGTGATCTCATTCAAATTGTTATCCTTTATATACCATAGCGGATTATTGGCTCCTGCCCATTTAACCGCACCGGATCTCCTGTTTATACTCAGCAACGAAATATCCATTCCATCCTTTACGTCGCTTCCACTTTTTGCAAAGTTCTCGAGCACCAGCTCGCGCGTGCGGTCCAATATTTTTCCAGGCTCACGAATGCCATATTCATATATCGAACGGTTAAGCGCGTTGCTACACACCAAACTTACCATAGCACCCGGCACACCATGCCCGGTACAATCAGCAACAGCAATTAGTATAGTATCATCAACATACTCCATCCAATAAAAATCCCCGGCCACAATGGCTTTAGGAACGTAATAAATAAAATAATTATCGCTAAATATCCTGTTGAGTTCAAGCGCCGATGGCAAAATGGCGTCTTGCAAACGCTTGGCATAGTTAATACTGTCCAAGATCTCTTTGTGTTGCTCCTCTACCATTTGCTTTTGGGTAACTATGAGCGAATTTTTTTCTTCCAACAAGTTGTTGGCTTTTTTCTTACCCAAATAACTTCTTATTGCAAATACAAACATGAGAACCACCAAACACAATCCTCCCAAAATAATATTTCGTTCGCGGCTGCCTGCTCGTACACTTTCTTCAAGCTGATCGTTCTTTACTTTGCTAAGCTCAATTTCTTTTTTCTTTTTTTCTGAGTCGTACAGCGCTTCCAATTTAGCGCTTTGTTCAGCAATGGAGGCCACGTAAACACTATCACGCAACTGGTAGGCACGTTTCACATACGGAAAAGCCCTTTCGCGTTTGTTCATGCGCTCATAAACTTCCGAAATCATTTCGCAGGCGTTCATTATCTTCAAGCGATCTTTTGCCAATGCACCAAATTCGTAAGCTTTAAGCCCGTAAAGTTCTGCTTTCAAATAATTGTTTATTTCCAAATACAATTTTGATAAGTTGGTGCAGGTGGTTGACTGACCCGATAAATTCTCTGTCTCTGCCTTTATCTTCAACGATTCTTCATATGCCTGAATAGCTTTTCTAAAATCTTTTTTGATGCGATATAAAGTACCCAGGCTATTCAGTACCGATGCTTTTAAAACATCATTATGATTATTGTCGGCCAGGGCCAAAGCCTTGTTCAAATGAAACAAGGCTTTATCAGGTTCATTCTTGTTGCGGTAAATTACACCTATATTGCGCTCAATGGTAATTTGTACATCCTTTAATTTGTCATCGGGTTCACTAATGACTTCAAATTTTTCTTGCGCTGAAATAAAATACTCCAACGATTTATCAAAATTACTTTGCTCCTTAAAAATAAGTCCAAGGCGTTCGTTCAATAAACACTCACGCTTAACGTTACCAGATGATGCGCTTAATTTTTTTAATACGATGGCAATGATCTCCGCAGTTCGGTTAAGTTCGCGATACATGGCGCTCAAATGTCCTATGGCTTCAAATTCACCTTCTTCATTTTTTAATTCACAAAACAGTGCTTCGGCTTGGCTTACAGGTAAAATAGCATCCTTGGTTTTTGCTGCTTTAAAAAGATAGGCGCCTTTATACATGAGTAAAACAGCACGCAAGTATTTATCATTTGCAAAATGCGCCATCAAATTATTCACATCTTTTCGAGCGATCGCAGTATCGCGTTTGTAAAGATCCTTGAACTGTTCCGAAATAAAGTCTTTTCGCAGGGCGGGCGGCAATTTCCGTACCGCATCCACAAGTTTTTCGTTTTGAGCACACGCAATCGAGCTACATAAAACTAAAATTGTAACAACGGTGTATTTGTAAACCCGGTTTAACATCAAAGGCTGTGAAGATACTTAAAATGGTACGGATTTTAAAAGTTGTATTGTATTGAATTTCAACTCATTAAATTCCCGCAAAATAAACGTTGACCCAAAGCGTTTAAACCTAAAACAATTTTAATCATCTAAATAATACGTTACTCAGATACACTCACCGTACTGCACTTTTTGCTAAATGGAAGGTATTTGTAGATAAACGGCCCTTTTTTTAATGAGAAAAAAGATTAACTTTGAAATAGACCTTGTTATGGAAAAATTATTTATAAAAGAGACAAAACAATCCCCGCTGGTGAGCTTAGATCCGGCAGGAAAGTTAGAACTGAAGGGCTCTTCTTTTTTGGATAATGCTCATGAGTTCTACACGCCCCTTATTACCTGGGCAAAGGAATATGCAAAACATGCTAAGCCTGTAACTGCGGTTACATTTGAATTAAATTACATCAATACTTCCTCGCAACGTATGCTGTTTGATTTCTTAAAGGAATTGAACGTGCTGCATAAAGCGGGTCATAACGTGCAAATTGATTGGCTTTTTGAAGAAATGGATTACGACCTTCGCGATGTTGGCGAAGATCTTCTCAGCTTCATGGAATTCAATTACAAAATTGTAGAAAAGGTTAGTTAAGAGCTAACCTTTTTTTATTGCTCCCTTTTTTGCCACAGGGACACTAAGACACTGAGTAACGCGGAGTGTCCCCGTGAACCTCTGCGTCACCGCGACTCCGTGGCTAATAAACAATCGCAACACGTACGATCTTTATAAACCTCTTTTTATAATACGGCGATTCATTAAAATCAGAAATAATTACCCCCTTCTTTTTCCCCGAAGAAGAATGAATGAAGGTAGGCACGCCATTCTCGCAACTGAGCACAATACCCACATGCCCCGGCGAGCGCCGCTTCGCATTTGTGCCCGTAAAAACGATCACGTCACCTGCCCTGGCGCTATCTATGGGGATTTTTTTACCGTAGTTCTTATATAATTTTGACGAGCGAGGCACCTCAATATTGAAACATTTAAAAACGTAGTACACAAAGCCACTGCAGTCAAATCCTTTCTCCGGATCACTCACCGCATAACAGTAATTTTTTCCTAATTGTGTTTTGGCCAAAGCAACCAAAGTATCCGCCCTTACCGAGTCGCCCACCTGTGTCACCCTGAGCGTAGTCGAAGGGCAGCTCACTGTCACCTCGAGCCGTTGTCCTGAGCTTGTCGAAGGAGGTAGTCGAGAGGCCGGGCCTGTCATCCTGAGCGTAGTCGAAGGATGCTTCCATAAACTTCCCGCCTCCAAAAGTTTCAGCAGTAATATAAAAAGTATGGTAAGCGCTGTACGCATTTTACCTATAATTCATTTTAACGCTTTAAGTTACGGCTTTTCAGTTAAACGATGCCGCTTGTAGTGGATTTCACTACAAAAAAATAAGCGTAATTCTCTTTTTGTTATTAAGCGCATTTGTATATCTTCAAACTGTAGCCCTTTTACCAGGAATTGCTGATTCGGTGCATGGGTTTAAGGCTTAGAGAATGGCAATGTTAATGAACTCAATTTCTTTAAATTAAGAACTATATTTAATCTTTCAATTGTCGTTTAACGAAAATAGCCGCGTAAAAATTCCAACCATTCTGCATTTAATGCGGTTAGGCTATGAATATCTGCCGCTATCTAAGGCCAAGTGGGATGTTAATACCAATATATTCACAGACATTTTTAAAACAGAAATTCAAAGACTAAATCCGGATTTATCAGGTTCCGAAATTCAAGCCACCTTAGATAAAATCAATTTGGTATTGGATTATGAAGATCTTGGAAAAGCCTTCTATGAATTAATAACCGATACATCAGGACCCAAGCTTGTCGATTTTGATAATTTCACCAATAACAAACTACATGTTGTAACTGAACTCACCTGCAAAAACGGTGAAGATGAGATGCGTCCGGATATTACACTTCTGATAAACGGGATGCCCCTTGTGTTTATTGAAGTTAAGAAACCTAATAACCTCGAAGGTATACAAGCGGAGTACAAACGCATGTTTAAGCGTTTTGAGAACAAAAAGTTTAGAAAGTTCATCAATCAAACGCAGCTGATGATTTTTTCAAATAATATGGAATATGCCGACGGAGAAATACAACCTCTTCAAGGCGCTTTCTATTCAACTACAGCCTATTCAAAACCCCTTTTTAATTATTTCAGAGAAGAAGATACAATTGATCTGAATTCCATACTCACAGATGTTTCTGATGAATTGGAATCCGAAATATTAAGAGACAATAACCTCATTGGCATTAAAAATTCACCTGAGTTTATTACGAACAAGGATCCTAAATCACCAACACACAAGATTTGTAATTCCCTGCTTCAACCGCAACGTTTATCTTTCTTTTTGCAATACGCAATAGCCTATGTAAAGGAAGAGTCCGGATTGCAAAAGCACATCATGCGATATCCTCAGTATTTTGCTACGAAGGCTATTGAGAACAAACTAAATGAAGGCTTAAAAAAAGGTATTATCTGGCATACGCAGGGAAGCGGTAAAACTGCCCTTGCTTATTACAATGTGAAGTACTTAACACATTTCTACCGCACAAAAAATATCGTTCCAAAGTTCTATTTTATTGTTGATCGTTTGGATTTATTAATTCAGGCCGGCCGTGAATTTAAAGCCCGGGGTTTGGTTGTTCATAATGTTAATTCACGCGAGGAGTTTGCTAAAGACATTAAATCTACCAGCGCCATTCATAACCACTCCGGCAAACTTGAAATTACTGTTGTTAATATTCAAAAATTCCAGGATGATCCGGATGTTGTACGTAACACCGATTATCAATTGAATGTGCAACGTGTTTACTTTCTGGATGAAGTTCACCGCAGCTACAATCCCAAAGGCAGCTTCCTTGCTAATTTAAATGAATCGGATACTAATGCTATTAAGATAGGTTTAACCGGTACGCCTCTACTGGGATCAGATTACAATTCAAAAACCCTATTTGGTGGATACATTCACAAATACTATTACAATTCCTCTATTGCAGATGGCTACACCTTGCGTTTAATCCGTGAAGAGATTGAAACCAGCTATCACCTAAAACTAAAACAGGCTTTACAGGATATTGAAATATTGAAAGGAAATTCTGATAAGAAGCTTGTATACGCTCACCCGAAGTTTGTTGAACCAATGCTGGAATACATTGTTCAGGATTTTGAAAAGGCTCGTATAGCCATGAACGATAATACCATTGGCGGAATGGTTGTGTGCGATTCGGCCGATCAAGCCGAACAAATGATGGCAATTTTCAATCATACATATGCTGTTCAAGAACCTGAAGAGTATTTAATGGCAGCTGAACCTAAACTAGATTACGCTCAGAAACAAAAGCAAGATAGTAAGGTTACCAATGCGGCACTTATTCTTCACGATGCAGGCACTAAAACAGAGCGCGAAGACCTGGTAGAAGAATTTAAAGCCGGTAAAATAGATCTGCTCTTTGTATACAACATGCTTCTAACCGGTTTTGATGCACCCCGTTTAAAAAAACTTTACCTGGCCAGGGTTATTAAGGCGCACAACCTGCTTCAAACGCTTACCCGTGTTAACCGTACGTATAAGGACTTCAAATATGGCTATGTGGTTGACTTTGCCGACATCCAACGAGAGTTTGATAAAACAAACCAGGATTATTTTAAAGAACTGCAAAATGAGTTGGGAGATGAAATGCAGCACTATTCCAATTTATTTAAAACCAAAGAGGAAATTGAAAACGATATTCAGCAGATCAAAGACGTATTATTTCATTACGACACCGTAAATGCTGAAATATTCTCACAGCAGATTTCCGAAATCAATGACCGAGGAACTATTTTACAACTAGCAAAAGCATTAAACACCGCCAAGGAACTATATAACCTCATTCGCCTTTCGGGTAATTACGATCTGCTTGATAAACTCGACTTTCACAAACTTACTCTACTTTCAAGAGAAGCCAATAATCGCCTGGCCCTAATTAATACGCGGGAAGCTTTGGAAAACAATGTTGATACCAGCAACCTGCTTAACGTGGCCTTAGAAGAGGTGATCTTTGCCTTTACTAAAATCAAAGAAGAGGAAATGATTTTGGCCGATCAGCTGAAGAACATTTTACAACGCACACGCGAAATGCTAGGCGGTAACTTTGATCCTCACGATCCCATTTTTATTTCATTGAGGGAGGAACTGGAACGTTTATTTAAGAAAAAGAATCTGAGTGAAGTAAGCAAGGAGGAAATGGAAAGCAATATCCGCGAGTTGGAGAAGATTTACATGGAGGCTAAAGAATTGGAGCGCAAAAACCAATTACTGAAAGCTAAATACGATAATGATGCTAAATATGCACGCCTTCACAAGCGCTTAATGGAAAAAGATCCTTTAACGGATAGTGAAAGTAAACTGTTTGAAGCCTTGCAAAGCTTAAAAAAAGAAGTGGATACGCAAATCCAGCAAAACTCTAATATGCTTGAAAATGATAGCTATATAGAGAAAATGATGGGGAGAATAGTGATTGATCAGTTAATGAAGAAACATAAATTACCACTTGATCCTGATTCTTCGAAACGCATTAACGCACTAATTATTAAAGAATATATGAACGAATATTATGGGCGTGTAGCCTGATAGAACTATGAATAAGACACTGGAATTTGAAATTAAAACCAAGGAGCTCATTGATAACCTAAAGAGTGTATGCGCTCAATATGGATTGGGCAATGACGGTAACGAGTTTAAGATTATTACACAGGTATTTTTATACAAGTTTCTGAATGATAAGTTTGCCTATGAAGTAAAACAGTTGGAACCAAAATTGGCAAAAGCGCAAAGTTGGGAGCAAGAATTAAAGAAATTTAAAAAGAAGGACTATGAAATGCTATTAATGCAGCTGAGCGAGAGTACAGCACGTCTATGGCCAGAGCATTTTATCTCCACTCTTTTTGATAAACAAACTTCTGACAAGTTCTCAGAGCTATTTGACAAAACCTTGTTAGACATTGCTAAAGAGAACAGCGATATATTTTCGGTACTGACCGATGGAGGCGAAAAAATAATGCTGTTTGAAAACATCAGCAAATATGTGATTGATAAACGTGATGAGTTCTGCAAAGCTATCATCAATAAACTGGTTAACTTCAGTTTCGAACACATCTTTACGCAGAAGTTCGACTTTTTTGCAACCATTTTTGAATACCTAATCAAGGATTATAATACCAATAGCGGCGGTAAGTATGCAGAATACTTTACACCACATGCGGTTGCTAAAATAATGGCTGCATGCTTAGTTACTGAAAAAGTAAAAAACGTTACATGCTACGATCCTAGTGCGGGCTCTGGAACCTTGTTGATGAATTTAGCGCATGCCATTGGCGAAGACAAGTGTACCATTTACTCGCAGGATATTTCTCAAAAATCATCGAACCTCCTACGTTTAAATTTAATTTTAAATAACCTGGTACATTCTATTCCCAATATTGTTAAGGGAAACACTTTATTAGATCCTTATCATAAAGAGAAAGGCAAAAAGACTTTAAAGAAATTTGATTTTATTGTCTCTAACCCTCCATTCAAATTAGATTTTAGTGATTATGTAGAGGATTTAAAAACCAAAGAAAACCACGAACGCTTTTTTGCAGGTACCCCCAATGTGCCAAAAGCAAAGCCGGACGGCATGGCCATTTACCCCATGTTCATACAACACATTATTTATTCCTTATCTGCTAAAGGTAAAGCAGCTGTGGTGGTGCCAACGGGATTTATTACTGCTCAAAGTGGTATTGAGAGAAAAATCCGCGAAAAAATGGTAGACGCTAAAATGCTGCGTGGAGTTGTGAGCATGCCAAGTAATATTTTTGCAACAACAGGCACTAACGTAAGTATTTTGTTTTTAGATAAAGCAGATACAACAGGAGATATTGTATTAATGGATGCCTCTAAACTGGGAGTAACAGTCAAGGAAGGGAAAAACCAAAAAACCTTATTAAGACCCGAAGAAGAGGATTTAATCATTAACACCTTCAACCAACACCAAGCTAAAGAAGATTTTAGCGTAATAGTGAGTTATGATCAAATAAAAGAAAAGAACTACAGTTTTAGCGCCGGACAATATTTTGATGTGAAGATTGAATACACCGATATTACACCAAAAGAATTTGCAAAAAAGTTGGAAAGTTACAAAGTAAACTTGGATTCATTATTTGCAGAGTCGAAAAAATTAGAAAAGGAAATTCAGAAACAATTAAATTCTCTGAATTATGATTAAACTTGTTGATATTACAAATTATATAACTGATGGCGTTCATGGAGATTGTGAAAATGAAGCAAATTCTGGCTATTACTTTGTTAGCGTTAAAGACCTTGAGCAGTATAAAATAAATTACCAGAACGCTCGCCAAATAACTAGAAAAGATTATGTTGCTGCTAATAAAAGAACAAAACTTGAAAATGGAGATGTCCTGTTTGCTAACAGCGGTGATACCATTGGTAAAATGCTTAGAGTAAAAGAAAGCAATGTAAAAATTGAAAATACAACATTTCAAAAAAGCATAGCAATTTTAAAGCCAAATCCTGATAAAATTAATGAAACCTATTTTTATTATTTAATCAAATATTATATCCCTGGCTTGAGACAAGCGGCAGTCGGTTCTGCACAAAAAAATTTATTATTAAGTAGTATTCGTGATTTTAAAGTTAAAATTAATCATGGAGTAAAAGACCAAAAGAGTTCTGTAAACATTTTAGAATCAATAGACTCCAAAATCGAACTCAACAATAAAATCAATACAGAATTAGAAGACATGGCCAAAACCATTTACGATTATTGGTTTGTGCAGTTTGATTTTCCAAATGCAAAAGGAAAGCCTTACAAAAGCTCCGGCGGCAAAATGGTTTGGAATAACGAATTGAATAGGGAGATCCCGGAGGGTTGGGAAGTTACTTTAATGCAAGATTGGCTAGAATTAAATAAAAGTGGTGATTGGGGAAAGGAAGCAGCGGAGGGTAATTATTCAACAAAAGTTACCTGCATCAGAGGAGCAGACATTAATGGATTAAACGGATTGGGAGAATTAAATCCACCCACAAGATTTATATTAGAAAAGAATTCCTTTAAAATACTTGAACCAAATGATATTGTAGTAGAAATATCAGGGGGAAGTCCAACACAATCAACAGGTCGTATGGCTTATATTACAGAGGCAACAATTAAGCGATTCGAAAATCCATTAATCTGTTCTAATTTCTGTAAACCGGTTACAATAAAGAATAAAAAGTTGCTTTACAACTTTGCTTATTATTGGAATAGCTTATATGACGCAGGAATTTTCTTTGGTTATGAAGGTAAAACAAGTGGCATTAAGAATTTCTTGTTTGATTCCTTTGTAAGCTCATATTACACAGTAGTTCCGGAGGATTCTGTAGTAAATAAATTTTCCGATATGATGGAAAATATTCAAACAAAAAAACAAACCGCTTTAGCTGAAAACCAACAACTCGCTTCCCTCCGCGATTGGTTATTGCCTATGTTGATGAATGGACAGGTGAAGGTTGGGGATGCGCAGAAGATGGTGGAGGAAAAGTTGGGGATGGTGGCGGAGGACAGATCAAAATACAAATCTAAAAACTATTAATAAATGCTTAGAATATTAAGATTAAAGGCAACTGATGTTCACGGATATATTCCTTTGGATATCAAGTTTGACGAACAGTTAACTTTTTTAACTGGGTCTAATGGTTGTGGAAAAACTTCTGCGCTAAAACTAATTTACGCTGTGCTGCAGCCAAACTTCGATTTAATAAATACAATACAATTTCAAGAAATTCTCTTAATTTTTTCCATTGAGAGTAAAGAATTCAAAATTGAATTTACCAAAGTACGAGATAAGTTTGAGCATACAAGTGTTGCTTGGACAGTTTCCACAAAGCATCCAAAAAAAAACATATCCATTGACTTTCCAAACGAAGATCAAGGAGCTTTTAAACTGCATCAACACAATCAAGTGGCGATATTCAATAGAGAAGAAGTAGCATCTATAAGGGAAACCATACATCATGAATTTCTAAATTCAAATTATTTTAAAATATTGCAGAACATTAGTACTCCTGTATTATTGGGTATAGATCGCAAAATTCTAGGTGCCTTAAATCAAGATGAACGTAAAAATCCACACTACTATAGCCAAAAGGCTCCTCTTAATGAAAGAAGTTTTCTAGACGCCCAGCGTGTTATTGTAAATTATGTGAATGGAATGGCAGATAAAAAAAAGGCTTTAACAGAGAGCTTTAAATTAAAAATATTTAAGTCGCTTTTTGAGTATATTTCCGTAAAAGAAAGAAAAATTCAATTTAGACCCGTTCAGAATGAAACTTTACAAGCAAAAAAAAGAAGTGTATTAACCTCTATTCAAAAGCTTGATTTAGGTGAAGAAATTTCCATTGCAATCGATGAGTATTACAAGTCTATTCAAGAAATTCAGCCGAAACTATTCAACAGTGGTAATGAAGATACCAACTATGATGAATTGAACGAATGGTTTATAAATCGAACACATCTAATCAGAATTGAAGAAATCTCCAAGCACGCTGACATTTTTCAAAAAAGTATTGATGAATTGGATAGACCATTAAATGAAATTGTTCGCATAGCAAACGCCTTTTTTGTTGAAAGTAATAAGTCATTAAAAATAAGCCCTTCAGGATTTATACGGGTGTATTGGCACGACAATCAACTAAGTTCTCGTAACTTGTCGTCCGGCGAAATGCAAATTATTGTTCTCTTAATACATCTTGTATTTTGTGAATTTAGAAAAGACTCATCTGTATTCGTTATTGACGAGCCAGAGCTTTCTCTACATATTTCCTGGCAAGAGAAATTTGTAGACGCCATCCTTGAAGCCAGCCCAAGCACACAGTTTATATTAGCTACACACTCCCCAGCAATCATTTCTAAACTTGAGTTTGAAAAAAAATCTATTTATATTAAAAACATTTAAGTCTATATGCTAGGTATACCAAAGTTCACAAATGTCCAAAAGATACTGAAACGCGCATTTTATAATAATAGTGGAATACTACACGTGTTTACCGAAGATAAGATGGAAGATCAAGTATTTTATAAATTATTATTAAATAGACTAAGTAATGGAACTTTTACAATTTCAAAGATCACGCCCTTGGGATCAAGGGCAGATGTGATGAAGGCAAGCTTACAAGACAAAAAACCGAAAGCACCAACATTATATATAATTGACGGAGACATTGATCTTTTAATGAACGATCCAATTGAATCTAAGAACTTAATTGGACTTGATAGGTATTGTGTAGAGAATTATGTCTGTTGTGAAGAAGGTATTTTAAGTTTATTGGAGACGAATTTTGGCAAAACAAGAGAATACTATAAAACAAAACTCCAGTTTGAGTCAACATTGCACAAGTTTTGTAAGAGTTTTTTGAAAATTGCAATAAGATATCATGTCGCTCAAAACTTAAAGTGTTCTACAGGATTTAAAAAGGCTACAGATTTTTTCTATATACGAACAGGAATTTTCAAGTTAGATGCAATGAAAGTCAATGACGAAATTAATAGAGTCGAAGAAATTATTAAAGCAAAATTAAAGCAAAATAAAATAAAGGCCTATAGCACTGAAATGGTTAGACTAGTAAAAGCTGTCGAACAGAAGAGTAAATTCTCTGTATCCCATTATTTAAAAGTTTTATCAGGTAAAGATTTCCTTCTACCTGTTTTGGAGAAGAAAGTAAAAATGGTTGATAGTCGACTTACGGGTTGGAGCACTGATCAGTTTAAAAGAAACTTGGCTGAACGTATCGATATAACAAGTCTAGACCGAGTTAAACTTAAGATGGAAAAACTCGTTAAATAAATTGTTAAATGGCTGAATGTACACAGTGTGGTGAATACACCAAGTTTAACGGGGGTCTATGTTACTCCTGTTACAAAGACAACAAAAGCACCGGGGGAACAGCGGCAAAAGAAAAACCGGAAGATATGGGGCTAGACGACAAGGATTGGAATTACAGATATAATACCATAAAAGGCCGTATTGCTGAAACATTAATTCAAGAGCTTTTCCTAAGTTTAAATTTCTCCGTGTTCCGGTACGGAATGGAAAATACCATTCCCGGAATTATGGATCTATTAAAGGGAATCAAGAGTGAGGTAGCAAATGACATCAAACACATGCCTGATTTTGTGATTCAGGATCCCAGGAACAGTTCGGTTTATTTCGTAGAGGTCAAATTTAGAGCAAGCGAGAACTTTAAGTTCTCAAATCTTAAAAAAGATTATCCTTACCATAATGCCTACTTTGTTGTTGTTTCTAAAAAACATATAAAATGTCTTACTTACGGAGAATTGAAAGAGGGCAAAGAAATAACACCAACTTGCAAAAATTACCTTGGCAGTCGAAAAGAGTTTGATCTGGATAAAAAAGTAATTATAGACTTTTGTGCGTTTGCTGTCCAGTTTTTTGAGAGTGTATAAATAAATATTTTGACCCAACTTCCATTCATACCCAACCATATTTACCGCCGATCCGAAATCCATGATCGATTTGGTGGTAGTAGGCAAAGCGGAATTTGTCCTTCTTCTAAATTTCCATATATATTTATTTTTTCTGGGATGTCTGGTCACCAACACGGTTATAAAGACGGCTGGGATAATCCAAATGTTTTTACTTATACGGGAGAAGGACAAATTGGTGACATGAAATTTACCAAAGGAAATCTTGCATTAAAACAACATTTAAATACTGGTAAAAGAGTTTTTCTGTTTGAGAGTGATGGCAGAGGCACTGCTAAATTCATAACTGAAGTTGAGTTTTTCGATGCTGATTATTTTGAAACTCACGATACAAAAGGCGCTACTCGATTGGGAATTAAGTTCTTCTTTAAAAGAAAAGGTGCGTATGTTCCTGTTCAACCTGCATTATTTGATCAACCTGACATTGCGGCCGATCCACACGAAGTTTACGAAAAGAGTGAACCAAATATAACCGAAAGAAAAGGCTTAGTCACTTCTCGGGTTGGCCAGGGTGCATACAGAAAAAGAATTATACATCGTTGGGAATATAAATGCGCCGTTACTGGTTTTGATAAATTGAACGTATTAATTGCGTCTCATATACTACCGTGGTCAGATTCTGACGAAAATCAAAGACACGATGTTCATAATGGTATTTTGTTATCCCCTACCTATGATGCCTTATTTGATAAACATCTCATAACATTTGAAAATTCAGGCAAAATCATTCTTTCGAATTCTATTGAATCACAAGCATATCAAAAAATAGGTGTTACGGGTAAGGAAAATATTCAGAATTTAAGTCGCAATAATTTCGAGTACTTAGAAAAACACAGAATCCGTTTTCATGAAAACCATTAAAGTAGTTTGTGGCATTATATGGAAAGACGAAAAAGTGTTTATTGCTCGTCGCAAACCTGAAAAATCAATGGGTAGTTACTGGGAGTTTCCGGGGGGAAAGATTGAAAAGAATGAAGATCAAATATCAGCATTACGACGCGAACTTAAAGAGGAACTGGGCATGACCGTAGATGTTCTTGAATACTTTGGCCAAAACATTCATACTTACGAATCATTTAATATAGAACTTATAGCGTATAAGTGTGAGTTCAAATCAGCAACTTTTTTATTAACCGATCACGATGAGTTTACCTTTGTTTACCCTAAAGATTTAATAAATTTCAAATTGGCGCCAGCCGACCTCTTTATCATTGATTTACTAATTAAACAACAAAATAATGTCTAAATCAAAAGAAGACGAAAAATGGGAAAAAATTGGCGCGATCGTTGGTTCGGCCCTTCTACTTACTTCATACATTTACACATTTAATAATAGAAAGCCAATCGAATGGTTCGGATTCGGTCTCTTTATAGGTTTTTTCGTTTTTATTATCCTATTATGCTTTTACGTTTACGATTTATTTAAAAATGGTTTCAAAAAACCTACATTCAAAACAATTATTGTAGGGGTGCTTTTTCCAATAACCTGCCTTACAGCCGGTATGTCTTACTATTCAATTGGTGTTAGCTTAAAAGATTCGTTCCTATGGCTGGTTTCTGTTTCTCACACAATACAAGGCACTATAATTTATATTATTTTGTTGTGTTTAATTTTAGGTATATCTCTTTTTTATTTCCGACTCAAACGTCGTGTTACATTCGGATTTATTGAAACATTGACAGGCCTGCTTATTGCAGGTTACAAAGCGTATAGCGATTTTGATAAGGGAATGCAAAACACAGATTTCTACTTAGCTATTCTCACTGCAAGTATTTTCTTGGTTGTTCGTGGCGCTGATAATATGCATCAAGGATGGAATGCAGAGAAAAAAGATCCGTTTGCAATGTGGGTGTATAGAAAACTCTTTCGAGCTACATCCGACCCCATGCCTTAGAATAACTAAATTACATTTTGAATGGAAAGCTCTGATCCTCAACCCTCGAAACTTCCTGATTTTCAAGCCTAAATTTCAAGGCACTTTTTAACTTTTTCCATCTTTTTGAGCCTCAAAACGCTGCTACAATTCATAGCAAAACCCTGCTATAATTATCCACATACCCTTGGGAAAAGTGCCTTTTTATGCTATCTTAGATAAGCGAATTTAAAGTGTTATAAAAGGCCCGCATTGGGTAACCACTTTAGATGCCATAAGGAGGCAAATGGACGCTGTAATCATTCCTAAAGATCAATTTAAAGCATTACTAAGCACGGTTGAACTCATTAAAACCAAACTGGAGCAGAAACAAAACCCTGAAGAAGCATTTATTGATAACCAGGAGTTCCTCATGCTCATGAAAGTTAGCAAACGCACCGCCCAAGCCTGGCGCGACAGAGGGCTTATTGCCTACTCGGTTGTTGGTACCAAGATCTATTACAAGAAAACGGATATTAACGAATTGCTGAAGAAGAATTATGTGAGGGCGTTTAAGAGGGATTAGACTGTTAGAGGCAGGAACCGCAGAGCACGCCTGCGGCGTTACGCAAAAGGATACGCAGAGGACGCAGAGTAGAACGGATCTGCTGTGTGTAGGAGGACGCAAAGATGGCTCCGCGCTATTAGGTGATAGCAGCAAGAACATTTCTCCTCCCTCGCCTGGTTCCTCGGTGGTAGGAAAAATTGACAAAGAAACATTTGCGATTCTTTTTAAAAGAAACAGAATCTCCTCCCTCCCCCTCGTTCCTCGTCTCACGCACAATCCCGCTCAAAAGTCCACTGGACTTTTGCCGCCCTCCGCAAGCGGAGGGAGATGGGAAAAAACTAAACAGCCTTTTTCTGAAACATTTTTGTGAAACGCCCAACCGTACTCACTTCATCATCATCCGTAAACAAAAACCCACCCTTCACCAACCAGGCAAAACCAAAAGGCACTAAAGCGCCTACTTCCAGCCAATAGGTTGTTTTGCGATAAGCCGGAAAACCGGGATTAAAAAGTTCAATTACTGCTAACACAGCAATAGTAAGCACACTTAAAAACGTAAGCACACCACACACACGATACACTTTGTTTCGTGTTATTTTCCATTTGTCGACACCGGGTACTAATGTTTTGCCTTTATGCGTTTGCGTAAAAATGCGGTAACTCATGTACGAAAAAATAAGCAACATGGTAGCCGCACAAAAATAATGGAAGCCAGCCCGCCAATTGGAATCGGCATAGGTAAACAGCGCACAACTGTCACTACTATTCGAATTGGTTGGAAACACACTCACGCAAATAGCACAAATGCCCGAAATGGTGGTGAGCGTTGCATCGCGCTTTGGTTCGTTTTTATAGGCCGGATAAAAGATCAACACTAATCCTAAGGCCCACAAAATACCAATGAACCACACATTACCCATAGAGTAATAATAGTGACTAATGGAGTCCTGCAATTTGTGGCAATCGCCAAACACCGCGCAGTGACCAAAAATTAAAAACGGCAATGATAAACCGAGTATGCCAATTGCGTGTCGCAATTTACCATACGATATTACTGTGTAATCTGTGTTTTCCATAGATACTAACTAAGTTATTTTATTTGAGAGATGCAAGAGTTAGTTTTAAAAGAGTAAGCGCGAAAGACTATTTACCTCCCTCCCCCTCCTTCGTCGGGTACTCCTTCCGCAAGCGGAGGGAGATGGGCGAAACTTTATTTCGCAATCAAATTTTTCAAATACGCTTCGCTGTAGTTGATATCAAACTCCACCCATAGTGGTAAGTGATCACTCATTTGATAAGTTTTCCATTCTTTGTATTTTTTTGCGAAGGTGGTTTTACTTGGCTTCTTTTTATTTGCTTTCATTACCAGTTCGTAATCTTCGTAGTACACATCCCGTTCATCTTCTTTAAACACTACGTCGTAATAATTGAATACGCCAGCGTTGCCCGAGAACTTTACTTTATTCTCCCCTTCCCTATACACAATTTGATCGTACATCATATCCTGTTTCATGTTACTGCCCTTGCGTTTCTTTAATGCTTCGGGTATTTTAAATCCACCTTTAAGTAAAGCGTTCATGGTGGCATCCTTATCATTTAGCACATTAAAATCACCAAGTAAAATAAAATTCTCTTTCTCGATGGTTGAACGCTTTTTAAAGAACATGGAAAGATTTTCTATCTCCTTAACGCGTTGTTTAAATTGTGCGCCTTTGTTTGAGCCATAATAAATATGCACGGTACATAAATTGAATTTGAACCAGCCAGCCTGGAAACCCACCAAATAAGGTGTGCGCGCAAACTGCAAAGGTGGCTTTGATTTGGTTCCGGGTAATACAATTTCGCCGGCCAGATTTCTAAATAAAATTTTCTTTTGATCGTAAACGTATGCCATGCGTTCCTGATTTCCACCGGTACCTTCGGTAATATCGGTAATAAAGTAATTGTAATTAGGGCCAAGTATTCGCATCAGCGCTCTTAAGGAAGTTAGATCACGATTTACTTCCTGCAAAGCGATCACATCAAATGAGGAAATAATTTCGGCCAAATAATACAGTGCCTCTGTAGTGCGCGGACCATTCTTCTTACGGTTAGAATCAAACTCGCGGATATTGAAGGTTGCTAAAAGCAATTTGTCTTCACGCGTTTTTGAAGGTATTTTATCGCGCAAAGCTTCCTTTAAAGCAATGAGCTTATTTACAATGTGAGCAAGTTTCTTTTCTTTGTTTTTGTAGTGAGAGCGCTCAAGGATCTCTTCTTTTAAGTTTGAATAAAATGGCATGAGGTGAGGGTTTAATGGTTTACTCAAATAACAGTTAAATAAGTGACGGGTACAAGCGTAGAAATACCCATTTTGAATAGGTAGTTTTACGGTGGGATCACTTTGATTAAGTTTGCCTCCCTCCCGCTCCTTCGCCGGTTACTCCCTCTAGAGGGATTAAACAACAAACTCGCCTCCATCCCCCTCCTTCGTCGGGTACTCCCTCCTTTCAGGAGGGAGATATTAAAAGACAATTTGACATATAGGACTCGTGTCATATAGGACATGTATGGGATATGTATGGGATATCCATGGGACATCCATGGGAGAAGCATGGAGCGTTTGGATCATTCATAAAATAAACATATGGGTGGGAGTACTGCACCCGTTTGCACCCAAATGCACCGTTTTGCACCGCGTGAAAATTTGCCAACGGTGCAAACGAGTGCAAAATACAACACATTTGAGAAAAGCGGTGCAAAAGAATACGAATGGGTGCAAACGAATCGTGTTTTTAAAAAAGGCTTTTTTTCCGATCTAACTTTGTTTCGTCAAATGATTTCATTCTAGATAAAAAATCAAATGGCCCTACCAAAAGACTGCAGCTTTTGGTTTGAAAATTAAAAACAAATAAAAAACTAATTATTAAAAATTAAAAATATGGCACGACAAAGAAGTATCATAAAAATAAAAGGAGATATAGATGATCTGTCCTTTTATGAAACACAAGACGGACATATGGTTCGCAAAAAAGGAGGAGTTGACGGCAAGCGCATTGCTACTGACCCAGCCTATATAAGAACACGCGAAAACATAGCGGAGTTTAGCGCAGCGGCACAGGCCGGAAAAACATTGCGATTGAGTTTGTTTTCTTTAATTCAGAATTCGAAGGATAACCGCATGACCTCGCGGTTGACAAAGTTGATGGGTGAAATTAAGAACATGGATCCGACGAGTGTTCGTGGATCGCGCAACGTAGGTGTAGCGATTGCTATACCTGCAGCAAAGTTCAAGCTCAAAGGATTTAATTTCAATAAGCACGCTTTGCTATCAAGTATTTTGTTCAATGCTTACGCCGTGAATACAAGTACGGGTGTGATCACTATCCCGGGTTTGATTCCAATTGATGAGGTAGCGTTTCCGGAAGGAGCTACGCATGTAACTGTAAGGGGATGTTGGGCGCGAATTAATTTTGCGACGGGGATATCGCAAGTATTTCCAAGTAATGCTGTGAACCTAGCGCTTAACTCAACGTCGACCAACGTAACGCTTACTCCAACGGGAACACCAACAGGAGCAGGAACTGATTTGTTCATTTTGCAACTTGAGTTCTTTCAGATGGTGAACAACGTGCAATATGCGTTAAAGAATGGTGCAAACAACACCATGGCAATTGTTGAAGTAGCGTAATAAATGAAAAAGTAAAAAAACTAAAGTCAAATTAAAAAAGAAAGTAAAAATGGAAAATAGAAAACAAACCGGAGAGTTAAACGTGATGGAACGTTTGAACGCTCCCACTCCCAAGTTCTTTAAAAAACTACGAACCGCAGGATTGATATTGGCAGCAGCAGGTGGCGTATTGGTGGCAGCACCAATAGCGCTTCCGGCAGCGCTGGTAGCCATTGGTGGTTATTTAATAGTTGCAGGCAGCGTGGCCACAGCGGTGAGTCAGGCAGCAGTTGAACAACCGGAGAACAAAAAAAAAGAAGTAAAGTAATAAGATCTTGCTTTACAGTAGTAATAACAATTAAAAAAAATAAAGAAATGGAAACAAATAATTTAAAAGTAACAGTAGAATTAACAGCTAAAAACTTTAACGAAGACGGCGAGGTGTTGAATGCCATTGAGGCCAGCGCTAAGCTAACCAAGGCTGACGCAGGACGTAATGCACATGGCGATGAAGACTCAATTAGCATTAACGCCAGCACTTGCGATGTGCCAACTGTAGAAGCGTATTACCAAGGCCAAAGCTATGGCAAGGGTAAAATGGATACCAATTTGGAGCTTGACTTGAAAGGCAAAGCATTTGATGTTGATAAAGAAGAGTTGATTGACGTGATGAGTGCTACTGCAAAACTCAGCAAAGAAGATTTGGGTAAAGATGAAAATCAATTAACCAAAGATTGGTATCGCTTGAAAGTGGTGAAGAACACTGACAGCGAATGTGCGAGCGTAGAAAGCAATTACAGTACACGTAACATTAGCCTCTAATGAACGCTGCACATCATACACCTGGCTTACTTACCGATACTGTTTGTGGAACGGCACTTACCGTAGTTGCGAACATTGGTTCGGACGATCTCTCAAAAACAGTGGTGTTAGCAGCACTTGGTGCTGTGGTAAGCTTTAGTGTGAGTTGGTTTTTAAAATGGCTAGTGGAAAAATGGAAGCGCCCGTAAGCCCTTCCGGCCGGAACGTTGAATTAGTGAGTTTGCCCTGGCGAAGAATTAATTTGATGATCCGAAAATATCCTCCTAATTGCAGTGCAAACAGGTGATTTGAACCGCCCCTTAAATAAGGGCGGTTTTTTTATTCAAAAAATAGAACTAACCAAACGGTAACTAACCATTTAGTTAGTTGCGATTTCTTTTTTTGCCACGGAGACTCAAGGCCACGGAGGTACACTGAGAAACCCTGTGCAACTCTGTGTCTCAGCGCCTTTGTGGCAAAATAAATATGTACCTTTGCCACATTGCCATTTGATCACTCAAATATTGATCTCCCCGTAACGGAAATAGTCCCTCAAGTTCAAGCAGCCCTTGAAAAAGAAACGACACTGATCATCTCCGCTCCACCCGGCGCCGGGAAAAGTACCTTGCTCCCGCTCGTGGTGTTTGAACAAACATTTCTACAAGGTAAAAAAGTAATTATGCTCGAACCTCGTCGTTTAGCCGCGCGCAGCATTGCCGTGCGCATGAGCGAATTACTAAATGAAGACCTAGGACAAACCGTTGGGTACCGCATTCGTTTTGAAAGTGTAGTAAGCAGCAAAACAAAAATTGAAGTGGTTACCGAAGGAATTCTCACGCGCATGTTGCAAAGCGATAATGCGCTGGAAGATGTGGGCCTTGTGATATTTGACGAATTTCACGAACGCAATCTGCAAGCCGATCTTGCTTTAGCGCTTTGCCGTGAAGCGCAGCAAGTTCTTCGCCCTGATCTGCGCATCATGATCATGAGTGCCACACTCAATATTCCGCAACTAAAAGATCTGTTGAAAGCGCCCGTGATCGAAAGCAAAGGCAAACAATATCCCGTAGAAATTATTTACACCAACGATGCGGATGAGTTCTTGCTTCCTGAGTTAATGGCGCAAACAATTGCGCGTGCCATTAAAGAACATGAAGGTGATGTGCTTGCATTTTTACCGGGCGAAGGAGAAATACGGAAATGTGAGGAGATCTTAAGTAATAACTTAGATGATGTACGCATTCATCCGTTGTACGGAATGCTTCCGCAAAACGAACAGTATGCGGCCATCATGCCGAATAAACACGGCAAACGAAAAATAGTTTTAGCAACTTCCATTGCCGAAACCAGTTTAACCATTGAAGGAATTAAAATTGTGGTTGATTGTGGCTTTGGTCGTGGTTCCAAATTTGATCCCGCCTCAGGCTTATCACGTTTGGAAACATCACGCATTTCAAAAGACAGTGCCGATCAGCGTGCTGGTCGCGCCGGACGTTTAAGTGCGGGCGTATGTTACCGCATGTGGACAAAAGTAACACACCAGCGTTTAGCCGAACATCGCGTTCCTGAAATTATGGAAGCCGATCTTTGTTCCCTGGTGTTGGAATTGTGCAAATGGGGAACAGAAGATATTTCAAAATTGTGTTGGCTTACTTTGCCGCCTAAAAGCTCGCTGCAACAGGCGTATGATACTTTATTGAATATTGGTGCTTTGGAAAGTCATACTTCGACTACGCTCAGCACGACACGCCTTGCAGAAGGGAATCAAGGTACGAACAACCAACTGCAAAACCGTGTCACCCCGAGCGGAGTCGAGGGGCAGCACTACAAAATAACCGAACACGGCAAGCAAATTCATTCGCTCGCTTGTCATCCACGCATCGCGCATATGCTCATTCTTGCCGAAACGCTTGAAATGAAACAATTGGCTTGTGATATTGCTGCAATATTAGAAGAACGTGATCCTTTACCAAAAGATAGTGGCATAGATCTGAATTTACGTATCGAAGCCTTACGCAGAGCGCGCGCCAACAATTCTTTCAATAACAAATTCAAACGCATCGAAAAAAATTCGGCTTCTTACAGAAAAATGCTGAAGATAGATGCAAGCAGCGCAGGTGTTGATCCACAAGAAACCGGTTTGTTGTTAGCTTACGCTTATCCCGAGCGCATTGCTTCAGCCCGTCCAGGAAATAATTCTCAGTTCCAATTAGCCAATGGTAAACTTGCTATGGCTGGTTTTAAAGATGATCTGGCACACGAACCTTGGTTAGCCATTGCCAACATGGATCTACGCGATGGTATGGGAAAGATATTTTTGGCAGCTTCTTTAAATCCAAAAGATCTTATTCATTTGGTAAAAGAAAGAACAAATATTTCCTGGGACACTCGCAAAGGTGGATTGATAGCAGCCAAAGAGTTAAAAATTGGAAGTATTGTATTACAATCAAAACCAATTAAAGAGTTTGACCAGGATTTAGCCATTGATGCCATTTGCAATGCCCTAAGAACCGAAGGCGAAAGCTTATTGGATATGAGCAATGATAATTTTGTGCAACTACAAAATCGCATTAAGAGTTTAAGCATTTGGAATAAGGACACTGCAGACCGTGTCACCCTGAGCGTAGTCGAAGGGCAGCAAATATCAAAAGAATATCTATTGAATAATGCAAAAGAATGGCTGGGTCCATATTTAAAAGACGTAAAAAAGACAGAGGATCTCAAAAAAATAGATCTATATGAATGCCTTTTACATTCTTTGTCATGGGATCAACAACAAGAATTAGAAAAACTAGTTCCCGCCAAGTTGCAAGTTCCAAGTGGAAGCAGAATAAAAATAGAATACAATGATTCGGGAGCATCGCCATTAATTGCAGTTCGTTTGCAAGAAGTGTTTGGCCTAGCCGATACGCCCATGGTAAACAACGGAAAAATAAAAACCGTATTGCACTTATTATCGCCCGGTTACAAACCTGTGCAAGTAACGAGCGATCTTAAAAGCTTTTGGAACAATTTATATTTTGAGGTAAAAAAAGAATTGCAACGCCGTTACCCAAAACATTCCTGGCCCGAAAATCCTTGGGAGGCAAAGCCTGTAGCTAAGGGAAAACCAACTAAATAGCCACGGTGACGCAAAGACACGGAGTACAACAGAGAATCTCTGTGAACCTCAGCGTCTCCGTGACTCCGTGGCTAAATAAATCCTTATCTTTGTAATATGTCCCCGCTGCCCGAAATAGAAAAAGATGCTTCGACGAGCTCAGCAACCACCGAAGTTGAAGTTGCCGAGGAAACAAAAATTCTTCAAAGCGAAGAACGCCAAACCATTGTACACTGCACAGTTGATATTGAATTTACCGAAGCGTTTCGTATTTGGAAAAGCACTTTCTTAATTGAACATGGTAGTGGTCGTCGCGCAAAATTACTTACAGCTTATAATATTTCTTTCGCGCCTGTGTGGACCATTAACGATGGAAAAGGATTTACCCTGATCTTTGAAGGCTTAAGTAAAGAGTGTACCTCTTTTGATCTCAAAGAAATTATCCCGCAAGACGGCGGCTTTGAATCCCTGAACATTTCCAGGAATAAGTTAGACGTTTACTACGTAAGTTTTTAAATCTCTTTCTTGCCACAGAGCCACCAAGACTCGGAGTAACAGGGAGATTCTCCGCGAAACTCTGCTTCCCCGCGTCTCCGTGGCAAAACATCCATACTAAAAAAGACCACCTCTCTCGAAGTGGCCTTTGTGTTGTTTGAAAAGATAGGTTTTTACCTACACACCGAGACTATCGGCGTACTAGGCCTACATTTTTTCAAACTGTGTGTAATTGACGCCCATCCAGAATTGATTTGAGTAGTATACACTATTACCACTCATCAACTTGAGGCGACACTTTGTGATGTGTTGGCCACAGTGGATGATGTTGCTTGTAAGCGCGTAATGTTGTGGAGGTAATTTTAAAACATATTCACTTTGTTTTTCGCTGCTGTTTGCTAAATATTCAATGGGCTCCCAGGTATTCCTGGTGCTTAATGCTTCAACAACCATTTGCAATTTCCCGTTTTGTGTTTCAAGTTCAGCCGTGTGATGCGTTGCCTCATTTACAATATATACAGGAAACCCATTTACTGCCGGCATACCCGCACGAACAACTTTACTAATTTGGGTTTGTGTATCTACTATTACTTTTAAACCGCCATCATTAAAATAATCTTCCGGATCATTCTTTGTACTATTCAAAGCAAAGTATTTACTTCTCTCCCATTTCTCTGAACTTGCAAGATCCAAAGTATCATCAAATCTCTCCACACGATCAACCGAATGCACCGCCGCCATCATAAAATTTGGCGCCAAACACACCGGACTACTCTTTACATTATTTATTACAACAGGAACTTTGAATAAGCGCTTGCTTTTGCTTTTAAATGAAACTAAAGTGAGAGTAATACAAGCGCTTAATATTACTAGCATATAGCTTAGTAAGATTGTGATGTGTGGATTGCGGTTCATAAACTAGTGTTTTAATGGTTAGCAATTTAAATTAGGTTCTTGCTTTGTTCTACTTCTAATTTCTGTTAAAGGTTGTTCACTGTTGGGCGCTTCTTATTAATGTACACAGTTGGGTTTACACTTGGTTGTTAATCTCGGTTAATTGGTATAACGCAAGTCCTATGCCATGGATACAGCTTTATAATGAGTGAATTGTGGCAAAAAGGCCACGAAAATAGCACTTAAAATCGTTGAAAACCCCGCCGGAAGTGGAATTCGGGGGAAAAGCATAGTTTAAGCTTTCTTCATTATCTGGGCGTGCCCCCGCCTGTGGAATTTCCCGGCGGGGTCGGGCTTTCGCCACTCGCTCTTTTTTGTTCCCACATCTCTGGAAACAAAAAAGGAGCTCAAACAATGGCTCAATTCCTCACGCGGCAGATTGGAAAGTTGGGATTTGATGCTATCTTTGATACATGCGGTTATTTATTTTTGCAATTATTATTAGTGTTGTTTCATGCAAACAAAGCGGTCAAATCGACGATGGACTGAACGAAGTGTATTATGAAGGCACCGACCAACTTAAACAATTGGTTGAATATAAGAACGGAAAAAAGAATGGCTTTGCTAAAGAATTTTATGGTAACGGGAATTTAAAGCGTTATCAGCACTATATAAATGATACACTAAACGACAGCTCCTTCTATTACCATCCCAATGGACAGATCAGCAATAAACAATTCTTCAAAAATAAATTAAAACATGGCACATGGCAGGATTTTAATAAAGAAGGCGGCTTGGTACAGGAATTGAATTTTAAGGATGGTGTATTACATGGTACCAGCACAAAATACACGTATCGAACCGGCAGGGTCCAACTAAGGGTGAACTATGTTGAAGGTGCCAAACAAGGCGTTGAGGAAAGTTTTTATCCAAATGGGAAACCAAAAAGTAGGGTATCATATAATAATGGATGGCAATGCGCGGGCCTACAGGAATGGGACCAGAATGGAAAGGCGATAAAGCATGATGTAAAAATAAATGTGACCGAAAAAAACGAGATCCAGCTCACCGGCAAATTACAATACATCATTACGCTTTCCGATCCCGATCCGGCCGACTACGTGTACCAGTTATACAATGCAAAGGATAGCTGCGCGAGCAGTACCATTCTTCTTCGGAAAACCGACGATAAACATATTTTGGAGTATATATTGGGGAAAGGTGGTTTTGTAATGGACAACGTAACTATCGTTGCGAAACGCCGCACCAACATGGGAAATACATTCATGAAATTCAAGAGCTTTAACGTGTCGGGCAATAACTATTAGATCACTTTACCTGATCCAGACGGATCTTTAATCCAAAGTTCCCGGGAGCGTAACTGATTCCCTTTTTTAAAACTTCTCTTGTTTTTACCTTGTTTCCTTTTTTATAGTAATGGGAAGCCGCCGTTGAATAGGCTTTTTCTACAAAGCGCTCGCCTGGTTTAGCCTCCGGATTTTTTTCCATCAGATCCTCAAATTTCGTTAGAAAAGATTCGCCCTTGCTGATCTCGTTAAGAGTGAAGTGCTGATATGATTGCTCCAAGAAACAATTGGCCCTCACCGAATTAATGCGAGCATCGGTAAAAACAAAACTAAACTTCTGTCCGTAATCATCCAACAATTTGGAAATTGCTTTTGGATCATTATTTTTTTCAAGTGAAATACCAATAGATGATCTGATCAAATTTTGAAGATCGGCATGCTTTGGATTAGCTTTGTAAGCTTTCTCAAAATAACCCATGATCACATTTTCATCTTTATAATTATTATAAGCGAGGCGACCCAATTCGTAGTTATAATTAAAATCTATATCCTTCTGTAAACTCGTGTCTTTTATGGCTCCCTTAACCAATTCAAAAGAACGGTCATACAATTTGTAATCGGAGTTCTTTATCAATTGTTTCTCCGTAAGTCTCGAAAATTCGTAACGTATCTTTTCATCACTTACCGATCGTTTGTTCTCGCTATTGATGCGGCACAAAATAAGTAGGTTCTTTACATCGTCCTCGGTCTTGTATTCGTGATTGGCGATCAAGTAGTTTGCCATTTGTTCTAACAGATATTTATTACGTTCGCCTTTGAACATGCAATAAGATTTCTTTATTTCCTCAAAACCTTCCTCATATTTTTCATCCTCGGCAAAATAAACGTAATAATTACAGTATTGGATCCCGGCAAGCTCAACAAGGCTCAAACCGTTATTCTTAAAATAATAGGTATTGAATAATTCACCGGCCGGCTTATTCTCATATTCCTCCTTACTAATTAGCTTACCTTCATACATGTACTTTACAAATTTCTGAATATACGTATCATTAAAAATGTAGTATCCTTTATCCGGAATCGTTGTTTCTATCAGGATCTTATGCGATTGAGGATATGCTACAACAAATACGTGCTGGGGTGCTTCTACGATCTGAAAAGGGATGTTCATTTTTTGAAAAACTATGGCGTAAAGCGCCGACGCCGAAACACAGTTATATTCGCCCTTTTCAAAAATATCACAAAAGCTATTATTTAATTTATATACTTTAAAAAACGTCTTGTGTATGTATTGATAGATCTCCTTTACTTTTTTAGGTTCCGTATCTCTACTCGTTTCCTTTTCGAGTTTAGTAACGCATGCGTTGATCTGATCGTGTGCAAGCTTGGAACTATAAGGCTCCTTTTTCCCGAAGGTTGTAAGGAAAAGATCTATGATGTCTGCTTTATCACCTTGCTGAAAATAAGTTTGCAGTGTTTTTTCCTCGAAAGCGCTATTGAAATGCAGTTCAGAATATCTCACCAGAGAATCCTGAGCCCGCACTGAAAAGCACAGTGTACAAAAACCGATAATAAGAGCTCGTAAACTCATAAAAGCCGCATTTAAGATACGAAAAACTGCGAATTTCCTACATTAATTTCACCCTGCCTACCCTCCTGAACCGATTAACGTAAAATAACACATCCCTCAAAACCCTCGTCTATCTAAGACCTCAGCCCCACGCGTATTTTTCACCATCCTACCACTTACATTTTTTGGCTTTTAGTACCCAAAACCCTCCTCTACTTTCGTTATGGAATCTGGCCCCTTACGCATCTAAATATAAAACAACTACCATGCGATATTTATTAGCCCCCTTATTAGCTTTATTTATACAGAAAGCGACCGCACAATGCTTTGTAAATGGTGATTTTGAGAATCATAAGGCCACCTACGACGAGATCAATTTGTCAAATGACAACTTCAATAAAATGATGCCGGGTGTAACCGCGTTTGGTAGTTATGGCGATGTAGACATCATTAGTTCAAACGCCTACGGAGGAGCCGGAGCGCAAAGTAAGAACTGGTATATTGCCTTAACCGGCGGAGGAACAGATATTGTGGCCATTGAATTAAGCGAACCCTTAAAACAAGGCAACACCTACACAGTTTCTTTTTACGATCGCGCGGCGGCAGGATATAAAGCCTTCCCAATTGAGATCGGTTTGTCAACCAGCAATATGTCGTTTGGAAGCGTTGTATATGATTTTCATGAGGCAGCTGTAAACAATGTGTGGACCCGTCGCGAATTTGTATTTGTGGCACCGCTTAGTGGAAAATATCTTACTGTAAAAATGTTGCAAGGCGATATTCAAACCTGGGTGAACATTGATAATTTCAAGTTTGGGAACTCAGTTTGCAACGATAAAATACAAGATAATATTGTGAAACGCGATACGGTGATCCAAAGAGATATTGTAAAAGACATTATTAAGAAAGATACCATCATTGAAACACCGGATACTACATCGGAAGTAGTGGTGGTGGAAAAGAAATTTGTGAAGTTCAACAAACGTAAATGTAACGGACGCAAATACAAAACTCAACAAACGGTAACGGTTACAACGGATGTGGTAAAGATACAAGTGTACGACAAGAACAGGGTTGATGGAGATATCATCTCCATTTATTTGAACGGTGAAGTTCTAATTGAGAACCTGGAAGTAACCAAAGAGAAAAAAGAACTTGTATTGAATTTAAAAGAAGGTTCAAACACCTTAGTAATGTTTGCTTTGAACGCGGGTCGCATTCCGCCAAACACCGCGGCAATTGCCGTAAATAATAAAGGAAAATACAAAGTATCTACTTTAGTTTCCGACTTTAAAACCAGCGGGGCATTGGAATTGATCTATGATCCGGATGGTGTGGCGATGAAGTAGCCCTTCAAAAACCAAGATGCCAAGTTAGTAATCCCAAAACGCATGGTGGAATTTCCTCTTTTTTAAAGGAGGTGCCCAAAGGGCGGAGGATTCCAAAAGATATAAATAAAAAAGCCCCGTTACAATGACGGGGCTTTTCCTTTGAAATATAATAGGCTTAGTAATCCTCTCTCACTACCGCAACAAATCCTGTCTTGGTATGTTTCTTACCATCGTAGGTTTTGTAGTTGATCACATAAATGTATGAATCATTCTTCACGATCTTTCCTCTATAAGTACCATCCCAACCTTTTTGTTGATCGGTGCTCGAGAAGATCTGGTGTTGCCATCTGTCAAATATCAACATCTCAAATTGGATGATTCCTTGTCCATACACCAAGAAGACATCATTCAATTCATCATAGTTTGGTGTGAACGAATTAGGAATGAAGATCGGATAATCATTGGTTACTTCTACCCAAACATCATCGGTTGCCTTACAACCAAACTCGTTGGTAGTTTGCACTTGATACACACCACTACGTGTTGCCGTGATCTGGGATTGTGGACACACATAACAAATAATATTGTCTCCAAAGATCCAAGTTAATGTACCGGTACCTTTTGCATTCAGGAACATTGGATCATCGGAATTGTAGATCATATCAGGGCCCGCGGTAACTGTTGGCATAGGATACACTTTTACTTCAACGGTTGCAGTGGCCCCGCAATATCCACCATCCGAAACATACACCGAGTAAATGGTTGTGACCTTGGGTTGCGCATACGGATCTCGTATGTTTGGATTATTCAATCCTTCAAATGGCGTCCACTGATACGTGTTACTTCCTTCCGAATTCAATTTTACACTTTGTCCTTCGCACACACCTGTATTTTTAATAATTCCCGGCGTTACTTGTGGCACAACTGTAATAAGGATCTCTTTAGTGAACGGACACGCGTTGATACTATCTCCATTGTAACCGGTTACTGAGAAGTTAAAGCTTGCCGTTGGTGTTACAATAGCAATGGTTGTATTGGTAACGTTTGTATAAGGGCTCGGGTGGAAACTATATCCTGTACAACCCGACGCAAAAATAGTTGTGCTTTGTCCCTGACAGATCTTTTGTTTATCGGTACTTAAATTCAACACCGGTCTTGGTTTCACATCAATGGTAAGTGCAATGGATGTTGTACACACACCATTATTTCCAACAATCGTGTATGTGATGGTATTCATAGGTGTTGCTACCACAAAATTGCTATACAAACTACTTAAATTAACAGCAGGGCTCCAGGTATAATTTGATGCGCCGTTAGCATTGATATTTACTTTATCGCCTGCACAAATAACTGTTCTACTTGCAAACGCTTGTAAATTAGGCAAAGCAATTACTGATACTTGTCTAACCGCGGTTGACGTACATGTTGCCGCTTCACCAATAACCATGTAGGTTGTAGTAACTGTTGGATTCACGATCACAAAACTTCCATTCACTGTGTTGATGTTAGTTGCAGGTATCCAAGTATAGTTGTTAGCGCCAAAAGCCGTTAATCCAATTGGTGAGCCTTCGCAAATAGTTGGCGTCACCGGAGCAATAACGATCACCGGATTGGCGATCACTGTCACGGTCATATTTTGCGTTGGACTATTACAGTTTGCACTTGTACCAACCACACTGTACACAGAAGTTTGACTTGGATTTGCCATAACAGTTGCTCCGGTAGTAGAGCTCAAATTAGTTGGCGGCGACCAGGCATATGTTTGCGCGCCACTGGCACTCAACATCACGCTCTTGCCCTGGCAAACAGTTTCGCTAGGAACTGCAATAACAGGATTTGGAACTGAAATAACGGTAAAGTTAGCAGCGCTAGTACAGGTTGCAGCTGTTCCAACAACTGTTCCCGTTCCTAGTGGCGTATTTGGAATTGCTGTGATCACAATTTGTGATCCCGCGTTTGTGTTTGCAGTAACTCCGGTAAATCCTGTCCAGTTATAACTCGAAGCACCCATCGCAGTAAGCGTAACCGTGTTCACAGAACCATTATAGTTATTCATACACATGCTTGGACTACTGATAGCAATATTGATAATAGGAAGCGGAATAACGGTTACTGTTCTGAATGCCGTGTGCGTACATGTTGACGCTTCTCCTATCAATTGATACGTTGTGGTAATTGTTGGATTCACTGAAACGTTTGCGCCTGTAGTTGCAGTAATAGCAACATTTGGCATCCATGTGTAGTTATTAGCTCCACTTGCTGTTAAGTTAATAGAAGTTCCAAAACAAATGGTTGGAGTTAACGGCGCAATACTTACTGTTGGATTATTTACAACAATAGCAGTTGCATTTTGTGTTTGACCTTGGCAGCCCGCGCTACTTCCCACAACAGCATACACCGTTGTAACAGTTGGACTGGCAACAACTGCTGGTCCGTTTGCAGTATTTAATGTAGCCGTAGGCGACCATGTATAGGTTTGGGCATTTGCCGCGGTTAACATCACACTTGTTCCCGCACACATACTTCCTGATGTGGTAGCGATCACTGGATTTTGAACAGGATTCAGGGTAAATGACGCTGAACTTGTACACGTACCATTTGCACCTATCACAGATCCGGACACGATAGGATTTCCATTGGACGTTCCAATAATCATTGAACCATTTAATGTATTTGTAGTTAAACCAATAATTGAATTCCAGGTAAAGCTGGTTGCACCAATAGCAGTTAACGAAACAGTGTTTGGTGAACCATTAAAGTTATTGATACAAAGCGATGGACTGCTTGGCACAACATTTACCGTTGGAAGCGGAAGAACGCTCACGGTGATATTTGCCACGTTGGTACACGTTGCTGCTTCGCCAATTACTTGATAAACTGTTGTAACAATTGGATTGGCGGTAGTATTAGCGCCGGCAGTTGTTGTTAAGGCCGAATTTGGACTCCATGTGTAATTTGTAGCGCCACTCGCTGTTAAATTTATAGATTGATTCAAACAGATCACTGCAGGATTTGGTGCGATAGTAACCGTAGGATTATTTACAACAATGGCAGTTGCATTTCCTGTTTGAGAATTACATCCAACACTGGATCCAATAATAGAATATACAGTTGTAACAGCAGGACTCGCCGTAACGTTTGGACCGTTTGCTGTATTCAAAGTAGCACTTGGTGTCCACGTATACGTTGTAGCATTCGCAGCGGTTAAAGCAACGCTTGTTCCCGCGCACATACTACCTGAAGTTGTAGCAAGTGTTGGGTTTGGAATTACAGTTATTGTATACACCGCTTGATTTGTACAAGTTCCAGAAGTTCCAACTACGGTCATAGTTGCAACAATTGGTGATGCCGTAACAGGCGGAGTTATCACCAATGGATTACTATTCAAACTTGGACTTCCACTAAATCCTCCCGGTAATGTCCACACATACGACACTGCGCCACTAGCAGTGAGCGTAGTTGTTGCCGGAGAGTTGTTGAAGTTTTGCGAACACAATGTATTACTACCAATTACCGAAACAGTTGGCAAAGCAACCACAGATACTTGTATCGTTGTTACGTTTGTACAAGTTGCGGCTTCTCCAATAATTGAATACGTTGTTGTTGAAGAAGGATTAGCGGTTGTATTTGGTCCCAGCGTTGTAGTTAATGCGATGTTAGGACTCCAGGTATAATTATTTGCGCCACTCGCTGTGAGGTTGATGGCAGTATTTAAACAGATCACTGCAGGATTTGGATTTATAGTTACTGTAGGATTTGCAACTACAGTTACCACCGCATTCTGTGTTTGACTATTACATCCAACACTTGTTCCAATAACAGAATAAACTGTGGTGTTTGGTGGATTAGCGATCACCACCGGACCATTGCTTGTATTCAAATTTGTTGTTGGACTCCATGTATAGGTTGAAGCATTACTTGCCGTTAAAGTTACTTGTTTACCCGCGCACATACTTGCAGACGTAACTGCAATAGTTGGATTTGGATACACTGTTACTTGCATCACTGCCTGACTTGTACAGCTACCAGCGGTAGCAACAACGGTTACCTGCGCAACTACCGATGTAGTAGTTACAGGAGGACTCAATACAATTGGATTGCTGCTTAAATTTGGTGAGGCCGAGAATCCTACAGGCAAAGTCCACACGTAACTTCCACCACCACTTGCGGTTAATGTAGTTGTGTTTGGAGACGCATTAAAGTTTTGAGAACATAAAGTTCCTGTTCCAATGATTGCCGCCGTTGGATTAGCAATTACCGAAACGTTTGCAACTGCACTATTTGTACAACCTTGCGCACTTGTTACAACAACAGTGTAATTTCCGCTGTGTGTTGTTTGCGCGTTTGCAAAGGCCGGGTTTTGTACCGGCGAGTTAAATGAGTTTGGTCCTGTCCATGCGTAAGCAGTTCCCGTTCCTGCTGTCAAATTAAAGTTTGAACCTACACAGGTTGTAGCACCTGTAACGGTAACAATAGGAAGCGGATTCACTGAAATTGGAATTGTAGTTGATCCTGTACATCCCGCAGCATTTGTAACCGTAACCGTGTAGTTACCAGCATTTGCTAAAGAGGCTGAAGGAATTGAAGGATTTTGCAAGTTACTTGTAAAGCTTGGGCCATTCCATGTATACGAACTCGCTGCAGGGTTCGCAAATAAATTTAATTGTTGCCCAACGCAAATTGGCGCGTTACTTGTTGCTGTAACCGTTGGTGCAGGATTCACAAGAACGTTCACTGTTCCGGTACTCATACACCCACTCGCTGCTGTAACGGTGACAACATAAGGACCGGCCATGTTTGTTGTGCTATTAGCTATAGTTGGATTTTGTAAATTGCTACTGTATGCGAGAGGCCCTGTCCAAGTATAACTAGCAGCAGCGCTCACTGTAAGATTGATGGGCGCTCCGGCGCAATATGGCCCCGGATTACCCGGAGAAATTGTTGGTGTTGCACCAACACTTACGTTGATCACGGCTTGTGCTGTACATCCGGCAGCGCTTGTTACTTTGATAGTATAATTTCCAGTTGCTAATGTTGACGCATTTGGAATTGTTGGATTTTGTACGTTGCTATTGAAAGAGTTTGGTCCGGTCCACGTGTAACTTGTGAACGCGTTCACAGTTAAATTAATATTTCCTCCTGCACACACAGGACTGTTACTTCCAGGAAGAACAACCGGCGCGGGATTAACGTTCAATTGAATTGTTTGTGTACCTGTACAGTTCAACGTATTTTGTCCGGTTACAGTATAAATTGTTGTTGTAGTCGGAGTAACTACTACGTTTGAACCTGTGATAGGTCCAGGACTCCACGTATAAGTTCCACCATTACCTGCACCACTAACGGTTAGCGTTGCCGACTGACCAGAACAAATTGGATTTGGATTTGCTACAGGAGTTAAGGTTGGTTGCGTACAACAATTAGGAATAATAATGATCTTGCCATTACCAGCAACAACGCCGGCAAAATGTGTTGGACCAATTATAGCACCCGCTGCATAGTTACTTCCTCCTGCTCCACTAGCACCAGCCCAAGTACTAGGACAACCTGTACCGCCTGTACAATTTGGTCCTTGTCCACCTGTTAGTGCACCACCAACTCCACCTGCGCATCCGGGATTATTTGCTGCCTGATTATTACAACCTACTGTTCCGCCTGCACCACCATTACCAAAAGTTCCGTTTGCACCGGGTGTTGGTCCATTAGGGCATCCACAACATGAAGGGCCACCGGCACCACCGGCAACTTGCGAGCCACCAAAACCCGGTGATCCACCATAGGCACCACCACCGCCACCGCCGTACCAGCCACCGCCGCCGCCGCCGCCACAACCTGGCGAACATCCAACACAACGATTTCCACCGGTTCCACCGCCGCCGCCGCCAACGGCAACGCGATCGTTAAGACCATAGGGAGCAATACGAATGTCTGAAGCACCGCCACCGCCGCCACCGGAAGCACCGGGGCAACAATTTCCCTGTGTTATTCCACCGGGAGCACCACCATTAAATCCACCTGCAATTGTATTATTTGTACCACCGCCACCAACGTTGAATTGAAGAACTTGTCCCGGTATTACAACCATTTGCCCGGTAACACGTCCACCTAAACCGCCCCCCATATTGTTGGAAGCATTACCGTTTCCCTGCGCACCATCAACGGTAAAACAAATTGCAGTTACACCCGCGGGCACTACATAGTTAACCGGAGCGCCGGAGTAATTAAAAGTTTGAGAGCGAAAAAAAGTGCTTATCGCTAAGAAGAAAACAGTGGTTAAAATGTAATTTTTTCTCATGCGTGTTAAATCGTTTATAGGTGTTTTGTTAGTTTAAATTAAGGATGCAAAAATAGCTTAGCACATCCTTATAAAGTTAAGAAAATGAAAAGGGAAAAGCCATTTTTTCACTCGCTAGGAAGGCCTATTCAGTAAGTGATAGTATGAATAGAATTTTGCCCGTTTTCCCCTTACAAACATACATGTAGAAAAACTAAAAATTTAGTCCATATTTGTGATGGTTTCGACGATAGGAGGACCTCCGAAATCGAAAAAGATCTAAATTCGTCGATAGAAGCTAAAGGCCTTGTTAATAAGTACGGAACTTGCGGAGAGTAAACTAAAAAGGGAAGAAATGTATCATCTAAAGCCAAATTTTAAGTTAATGATGGAGTTGATAGACCAAACGTTCGCAACGCGCAACGATCCGGGTCAGATACAGGTGACGCAAGCGCAGATGAAAAAACTGCATGCAATTCATCCGGCTACACTTTCCGAATTTGCAAATGAAGATGGTCCGCTTATTTGGGTCCTTTTAATTCCTACAACACATGTTGTGATGAACGAATTCCGGGAAGGAAAAATTTCTGAAACGGAACTCTTAAAGAAAACAAAACCAAACCAACCATACGATTGCATTTATTTATGCTCTGCAACTACATTGCGGGAAGCCCGAGGCAAAGGTGAAACAAAAAAACTATGTTTGAAAGCCATAAGTGAAATTTGTAAAGACCATTCCATCAAAACACTATTTGTTTGGCCTTTTACAAAAGAAGGTGAAAAATTGGCAAGTGTGATCGCCAGGGAATGTAACATGGATTTGAAGATCAAAAAAGTTTGAGAATAAAAAAACCTCTCACTATGGAGAGGTCCTTTTAAGAGATGTTGTTCTACTAGTAATTGATGCCGATCGCTATGGTTGTTCTTAGCATTGGCGTAAATGTTTTTAAAGAGAATTCCACTTTTTGCGGTTCAACTGATCTTTCAACTTTGAAGAACGGAACCTGATCAAGACCCAAGGTAGCGTTATCGATATCGTTCTCGTAATTTCTAAAATCAAAACCGGTTGATGGATTTGTTGCTTCTATACCGCCTGATAATTTAGCACTTCCTGCACCGATACCAAGGATGGTCCAGTCGATAACAACAAGGTTTTTGATCACACCTTGCACGCCAATTTGTAAACCGCCGCCAAAACAGCCGAATTTCATGAACTGCTTTACGTCTGCTGAGTACTGCACATTATTCTTATCTGTAAAATCTCCGTGAACAGAATTAGTTTCGAATTTGAATGTATTGTAACTCAAATACGGACCCCAATAAAATCCTCTGAAGGTTCCTTTATTCTTTCCATAGATCCTCAGTTCGGTAACGTTTCCAAACGCTGAAAGCTTAGCTGTTGAGAAAGGATTATATTCAGTTCCCTCATAATCACCGCCCGCAACTTTTGCACTTACAGAAGTCTTTGGCATGAATTTGAGCATGGTTTGAACGCTTAAACGCTCATTTAATTTGAATTCCTGGGAAAGGCCAAAATAACGGGACACTGGTCCCGGCAACAAATTGATCTTAGTAATATTCCTTTTGCCCTGCGAAAGGGCCGAAAAGCCGAGGCATAGTGCAAATACCGAGCTTAGTAAAGTTTTGGTAGATAGCTTCATAGAATAATGTTTTAATTGCTTTGGCAAATTACTGCTTTTTTATGACGAAACAAGTTCAAATTATTCGGTAGAATACAAAAAATGACTATTTTTGCTATCCGTTTTAGGCTAAAATCTAAAACGCAACGAAAAGGTCCTGTGGCCGAGTGGCTAGGCTGAGCTCTGCAAAAGCTCCTACAGCGGTTCGAATCCGCTCGGGACCTCGATAAGATAAGATCCCCGCGCTTTGCGCGGGGATTTCTTTTTTCACACGGAGCCGTCAAAAGCTCGCTTTTGTAAGGCGACGAGTGAAAAAAGAAACGCACACGATAGTGTGCGATCTTATATTTCAAAAGAGACATGCCCAATGCGGATCATGTAATAATCCGTTGAATGTGGATGGGAGTATGAAAAGAAAATAAATCGCGCAGCGATTTGTCTTTTGCTTTCTGATTCTACGGCCGCCCAATGCGGATCATGCAATAATCTGTTCCGAAAAAAAACCAAAAAAATCAACCGCCAATTTGAGAAAACATCACTTCCGCAAACATTTCATATTTCTGCTTTGAGCCTAAAGGTTTTTTCAAAATGGTGATCTTGTTACATTCAAATTTTCCATTAAAGAAATACGCATCACGATCCTGAATACGATTAAAATCTTCGGCAGGAATTGAGCGCGCAATAGTGAGGTGAGGATCAAAATCAGCCGGATGAAAACTTAAAGCTCTCAATAAATTCTGACGCATTTTCCTTAACTCTAGATCATGCTTGAATTTTAGAACAAGTGATTTGGAATAGTTATGATCATATACGTGAACACCGTCGGCGATCTCCAACATAAATGGCTTTAAAAATTGAACTGATCTTCTCACTGCGTCCTTCAAAAAATCTTCGGGATAAGGATTCAGAAATTTGAAAAGAGAAATGTGCCCGATAGATCTTAGATTTTCATTACTGATCCCAATTTCCTTATTCAATTGATGTTTCTTTTCTGCTACTTTCTCTTTAATAGCATAGGATGGCGAGATCAAAAGAAAGAATTCATATTGTCCCTGCTCTAATTGCCGTGTGCGTTCGCGAAATAGATTTAACTGCATAATTCAAGTTTTATAAAGCAAAGCTACAGCCGGTTTTCTAGAAACCTTGCTATAATTTGTAGCATTTTAAAAAATTGATTCAGCTTAACACTTATCGATAGTTATTTCCCCTCTCTAACGAGTTTCTTATAGTACTTCCCTTTTGAAGCTTCTATTTGCACTATATATATGCCGGGAGCTAGATCTCTCACCATGTCCGAAACATCTTCGTAGCAACTGATCTGCAAAACCTCCTTTTCCGAAACCAAAGCTCCTGTGCTGGCATATAAATACACCTTTTTTAATTCATCACCTTTGGCACTAACAAATAATTGATCTCCGGCTGGATTTGGAAAAACTGAAACATGATCCTCAATTCTTTCTTTTTCCTGAACGTCTACATTGCTCACAAAATACAATTTAATGATCTGCGAAGAGTTCAAATTAAATGTATTGGAATCAACCATATTATTAGAACCAAGATCGGGCGAATTCCAATGATCAAAAATATAACCTGTGGCGGCTTTCGATTTTACAGTGATGGGCGCACCGTTATAATATACACCTGACCAAGGATACGACGGTGGTTGAATGGTATTAAGCATCACCGTTCCAGCACCCGCGGGATACACTTCAAAGGTGGTTGTTACCTGAGCAGTTAAAGCAAAATTACTTTGAATATGATTTCTCACCTGTGCCAACCGCGGTGCAGCTGAGCCTCCCCAATAGGTTGTCCAGTACCCTTGCCATTGCGAATAGGTAGTTGATCCCCAACGCAACAAGTGTCGCTGAATAAGTGGGTCCAATGAATCACGCATATTATTTGCCACTTGAGTTACCAGTGTGGGTTGATATGTGGTATTCAACAGATCGGCAAAACGATTGATGAAATAATTTTTTAAAGTGGGATTCATCATCACGCGCTGAAAGATCTGTCCGTGATAATTTAAAGTGCTTGGCGCCAATAAATACTGCAGCACATCTGTACTGGGCGTTTGAATCCCTATAGAATAATCGCAATCATAAACAATATATCTCCATTTTGCGCCAGCACGGTGACTACGCCACAGCTTTACGTTATTAATAATACTCATTCCTCCGAGCCAATCTGTATTTCCAACATAGATCTCTGTTACAAAATAATCGAACCAATTTTTTTCATCAAACTTTTGCCTGAAATAATCATAGAACCCTTGTGTTGTTGGGGTAAGTAATGTGTTGATGTGATTCAGATGATTAAAAAATGCCGTATCACTTCCCGCTAAGGGCACTAAACTATTGGTACTATTGGTCCAATTGTAATTTTGTCGTAAAAGGTCCAAAGAATCTTTATTTACCTTCGTTGGATGATTGTTCTCTATAAAATCCTCATCTCCAATTTCCCGTAACTGATATTCACCGTAATACTGTCCATTCACAAAAACAATGCTTGGTCGGTATGCCAGGTAATCAATATTAGTTCTGTTTGCAATTTGAGTAGCATAAGGATCCCACATTCCTCCTCCACCCTGATCGTGACGTAAATTAAAACCTCCAAATTTTTTTACGGTAGGCTTGTCTGTTTTAAAGAGTGTATCCTTGATGGATGGATTATTATATTCCCCCTCGCAAGTTAAGCGCATCCCTTTTTGCGCCATATTGGTGGATGTTGTACCGTGTAACTTCAAATTAAAATCGGTTTCATAATCAAACTTGGTCACATTACGGAAATATTCATAGTGTCCTTTCTTTTCAGGATAATAATTGCTCAAATAATTAGTGGTATTCCAAACCGTATTAAAATCTGTTTGCTCCATACTTATAGAAACAACAGGCGCGTAACCCAATTGAGTTTCCCCAATAAAATAAGAACGGGTTACAGTTTGGCAAGGAATGAAAGGTCCGCTTAACGGAAATGACTTTGCTTTAATAACAGTTGTTGTATTGATGGAAATAGCAGAAACATATAAAAGCGAAGTTGCCGTTGGTTCGGAACCATTTACAGTATAACGAATACTATAACCAGGACAAGCTAATGCCACACTTTGCGCCGAAGGATAAAACCCACGATTCAAAGAAAATGAAACAGTAGGACAATAGGCCGTTGCAATTGTTCCGGTATTAGTTGCGTTTGGTGTTGGCGCAGTAAAAATTCCTGTTGTAGCCGATCCATCAGGCAAACGACCAAATGAGTGATTGAGATCAAGATCACCAAATGTGAGATTGTCTATTTGAACAGAAGATGCATTGAAAATAAATATCTGGTCGCCCGGACGATTCAATTTAAAATTAGAATGGTAAAAATTTCCAGTGATACGATTCTCGCCTGAGCAATACACACGCATGAAACCATTAGCAGCGATCAATACATTAGGCAAATTCCATTTCAAGGGAACAGAAGCGTTGTCGGTAATGTAAAACAGCGATGCATTTACCGGCGAAGCTGAAGCATTAAATATCTCTACCCAATCCTGATCCTTTCCATTATCATCAGCTAAAACAACAGTATTGCTTGAGGCTGATACTTCATTAATAAATAATTGACTCTTAGCCGAAATGCCCAATAACAAACAGCCAATTAATAAGCAAATTCTTTGTTTCATATATTAAAGATAGAGAAATATTGAGAACGCTGCCTTGGTATTCGTTAAAATTGAATCGAATTTCTTCATTGTTAAAAACTAATTTCATTACATTTGAAGCTATGAACATTAAAAGCAAACTTCCCAATATAGGCACTACCATTTTTACAACTATGAGCGCTTTGGCCCGTGAGCATAACGCCATTAATTTATCTCAGGGCTTTCCTGATTTTGGTTGCGATCCAAAGCTTTTGGAATTAGCCAATAAGCATATGCAAAATGGTTTCAATCAATATGCACCTATGCAAGGAATTATTCAGTTGCGTGAAACTATTGCTTCCATTATTTCTACATGTTACGGTGCAAATTATAACCCGGATTCTGAAATAACGATCACAGCGGGCGCCACGCAAGGAATTTACACATCTATTGCGGCGTTCATTAACAAGGGCGATGAAGTGATCGTATTTGAACCTGCTTATGATTGTTATATTCCGGCTATTGAATTGCACGGCGCAAAAGCGGTGCCTCTGCAACTAAGTTATCCGGGTTTCACTATCAATTGGGAAGAAGTGAAAAAGAACATCAATGAGAGAACACGTATGATCATCATTAACTCTCCTCACAATCCAAGTGGTACAACGCTAAACCAAAATGATCTGAAACAATTGGAGAGCTTAGTGAAAGGAAAAGATATCATTGTACTGAGTGATGAAGTGTATGAACACATGGCCTTTGATGATCAACCCCACCAAAGCGTAGCGCGTTTTCCTTCACTCAAGCAACAGAGCATCATCGTTTCTTCGTTTGGAAAAACAGTTCATACTACAGGATGGAAAATTGGTTATGTAGCTGCACCCGATTATCTGATGAAAGAATTTCGCAAGGTGCATCAGTTTCTTGTGTTCGCCGTAAATCATCCGTTTCAATTGGCGTTGTCCGATTTCCTTTCAAATAAAAATAACTACCTTGAGCTAAAACACTTCTATCAACAAAAGCGCGACCTGTTCCGTAAACTGATCAGTGGTTCGCGCTTCAAGATCGAGCCTTGCACTGGCACCTATTTTCAATTGCTGAATTACTCCGCTATTACGCAAGAAGCGGATACTGACTACGCTATCCGACTTACAAAAGAAGCTAAAATGGCTTGTATTCCTCTGTCGGTATTCTTTACGAAGAACACCGATCATAAATTACTGCGCTTTTGCTTTGCTAAAAAGGACGAAACCCTGGAAAAAGCCGCGCAGGTCATCACTAGCTTATAGGGCATTTTCAGTGGCCAATAACTAACATTCCTTCAATAATTAGGGTATTTTAACCCTTATCGTGTAAAGTCATGACTTTATAGTGACCGTTTTATTCGCCAATTATCCTATCTTTAATATAGAATTTACTCTGTATGAGAAAATTTATTTTTCTATTTGTCATATCGTTCATCACTTCAAGGAGTGCAGCGCAGATCAACGCGTATGTGAATGATGATATTGAAAAAAAGATAGCGCCCACCAAGATCTCATTTTACAATAAAGCACGCCTTTCATTTGAAGCTAAACAGTACGTGGAAGCCAATGGTCCGCTTGATTCGCTTTTGGTATCTTATCCCGATTGCATTAGCTTACGTTATTTAAAAGGAATAAGTGGCTGTTTTAAAAATGACAAGGCTCGTACCGCGCTTGAACTTTTAAAAAGTACTATTTCTTACTCCGCACAACTAGAACACTACCCCTATTGGCTTGGCTACGCATTTGAAGAGAATGATAGTTTAGCAAAAGCGAAATTATATTTTGAGATCGCCGCAAAGAGTATTCTTGAAAACACGCCTTACGAGAAAGAACTTATTGCCGATGCCAAACGCCGCGTAGAGAATATGAAGATGGCAACCAAAATGAAATTCATGCGTAACACAGTGCAGGTAAAAAATATTGGTTCGCCCGTAAATACAGAAGCCGAGGAATATGTGCCTTTACTACCTTCCGATGAATCGTTCATGATCTTTACGTATCGTGGTAAATTATCTAAAGGTGGGAAACAGAATTTGAACAAACAACATCACGGCACTTCCAAAAAAGAAGAAGGAATCTATTTTGAAGATGTATTCACGGCCGAACGCATCAACGATTCCACCTGGAGCGAACCGCATCCTATCAGATCCATCAACACACAATTGCATGATGCGGCGGTAACACTTTCGTCCGACGGAAATTTATTATTCATTTACAAAAATATTGGCACCGGCTTTGGCGATCTTTATTTAAGTAAATTGGTTGGGAACACGTGGTCGGTTCCGCAATATCAAAAGGGATTAAATACAGCGGCCTGGGAAGGCAGCGCGGCGTTCTTTCCCGGAAATAAATTTGTGATATTTTCCAGCGAACGCAAAGGGGGTTATGGCGGAAAAGATCTGTACAAAGCAGAAAAAATAAATGAGAATACCTGGGGAAATATTGTGAATCTTGGACCTGTTATCAACTCACCCGACGATGAGGATGCACCTTTTATTACCTCCGATGGAAAGATACTTTTCTTCGCGTCCAATGGAAAATTAAGTACAGGGGGCTATGATATTTTACGTTCGGATTTGGTAGAGGGTGTATGGACCACACCTTACAATATAGGAAAACCGGTGAACACCCCCAATGACGATAAGTTCTATGTGGTGAGCGGCGATGGAAAAAAAGGATATTATTCTACTCAGGTAGATGGAGGAAAAGGCGGGCAAGATATTTATTGCATACAACCGGGAATTGCAGGGAAACCTGTAAGCGTGGTTCAACTATCAGGAAATATCACATTCAACGACAAACCCGCCGAAGCAAGCATACAGGTAAATTCTCTTAGAAAAAAAGACATTGGTTCGCAAACGTTCTTATCAAATTCTAACACCGGAAAATTCTTGATAAACCTACCAACGAATAATGATTACGAATTTATTTTCAAATGCAAAGATCTTGCTACACAAACAAGGACCATTAGCACCAAAGATGTTGACTCGAGCATTGTACTGAATATGATCGCCGATTTCTATTCGGATACTTACAAGAAAAGACTGGAGGAAAAACGCGACAGTCTGGATAAAATGAATAAACTTGCCAATGCAAGCGTGAGCGTTGATGAATTCAAAAAGAATTATGGCGACCTACTGATCGACAGTGTATCTTATAAGATCCAGATCGGCGCCTATAAATTCATTGAGAATTTTGATTACACACGCTCCATTGATCTGGGCATCATCATTCGAAAAGTTTACGAGGACGGCATCACGCGTTTCACCGTTGGAAATTTTAAAACATTCAATGAAGCTTTTGAACGCTTGGGCGATGTGAAAGAATTTGCGGTGAAAGATGCCTTTATTATTGTATTGTACAAGGACAAATACTATTACCTCAAAGACATACTACAAAAAGGATTGTTAAAGAAGTAAGGAAAATAATTTAGAGTAAGTTATACAATTTTGTTTGCATGAACCTCTCGTAAAATTTAGGTGTTTTACAATGGAATCTCCAACCGAAGGTAAAGTTGTTTGTAAGAGAGTTTGAAGAGAACACGCGGGCCTTGCGTTGATTATATAAATTGTAATCGTCCGTAATTGAGGCCAACATATAGAACTTTTTCATGTTAATACCAATAGAACCTCTTGCTGTTCCACTCCACTGCACATAATTGAGTTTACGATTCTCAGCCGGCAAATAATAGTTACGCCATTGCGATTCTGGTCCCACCGTAAAGTGACCTGATACAAAAAGTGCTTTCCAAAGAACAATAGTTGCCGCGAAACCTCCTGCAACACCTAGATTTACGCTTGTAAAACCGCTCATGTTACCGTAATCGCCATAAGTAGCTCTCGCTTTCATTGGTAAAATGGCGCTGTCGTTTTGGAGATCAAAAACACTGAAATTACCGCCTAGGATAAATGAAGCTGCAGACTTTAACTGACGGTAGTTGCAACCAAAGCCAGATTTATAGGAATACTTTTTATAATTGGTAAAATACATAAAACGTTGCATGAACGTTCTGTTCACCATACTCGGATTGATATAATATTTCGTGATCTTGTCGGTTGAATCGTATACCGACGTATTTTTATCGTAAAAACCACGGAAAATTCTCAGGTACGTTTCAGAAACCCAACGGTTATCTCCAACATTCAAACCCAAATTGAACATCTTGGTATACCCTTTACTACTACCTTCATTAGATGGATTACTTCTGGTAGCAAGAGAAAATTGAAATTTATCAAAACTAAACGAGATACCACCGGTTAAATTGGATTCGGCAGAATAGACATGTTGCGACAAGGAATCGCGGGGAATAAGATTGAATTCGTTATTAAACGTTCGCACTTGCTGAAAAAGACCAACGATCAATACGCGCTCGAATTTCTGATACTTCAATGTATCCCAGTTCCTTGACTTCTTCTCAATTTTAGCCACAGTCTCCACATTGGTTTGACCCTGAGTCAAAAATGAAAATAATGTAAAAAGAATTAGGGAGTACCTGAGCATTTTTTAATAGCTTTGTATCGTAAAAATATAAAAAAAACATACATGCCAGCCTTCCTCGACAAACATATTGATCTGCTTATTGATAAAGTCGCGCATTATACTCCTATAGTTTTGATGGCCATTGTTGTTTTAGTGATCGGTTTGTGGGTGATCAAGCGCTTCGCCATTCTTGCCGATAAGGCCATGAAGCGACGCAATCTTGACGTAAGCTTGCGAACCTTTCTCAAAAGTTTAATGTCCATTGGTTTAAAAATTGTACTCATTGTTACAGTAGCGGGTATGATAGGCATAGGCACCGCTTCCTTTGTGACTGTTTTAGGAGCGGCAGGTTTAGCCGTGGGTTTAGCTTTACAGGGATCTTTGTCGAATTTTGCGGGCGGAGTGCTCATTTTGATCTTTAAACCCTTTAAAGTTGGGGATACTATCGAAGCTCAAGGGCAAACCGGAGAGGTAAAAGAGATCCAGATATTTAATACGCTATTGTTAACCAGCGACCATAAAACCGTTATTCTTCCAAATGGCGTTTTATCTAATAATACCATCGTAAATAACACACGCGCCGGAAATCTGCGTATCGACGTGCATTTATCGGTGAGTATGGATAATGATATTGAGAAAGTAAAATCCATCATTATGAATGTGGTGAAGAGCAATCCACAGGTTCTTCAAAAACCGGAACCGGGAATTTTTGTTGGAAAGGTAGTAGATACCGCAGTTTCCATTAATGTAAAACCGTTTTGTTTACCTGATGATACCTCACAGTTGCAAAGTGATCTTTACAACGAAATAAAAGTAGCTTTCGAAAAAAACAAGATCAAAGCCCCAATACCTCGTCGTTTAGTGCATTCAAGTAGTAACGTGGATTTTTAATATGACCATTACAGAAGCGCAAAAAAAAGTTGATCAGTGGATCAAAACCTATGGGGTTCGTTATTTTAGCGAGCTTACCAACACTGCCATGCTTATGGAAGAAGTTGGAGAGGTTGCCCGTATTATGGCCCGTAGTTACGGCGAACAAAGCAATAAGAAGAGCGATAAAAAGAAAAAGCTGGATGATGAATTGGCGGATGTACTATTTGTATTGATCTGCATTGCCAATCAAACAGGCATCGATCTTCAAAAAGCTTTGGAAAAAAATCTCGCTAAAAAAACAAAGCGCGATAAAACGCGCCATAAGAAGAATAAGAAATTAAGGTGATCTCGCTTCTTTTTATGCCACAGATTACGCAGATTCACATAGACTTTTTTCACAGATTATCTGACTACCTACAATCTGTGTTTCCTAATCTGTGAAAATTTGTGTGATCTGTGGCAAGAAAACATTAGCAGCGAAGCTGCGAGTAAAGATCAAAGATACTTCTTCAACCAGGTATCTTTTAAAGGCTGCAACCAGTTCTCATACTCTTTAGAATCAGAAACTGCCACATTATAGATCAAGGTATTCTCATCAAGTTGCTTTGAAGCCAATTTCTCCTTCACCAAAGACGAAGGAACTACTTCTACTCCATTTGGAGTTTTGTATCCAACCAATAAGCGATTCAGTAATTGAATTTTATGATCAGATTCCAATTGCTTGATCAAGCGTAATAATTTATCAATGCTACATCCGCTGGCATTGTAAGTTGTTTCATCAACACCAACCACAATAAATCTGTTGTTTTGTACTTCAAACGTGGCATTCAAAGGCATTTCGTGCGCTTTCCAATTTTGCACAAAATCTTGTCCTGCTTTTAACACTGAATTTAAAAGCTCATCTTTTAGTTCTTTATCGCTTAAATATATCCAGATCTTTTTCATTAATAAACAGGATTTACACCTGTGTAATTATGCGGTGTGATACTCTTCAATTCTTTCTTTACAGATTCACTTACGTTCAAGCCATCAATAAACGCATGTAGTGTTTCTTGCGTGATCAACGAATTTGTACGTGTAAGATCTTTCAGCGCCTCGTATGGCTTGTTATATCCTTCTCTTCTCAAAATTGTTTGAATGGCTTCCGCGCAAACTGCCCAATTATTTTCAAGATCCGCCTTGAAAGCCTTCTCATTCAAGATCAATTTATTTAAGCCTTTTAAAATGCTTGTTACCGAAATTAATGTGTGAGCAACCGGTACTCCAAGATTTCTTAATACAGTACTATCTGTAAGATCACGTTGCAAACGACTCACCGGTAATTTCGCTGCTAAATGTTCCAACACTGCGTTGGCAATTCCTAAATTCCCCTCCGCGTTTTCAAAATCAATAGGGTTTACCTTGTGTGGCATGGCGCTTGAACCAACTTCACCTTCCTTTAATTTCTGTTTAAAATATTCCAAACTGATGTAGGTCCAAATATCTCTGCTAAGATCAATTAAAATAGTATTAATGCGTTTTAAAGCATCGCACCAGGCAGCTAAATTATCATAATGTTCAATTTGCGTGGTATGTTGTGAACGACTCAATCCAAGATCATCATTTACCAATTTATTTGCGAATGCGATCCAATCAATTTGTGGGAAAGTAATATGATGCGCGTTGAAATTTCCTGTTGCTCCTCCAAACTTCGCGCTATAAGAAATATTCTTCAAATGCATTAACTGCGTATTCAAACGCTCGACAAACACCATGATCTCTTTTCCTAATTTAGTTGGAGAAGCCGGTTGTCCGTGCGTACGCGCTAACATCGATACATCTTTATATTCTGTTGCTTGGGCTTTTAACTTCGAGATCACGCCTTCCAATTGTGGTATAACAATTTGTTCTGTGGCGTCCTTTAAACTTAAAGGAATAGACGTGTTATTGATATCCTGAGAAGTTAAACCAAAATGAATGAACTCTCCGAATTTTTCAAGTCCCATCGGCTTGATCTTTTCCTTCACAAAATACTCAACCGCCTTTACATCATGATTGGTTACTTTTTCAAACTCCTTTATTTTTAAAGCGTCGGCTAAGGAAAAATTCTGATATAATCCGTGTAATCCTTTCTTTTGCGAATCGGTGATTTTGCCTAATTGCGGAAGATCGAGTTCGCATAGTGCAATGAAATAACGTACTTCTACCAGCACCCTGTATTTGAATAATGCAAACTCCGAAAAGTACTGATCCAAACTTTCGGTGGTCTTTCTATAACGCCCATCAACAGGCGAAATAGCGGTTAAAACGGTTAATTCCATTGGTTTATCCTTAATTAATGCAAAGAGCAAAATTACTAATAAAAAATCAGGCAAAAAAGCCTAAATTTGCCACATGAATTACAAGGGCAAAACGGTTGCTTTTCACACACTTGGCTGTAAGCTGAATTTCAGCGAAACCTCGGCCATTGCCCGTTTATTTGCCGAAAAAGGCTTTGTAAAAAAAGACTTTACCGAGGCGGCGGATGTTTACGTGATCAACACCTGCTCTGTTACCGAAAACGCCGATAAAGAAACTAAGTCGATCGTAAAGAACGCCCTTAAAAATAATCCGGAAGCTTTTGTGGCGGTTGTTGGTTGCTATGCACAATTAAAGCCACAAGAAATTGCAAAAATCGAAGGCGTAGATGTGGTGTTGGGCGCTTCGGAAAAATTCAAACTTCTAAATTACATTGATCTCTCTTCAAAATACGAGCATGCCACGGTTCACAATTGTGATATTGATGATGTGAACTTTTTTGTGGATGCCTATTCTGTTGGGGATAGAACCCGTTCATTTTTGAAAGTGCAAGACGGTTGTGATTACAGTTGTACATTTTGTACGATTCCTCTGGCACGTGGAAGCAGTAGAAGTGACAGCATTGACAATGTGATCGCCAACGCTAAGAAAATTGCTGCCAGTGGCGTAAAAGAAATTGTATTGACCGGCGTGAACATTGGAGATTTTGGTCACGGACAATTAATTGAAGTGGATGGCCGAAAAAAACGCGAACAGAATTTCTTTGATCTTGTAAAAGCGCTGGATAATATTGAAGGCATTGAACGTTTTCGTATTTCCTCAATAGAACCAAACTTATTAAGCAACGAGATCATTGAGTTCGTTGCCCGTTCCAAAAAATTTGTCCCTCACTTTCATATTCCATTGCAAAGCGGAAGCAATACGATCCTCAAAAAAATGAAGCGTCGTTATTTGCGCGAATTATATGCCGAACGAGTTCAAACAATTAAGACCTTAATGCCCGATTGTTGCATCGGTGTTGATGTATTAGTTGGATTCCCGGGAGAAACAGATGTTGAATTCAATGAGACCTATGAGTTCCTGAATCAATTAGACATTTCATATTTACATGTATTCACTTATAGCGAACGCGCGAATACTCCGGCAGCTGAAATGGATGCCGTGATCCCAATGAACATTCGCAAACAACGGAATAAAATGTTACGTATTCTTTCGGCAAAGAAATTGCGCGCTTTCTACGAAAAAAGTTTGAACACAACGCGCCCTGTCCTGTTTGAACATGAAGATCGTAACGGTTTTATGTATGGCTATAGCGATAATTACGTGAAAGTAAAATTGCCTTACGATGTTTCCCTGGTAAATCAGATATCTGAGATCAGCATCAACAGTTTTGACGAGGAAGGGCTGCTAAATGGGGAATTCGCAAAGGTTCCGGCCAGTCTTTAGTAAAAATTGGCTTTACAAAGGCATTTTTAGTTAATAACTTCGTTAATTTCTATTGGGTATCACTTCAAAATCCCTGACCCCTTTTTTTGATATTTAGTACCTGAAAACTCTAAAACATGGCTCAAAACAAGGTTAAAGTTGGAATTATTTTTGGCGGACAAAGCAAAGAACGAGAAATTTCTTTTGCAGGTGGAAGAACGGTGTACGACAATCTCAACAAATCCATCTTTGACGCTGTTCCTGTTTTTGTTGACAGCTTCGGGAATTTCGTGGAACTGAAATGGGAATTCATTTACAAAGGAACCATTCGCGATTTTTATCCTCCTGTAGATTTCCTTCCTGCACAATCTCATTTTCAATATTATGCTGAGAATCTTGGTAATTTAAATTCCTCCGAACAAGAAAAATTAATTGAAAAGATCGGAAAGAAGATCAGTGTAACCGATCTCAAACAAAAGATCGATATCGCTTTCCTTTGTTTGCATGGTCCGTTTGGTGAAGATGGCCGCATTCAAGGTTTGTTTGAGTATTACCAGATCCCTTACACCGGTTCAGGAGTTCTTCCTTCTTCAATTGGAATTGACAAGTCGGTACAAAAACAATTGATGGTTGATAAAGGATTCAATAGTCCTAAATTTTTGACCATTGATCGTAACGCTTGGATCAGCGGATCTTGCAAAGGCGTATTTGCTGATGTGAAAAGTAAGATCGGATTTCCTTGTGTGGTGAAACCGGCAAATCAAGGATCGAGTATTGGTGTGACCATTTTATCCAAAGAGAATGAAATGGATTTCATGTACGCGGTAGAAAAAGCCTTGTTTACCTATTGGTTAGATGCTGAAGAATGGAAAAAGAAGAATAACGAAGAGAAATTGAATTTTGTAAAGAAACTCACCGATATACGCGAAGGAATTGGAATGCCGATCTTGATGAGTGTGTTTCCTGATAACAAAGAACTAAAAGACGAAAAAACTATTTACGATCCTGATACACTATTGAACGAATTCAACACCAATTTTAAAAGCGGAGGATTGATGTTGCAGAGTTTGGATGGAGAAAGCACTGTGTTGGTGGAAGGTTTTATTGAAGGAAAGGAATTTAGTTGCATTGTAGTTGAGAACGAAAAAGGAACTCCAATTGCTTTACCTCCTACCGAGATCAGAAAAGGAAAAGAACTTTTTGATTACCGTAGCAAATATTTACCAGGATTATCGCGTAAGATCACGCCTATCGATCTTCCGGATGAACAAATTGAGGCCATCAGAAAAGACTGCGAAAGGTTATTCCTGGAATTAAAATTTGACGTGTATGCACGTATCGATGGGTTTTTGAGCAAGGATGGAAAAATATTCCTGAACGATCCAAATACAACTTCTGGAATGATGCCTTCGTCATTCTTTTTCCATCAAGCCGCTGAGATCGGATTGAGTCCTTCCGAATTTTTAAGCTTCATCATTAGCACTTCCTTAAGAAAACGGGTGATGCAAGCCAAGGGAAATACAGTTTACAGAAATTTACAGGAAAAGCTGGAAGGCTTGATACACAAGGAATCTAATGCTGCATCCTATAAAACAAAAGTGGCTGTTATTCTTGGTGGCTATTCTTCTGAAAGACACATTTCTGTTGAAAGCGGAAGAAACGTGTACGAGAAACTAGCGTCTTCCGAAAAATATTTTCCTATCCCTGTTTTCTTAACAGGTGGACATGATGATCATGAATTGTATCAAATTCCGATCAATTTATTACTAAAGGACAACGCTGATGATATCAAAGAAAAAATTCAAACTTACAAAGTTCATCCGCTGATTCAGAAAATAAAATCACAGTGTGCATCCATCATTGAAAAGTTCTCAAGAAATAATTTATCGGCGCCTGTTACTTTAACTTACCCAAAACTTGCTAAAGAAGTTGCCGAGGTATTTATTGCTTTGCATGGACGTCCGGGCGAAGACGGCGCGGTGCAAGAACAACTAGACAAAGTTGGATTGAGTTATAACGGATCAAATAAAGACAGTTCGAGTATTACGATCGATAAATACAGAACTAACGAGATATTGAAGCAAAACGGCTATTTGGTGGCCGAACATTTGTTGATCACGGAAAAAGACTGGAAAGAGAATAAAAATAAGCTATCAGAGATCCTTCAAAACACGATCAAATACCCTTTCATTGCAAAACCGGTTGATGATGGTTGCAGCAGCGCGGTGAAAAAAATTAAAACGCTCGCCGAATTTGAAGCTTTTGCAAAATTGATGTTCCGCACATCGGATGAATTGGATGCCAAGGCCGCAGAAACCTTACACATCAAAGAAAAAGAAGAATTCCCTATTAAACCAGTCATCTTGGTTGAAGAGCTGATCAGTAAAAGAGATGCAAAACATTTCCTGGAAATTACCGGCGGAATGCTCACTAAATACAATAGCAAAGGGGAATTGGAATACGAAGTGTTTGAAGCTTCGGAGGCTTTGGCCGATGGCGATATTTTAAGTTTAGAGGAAAAGTTTCTGGCAGGTCAAGGACAGAACATTACTCCTGCGCGATACGCTAAGGATTCAAAGAGTCGCGATAAAGTAAGCGAACAGGTAAAGAAGGCTTTAGGCGGCGCTGCAAAAGTATTGGGTGTAACGGGTTATTGTCGTATAGACGCCTTTGTGCGCGTGTTTGATAACGACAGAGCTGAAGTTATTTTTATTGAAGTAAATTCCTTGCCCGGTATGACGCCTGCCACTTGTATTTTCCACCAGGCAGCCATCAACAATTACAAACCTTTCGAATTCATTGATAAGATCCTGGACTTTGGCGTAAAGCGTAAGGAAATGATCAGTGCCTGATCGATTTAATTTTTTCTCATGAAACAAAAGCTCATTACGTTCTTCACGGCCCATGTGAAACTAACAGCGTATGTGCTTGCCTTTTTTGTTACGGTAAGATTGATCGAACTACTGTACGTTCATTTTGTGTATGAGCAGCCTGTCGACCTTGATCTGTTCTTCAGCCGAAGTCTCAATTTTGACCTTTTGGTGGTGATGCTCTACTCCATTTTTAGCGGGATCTTACTGGCGGCTCTTTCAATTTACAAGGAAAAACTGGCCATAAACATAGATAAAATTCTTGCTTTCCTATTTTGCTTCATCAACATCGCACTCACGCATTATTTCCTTACTACCAATTCACTTCTCACGTCACAATTCTTTGAATTCAGTGCTTCCGATCTGAGTAAAATAATTTCGAGTGAGTTTACAGCCGAACGATCGCCATTATGGATCATGACCTTAGTACTACTCATTATCATTTCAGTTTTAATGATCAAAGATCCCTTGGCCAAAAGGAAATTACACAAATTGGTTATCATCCTTTACGGAGTTATAGGTATGATTTCGCTCATCAACATTCCGCATACGCATAAAGATGTGAAATACTTTGCTAGCAATTACCAATACCAATTGGGAAATTCAAAAATGGCTTATTTTATTAAAAGCTATCTGGTAGCCAGAGAAAAAGAACAGGACTTTAAAAACTTTTTACCTTCTCAAGTAAAAGAAAACGCGAATGTCTTTCAAGCCGCTTTCCCAAATAGAAAATTCACTAACGTCAACTTTCCTTTTATGCACGAGGATACAGACCAAAATGTTCTTGGTCCGTATTTTCCTGTCACTGCTCAAAGACCCAACATTGTTCTCATTATTTCCGAAAGTCTATCTGCTCTGGTTTCCGGAAACTCTACCGCCTTTGGCAGCTTAACACCCTTTACAGATAGTTTGATGAGTATTTTGTATCCAATGCCGATAGATCTTACGGTGCTTTACCAAATATTCTTGCTTCGGCTCCGCCGGGCGTAAATGAACGCGGATTTATTAATACAACAATTGAATACCCTAACAAGAAAAAGTATCCGGATCATACTACAATCATCGAGGACCTGAAGATGAACAATTACGTGTGCAACTACTATTACGGAGGTTGGGCGGGCTTTGATAATGTTCAATACTACCTTAAGGAAAAAGGAATTGATCATTTGGTAAGCCAAGATGATTTTGATCCTAAAAAATATCCTCAACAAAAGCAAAGATCCAAAGACGAAGTTTGGGGTTATTCTGATAAAGCTCTATTTGATCTTTATTTCACCAAATTCAAACAACACAATACTAAAGCCTTCTTTTCCGTTTTTCAAACTATCAGTAATCACAGTCCTTTTAACTTATCAGACGAGAGTTACTATGATAAAACCTTCTTAAAACAACGTCTCGCTTCTGTTGGTTTAAATGATGATATTTATAAAACGCTTTCATCTTCCATGGTTGCTTCCGCTTTCTTTGCCGATGATGCGTTAAAGCAATTCTTTGAGCAATTTAAAAAGCTACCGGAGTTTTCGAATACAATTTTTATCATCACCGGCGATCATTCTTACGGTGTATATTCCGACCCAAACGCGTTCAAACATTATTGGGTGCCCTTGATCATTTATTCACCGCTTCTAAAAGAAAGCAAAGAATTTAAAGGTGTTTGCTCGCACATCGATATACGAACTTCCTTGCAAGCACTTTTACAGAACAATTTTGGTTTAAACTTTAAAGGGAAAAGTTCCAACATCGGCACAGGCTTAAATACTTCCGAGCAATACAGTTCAACCAACTTCATTCCGTTAAACACGTTTGCTATGGAAAGACCAAATTTCATTATTGGTAACACCGTGCTTTACGGAGAAGAGGTTTATAGTTTGTACGAAGGATTCAATTTAAAGGACGCAGATCCCAAAGCGAAAGAGAACTTCAAGAAAAATATTAGTTCCTTTCTATATCTAAATAGTTATACTTGCCTACAGAACAAACTGTGGGATCCGCAAGCATTTCAGGAATAAATTAAAATTTAAACTGAGCAGTAATGTAAAAATTACGCGGGTCAGAAGGCAAAATACCCGGTCCCGGAAAACCATCGCTTCGCTTAGTAAAATACAAAGCGTTCAAGGCATTGTTCACACCTCCACAGAAAGTGAATTTTTTATAGGTATAAGAAGCAGAAGCATCCATCACCGAATACGCCGGAATGATGCCGTAAATAGCAGAAGGCGTGAACTCCGAGTTAGTTGCATCAGAATACTGTTGATCGGTGAACGAATATTGTGTTGTAAATTTAAAATTCCCAATAGCGTAATTGATCCCGGTTCTCAAAATGAACTTCGGAACGTACTCTACCAATTTATTTCTAAATGCTGTTTGGTCGCTGTTAATGTAACGCGCGTCGATGTACGACACATTCACAAATGTGCTTAATTTCTGTTTGGAATCCTTGTTGATCATTTTCATCCAATCCATCTCTGCAAAAGCTTCAACTCCAAAATTCCTGCTGTCGCTCACATTTGTTCTGTAACGAATAACCTGATACGTTACAGAATCGGTTTTCAAAATAGTACCAATTCTATCGTGATACATGATCAAGAAACCGCTCACGTCATAGTACAACATATTCTTGATAATGCCTCTAAATCCACCGTCAAATGTGAATCCTTGCTCATCTTTTAAGTTTGGATCCACCTGGAAATTCGGATTTGCCAGGCGCATATCATTGAAATTGATAGAGCGATAATTCTGACTAAAGTTCATATAGATTTCAATATCATCGCTTATTCTATACTGAGTACCTAATCCCATCAAAACGAACTTGCGTGGACTTGTGCGATTGTCGTACATTTTCATATCCAATAGAACATTTCCGGCTAGGTCCTTATTCATTAAGCGATAGTAACCCTCCGAATTTGTACTGATGTATTCAAAACGAATACCCGGCGTAACATTCCATTTTTTTGCGAGTTGAAAGATATTCTCTGAGAATAAAGAAATATTCTCCGAAGGAAATACATAAGAGGAATTCTCCAGATCATCCGGGTGAAGGAATCTGAAATCAGCATCAGCGTTCTTGCTGGCTTCTCCTTGTTTACGATCAGTATTTCCCTTATAATAGCGTGCACCGATCAAGAAATGCGAATTATTTCCCAATAGTGAATAACGCTTCAATAAGCGGATCTCTGAACCAAGATTATTGTATTTGTCGGAATTCAAGTTTCTATTTGCGGTTGTATCATCCGGACGATCGGCTCTCCCCAAATAACCCAAAGCATCGCGACCGGCATCCAAACCAAACATGCGCACATTCAAACGCAGGCTTTGAGAAATGGTATAGTCAGTTGTTAAAGCCAACAAATTCCAATTTACCTTGAACCAATTTCGCTCACGGGTAACTTTGTAAGGATCGTTTGTAAATTGCTTGTCGGTTAAGCCGCCCGGCTGTTGAGCAAGGTAATTCATGTGTGTATACTCAAGCTTGAAGGTCAAATTTTCAGAAGCAAACCACTTTACACTTCCAAACGCGTTATGACTGGTCATCTCAGAACGAGCACGCCAGCCAGTATATGTCTTGTATTGGTAAAATGTGTTGTAAGAAACTCTTCCAACTGTTCCCGACAATTGATTGAATGAATTGAAAAAGCCAAATGATCCGGCAGTTTGACGGAAATTACCGGATATTTTCTTTGAAAGTGGTGCTTCGTTGAATTTGTAATTGATCATTCCTCCAAACTGAGTACCAAACTGCAAACTTGCCGCTCCACGTAAAACCTCAATGCGTTCAATGGCTTCCGTTGGCGGTGTGTAATAGCTCTCCGGATAACCAAGCGCGTCGGCCGAGATATCGTAACCATTTTGACGCATATTAAAATTAGAAACACGATTAGGATTTAATCCTCTCCCTCCTATTCCAATTTGCGTACCTGTACCATCATTTTCAAAGATATTGATGCCGGCCACTTTTGAAAAGATCTGACGGCTATTGTTCGCGGCTAAATTCGCGTTAAGGTCTCCAACATAAATGGCTTCAGTTTTTTTACCGGCATTGATCGTCGTTCCTTCCACGTTATTCAAACGCGAAATACCAAAGCTGTTATCTTTCTGAACAGAAACTTCGATCTCATTAAGATCGATCGTCTTCCTTTTACGTTTGGTTGAATCAGAATCTCCTTCCCCGTATGACATATGAGCTTCCTGAGCGCTACAGAACGCGGATAGAAACATAAAGTATGTGAGAAGCCTGTACACTAATTTGTTTTTATCCAATTTTTATTTCCAAAGAAGGAATTACTTTGAATGCTCAGGTCGATGTTGTTATCAATAAATTCCCGCGAACCGCTTCCATTCAAGGTCACAAAACTGCGTGCTCTAACCTCAGGATCCGAAAATCCCTTTTCTTTATAATATTCCTTTAGATACTTCGCGTAATCCACCATCATATCCGGTTGCGTAGCCATCATTTTTTCTTGCAAAAACGTGAGGTGTTCCTTGTTGTCAACTTCAATTTCTCCAACTGAATTTTTTTCCTTCACATAAAAGAAAGCGGTACCCGCTTTTTCCATGAGCATCACTCTCCACGAAAAACGATAGCCTTGTTCGGTCCAAAACAGATCGCCTTTGTACAAAAGATACCTGAATGGTAGTGCGATCTGAAAAATAAAGTAAACAACAAAAACATACTTAAGTGTTCGAGCAGGTTTGCTCCACTCCATTTGCTCGTGTTGAGAATATTTGAAGAAAGATCTTAACTTACTAAGAATTGAAATATGGAAGGTCTCACTAAAGAACACAATAGTGATCGTCATCATGATGTAAGGGAACATTCCAATGTTGAAGAACATGGCGGTGAACATATGAAAGATGATCACCAGAACATAGGCAAATTTCACCGTGCGTCTATTGAATAATAAAAATCCAATAAATAAGTCATATACGCAGCCAAACCAGCTAAATAAATACGCTACCCACTCTTGTTCCAAAAATTGCCCAATAACAGGATAATGCGAATACGCCGGCAACCAGATCTTCAATGGCATAGCTTCGATCAACCAATCGTAATTGAGCTTTGCAACACCCGCGAAAAAATACACCACAAACATCTGCAATTGCAACAATAGCAAGAAAAAGTAGGACACTTCATTAAGTTCCGGTCGTTTGAAGAATTTGACATCTAAAGAAAATGCCCCACCTGCGGGAATGAAGATCATCAGAAAAGAAATAAGACTAACGAAGTAGTAGTGATTGAGGTAATTGGTCTTGTCGATCAATTCAACGTATGTGAACAACAAAAAGAATAAAACGGTGCTGTAACGGTACAAAAATCCTAAGAGAATAAATAAACTACAAAGCAGCATCACACCAAACACAAGATACATTCCCCATGCTGGCAATGGCTTCACCCATTCAAAACCATAGTAAGGAAAAAACATTTTTGGCATGATGTACATGCTATCTACCCAACCTTTAAGTATGAAACGAAGAATGGAAATGAACATCAAAGCTCCAAAAGCGATGCGGAAGATCACTAAAGGCGCGATATTTATTTTCTTGAATAAGAAATTGTTCATGACTTAATCTCCGTCACCATCCTGATAAGTGATCACCACACCCAAACTTGAAGGCATATCGGTTTTAAGAAGTACTAAAAGCTTCACTAATTCAATATAAGCAGCATCAACCGTTGCGGCATTTGAAGTAACCTGAGTTGACAAAGGATCGGGAACAGCAGCCAATTTCGTTTTTGCTAAAGCAAATTGCGCATTGATAGCATCATTCAAACTTCCGCCACTGTACTTAGCTTCCAGATGAACTAGATAGTCATCAAATCCCTTACCATCAGAACCCGAAGCACTTCTTCCCAAATACGCGCTCTCGATCAAATTCAGAGTTTCTTTCGCGTAAACAATGGAAATGCCGGTGTAATAAGCTTCGCACGAAGTTGGAACAGGTACATTCAAACTCTTCTTTCCTAAAGGAATTCCAACTTTAGCGTTCTTCAGATAGTCCAATTGATAGTTCAATTGATTCACCATAAAGCCAATTGAACTTCCTACATCTGTGCCCAAAGAATTTACAAATGTGTTGCGATAACTGCTATTCCAGGAAGAAATAACTGCATTTATTTTTATGGACATCTCCGCTAAAAGATCTGTAGCATATTGTTTACGGTTTGCATTTGAGAACAGAGCCAGCATTGAATTCTCGTTCGCATTATTTCCAAAGAACAAATATTCCAAAGCAGGAAAACCTTTTGCATCTAAATTAGCAACCAAAGCAAGATTGTAATTTCCAGCAGTGATATTAGAGTTGATCTGCGTTGAATCGGTTGGAAAAATGTTAAAGCTCGCGCGGATCACTTGATTTTCGGCCGGACCAAATTCAAATAGATCGCAACGTTGATATTTTAAATACGCTACAAAGAATTTTTGTTTTACGATCTGAAAATCATTGAGCGTACCACTTGTTTTAAATGTATTGTAAACACCGATCAAACTGTCCAACGACGTTTTGAAATTTGTGTACGATGGAATGATCAATGCATCGGCGTAATTTGTAAGCATGGCTTGCTTATCAAAAACTACCGCCGGATCTTCATCAGGATCCTTATCTTTATTTTTTCGCTTACACTGAAGTAAAAGGGAACAAAGAATGAGTGCGAGGGATAATTGGATTAACTTCTTCATTTTCAATACCCGAAGTTGCTTTTATTTAAGGATTTTTGAAATACCTAAAAGATGGTATTAGTGTATCACAAAATACTGTATATCAATTAAATACAAAAAATAAAGGGAGCGATACACTCAACTCCCTTTCTATCTTTAAACCAATACCATTTTGCTTAAGGGATCAGATTTTTGTCTAAACCAAAAACAGTTTCCAATTTTGCGATCACATTATCCATGTTGGCCGTTGTCATTCCGTACAAGCTCGTTCCAAATTCATTAAGCAAATAAGCGATGTCAGAGTCGCTAATTTTTTTGTTAGGATTATATTTGAACGCAACAACAAATCCATAACCTTCCGATAAATTATGAAAGCTGGTTGCAGCATCAGCAACATTTGCTTTTGCTCCTTTCATATAGCTGATACATTTTGCAGCGGCAACTTTCTCCCAGGTATTCATAATGATCACTTTTGATTCATCGCGACCGGCGTCAACTTTAGCACTAAGTGATGCACGCCCTTTTAAAAATGCGTTCATCATAGTTGCATTTGACTGAAAAGATGGAATGTTAACCGAGTTACAATAGCTACCCCAGTTCTTTAAACCAACAGTGCTTGTTGGGAATGTAACAGGCACGCCAAAATAACCAAATGCTTCATCCCATTTTCTTTCTTGCAATGTTGAACCATTTGTAATAGTTGTATTGTCATACGTGTGAATATTTGCCATAATGGTCATTGCCTGATAATAGAACAAAGAACCCATGACACCCTTTTCGGCAAGTTCTTTAAATTCAAAACCATTTGCGTTCACTAAAATTGCGCGCGATAGGCCAACTAATTTTCCCGGCGTAAGACTTGCCGCTGTAGTTGTTGTTGGATTTGCAGCTGCGGTAATACTTGCAGGTTCTGCATTAGTAAATTCATTTTCAATTGTCGTCGCAAAATTCAAAGCTATACCACATTGGTCTTTCAATTGAATTCCACTTGTGTTCAGTGCTGCATCGGTAAACTGACTAGCGGCGTTCATGAACAGATCTTTCATTTTTTGCGCGCTGATAGTTGGCTGTGTTGCCGAAGTAAATGTGTGTGTTGAACGAATGTACCCTGTTAATTCTCCTAACATGGCAATACGTTGCGTTGATGTAGAAAAACTTGCGTTTGCAAATGTATAGGATGTTGGAATTGCATATGTTGGTACCGGATTCGGAGTTGGTTCAACCGGATCTGGTTCTTTTTTATCCTTTTTACAAGAAGTAAATGTTGCGATGGCAACGAGCGCGATTAGTATATTTATCTTTTTCATAGTTTGATTTTGTTCTACAAAGTTGCTGCGAACGAGGCATTTGAACAATACCTCAAACGGGGTATTTATTTAGAAACAATATAAAAAAGGTCGATAATCATCTGACTATCTTATATTTATAAATATACGTACTAGTACGTATTTCAAGATCGCAACGGTTCTCTTATTATTGCTTTATGAAACGACCCTTTCTATTTTACTTCTTATTATTTACCTGCATTACTATTAATTCTCAAACTTATGATGCACGAAGAACAAGCGCGCAGCAAGAATACAATAAAGGAAATTTCAAGAAAGCTTTTGAAATAACTTCTCAAGTATTGAAAGAAGCCGAACAAAATAAAAAAGTTGGTGTAGACGAATTGCTTTCACTAAAAAGTGAGAACGCTTGCTATATGGCTTTTAACGACAAGCACGATGAAAGCATGAACATTTTCGAGGGAATGTTCTCGCAACTGAGTTCTGCAAAACCGGCAACACAGATCCATGTGAGAAAAAATTATGCAACCGCACTCACATTTTACAGTGCCTTCCGCGAGGCGCTTGTGCAATTTGAATTAGCTTATACTATTTTAAAAACCACTGAGATTGAAAAAGATGAGCACATGTCACTATTAAGCTCGTTGGGGCAATGCTGTCAGTTCCTCTATGATTTCAAGAACTCTGAAAAATATTTCAAAGAAGGCATTTCATACGGGGAAAAGAAAGGAATGGGTAAAACTTTAGACCAGGCGATCTTATACAGCTGTCTCGGTTTGCTTTATAAAGACATGTTGCTGGAGAATCGCTCTTTGGACACCTATTCAACTGCAGAGCAATTGTTCAAGATACAGACCGATACCATGAATGTTGATCACGCGAATTTTTTATTGGATTACGCCGGGGTTCTGGTCGACGCTTCGCAATTTGATAAAGCACTATCCTGCTTGTTTCGCACCAGGAATATTCATCGCAAATTGTTTGGAGAGAATTCACCTGAATACGCCGTGGTTTTGAATAATATCGGAAACGCGTATTCCAAAATGAATAAGATCAGTGAAACAGAACAATACTACAAGCAATCTATAGTATTAAAGAAACGAATTCCCGGCGTAAAGATCCTTAGCTATCTCAATACACAAAATAATTTAATGGTTTTTTACAATTCTGTTGGTCGTAACGCCGAATCAAAAGAATTAATGGCCGAGCTCGAACGCGGATTAAAAGATCCGAAATTGGATGATACATTAAGCAGAGGAACTTTTGCGCAAAATCTTGGAGTTTCTTTTAGTCAATATGGTGATAGACCAAAGGCGCTTAAATATTTTAATGAAGCAGTTCAGTATTACGATCGCATTTACGGCACTGGAAATGAATTGTCGGCAGATGTACTTTTATCCATGTCCATGGTTTGCATGGATATGAAGGATTACGAAAAGGGAACGAATTACTTACAAAAAGCGGTGGAGGCATATACACCTGCCATTGCAAAAGCCGACGCCAATGCCATATTGATCATGTGTAACATCGTTGCCATCACAAACGGATTGAACGTTCCGAAAATGGGTGAGTCACTTATTGATCAGGCTATTGAATTAGCAAAAATTTCGAAGATCACTGATGAGAATGCTTTGGAGCAATTGTATATAACGAAAGCCAACAATGCAGCTGATCTAGAAAAAGCAACCATTTCTATTGAATATTTCAATAAATATATTGATCTGAAATATTCCCAGATCCAAGAACAGTTCAATTATATGACCGAGAATGAAAAACTTGCCTTTGTAGACAAATTTGAACGTAACGTAAAAAATTATTACGCGGTATCACTTTCTTACATCGAGAAATATCCACAGATCGTAACATCCGTATTGAATTTTAGATTGCAGTCAAAAGGTCTCTTGTTGAACAACGTTGCTAAGATAAGACGCAACATCAAACAACTGAATGATCCGGCTTTGAACAAAAAATTCGAAACCTTAAGAACTGACCGTGAGAACATCACTAAACTGATGAACTTGAATACAAACGATTATCCCGACGCCCTTGATCAGGTTGAGCAATTGAAGAAAGAAGCCGACTTACTAGAAAAAGAGATCTCTTTGAAAGTATCGTCATTAAACTCAAAAGAAAATATTACATGGGAAATCGTACAAAAACAATTACAAGTTGGCGAAGCAGCGATTGAGATCATTAGAACGAATATGGATTATGAGGATGGGACCGAAGGAAGTAATTACAGCTACATTGTAGTTCCTGCAAAAGGCGAGCCCTTTCCCGTGGTGATCGATAGAAACTTAAGTTGGGAAGATGAAGTATTGACACTCTACAGAAGCAGCATCAACGACAAAAAGAACGAACCGGATCTTTACCGACGCCTATGGAAACACGTGAACGATAAACTTAGCGGAATAAACACAATTTATATTTCCCCCGATGGAATTTATAATCAAGTGAATCTAAATACGCTGTTGAATGGAGAAACTAACAAATTTGTAATTGAAGAAAACAATATTCATTACATAACTTCTTTAAAAGACCTTGCGTCGTTGAAACAAAGCGCTGCCAAAAAACCAATTAATGCCACCTTGATCGGGAATCCAACATTTGATTATGATCTAACCAAATTACCATTGAATAAACAAGACTTCGGAAATTCAGTAGCTGTACGTGGCGCTTTCGGATTTAAATTGGATCAATTACCTGGAACTAAAACTGAGGTTGAAACCATTAAAACGATCTTGGACAATAGTGGGATAAAAACCACTCTCCTTACAGAGGAAAAAGCGAATGAAGCCGTAGTAAAAAAGATAAATAGTCCGGACGTTGTACATTTTGCAACGCATGGTTTCTTTTTAGAAGATTTTTCGGACGATGCTTTGGCCAACTATTCAAGAACCGAACAGGAATATTACAAAAATCCCATGATGCGATCCGGAATTTTCTTTGCAGGCGCAAACAATACCTATTCAATTAACACAAGTAATATTTCTTCTTTAAAAGAATTTGAAGATGGAACTCTAACGGCTTTTGAAGCTATGGATCTTGATCTCGATAAAACGGAACTTGTTGTTTTAAGTGCGTGCCAAACCGGACTAGGAAAAGTAAAGAATGGCGAAGGCGTTTTTGGTTTACAACGTGCGTTCAAATTGGCCGGAGCAAAAAGCATTATCATGTCGCTTTGGCCGGTAAGTGATGAGGCCACAAAAGAATTAATGATCAATTTCTACCAAGGATGGACAAATAGTGGAGACCTTTATACATCGTTCAAGAACGCGCAATTGGAAGTAAAGAAAAAATTTCCGGACCCGTATTACTGGGGAGCATTTGTTTTGAACGGAAAATAATTAATACTCTTGATACTCCCAGGCGGATTTGTAAAATCCTTGGGATTCGCAGTATTCAATGAACTGCTTGTAATAGGGATTACTTCCAATGGTGGCGCTGTCGCCAATTACCACCAATTTCTTCTTAGCGCGAGTGAGCGCAACATTCATGCGACGGAGATCGCTCAGGAATCCGATCTCCTGGTCATCGTTACTTCTCACCAAACTGATATAAATAACATCGCGCTCTTCTCCTTGAAAACCGTCTATGGTCTTAATGCTCAAATGTTGGATCTTTTCATTTTCAAGTCCGTAATTTCCAAATTCTTCTTTCATCCACTCTACTTGTTCCTTGTATGGAGAAATAATTCCAACGGTGATGGGGTCGGCTTCTTTATATTGAGAATAGCCTTCAATAACCGACCTCAAATGTTTAAATAAAAGATCTGCCTCTTGTTTATTAGAATAACTCAATGACTCCGGATTTTGAACTTCCGTAAACCCGCAACCTGCAGTGTCAACAAACTCAATCGTACGATTTACAACGTCATTCTCATCGTTGATCAATTTCCCTTGAGCAACTGAACTATCGGCTACCAATTTGTTTTCGTAGAATGTCAAATTACTGAACGCCATGATGGCATCATGCATGCGATATTGCTTATCCAACAGAACCACAGCTTCTTTCTTTTTAATACAACGATCAAGCAAAGTTACTCCTAAACCCTCCGCGGCCGCTTTTTTACTTTTCACTACCGGTGGTAACTGACAGTGATCTCCGCACAAAACAACTCGCTTACATTTTAAAAGCGGAATCCACACCATGGGTTCAAGTGCTTGTGAGGCTTCATCAAAAAATAAGGTATCGAAATTCTTTTTCGTCAGATGCCTATTTGTGCTCGTTACGGGAGTGCAACAGATCACTTGAGCATCTTTAAATAAATTCTCAACGATGTGATCTTCCAGCAAGCGGGCTTCCTTTAAACAATTCTTTGCCTCGGCATAATAACTGGCGCGTTGTTGGGCTTCTTCTTTGCCAAATACACGTTTGTATTTTCCGGCCATCCGAAAATATTCTTCTGCATTCCTTCTTAAATTCTTGATATCCTTGTAATAGGGAGACTGCGTTACTTTTCCATCTATTGAGGTGCCTTGCAAACTCTCTGAAATTCTGGCAGGGTGTCCAAGACGGATAACATTTAATCCCAAGCCATTCAATTTCTCGCTCAACAGATCAACAGCTGTGTTTGTTGGTGCGCACACTAAAACTTGTCTTTCTGTTTGAAGTGTAAGACGAATTGCCTCCACTAACGTTGTAGTTTTCCCTGTGCCCGGCGGACCATGCACTACTCCAAAATCATTTACATTCAAAATAAATTCTACGGCGTTATTTTGTGAAGGATTTAGATGTGTGATCTGATTTGTTAGTTTTTCCTTGCCAAACGAAGGTTCCTGTTCGCCTTCTAAAATATCTCTTAGTTCGGCTACTCTACTACTTCGTGCGTTGATCACAATATCAAGGGCCTTGTCCATCTCATTATAAGAATTCTCGTCAAACTGCGCGTTGATTCCAAGTTTACCATCATACGCCCAATCAGGTAATTCATCATAAGGGAAAATAATTTTGATCACATTTCGCTGAATGGATTTTATCACTCCCGAAACCTCATTGCCGTCGTTATTAGCGTTTGAAAATAAACTAATATTTTTTCCAACCGAGAACTGATGTGGCATATCAGTGTGCGAGGTGCGCTCAATATCCACTTGCAAAAGATCGCCATAACCCAATTCTGTTTCGTTGATCTTGATGGGATACCAGGTTAAACCGTTTTTACGACGAACATCAATGCTTACTTTTAGAAATTGTTCTTTATACAATTTATAATCTTCGTCGCGCTCAATTTGTAAGAGATGTTTTAAACGGGAAAGCCGTTCGGTGGCAGAATGACTCATTTTTTTATTTCTGCGCGTAATTGAGAACTGGTTTTGGTAGAGCCGTCATGACTCCAACCCGGGGGACCAAACACATAAAGAAGTTTATCTTTAATAGAACATTTCTTTCCAAGATCCTTGAAAATATTGATCCATTCGTGAAACACCATGGTACCGGGGTTGTACGTGTCGATATTTTTAGTGAGGCCGTATCGCACAGGTTCGTTTTCTTCCTCTTTTTGAAATGTACCAAACAATTTATCCCAAAGGATCAATACCATTCCCATGTTCTTGTCTAAATAGATCACGTTACTAGCGTGATGAACGCGGTGATGAGAAGGAGTTACAAAAATATATTCCAAAAATCCGAGTTTTCCTACTGTTTGCGTGTGTGAAAGGATCCCGAAAATTTGTGTCGCGCTATAAATGAACATGATGTCGATGCCTTTGAATCCCAGAAAACTTAGTGGAATGAAATAAATAAAACGATACAAAGGTTGAAAAACGGAAGAGCGGAAACCAACGGTTAAATTGAACTCCTCGCTGCTGTGGTGCGTTACATGCACTGCCCAAAACAAGCGGCAATAATGATCTACACGATGCAACCAGTAATACATAAAATCTTCGGCTATAAATAACAGAGCCCAATACACAAACACGCTGGAATACGCGTCCACGAATCTAAACTGGAAAAAATAATTTAGTACGAACAAACAAGCTGTTCTCATTAAAAAATCCAAACCCATGTTCAATACTGTAAGGTACACATTTGCCAGGGTTCCTTTTGTTGAATACAAACCACGGCGATGCAAATGTGAATACAACATTTCTATGCCAATAATAATAGCATAGAATGGCGTGGTGGTATAGATTAAAAATAATTCTCTGAACTGCTCCATTTGCAAATGCAAATTTACACTTAATATACTAATTGGAAATAGCCATTGTATACCTTATTATCAGCATCGCCTAAGTGAAGAATGTAAAAATAGGTTCCGGTTGGGAGCTTTCCGTTGACACTTTTCCAATTTGCCGTACCGTCAAAACTATTATCGTAAGGCGCTTTGCTGTAAACCTTGTTTCCCCAGCGGTTATAGATCTCAAGTTCACATTTAGTAAACTGCTCAAGCCCTTTGATCTCAAACAGATCGTTCTTTCCGTCACTGTTCGGAGACAAAAGTTGGGGTATGATTCCAAATGGAACATTAATGACCTCCACAGTTTTGCTGATGCTAGCCAAACAACCTTCAAGATTTTGTATCACAAGCGTAATGGTATAAATACCCGGTGTAGTATACACAGCGCTTCCGTTTTGAGTGTTACCGGGCGCAGACCCATTACCATAATTCCATTGAGAAATTGTGTAGCTGAAACTTGTATTCGTAAACGTAACGCTCAGCGGCGTTACACCACTTGTAGTAGACGGAATAAAATCAGGGCTTAGTGTTGACTGAATAATTGATACAGTAGCCGAAGCAACGCCACAACCATTCACATAAGAAACAGTATAAGTTCCTCCACCTAAAACAGGTTCAATATTTGTTGTATTGGAAGAAGAGCCCCAAACAAAACCACCGCCACCACTCAAATTGGTTGCTTTTAATGTTGCCGTATCACCGGGACACAAAGCCACTTTTGAACTCACCACACTTACATCCGGTGAAACTTGAAATGTAACGGTTACTTGCGCGTTTGAATTTCCACATTGATTTGATCCACTGAGAGTATAAACTCCTGCGGCGTTTGTTGTAAACACCGAACCGCTCACCGGAGCCGATATCGGACTTATCCACGTGTAGGTTGTTGCACCATTGGCAAGTAATGTTGCTGTTTGCCCTGTACAGAAGGCTGTTTGTGTAGCCACAATATTTACCGTTGGTTGTGGACCAAGTATAACTTGATAAGATGCAGTTGCACTTCCGCACATATTTGAAATGGTCACGGTATAAATTCCGGGCGAACCAACTGTGATTGAATTTGTATTTACAGTGCTCGTACTCCACGCAATAGTTCCTGATCCAATTGCTGTAAGCGTAACTTGAGTTCCGGCACAAACCGTATTTGCCGATGCCGCTAGTGATGCATTTGCAACAGGTCCACCTGTAATATCAACTGAATATATAGCAGATCCACACGCGTTGGACAAGGAAACTGAATAAGTACCCGGAGTTGTTATTGTAATAGAAGGTGTCGTAGCCCCTGTGCTCCATGAATATGATCCGGCACTACCACTCGTTGTATTTAAGGTAATTGTTTGATTGGCGCATAAAATTGTTGACGACGCTACCCCTGAAATAGTAGGCGAATTTTGCGATGTAACCGTTGAGGTTGCTTGCGATGTACATCCCGAAACTGATCCAATAACTGTGTAAATTGTTGTTGCGGTTGGCGACACCGCAATGGTTGAAGTTGTTGCACTTGTATTCCATGTATACGTTGTTGCGCCCGATGCTGTGAGTGTCACAGTTTGATTACCGCAAACGCTTGCCGAAGTTGCGGCAACTGTTGGAGCGCCAACAACTGTAATGATTACAGGTTCGCGATATGTTCCCGGACAAGCTTGTGCCCATACGGTGTAAGTTCCCGGTGTGGTAAACACACTTGATGTAAATACAGATCCTGTTCCAATTTGCGAAGCACCGGCCGCTGAATTATACCATATGAAATTTGACATCGCAAAATTTGATGACACAGTTACTGATGCAGCACTATTATTACATACTGTAGCGCCATTTGCCGCTAACGCTTGTAGTTTAATATTCTGATCTTTTAAACCGTCAGCCCCATTGCTTGCACCATTAGGAGGGAAATTTGCCATTCCTGCAACATTGGTTGTCCCACTCATAGCACCCAAAACGTTTTGAGTTCCCGGCGCTGTGTATGAATATGCGATGTATCCTCCGCCTCCACCACCGCCGGGACCTTCTGCTTCTGTGTTACCTCCAGCAAATCCTCCTTTTACTAAAATTTGATTTCCACCAACTCCTCCATTTGCATTTGCCGTAAATCCACTTGCATTTCCTGTTGACGCTAAAATAATTGTTCCACCGGCACCGCCGCCACCGGCAGCATCATTTCCGTTAACGTTACTCGAAAATGCTCCAGGATTTGGTCCGGTAGCTGTTGTACCATTTGTACCGTTCGCAACAACTGTTCCGGTTCCGGTAATATTTCCATATACTTCAAAAAAGATCAAGCCTCCACCATTTCCGCCAGTTCCGCCGGTATTGCTTGCGCTAATATTGTTCACATGTCCGGCTCCACCGCCTCCACCAAAATATATTCTTCCGGTTGAATAATCTAATGGTCTTCCACCAAATCCTCCAACTTTCCTTCTTAGATCTCCACCCCACCCTGCCGCGCCCGGCGCATTTGTATTTGGATTTAAGTTCGCACTCGAAAATGTGTAACCACCTCTTCCGCCACCTGATGAAATAATGTTAGCTCGGTTCGCAAATTCTAAATTGTAAGCAGTATTATAAGCAGCGTTTACAACACCATAACCAACCCAAGCTGTAACGGTTCCTGCGTTTGCGCCGCCGCCGCCGCCTGCGTTGTGGCAATCACCGCCGCCGCCGCCGTTTGCCGGAGCGCCCATTGCATATTGTCCTCCATAGCTTAAAGAATAATCTGTAATTGACCCCGCAATACTTTCGCCTTTTTCTCCACCTTCATTTGCACCTGCAGCAAGATCAACAAAACGCGCGCCGCCAAAATTTCCGTTGTTCTGCGCAACTCCACCTCTAAAACCTAAACCGGTTGCATTCACGGTTCCGTTGATCGTTGTCAATCCATTTACTTCAACAGCAAGTACACCGCCAATGTTTCCATTCCACGCATCCGTAGTTAATTCTCCACCGGCAGCAACTGTGAGTGTTGTGTAACGAGGCACACGAACAACTTGCGTTTTACCCGCGATCAAATAAGAATTTTGAAGTCCACAATCCAAAACAATGGACGTTGCGTTTGGAATTGAATACACTTGCGCGAATTCGAAATTACCTGCGCCGTTATAATTTAATATTTGTCCGTAAGTAGAATCTTGCCCGGGAACCGTGGTAAACGTTTTGATGATGGCGCCTTGCGTTTGGTAGATCATCACGAGATCTCCTACTTGAAGTGTACTCGAAAATCTCGAATTGGTATTTAGCGCGCTGGCCGCAACAGAAATAGTTGAAGCGCCTGCAGCTGCATTCGCGCTTAACGTTGTGAATTCGTTAACCTTTGTGGTAGGTGTTGAAATAGTAAGCGCGCCATTTTTTCCTCTTTGCGAAAAAGAAAGATTAAAAACAAGGAGCGCAAAAAATGATAATAGTGTATAGGTGTTTTTGAACTTCATGCAGAATCAAAGTTCAATTTAGCAAAAATAAGTTTACACCGCAATAGTGTATTTGGAAAGTATTGGAGGAAATATGAGTAAAAGAAAAATGCCGGTAACCACTCCGGCATTTTTTTTGAAGTAACCAATTGCTTAACCCTTAATTATGACAATAGTTACTATGTTCTCAAAAAAACAATTAGTTCATCTTGAAAGGAGGGATCTTTCCTTCTTTCATCATTTGTAAACTCTTTTTCTTGTGCTCTTCAAAGTTTCCAAAAGCCAAAGCATCCAACATTTCCTTGCGGGTCATTTTTGGATTACCAAATTGCTCACGGATCTCGTCCGAACAACGGTCAACATATTTCTCAAACTTAGCAGGTGCCCACAAATATTCTTTCTTTGCAGCCTCCTTTTGAATGATAGAAAATTCTTTTGGTAAACCACCTTCGATCTTCGCCTTGATATCCAAACCCTCATAGGTTTTTGGTAGTTGACGATTGTCGAACATAAATGGTTTGCTGATCAAAATAACATGTTTCTTCCTCTTTGGATCGATCATTGATAAACCCTCAATACGCAAACCTTTCTTTTTCAAGGTGCCGTACTTTGTCTCAAAACTCTTTAATATCTCAAACATGTGTTTTTAATTAATTGGACTTCAAAGATATGGATAAAGTTGTTAATAAGTTTATTTTTTAGACGAATACCTTGCGTTTGAAACTGTTACCTTGGTAGTTCGTGTTAAAAACATCTTAAAAAGCTGTTTATTTCCCTTTTATAATTTGTTAAAATGTTAGTTTACAAACACTTAGAAACTAACAAGCCAACTCTCACAAATTGCCTTTAAAATTAAATTCTTAAGTTCATTTTCGGTGAATTTGTTGAATGATATTTGTACCGATTTTTTCCCTTCATTTTTCAAAACTACAGAATAGAACATAAACACCTCTTTTTCAATAATTTACAATCAAAACCTTGATTTTACATTAATTGTCAGCTGATAAAATTCTTTTTTGCTTAAAGCCAGTATATTTGCCGCCTGATACATGACCTTTACTGAAGAAATAAAACGTCGCCGAACATTTGCGATCATTGCGCATCCCGATGCAGGAAAAACAACACTCACCGAAAAATTACTTTTGTTTGGAGGCGCTATTCAAAGCGCGGGTGCCGTAAAATCAAATAAAATTAAAAAAGCAACCACAAGTGATTTCATGGAAATTGAAAAGCAGAGAGGAATTTCTGTTTCTACTTCCGTGATGGCTTTTGACTATAAAAATTACAAAGTAAATATTCTTGATACACCTGGTCACGAAGATTTTGCTGAAGATACTTACCGAACACTTAGCGCCGTTGATAGTGTTATCATGGTGATCGATTGCGTAAAAGGCGTGGAACCACAAACACGAAAGCTTTTGGAAGTTTGTCGCATGCGCAATACACCTGTGATCGTATTCATCAACAAATTAGACCGCGAAGGACAAAACGCTTTTGATCTATTAGATGAGATCGAAAAAGAATTGAAGATAAAAGTTCGTCCACTCACCTGGCCTATCGGCATTGGAAAATCTTTCAAAGGTGTTTACAATCTTACTGAGAAATCATTGAATCTCTTCCAGGGAGAAAGTAAAACAACCGTTGAGGACATTGTAACCATAAGCGACATCAACGATAAACAAATTGATAAAACAATTGGAGAGAATTTTGCCGAACAATTGCGTGCTGATGTTGATTTGATCGACGGCGTATATGATACACTGGACAGACAAAAATATTTGGACGGACATATTAGCCCGGTATTTTTTGGAAGTGCCGTGAATAATTTTGGTATAAAGGAATTGTTAGATTGTTTTGTAGAGATCGCTCCTCCTCCTATTGACAGAGAAACCGACGCGGGAATTGTGAAACCAAGTGATCCAAAATTCAGTGGATTTATTTTTAAGATCCACGCGAACTTAGATCCAAAACATCGCGATCGCATAGCTTTCTTACGTATTTGCTCAGGTATTTTTGAGCGTAACAAATATTATCACAATGTACGCGAGGATAAAGAACTACGATTTAGCAATCCAACGGCGTTCATGGCCCAACAAAAATCGGTAATTGACGAAGCTTTTCCCGGTGATGTGATTGGTTTATATGATGCGGGAAATTTTAAAATTGGAGATACCCTTACCGAAGGAAAGAATTTTCATTTCAAAGGTATTCCAAGCTTTTCTCCGGAATTATTCCGTTACGTTACCAACTTAGATCCGATGAAAACAAAGCAATTACAAAAAGGATTGGAGCAGCTAACGGATGAAGGTGTTGCGCAATTGTTCACTAAAAAAGCCGATGGACGAAAAGTTGTTGGAACCGTTGGAGCGCTTCAATTTGAGGTTATTCAACACCGTTTAAAAAGTGAATACAACGCCAGCGCCAGTTTTGATCAGTTGAATTTATACAAAGCACTCTGGATCAGTAGTGATGATAAAAAAAGCCTCGATAATTTTATGCTCGACAGATCCTCGCATATTGCATACGACAAAGAGAATAAACCGGTGTTCTTAGCCGAGAGCGCCTGGTTACTTCAAATGGCCCAGGAAAAATTTCCCGATATAAAATTCCACGTAAAAAGTGAATTTTAAAATTAGTCGAATAGCATTTTTGTTTTGCTGCGCCATTTCAACAAAAGCGCAAACCTTCGATATTGAACAAAGCGCGCAGCTGATCCGCCCTCGCTTGAAACTGGATTCGAAGTATACACAGGAATTAGGAAATGATGTTTCACCTCCTTATAAATGCCTGGAAAATTCAGTAGGTTTTACCTTTCCAATTGGGCAAAAATTTAAAACGGAAATCGATCTCAATTTGAGCGATTTTAAATTGAAGGATATTTTCAAGAAAAATATTCGTATAAAAGCCGATCAGCTTCTTGGTACTTTTAAAATAACACAACGACACACAGAACTTGGATTAGATTCAGCGGGTTTCAGCAACAAAGATCTTTACTATGCCAACGCCGGGATCATAGGCTTACACCTCACAAAAAAATACAGGATCGTTTTCTATTCTTTGAATATGAGCTTACATGAAGAAGATAAAACATTAGATCAGTTCACACCGCGTTTCTCTGGTGTTATTGGACAATACCACATTAAAGGGACACGAAAATGTTTTTATTACGGGATGTCGATGATCTACAGTGACGGACTTTTAGTTCCTTCGCCTTTTATTGGCGGCACCGAACCAATTAGCGATCGCTGGTCTTTCAATTACACGTTGCCAGTTCAGCTCAACCTTCAATATCATAAGGATAAAAGCTACACCATTTTTGGTGTAAAAAGTGACGGCTATCGAAGCGGAGTTTATTTTAATAACAGTCGCATAAATTTGAATTACGGAAACATAGCCAGCTTTGCGAATTTCCGATACAGGATTTCAAGAACGTTTCAGGTGCAAGCAGAGTGTGGTTATAATTTCTATCAATACATGAGCTTCGACGATGGGATCCAAAGCAGTAAAGTTTGGCCAGACAGAACTCCAGTTCCAATGAAAAGTGGATTTTATGCAAATGCTACATTCAATATTTATTTTGGCAAGAGTTTACTCGAAAAAGTAACAGATCAATTATTTTAAAAACTGTATCTTTAAACAGATTTGAAATTTTCTTTCACATATTTAATTTTAGCTTGTACGCTTTTGGCTTCTTGCAGTGGCGATAAAACTACCGACGGTCCACAAGAAAAATCGATAGCCCAAGTTGGAAACGATTATTTGACCGAAAAAGAATACCGTTCTGATCTTATTCATGGTGATACGAAAGAGGACAGCATTGCTTTCGCCAAAAAAATAATTGATAACTGGGTACTAGAAACTCTATTGTACCAGGAAGCGCTCACTAAATTAGAGCCCTCGGAAATTGATGTTGACAAACAAGTGAATGAGTACAAAAAGCAATTGATCAATTACATTTACGAAACAAAATTGATCGAAAATAATCTCGACACTGTTGTTTCTTATGAAGAGATCCAGGATTATTACAATTTGAACATTGAGAATTTTGTATTGAAGGATAATATTGTAAAAGTGAACTATTTCAAAGTACCAATTCAATCCAAAGAAATCCCAAAGATCAAACGCCTGGTCTATTCAACCGCAGAAAAAGACAAACAGCAACTGGAAGAATTATGTGTTCAAAACGCGGAAAGTTATTTTTTGAACGATAGTTTATGGTTATTATTGGATGATATTAAACGGGATATCCCTCAAATGAAAGGTCCGCTCGAATACAATGTTGTAAAAGGGCGAATTATTGAATTTGGCGACGCGGAAGCTTATTATTATCTCAGAATAAAAGATGTAAAGATCAAGAACAGCGCTTCGCCCATTGCTTTTGAAAAAGCCAATATTAAAACCTTTATTGTAAATGCACGAAAGATCAAATTAATTCAATCTTATAAACAACAACTCCTCGAAAAGGCCAAGGCCGATAAGACTTTTAAGGTTTTTTAAGGTTTTTTTGAATCCCGCTAAGTTATAATACGTAATTTTACCTCATGCCAAAACGCTTCCTTTTACTTTCACTTTTATGCGCCGGATCTACGTTATTCGCGCAGGTAGAAACCATTGACAAAGTGATGGGCGTTGTTGGGAAATATCCGATCCTGTTGAGTGATATTCAAAACACCATGTTGGCGCAGGAAAAGAATGAAGAGAAAATTGACAAATGTGCAGCCTTTGAACAAGTGCTTTTCCAAAAATTGTTGGTAGCGCAGGCAGATAGAGATAGTATCACGGTGAGCGACGCTGAAATTGAAAGCGAATTGAATAAACGTTTGAATTATTATATCAACCAATTTGGAAGCGAAGAGAAATTAGAAGAATTCTACGGTAAACGTACCAACGTGATCAAAGATGAATTCAGAGCCGATGTTCAGGAACAGTTGTTAGCACAAAAAATGCAATCTAAGATCTCCCCTAGCGACAAATTGTCTCCGGCCGAGATCCGCGCTTTTTTCAATACAATTCCGGAAGATAGTTTGCCTTTGATCAGCTCCGAACATGAAATGCAGCAGATCGTAAAAAAACCAACGTTCAGTGCAGCAGCAAAATTGGAAGCAAAACAAAAGTTAGAAGGTTTGCGCGAACGTGTATTAGGCGGCGAAAGCATTATCACAATGGCGAGGATCTATAGCGAGGATCCTTCATCAGCAAAAGAAGGAGGATTGATCACTAACGTATTTCGTGGACAAATGGTTCCCGAATTTGAGGCTGTTGCTTATCGTTTAAAGACCGGCGAGATCTCCCAGGTATTTGAAACTACATTTGGATTTCACTTTATACAATTGGTAGCGCGTAAAGGCGATCTTTTGGACATCAGACATATTCTGATGATCCCAAAGATGAACAACTCAGATTATTACAAATGCAAGATCCAATTGGATTCTGTTGCAAAAGCTATTCGCGAAGGAACTTTGATATTTGAAGACGCGGTAAAAATATTCAGTGATGATAAATCCACCATCCAAAATGGCGGTTTAATGATCAACCCAATGACCGCGAGTCCGAAATGGACGGTTGAAGACATTTCGCAAATTGATCAAAAACTGGTTCAAACTATCAGTGAATTGGGAATCGGTGAGATCAGCAAGACCATGGAATACACAGAGTACACCGATAATAAACCGGCTTTTAGAATCATCAAATTAAAGAACAGAATTGACCCGCATAAAGCCAATATGAAGGATGATTATCAAAAGATCCAGCAAATGGCTACCGTTGATAAGAATAGAAAGTCATTGAAAGATTGGATCAAAAAACGTTCGAAATTAACCTACATCAAGATCGAGGACGAATACAAGAACTGTAAGTTTGAGAATTCCTGGAATCTGGCTAACTAAGCGCTCACGATCTTAAATTGGATCAACACTTGCTTGATCTCATTCCTGAAAATAAAGTAGAATATCACAGAGAATATTGCCAGTTGTGCGAGGTAAAATCTAACGTCGTATCCCGGAAAGAAGTGAAACTGCAAGGCATTCACTAAAACGAAAATGAACGGTATCAACACTATCTTAAAATAATTGTATTCAAATTTGAAGATCCCTCGCGTAAAGATCATGCTTAAGATCACCTGCATCACCTTGGCGGCTATTGCTGCGTAAAGCACGCCGTCTAATTTGAACCAAATGTATCCAAAGTAAGTTGCTACAACCTGGAACACGGCGGTGATAAGGAAGATCTTTAATAGTATCTGTATATTCTTTGTGAACAAAATAGTTGCGAGGTAAAAATTAACAATGGTTTGAAGTCCATAACGCGCAGAGATCATACCAATGAACGCAGAAGCTTCGTAAAAACTTTTTTGAGTGATGACCAGTTTATATAATAAGGGCAACACAATACAAAATATAATAAGCTGGATCACATTTACTGCCGTAAATACATTGAAATAACGGTTACTTTCTTTTGTGGTAGCCATCTCTCCATTCTTATTCCAGATCTCATACAACTTAGGAAAGATGACGGCAGACAAACTGTTTTGAAGGAACTCGATACCAAAAAAACACTTAAGAACAAGATCGTAAGTATTCAAATCAACTTCGTCCATGAAGGACTGAAGAATGAAACGGTCGCCGTATAAAAGGGTCCATGCAGATAGATTAAAGAATAAATATGGGATACAGAATTTCTTGATCTCAGGCAAAAAGCCTTTTTCAAAACTAAAAGTACCATAACGGCTAAAGGTCATGTGAGCAAGGAAAAATATAAGCACACCACTCAATAAACGCCCATACATGGGGCCAATGATACTATCCGGAAAAAGAAACAATCCCCCAATAGAAATTGCTAGTGTGGCCACAAAATTCAATACATTAAACGCGAGAAAGATCCGTGGGCGTTTAAAGTAAATAAGCGCGTTGGTAGATGTTTTAAAATACGCGTTAAAAAAACCGGTAAGCACCGAATAAAATCCGTAAGGCCAGAATTCGATATTGTATTCATCTTTAAATACCAATTTGGAAACATGATGCCCGGAAACGGCGGCCACTAACAACCAAAACGCGCCAAGTGCTAAGATGATCATAGCGGTGGAGCCCACAAACTGTTTTTGTTTGACCTCATCGCCACTTAATTGTGTATATTTTACACCAAAATAAGAATCAAGAGAGAATGTGAAAAGAACTTGAAAAAGTGCTGTAATTAAAATGTAGAATGAAACCTGGAGGAACTGCTGGGCATTTAAGTAATTAGTGTAAAAAGGCAGTAGAATGATCCCGCCAAGCATCGGCAGGGCCCCACCAAGGGTGTAGACGATGGATGATTTTAAGAAGCCCTTACTGATCATATCTTAATGCACCCTAACGTTTGTATCGTGCATTTATTTTCGTTTTTCGTATATAAAGAAGCTGATCCGATCCAATTTCACCTTTTTTCACTTTCGAATATTTATTTTTGATCTGATCGATCAATTGAATGGAATCTGATTTTTTTAATGTTCTTCCTCGTTGAATTGCGAATCGTATCCTTCTTCATCATGATCTCCTTCTCCCTCCATTTCCTCATCACTTTCGGTTTCTTCGCCCTCTTCTCCTTCTAAACTCTCAAGATCATCACTTTCGATCCCCTGTTCACCACTATCAACGGCCTTGTATGCTTCGTCATCGTTCATGTCATCGGCCAAAAGCGCCGCCATAGCCATTTCCGGACTTAGATCATCCTTGATCACGTTAAGCTGTTTGTATTGCTTAGGTGCCGTTCCAACTGTCCTTATACAAACGGGATAGTTCAATTTTGCGTCTTCGTTCACGATCTTGATCATTTCGATCAAAAAACTCCACTGCACATCGGGATCAAAAACATAAACAAAACGCTGGTGAGGTTGCTCAATGAATTTGGCCACTTTGGTGTCCTTCATTAAATATTTCTTCTCGATCTTTCTGCGCTTATCTTCTTCGTCCAATACAAGATCTTCTTTGTTCAACGTGATCTCATCATTCTTACGCCAATAATCATCACTCGAAAAAAATGAAGCGGCGTGTTTCTTGTCAAATTTAAATGCCTCCTGAATGGTTTCATGGAATAATTCAAATGTTTGAGCTGCTTTGATGTCAATATCCCTGTAAACATCCTCATTATCCTCCAAACTGACTCTAAAGCGATATACTGCCATGTTATTTTGCTTTTGGTTTATAAATGGCACTGTTCATAATGCCTAATTTATTGAAGAAGTGTACAAATGACGTGCCAAGTACACCCATTCCATATTTTGCGCTGCGACGGAAGTTGATACTACTTGCCTCCGGGAAATATTTAGTTGGGCAAGTTACTTCGGCAATGTCAAATCCCGCGTAAAAAATTTGTGAGATCATTTGATTATCGAACACAAAGTCATCCGAATTAGCATGGTAATTTATCCCCAATAATACTTCTTTGCTGAAGGCACGGTAACCGGTGTGGTACTCCGATAATTTTTGATTCACTAAAACGTTCTGTGTGAACGTAAGCATACGATTGAAAATATATTTGTACAAAGGCATGCCGCCTTTCAAAGCGCCTTTTCCAAGAATACGTGAACCAAACGCCACGGGATAAAGATCATTAGCGATCAAATAACTTAAGCTATGAATTAACTTTGGTGTGTACTGGTAATCGGGATGCAACATGATCACGATATCCGCGTTTAATTCTAACGCTTTATCGTAACATGTTTTTTGATTTCCGCCATAACCTTTATTCTTCTCATGTTTTATCACGTGTTTTATACCAACTCCGTGCGCCACTTCCACCGTATTGTCTTTACTACAATCGTCAACCAATACAACATCATCCACAATATCAAATGGGATCTCGTCGTAGGTCTTTTTTAGGGTCAATGCAGCATTGTACGCAGGTAGCACAGCCACTATTTTTTTACCATGAATCATATGCTCACAAAACTAACAAATATTGTGAAATTAATGCTAATTTTCTAATTAAGAAATCTTATTTTTAAACGAAAATTGTGAGTTTTAAAAAGCTACATAAGCTGCTGATTTCAAGTTTTGTGCCGCCCTTCCTGGCCACGCTTTTTGTGAGCGTTTTTTTGTTCTTTTTAGTAGAGATCGTGATCACTTACCTCGACGAGTTAATAGGGAAAGGACTGCGCACCATAGATCTTATCAAGCTCTTTACTTATGCCTGGATCACCATTATCCCTCAGTGTATTCCGCTCGCGGTATTGTTAGCCTCTATTATGAGTTTCGGAAATTTGGCCGAAAATTATGAGTTGGCTGCCATGAAATCTTCAGGGCTTTCTCTCTTCAGGATCATGCGCCCACTTGTTGTGTTGATCGTTATATTGGGCGGGCTTACATTCTTGTTCAACAATTTTATTTTACCAACGGTGAGTTTAAGATCAACCGCATTGCTTTACGACATACGGCAAAAAAAACCAGCGGTGAATATCAAAGAAGGGATCTTTTACAATAAGCTGGACAACTATTCGATATTAGTGGGGAAGAAATCGGACAACAAGGACACATTGAAGAATCTTTTGATCTATGACCATAGCGATAATAACGGAAATACGAGTCAGATCTATGCCAAAGCCGGAAAGATAACCATGACCGCCGATACAGGACATTTGGTATTGATCATCCGCGATGGTAATCGTTACGAAACGGTTTTAAACAAACAGAACGCAAACAAAGCAAAAGCCCTGAGTATTTTAAATTTTAAGCAGCTGCAAGTAAATATTGAGCTTACCGATTTTAAACTCAATCGTACAGACGAACATTTATTCAAAGGGCATGGGGAAATGATGAATGTTTGGCAATTGGATTCCGTGGCCGATTCTACGCGAAGAGAAGTTGCAAATCTCTCTAAACAACTGAATAAACAGATGAGAGATTATTTCTTCATGAAGAGCAACGTTACCGATACCGTAAAAAGTAAATTTCCAATAGTGAACATGGATACCATGAACGCGAAATTAACCAAAGAAGATTACGCCCGTGTGTACGATTACGCTTTGAATATCACGCGAAACAATATTGGTGTGCTTGAGAATGCAACGAATATCAGAAAAACAGAAACCGAAGGTTTGCTGATGCTCATTGTGGAATGGCATAAGAAGATCGTGGTATGTTTTGCCTGCATTGTTTTATTCTTTGTGGGTGCACCATTAGGAGCAATTATTAGAAAAGGAGGATTGGGATTACCCGTTGTAACCGCTGTATTCTTTTTCCTGGCTTATTTTATTTTAACGCAGGCTTTTGAAACCGTTGCCTTGGAAGGAAAATTACCGCCATGGCAGGCGATGTGGATCCCGGTGCTGGTTTTCTTACCAATTTCTATTTTCCTTACGTATAAAGCGGCAAAAGATTCCGCACTGTTCGATGCTTCAAGTTATATAATGTTCTTCCAAAAAATTTTCAAAAAGAAAGCGTGATCCGCATTCTTCAAATATGTAATAAAGCTCCCTACCCTGCTAACGACGGTAGTAGCATTGCCATTTACAATATGGCAAAAGGGCTTTACGAAAACGAGGCCGAATTATATTTGCTGACCATCAATACTAAAAAACATTTTAAAGAAGATTCAGCCGTTCCTACGGAATTCAAAACTAAAACTCATTACCGATCAATCTATAAAGATACCAGTCCGAGTACGTTTGGCGCAATGATGAATTTATTACTTAGTAAAGATTCTTATTTCATTTGCAGATTTTATTTCAAAGAATTTGAAGACGCGCTAATTGAAACGCTACAAAAAAGTTCCTTTGATATTGTTCAATTGGAAGGACTGTTCATGGCGCCATACATTGATACGATCAGAAAACACAGTAAAGCGAAAATTACTTTACGGGCGCACAATGTTGAGCATTTGATATGGGAAAGACATATTGCGAACGAAAAAAGCGGAATAAAGCGTTGGTATTTGAAGGTCCAAAACGCACGGTTGAAAAAATTTGAAGCAGAATCCTTCGCAAAAGTTGATGCTATCATTACCATTACTGATGCTGACAAAACATACATTCAAAAAGAATTTAAACCACTAAAAGTGAACACTTGCATTACCGGCGTTGACATGAACGATTACCAACAAATGCAAGGAAAAACCAAGGAAAATACACTATTCTCTTTTGGATCTATGGACTGGATGCCCAACCAGGAAGCGGTAGATTGGTTTTTGACAAATTGCTGGAAAAAGATCCGTGATAAAAATCCACAAAGTAAATTTGTGATCGCTGGTCGCCATATGCCAACTAAGTTTAAAACTCTTGGACTACCCGGCGTGGAGATCATTGAAAACGTAAGTAATAATCACGAGTTCTACAGCACGTACGACATCATGCTTGTTCCTTTGTTATCAGGTAGTGGATTGCGTATTAAGATCATTGAAGGTTTGGCGTATGGCAAGGCAATTGTTTCAACGCGCATTGGTGCCGAAGGAATTACTGTTGTAAATGGGGAACATCTTATTCTGGCAGATTCTCCTGACGAATTTGTGAACGCGATGAATAGGTTGCTGGCTTCCGCTTCAGAAAAGAATAAATTGCAACAAAACGCGAAACAATTTGCTAAAGAACACTTAGAAAATAAGCAGATCACAAAACAATTGCTCACTTACTATCAAAATTTAAATTGATCAACTATATCATATATTCGATCATGGCGATTTGCATTTTGGCGATCCTTCACTCGTATGTATTTTACCCTGTACTATTGATGTTGTTCACACCAAAGAAACCTAAAGAATCAAAAGGTGGCAGCACTTTTAAAGTTGGAATATTGATCGCGGCCTACAACGAAGAGAAAGTAATAGGTGAAAAGATCCAAAGTCTTTTGAACTCGGATTATCCGATGGATCTGGTAACGATCTATGTGGGATCCGATGCTTCCACCGACCGAACAAATTCCATCATTGAAGAATTTTCCACAAAGAGTAAAAACATCAAACTTGTTACTTTTGCAGGACGAACAGGAAAAGCCGCGATCATAAATCAGTTGGCCGAGAAATGCAATGATGAAATTTTTATTCTAACGGACGCGAACGTCATGTTTGATAAGAGCACGATCAAGAACCTCGTGAAACATTTTTCCGATCCTGCTGTTCACCAAGTTTGTTCTAATATCATTAAAACTTCAGACAGAAATATTAGTATTCAATCGCTAGAAAAAAATTACATTAATCTGGAGAATAAAATAAAGTCGCTTGAAAGTAACGCCTGGAACATTGTTATTGGCGCTGAAGGAGGTTGTTACGCTATTAGAAAAGATAAATACATTCCTGTACCTAAAAATTATTTCATGGATGATTTTTTTATTACCATGGGTGTTATTGATAAGGGCGGTAAGGTTATTTTTGAAAAAGAAGCGATCTGTTTTGAAGATGTTCCTTCTCAATCTTCCGAAGAATTCAAACGTAAAGTGCGTATTTCCATTGGGAATTATCAAAACCTTAGTAGCTACAAGCATTTACTTTGGCCTCCCTGGAGAGCTGTTGCTTACGCGTTCTTCTCGCATAAGGTCTTACGTTGGATAACTCCATTCCTACTTTTTGTTATTTACGGATGCACTTTGTATTTTGCTTTACACTCTCGAATATTCCTGGGACTTGCTGTGATACAGTTATTATTTTTCATGCTTCCTTTGTTTATCAACCTCTTAAATCCAATAAAACCACTTTTGTTCGTGGCGCACTTCTACAACATGAATTACGCTCTACTCAAAGGCTTTATCACATATAGCAAAGGCGTACGTTCCAGCGTGTGGGAACCAACTAAAAGACATGCGTAGTATTTTCACTTACATATTCATCGTTTTGTCGTTTGTTGCTTTCTCACAGAAGAAAAACACACCTGCTAAAAAAACTGAAGAGAAAAAATTCAAGACCATCAACATAAATCATGCTGATGATCTTTCGTTTGATAGTAAGCGTTCGGACGCACAGGTATTGAAAGGAAATGTAGTTTGCGAGCACGAGGGCGCCCTGCTTTATTGTGACAGCGCATTACTATTTTCAAGTAAACGCCTGGAAGCCGGTGGCCACATTCGTATTGTAAAAGGCGATAGCATTACTGTTACCGGAGATAAATTACTTTACGATGCAAGCACCAAATTAGCTACGCTGGAAGGAAATGTGGTTTGTGTTGAGAAAGACATGACGCTTACCACAAACATTCTCACATTCGATGTGGCAAATTCTATTGCGAATTATTACAACGGCGGAACTATAGTCAATAAAGAAAATACACTGAAAAGTAAAAACGGTCATTATTATTCTTCATCAAAGGATCTTGCGTTTCATTATGATGTGGTGCTTACCAATCCCGATTACAAAATGAACAGTGATACGCTGAGATATAATACCATCAGCAAAACTGCTTATTTTCTTGGTCCGAGTATTATTTTAAGTAAAGACGATTACATTTATTGCGAGAATGGCTATTACGATACACAGAACGAAAAATCTGCATTTAGCAAGAATGCCCTTTTGGTCACCAAACAACAACAATTGAGAGGTGATAGTTTATTTTACGATCGTAATAAACAATTGGGAAAGGCGTTTAAGAATGTAACCTTGGTAGACACATCTCAGAAATCTATCTTATATGGAGATTACATTGAATACAAAGAAAAATACTCCGAAGCATTTGTAACCAAGAATGCTATCTATGCGCGCATAGTTGAGCAAGATACTTTATTTATTCACGCCGATACTTTGTATCACAAGGACATTGACTCTGTAAATAATTTCCTGAATGCGTATCACAATGTTCGCCTATATAAAAAAGACATGCAGGCTGTTTGTGATTCGGCCAGTTATAACAGCATTGATTCTTTGATGCAGTTGTATGAGGATCCCATTTTATGGTCGCACCGCTCACAAGCCACAGGAAAGAAAATAAAGATCAAGATCAACAATCAGGCGATACAGGGATTTATATTGGAGAATAACGCGTTCCTTATTAACCAGGTTGATTCCACAGAGCGCTACAATCAATTGTCTTGCAAAAATATTGAAGCATTCTTTGTGCTAGATACCATACGAAAAGCGATTTTGACCGACAATGTGGAAGCCTTGTATTTCGCAAAAGAAGGTTCAAAAGTTATTGGATTGAATAGAACCACCTCGCCTTTTATGAATATCTGGTTCAAAAACGAGGACATTGATCGTTCTACCATGAAAGGAAAATCGGTGGGTGTTATTACACCAATGAAAGATGTTACCGATGCTGACTCCAAACTGAAAGGCTTTAGCTGGCAATATGAACGCCGACCAAAGTCAAAACAAGATCTTTTGACCGAAACAAAAAAGAATGGACCAAAAAAATCGGCTAAATAAATTCTTTCTCGCTTTCTTAGTCCCCTTTCTCGTGAATTCGCAGGTGATCAACATTGAAAGCAAACGATTCTTGAACGACACCAATGGATTTGTTGGAAGAAGTGATCTCAATTTCAATGTAACACAAAACACAGAACAGATCATTTCCATGGGCCTCAACGTTCACATGCAATACCAACATAACAAACATCGCGTATTGGCTATTAGTGATCTTGCCTTCATTAAAGCCGCGCAAACCGATTTTGTAAATAATGGGTATCAGCATTTGCGGTATGGTTATAAGCTCGCGGATCGCGTTACCTGGGAAACTTTTGGCCAGGCTCAATATAACCGTGTTTTAAAACTCGATCGGCGCTATTTGGCAGGAACTGGTCCGCGCTTCAAGATCCTCAAGAAAAAGAACGTGCGACTTTATGTAGCGGCCTTATATATGTTCGAACATCAAGAGCAGGCTAACGAAACCATTATTCAAGACAACAACCGTATTAGTAGTTATGTCACCTTCAATATTGGATTTAATAAATTGGATTTTTCTAATACCACATTTTACCAGCCGCTTTTGAGCGACCCAAGCAATTATCGTATCGCAAGCGATTCAAATCTTGACATAATTCTTACAGGGCATTTCAATTTTCGTGTTGGTTTCAATTTATTATACGACACACACCAACCTCCCGGAATTCCCGCTTTGGTATATACCATGAAAAACGGTTTAAGCTTTAAATTCTAAAATAAAAAAGCCTTCACGGTTAAACCGAGAAGGCTCTCTTTAAAGAGATCAGGCTATTACTCTTTCACCAGCTTCATTGTCTTTAACGTGGTATTTCCCTGTTTGATATTCATCATGTAAATACCATTAGATAATTGTGAGGTATTTATTTTTTGTTCATTTGATGTGATCGCCACTTCCATTACAACACGACCAGCTGCGTCACAAATGCTTATTTTCATATCTCCAACGATCATGGCATTTGTAATGGTTACTTGGTCCTTAGTTGGATTTGGGTATACTTTAATATTATTCACCGACCCGGCAACTTGATTTAAACCTGTACAATCAGCAACATTCATCACTAAACTATCCACACCTGAACAATTTGTAGTTGGATCAGTGTAATTATAATAAATGGTAAATACACCCACACCACTAATTGCGGGATTGAACATATTGCCAGCCATTCCTGTTCCGCTAAATGTTCCACCTGCAGGATTAGCATTGATCATCACCGGTGCAACACCAAAACAAAGATTGGTTTGACTGGTTGACAAACTAATTGTTGGGGCAGGATTGATAGTTGCCGTTACCGCAACTGCAGGACTCACACAATTATCTTTTCTCACTTTAATATTATAGTACCAATAATAAGAACCAGGTCCGGCACTTGAGCCGGTAAGCTGAACAATGCCGCCAATGTTATAAGGATAACTTACAGCGGTATTAGTGCGGTACATATCGGCAACTGAGGAAGCGTTCAATCCTAAACGATAACCTGTACCTACTGCTACAGGGAAGTTTAAGTTAATAGTATTCGCTCCAACAGTAGCTAAGTTTATAACTGTAGAAGTGATAATCGCATTTGCTGAATTTCTCAACTCAAAAGTTCTATTTCCGGTGTTTTGCGCATATACTACCGCTGAAACTATGGTGCCGGGTTGAATGACATCAAATGTGAGATAATGTGCTTGGTTAGCTAAATAGCCGCCACCGGTATTTGTAGTTAAACCTCCGGATACCGGAGCGTTTGTTACCGTGTTCACTACATAATAAGTTGTAGTGTTAGTTAAATTCGGTGTAGCGTAAGTATTTCCTGTATTAAGGATAGTTGTTGATGTTGGACTCGCATACCAATTGATCAATGTACCGCCACTTGCGCTTAAGGTTACAGAACCTCCGTTACAAACAGCTGCACCCGTTGCAGTTGGCAATGCCGGAGCGTTTACAGTAATATAAGCGGGCTGTACAATGCTTTGCGTATTGCTCAAACATCCGGTAGCAGTTAAAGAAACCGTGTATGTTCCATTTGCAGTATACGAATGCACAGGACTCGTAGCAGTTGACGTTGCACTATTGTCGCCAAAATCCCAAACATAACTCACACCATTCGCAGTAGTATTATTGAACGTAACGTTTGCTGGTAATGTACAATAGTTAGTGCTTGCGGAATTAAAGTTAGGATTGATAGCTGCAGGAACGTAAGCAGCACCTACACCAACTGCATACCAAGCGTTTGTAGTTTGAATAACTTCATTACTACAAGCACCAAAAAGATCTTTTGCCGCTTGAATAGTTAATAAACGTGCGTTAGCATAGTTTGTGCTCGGAACATAATAAATAGTTAAAGCTCGGAAAGCGATCTTAGCCGCACTTGCCATCGTGATACCAGTTACAGTATAAGAATTTGAGATATCATTTGTTCCAGTTCCACCGGCCGTAAGCAAATAGAACCAGAAATTATAAACGCCGCTGTTAGTGTGAACTCCGCCATTATCCGCGGTTCCGGTGTACCAGTAGGTTCCCATGTATGTGTCCGGATCTGAATAGGCCGCAGCACTTGGGTTTTGCATATCGCGAATTCCAAGATTATTTGGCGTGATATCTTTTCCAATTTTCCAATCCCAATTAGAAGGGCGGCCAAAATTCTCGATGCAAGTTCCAAAGATGTCAGAGTTTCCTTCGTTCAAAGCACCCGATTCATTTTGATATGTCAAGTTTCCGGTAGCTGATGTAAGACCATGTGATACTTCATGTCCGCAAACGTCCAAAGCAGTAAGCGGTGTAAATGTTGTTCCGTTACCATCACCGTAAGTCATACGCTGGCCATCCCAAAACGCGTTATTATAATTTGTACTGTAATGAACGTAGCTTAATAATTTAAAGCCCCCGTTGTCAATACTGTTTCTATTGTGTTGTTGCCAGTAGTAATCGTATGTCATTTCGCAACCCCAGTGCGCGTCTCTCGCTACTTGCTGGAATACAACTGTACTGGTCCATGCGGTGCTGGTATTGGTGAAATCTGTAGCGCTGTAAGTAGTGGTATTATTCATATTATAGGTCTCCACACCCAAGCCACGTGCCACTTCTCTCAACCTGAATTGGGTTGGAGTAACTTGGTCGCAGGTGATAGATTGAGTTCCACTATATTTTAAAAGAGCAGTTGCACCAATATCCGTTGTACAGATCAAGTTTTGTTCATCTAAAATAGCACCCGTAGCAGCGTCAACAAATACGTTAGCGCGATATAAAGGAACCTCAGCGTAAATATTAAATCGGTAAGCAGCTACCAACTTTCCTTTTACTTCAATATAGGTTTTTACACCTTTTGGATAATAGGTGAAATCCGGTTGATTTAATACAATACGCGTATGTGCTTCATCCGACTTGTTCTCCCATTTATATTTTGTTGCATTTACTTTGTTCAATGCCTTTTGCAAAGCGGCCGCTTCAGTTAACATGAATTGACCGGAAAGGTTTGTAATATCACTAAGATCTCCGTTCACCGAGATCATTTTTCCTCTCACGCAATGAGCGATGATCATTTTATTACTAAGCTCTATACCGTTCACGGCAATACCATAGCGCTTATTTCTCCAACCGATAAAATCTACTTCATCCTTCATCAAAGTCACCTTAACTGCGGGATTGCTGAATAACATCATATTCAAAAAATCAGTCACCTCTTCATCGGCAACCTGGTGGGTTTCTTTAAAACTCACAAAATTGAGTTTCTTATTGCTATCGTAGTTATACTCCGAAGCGTAAGGAATAAGTTTGGAATTAGACTGCCCGATCACGTGAAATGAGGCAAATAAAGCTGCAACAAATAGAGTTTTTTTCATGTCTTGTTTCTGTTAGATGTGTGATCGGGATAGTTAGTTATACCGACTACAACATAACAAGATAGGAAATATAAAAACGCTTGTCAAGGAACCGGCTGGAAATTGTTAATAATTGAACCTAAAAAAGCGCCTAAAACCCTCATTTTAACATTTCCAGATTATTTTGAACTTCTATTGTGGCAATAGCTTGGATTTTATATATTGCTTATGCAAAAACACTAAATCAAATGAAAAAAATTTACACCTTAACTCTAGCATCCATCTTGTCAATGTCCTCAGTAATTGGGCAATGTATGTTAAAACCGATCAGCCTGGCTGATCGCGTGAATAACTCAAGCCTCATCGTTGAAGGGAACGTCATCGCAACAAAATCATTTTGGAATCCCGAACAAAATTATATATATACGTCTAATTTACTTCAGGTAAAACAAGTATTAAAAGGTTCGCCTAGTATTTCCTTTTTGGAGATCATCACTAATGGCGGGGAAATTGGCAACACCCGTTTAAGTGTTGAACCGGCTTTAGCGTTGAACCAAGATCAAGAAGGCGTTTTCATGTTGAACAGTAAACCCGGGCATGCTTCTCAGTTTGGTTATACTATGTATGAAACCTATGCAGACGAGCAAGGCTTTATTAAATTTGATACAAGAGAAAATACGGCTACTGATCCATTCAATAAATACAGCGATATCAATACTGATCTTTATAAGAATATCGAGATCATCATGGGTGTACAATTGCCAAATTATTACAGCGGTAATACTCAAGGTAAATTATTTACACCAAACAGTCAGTTAATGGCAGTAACCGGTATTTCGCCAACAAATATCTCTGCCGGAACATTTAGTGTATTAACTATCACAGGTACCGGTTTTGGAACCGGACCAAGCGCAACAAATTATGTTTCGTGGTTAAATGCCGATGATGGTGGCGCAACTTATATTGGCGCACATGTTACGCAGTATGTTTCTTGGTCTGCCACACAAATTCAAGTGCGTGTACCAACCCGCACAAATGGATCGGGTACTGCAGGTACAGGACAAGTTCGTGTTACAACAACTACAGGAAATACATTAAGCCCAACTTCACTTACCGTAAATTACGGTCACTTGAATTTGATCACTCCCGGATCGCCTACAACTGCGGCATCAGTAGTTTACGATACCCGTCACATTAACGACAATACCACGGGTGGATATACTTGGGTTTACAGTTCAAACTTTGTTGGAAATGCCGCGGCATGCGCGTCGTTTACCAGAGCAATCAAAACCTGGACTTGTGCAACATATGTTAATTGGATCGTAGGTGCGGGTTCATCTACTGTTACCACAGTTGCTCAGGATGGTGTGAACATTGTTCGTTTTGATAACGCGACCACTGCTTTACCTGCAGGTGTTTTGGGTCGTTGCTCTAGCTGGTGGGGTGGTTGCGGTTCAAATCCAAACATGAACTGGTTTGTGAACGAGTTAGATATTGAATTTGATGATGCAACGAATTGGCAGTACGGTCCTGCTAACGCAACCGGTGCGCAATACGATTTCGAATCCGTTTGTTTGCATGAATTAGGACACGGACATCAATTATCACATGTGATCAACAATAGTGATGTGATGCATTACGCCATTGCTAACGCGGTAAATAAACGTACGCTCAATGTTGATGACGTAAATGGTGGTACCGCGGTTATGACAAGAAATCTTTCCGGTGGTGTTTGCTCTCAGGGTGTAATGGTGCAAATGAGTTCTGCATCGTGTACAACTGTGGCTCCAACGGCATCGTTCGCTATTTCTCCAACTGTAGCTTGTACGGGGCAGAATATTAGTTTAACTGATCAGTCAACAAACGGGCCAACAACCTGGACATGGACAATGACCGGTGGAACTCCGGCATCATCAAACGCGCAAAATCCAACAGTGAGTTATGCCACTGCCGGAACAAAAACTATTACATTACAATGTTCAAACACTAATGGTCCTTCCACAGCGTTCTCAAAAACCATCAGCATTGTAGCTTCGCCAACTGTTGCAGTTTCTTCAGCAAGTATTTGTCCTACAAAAGTTGCAACTTTAACCGCAACCGGTGCATCAACATACACTTGGAATCCAGGAAACCTTTCTCCCGGCGGAACACAAACATTTAGTCCGGTAGGTACACAAGTTTATACGGTTGTTGGAAGCAACGGAACTTGTACTAATAGCTCTACCGGAACGGTTACCATTCTGCCTGGTGCAAATCCAAGCGTTTCTAACTCTACTATTTGTGCGGGAAGTCAGGTTATAAAAACCGCTACCGGCGCTACCACCTATACATGGAATCCCGGCAACTTAACAGGAACCACACAAACACTTAGTCCGGCAACTACTACTACCTATACGGTTGTTGGAACAGTTGGTACGTGTACAGGGCAAACCACATTTGTGATCGTTACCACAACGGTATTAACCGGTGTGAGTGCCTCTCCAAGCAGTACAACGGTGTGCGCAGGTTCGGCAGTTGGATTAACAGCAAGTGGTGGAACAACCTACACATGGCAGCCGGGTAACGTAACAGGAGCTTCACAAAGCTTTAACCCGATGACGACCACAATTTATACAGTAACAGCAGCAACGGGATCTTGCGTAGGAACAGCAACCGCGGCTATTAATACAACAACTGTATTAGCGGGAGTTTCTATCACTCCTAATAACATTACACTTTGTGCAGGACAAACAACTGTTTTAACTGCAGGTGGAGCTACAACCTATACATGGAGTACTTCTGCAAACACAAGCACGATCCTTGTAACGGCAACTTCAACTGTTTATTCTGTTACCGGCAAAACAGGTAACTGCTATGGAACAGCCAACGCTACCGTAACGCTTGGGACATGTTCGGGCATTGCTCCTAACGTAACTGAATTCGTGAGTAGTATTTATCCAAATCCAACACAAGGCGTGGTGGTAATGAAGTTTGCTGGAAGTCTTAGCGGAAACCTTACTGTTTACAACGCCATTGGTCAATTGATCATTGACAAGAAACTTGTTGATGTAAGCGAATATCATTTAGATATCTCATCTCAACCAAGTGGTGTTTATATGATGAAACTAAGAACGGATAATGGTCCTGAAAAAGTGATCAAAGTGATCAAAGAATAATTTTTTCTTTTTGAAATGAGAACGGGGTCGGTTTTGACCCCGTTTTTTTTATCAAAAGTCGAATAGGTATTTCTACCTATGGAAAATATGTATTTTTACGTACAAAGGTCAGGTATTTCTACTCTTTTATTTCGATGCAAAATGCCCTAATATTGATTTTATCAATCTTAGAACACCCGCGTTAGGTTTATGGCTCGTATTTTGGTTGCTGATAATTATCCGTTGCACAGGTTAGGAGTTTGCAATGTTATTGAAAATGCAATTCCAAATATTGAACTCTGCGAAGTTGGATGTGGTATTGAAACGCAAAAACAGCTCAAGCAAAAAAACTTCGATCTATTGCTTTTGGCGCTTTCACAACCCGGAAAGAACACGATCGATCTTTTGAAAACTATCAAACAAAAATTCCCTACTGTTCCTGTGCTTGTGATGTGTATTTATTCCGAATCGATCTACGGTTACCGTGCCCTAAGTAATGGCGCGTCGGGTTATCTTACCCGTGAATCATCGCTAAAAGATCTGGTAGCCGCCGTAAAAAAAGTTTTAAAGGGCGACACCTACATTTCAGGTTCGGTGGCGCAAAATATGTTGAGCCGAATAAGCTCACAACGAAAAGTAGTATCACTAGAGTTACTTAGTGATCGTGAGCTTCAGATCGCGCAATTAATGGCCTCGGGTAAGAAAACAAATCGTATAGCGATAGAAACAAAATTAAGTGTAAGTACTGTGGGGACATACCGTAAACGCATATTTACAAAATTGCAATTACGTTGTGATGCAGAATTGATACGCTTTGTAATTGACAATGCTTTGGTATAAGCTTTAATGAAAAACACTGTAGTGGATTTCACTACAAAATCCAAGTATTTTTACGCATTGTATCTTTCGACGGCGTTTATATCGAATTGGTAGCCAGCTATATAACGCTAAAATTCGAAAAAACAGCTTAGTTCTTTCACCTGTCATTTAATATTTTAGCAGAAATCCACTAAATGTTTAACTAAAAACAAAAAACTATGAGTTTTAATGGCAATGAAGGTGAAATGATAGACATCAACACCGGAGGCGAATGGACCGCCAATTACAGAAAAAGCCGCTACAATGATGGCATTAATTCCATCTTTTACGGCAAAAATAAATTAATGGACCTGCTGAACCAATCAAATTGCGTTGGAATTAGAATTTACAAAGCAATTGATGACCGAAACGCTCCGGTGATGGTATTGATCGGCACAGATGCAAATGAGAATGATCTGACAGATGGTTTCGTACTGGAAAGAGGAACTCCTTGTCCACCACAATGTGGAGGGGGCGGAGCAACAAATCCACTTCAAGGGTAACAGATAAAAACGGCTTTTTTAGCCGTTTTTTATTTAATTTCATTAAATGAATTCTGATCAGCTTATATTATTTGGAAGAATTTCAACATTTTCAGTCATCATTCCAACTCTCTTTGGACTCTACTCAAAAATTTACCAAAACAGAAATGCGTCTTCGATATTTTACCTACAATGCTTTTCTTTAATAATTGAGTTGATCAGTTTTTATTTTGCTTATAAGAACATTAATAACATAGTAATACTAAATCTTTACACTTTCTTCGAGTTTTTCTTTATCATATTATTTTACAAAAGATTTTTCGATGACTTTAAACCATCTTCTATCCACGTAGCGCTAATTGCATTTTTTTTCTTTCTCGTTTTAACAACTTCATTTTTCTTAAACAACATCAAAATAATCGATAATCTTTCAATTTCAATCGAAGCTATCATTATCATTTTATATAGTCTTTCCTTTTTTTACTTCGTAATGAAAAACTTAACATATAACGATCTTCTGTCGACTCCATATTTCTGGATAAACATTGCATTTTTAATTTATTTTTCTGGGAATCTTTTTTTATTTGTATTCAGTAGCTATCTTCAAAAACATGACCAATCTTCAACCTATATTCATTTATATATCATTCACTCCATACTTAACTTACTATATTACATAATCATCAGCATCGGATTTTGGAAAGCGCGCAAGGTTTAAATATCAGCAATTTGGTTATCCTGGGAAGCTTAGGAATGCTTACCCTGGTATCATTCATTATTGTATTTATTGTACAGTATCAAAAGAAAATGCTGGAACATAAAGCCACGTTACAACGATCGGAAACCGAATTTCAAAAACAATTATTAGATGCGTCGGTGGAAGTTGCGGAACAAGAACGCCAAAAGATCGCCACCAATATTCACGATGATGTAGGACTAACTATTAATGTTGTTAAGCTTAACCTCAGCAAGATGAGGAATAATATTAAGGATACGCAATTGGTAACCGAATTAATTGAAACCGATCTCAAGATCCTTGAAGATATTCACACCACGCTTCGCGGCATCTCGCATGAGTTGATGCCGCCTTCACTTTCACTTCTCGGTCTTATCAAAGGCCTTAAGGAAATGTGCAGACAAATAAACAGTTCAGGAAAAGTAAAAATTGACCTCGCTGTTGGCGACCTCGACCTTCGCTTGGAAAAAAAGAAAGAGCTGCAACTATATCGCCTCATCAAGGAATTGATAAATAATATCATTAAGCACGCCGGAGCCAATCAAATCTTGCTGAGTTGTACCTTGGAAAACTCTCAGCTGATCACTTTTATTGAGCACGATGGCATTGGCATTAGCGACCTGGAAGTGGCGGCGCTCATCAATTCACAAAAAGGTATTGGATTAAAAAGCATTCAAAGTCGGGTTCAACTCACCAATTCAACTTTAAATTATTTATATTCGTCAACCGAAAGGGCAAAGATCATTATAAAAACTCCGGTGTTATGAGCGCAAAGATAAACGTAGGAATAATTGACGATCAACACTTGTTCAGGCAGGGTATGGCTTCCTTGCTAAAAGACTACCCCGAGGTGAATATATCCCTGGAAGCCTCTGATGGAAAAGAACTGCTAGCCGCGCTTTATGCCGGAAATGTTCCCGATGTGCTTTTACTGGATATTGAAATGCCCGTAATGAATGGTATTGAAGCATTAAAGATCATTCGCGAAAAGAAGATCAACGTGAAAGTACTGATCATTACCATGCACGACGAGGAAGAAATGGTGGTTCACCTGATCGAAAAAGGCGCTAATGGATTTTTACCTAAGAACGAGGATATTGAGAATGTGGTGGACGCTATTGTTGCCGTGATGCAAAACGATTATTATTTCAATGACAAATTTTCTAAGGCCATGCTTCATAATTTAATGACCAGTGAAAAGATAGAACCTAAATTTATCTCATCGCGTTTAAATGAGAAGGAACTTGAGATAGTTCAGATGGTTTGTGCCGAAATGACTAATAAAGAGATAGCTCTAAAATTAAATTTAAGCAGTCGTACGGTCGACGGGTATCGCGAACGGATATTAAAGAAGATCGGCGCTCGAAATACCGCAGGCATTGTGATGTACGCCCTAAAGTTCAAGCTGATCAAATAAGGAATTCAAATTTTTCAAATAGCAACTATGCTATAGCCTGATGTATAGTGATCAATAATAAGATCACCAAAACCAATATGATATTGAACAATTTCTTCATAACAAAATTTAAAATTAAATAAGTGCGGTGCTGAGGAAGCAGGATTCCTTTAAACTTTTGAACACTACCATGTACCTAAACCTTTAGATAGCGCGTAAACAAGTGGTGAAACAATAAAAAAACCCCGGCTTTTGACCGGGGTTTTTTTTTAAAAGAGTATCTTATTTATTAAGGATCTTCTTGGTAACACGGCTATTATTTGTTTCTACCGTAACGAAGATCAATTGATCATCACCTGCAATATTCAAGTACATGGTTTCTTTTGAGGCCTTCACCTTTTTAGGTGTCATAATTCTTTGACCTAGAATGTTCGTAGCTGAAATTGTAGCGTCAACAGGCGCATCGTAATCAAACGCTACAAAAACTCCATTCATGTCTTTGCTGATGCCAATGTTGTTAGCAGCAACAGCTGTTTGGTTTTTAATACTTGTAGTAATGTCAGCACAAACAGTAAGCACAAAACGTGCGGCGTTTGTCGTGTCATTGATGTTACACACATAGCTTCCTGATCTTAGATCGTGAGTGATGTTGGTAACCTTATCAAATAAACTAATACAAGCATTGTTGGGTATATTTTGAAGATCTGTTCCGCTGATCGTATATGAACCACTTGTATAAACTTTAGCAACAACAGGGATCACTGCGCTTTGAGTATGCGCGTAAGGCAAACTATTGATCGAGTAATCTTTGTTATTAGACTGAGTTGCAATAGCAGTACGTTTAGTCCAAGCGCCAGGATAACCTACATAACCCGGTGATTCATAATGTTTGTCTGCATCAAGTTCAGTGTCGTAAGCAGGTGTAGCGTTTGCATGGAAACGAACAACAGCGTCGTCATGATATCCGCCGCCATCTATGTTCAAACGAACAATAGTTCCCACACTTGAATTCGTGCTACTCACCTCAGTTCCACGTAATAGTGGATCCGAACCTGTATTACTAGGTACTTTATTAGATTCTTGAGCCGTTAAATTGGTGTTACTTGTACATTGTACATAAAAACCTTGTCCCATTGGAATATCGTCGTTAGCCGACAGCGAGGCGGGAGTAGAAACCCCGTTTACATACGATGTAGTTATTCCTAGATCGGGATTATAAATATAGATCGCATTATTTACCGCAGCGTTACCATTTCTCAATTTAGCCCAAGAAATAGGAGACGCATACGGATTTGCGATAAGATTATATCCTGATTGAGCTGAGCTGCTTAACGGCATGATCACGTTCCCGGTTACCGGAGCTCCAGTCACGTCTATAGTAATATTTCCGGTACTGGATAAATTATCTCCAAGAAAAACCCAATATCCAACCCCTGGTGTTATACCATCAGTTACCGCAATGGTTGTGTCGTAACCATACGCGTCTGATTCTATCCATCCTTGAACTGATTCAAAATAACCTCCGGCCGAAGTTACATCAGTGGCCGACCCTTCAATAGCCATTGGAAAATCATCATACCAATCATTGAAAGTTCTGCTACTGATACCGCTCACACCCATCACTGTCCAATCGGTTACGCCGCCGGCCGCAAAGGTTTGAACGGTAATGTTTCCATTAAGGGTTCCCCCAGTAATGTTAGCAATTCTGGCTTTCAAAGTACTGGTTGAACGTAAGGTCATATTGGTTCCATTGAAGGTTCCGCCTGTAACCTTGATCGAGTCCAACAAAATAACCGAATGTGCAAGTGTTGTAACACCTGAATTAACCAAAATAGTATTGATACTTGTTGTGGCTGCGGACCCATTGATACTTTGAGCGCCCGAACCCTGAAATACCAAAATACTAGTACCCGTATTGTAAGTGCCATTATGAGTTAATTTTCCACTTAGCAAAAGTCTTGACGCCTGACAATTCAATGTCCCCGTTACTATACAATCCTTACCTACATTAACGAACGCTGTGCTAGAGAGATTAAGGGCCGAAGATGTAGGAACCGAAAGGTTGTCAAAATAAGCCATAGCAGCGGTTGTTGTTCCACCATTGATCGTTGCAGGAATAGCCGAACTGCCACCCATAGTTACAGTTGAAGTTCCTGGATTAAATCCTCCAACACTTGTATGATTCCATGTTCCTGTCAATGAGATATTACCCGACATAGAAAGCACGCCCGCAGTGTTGATTGTTACGTTACCAAGAAACGCGTTAAGAGCTGCAACAGAACTTGCGATAGTTGCATTAGCGCCGTTAAAATTAAAAATCCCCGTATTACCAGCAGGAATACCCGTTGTACCACTCACAATATTCATTTGAGCGCTTACATTAAGCGTACCGGTATATTTGAATCGTTTAGCAATATGATTCAATGTAACAGTTGAGGTTGTGATGCTAGCTCCAAAATTCAAAGTCCTTAAAACAGGGGAAGCTGAATTAGGCGTAATTTGCAGTTCATTAAAAACTAAAGTGCCCGACAATCCAGTTGTTCCGGCAATATTAATAATAAACACACCACCATTATGGTTAAATGTTCCAGAGGTCCTGGAAAAAGATGAGCCTTCAAAATTTGTATTTGCACTCGATGCATTATAAGTTCCATTTGACAATGAAAAACTACCTCCATGATAAAGATCCGAGCTCGAACCATTAAATGTGCCTCCTGTAACGCCGGTCGTTCCAAAAATACCTACAATGTAATTGCTCGCGTCAAAAGTACCAGAGCTTTGACTGTAATCACCGTAAACATATACCTCATTACCGTTAGCATCCAATGTGCCCGTGTAACCGTTCAAGGTTAAGTTATTCATCTCGGTTATTCCAAGATCCATTGTACAATTTGCGTTTGCCAAATTATTAAAGATCACGTCATCTGTAGGGCCGGGAACCTGTCCGATATCCCAATTCAGAGGATCAGACCAGATATTAGTACTGTTACCATTGGTCCAGGTGACTTGCGCGTTAACCAATTGAGTTAATACCAACGCAAAAAGTATGTAGATTTTCTTCATAGTATAGAGTTTAATCGTAACCCAAATTTAACCCAAATTAGTTGGATTTCCAAGCCATTCACACACCAGCTACACGAAAATAGTAGCTACAACTACAAGAATTTGCTATAGGCTCGACCAATACCCACTTTCCACTTATCAATTAATTTAACCAAGTATGGCTAAATTCTTTTAAATTTACCCCCAATTCCAGTATGAGGTATCGTTTATTAATTCTGAGTTTTTTCACGATTGCGCTTTTTACCTATTCGCAAACAAACGGTATTATCAAGGGTTTCGTGTACGATAAATCAAACGGCGAGGCTGTTCCCTTTACAAATGTTTACCTAAAAGGCACGTTTTTAGGGGCAAATACCGATATCAACGGATTTTTCACCATCACCAGGATCCCGCCGGGTAATTATAAATTACTGATCACAAGTTTTGATTACGATACGCTTTCCGATAACATTGCTGTTAAAGCAGGTGATCTTATCAATAAAAAATACTACGTAAAAAAGGGCGGAGTTCAATTGGATGAAGTGGAAATTACAACCACTGCCACTGATAAAGTTGAAAAGACCAATGTTGGTATTCAAAAAATTGACCCAATTGTGATCAATAAATTGCCAAGTGTTGGCGAACCCGATCTGGCGCAATATCTTCAAGTTGTTCCGGGTGTTGTTTTTACAGGTGATCAGGGTGGACAATTATATATTCGCGGAGGTTTACCAGTGCAAAATAAAGTATTGCTTGATGGACTCATTGTTTACAATCCCTTCCACTCTATTGGTTTGTTTTCGGTATTTGATAGCGAGATCATGAAGAATGCTGACGTATATTCAGCGGGCTTTGGCGCGCAATATGGAGGTAGAACATCTTCGGTAATGGATGTTACTACAAAAGACGGAAACAAGAAACGCCACGCCGGAAAAGTTTCTTTGTCTACATTCGGTGCTAAACTCACGTTGGAAGGTCCGGCAAAGAAACTGGATGAAGAAAAAGGCTTAAGCGCATCTTATTTATTTTCGGCTAAGCATTCGTACTTACCTCAAACCTCGAAGTTACTTTACAGTTACGCAAATGAGCGAGGCGAACTTCCCTTTTATTTTACGGACCTATACGGGAAATTCTCAGTGAATTCTGCAGGTGGAAGTAAATTCTCAATTTTTGGTTTTGATTTCACTGATAAGGTGAACTTCTCCGATATCGCTCAATTCGACTGGCAAAATACCGGGATAGGTTCTAATTTCGTTTTAGTTCCATCTGCTAGTAATTTGTTGATCGAAGGTGTATTCGCGTATTCAAACTACAAGATCAACTTTAAGAATCCAAGTAACGAAGCCGATGCAAAGAACAGTGGGGTGAATGGCATCAACACAGGTTTCAATTTTACAAAATTCATCGGTCGCCAGGAATTGCGTTTTGGATTTGAAGGCGTGATCACTAATTCTGCATTTCATATCACCAACCCTTATTTGTCTGTAGTGGATTTTAATCGTTCTACCATTGATGTTGGTTCATTCTTGAAATTCAAAGCTATGGATAAGCGTAAACGGATTGTATTTGAACCGGGCCTGCGTATTCAATATTATTCAACGCTTAATTATGTTTCTCCGGAACCGCGCGCCTCGCTTAAAATTAACTTCACACGCAATATCCGCTTCAAAGCCGCTGCCGGAATTTACAGCCAATCTTTATTCAGCGCTAATAGCGATCGCGATGTGGTGAATTTATTTTACGGATTTATCAATGGTCCGGATAACAACGCTTTTTCCCAAAACTATTTGGATAAGAATGGCGAATCTCACAAAGTGAATTCATCAGTGCAAAAAGCAAACCATGTGGTTGCAGGTTTTGAATTGGATATTTTCAAATATTTTGAATTGAATATTGAAGCCTATCAAAAATTCTTTAACCAGATAGTGAATGTAAATCGCGAAAAAGTATTTGACGATAATACTCCAAACGCCGCGCGACCTGACATTCAAAAGAAAGAATTTATTGTTGAGCAAGGCCGTAGCCAGGGATTTGATGTAGCACTTAAGTTTGAAAGAAAACGTTTCTATTTTTGGGGAGTTTATTCTTACGCCGTTAATTTACGCTGGTTTGGAAATACGTCAACGAGCGTTATAACTCAGTACGCGCCAAATTTCGATAGAAGACATAATGTGAATTTGGTGACCTCTTACACATTTGGAAAAACAAAGAATTGGGAAGTTAACGGACGCTTTAATTACGGTTCCGGATTCCCATTCACACCAACGCAAGGCTTCATCAACCAGTTGAATCCTCAGGGAAATATCAATTATAATTTCAATACAGCTAACGGTTATCTGAATTATGTTCCGGGTGTGATCAACAGCGCCCGCCTACCCGATTTCGCTCGTTTTGACATTGGCGTGAAATACAAATATCACATCAATCCACGCACCACTTTGGAAACTAATTTTGGAGCTACCAACGTGCTTGATAGAAAAAATGTATTTTACGTAGATCGTTTTACATTTAAGCGTATCGATCAGTTACCATTCCTTCCGAACCTTAATTTGAGCTTGTCGTTCTAGTTCAAACCTTCCATTTTTCTTTATACATTAAAATCCTTACTTTTATGTGAGTAAAATGTCTATTAAGATCTATACAAAAACCGGAGACAAGGGCCAAACATCCCTTATTGGCGGAACACGCGTTCCAAAACATCACGTTCGCATTGAAGCTTATGGTACGGTTGATGAATTGAATTCGCACATTGGTTTAGTACGCGATCTGATCACTGAAAAACACGAGCAGTATAAACTGCTAGTGGAAGTTCAGGATCGTTTATTTACTATGGGTTCGATCCTGGCTGCAGATCCTGACAAGAATAAAATGAAATTACCTGAGTTGAATGAAGGCGATATTCAACTTTTGGAACACGCCATTGATGAAATGGACAAAACTCTGCCGCAAATGAAACATTTTGTGTTACCCGGCGGACATCCAACAATTTCGCAAACACACATTGCGCGCTGCATTTGCCGTAGAGCCGAACGCTGTGTTTTACATTTAAATGAAACCGCTCCGGTAAATGAACTTACATTCAAATATTTGAATCGTTTATCGGATTATCTATTTACGTTGTCACGTCAATTAGCTTTAGATCTAAAAGCAACTGAAACAGCTTGGCTTCCGCGTCAATAAAATGCCTTCAGCAAAAGAGATAGTGAATACCATGATGGCCGAGGACTTTTTTAGTCAGTGGTTAGGAATTAACGTGTTGGAAACCGGCGAAGGTCGTTGCAAATTGCAATTAACCGTACGAAAAGAAATGTTGAACGGTTTTGGAATTGCACATGGTGGAATTACCTATTGTTTATCTGATAGCGCCTTGGCTTTTGCAAGCAACAGCCGCGGACCGCAAGCAGTTTCCATTGAAACTTCTATTTCGCATACGGCTAAAGTAAGTGAAGGTGATACTCTTACCGCGGAAGCAAAAGAATTAAGTCGGTCAAAAAAAGTTGGGTTTTACGAAGTGGTGATCAAGAACCAGGAAAATAAGATAGTAAGTCTATTTAAAGGGACGGTTTACGTTACAGAGAAAAACTGGTGATCATTTCTTTTGCAGCGTTATCAAAAAATGATCGCAGCAATAGGTAAATGGAAAGATCCCGCTGATCTTCTTATCTAAGGCCTTCAATCGTTCAAACATTCTTGGCTTACGTTCCACAAAATTCTGTAGAAATTCAGGTGGCACCGTTACGCAAACCCCTTTCAAAGAAATAGTTTCAAATTCATTTCTAATGGCGCGCTTAACGTAACCAGGTGTATAATAATAACAATAGAATTCAACACCTTCCACTTTTGCCAACGCTCTCTTTTTTAGCCTTCGGAAAGCTGTTCTGAATTTTCCTTTAAAGGCCAATGCCATTTCCCAGGGACAGATCTTTGGCATGATCATCAGGGTTACTTTGCCTCCAGGTTTCAATAATGCAGAAAATTGTTTCAATACTCCATCCAGATCTTCTGTGCAATTCAACCCTCCGAAGTTTGAAATGATGTGATCAAAAGCTCTACCCTGTATCTTATGTATGTCATGAAACGAACAGTGTAAGGTCTCAATTTGTTTCTCAAGCGATCTAGCCGCGATCTTTTTCTCCAACTGCTCCAACATTCCTTTCGCATTATCATTGGCAAGTATCTTGTGGCCTTGCTCGGCAAAAAAAACAGCATCCAATCCTGTTCCGCAATTCAATTCCAGGATCTCACTGCTCGATCTCAATTGCGAAAGCACTTCATCTCTAAATTGTCCACGAAGATATCCAGAGATCTTATTCTCCGTGTTCAAGGTATCGAATATATCCGATTGTTTTGAAAAAGCCTCACTCACATATTGCGCATTAGTGCTCATTACGATTTCATCTTTTGTTTTAGCTGAAAGGTTTGAACCGGTACAGCGAGTGAATTTTTCATATAGCTTAAAAGAACCTTGGTGCTTTTATGTTTACTTAATTTGTGTGAAGCTTTATTTTTGCGATAAATACTATGCACCAAACGATACAGCACTTTATAAAATTCAGGCGAATACGTATTCTTGAACATCAACTTCATCTCATCAGAGTCTGTCCAATTTGTTTTTTCACCAAGATCGTTCTTAACCTTTTCGTAAAATCCAGTGCCTGGTAAAGGATACGAAACCGAAATACCTATCTCATCTGGCATGGCTTCCTTAATGAGTTCTATTGTTTGATGAATATCATCCATAGTCTCGCCAAGGTAACCAAACTGCAAAAAGAATGCTGTTTTAATATGATGTTGCTTCAAAAGTGCACGGGCCTGCTTGATCTGTTCTACAGTTGTGCCTTTATCCATGGCATCCAATATCTTTTGCGAACCGCTTTCGGCGCCCATCCAAACCGTATCACAACCACTTTCCGACAAATACTTTACCGAATTTTCTTCCACTAGTAGATCCGCTCTACTTTGAATTTTGTACCGAATCTTCAGTCCTTCTTTTTCTACTGCCTCCGAAAACTGTTTTAACCAACCCGGCTTCAAACCAAAAATATCATCGGCAAACCATACGTGTGTAAATCCAAATTTAGTTTGCCAATGCTTTATTTGCTTCACAATATTTTCGGGAGCATGCGAATTGTAACGATTTCCGTAAATGGGCTTAGCGCACCAATTGCATTTGTAAGGACATCCTCGTGTGGTCACAAAATTCAAAGAAAAATAACCATGGCGCTCAAGCCACATGTTCTTATAAGGTGTAATATTCAATAGATCCCAAGCCGGTGAAGGCAATTGATCAAGATCTTTTAAAACAACGCGTTTTCCCGTCCTAACGACGGCATTTCCCTTTTTGAAGGCCAAACCGTTGATGGCATCTGTAGATTTCTTACTCTTCACCGCTTCGCACACTTCAAAAACGGTTTGCTCTCCTTCACCTATAGCGATCGCATCGGCGCCGTGTTCCAAATATTTTTCAAAATGATCGGCCGCGTCGGAACTGGAGGTGATCACAAAACATCCTCTTTCTTTTGCCAGCTCTTGCATTTTAAAACACGCTTCTCGCATATTTGTCAGGCACATTTTGGTGAGGTAGTTGAATCCGTCATCGTAACTGATCAACATATCCGGTTTGAATTCATCCAACACGGGAATGATCTCTTCGGCCGATGAACAGAACATCGTGTCGTGCAGCTTGACCTCATAACCCTTTTCTCGCAAAAAGGCCATAGCATACAAAGTTCCAAGAGGCGGATAGGGTTGCGCCGTTTCAAATTGCTTTGGATCGAATCTTAAAAAATAACTATGTGTAAAAAGAACTTTCAATTTAGTTTTTGCTGGAAGGTGTCTTCAATATCTTTTATTTTTTGAGCTAAGGCATTCAATACCTTATCCTGGTATCCTTTTTCGTGTCGCTTAGCCGCGTGTTTGCGCGAACGATAATTCACTTCAAATTGTTTTTTGTCCATGTCGCCACTATGGCGTTTGGCCCAACGGCGCGCGGTTTCTTTCTGTAAAAAATTATCACACCAGTCTCCAAATTTCCCAAAGAAAACAGACTCAATTACAGTTCTTAGAAAGCCTTTTCTATGCTCTTTACACTCGCTTCCATTACTCACCTGTTTATTCACTATCCAATCCTTATACCAGGCATTGCTTTCCAATAATTGCTTGTAGGCTTGGTATCCAAACGTTGGGTTCAAATGCGCCAATTCTGTGGCCACAAAAATATTTTTATCATCAATGCGAAGATCAGCCTCCGAAATAAAATAATTCAAGCAGTAGAATTTCTTTTTGTTCTCCGGTAACAATTTATAGAAGGCAACAAATAAACTTCTGCAGATCCACAAACGATTTGCTTTTGTGATCACAAAAAAATCAATGTCGCTGCTATCATCAAAATAATTCTTGCTCAAACTTCCCGAAACACATAGCCCTTTAATAAATGGAAGTCTCGCTGCTTTAGCACTTCTTAAATAAGCTTCCTTCATCATTTCTTGAGCGCGCGCATTCCCTTTCTCACGTCTTTCAACATTGGCAACATCGGCCCAATGCGGCATGATATATTCCTTTATCTGTTTCACATAACCCAGAGTGAGCAGTTCATTTAAAGCGGTCTCGTGCTCTGCCAGAGTCACATTTACACTACAATTCTCCTGGATCTCCTCAGGTCTCAAAGGGTATTTAAAAATATCAAAGTAAAGCACAGCTTGGAGAATAGCCTTGTGCGTTTTATCTATACTTACTCGTTCTGCCGCTCTGATCATACCACTTATTTTAAATTCAATTTAAAAATATAGTTCTCCTCCCATTTCATTTTACGCTGCTCAACAAGTTCAAATGTGATGCCTCTTCTTAAGGCGAGATCTTGTATACGCTCTATCTCGCAATTTTGAGCCAGGATCATGAACACCTTTGTGGCGGCATGACAAAATTTATCCAGATCGCCGAACAGATGTGCAAAATACTCACCTTTTTCTCCACAGTTCCATGCATACTCCATTTCGCTACCCGCCGCTTTAAAAAAATAAGGAGGATTAATAGCGATCACATCAAATTGTTGCTCTGTCAAAGATTCAAACAGATCGCTATGGATCACTTTAAATTCGTCCTCGATATTTATAAAATTCAGTTTGAAATTCTCTTTGGTATTCTTTACCGCTTCCAAACTCACATCGAGCGCTGTAACGCGAGCTTCTTTTTTGTATGCTTCTAAAGCAATGATACCGGAACCACAACCAACATCCAAAAATGTTTTGTTCTTAAGATCAAGTCGGGAAACGAATTCTGAAAAAAATGTGCTGCTGAAAAAATAGGCCGGGTGAAATACTCCCGTGTTGATCTTTAACTCAAAACCATTCACCTTGCTCTTTCTATCCTTCTTCAAGTACCATTGTAAAAAGGGTTTCAAAACATAATTCGCGTATTTTCGCTGCAACAACTCTTTCATCTAAAATCCTTCCACCTCCGGTTGCCTGTATTTCCATAAACGATGAAACAAACTAATTTCTTTTGGCCATTTATAGAATCCCGTTTTATAACGCCAGGTGCTGATGTATTTTATCAATTTACGTTTGGCATGATTCAAACGTATATCCGAATTTGTTGGATAATAACCATTCAACACAATTTCAAAATGCTTGATCTTATCTACCATATATGGTTTTAGCCAAGGCGTTAATGGATTTTTTCTCAGATCAAAATTTTCCCAGGCCGGACTTATCCAATCTTCCAATTTTTCTGGAAACTTAAATCCCTGAGCCATCACGCTGTCGTACATTTCCGATCCTTCAGTGGGAACAGGGCTGTATGTATAAATAATGATCTCCGTTTTGGGATTTACTTCCTTAATTTTTTTAATGAATGTGATATCTTCATCAATCTGCCGATTCACTTCTTCTTCTTTAGCAGCAGGCAATCCCAATACAAAAGAATATTCCGGTATAATATCAAATTTCTTTAAACGCTCGGCAAATCGGAGGATCTGTTCCCCGGTTTGCGTTCCGCCTTTATCCATTTGCTTCAACACATTATCATTTCCTGTTTCAGCGCCAAAGAAGATCATTTTACAGCCGGCATCTCGTAACAGCTGTAAGGACTCGTCTTTGTACTTATCCATGGTATCAATGCGCGCTTCTCCCCACCAGATCATGTTTTCATTCTTGATCAACTTTGCGAATTCAACGGTACGCTTTTCCGAAACAAAGAAATTATTATCGTGAAATTCTATCGCGTTCCCTCCAAAAGTTTCTTTCAGATATTTTATATCCTTAAAGATACTTTCGGCTGATTTTCCTTTCCAACGCGCGTTATAAATTGGAACTACGGCACAAAATGAGCAAGTGAACGGACAGCCAAAACTACTGTGATAAGCAATTGTTCGTGTTCCCAAATACGTTTTGCCTAAATATTTCCTGATCGGATAAAATTCGTTGAGCTTAGCGTAATTGAAAGACGGAAGTTGATCAAGTTCATAGATAGCATCCTTCAACGTACGAATGATCTCATTTTCCTTTTTGTAAATTATATTAGGAATGCCATCAAATGCTTTGTTCGAACGCAGAGCTTCGATCAACATCGGAAAACATTTATCACCCATTCCATTCACGATCACATCCACATAACCCGAATTTAAAACCGAGTTTGGATGGTTTGACGGAAAATATCCTCCCCAAACGATCTTTACATGAGGAAATAGCTCACGGATCTTTTTGGAAATAGGAATAGCTTGCTTTAACTGCGGGCCCGGCATTACCGTGCAGGCAAAAATATCAAATTCGCCTTTTTGCAAAAGCGCCATTACTTTTGGATAAGGATCTACTTCCAAATTCCCATCAACAATGGCATACTCCTGATCTTTATCAATACTCGCGGCAATTTGTAAAATAGAATTTGGGATACGAGGCTTGTGTTTCGAAGCTCTCGGATTGAACAGTATTATCCCCTTCATTTGCATGCGCGCGTTTAGACCAGTTCTTTAAATATACTTAAAATAAGTTCGCAAAATCCCATTGTTGAAATGCAAAAAATAAGTTTAATTCCGGCAGCTTTAGTAATCCTAAAAATTCGTGTTGATAATGAGTACGAAACGCTGTTTTTTCGAAAAATTCGGTTGGAAATTCTACATTTGGAAGTTTGAATTCAATTCCACATAAACCACTTGTTAAAGGGAAACCTGTTAAAAAGATCCTAGCCATACGTTTACAGGCCACGGGCGATGTTACAATTTCTTTGCCGTATTTATACGACCTCAAGCATAAACTTGATAAAGAAACGCGACTTGACCTTTTGGTGCGGGAAGAAGCTGAACACATACCAAGAAGTTTTGATCTTTTTGATCGCATTTACACTTTAAAAGGCGGACGAAATACCAGATTGCAATTCCTGCACTTTTTGTTTATGTATCCAAAACTTTATTTTAAAGGATACGATGTTGTTTTGGATCTACAGAACCTGAAAATAACGCGCGTGATCAGGAAATTATTGAATCCAAAAGCCTGGGCACAATTTGATCGCAGTTCACCAAATTACGCCGGCAAGCGCTACGAAAACACGATCAACATTTTGAATATCGCTCAGGTTAATTTTCGCAAACTGGATAATTTAAAAACGGTAAATGATCTGGAATTACTAAGAAAGTTCAATTTGAACAAAGATGAATTTTACATCGTGATCAATCCTGCCGGAGCGTTTGAAAATAGAAATTGGAGTCTGGACAATTACGCGAATTTTTGTAAACTGTGGATACAACATATTAACGGCAATGCCAAATTCCTGATCCTTGGAACGGAAAAAATCCAAACTAAAGCGGCTTATCTAAAAGAAAAAATTGGAGCTAACGCTATCGACCTAACTTGCAAAACTTCGCAAACCGAAGTACTACATATTTTAAAACACACAAAGCTGATGGCTTCAGATGATTCAGGATTATTGCACATGAGCTATTGTCTGGGAATTCCAAGCGTAGGTATTTTGGGATCTACTCGAAATGATTGGACAAATCCTATGTTAGCGCACACCAGTTATTTTAATTCTTCCGATCTGGAATGCGGTGATTGCATGTTGGAGACCTGCAAATTCAAAGAAACAAAATGCTTAACGCGCGTGAAACCGCTACAGGTATTGAATGCCGCTTGCGCTTTGTTGAAAATCAAAGTACCTGATCTTTAAATAATACCGACAGCATTTTCTCAGCGGAATCCTTCATGGTATTATAAACCACACGTTCATGTGAGCGTTTTTCATGAAGCAAAGCAGAAATTTTTTCTTTCAGGCCACTTACGTTCGAAGCAATTTCCACATTTTTCACAGGCTTTAGAGACACAGAGATCGTACTTACCACATGGCATCCGCTATATAAAGCTTCAATGATCACTCCCGAACTTCCTTCGTAACTTGAGGTGTGCAAAAATATTTTTGCCTGTGAAACAAACTGCAAAACCTGATTCCTTGGAATTAACCCTTTAAGTTCAATGTTTGAAGAAAGATCCAATTGTTTGATCTTTTGTTCCAATATATTTCGCTCGGGACCATCACCAATAAGAATCGTCTTAATAGATGGATATTCTTTTTTTAACTGCGCGATCACCTCAATGAATAACCTGTAATTCTTGTGCGCTGTTAATGATCCTACACCAATAACATCAATGGTTCTTTCTCCGGAATTGAATTCCGGAAACAACTCTTCCCCTATTCCGTTTTCGATAACGTACTTTGAGCGTATGCCATAATTCTTTTCGAACTCCTTTTGCAAAATATCGCTAATAGCGATCACTTGTTCTGCATTCGGTTTTATTTTACTCACAAATTTATTTCCGGGTTTTGCATCCTGACCATGCATCCAACAAAAATGAGGAATTTTGAGTTCATTAGAAATTTCCTGAGCCATTAGCGCGCAATCCAACATCCAAATACTTAAGATGGCGCTCACGTTTTCATTCGCTATCAAATTCCTCAGATACCTTTTTACCCTGTTACGCAAAAAGATCCCATAAACTCCACCACGATTTCTTCCACCAAAAGAATGACACTCAATTCCGTTCCATAAATAATCTCTTTCCACAAAAGGATAATGTAGAGAAAGCACTTTTACCTCGATATCCGGAGCCAACTTCTTTAGTTCAATAACAAATTGCTGCAACGCGGGAATGCACGTTGTATCTGGCTCGTTTTGGGCAAACCCGGGACTAAAAACTATGAGTGTTCTGTTTTTCAAATCGGTAACACAAAGATGCTCAATCTCTTGCAATTTTACCATTTTTTTTACCGTATTTAAATTAAACCTTCTCCGTTATTTCCGGTCGAATTGCTAAAGACATCTTATGAAACTGCAAACCATAATCAGATCACTTATCCTTTTAAGCTTCTTAAGTTTTAGCGGCAAACTTGCGGCGCAAAAAGGACATCGTCATGGCCATCCGCATCGTCATCCTCACGCTAAAAAAGTGGTGGTGGTAAAACGTAGTCCTTATCGCCCGGCAAAAGTTGTTGTTTTTCATCCGGTATGGCGTCCAAAATACGCCTATTACCGTCGCTGGGTATTTTTTCCAAAATATAATTTGTATTGGGACAACTGGCGCAATCACTACGTATTTTGGAACGGCACTATTTGGTTATCACAACCAACCGCGCCGGCCGTAATTGTAAACGTTGATCTTGACAAAGAGCAGAGCAAAGAATTAAAAGAAGATGAAGACGATGTAGATGATATCTACAAAGACAACGAGACTCATAAAAAGGACTAGGTCGCTAATTCATGTACATGATATAATTTGGAACGCTAATATTGAACGTATTTGTACCTGGTGTTGTAACTGTAACATTTGGTGATGCCGTTAAACTTCCAGTTGCCCCACTTCCTGCCGCCGACGCGATCTCATAATTATTTGCGGTTAACGGAGTGATCGTAACATTGGGTCCCGCCACATAATTTGGTACATTAATATTAAATGAATTTGTTCCTGGACTTGTTACAGTGACATTAGGTGAAGCAGTAAGATTTCCGCCGAGACCAGTACTTACCGATTTTTCAGCGTATAATACATAAGGTACACTTACCAATTGCTGATTTGTGATATCGTTACCAAATGTGTCTCCTCCCGAAGGATCAATAGCCACAGCAACAAAATAAGTGGATGAACCCCAGGGAATAACTGTGAATTGATTAGGGGACACAGATCCTATTCTCAGATCAAAAATCCCGAATTGATTTGTACTGATATGAAAAACTTCACTGCAAACAACCGCGCCGCCCGGAGCTCCTGGATGGATCTCAATGCGAACCGCAATGGGGCCTAAATTTAATACTCCGCGCGCATTATGTGCAACGCCCTGATATTTGATGTATTGAGGAACTTGTGCAAAAAAAGCTTAAACTCGTAAAAAAGAAGAATATAGATAGTAATGTTCTCATTTCCGGGTGTTGTTTTAGTAAATATAAACCACTTTAGCGATTCTCTAAAATCATAATAATACTTACCTTTGTTGAATCAATATTTAATCGCATTCTATGCAACAAGCGTATATCATTAACGGCGTAAGAACAGCCGTAGGCAATTTTGGCGGAACCCTCGCCGCCGTAAGGACAGACGACCTCGCCGCTTTTGTTTTAAAGGAACTTTTTGAACGTCATAAAAATGTCAACTTCAGTGAAGTTGGCGATGTTATTTTTGGCTGCGCTAATCAGGCCGGCGAAGATAATCGTAATGTAGCGCGCATGTCGTTATTGCTAGGAGGATTGCCAATTTCTGTGCCTGGGGTAACGGTAAATCGATTGTGTGCTTCGGGATTGAGTGCAGCTGTTGATGCAGCTCGCGCTATTCAAGTAGGCGATGAACATTTGATGATAGCGGGCGGTGTTGAGAATATGACACGCGGTCCTTGGGTAATGAGCAAAGCATCGGGCGCTTACGGAAGAGATCAACAATTATTTGATAGTAGTTTTGGATGGCGTTTCATTAATCCAAAGATGAAAGAGATGTATGGTGTGGACTCTATGGGCGATACCGCGGAAAATGTTGCCGAAAAATATAAGATCTCAAAAGCGGATCAAGACAAATTTGCGTTGTGGAGTCAACAAAAAGCAAGTAAAGCACAAAGTGACGGACGCTTAGCAAAAGAAATTGCTGCCATCAGTATTCCTCAGAAAAAAGGAGATCCAATTGTGTTTAGCAATGATGAATTCGTAAAACCAAAAACAACATTAGAAGGATTATCCGGATTAAAACCATCATTTAAAAAAGATGGAACAGTTACTGCAGGTAACGCTAGTGGATTGAACGATGGCGCTGCAGCTTTATTATTAGCAAGTGAACAAGGAATAAAATCAAATAATTTAAAACCTCTGGCGCGTTTGGTTTCAAGTGCCGTTGTTGGTGTTGAACCGCGCATTATGGGAATTGGTCCAATTGAAGCAGCGAATAAAGCATTGAAAAGAGCGGGACTCACATTTAAGGATATTGATGTGATAGAATTGAACGAAGCATTCGCTGCGCAAGCTTTAGCGTGTACACGCTCCTGGGGATTAGATGATAATGATGAGCGCATCAATCCAAACGGAGGCGCAATAGCTATTGGACATCCCTTAGGAATGACCGGCGCCAGAATTTTACTATCTGCTGCTTTAACACTGAATTTGACCAACAAAAAATACGCGTTAGTGACCATGTGTATTGGAGTTGGACAAGGTTATGCTGCCGTTATAGAAAGAGCATAAAATGTTTTTAAGAATAGCATTTCTTTGTTTTCTTCTTCCCGCATTTCTTTTTTCTCAAAAGAAGATCAAGATCATTACTACAAGTGAATCCAAACTTGGTATTGGCGACTACAAAGGGAATATTCGGAACAATGTGCGTTGGATAGATGATTCAGGGGAACATTGTGTGATCATTTGTGAAACAGGAATCTACAAATCCAACGATCGCACAGATGAAGAAATGGAAGGAAACTCTTCTGATCTTTATGCCTATAAATTCAGCAAGAAAGATGGAAAGATACTACAGGATTGGAAGATCCAGGATTTTGTACGCGATTGCCCTTTTGATATTACTGCAACTTTTGTAGATAAAACGTTGCAAGTAACCGATCTTGACAATAACGGCAAAGCCGAAGTGTGGGTGATGTATAAAGTAACGTGCAGAAGTGATGTGAGCCCTTGCGACATGAAGATCATCATGTACGAAGATCAAACCAAACATGCCATGCGCGGACAAAATAAAGTTCCGGCAGGCGATACAACATTTTTTGGAGGAGAGTACAAATTTGACGAAGCATTTAACGCCGCGCCAAAAAAATTCAGAGAATTCGCCTTGAAACTGTGGAACGATAACATCATGGAGAATTGGGGGAAGTGATCTCCCGCGGATCACGCTGATTTCTGCAGATATTTTTGATCAGCGTACATCTGCGTGATCCGCGGGAAATAGTTTCTACTTCCACTCCGGTAAACGTCCGTATGTTGCCGGCATCTTAAACTGCTCAGCCTTAATTTCCATTTGCTCGGTAAGCATTTTCAATTCCTTGATCTTGGCGTAGTGTGCTCCAAACAACGACTTCAGTTCATTGTATTTCGCTTCCATATCGCCGGTACTTCCATACGTTTGCGACCAGGTACCGCCGATCATCCCTTCCATATCTCCAAGGAAACCGGGAGATATTTCGAACTCGTGGCGCGCAAGGCTACCATTTCCGTTTAATTTAAGTTCGAGTTCATTCTGTTTCTTTTCAAATTCAGAAATATCGTTGAATAAACTTAACGCGCTCACATTCGACTGACCCAATCCCGCTTTCAAATATTTAACTCTGTTCTTCAAATGCTCCAAATAATCAACAGAACCAAGAACAACTCGACGAAACTCTGACATTTCTTTATTAAGTGCCAATTGCTTTACCTGATCTTTTGGAGAAAGAGCGTAACTGTTCAGTGCTTTTAAATTGAAAGCTACTTTATCAGTTAGGGATTCCGGCTTGTCCTTCATTAATTTTATGATCTGCGCAAAATATTTCCCGGGAATTGCCATCGGGCCTTTATCCGCTTCGTAATATGGATTATCTACATCAGGGGTATTAAAGTTAATTGGCGCTGAAAGCTCGTAACGTCCATCCCAAATTGTTTGTTGCATTCCTTTAGTAAAATCCAATTTTAGTTTTCTCACTTCATTTCCCTGTTCATCACTGATCACCAGGAAAAGAAACGGTGTTTGTTCAATGTCTTCTAATCGAATACTATCTGCCGAAGGATAATACACGGGCTGATTATTTTTGATACGCTCCTTCTCCATTTCCTTGCGTTTGTCTTTGATAGATTTATATTCTTCATTCAAATTCAAATTGAAAACAGTTCCCACAGGGGGATTTTTCGCCGTGTAAAACGCTTCACCCTGGAAAGATTTTCCCCTGTGTCCGTAAGGTTGTGATTCGATGAACACCAATCCATCATTCACCGGGAAAATAGTATTCTTCTTCAGATCTTCTTCTTTAATAGTTTGTAACAGGGAATAATTATCTAATACATAAAATCCTCTTCCAAAAGTAGCAACTACAAGATCATTCGCCTCTTTCTGAATAGCAATATCACGAATAGAAATACTCGCCGGCATTCCCGCCATCAATTTGATCCATGATTTTCCACCGTTCTTTGAGAAGAACATTCCAAATTCGGTTCCACAGAAAAGCAAATTCGCATCCTTATGGTCTTCCATGATGCAATACATAGATCCTTTTTCCGGAAGATCACCTGCAATACTTGTCCATGTTTTTCCTTTATCAGAACTCTTTAAAAGGTAAGGTTTATAATCTCCTTGACGTAAATTATTGAATGCCGCGTAAACTACATTCTCATTGAATTGAGAAGCGGTGATGTATTGAACTAAAGTTCCTAACGTATAGCCATTCAATTTTAATTCAGGAACTCCCGGAAACTTATCGATCTTGGTCCAGGTATTTCCTCCATTTTCCGTCACTTGAATTAATCCATCATCTGTTCCTGCGTAAATTAAATTCTCATTCTTTGGAGATTCTGCTAATGAAACCACATTTCCAAAAATGGTGGTCGATTGATTTTTTGCAACCGCATCCATACTCCACACTTTTCCCATTACCGGCAATTTATTTCTATCGATGCCACGTGTTAAATCCGGACTGATCACTTTCCACGAATCACCCATGTCATTACTTTTAAAAACTTTGTTTGCTGCAAAGTAAATGCGTTTATGATCGTGTGCGCTCACCAATAAAGGAGAATCCCAATTCCAACGGTAACCCGGTTCACCCTGTTTTTCTACCGGTTTAATTGAAACTTGCTCTCCCGATCTTCTATCAAAACGGATCAAGCCTCCATATTGCCATTCGCTATATACAATGTTTGGATCAACGGGGTCTACTCTGCTTTGAAATCCGTCGCCACCAACAGTCACAAACCAATCGGCGTTAGTAATTCCACTTGCGCTGATCGTACGGGCCGGTCCGCCCAGAGTGTTGTTATCTTGCGTTCCCCCGTACACATTGTAAAATGGTTTGCTATTGTCAACACACACACGGTAAAACTGTGTGATAGGTAAATTCGCTTTGTAATTCCAGGTCTTTGCGCCATCAAAGGTTTCGTACAAACCGCCATCACAACCTACTAACATGTGATTCGTATTATCAGCAAACACATGAATAGCATGATTGTCCACATGTTTATGCTTTTCCCCAAGTGGATTAAAACTCTTTCCACCGTCGTTTGAAACCATCGCGTAAGTATCCATAGAATATATTTTATTGTCACTCACCGGATCCACAAAAATTTCCTGATAATAATTTCCCGCCGTTACCCACTCGCTTTGTTTGCTCCAACTTGCACCACGATCATCACTCTTGTAAACTCCCTTTCCTTCCGTTGCTTCAACAATGCAATACAAAAGATCAGAACTTTTCTTCGACATGGCCATTGAGATCCTTCCCATATCATTTGAAGGCAAACCGTTCATAATTTTATTCCAGCTTGCACCCGCGTCTGTACTTTTGTAAATAGCACTTTCAGGTCCTCCGCTAATGTACGTCCATTCATGACGGCGACGTTGATGCGCAGTTGCGTAAAGCACATTTGAATTTAATGGGTCAATATGAATTTCGTTGCAACCCGTATTTTCACTAATTGATAGAATATTCTTCCAGGTTTTTCCACCATCCGTAGTTTTGTAAATACCTCTATCACCACCAGCATTCCAAAGCGGACCATAAGCAGCGACATAAACGATGTCGGAATTTTTTGGATCAACGGCGATCATTCCAATGTGTTCTGATTTTCCAAGTCCCACATTTTTAAATGATTTCCCTCCATCTTCACTTTTATAAACACCATCTCCGTAACTGACGCTACGTTGATTGTTGTTCTCACCGCTCCCTACCCAAATAATATTGGGATTCTGTTCATCAATAGTTAAGCAACCACTTGAATAAACTGTTGCCTGATCAAAAATGGGATCAAAGGTTGTACCTGCATTTACAGTTTTAAAAATCCCTCCACAAGCACTCACAATGTACCAAACGTTATTGTTTTTAGGATGAACTTTAATATCGATGATACGACCCGATGTTACAGCCGGACCAATATTTCTCCATTTCAAAATAGAATACGTTGATTCGCTTTCAATGGGTTTTTTCTCCGCAGGCTTTTTTTCATCGGTCTTCTTTTGCGCCGAAAAATTTAGCGTTGAAATTAAAAGAATACTAAGAGCAAGGAATGATCTTTTCATAGGGTGATTTTTGATGAACAAAACTAAGATTTAAAGGGAGAAAAGCAAAGCCATTTACCGGGTTTAATTTGCCTTTTGTCTACTTCAGAATTCTAAAATACTATTCGTACTCCCACAATTCATAATCAAGCGCGGTATTCTCCATACGATAGGTCGGCGATTGCTTTCCTTCTGACAATTTAAAAACCTCTTCAGCCACATACTTTTGTAATTCGGATAAAGTTACTTTCTTATCGGAATTTCTATCGGCTTTATGGTTAGCAATACCCTCAAGTAAGCAGTGAGTAAACAATCCATTATTCCATTTTTCTCCTTCAAAGGCTGCTTCTGTTCCGCCTGCAGAAGAAATAATAGTAGCTCCGGAATTTTGACGAAGATCAGAAAAAATTGCTTTCGACATTTCCAAAGCCGTTGATTGCGCGAATGTGGTGTAGATCGTTTTTGCCGAACGCGTTGTGTCCTTCGTGTCAGTTTCATTTCCTGGGTTAAAGATCGTTTCCGCATCTACCTCTCCACTAAAGCAAGCATCAATGAACATCAATTTACGGATGGGCTTCATTCCCTGAAATAATTTCTCAAAGGACTTGTAAGCAACAGAGTTTATTTTTGGGTCAGAAAAATCAGTATAGTACGAAGGAAAATAATAACTCAGATCATCATCCAAATAACCGTGCCCGGCAAAGAATACCATCACTACATCATTGATGGTAGCCTTAGAAAAATAATTCTGCAATGAAGCCATAGAATCGGGGCTGAAGGTTTGGTTGAACATTTTCTTCACTTCTACCTTTCCAAACGACTTAGAATTGTTCATTATATTTGCAACATCACTTGCATCTTTTACCGCATATGCAAGATCGTATTTGTTGTTACTAAATTTCTCGCTCGCGATCACCACTAAATAAAGATTTGGCTTCACCACACTAGTGTTATTGAAGAAACGAGTGATCCGAGGACTCTCATAACCAATTTCATCACGCAAAATAAATTCGTAGCGATTAATCCCGGATGTAGTCTCAAATGAAATAGTTTTATCAAATTTATTTTTCTGAGCATCAGGAATAGCTTCGGTGTAAACCAATGTTCCGTTATTATAAACATCAAACTGCGAGAGTTTACCTTTGCCTTTATTTCCACTCACGTTGAATTTTACAAAATTTGGTTTATCGCTCTCCATTTTTACATACAGTAAGGTTGGCATATTTGAAAAACTTAATGATTCTTCAGGCTTGTATCCGAGCAAACGCAAACGTTTACTGTACGCGGTTTCATAAGCTTTTATCAATGTTGTATCCGTGCAACCAAAGGCTTTTAAAACCTTGTGCGGCTGATTGAGCTGCGCGTCAAATTGCTCAAAACTAAAGATCTCAGAACGGTATTTAAAACGAATGTTCTTTACAAATTCCTTCGACCCCAAATAATAAAGATCCGATGTCACTAAAAAATACTGATCGTCATTAGCATTCACCATTTGCCCAATGATCTTTCGTTGTTTCAGATCCACAAATGTTGCTAAAGGCGCGTTGTGCGAAGTGATGATCATACGTTCCAACTTTTCATTGTAAAATAATTTTGGCATTGGGATCTTCAGATCGCCAAGATCCATCATCAATTCTCCATTTTCAGTGAAGATCTTCAAGCTATTCCCTATCCAATTATCCAAAGCAAAGTATTTTCCTGTTTCGCTGGTTTGATGACTCGTAATAAAATCCTTTGTCTGAGTGAGTGTTTTGGTAGAGATAGTTTTACCTGTTTCAATATCGTACACGGTATAAACTGCTTCTTTGATCGAATCAACATAATGTTCAATATCGTATTTCACATACCAAACGCCAAGCTTCTTACCGTCGTCTTTTACTAAAAAATCGTAGGCAAGATTTGTTTCTGCGTAAGAAGTGGCAATTGCTTTTTTTGTCATGTCGATCCTAAGCACGGCGTTCACATCCATTTCTACCGGATTTCCTCCAAAATTCTTGGTCACCTTCACCATTCCCATGGTGAAAACATTTTTCTCATCGGGACTAATGATCACCCGAACCATGGAGTTCCACGACGTATTTTCATATTCAACTGCTTTCGTCTTTCGATTTACGATCTTATACTTCGTGTAGTCAGGAATGAACACCAAATTACTCGTGAAATTTACCATCTTATATTGGGGCAAACTTGCTAATCCAAAATTTCCCAGATATTTTTCCTCCTTCATGGTTTGAAGATTGATGATGTTCAAACTTGTAGCGTCGCAATAATAAAATTCATTGTTCATAAATCCCGAAGCATTAGCGATGCCGGTTCGTTTAATAAGTTTGGTGAATTTTCGTTTATTGATATTATAGATGCTTAATTTCAAATATTTATAATCCTTTCCCGAACTCACTACAAGTTCTGAATCCGTTAGAAAAAAGAAATTGTAAATAAATGAGGTGTCCTTTTCACCTACATCTTTCAATTCGGTGTATTTCGAAAATGTTTTTAGATCCCAAATATAAGCGCCATGATTTCCGTTGATCACCATCCAGCGATTTCCCGGACTAGTTTGCGCCTGGTATATGGGCGTTGTTTGCGATAATTTTTCTGAGATCAATTTCATTCCATCCGGATCCAAAATACGTAAAGACCTTGAAGTTGTATATCCATTTACGATCATACGCGAACCATTGTCGGATGTTCGCAAATTATAGCTATAACCTCCCTTATATATTTTCGCTTTTCGTGTTTTGAGATCGATCAATTTTATTCCTTTCGATGTAAGATAGATCACTGAACCGGTTCGCGGATCATAATCCATATCAGTGACGTACTCATCTGAAGAAAAATTCGCAGTGTCGGGTTTAATGATCGACGGTCTCTTATTTTGTTCATCAAACCATGTTCTGTCTTTTCCCCATATATCAACGTCATATTTTACGCGAGGAACCATCACTTCATGCTGCACTTTTCCGTTGTCCATATTCAACACAAAATAGTTTTTAGTGGTTGAACACATCAGTAAAGAATCATGGAGACGAACTTTTATAGGCGTAGAAATATTGGTTAGAACAGGCGTTATTTCAGGAAGATTGTTGAGCGACTGTTTTACGATGGAAGAATTAGTTCCGGAAATTAGGGCTAAAGCAACCGCGTTTCGTCCTTCCATCACCGCGCCCTGCATAATGTAGTCACCGATCTTTAACGCATGACTACTGAGCACGCGTTTATTCAGGTGATCGTAAATGAATGTGAACGAGCCTATGCTTACGTACATTCTTCCCGGCTCCGTTAAAAAAAAGCAACTCGAAAAATCTACCGCTTTGTACCATTCGCCATTTGGAATTGCTTTGAGGATATCAATGGATTGAACTTTTGAGATCAGTTCTAATTTTTGATTATTAAAAGAATAAATGAATAACTCATTACCTAAAGTATGCGAAATAAGTTTACCGTCTTTACTAATAGAAAGATTTCGGGCGTTTGCAATAAGTTCTATCTCATCAACGATCTCGCCCGTTTCGGTATCGTAGATAGCCAGAGATCCTGCGCATAAGGCAAAATTCTTGTCACCGGGAAAAAATTGAACGAATTCGTAGTTAGAAAAACCCACTTCTTTCGGTAAAAGGATCTTTATATCCTTCAGTTGTCCAACCACAAAAACGTGAACCATCATGAAACATAAGATACCGACAAGCTTTTTCATTAGAAACTGAGTATAAATATAAGAATTTTCGGTAGTAATTAATTTTTAGGTATACCTAAATAAATGTTTAGGTTTGTTTAATTTATAGCTACCTTTGTGGAGCACTATGAACAAGTCACTTCAAGAGGTTAATGCGTCGGTAAACACGTCCGGTAAAGGTCGCTGGCGCGGATTCCTGGCCTTCTTAGGTCCGGCTTACATGATCAGCGTTGGCTATATGGACCCGGGTAACTGGGCCACCGATATTGCCGGCGGAAGCCAATTTGGTTACAGCTTAATTTGGGTTTTGGTAATGAGCAACCTCATCGCGCTCCTACTTCAAAGCCACTGTACCCGCTTAGGAATAGTTTCAGGAAAAGACCTGGCTCAATCCAGTCGCGAGAGCTTTCCGCCTTTCGTTAATTTATTTCTTTACGTATTGGCCGAAATCGCCATCGCTGCCTGTGATCTTGCCGAAGTGATCGGTATGGCTATTGGTATTCATTTACTTTTTCCAAATATCTCCATTCTTGTTGGCGTTTGCATTACCGTTACGGATAGTTTCCTTCTGCTCTTTCTTTTAAATAAAGGTATCCGCAAACTTGAAGCGTTCATTATTTCTCTGGTAATTTTAATTGGTGTTTCTTTTCTTATTCAATTGATCATTGCTAAACCTTCGGTTTCAGCTATCGCGGGAGGGTTGATCCCCGGAATTCAAAATCAAGATGCTTTATATATTGCTATCGGAATTATTGGTGCCACTGTGATGCCGCACAATTTATATTTACATAGCTCGCTTGTTCAAACACGACAGTTCCGACGCAATGAAGCAGGAATTAAAAAAGCGCTACGATTTAATTTGATCGACAGCACCATTGCGCTTAACCTGGCGTTGTTTGTGAACGCTGCCATTTTAATTTTAGCGGCGGCATCTTTTTTCACCAATGGTGTTGAAGTAACGGAAATTCAAGACGCGCATCGTTTATTGGAACCGATGCTTGGAAGTTCGTTGGCGCCGCTTTTGTTTGCGATCGCTTTAATTGCTGCCGGGCAAAGTTCTACCATCACAGGTACACTTGCCGGACAAGTAGTCATGGAAGGTTATTTGAATTTGCGTCTACAACCTTGGCTACGCCGTTTGCTTACACGTTTGATCGCTATCGTTCCTGCATTTTTGACCATTTTTTACATGGGAGACGATGCAACGGGACAATTATTGATCTTGAGTCAGGTGATCTTGAGTATGCAATTAGGATTTGCAGTTATTCCTTTGATCCACTTTGTGAGCGATCATTCAAAGATGGGAGAATTTGTAATTCCTGCATGGCAAAGAATAGCGTCGTGGATCGCGGCTATTGTGATCATTTCGCTCAACATTAAATTAGTTTACGGTTTTTTATCTGAGTGGATCAGCACTACGCAAGATCCCATTGTTGTAAGTTTTACGATCGTTCCGTTGTGCGTATTTTGTTTCATCATGCTGCTTTACATCACCTTTGTTCCCATTTTCGCTAAACGACAACAGCAAAAACATGGCGAGTTCCATGGAGAAATGGCGCCATTAACTCTAGATCAGGTAGTATCTTATAAGAATATTGCAGTAACCGTTGATTTTAGTAATAGTGATTCAAAAGCCATTAATAAAGCGCTTGCCATGGGCGGAAAAGATACCCGTTATTTATTACTACATGTTTTAGAAAGTACCAACGCCGTTGTTTACGGTGAGGAGGCCTTTGATATGGAGCGCGAGCAGAATTTTCAATATTTGAAAAAGTACACCGATCAATTACAGGAACAAGGGTACCAATGCCATATGCTTTTAGGTTTCGGAAATCCTAAGATCGTGATCCCAAAGCTGGTAAATGAACACAATTGCGATCTTTTGGTGATGGGAACCCATGGCCATAAGACATTTAAGGACATTTTACTTGGGGCAACCATTGATAGCGTGCGACATAACGTTAACATTCCGCTGTTGCTCGTGTAGGCTCATCATATCGAAGGATTTGCTATATTTGTTCACCAAATCTATCACATGAAGAAAATTTTACTTTTAGCTTTTGTTGCTACTGCCAGTTTAACAAATTCGCAAAATTTAACCATGACCAAAGCGGCATTTGAGCCTGCTATTGGCGATATCAAAAAAACCGGTGCACTTGATACCAGTTTTTATAGTACAGGATTACCAAGTAATATTACAGGAACTAATGTTGTTTGGGATTTTAGCAATCTTGGTTTAACTTCAACAGTAGCCGCTACGTCAACATTCATTGCAGCAGCTAGTGCTACCGTAACACCTCCATCGGGCGCAACGCTTGCCGAAGATCAAGGTGGCTCGTACACATTTTACAAATCGGTTGCTACACCAACTACCGAATTCCAATTGCAGTCCGTCAAATTTGGAACTGTAGCTTTAACATTCACCAACACTGCGCTCATTGCACGCTGGCCAATGGATTATGGATACAATGTTGTAGATAACATTGCCGGAACTGCACAACAAGGAACTTTGAACGCACAGTTCACCGGAAGTGTGCATACGGTTGCCGATGGTATGGGAACATTACAAATGCCTTATGGCGTTAATCACACTAATGTATTGCGCATAAAAAGTGTTCAAACAATGACCATCACCATTTTTAGTTTCCCGGTTGCTGATGTGAAACAAACCATTTACCAGTACTTCAAGGCCGGAAACAAATTCCCTATTCTTACAGTAAATGCAAGTTCTACTACATTCAGCAGTCAAACAACTGATGCAACAACAGCAAGTGGCGACGCGCAATATCTTCCAATTGGGATCAAAGAAAACAGCTTGAAACAAGTTAACTTCAATGTTCTCCCTAATCCTGCTAACACAGAAGTAAGTGTACAATTAGAAAATAATAAAACGGCGAGCTCGATGGTATTGATCAACGCTATCGGTCAAACTATAAAGAACATTAATAACTCTAACACCATGAACGTTTCCGACGTTCCAAATGGTGTTTATTATTTAGAGGTCCACTCAGGCGATCACAGCGCCCGAAAACCTGTAGTGATCACACATTAACAAAAAAACCCCGACTCAATCGGGGTTTTTTATTTTTCATCCAAAGGACCGCAACTTACTAGCAGCTTGAGTAGCAACTTTCCAAACTGTATCTATCCCCTACCCCAAATGTAAATATCAACGACGCGTGCGCTGGCCTGGCCGCGCGTGCTAGGCGGATGGTCTGTGTGTAGAATTGCGCGGCCTTGAATTTTTTGCTTACTTTTTGTTTCAAGACAAAAAGTAAAATGAAAAGAATAGATATTCCTATTGAATTTGTTCTTAAATTTGCGCCACCATGTTCAAAAACAAAAAGTGGATATTCTTACTGATCGTTATTTTCCCGTCCTTGTTTTGGGTGATCCTGGAAACAAGCACCATCAACTCTAAGAAATTAGCTTACTACGGACCTAAAAAACCGAACGGAAAAGACACTACATATTACACAGTGAAAAGCGTTTTCGAAAAAACAAATGAGAGTACTTTCTTGGATATCGATACCATTAAGTATCCGGTTTTTGTTGCCATGTTCATTAAAGATAAATACGCTAATGATGCCTTTCGCATCAGTGGTTTTTGGGAATACGTGAACTACGAAAAAAGTAAACTTGGAAACATCCCTTTTGTTTTAGTGTGCGAAAAAGAAAATGGAAACTCTAAAACAGTGGACAGTATCAAAACCATGGCAAAAAAAAGCGACAATATTATTTTTGCGGGATGGAACAAGAATTCATTTGACAGTATCAATTTCACTTACTTTAAAGAAAAACCATTTTACGTAGACTACAGCTTCTTTGCTTTGATCGATAAAAAAAGACACATACGCGGCTACTACGACGGACGTTATGTTGCCGAAGTAAAACGTATGTTGGGCGAATATCAGCATCTACGAATTAAAGAAGATAAAGAAACACTTATCAATGACAATGCCATTAAACAAAATAATTAAGATCCTTTCTGTATCATTCATTCTTACCGCATGCCAACCTGCTGCTGAAGAAAAAAAACTATTGCTTCCGGTAATTGGCGAGAAACATTTAAGCAATACCGATACGATCTATCATGCCATTGGAAATTTCACACTCACCAATCAATTTGGCGAAAAAGTAAGCGAGCAAACTGTAAAGAATAAGATCTATGTGGCCGATTTCTTTTTTGCTACCTGTCAAAGCATTTGTCCGCAAATGAGTACCAATTTAGTTGATGTACAAGCCGCCTTTGAAAATGATCCCGAGTTTTTGATACTTTCACATTCCGTTAATCCGGCACACGATACTGTTGAAGTTCTAAATAAATATGGTATCTCCTATAAAGCAAAAAAAGACAAATGGCATTTTTTAACCGGTAGTAAGAAGGTTATTTATGAGCTCGCACTAAAAGACTATTTGGTGAATGCCTTGGAAGACGATGGATCTGCCGAAGGATTCATCCACAGTGAGTTCTTTTTGCTGATCGATAAGCAAGGTCGCATCCGTGGAGTTTACGACGGTACAGACAAGGTTCAGGTGACTAAATTGATAAGCGATATTAAGCTTTTGAAAACAGAAAAGTGATCAAGCGTGCATTGCCACAGATTTCACAAATTCACACAGATCGTACGATCGTACGCACAGATTAGAGTTCTATACAAAACAACAATTTTCCAAAATTCTACCACGGAGACACTAAGACACCAAGAAAACAAAAACTCCGTGGCTCTGTGCCAAGCCTGTGGTGAGCTTGTCGAACCATGGTTAAAAAAACACACAGAAAGACCGAAGGTCTTCCCAGTGTTCTCTAAATTAGGCGTCCCAACTTTCCAACCCGCCTCTGCGTTCTCTGTGTAAACCTCTGTGCAAGCGCGTCAGCGCTCGGAGTTTATGCTGAGCTTGTCGAAGCATGGTTAAAAGGACAAACATTTCATTCTCAGTTAAAATTCCTACTTTTAAAGTAAATGTGACTTTATTATACCCACGGTATTATGGGTGTAAAATGGGTCAAACATGTCATTAATTACTGGAATTATAGAAACCGGGAATTACCATATAAGCGAGACGCTCATTAAAACCGAAGAAGATGAGATAAAGCTGGCGCAAAAGGATCCAAAAGCCTTTGAGCCGCTCTACAAACGGTATTATGAGCGCATCACACACTATGTTTATCACCGCGTAGAAAGTAAAGAGCTCGCCTTTGATATAACGGCGAACACATTTTACAAAGCTTTAGACAAATTATCGAGCTACAAATCCAAAGGCCTACCTTTTGGCGCCTGGCTGTATCGCATCGCGTTCAACGAGATCCAACAACATTACCGCCGCACAAAAACGCAAGGCATTTTGAATGTGAACAAGCGAGGGATTAATGAGATCGCCGATTCCGTGATTGAAAATTCGTTTCCTATCAACGACGAACAATTATTTGAGACCATTCAACAATTGAAAGATGAGGAAATAGAATTGATCAACATGCGCTTCTTTGAGGATCGTTCTTTCAAAGAAATTGCCGAGATATTAGATATTGGCGAAAGTGCCTGCAAAATGAAATTATACCGTACGCTCGAAAAAATTAAGAACGCATTCAATCACCTTTAAAATGAAACGTATTAAAATAACAACTAAAGAACCACTGTCCTCTGAAGAGATCAAAAGCAAAATGAATTTTGATCAATTCATCGCAGGTCACACACCGGTCAATCCATTTCTTTCCACTAAAGCATGGTTCATTGGCGGCCTAAGTTTGGCAACAATTGCAGCTGTAACTGTCGCCTTAATGAACTATTCAAAAGGCGAAGGACCAAAAAAATTCAGCGAAGATACTGTCCGCTCTTTCATCGCGCCTCCAATTCCCAAAATGAATATTGAAGACAACGCTTTAGTGATCAGCGGAAATTCAGATACTACTATTAACTACGCCAGCGGCACCAAAGTATTTATCCCCGCAAATTCGTTTGTAGATAAAGACAATAAACCGGTAAACGGACCATTTACTATTCACTTCCGCGAGTTTCGCGATCAGTACGATCAATTGTTGAGTGGAATTCCTATGACCTACGATTCTGCCGGAGTAACTTATCAATTTGAATCGGCAGGTATGTTTGAGATCGGCGGAACTAAAGATGGAGAGAAAATTTTCATCGCTCCGGGAAAAGAATTGGCAGTTGATCTTCCCTCTACAGATCTGAACAACAAATTCAATTTCTATTATTTGGATACTGTGGCTAAGAATTGGTCTTACGATAACGATAATAGTGTGAATAGCCGTTTGATCACCGCCGGAATTGATTCTATGCTCCGCCAAAACTTGCATACGAGTGTAAAAGATATCGTGATCCCAAAAGAAGCCGATCCCAATTTGGATAACCTGGTGATTGATTTCAACAAAGATGAATTTCCTGAGTTGGCCATCTTTAAAGGTGTGAAATTTGAATTTGTTGATCGCAACGCTAAAGCAAGCGAAGGCAGCAACAATGTTTGGGAAGATGTGCATGTAAGCAGAAAAGACAAAGGACGCTATGTGGTTGAATTTACTAAGGGAGATGTGAAGAGAAGTTTTGTGACTGTTCCCGTATTGGAGAAAGCCGAACTTGAAAAAACATTTGCCGAATATGATCAGATCCGCATCAAACGCGTGAACAAATTAAAAGCCATGTCGGATTCCATTACCAACTTGAGAAGTAAGTACGAAGCCAACCATGAACAAACCCTCAACAACAATCAAGCTATTTCGAATTTAGTAAGCAATGGAAAATTTTTGATGGCTCTTAACAATTACGTGGACATGGCGAGTTCCAAATTGCTTACTCGTTCGGGAACAATCACTCGAATGGCTATGATAAGAAGATTCGGGATCTATAATTTCGACGCCATGGCAAGCTTAACAACATTATGGACTGACATTACCAAAAGGCCCGAAATAAAAACCACCGCGGCGCATTATTATGCAGGGAAAAACCGAATTGAATCTGAGATCGAAACTGCCTACTTGATCAAAAGAGATTTCAACGGCTTGTTCAAATTGTCGTGGAAAGAGATCTTTGATTTCCCGGCTACACAAGGAACGAATGCGGATATCTTGATCGTTGTAACTAAAGACAAACAGTTCTATTATATTAAAGACGAAGAATTCAAAAAGTTAGATTTTAACGCCAAAGACATCGCGTTCAATTTAAAAAGCGCGCCAAACACTATTAAATCGCCGGGTGAAATGCGCCAATTCTTAGAACAATGATAGTAGTATGAGGTTTTTGATCGTAAGTATTTTATTAAGTGTGATTCCCTGTTCAGTTGCCGGGCAGGGAAAAACATTTGTGTACAAGGTAAAAGCAAAGCCTGTAAAATGCGAGATCATTTGCAAAGAGGAAAATTTTATGCTTGAAAAAGATAGCTATGTTCAGGTAACTTACAGTAATGACCAAGAAAAGCCGGAGGTTAGCGTATTAGGCGCACGTATACTCTCGGAAAAAGATGGTGTTTACAAATTACGCATGTTGAATATTGGAACGGTTGTATTTACGGTTTTTAAGAAAGTGAACAACCGACAAAAAGTAATTGCGGTAATGGAAAAACAGATCATACCGCCCCGCCTTTATTTCTGTGGCATTGCCCTCGACTCTTCTTCCAAAATCTTGCAACTTGGTCCGTGCCACATTTGGGCATACTCCCAACATTACAAAAAGAAATTACCTGTAAATAAATTCTCCATGTTGTTCTTTGAGGACGCGGTGATCACAAAAATAAATAAGAAACCGGTGGCCGATACTTTAAAAGCCGATACCTGCAAGTTAACCAAACCTATGTTGGTCCACTTGCGAAAATTCCAACCGAATTATAATCGCATGCTATTTTATAATGTTGTTTGCTTCTTACCCGACGGCACAAAACGCGTTCTCGAACCTTTTGAATTGTTTGGTTACATTGATACGTTGGTCAATAGTCGTAGAACTATTTTTACAATAAAACCTAAGAAGAAAGAGGACTCATAAAAAAACCGCTAAAAATTAGCGGTTTTATTTTTGTGCTCCCACTTGGGCACGATCCAAGGACCCCCAGATTATGAGTCTGGTGCTCTAACCAGCTGAGCTATAGGAGCGGTTCCCATATAAAATGGGACTGCAAAAATAGGGAATTAGGCTTTATCCGCAAAAATTATTCCTATGAGCACCAACAACTTTCCAAACTGCAGCCCGGCCTCATAAAATTTTGTCAAGAAATTCTTATGTCTTTAAAAGGAGTTCCAAAAAAGCTTCCAGATCCAATAGGCACTATGTTGGTAGCGGGCTTTTTTAGGAAAGCTAGTGCGTAGGCGCTATGCTACCCTTCAATTCCATACACTTCATAGCGCCAGCTTAAAGACATAATGAATTTCTACAAAATTTTATGCAGCCTTGATTTTTTTGGTACTTTTTGCATCAAGGCAAAAAGTACAGAATAAAAAAGCCCCGAAAGGGGCTTTAAGCTTTACAAAGCTAATATCTGTTTGGCATGCTCCCTTGTATCCACATCCGTAATAATGTGTTTAATGATCCCATCAGCGCCTATAATAAAAGTAGTTCTTACAATGCCGTCATAAATTCTTCCGGCCAATTGTTTTTTTCCCCACACATCAAAAGCTTTAATGATCTCCATGGAAGTATCTGCTATCAACGGAAAAGGTAAACTGTATTTACTCGCGAATTTAGCGTGCGAATCTTTGTCATCGGCACTTACACCTACAACCACATAATTATTCGCGCCTAAAAAATAATGCTCATCGCGCAAACTACAGGCCTGCGCTGTGCAACCATCGGTATCGTCTTTCGGGTAAAAATAAAGTACAATGTTTCTTCCCCCCAATAAATACGAACTCACCGTATTTCCATTTTGATCAATGCCTTCAAAAAACGGAGCACGATCTCCAACTTTTAAATGCGTTTTATATGGCTTGAACTTTGGATCGTCTTTTGGATGTGGTTTTTTCTCACCCGGTTTTCGCACCGTAGTTTTAACAGAGGCGTGCTTCAAGGGTTTTTTGGCAACAACCTTAGCTTGCTTCTTAAGCGCCTTTTTTATCGGCTTCTTAACAACCTTTTTCTTCGCTACTTTTTTTACCGGTTTCTTTGAAGACTTTTTTGCAGGTTTCTTCGCAGCCTTTTTCGCTGGCTTTTTCGAAGCCTTCTTAGCCGCTTTTTTTACCGGCTTTTTTGCTGCTTTTTTTGCCGGCTTTTTTGAGGGTTTCTTTGCCATAACCTTGCAATTTTCCCTTAATATTAGTTGAAATTTTGGGTTTTGAAAAATTCTTCTCAAAATATTTGCAAAATTCCTGGAGCTTGCACATAACACATTGAGGATTACGGGCTAAGCAAGTATACCGTCCATGTAAAATAAGCCAGTGATGGGCCTTGGGAATGAGTTCTTCCGGTATATTTTTAACTAATTGCTGTTCGGCCTGTAAAGGGTTTTTGGCATTCACGGTTAAACCCAAACGTGCGCTCACTCTAAAAACATGGGTATCTACCGCCATTGCCGGCTTATCATAAATAACCGAAGCGATCACATTTGCGGTCTTTCTCCCAACACCCGGCAATTTTACCAATTCATCAACCTCACTAGGCACAACACCCCAAAAATCCTTCAACAGCATTTGGGCCATATTCACCAAATGCTTTGCTTTGTTATTGGGGTAACTAATGCTTCTTATATAGGAAAAAACGGTATCGCTATTCGAACTCGCAAGCGCTTCCACATTAGGAAAAGCTTCAAACAAGGCCGGGGTCACCATGTTCACGCGCTTATCGGTACACTGCGCGGAAAGGATCACTGCCACTAATAATTGAAAAGGATCCCCATAATTTAGTTCCGTTTCAGCCAAAGGAACGTTATTCTTGAAATACTCCAGCACTTTTTCATATCGTTCCTGTTTAGTCATTTGAAAAAGTAAAGGTAATAGAATTTTACGTCCTTTTGCCACAGAGACTCTGTGACGCGGAGATCCACGGAGTATTACTCTGCGAAACACTGCGTCTTAGTGTCTCCGTGACTACTGTTGTATCAACAAATTCGAATAATAAAAATTCTAAACAATAAATATTAGTCCATATTCATTTAGTAATTTTACGCTAGTGCCAAATTTCATTAAATATCTTCCCTTGATCTGTTTACTAGTCACCAATTGCGGCAACCCCGTAAAAGAACAGCATAAAGAAAAACTAATTGACGAAAATGTCCTTGCAAAACAATTTGAAGAAGCCAACAAAGCCCTCATTCAAAAAGAAAATGATGAGATGGATTTTTACGCCAAGTCGCATCAAATGAATTTTGTGCGTACCGGAAGCGGCGTTCGTTATTACGTGTACGCGCCTTCAGCAAAAGGCGACAGCATTGTAGATAATATGGAGATCAGCATGAGTTTTAAAGTATCGCTGATGGACGGAACCGAAGTTTACAACTCCAAACAAAGTGGCAAACGCACATTTAAAGTTGGTTACGAAAATATTGAAAGCGGCATTCACAAAGGCGTACAATATTTAAAAAAAGGCGATAGAGCTTTGTTACTCGTTCCCTCACATTTAGCGCATGGTTTATTGGGCGATTATAAAAAGATCCCACCGCAAATGCCCATTGTTTACGATGTACAAATTGATCCATGAAAAAATATCTTCTGTTTTTTAGTGCGCTTCTTTTATTTTTCTCTTGCGGAAGAAAAGATGAACTCTACACCAAACACGAAAAAGGATTTTATTACCATTTACTCGCCTTCAATTCCGATCTTGAAAAAGACAACACGCACTTCATTGCTTTGTTGGATATGAATTATTGCACCCAAGGTGATTCGGTATTTTGGAATAGCAAAACAGATTTTGACGATAAATATTTTGTAAATATCGATCCCGAAAAAACCGGAAACTGTATTGAGTGTTTTTTACAAAAAGCCAATGAAGGCGATAGTGTTTGCCTGCTTATTCCCAAGGAAACATTCTTCAAACAACAGTTCCAAAGCAAGCGCATACCACACTTCATGAGCAAAGATTCCGTAGTGAAAGTGTACATGAAGATCAATACCATTTTTAATACCGCTCGCGTAGATTCTTTGATCACACAATGGGCCATGAACGAAGATAAAATGATCACAGATTATCTTCAAAAGAATCATATTTCAAACTATTATAAAGATTCTTTGAACGTGTATTGGATAGACGCAAAACCCGACCTCACACAGGTTAATTCGCTTAAGGGAAAAACCATTTCTATGTCCTACAAAGGCTATCTTTTAAATGGCAAACAATTTGACGAATCGCCGGAGAATTGGCAGGTAAATACCTCTACTCCAGACCAAATGCTAAAGGGGTTAAATTATGTGATAAAATTTTTAAATACAGGGCAAAATACCAAAATTATATTACCTTCGTACCTCGCATTTGGCGAGCTTGGCGCCGGAAATATCATACCGCCATACACGCCTCTGCTCTACGAAATTAATATAAACAACATAGTCAATTAAAATGGTAAAGTTCCTCCTCCCTCTCGCTGCAGTCCTGATCTTAACTTCTTGCGGTAGTGATTCTCAATTTGAAGGTTTCACACGCGCAAAAGAATCCGGTTTGCATTACAAATTTTTTAAACACAACGAAAGCAATCGCCAGGTTGATACCGGTATGGGCCTATTGTTCAGTTACAAGATCAGTACTTATCCAAAAGATTCTTTGATCATTGATTCACGTCAAATGACGCAAGACGGATCTCCTTACACACGTTTCCGTTTCGCGGCAGTTTCTTTCAAAGGAAGTTTTGAAGATGGATTTAAAATGATGCATCAAGGTGATAGCGCTGCCTTCGTAATTTCTGCCGATTCATTCTTTTTAAAATCAATGGGTCGTCCTGACCTTCCTCCGGGTGTAAATCCAGGAAGTTTCCTCAAAGGCGTTTTTGCGATTAAAGAAGTGAATACGCGCGAGGAAGTTCAAAAACAAATGGACGATCAACGTGCGGAATACGAAAAGAAAATGCAGGAAGCTCAAGGCAATGAAACTGCTGCTCGCGAAAAATATTTAGCCGATAACAAGATCACCGCACAACCAACACCAAGCGGCTTGATCTATATAGAGACGAAAAAAGGAAGCGGTGCAAAACCAAAACCTACAGATATGGTTAAAGTGCATTACGTGGGAACGTTATTGGACGGAACAAAATTCGACGCTTCATTAGATCATGGAAAAGAACCGGTTGAGTTTCCATTGAACCAGGTTATTCCTGCATGGACAGAAGGTGTTGGTATGATGCAAAAAGGCGGTAAAGCAAAATTGATCGTGCCATCTGCAATTGGTTATGGCTCACGTGGACAAGGACCAATTCCTCCATTCTCAACATTAGTATTTGAAGTTGAATTGATCGATTTCAAGCCAGGGGCTGAAATGAACATGCCTCAGCAAATGCCACAAGGTGGGCACGAACATCACCCTGGTGATGGACACAATCATTAAGAACTAATTTAGAAAGATAAGATGAGTCAGGATTTTTTAAGCAAACAAGCCGACGGACTTTACGCGAAGTTTGAAACGAGCAAAGGCGATATTTACGCCGCTCTTGAATTTAAGAAAACACCAATGACGGTTGCTAACATGGTTGGTTTAGCCGAAGGGAAAATAGCAAACAAAGCAAAAGCTGCAGGTGTTGCATATTACGATGGATTGAAATTTCATCGCGTTATTAAAAATCCACCATTCATGATCCAGGGCGGTTGTCCGCAAGGAAGTGGAACCGGTGGTCCGGGATATAATTTCCCTGATGAAATTGATCCAAGTTTAAAACACTCAGGCCCGGGAATTCTAAGTATGGCAAATGCCGGTCCGGGAACAAACGGAAGTCAGTTCTTCATTACCCATGTAAAAACAGATTGGTTAGATGGAAAACATACCGTGTTTGGTCATGTGGTTGAAGGAATGGATGTGGTGAACAAAATTGAACAAGGCGATACCATCAATCATTTGGTGATCTTACGCAAAGGAAAAGAAGCCGAAGCATTTGATGCTGCTAAAGTTTTTGAATTTGAAAAAAGTAACGTTGACAAGCGACAAGCCGAAAAAGCTGCCGCTGCAAAAGCAGAACAAGAGAAAGCTTTAGGTGATCTTACTAAAGGCGCTAAAAAAACTGAGAGCGGATTATATTACATTATTGAAGCTGAAGGGGCAGGAAATCATCCTAACGCGAACAGTAATGTAAAAGTTCACTACGAAGGAAAATTTATGAATGGAGAAATTTTCGACAGCTCCCTTAAACGCGGACAACCTATTGAATTTGGATTAAACCAGGTGATCAAAGGTTGGACAGAAGGCGTTCAATTGATAAAGCCCGGTGGAAAGATCCGTTTGATCGTTCCTCCTGAATTGGGTTATGGTCACCGTGGTTATCCTGGTGCTATTCCTCCTAATTCCTGGCTTAATTTTTATGTGGAATTAATAGATTTTAAGTAATTGCCCTTAAATGTGGCAGGATTTTTGTAAATTTTGATTGAAATTTTAAGAGTATGAAATGAGCCTTTAGGCGAATTCGTGAATACCTTAATTAAAAATAAAAAACATGAACAAAAAAATAGCGATGATCATTGCGGCCCTGAGTTTAATTAGCTTGGGAAGTTTTGCGCAAAAAAAGCAAAAAGTAAAATTAACCAAAGCCGACCAGGATTTTTTAAAGACCGCGGCTGATGGAATTTACGCAAAGTTTGAAACGAGTAAAGGAACTATCTATGCGTTCTTAGAGCATCAAAAAACGCCTTTGACTGTTTCTAATTTTGTTGGACTAGCCGAAGGAACGAACACAAATACAGCAAAACCGGCTGGGACTCCTTATTTTGATGGCTTGATCTTTCACCGTCTTATTCCGGGATTCATGATCCAGGGTGGTTGTCCATTAAAAAATGGAAGCGGCGATCCGGGTTATTCTTTTGGTGATGAGTTAGACGCTTCAGGTGATCTTGCAAAGAATGGATACAAACGCGGTGTGTTAGCGATGGCTAACCGCGGACCAAACACAAACGGAAGTCAATTCTTCATGATGCACAAAGATTATAATTTGCCATTTAGCTACGCTATTTTTGGACACATTGTACAAGGCATTGAAGTAGTTGATTCAATTGCGAATCTTCCACGTAATCCAAGCGATCGTCCGCTTGACGAATCAAAAGCAACTATCAATAAGGTAACTATTCTTCGCAAAGGAAAAGAAGCGGAGGCATTTGATGCTAAGAAAACTTTTGAAACTGAGTTAGCAGGTTATGCTGCAAAACAAGCCGAAAGAGATGCAGCTGCGAAAGCAAAAGCTGAAATTGAGGCTCAAGCAAAAGCAAAGGCTGATGAAGCGGCGCTTGTTGAACTTTCAAGAGGTTTCCAAAAAACAGCGAGTGGTTTAATGTACAAAATTGAAGCGCCTGGTGCAGGTGAAAAACCAACTGCGTCTAATACAGTAAAAGTTCACTACGAAGGGAAATTCTTAGATGGAAAAGTATTTGATAGCTCCATTCAACGCGGTCAGCCAATTGAATTCCCTTTAAGTGGGGTTATTAAAGGTTGGACAGAAGGCATGCAATTAGTTGCGCGTGGCGGAAAGATCCAGTTATTGATCCCTCCGGCACTTGGTTATGGAGAGCAAGGATACCCTGGAGCAATTCCTCCAAACTCCTGGTTACAATTTTACGTTGAGTTAATAGATTTCAAATAAAATAATTTCAAAAAGAAAACCCCGGTCAAAATGATCGGGGTTTTTTATTCCTGGTCGCTGAGTTTATCGAAGCGTCTTTCCAAACTGCCTTTTAAATATTGGAAAGACCCTTCGAGAACCTCAGGGACCAACCTAACTTAACACCGAATCAAAAAATCTACGCTAATTCTTTAGGATAACACAAATAATATTTAGTAACGGTCTGGCTCAGCTTTTGCAAATTCAATTGATCACTTGCTTCAGCTACGTCCATTAATTTTCCGTTGCTCATTAAAATATTGATATTGAATTCTCCGGCTAAATAGGCACTGTTGTTCACACTATCCGCATACACAAAGTAAGAAGATTCTTTTCTGCTCACCTTATATTTCTTCATGGCTTTTTCGATCATGTTGTTTTTGTGCGCTGTGAGAATCGGTGTTCCCTGTAATTCGGTTCTGAATAGTTTACGCTCAATCAAATTATGACAAAGTGTACTCAATATTCTATCGTCACAGTCTGTCCAACCTTTCACACTAGCCGAAATATCTGTATCATCCAAACTTGCAAAATCATTCAGCAATTTTGGATCACTCTCAAAATCTTTTTTGATAAAATCATGTTGCAGGAATTTTTTGAACGTTGGTGTTGCAAAAAGATCTTTGCCTTCCGCGCTAATTTCCTTAGCGCGTTTCAAAATATTTACAAGTAATGTTTCAGCGCTCAAAACAGTTTTATGCAAATACACTTGCCAGTACATTAGGCGGCGGGCTATCAAAAACTTCTCTACACTGTAAATACCCTTCACTTCCACCACCAAATTGTTATTCACTACGTCCAACATCTTTATAATACGGTCGCTGCTAATAACACCTTCGCTCACGCCGGTAAAAAAACTATCGCGTTTTAAATAATCCAGGCGATCCATGTCTAATTGCGAACTTACCAGTTGATGTAGAAATTTCTTTTTGTATTCGTCATTGAAGATCTTAATAGCCAGAGTTAACTTCCCCTTGAATTCTTTGTTCAAAGCTTCCATTAACAAACTACTGATATCTTCATGATTAACGCCTTTTACAATGCTGTGTTCCAGCGCATGTGAAAAAGGTCCGTGACCAATATCATGCAATAAAATAGCACATAAGGTTGCTTGCTCCTCATCTTCAGTAATGGCAACCCCTTTTTGCTTCAGGGTAAGTAATGCCTCATGCATTAAATGCATAGCCCCAATGGCGTGATGAAAACGTGTATGTAATGCCCCGGGATATACTAAATTGGTTAGGCCTAATTGTTTAATGCGTCGCAACCGTTGGAAATAGCGATGATTGATAAGATCGTAAATAAGTTCGCTTGGTATACTTACAAAACCGTAAATGGGATCATTGATTATCTTACGCTTATTCTTGGTCATTAAATTGTGTTAAGTGCAATAATTACTTTAAATTTAATACGTTATTTGTAATATAACTAATTGTGTTTGTCTGAAAAGCTCATTTTCTTCGTTGCGCTCGTCTAAAAAACTAGTCATTTACGCTAGTAAACTCCTACTTTTTTAGACATCTCACGCCTCGAAACTGAACTTTTCCATCCAAACACACTTTTAATAAAAACAACTTATAATGGACAAAATTAATATTCTTTGGGCTGACGATGAAATTGATCTTTTAAAGCCGCATATACTTTTCTTGAACGGCAAGGGTTACGATGTAATTACCGCTTGCAGTGGCGACGAAGCCCTTGATGTTGTAAAAGATAATACAAACCTTAGCGCGGTTCTTTTGGATGAGAATATGCCGGGACTTACCGGCTTGGAAACTCTTGTAAAAATAAAGCAAAGTCATCCACATTTACCGGTGATCATGATCACCAAAAGTGAGGAAGAACGTATTATGGACGACGCTATTGGCGGAAAGATAGCGGATTATCTTATTAAGCCCGTAAATCCTAACCAGATCCTTTTATCGCTTAAAAAGGCGCTTGACAATAAACGTTTGGTTTCTGAAAAAACAAATACGGAATACCGTAAAGAGTTTGGACAAATTGGAATAACGCTAAGCGATAAATTATCCTGGAAAGAATGGGCCGACGTTTATAAGAAACTTGTTTTTTGGGAACTTGAATTGGATACTATACAGGATAAAAGTATGTATGATGTATTGTCGATGCAAAAAGCGGATGCGAATACACAATTCTTTAAATTTGTTGAGAGGAACTATATTAATTGGTTGAACGGGACCGATAAGAATCCTCCCGTGATGAGCCATACGCTTATCAAAAACAAATTCGCGAAAGAGCTTGAAGCCCCTGATAAAGTTTTTTTAATTGTGATCGATAATTTACGTTACGATCAATGGAAGATCATTCAACCCATTATTGAAGATTATTACAAAGTGGATAGCGAAGATGTTTTCTGCAGCATTTTACCAACGGCTACGCAATACGCCCGTAATGCCATCTTCAGTGGACTTTTACCAAGCGAAATGCAAAAACGTTACCCTAACTTATGGTTGAACGACGATGATGAGGGCGGAAAGAATATGCACGAGGAGGAATTCATGCGCGAACAATTGAAGCGCCTTGGTAAAGAGGTGAAAATGAGCTACACCAAGATCACCAACTTCAATGCCGGCAAAAAATTAACCGAGAACTTGAGCAACTTGTTGAACAATAAATTGAACGTGATCGTTTACAATTTTGTGGATATGCTTAGTCATGCGCGCACCGATATGGAAGTGATCCGCGAGTTGGCCGATAATGAACCCGCATACAGAAGCATCACCAAAAGCTGGTTCGAACATTCTCCTTTACATGATATCATTAAACAATTAGCCGAGAAAAAAATAAAATTGGTGATCACTACCGATCACGGAACGGTGCACGTAAAAGAACCTACGAAAGTATTAGGTGATAAGAACGTGAACAACAATTTGCGCTACAAACAAGGAAAAGCTTTGGATTATAATCCAAAAGAAGTGTTTGAAGTAAAAAACCCAAGCGATGCTTTCTTGCCAAAGGTAAATGTGAGTCAACGTTTTATTTTTGCAAAAGAAACACGCTTCTTCGCTTATCCAAACAATTTCAACTACTACGTTAATTATTACAAGAACACATTTCAACATGGTGGAATAAGTTTGGAAGAGATGATCATTCCTTACATTACACTCAGCCCGAAATAAATGGAATTTAAAAGGGATATTTCTTCGCTGGAAAGTTTGCCCGCGGTTGCAACAGAATTATTGCAAACATTTAAAGAGGAGCGATTGTTCTTGTTCGACGCGCAAATGGGTGCGGGCAAAACAACAGTGATCAAAGAACTTTGCAAGGCTTTGGGAAGCACCGATAATTTTAGCAGTCCTACCTACTCCATTGTGAATGAATACAAAATTCCGGGCGGACATATTTTTCATCTGGATCTTTACCGCTTAAAAAATAAAGAAGAATTGTTTGATATTGGCTTTGAAGATTACCTCAAACAAAACACCTATTGCTTCATTGAATGGCCTCATTTGGCCAAGGATTTTCTAATGTCGGGCTCTCACCTGAAAGTGAGCATAGAACTGGAAGGAAACTCTCGTATTTTGATAGCTTCAAATAATTGATTATTAACTAGTTAAACCTAATCAGGTTTTACGCCTTTTGTTGATAAGTTTCATTCACGTTTTTTAACATTTTGGGCAATAAACAGGCTCATTCCTAGTTTCTTATAGTTGGTGTTTTCCGACAAGATCCATAGGACACTTTTTGTGTTTGGTTGCTGCGCGCTTTTTCTGGGCGTGATGTTAGGTACTGTGCCAACCAGCGTTCCACAATTTATTTTGTTAGGCAATTGGCTGCTGGAAGGAAAGTGGGTAAACAAATGGCAGCAACTAAAAAGTAACAAATTATTTTGGTTCCTTACGTCCATTTACTTTTTCCATCTCCTCGGACTTTCCTACACCGACAATTTTCATGATGGATTAAAAGATGTGCGCACAAAACTTCCGTTACTTTTTTTACCGGTAGTGTTTTTTACCACGTCGCCCATCACTAAAAAGGAATTACATTTTTTGTTTTACAGTTTCATTCTGGGATCATTCTTAAACATTGCCTGGTGTTTGGTTTACAATAAACTTCTACATCAAACAGAAACAGTGAGAGATGTATCTCGTTTTATGAGTCACATTCGTTTGGGTTTTCTGGTTGACATGGCCATTATCTTCTGTGTGTATTTTGTGATGAATTTTGATGAACTTAAGCAGAGAATTTTCTTTAGCTCATTAGTGGTTTATTTTATCATTGGATTATATTCTCTTGGTTTAATGACGGGGCTGGCCAATCTCATCATCATCACATTCTTATTTCTTACTCTCGTGTTATTCAAACAAAGTAAACTTGGCTTTTCGATACTCTCCATCATTTTTATTGCGGCGGGTATTTATTTAATGAACAGCATTAAGAATTTCTATCGGGAAAATTTCGAGATCAAAAACGAAACAGTAAACAATGATCTACACGTATCACGCTCCGGAAGACCATTTGATATGTACAAATTCACTACCCAGGTTGAGAATGGATATATCGTTAACAACAATATCCAACCCGAAGAATTAGAACGAGAATGGAACAAGCGCGCGCCTAAAGATTCCTTCGATCTAAATACGAAATACAACGTTGATCAGTACTATGCACTGGTAAGATATCTTTCGAGCAAAGGTGAAATAAAAGATTCGGTGAGCATGACGCGGTTAAGCCAGGACGATATAAACGAAATTGCCAAAGGCGTTTCAAATATCAATTATCAAAACTGGTCGTTCTTTTACAAACGTGTTTACGAATTGATGTACGATTATTTTGAATACACGCACGATGGTTCAGTGAACGGACATTCATTTACCATGCGTTTATTTTATTTAAAAGCTGCTGCTTGTGCTATCAATGAAAAATGGTTGTTTGGAACAGGCACCGGTGATGTTCAGGATAAAATGAATGAATGTTATTCGCATTCAGGATCTCCATTGGAAAAAGAATGGTACAAACGTCCGCACAACCAATTTGTAACCATTATGGTAGCGTTTGGATTAGTTGGTTTGGGCGTGTTCCTTTTCTCGCTCATCTTTCCTTTGGTTTACTTGCGTCACGAACTTGATGCGTTGTACGGATTATTTTTTATCAGCGCCATCATCTCATTTTTGTTTGAAGATACTTTGGAAACGCAAAGCGGTTTAAGTTTCTTTGCCATCTTCAATACACTATTCCTAAGTCGCGCGTATTTTAAAAAGCGACAAATTCTTCAGGAATAATTAGACCCTTTGCCACAGATTACACGAATTTTCACAGATTATCTTTCACAGATTTTTTTATTACGTTCCATTGAAAAATAAAAATCTGTGTTCACAATCTGCGCGAATCCGCGAGATCTTTGGCATTGACATTAAAATGCAACAAACTCCTCCGGATTAACGGGAGTTCCGTTGTACCACAATTCAAAATGCATGTGTGGTCCCTTACTATTTACGCCGGTGTTTCCAACGCTACTGATCACTTCTCCGGTTTTTACACGCTCACCGGTTTGTTTATTGAGGTGCGAATTATGTTTGAACACACTCATTAAATTATTGCTGTGTTGAATGTGAATAATGTAACCATCTTCCACAGTAAATCCCGTATAAATAATTGTTCCATCCAAAGGAGCTTTGATACTTTCATCGGGCTTTGTTACAACATCCACACCAAAATGATCTTCTTGTATATTATAGGATGTGGTTACCAATCCTTTTACCGGACTATAAAAAACCAGATCGTTGAGCGCTTTTGGTTTTGTGTAAGCAGCCGTACTTTGACTTCCTTTATTCTCTTCTATCTCTTTTCTAAATTCAATATCATTCTTCGATGGCTCGTTATTGATCTTAGAATAATCCTTCAAAGAATCTTTTTTTGGTTTTTCTGGATTGGGAACTTCTTTTTCGTTGAATACATTAATAAGGTTATTAATGTAGGCCTCTTTGGCTTCAAGGGTTTGTTCGATAGAATCCGCTTTTAGGGTCAATTTCAATAATTCCTTACGATCACCCACATTTCCGTAACCCGGGATATATTCCCTTAAAGGTGTTAGAGCCACCAGAGTTATGATAAGCGTCGTCATTACTATAGTAATAGCTGATAATGAGATAATTAGACTCATTGGCGATAGTTTCAAGGAAAACTTTTCTCCAAATGTCTCATCATTAAGGATCACCAGTCTGTACGCGGTGTTCAGCCATTTTCGGGCTCTTTGTCCAAAACTCTGTTTTTCCTTAACCATTTGAGACTGTAAAGATGCGAAAAAAATATTTTATAGTGGAAACTTGTAAAACATTAAAAGTTTCCATAGTTTTGTGCCGGATTTCGAGAAAGAAGAAAAAAGAATGACCACAAAGAGTAAAATATTGCACGGGGCGGAAGAGCTCATTTTTAAATACGGCATCAAGAATATCACCATGGATGATATTGCCCGTCATTTAACGATGAGTAAGAAAACTATTTACAAATTCTATAAAGAAAAGGATGAGATCGTTCATTCGTTGATGCAATTGAGCATTGATAATGATAAAGTGCGTTTCAAAAAGATATACGATAATGCGCCAAATGTGGTGGCCGAGGTTTTTCAAATGATGGTAGAAATGCGCGATATGTTCAGCAAGATCAATCCTATTGTATTTTTCGAATTGAGTAAATATTATCCCGAAACATGGAAGGAGTTCCAGAATTTCAAGAATGGATTTATTTCAGAAATGATCGAGAATATTCTGATCAAGGGACAGAAGGACGGTTACATCCGGAAGGATATCAACGTAAAATTACTTGCAAAATTACGTGTGGAGAATATTGAAATGACCCTGAATGGTGCCATGTTCGCTCAGTTCAACATGGTAGAAGTTCAACTGGCGATTACTGAACATTTTTTATATGGCGTTTGCACATTAAAAGGCCATAAACTAATTAATAAATATAAGAACATTGAAGAAGAATAGTATGATCAAAAAACTACTTACAACATTCGTTCTATTGAACGGAGTTGTGTTCGCTCAGCAAAAAAATTCATTCACGTTGAATGAAGCAATTGACTTTGCAACAAAGAACAGTCCAAGTTATGCAAACTCGGAGCTCGACATGCAAAGCGCGCTCTACAAAAAGAACGAAACCATGGGCGCGGGCTTACCTCAAATAAACGCGAGTCTTGATTTTAAGGATTACATCAAGATCCCAACGTCCTTGATCCCTTTAAGCGCATTTAGTCCGCAAGCACCTAAAGATGCTTATGGAGCTGTGAAATTTGGTGTGCAATATCAGGCAACCGCCGGTTTTAGCGCTTCGCAATTAATATTCAGCGCCGATTATTTCCTGGGTATCAAAATGTCGAAAGAGTTTTTGAATTTATCACGCATTAATGTGCAACGCAGCAAAGCTGAATTAGTAGCGCAAGTATCTAAAGCATACTACTCTGTTTTAGTTGGAAAAGAGCGTTTGAAATTATTGGACATTAATATGACAAAACTTGATAAAACGCTTTCCGATCTTAAAGCTTACAACCAACAAGGAATGGTTGAGCAAATTGATGTAGAACGTTTGGAAGTAAGCAGTAACATTCTTAAAAACGAAAAAGAGAAAGTTCTTGAGTTGATCAAGACCGGAGAGTATTTCCTGAAATTTCAAATGGGATATAAGATCTATGATGACATTACTTTAAGCGACAGTTTGAATATTACTGAAGAACTAAAACAACCCATGAGCGTTGGGGCAACCGATGTCTCAAAACGTCCGGATTACCAGTTGTTGGCTACGCAACAACGCTTCTCTGAGGCGGATCTAAAACGTTTGCGCTTTGGATACTTACCAACTATTGCCGCATATGGAAGCTATCAATTCAATACCCAACGCGACAATACTAATATTTTTGAGACAGATAAAACAAACGCAATGAAGCAATGGTATCCTATCGCGCTAGTTGGTGTTACCATGAACCTAAATATTTTTGATGGATTACAACGCCATTACAAGATCCAACAAGCAAAACTATCTGTAGCAAAAACACAAAACAATATTAAGAATCTGGAATTTGCGTCGCAAATGGAATCGGGAATGGCAGCTATTACATTCAACAACGCTCTAAAATCATTAGATAATAACAAACGTAATCTTGAATTGGCGAAACATGTTTATGATGTAGCGCAAAAGAAATACGATCAGGGTATTGGAAATAATCTGGAGATCGTGAACGCGCAAAGTTCTCTTCGCGAATCGGAAGTGAATTTCTACAACTCAGTATATGAGGCCTTAGTGGCAAAAATTGATTATTTAAAAGCAACCGGAAACCTGGTAAAATAATGTTTCGATAAACTCAGCAACCTAAAAATAGAAAAATAACAAACTAAATATATGATCATGCATTCTACAAACACCTACAAAACACACATCAACAACTGGTCGAAACTAACGCTCCTTGTTGTTGCCGTGTTCCTGTCATCTTGCGGTTCAAAAAACACTGAAGACCTCGCGGGCCTAAAAGCAAAGCAAGCTGAATTAAAAACACAACTGTCTGAAGTAACCGCCAAGATCTCTAAACTTGAAGGCGACTCAGCAGGTAAATTCACATTAATTGAGGCTGCGCCATTAACTCCCGGTATATTCAAAACCTATATCAATGTTCAGGGAAGAGTTGACGCTGAAGAAAGTGTATCGCTTTCATCAGAAATGCCAGGAACTATCACCAAGATCAACGTTAAAGCCGGTGATGAAGTTCACAAAGGACAAGTGTTAGCTGAGACCGATTCGCGTGCTATTCAACAACAACTAGCTGCCATGAATACCAGCTTGACCTTAGTGAATCAGATGTATGATAAACAAAAGAATCTTTGGGATCAAAAGATCGGTACCGAAATGCAATTTCTTCAGGTAAAAGCCATGAAGGAAGCTTCTGAGTCTGCAGTGAATGCCATGAATGAACAATTACGCATGACCAAGATCGTTTCGCCAATTGATGGAACTGTTGATGGAGTTGACATTAAACTCGGGCAATTAACCGCTCCTGGAATGCCGGCTATCCGTGTGATCAATTTCTCTAATTTGAAAGTGAAAGCGGATCTTGCAGAGAGCTACGCTTCTAAAGTACACAAGGGTGACGAAGTGTTGATCAAATTTCCTGACACAAATGATACACTAAGCGCAAAAGTAACTTACGCGGCAAGAGCCATCAGTGCAATGAACAGAACATTTGGCGTGGAGATCTTACTTGACAGCAAAAAAGAATATCATCCAAACCAGATCGCTATTTTGAACATCAATGATTATACATCTTCAAAACCGGTAATGTCTGTTCCTTTAAGTTATGTGCAAAAAGATCTAAGTGGAAGTTCTTTCATCATGGTTGCCGAAAATGGAAAAGCTGCAAGACGCATGGTTACTCTGGGAAGACAATACAATGGTAGAGTTGAATTAACATCCGGAGTAAGTGATGCTGACAATGTGATCATCTCAGGATTTGAAGGATTGAACGAAGGAGACGGTGTTAAAATTAAAAAATAATACATCAGTTCGCGCCAGACAGAACGATACTGCCTGTAGCATACTGACAAAAAACTGAACATATGGATTTCAAACAATTTAAACCCAGTAGTTGGGCCATAGATAATAAGACAGCCATTTATATTGGCATGATCATTATCACGCTCATGGGAATTAGCTCCTACAATTCCTTACCAAAGGAAAGTTTTCCTGACATTGTAGTGCCAAAATTCTTCATCAGCACCGTTTACGCCGGTAACTCTCCAACCAATATTGAGAACACCGTTACCAAACCTCTTGAAAAGAAATTAAAATCGATTCCAGGAGTTCGCAAGCTTATCAGCAACTCCATGCAGGATGTTTCCCTGATCACTGTTGAATTTAATACCAGTGTAAGCGTTGATAAAGCGCGTCAACAGATCAAAGACAAAGTAGATGAAGCAAGACCTGACCTTCCGGCTTCGATCACACGTCCACCTTTTGTAAAAGAATTAGCATTCTCTGAATTACCGATCATGTATGTGAACATTGCCGGTGATATGGAGTTGACCAAATTAAAAGTTTACGCTGATGAACTAAAAGATCGTATCGAAGGTTTAAAAGAGATCACCGAAGTAAAAATGGTAGGTGCTCCTGACCGCGAGATCCAGGTGAATTTGGATATGTACAAGATGCAAGCCATGATGATGGGTATGGGCGATCTTGAACGCGCCATTGGAAGCGAGAACATCGCCATTAGTGGTGGACAGATCCCAATGGACGGAACCAAACGTACCATCAGTATCAAGAACGAATTTAAAACCGTAGACGAGATTGAGAACTTAGTGGTGAGTTCGCAATCAGGCGCAAAAATGTACTTGAAAGATTTTGCTACTGTTGTGGATACTTCTAAAGAATCGGAAAGTTACGCGCGTTTGGCAGGAAAGAATGTAATTACACTGAACATTATTAAACGTGCCGGCGAGAATTTGATCACAGCTTCGGATAAGATCAAAGATATCATTAAAGAATTGAAAGAAAATGAATTTCCTCAAGGTATAGAGATCAAAACTACAGCAGATCAATCTGACAAAACAAAAGTGACCTTGCACGATTTGATCAACACGATCATCATTGGATTTATTTTAGTAACGTTCATCCTCATGTTCTTCATGGGAGTTACTAATGCCTTGTTCGTGGCCTTGTCTGTGCCGCTCTCCATGTTCATAGCCTTTATGTTCATGCCGAGTATTGGTTTCACCATGAACATGATCGTACTCTTCGCATTCTTACTCGCCCTGGGTATCGTTGTGGATGACGCGATCGTTGTAATTGAAAATACGCATCGGTTGTTCGATAATGGAAAACGGGATATTAAAACGGCTGCAAAAATGGCCGCGGGTGAAGTGTTTTTACCGGTATTAAGCGGAACTATTACTACGCTCGCTCCTTTTATCCCTTTAGCATTCTGGCCTGGAATGATCGGAAAATTTATGTTCTTTCTCCCAGTTACCTTGATCGTAACATTGCTTGCCTCTTTATTTGTGGCTTACATTATTAACCCTGTGTTCGCGGTTGATTTCATGAAACCGCATGATGAAGAGAAAAAGAATTACGGTCGTTTGAACCGAAAAGCGTTCATTCAACTTGGTGTTTACGGATTCATTGCTTTAATAAGCTACCTGAAAGGTTCTTTTGCTGTAGGAAATTTAATGGTCTTCTTCGCACTGTTCCTTATATCACATCGTTTATTCCTATATAAAGCAATAGAAGGTTTCCAAAATAAAGTTTGGCCTGCAATTGTAAGACGTTATACAAATTTACTAATGTGGGCTTTGAAGCGTCCGTACCGTTTATTATTTATGACTCTAGGTCTGTTTGTTTTCTCCATCGTATTAATGGGACTTCGTAGTCCGAACGTTGTATTCTTCCCACAAGGAGACCCGAATAATATTTTCATCTACGTAAAATTACCTGAGGGTACTGACCCATATAAAACAAACCAGGTAATGAAATTGGTGGAAGCCAAAGTTGACAAAATTATTGGAAAAGATAATCCTATTGTGTCATCGTTGATCACGAATGTTACTATTGGCGTTACCGATCCTCAGGATGAAGATCAAAACTCTTATCCTAATCGCGGTAAGATCGCGATCAACTTTGTTGAATTCGCAAATCGTAATGGTGAAAGCACAATGAAGTACCTGAAAGAATTCCAGAATATGAATTGGGATATCGCTGGTGCTGAGATCACCGCTAATAAAGAACAAGCCGGTCCTCCTGTTGGGAAACCTATCAGTATCGAGATCAAAGGAGACAAGTTCGAAGATCTTGTAGAGAACGGAAAGAACTTGAAACGTTTCCTTGAAGAAGCAGATGTTCCGGGTGTAGCTGATCTTAAAACCGATTTCGTGGCAAATAAACCAGAGATCGTATTTGATATTGATCGCGAACGTTCAAATCGTGAAGGTATATCAACGGCGCAATTAGCCATGGAGATCCGTAAAGCAGTTTTCGGGATCGATAATCCTAGTAAATTCCGCGACGCGAATGATGAATATCCAATTCAATTACGTTATGCTTACGATCAACGTACAAGCATCGAACAGATCCGTAATATCAAGATCACCTTCCGTGATATGAATATGGGCGGACAATTACGTTCGGTTCCTTTGTCGGCGTTCTGTGATATTCGTTATGAAAATACATACGGCGGTATCAAACGTAAACAAAACAAACGTGTGATCACATTATCGTCAGGTGTATTGGAAGGTTTCAACGCCAATAAAGTTGTGGCACAAGTACAGGAAGTAGCAAAAAGCTACAAGCCTATTGGAAATGTAGAAGTGAAATTTGCCGGCGAACAAGAAGAGCAAGCGGAAACCGGTGCATTCCTTGGTAAAGCGATGCAAACCTCTATTGGAATTATCCTATTAGTTCTTGTACTTCAATTCAACTCAATCGGAAAACCGATCCTGATCTTATCAGAGATCTTGTTAAGTGTGATCGGTGTACTTTTAGGTGTATCAATATTTAAAATGGACATGAGTATCATTATGACAGGTATTGGTATAGTCGCGCTCGCCGGAATAGTCGTCCGGAATGGGATCTTACTCGTAGAATTTGCCGAAGAAGCGCGGCATAAAGGAATGAGCTTGTGGGATGCCACCGTTGAAGCCGGAAGAACACGTATGACACCGGTAATATTAACTGCAACCGCTGCTATCCTTGGATTAATTCCATTGGCTGTAGGATTGAACATTGACTTTGAAGAATTATTAGCGCATGGAAAACCACACATTCACTTTGGTGGAGATAACGTGGTGTTTTGGGGTCCTTTAAGCTGGACCATGATCTTTGGGTTAGGATTTGCAACATTACTTACCTTATTGTTGGTTCCCGCCATGTATTTGATCAGTGAGCGCTTAAAACGTAAATCAGAAGTAATTCTTGATCATTTAGACCTTCCAAGAATATTGATGTACATTCCATTCTTTATTCTTTTAACAAGAGGTATTCTAAGAATTAGGGGTGTAAAACTCGAATACGGAAATCTTGACAGATAAGAATTCCACATAATAAATGAGCCGGTGAACGCGAAAGCTTCACCGGTTTTTTATTTAAAATATCTTTGTACCTTTAATATATGCTGAGGGTCTTTTCTAAAATATGTTTTTTCTTTTGCGTATTTATTGCGTCCCCATTAAAAGCGGATCTATTGGATAGTCTTAAACGACGATTCGAGACAGCCGACGACCTCAACCAAAAAGCTTACTTTGCCGGAAAGGTCATTCTTGGTTTCAACACCTATGACTCTGTTTCATTTTATTACAAAAAATATTCGGCCTTTTTCAGATCCAAAAAAGATAAGTTCGGTGAGGCCTATCTGAATTATGCAACAGGTTCAGCAGCCTTGGAAACAGCCGAGTATGATGAGTGCAAAGACCTACTGAATAAAAGCACCGTCATGTTCCTTGAATTGAACAACGACAGCATGGTTGCCAAAACCTATATGCGTTTGGGATTTGTGCAATACACGTTAGGAGATTTTGAAACCTCTACAAAAACATATTACAACGCTTTGGAAATTGCCGAAAGAATAAATAAACCACAGATACAATCCTGGGCTTACAACTTATTGGGATTGAATTTCAGTAACCGTCCTCATCCGGACTATAAAAAATCCTTAGAGTATTTATTCAAAGCATTGGAGATAGATAACAAGATCAATAACAATAGAAATAAAAACATGGTCTTACTCCGTATCGGTACCGTTTATGGACGATTAGATGATTTTGCCAAAGCTGAATATTATTTGGGACGCTCCATGCGTTTAGCGGACAGTTTAAAGATGGGCTCAGGGAAAAAATGGACTCTAGCGGCGCTAGGGCTTTTGTATAAACGTGAAAAGAAGTATGCAAAAGCCATTGAAATAGAACATCAATCACTTCAGATATCAAGGGAATCGAACGAAATGCCAGGGGTGATCATCTCTTATCTAAACGTAGCTGATATTTACCGTGGTCTCAAGGATTACAAATTAGCCGAAAGTTATGTTGACAGCTCTCTTGAGGTTAGTTTACGAACAAAGATCTATCAAACGCTCCCAAATGTTTATTTGATTAAGTCGCTTATTTATGAAGAAAAAGGCGAAACAGCTAAGGCGCTTGAATTCTACAAAAAATCAGTTGACACCAAAGACTCCCTATTTTCTATAGAGAATAACAACAACATCAATCATCTTGAAACAAAATACCAAACGCAAAAGAAAGAACAAGAGATCTTGTTGTTGAATCAGGAAAAAGAAACCGACCAAAAGATCAAGAACATTTATATAATTGCTTTATGCGCTGCGGCGGCTCTTATTTGTTTTATCATTTATTCTCTTTTGAGGATCAATCGTGCTAAGAAACTTATTGCCTTACAAAAATTGGAAACTGAGAAGCAAAAAGATCTGGTGGTTGAGAAGCAAAAAGATATTACGGATTCGATCAACTATGCTTTGCGTATTCAAGAAGCAATACTACCTGCAAGAGAAATAAGCAAAGACATCATCAAAGATTCGTTTGTGCTTTTCAAACAAAAAGACATTGTGAGTGGAGATTTTTACTGGTATCATGTAAAGAACAACAAATGCATTATTACCGCTGTAGATTGCACCGGACATGGTGTTCCAGGCGCTTTAATGAGCATGCTGGGAATGTCATTTTTAAAAGAGATCGTTGATCATTTAGGGATCACGAAACCGGTTTCTATTTTAAGCGAGTTGCGCGATAGGGTAAAAGATACGTTGAAACAAACCGGATCGGAAGGCGAAAGTAAAGACGGAATGGATATGGCTTTGATAAGCGTGGAGCGCGAAACATTAAAGATGGAATTCTGTGGTGCAAATAATCCTTTGTGGATCTTCAGAACAGAAAATGGGAATACTGAACTGATCGAATTGGATCCGGATAAAAGACCTGTTGGATATTTTAGAGGCCTTGGAATTCCCTTTACAAATAAGGAGTTTCAATTGAAACCGGGCGATAGTGTTTATTTATTTACCGATGGTTACGCCGACCAATTTGGCGGACCGAAGGGAAAAAAATTCAAGTATAAACAACTTCAGGGTTTGCTAGCGGTTATTGGTGAGGAACCAATGAAAGAACAACATCGCATACTCTCTGAAACATTTGACAAATGGAAAGGCAACTTAGAACAGGTAGATGATGTGTGTATAATAGGGTTAAGATTCTAGAATTTCTCCTTTTCCAAACGCGCAACAACCGCGCTCGCCACCGCATTCCCTACTACATTCGTTGCACTGCGACCCATATCCAACAACTGATCAACGCCTAACAATAAAAGCAACCCTTCTTGCGGGATATTGAACATGCTTAGCATTCCGGCAATAACAACCAAGGACGCGCGAGGCACTCCAGCCATTCCTTTACTAGTAACCAAAAGAACCAACATCATTTTTATTTGGTCGCCCGTACCAAGCTCAATGCCGTAGCTTTGCGCAATGAACATAGTGGCAAAGGTCATGTACATAATAGAACCATCCAGGTTGAATGAATAACCAAGCGGCAACACAAAACTAACAATACGATTACTGATGCCGTGTTTCTCTAAAGCTTCAATTGTTTTTGGCATGGCGCTTTCACTACTTGCCGTACTGAAGGCCAATAAAATTGGTTCTTTAATGTCTTTCAACAATTGAAAATAACGGATCTTGAAGGCCATGCAAATAATAAAGAGAACAACAAATACAAAGAATAACAATCCTCCAAAGAAACAAAGGATAAGATTCTTGTAGCCTTCCAACACCCCTACCCCCTGCTGTATGACGACGGCAGTGATAGCTCCAAAAACGCCAATTGGCGCGAATGCCATCACGTAATTGGTCACTTTGAACATCACATGTCCTAAACTGTCACAAGCTTTTACAATAGCCTTTCCCGATTCACCGATAGATGCCGCAGCTACGCCAAAGAATAGTGCAAATACTACAATTGGAAGAATTTCATTGTTTGCCATCGCTCCTATCACACTATCCGGAATAATGTGCGAAATAAAATTCTTCGCCGTTTGTTGATTTGGCTTTACTCCGGCTGATGCTCCTGCTTCAGGCAGATCTACATGCATCCCTTTACCCGGCTCAAAAATATTAACGATCACCAAACCCATAGCTAAAGCAATGAGCGTAGCAGTTGTAAAATAAACAAGTGTCTTTACTCCTATTCGTCCTACGCTTTTAAAATCCCCGAGTTTCGCTACACCAATTACCAATACAGCAAACACCAAAGGCGCTATGATCATTTTGATCATGCGTAAAAAAATATCGCTCAAAATGGAATAATTCCCCGCCACACTCTTCTTGGCTTCCGACAGCTTGGCTTCCTCGTATTTAGTGATCATCTTCTCCGTAGCTTCTTTTGCTCTGGGATCTTTGATCTTTTCTATTCCAGTACGATCAGCTTGGAATTTATTGTTGGTGATGGAAGTATTGATAATATATCCCACAAGAATGCCAAGCAGCATTCCTACAACGATCAAAATAATGAGCTTATTCTTTTTCCAATTCATTTACAATACGTCTTGCAAGGTTTCCATTTTCATTCCCCGCGATCCTTTGATCAACACGGTTGAATTTTTTATTTGGTGAGCTTTTAAATGATCTAAACACTCTTGGGTAGTTTTGAATGTTTTGAATGAATTATTTGTTAAGCCTGCAAACTCATTTCCAACCAAGATCACATTCTCAAATTTCTTTGTATTCAAAAGATCTACCACTGCTTGATGTTCTGCTTTGCTGTATTCTCCCAATTCAAACATATCTCCGAGCAACAACCATTTTTGTTCGGCCTTATAATCCGCAAAATTCTCAATGGCTGCTTTCATGCTGTTTGGATTGGCATTGTAAGCATCCAACAAAATAGAATTACTTTGGGTCTTTACCATCTGCGAACGATTCATAGCGGGAACATAGTTACTCAAGGCATCATTGATATCATTTGCTTCCACAAGAAAATGTTGACCCACACACACCGCGGCCAAACAATTAATGAAATTATATTTTCCGGTGATCTGGGTTTTTACCAAAGGCAACTTATTCCAATCTTTATCGCCGTAGCGCGTGGTCCATTTGAACGCAACAGTTTCACCTTCGGTCAAATTTTTTCCAATGGTTTCATATAATTTTGTTGTTCCGTAAGAGATCTTATCGTTCTCTTTGGCAAGATCGTGCAACACCTCATCGTCGCAATTGATAAAGATCTTGGCGTTCTTTGTCTTTAAGTATCTGTACAATTCGCTTTTTCCTTTTTTCACACCTTCAATTCCTCCAAAGCCTTCCAAGTGCGCCTTGCCAATATTGGTGATCAATCCAAAATCAGGATCAGCAATGTGACACAATTCATCGATCTCCCCCTGATGATTCGCGCCCATTTCTATGATGGCGAATTGATGGTCTGTTCTTAATTTCAAAAGTGTAAGCGGAACGCCGATATGATTATTTAAATTTCCTTCTGTAGCAAGTGTCTTATATTTCTTCGAGAGAACCGAATTAATGAATTCCTTATGAGTTGTTTTCGCGTTACTTCCTGTAATAGCCAAAAAAGGAATGGCAAATTGCTTACGATGATGATTTGCTAAGTGTTGTAAGGCCTTTAATCCGTCTTCTACTAAAAAGACAGTGGTGGCATTGGCAAACTTCTCGTCATCAACTACCGCGAATTTACAGCCTCCTTCAACGGCTTTAGCTGCCATTTGATTAGCGTTGAAGTTTGGTCCCTTTAAAGCAAAGAAAATAGACCCTGGAATGATCTTTCGGGTATCGGTGGTAACATTGAGTTCGGCTTTTTTATACAGCTCATATAATTCCTCCACCGATAATTTTTTCATGATACAAAATAAAAAAACCCCCGGCAGAAGTGCCGAGGGTTCTAAATGTTTTTATCAACAATTACTTGCCTAATCCTACCGGGCTACCCACACGTGTCATAGCACAACGGAAACCTAACCATGCGGTTGCTTGACGTTGATCTAAGAAACGGCGTGTACCTGGGTTAAGGAAGTATGCACGGTCTCTCCAGCTACCACCTTTGATCACACGAGCTTTATCGTTGATCAATGATGTTTTTGCGTACTCATACATCATCTTGTCAGTTTTCTCACCGTAGGCATCTTCACCTTCTTCGAAGTAGATACTTGAGTTCACATCACCATCCATATAGTTGATGTAATCAGCAGTTTTATAATTTCTACGCTCATCTAAGTTATCTGTTGCGATAGCATTAGATACCTGACGCCATTGTACACGGCCCGGGATATCTGATTTACCCTCAGCTGTTGCGTTGTTATTGTTATAAATATCCTTTGACATAACGGTCAATACGCTATCTGTCACCTCACCGGTTTCACCACTCACACCGTGTGTAGACGGTTGGTTAACCTTGTGATTGAATTTTTGGTAAACAGGGCCGTCAACGTTAGTTAAGATCTCACCACCTAAACCACCGATCAATGTAGTTGAATCGCGCATTTGTGTTGTGAAGATATTACCACGGAAAGGACGGAACTCATCAGCATCCTGACCTGTGTTTGGACGATACACATCCATTACCCACTCCGTTACGTTACCTGCCATGTTATACAAACCATAATCATTTGGCCAGTATGAATAAACCGGAGCAGTCACGTCGGCATTATCATTCAAGAAACCTGCAGTACCCATGTAGTCACCGGCACCACGTACAAAGTTCGCGTTGATCTGACCAATGTATTTGTCTGTAGCATTACGAACACCATGACCATTCCAAGGGTAGATACGACGATCAGTGATACGCTCACCAATTGTATTTCCAATTAATCCATAAGCAGCATATTCCCACTCAGCTTCTGTTGGTAGGCGGTACTTCGGCAAGAAGATACCATCTTCCATACGCACATCACGCTCTGGGTTTTGCTCGTCAAATGAAGGTAATTTTTGTTTCAATTGTCCTTGCCATTTTCCCGACAAGTATGCTTCTGTAGAGAAGTAATCCTGATCAGAAGGAGATGGTGTATGCTCTAATAAACCTTCGCGAACTAAAATGAACTCGTTCACACGGTCAGTTCTCCAAGCACAAAAATCGTTAGCCTGTAACCAGTTCACACCTACTACCGGATAATCACGGTAAGCCGGGTGACGTAAATAATACTCTACATAAGGCTCGTTATACGCTAACTTTTCGCGCCATACTAAGGTATCTGGTAATGCTTTATAATAGATATCCGGGAAAGTAGGTCCGAATACGCGACCTGTCCAATATAAATACTCTAAATAAGAGAAGTTGCTTACTTCGGTCTCATCCATATAGAAAGAAGATACAGTAACCTTTCTAGGGATGTTATTCCATTCGTAAGTAACGTCATGCTCGGTACGGCCCATGGTAAAAGCTCCACCTTCAATTAAAACAAGTCCCGGTCCGGTCTCTTGCTCCTCATAAGGTACCTTTTCAAATCCCCCGTTTTGAGGGTCATTGTACGCCCAACCGGTAACCGGCGAACGTTCTTGGGTACACGAAACCAACACGATAGCCATAATGGCTGTCAATGTTTTACGGTTTTTTATCCAATTTGTAGTCATAAGATCTTACTGTATTTAAACGGCTATAACGTTATATAATATAAAAGGTTACAAAAAATTAGAAAGAAGGACACGAAATCGTACGGTATTTCTTTCTTTTCGGTTTACACTCGAATTGGATCTGCAACGAGATTTCGTGTGATCCAGCAGTGTTACCGCTTAATTTTGAGATAGTTACATCATAGCTATACCCAAATTTGAAGTTATTGTTCTGTAAACCGATAAGCGCGATAACGGCATCCATATTACGGTACCATAAACCGGCTACGAAAGCTCCTTTAACATAATACAATCCCAAATTTAACTGTTGGAATTTTTGTTGAGCCTGGAATAAGATATTTGGCGATAAGTAGCTTTCATTGCCTTTTTCTAAAGGAATGATCAAACCAGCGTGACCAGTGAACTTAGCAGGCAATTTAGATACCCCTAACAAACCTTCATCAGGTTGAGTGATGTGAGCCGCTGAAAAACCAAAGAAGTAATTTTTGCTATATCCTAAGATACCCGCTGTAAAGTCAGCGTTTTTCTTAGAAGATGAAGGAACGATCTCAGAAGTATTCCAAACGAAACCACGACGAGCGTCGATCATATCACCAAAGTTCAAACGCCCCTTATCAAGCGTTTTTTGAAAATATGTTGCTTGGATACCGAATTTTAAAGAGAATTCACGATTGATAGCTGCATGGTAAGAATACATCAAACTTGCCTGAGTAGTTCTTAACGTTCCACGAGCTTGGTCATCGCTTAACACCAAAAGACCTAAACCACCCGACATAAAATCGAAGTGTTGGTCATATGACGCTGAATAGGTCACATATGTACCCGATAAGTTAGGCCACTGGTTACGGTAGTTCATACAAACCCTTGCACAACGTGCAGTACCAGCAAACGCTGGGTTAAGGTACAATGGATTCGCATAAAACTGCGTGAACTGAGCATCCTGAGCCTTAAAATCACCCGAAATCACTGAGATGCCGAGCAATATGAATAGTAATCGTTTAGTCATGATAAATTGTGCCAATCCTACATTACAAATATAATAATCTATTTCTATAAACAAAAACATTTTCTTAACAATATTTTTAGTATTCGGGCGTTCTTTATTTGTTAATTTTAAACTCCTCAAGATGAGAATTTCGCTAATTAGTTGCCTGTTAACGTTCAATCTGGCTCTTTTTTCACAAAGAGCTCAAGTTGACGCTGGATTTTCTATGGAGGGTAGCAAAACTCCGGCATCGCGAATTGTTAAATTAAACGCGAATAGCCTCGAAAAAGTGGTTTTGAAAGACGCTTTATACGACGTAAAAAAGAACAATCTGCCGTATTATTTCAAGACCAAAATGAGTTCGCTCGGCACTAAAAATATTGGGAAGTTAAAAGTTATTTCGGCAGTGAAATTAGACGCGCAAAGTGCAAGTGTAGTTAAAGCGAATTTCGCAAAATATTTGACCAATGATTTTCAGGTAACAAATAAGAACGGAATTGCTGCGAACGAGACCATGAGTGGCTGCGAAATTATCCCATTCAAGATCACTGATCTTGGTGAAGTGATGGAATTAGTTGACTACTCTATTACATGGGAACAACAAGCAAACGCTTACAAAAAAGCGAACACAAATAATTTTAAATCAAGTTCCGTTCTATCTTCAGGTAAATGGTACAAGATCGGTGTTACAGATGATGGCGTTTACAAAATTGATCACGCGTTTTTAAATAGCATTGGGATAAATGTAAGTACGCTCGATCCAAAAAACATCCGCATCTACGGAAACGGCGGTGTTATTTTACAAGAGGAAAATAAGAATTTTCGTTACGATGATCTTGAAGAGAATGCCATAACTGTTGTAGGTGAAGGCGATAATGTTTTTAATACTAGCGACTATGTTTTGTTCTATGCAAAAGGCATGACGCGTTGGGATAATAAGAATGATTACAAAGGATTACTTTTCACGCCCGTAAGGAATTTTTATAGCGATACTGCTTTCTACTACATCAATGTAGATATGGGTCCGGGGAAACGAATTGTTTCACAAAATTCAACTTCAACTCCAACAAACGTTACTACTTCTACCTATGATTACTATACTTATCACGAAGTTGACAATATCAATTTCACCAAGAGTGGACGTAATATGTACGGAGAATATTTTGACGTTAACACAAGTTACAGTTTTGTTTGGAACGATAATAACTATGTGATGAACGATACCATTCGCGTTGAATCTACTATTGCCGGGCGAGGAAATATCACCAATCAATATGTTGTTTCGGCAAACGGTTTAAGTCATACGCACAGCATCGCCGGTTATGACATTAGCAATTATTTGGCCGACTATGTGATCCTTGATACAAAAGCTTCAAAGAATCTCAACAATAATCCAACCAGTATTACCGCGGTTGTAACGCGACAAACACCAAACACCGTTGGATGGATCGATCGCGTGATCGTTAACAACCGTCGTAATATCACATTTAACGGTAGTACATTCCAATTCAGAGATAGCAGGATCACCGCCACTGGAAACACATGTAATTTCAATGTGAACTCGAACAATATTGCGGGAACTACCATTTGGAATGTTACCGACATTATTAATCCATATCAACAAAATGTAAGCGTTAACGGAAATATTTTAAGCTTTAACGCTAACGCAGATTCCTTAAATGAATATGTTGTTTTCTCGAGTACCGGGAATCTTCCAAAACCAACATTTGTAGGTAACGTGGTGAATCAAAATCTGCACGCTTTAACGCAAGCTGATTATGTTATTATTTCTCCCGCACAATTTGTACCGTACGCAAACCGCTTGGCCGTTTTACACGAACAACAAGAAGGATTGACCTACGTTGTTGCAACACCCGAGCAGATCTATAACGAATTTTCGAGCGGGAAAATTGACGCCAGCGCTATTCGCGATTTTACACGCATGTTATACGAACGCGGAACTGCAATGGGAAGACCTGTGAAATATTGTTTATTGTTTGGTCGTGGATCGTATTACAACAAAAATGGAAGAGCTGGAAATACCAATTTCATCCCAACCTACGAAACTGAAAATTCGATCTCATTTATTTACAGTGTCGCATCCGATGATTTTTATTCCTTGATGGACCCTAATGAAGGATTCAATGCCGAGAATGACAATTTAGACGCGCAAGATGTTGGCGTAGGACGTTTAGTGGTTGTGAACACGCAGCAAGCCGACGCCGTTGTAAAGAAAATTGAAAATTACTATAAGAAAACGGGTTTACCGGCCGAGAATCCAAACAATTGTTCAATTGCGCAGGGTAATCAAATTTTTGGCGATTGGCGTAATCATATTTTGTTCGCGGCCGATGATGGCGATGGCGCTTTACACATGGGACAAGCGGATAATTTGGCCGGTAAGGTAAAAATGGCCGCACCTGCTTTCAATATTGATAAAGTTTATATTGACGCTTACAAAGGACTATCTACCCCAGGAGGAAAACGTTATCCCGATATGCAAGCGGCATTCAATAACCGCGTTGAGAAAGGATGCTTGATCATGAATTATACAGGGCATGGTGGCGAAGTTGGATTATCAGCCGAGCGCGTGATCGATATCCCAACCATTGATTCATGGGACAATTTCAATAATCTTCCTCTATTCATCACGGCTACCTGCGAATTTAGTCGTTACGATGACCCTGACCGTGTGTCGGCCGGAGAAATGTGCTTAACGAATCCAAAAGGTGGATCCATTGCTATGTTGACCACATGCCGTTTAGCGTTCTCCAATTTCAACGAGACCTTGAACAACAAAGTTTTTGATTATGTTTTTTACAAGCAAAGTAACGGAAGAATGCCGGCCTTGGGTGATATCATTCGCAATACAAAAGCAAATTTGAAACAAAACTTCTTCTATTCTAATTTCCATTTGCTGGGTGATCCGGCTTTGATATTAGCCTACCCAAAACATCGTGTATTTACAACACATATCAACGGAAACGCTATTGCAACTTCAACCGGCGATACTATCAAAGGTCTATCTAAAGTAACAGTAAAAGGTTACGTAGGCGACACATTGGGAAATAAACTCACCAGTTTCAATGGTCGTGTATTCCCCGTGATTTACGATAAGAGTGAATTGATCACGTGTCAGCTAAATGACCCGGCTTCTTCAACAACTCCCGGAACCTTAACGCCTTTCCAATTCCAATCGCAACAAAACATTATTTACAAAGGAAAAGTGCAAGTTACTAACGGTGATTTTACATTCTCCTTCATAGTTCCAAAAGATGTATCCTTCAACTACGGTCGTTCTAAATTTAGTTATTACGCAACGGATGGTTATACCGACGCTAATGGAAATTACGATAGTGTTTGGGTTGGCGGATTAAGTCCTAATGCCAGCAACGACGTTGATGGACCAACTGTAAAAGTATATTTGAATAGCAAGCAATTTGTGAATGGCGGTATAACAAACGAAAGCCCCATCATTAACGCCGAGATCTCCGATTCAACCGGTATTAATACTGTTGGCACAGGATTTGGACATGATATTACAGCTGTGATCGACAATAACACAGATAAACCAATTGTGCTCAACGATTATTACGAAGCCAATTTGAACAGCTATCAAAAAGGCGCCGTAAAATATCAACTCAAGGATCTTCCTGAAGGAAACCACACCATCGATCTGAAGATCTGGGATGTTCAGAATAATTCAACCAACATTACTACTGATTTTATTGTGGCCAAGAACGCTGAATTGGCACTCGAAAAAGTGTTGAACTATCCTAATCCATTCACAACAAATACACGATTCTTCTTTGAGCATAACCGTAATTGCGATGATATTAAGGTGATGATCCAGATATTCACTATTAGCGGAAAAATAGCTAAAAGTATTAGCCGCACAATAAATTGCGAAGGATTCCGTACTGAAGGTATAGTTTGGGATGGCAAGGACGATTACGGAAGTAAATTAGGCAGAGGGGTTTACTTGTACAAGGTGGCCATTACGGACAAAGACAATAAAAAAGCGGAGAAAATCGAAAAATTAGTAATTCTTAATTAGTATATTTGGCGTCCCAGTTGAAAATGAAAAGGGTAAGATTTAATATCATCGTTGTACTTTCGTTAGTGCTGATCAGTTCAGCTACCGGACTTGCACAGATCAGTTCGCAGGCTTTAAGTGGATCAACTATCAATCCAATTACAACCGCTGTTCCGTTTTTATTGATCAGTCCTGATAGTAAAGCCGGTGCCATGGGTGATGTTGGCGCGGGAACAGATCCGGATGCGAACTCTACACATTGGAATCAAAGTAAATTAGCTTTTGCGGATAAAAAATTTGGAGTGAGTTTAACCGCTACGCCTTGGTTACGTAATTTAGTTCCGGATATCTATTTGTATTATCTAACAGGGTATTCAAAGATCGGTAAGAAAAAGAACCAGGCCGTAAGTGCTTCATTACGTTATTTCACTTTAGGAAATATTCAATTGACAGATGCCCAAGGAAACAGTACTGGTGATTTCAAACCAAACGAATTCGCGCTGGATCTTGGATTTGCTCAACAGTTAGCAAAGAATTTTTCAGCAGGTGTTGCATTCCGTTTTGTGAACTCAAGTATTAGTCGTGTTTATTTTAACGGACAACAAGGTAATGCTGCAAGTACTGTGGCCGTAGATCTAACCATGTTCTATAAAACCAATACATTCAAATTAGGCGAGAAAAAAGCCCACGTTAATGCAGGCTTGGCGTTCACTAATCTTGGAACAAAGATCAAATACAGTACCGAAAAGAATTTCATTCCAATGAACATGCGTTTAGGCGCAGGCTTGAAAGTGAATATGGATGAATACAACGTGTTTGGTGTGTATTGCGATTTCAATAAGTTATTGGTTCCTACTCCTCCAATTTATGAATACGCAAAGGATAGTTTAGGAAACACAACTACACAAATTGCTATTGATCCAACTACAGGCGCTAAAAAGATCGCGAAAGGAAAAAACCCTAACGTTCCGGTAGCGCAAGGTATCATTCAATCGTTTGGTGATGCGCCAGGCGGATTTAAAGAGGAAATGACAGAGTTTAATATTGGTGGTGGTGTTGAGTACGAATACAATAAAACATTCGCTGTAAGAGCGGGTTATTTCCACGAGCCAAAAACAAAAGGCGCGCGTCAGTTCTTTACTTTGGGAATTGGGTTAAAGTATAGTATTGGAACTTTAGATATTTCTTACCTCATCCCTCGTACCTTGAACAATCCTTTACAGAATACGTTCCGCTTCTCTTTAGGATTCTATTTCGACGCGGATAAGAAGAAAGAAGATCCTACGGCAGTTACGCCATAATTTCTTTGAATTTTTCGGTAATTAAAAGTGTTGCTCGTGAATCAGCAAGGCAGTAATCTATAAGATCGTCCTTCATTTTTTGCTTCTCGATAATGTTATCGTGTAAACGATAAGCCACAAACAAATTCATAGCTTCCAAACCTGAAGAGACTTGCTCGTCTTTAAAAGGATCCTCGTTTAAAATAGCAGCCGAAACCGCTTTCAAAGAATAATTACCTTTAAAATTATAGTGAAAATAAAACTGATGATGAATGATATCGGAAATATCAACCATCCTCGCTGCCACATTTTTCAGATCGTTTGAAAGCTCGGGAAACAATTCTGCCAATTCTCTGATCACTAAATTCTCTAAACTTTTATCATACACCAATAAACTCACGAATGGTTGAGTTTGTTCGATCAACGACAAAGCAAAATTCTTTCTGTCATCAGGCTGATGATCAAAATAAAACGCATGTTCACCGTGTTGCGAAACCAAAGTGTATAGAAAAGGAATTTTCTGAAATGGTTTGGTGCCAATGATCTCGGGAACTGCTTGCCCCCAAATTTCCATATCCATGGCAGCGTAGGGCTGTTTTAATTGCAAAAGAATGGTTTTAATGCCATCCTTATTAAAATGCGCTTTCTTATTTTTTACAGTTTCAATTTGAATTTGTAAATGCTTGGGCATTTCTTTAGTAACCGGAATATCGCTAATATTCTTAATTCCTTTTTGATGCCATTCAAACACATCATCCTTATTCACTTTTCCCAGATCAAAGATACTCTCCTCCCCTACCTTATCTTTCCAACAGGTTCCAAAAAAATCGCAATCGTAGGGCGTAAAGCAATGTTTGCCTATATCAATATTTGGGATCATATTCTGCTCCAACAGTTCATTGGCTTGTTGCAAACGCGAACGTATATAGTCATAATTGCGAAGCGCGTCCTTTACAATACTCCTTCTCCTAAATAATTCCTTTACTTTCAAAATACCATCAAACACATAGCCATCGTTTATCGTTACAATGAAAAAATCTTTCAGTGTATTTACACAATTCTTCACTACATAGTATTGCAAACACGCGTCTTTAATATAGATCTCCGAAACTTTTACCGAACTCTTAACTTCATAAGCAAAATAACCCTCATCGGTGCGCACTAAAATATCCACCATCACCATCACACCTCCAAACTCAAATGTGGCTTCGTAAATAACCGAGGTTCTCTTTTCAAGCAACTCTTTGGTGTATTCGATCGCGCGGGTTTTGTTGCTATCAGTTTCCACTACATTAATACCCCCGGGGAATAAATCGTGAGCTAATGCGCCAATATCATGCCCGCGTTTGAACGTGAGTTGTTTATCAACGCTGGGTTTGTCTCTTAAATAATAATGATTCTTGTAAAGAAAGAAAGCTTTACGGCACTGTTCAAATTTTAAGAAGGCCGTTTTGCTGATGTAGTTCCCGGCCACGATTAACCTTTGAGTTGTTGTATAGTAGCAACAGGATCTTTTGCCGAGAACACGGTATTACCGGCCACCAAAACATTCGCACCCACTTCTACCAGTTTTTTGTAATTGTTCAAGTCCACACCACCATCTATTTCAATTAAGGCATTTGAATTGTGTTTCTTCTTAAGCGCATCCAGTTGTTTGATCTTATTATAGGTATTCTCAATGAATTTCTGCCCTCCAAATCCGGGGTTCACACTCATCACGCAAATAAGGTCAATATCCTTAATAATATCCTCCAGTAAATGCGCCGAAGTGTGCGGATTGATCGCTACTCCCGCTTTCATTCCTGTATTCTTAATGTTCTGAATGCTGCGATGTAAATGCGTACAAGCTTCGTAATGAACAGTCAGTACCTCTGCACCAGCGTCTTTAAATGTCTGTACATACTGATCAGGATTCACGATCATTAAATGTACATCCAAAGGCTTTTTGGCGTGACGTTGAATAGCCTTTAATACCGGGAAACCAAATGATATATTAGGAACAAACACGCCGTCCATAATATCTACGTGAAACCAATCGGCTTTAGAACTGTTGATCATTTCGCAATCGCGCTGAAGGTTGGCAAAATCGGCCGATAAGATGGATGGGGCTATTAAATGTGACATAAGAATACAAAGGTACTATTTCTGCCTAAAGTAATGGTAATGTGTCTTTTGTAGGGACTGAACTTTTTAAATTTTTATAAACTTAATGTGCTGATAACCAGCCTTTAATTTGGATTTTAATGAAAAAATCGTATTTTCGTATGGTTTAAAATTAAACCCCTTACACAAGTTACAGTCAAACCTGCTATAACGCAAAAAACAAAATGAAAACAAACAAACTGATACTAACCTTTGCAGCCGTACTAATGTGTGGTTCTTTGGTATTTACTTCTTGTAAAAAGAAAAAAGCATTTAAAGAAGAAGACGGACAATCATCGGTAGATAACCGCGATGTTCAAACTGAGAACGACGCAGCCAACGGCGACGTGAACGACATCGTTTCATCATCTTCACTTGATCACCCAAAGGGAACAGAATCATTCAGTTCTAAAGGTGTAACAGGAAACGTTCAGGATGCAACGCTTGATCAAACAAATATTTCAGCTGGTGTATTATTAATTACTTTCAACGGAACAGCTTACAACAACCGTAGCCGTACCGGTCAGATCCGTTTAACCTTGATAGACTATCCAAACAAACATTGGAAAGACGCGGGTGCTCAAATGAAAGTTGAGTACATCAATTACAAAGTAACGCGTGTATCGGATGGAAAATTTGTGATCATCAACGGTTCTCAGTTCCTCGTGAATACAAGCGGTACAACCTGGTGGGATCTATTGTTCACTCAAGCTCACTCATCTGTTGTAACTGAAGTAAAAGAAAATGGTGACCTAAATGTGACATTCAGCGATAGCAAAACTGCAGTATATCACATCAACCGTCGCATCACTTACTCGTGGATCTCCGGTCTTTCTTTCCAATGTAAAGCTGAGGGAACTGGAACACATGAGTCGTTAAGCAATCTTGAGAATTATGGAACAACACGTGATGGTGATTCTTTCACAAGTCAGGTAACTACGCCAATTGTTTGGACAACTTCATGTGGCTGGTGGGCTCCAACTGCGGGTGCTGTAAATATCAAAGTTGATAGTAAAGATTTTGACCTGAAAGTAACCTTTGCGGTTGATTCAAACGGTAACCTTGAAACCGCTACAGCTTCTAAGCCTTGCGCTTACGGTTGGAAAGTTGAATGGACACACAAGAACAAAACCAAAAAGAAAGTGTTCGGTTATATTTAATCAGAACCGATATTTAAAAAGAAACCCTTCTAGAAACAGAAGGGTTTTTTATTTAAAACTATTTGATCCGCCGGTATCATGGGAAGTTTAGATCCTAATTAAGGAGAAGGCAATACATTATTCAGTTAGGGTAACTTTACTGTAGTCAATATCTTTTATCTCATGTCCTCCCGTAAAATCCTCTATTTTTATCCAGCTCTTTTTCGTACCCTCAGCATTCCATTGCTTAGGATGAGTTTCAATGTAGCCATTCGGTCCAACTTTTAAATAAACTGATCTAAGGTCGGTATCCAAAGCATACAAATTCTGTTTAATGATCAAAGGATTCTCATACACGAAATTGTTTACATCGTATTTTTCGCAAATAGTGCTACCGATAAATATTGTATTATTCACCGATAACATTTTCTCATCCATTCTATGTGATGGGATCTGCTTCCTGAATTTATCCGAATTATTTCCAAGGCCCATAAGTTCAAATTTATGCGGCGCTGTACCGGTTGGCATCTGACAGATCAATTGATAGCAATATCCATTTGGCGTAATACATGAACTATACACGATCTTTTCAACCGCCTCTGCTTCTGATTTTCCCTGTGGAACATGATCATAATAGTATTCTTCAACCAAAGAATTTTTGTCAAGGTCGTATACGTACTTAAATACACCATTAGACACCACTCTCTTTGAAACGCGCGAAGAATAAGTTCCGCAAAGCACGATGGTATTATTGATCTTTTTCAGGTTTTTGATCATAGGTACCTTCTTTGTGTTCTTAATGGAAAATTTGATCACCTTATTATCCACCACATCCAATATCCTCACATGTCGCCCTGATGTGTTGTGAGCAACAATGGCAAATCCATTATTCAACATAATGGTATTCACGGTATCACCTCCGTTGGTTTTAGCGGTAACCGAATCACTCATTTTAAAATTAAGGTCCTTGTCGTAAACTCGGTGAATAATACCTGCATTATCATCCAAATTCTCAGTGATAAGTATCACGCTCTTGTCATCGTTGGTAGTGAGCGTAAGGTAATACCATGGCATACTGGTTCTGATAGTAAATAATTTTTCGGGCTGCGGCGAAACCGAAAATGATTCTAAAACCTTTGAAAAATAAAGGTCTTTCTTTCTTGTCTTCGGGTCCTTTTTCGACATAAAGAATGCGCCATAACCTTTCAAGGCCTGGAAATCATCTTTTGTATTTAACTCTTGTTTTTCGTATCCTTTAAATTCGGGCCAGTCCATTCTTCCAACTTCTTTAAATGTTTGCGCGTCTATTTGCAACAAACGTGTCTTGATATTGAATACACTAGCTCCAGTTGAAGTGTATTGAAAAAAGCACTTCTTAGATTGTATATCATACAATTTTACGCCCTGAATAGCAATCGACGAATTGTACTTGGTGTCATAGATCACAATGGGGTTTTGTGCTCTTGACAGGGTATTGCATAACAATAACAACCCAATTAGTTTGGTAACTTTAGAATAGAACATATAAATAGTTTAAGAGGTTAGACCTTTAATTATGAAAATGCATTAAATCCCGTCACATCCATTCCGGTAATTAATAAATGAATATCGTGTGTTCCTTCGTAGGTGATCACACTTTCTAAATTCATCATATGGCGCATAATTGGATATTCGCCGGTGATTCCCATTCCACCGTGAATTTGACGCGCCTCGCGAGCAATGGTCAGAGCCATGTTCACGTTATTACGTTTTGCCATACTAATTTGTTGCGGTGTAGCGCGGTGTTCGTTCTTCAACACACCCAAACGCCATGTCAGCATTTGTGCTTTGGTAATTTCGGTGATCATCTCCGCTAATTTCTTTTGTGTTAACTGGAACGCGCCAATTGGTTTTCCAAATTGAATACGCTCTTTACTGTAACGCAATGCGCTATCGTAACAATCCATGGCAGCGCCAATAACACCCCATGCAATTCCATAACGCGCGCTATTCAAACAACCCAAAGGACCTTTTAGTCCTTTAATGTTAGGGAAAATATTTTCTTTCGGAACTTTTACATTATCAAAAACCAATTCGCCGGTTGCACTCGCACGTAAACTCCATTTACCGTGAGTTTCAGGTGTTGTAAATCCTTCCATGCCACGTTCAACTACTAATCCACGAATTTCTCCTGCTTCATCTTTTGCCCAAACAACAGCAATATCAGCGAACGGGGAATTACTGATCCACATTTTGGCGCCATTCAATAAATAATGATCGCCTTTATCTTTAATATTTGTGATCATTCCGCTTGGATTACTTCCATGATCAGGTTCTGTTAATCCAAAACATCCCATCATTTCGCCTGTAGCTAATTTTGGGAGATATTTTTTCTTTTGCGCTTCACTTCCATAAGTGAAAATTGGGAACATCACCAATGAACTTTGTACAGAAGCTGTAGAACGTAAACCACTATCGCCTCTTTCCAACTCTTGCATGATCAATCCATAAGAGATCTGATCTAAGCCTGGTCCGCCATACTCAACAGGAATATATGGTCCAAAAGCGCCTATCTCGGCCAAACCTTTGATCCATTGCTTTGGGAATTTCGCATTCTGGCAAGCATCTTCCACAATGGGAGTTACTTCTTTTTTTACCCATGCACGGGCTGTTTCACGTATTAATTTATGTTCATCACTTAATAATTCATCCATTAAGTAATAATCGTGAGCCTGAAAATTATCGCTTGCCATATTAAATTTAATTTGGGCAAATTTAAGGAAAGTAAATGGGAAAAATAGAATTTAAATGCTATTTAATTTCCTCATAATCAACATACTCACCGTCGGTTGAATTGGCTTTTGGGGTCTTGCCGTGTTTGCTGTTTTTCTCAACCGTTACACTACCCTCGGGCTTTTGCTGAGTATTGTGATTGTGAGTTTCGTATTTGTTATATACAAAGGTCTTTTTTACAGAAGAACTGCGAAAAATGTCTACCAATTTGTAAACAACCCAGATGATGATTATGGTCCAAATGACGTCTCTCATTTTCTTAAACAAATATCGCAATTTTAATCCTAATGATACATGCTTTACCATTTATTAAGAGTACAGTTGGCCGACCCGTTGACCGATAATTTTAATTGGTTAAATTTGATAAATGACAGCAAACAGAATGACAGCTGTCAGAAAAATAAAAGACCTATGTTCACACTCCAACAAATAAAAGACGCGCACAGCAAAGTAAAAAGTGGTGCCGATTTTCCTAATTACATTAAGGAACTAAGGCAACTTGGTGTCGTAAAATACAAAACACATGTGAGCGATGGCCATACGCAATTTGAAGGTGAAAATGATTTTAGGACACAAACTGATCCACGCTATCCGGTAAAGGTCATTTCAGACAAAACCAATAAAGAACAATTTGTATCGGATCTTAAGACTCATCAGCAGGGCAAAACCGACTATCCGAGTTTTTGTAACTCATGCGCGCAATATGGAATAAACAATTGGGTAGTAGATACAGATAAAATGACCTGCACCTATTACGATGCGCTTGGAAATGAAGTACTAAGAGAGATTATCCCTTCTTAAAAAATTTTCACCTCACCCATCCTATTTCCCATTTTCTTCGTATTTTAGTGATATGAAACGCAATCTATTTTTCGCGGTGATCGTACCGGCTTTAGTGATCTTGTTTGCTACCTGTAAAAAAGATGTTGGATATCCGGAAGGTGGTCCAGTTCCTCCTGGCGGAGGCCCGGTTGTTCCAACTGTTCCTGATAGTTGCAAAACGAATATCAAATTCTCAACACAAATTCAACCTATATTAAATACATTTTGCGCGATAAATAGTGGTTGCCATGCACAAGCTAATACTTGGGGAAATTTTACTACCTACGGAGGATTTGCTGCAAAGAGCGATAAAGTTATGGGCAGAATAAAAGATCAAAGCCTAACCAGCAATCCAAATAAAATGCCTGCGTCGTATACTACGGGTCCAAAAGATCTAAGTCCGTGTGAGGTAGCAAAAATTGAATCGTGGATCGCAGCGGGTGCTCCGAACAATTAATTAAGAATTCCAGATCTCCCAACTTTTTTCGGCTTGCAATTGCAACATGCTTAAACCATTGATGGTTATTGCGCCTTGTTCCTTTGCTTTCTTTAAAAATAAAGTTTCTTCGGGATTATAAATAAGATCGTACACCAAATGTTGTGAGCCCAAACATTCGTAAGGAATATTGGGACATTCATTCACATTTGGAAACATCCCAACGGGAGTTGTATTGATAATAAACTTGCAAGCGTTAAACAAGCGCTCATTTAAAGTTTCGTAAGCAAAAGTTCCCTGGCGTTTTTTGGATGTGCTTGCAAAGAACACTTCTACATTCAAACGTTTTAAAACAAACACAACTGCTTTAGAAGCGCCGCCCGTTCCCAACACAAGCGCACGGCTATGTTGTGGTTCCAAAAAAGGCTTAATACTTGTTGCAAATCCGTATGCGTCGGTGTTATGTCCAATTAATTTTCCGTTACTGATCTTTACGCAATTTACCGCGGCAATGCCTCTCGCTTCCGGACTCAATTCATCCATAAACGGAATAATGGATTCTTTATATGGAATGGTGACATTGAAACCTCTCAGCAGAGGATTTTTTGAAAGCACGCTCTTGATCTCGCTGATATCGTTCAATTCAAAATTGGTGTACTCCAAATAATCCAAACCAAGATCCTCAAATTTCTTTTGAAAATATTGCTTTGAAAACGAGTGCGAGAGATTCTTGCCTATTAATCCGTACTCAGACATAAATTGTTATGTCTAATGTAAGAAATTTTTGGACTAAGGAAAAACCGGGTTTTGAACCTAGTTTTTGATGAGTTTAACCGTTTCCTTGGAATTACCTGAACTTATTTGAAGGAAATAAATACCCGGAGCAACCCCTCCTATGGATAAATTTGCTTCGCTTGAAGTTGCGGACAAGATCGAAACAGGAATTTCTTTTCCTAGCAAATCGAAAATTTTAAGATTCACTTTTTCGGCATTGATCTTAATAGTGAAATGCTCATTGAATGGATTTGGGAAAACCTGAGAAACAATTTCTTGCTCTTGTTCACGAACGCCGATTTCCATTCCGGAACAAAATGAATTAGTATTAGCGCCAATCGTCGTTGAATACATTACTTTTCCTACATTTAAACAAGGTGATGACGAACTTAAATACGGTGGCTGACCATTGCTAAATAAAGGGTCTTTTGAAAAATTAAAATATGAATCAACAGGGTCGCCGTTCCCATTCGTTGTTACGTTCTGTCCAATACCTAAATTCTGAACATCAAAGTAATTTGTTCCATTATTCCAGACATCATTATACGATATTTCAAAAGCATTTGAACCATATTGTCTTATCCCAGCATAGGTATTATTAAAAATAACATTATTGACCACTGTTACCTTTGTAGTTTCATGAAAGTATATTCCACTACCACAATTAAAGATGGTATTATTTATATGTTTAGTTTCGGGCAAACCAGTGATATTGTTAGATACTTCAAGCCCAGTGCGAATACAATCATGAATAATATTGTTCTGTATGATTGTAGTATTAGTGCCTCCAGCCCCTGGAAGTTCAGAAAGGACGCCATAACCACGCTGAGGGTTAGTAATATTATAGATCACATTATTTCTTATTATTCCTGAATTCATGTCCCAAATGCCCTTTCCTTCTCCATCATGAATCTCATTACATTCAATAAGTGCATTACAACTTTCGGCTTCTATACCGGCCGAATATACCGGGCCGTGAAAATCTTCGAACAAATTATTATGGACATGAGAGGAACAGATTTGAATATATAAACCTGCGTGATAAGTTCTAAGGAATCGATTATAAGATATCTCCATACTACTATTTGAAACAAAAAGTCCAATAAAAGCCCATTCAAATGCGCAATATTTGATCTTTGAAAAGTTATTGTAAATATAAACACCTCGCCAGTCTCCAAAACTGGAAGGAGATAAATTGGAGGTGAATAATATTTCACTATTTGGGTCATTTCCCTGAGCGTTCAAAACACCAATCGCTGTTAAAGAATAGTTCCCGTTAAATTTTACAACTGTGCCCGGGTTAATGGTTAATGTACTTCCTGAAGGAATTGTAGCATCAGCGGTAACCAAATAAATATTTGTGTTAACCCATGTTCCTGATACACTACCCGAGACGTTAACCACATTTCCTGCAGTTAAAGTAACGGAATTCATACTCGTTGTATTTGTAAGAATCACTGCTTGACCACTATTATAGTCAACAGGCTGATAACCTATTTTAGAAAGAGTAACATTATAATTTCCACCGGTAATATTTATGGAGTAATTACCAGCTGCATCAGTTAAGGTAGAATCAGTAACGGCAGTACCAGGATTGGCTTTGAATTTTACTTTAATACCTGAGTGATTACTTTGTGATGAAAGGAACGCCGTTCCTGTTAATTGAGCAAAACTAAAATTAGTGCCCGCCAATAACGCTAAAACAATTAGATTTTTAAATGATCTCATGAACGTAGTTTAGATAATTTAAAAATACGTCATTTTTACATCAACTTCAAACCGTTAAAGGATCTTTTGGTACATGGTGGAATCTCCCTAGAATTCACATATTTTCGATGTATAAGTGGCTACTTTCCAAACTTACCCTTAAGCGCCGCCAGGGCCGAAGCCATGTCGTTAGGGTCGTACGAAGCTTCCGCTTTTTTGCCTTTGTCTTTAGTACTCGACGTTGTGGCAGGTTTTAAACCTTCGCCTTTCATGGATAATGCAATGCGTTTACGCTTTACATCTACTTCGGTAACATTCACCCAAACTTTCTGACCCACCTTCACGATCTTATTTGGATCATCAACAAATGTATCACTCAACTGAGAGATATGTACCAAACCATCTTGATGAACACCTACGTCAACGAACGCACCGAAATTTGTAACGTTTGTTACAATACCCGGTAAACGCATTCCTTCACGCAGATCATCGATCTCATGAACACTTTCGTCAAAACTAAAGATCTCAAAACTCTTACGCGGATCTCGTCCGGGTTTTTCTAATTCGTTCACTATGTCTTTTAGCGTTGGTAAACCAACGGTTTCAGTAACATACTTTGTAAGCTGAATTTTTTTACGCAGTTCTTTGTCCTTGATAAGATCATCAATTCCACAATTGAGATCGCTCGCCATTTTTTCAACGATATGATAACTTTCCGGATGCACGGCGCTTTTATCCAAAGGATGAATGCCATCGCGCAAACGTAAAAACCCTGCGCATTGCTCGAATACTTTATCGCCCATGCGAGGCACTTTCATAATTTCTTTACGCGATTTGAAAGCACCGTGTTCATTACGATAATCTACAATGTTTTGCGCCAACACCGGACCAATTCCTGAAACATAAGACAACAACTGCTTAGAAGCGGTATTTAACTCCACACCTACTCCATTCACACAACTACCAACAACGTCATCCAATTTATCTTTCAATAGTGTTTGATCTACATCATGTTGGTATTGTCCAACTCCAATTGATTTTGGATCGATCTTTACGAGTTCAGCTAAAGGATCCGCCAATCTTCTTCCAATAGAAACAGCACCGCGAACAGTTAGATCATAATCAGGAAATTCTTCGCGCGCTACTTCTGAAGCTGAATACACGGATGCACCCGCTTCATTTACGACGATCACAGGGATTGTTTTCGGAAGCACGTCAATTTTACGAATGAATTGCTCGGTTTCGCGCGACGCAGTTCCATTACCAATAGCGATGGCTTCCAAATTATGTTTCGCGCAGAAAGCAAGCACCAAATTCTCCGCTTCAGTAACTTTACGTTGCGGTTCGTGTGGATAAATAACTGTTTCTTCCAATAATTTTCCTTGCGCATCCAAGGCCACCATCTTACATCCACTTCTGAAACCAGGATCCAAAGCTAAAATAGACTTTTGTCCCAACGGCGAAGACAGAAGTAGTTCACGTAAATTATCTGCAAATACTTGTATGGCTTTTTCATCGGCCTGCTGTTTGGTGAACAAGCGCGTTTCCGCTTCAATACTTGGTGCTAACAAGCGTTTGTAGCCGTCAAGAATTGCTTCTTTCAATTGCTCGGCAACTTCGCCACGCGACGTAATTATTTTCTTTTCTATTGTATGTAAGGCGTTTTCTTCGTCAATAGAAATATCTAAAATTAAAAAATCTTCTTTTTCACCTCTGCGCATGGCTAACATACGGTGGCTCGGACAAGACGCAAGCGGCTCTTCCCATTCAAAATAATCTTCAAATTTTTGTGCTGCATCTTCTTTACCTTTGATCACTCTGCTTTTTACAATAGCAGTTTTCTTGAATTGCTCACGGATCAGATCACGAACTACAGCATCTTCTGTAACTATCTCCGCAATGATATCGCGTGCACCCTGTAAAGCTTCTTCCGGATTCTCCACTTCTTTTTCCGCATTCACAAATTTCAGGGCTTCATCAAATACATTCGCGTTCTTTTGCTCCAAAATAAACAAGGCCAAAGGCTCCAATCCTTTCTCTTTTGCAATAGTTGCTTTGGTACGACGTTTTGGTTTGTAGGGCAAATAAAGATCTTCCAATTTTGAAAGCGTTTCCGCTTCCATAATTTTTTCTTTCAACTCTTCGGTCAATTTCCCTTGAGATTCGATTGATTTCAAGATACTTTCACGACGCGTTTCCAACTGACGTAAACGTTCAATTTCGGTTTTAATGGTAAGGATCTGTACCTCATCCAAACTTCCGGTGATCTCTTTGCGGTAACGAGAAATAAACGGAACCGTTGCGCCTTCATCCAACAATTTTACGGTGGCATTCACCTGCTGTGAGGTGATCTTTAACTCATCGGCTATCTTAAAGAATAATTTTACGTCGCTCATAGTGTATCTTAGTGAGCAAATATACCCTTATGGGCTTTGGTTGAAAGTCGGAATTATCAACAGAAACAAAGGGGAATCAACAATCGGGAATTTATTCTACCTCGCTAATGTGAAGAAGTTTGAAAAACTCTTTTTGTTCAATTTCCCTAACTTCTCCGGGCTTCATATCTCCCAATTCAAGATCCTCAATAGAAACCCGGATCAAACGTTTGCAATCATGATATACAGAAGAAACCATTTTACGTATTTGATGGAATTTACCTTCGGTAAGTGTCATTTTTAACCAGGTTTGAGGAAGATCGATCCGAAACTCATGTTCACGGGGTGCCAAATTTCCCGGTCTTTCTACAATATCCACTTCGCACTGTACTGTTGTATAAAATAGATCGCCCGAAATACGAATTGAAATTCCGTTCCTGAGTTTTTCTAAGGCTTCGGGACCAACCTTTTTTTCTACCTGCACCAAATACGTTCTTTTGTGCGGTGTTTCCGATTGAAAAAGTAAACGTGTTACGCGTTTATCTGTCGTTAAGATCAGAAGGCCTTCTGAATTATTGTCCAAACGTCCGATGGCATGCGTGCCTTCCGGAAAATCAAAATCCAGATCGCCAAGCAAATTCACATTATCCGGACTAATGAATTGCGATACCATTTTGTAAGGTTTGTATATAATGAAATAGCGATCCATCGTTTTGCAAAAATACTGAAATTTTTTGCCGCGGAGACACAATGACACGGAGATTCACAGTGAAACTCCGTGCCTCCGAGACGCCGTGGCAGTTTCGACCTCTAAATTAAAAATCATTACCTTTGTGCCATGGGATATTCCTCTTTACAAGAATGCATTAATGATCTGGAAAAGAATGGTCATTTAATTCGTATTAAAGAGGAAGTTGATCCAAATTTGGAAATGGCCACCATACATTTGAAAGTGTTCGAGGCCAAAGGAAAAGCCATCTTATTTGAAAAAGTAAAAGGCAGCAAATATCAAGCTGTAAGTAATTTATTTGGAACATTGGAGCGAAGTAAATTCATGTTTCGCGATCGCTTTGAAGTGATGCAGGAATTAGTGAAGTTGCGCAACGACCCAATGAAAGCTTTGAAACATCCTTTCAAATATCTTTCAACCGGATTAGCCGGATTAAAATCACTTCCCAAAAAAAGTTCTTTTTCTTCGGCAGGATTCAAAGAAATTAAAATTGAAGATCTTCCTTTAATAAAACATTGGCCAAAGGATGGAGGCGCGTTTGTAACGCTTCCGCAAGTGTATAGCGAAGACATTGATAAACCCGGAGTGATGGATTCCAATTTGGGAATGTATCGCATACAATTGAGCGGAAATAATTATCAGCTAAATACAGAAGTTGGATTGCATTATCAATTGCACAGGGGAATTGGTGTACATCAAACAAAAAGTAATAAAGCTGGTAAGCCTTTAAAGGTTTCCATTTTTGTTGGTGGTCCACCATCACATACACTTGCTGCTGTAATGCCTTTGCCTGAAGGAATAAGTGAGCTCACATTTGCAGGAGCTTTAGGCGGAAGAAAATTTCGGTATGCTTACGAAGATGGTTATTGTATTTCATTAGACGCTGACTTTGTAATTACCGGCGAAGTTCATCCCAATGAAAATAAACCTGAGGGTCCCTTTGGCGATCATTTAGGTTATTACAGTTTAACGCACGATTTTCCTGTAATGCGCATTCATAAAGTTTACGCAAAGGAAAATGCTATTTGGCCTTTTACGGTTGTTGGGCGTCCGCCGCAAGAAGATACTGCCTTTGGTGCACTCATTCACGAATTGAGTGGAAGCGCTATTCCAAAGGAAATTCCGGGAGTAAAAGAAGTTCACGCTGTAGATGCAGCCGGTGTTCATCCTTTGCTATTGGCTGTAGGAAGCGAACGTTATACGCCATATTTAGAAAATAAACGTCCGGCTGAATTATTAACGCAAGCCAATCGAATTTTAGGAACCGGACAACTGAGTTTGGCAAAATATCTATTTATCAGTGCCGGGGATAATTTGGACTGCCATGACGTAGCGAAATTTTTGACCCATGTTTTTGAGCGCATTGATCTTCGCCGCGACCTCCACTTCCAAACAAAAACCAGTATTGATACTTTGGATTATAGTGGTGATGGAATTAACGAAGGAAGTAAATTAGTTTTGGCCGCGTACGGAGAAAAACACCGGGCCCTGGCAACACACCTTCCTTCTCAATTAAAAAACGGGAAACTTATTCTGCCCGGCGTGGTAATGTTACCATTTGATGCATTTACAGATCATAAAAAAGCGAGAAAAGAAATTTCTGATCTAAGTGATCAAATTAAAACTGCAACTGAATTGGAAGGCGTTGTACAAGTGGTATTGCACGACCCATTCGAATTTGGAAAGGATATTTTGAAAGATTATTTATGGATCACTTATACGCGCAGTAATCCATCACACGACGTATATGGCATTGAAGAATTCACCGAAAATAAACACTGGGGCTGCAAAGGCGCAATGATCATCGACGCGCGTAAAAAACCTCATCATGCGCCGGAATTAATAGTTGACGCTACTGTTTCTAAAAAGGCTGATGAAATTTTAAAGAAACACCTTTAGGCTTTTTGTGTGGGACAAAATGTCCCACCCCACAAAACAGTTTGGAAAACAGAAATTTAATTAATGGCTTTGCCGAGGAAATCTACGGCAATCAGTTCTTCCAGGGTGTAACGCTTACCATTAATAAATGCAACGATCCACGCGTCTTTTTGTCCCTTACCAAGTACTTTCTGACGCAGCACTTCTGCCTTATTGATCGTTTCAAATTGTTGCAGCGTAAAACGCGTGATGCCATCAGGATAATCCTGCACTTCAGCGCTTCCAAATTCCTGCAAGTTTGCATACTTGAAGTTTTGCGGCTTACGATAGGCGCCTATTTGAACTTTAAACACCAATCCGCTAGCGCAATAATCACCTACCATTTGTAACATTTGCGAATACACCGAAGGATCATTCAATGACTTTCCTTTTATAGGGGCAAAATCGGGAAGATTACTTATTGAACAAGGATCAGTTACAACTGTAGGAGTTTCAACAACAGTAGGTGTAACAACGGTTTTTACGGTATCTTTCTTTGGTGGATATAAATAGAAATCCTTCTTCATTTCCATGAATTTGTCCAACTTCACAATATCAACGTCTTCCACTATTGGTTCAAATCCTTCAGCAGAAACTTTAATACGATAGGTTGAACCGGGACTTAAAGCGATCAAATATTTTCCGGTAATATTATTTGAATTCACAGGAGTTAATTGCTTATTCTCTTTGTTCTTTGTGACTTCGATCATCGCCTCTATTGGCTTATCATTTCCATACACCACACCTTTTAAGATAGCTACAACGGGGCGTTCACCAAGAATACCCGGCTGTACAATATAAATATCCTCGCCTCCTTTTCCTTGTGCACCCGGACGATTACTACTAAAATATCCTTTATCACCTCTCGAGTTGATCACATAAAAACGATCATCTTCAGTTGTATTCAAAGGAATTCCCATACTCTTTGGTTCCGTCCATGAATCTTCCTTAAAAATAGAGAACATGATATCGAAGCCCCCAATACTATTGTGCCCCATGGAACTGAAGAACAATGTAATTCCATCGGGATGGATGAACGGCGCGTCATCATCCATTTCGGTATTGATCTTTGGTCCTAAATTTACTGCTGGTCCCCAATCACCATTAATTCTAACGCTGGCGTAAAGATCCCGTCCACCATAACCGCCCGGTCTTTCGCTGGCAAAATACAATATCTGTCCATCTGCGGAAATAGAACAACTTCCTTCCCAGGACTGTGTATTGATACTCTCATTAAGCGGCTCGGGTTTTGAGAATGTTGTTCCTGAGAGAACACTTTGATAAATATCTCCGTTATTGGTTTCGTTACTTTGATATGTAAATATATAACGACCATCAGGTGAAATTGAAATAGCTGCATCATGAGCGTTCGAATTCATAGATGCAACGGGTTGACCCGGACCCCAAACAGAATCCGGTCCCATCACACTCACATAAATATCTTCGTGGTATTCTCCTTCTTCTTCGTCTGGTAGTCCCTGATTATTTTGCTTACCTCCCAAACTGTTCTTGCCTTTATAAGTATAGATCATTACCGACTCATCGGTTGTAATGGCAGGACCATATTCGTCTTCGTTGGTATTAAGGGAACTAAGATTCTTGAAATTCGCTGTCACCTTTTGATCCAAAAGATTTTTTGCCGATTGACAGTTCTTAATAAGGTGATCAGCTTCGGCATTCATTGCTTTCTCATCTTTCGAAGAATTTTTGCTGGCAGCCTTGAACTCTTCAAACTCTTTAAGTGCTTTATCAAACTGATAGTTCATATGATAAGCTTTACCAAGGTAGAAGGCAGAAGCCGGACCGGGAACATCTTTCTTAAGCGCCTCAAATACCTCCGGAGCCCGCATTTTTTTCTCGGTAAAATTCAAACAGCACAGCCCTAATTTAAATCTGAAGTCAAGATCTTTTGGATCTTTGGCGTTCAATTTATCATAAAGTTCGTAAGCTTTGGACCATTCTTTTGCCTCAAACGCAACCTGCGCAGCTTCAATCATCTGTGCCTTGCTTTGCGCGTGGGACGCGGAACTCAGCAGGATGAGAGCAATGCCAAATATGTACAATTTAACATTCATAAGTAGCTTACCTAATTAAGCTTTAAATATTGGAAATTAAAGTCTTAGTGTTCAGGTCATTAAAAAAAGATATTAAAAGCCCTCTTTTAATAACGGTGAGACTTGATTTGTATATTTTTTAGGGTAAATTAGAGGAAATTTAATGGTTCCGGACACTATCCAACATAACCAGGTGTGGCTTTTAACGGGCCTGATAGCATTTTATCTCTTCTTTTTTGGCGCATCGGTGTATTTTTTGGTAAAAGAGAAAAGTAATTTGGATGACTACAACAAATCCGAACCTTTTTTACACATTAATCTTATTCGTACCACACTTTTGTTCGCCTCTATTGGCTTACCGGTGTCGGCTTTGTTCAGGATGTTCATTGAACCCAGTCAACAAAAAGATGATCTTTGGGTTTTGGCCGCGAGTGGCGCGCTCACATTAATTTTATTCATCTACACCTTCATTCAAAAAAGTAATTTGAATTTGATCAAGAACTTGGTGCTCATCAATTACGCTATTTTGTGTTTAGGGGTGATGTTGAGTTTGTACCGTACGGATCTTACCTGGTATTATGCCATAGGGTCGATCATTCTTTTGTCGGTAAGTACATCATTCATCAACTCTATTCGTAATTTCATTTTCTTTTCGGTGCTTGTAACAGGCGCAAACTTTGCCATTGCTTTTATGGTGAAAACGCCACATTTGCATCCCTATCTGTATCTATTCGCGGTGTGTTGTGTTTTATTTGTTTCGCTTTTATTGTTTGTAAAGAACAACCAACGCTTTTCATTCTCCGAAACTATTTTAAATACTACTAAGAACATTGTGATCGTGTCTAACAACAAAGGTGAGATCATTTTTGTGAACAACACATTTAAAGAACAACTTGGATACAGCGACAGGGAAGTGTTAGGAGACGGTTGGTGGAAAGTGAGGCGTTTGATAGAAGGGGAAAAGAACGTAAAACAAAAACTCATTAAAGGTACCATTGAAAAAAATTCCAAGGTGTTGCTTGAAACAAAAAATAAAGAGCGCATTTGGATCCAGTGGGACAATAACCGTTTACCGAACGGGACAACTATCGCTATAGGAACCGACATTACGGAGAAGCAGGAAAAGGAACGTGAATTCAAACACATAGTAGAGAATGCGAAGGATATCATTTACACCACGGATGCCCATGGGCACTTTACTTACGTGAATGAGATCGCCATTATGGCAACCGGCTATTCGCGTGAAGAATTCTTTAAAAAAGATTTTAAACAGTTCATTCATAAAGACCATTTAAATAGAGTGATCGAGCATAACGTGAATGAGCTGAAGCGCCACAATTACGAAACTTACATTGAGTTCCCGGTGATCACCAAGAACAACCAGGAATTATGGTTAGGCCAGCAGATCATTTTTAAGATAGATCCGGCCACTAAAAAGTTCGCAGGCGCGCAAGCTATTTGCCGTGATATTTCGGAGCGCGTTAAGGCCGAGATCAAATTGAACAGTTATTACGATGATCTTCGCACCAACTACGAAATGAAGCAAGCCATTTTGAGTGCCAAGACCATTGAATCGCTTGCCGAGACCGTGTTGAACAATTTGATCAAGATCGCTAAGTCAACGCAGTTCATCACGCTCAACTTTATCACCGGTGATAATAATTTAAAGATCTTTTACATTGATGTATTCAATAAGAAGATCACCCAAACAGTGCAACCTTTGAATTCGAGTATCAAGGACACCATCGAGAAGATCACCAAGAAAGATTACCATCATTTTAAGACCAAAGAAGATATTTTGTTGTTGTATATGCTGGATCAACCAAAATTTGCCAAGAGCGGATTGATCCACGAATTCAGGGACAATGACCAGATCATTGGCTTCATTGGTTTATATACCGATTTCCATTTTGATTTTGCAACCAGCGACACGCATTACATCGCCGACATCAGTAACTACGTAAAGAGCTATTACATTGAGTTTGAAAAGAACAAGATCATTGAGCGTAAGAATAAAGAGATCGAAGCGTACTCAACGCAGTTAGAAGTAGCCAACGAGAATTTGGAGACCAGGAATAAATTCCAAAAATTCATCATTCAGTCAACCTCTTTCGACGCTCTGAATATTAATATCCTTAAGGAACTCATAGCGGATTCGGATCATGCCAAAACCTTCGCATTTAATTACGTTAATCATGATAGAAAGGAATTAAAATCCTATTTCATTAATAAGCATAATAATTTCACTTTTGAGCGCACCTTAAAACTTACCGACGCTCAAATTGAAGCGATCCACAATTGGCATAGTGGTATTTTGTTTGATTGGAGAGAGGAAGATATGGAAACGTATAAGGTGCTTGCTGAATTACAACAGCCGATCACCAATATCAAATGTACTTTATTGTCCTGCATCAAACCAAAGCTTGTTAATAGTGGCTTCATTACCGTATATTCTTTAAAACAGAATATCTATTCGAACTACGAATTGAGTACGCTGGAAGAGATCGCCAATGTGTTGCAGGTTGCGTTGAGTCAATTTGAGAACAAGCAGTTGATCGACCAGAAGAACGACGAGATCGAACAACAGAATAAAAACCTCGCTATTTTGAACGAGGCGCAAAATAAACTCATCAATAACTTAAAGGTTGAAGAAGTGTTCGAGGATCTTCTGGATCTCCTGTTCAACAAACTCAGCAATATCGAACGCGCGTCAATTTTAAAATTTGATTTTGATAAAAAAATAGGATTGTTGACGCATATCAGTCAAAAGCGCAGAGAGATGAGATATAAAGATCTTCCGTTCGATCAGATCTTCATTTTGAATTCATTTTTAAGCGATGGATTGTATGATGTATCCGATTATGATCTTAAACCAAACATGATCGAAGATGAAAAGAAATGGTACTATAGCGGGATACGTTCGGCTTATGCTCTGCCGATCTACATTAATAACAAACTGTACGCTTCCATCAATCTTTTCTCAAATATCCCGGGAAACTTCACAGAGCTTAAAGGAACCATCACACAGATCATTTCCTCTACTCAATTGATCATTGACCAGTTGATCAATAAGGAGATCATTAACGAGAAGAACAAAAATATTTCAGCCAACATCAATTACGCCAAACGTATCCAGGACGCATTCCTACCAAACGAGGACGCTTTGAAACGCGTGTTCCCAAAATCCTTTGCATTATTATTACAACGCGATGCTTTGGGTGGAGATTTTTATTGGGTGAAGGAGTTCAACAATTATTCTTTGCTAGCTGTTGGCGATTGCACCGGACATGGTGTATCGGGGGCTTTACTTTCCATCTTATCTACCACCTATTTGAATACCATTATTGATAAATGGCAGAATTTCAAGCCGGGAATTATTTTGGATCTATTAAGCAACAGCATCTATAATTCCTTCCATCAAAAAAATTCAGAAGCCGATGTGAATGATGGTTTGGATATTTCTTTTTGCACCTACAATAAAGCGGATAGAACTCTTTTGTTCTCAGGCGCAATGCATACCATTTATATTAACCGCGGTGGCGATATTATTGAACACAAAGGGATGCGTAAACCAATTGGTGTTGAGAACAAACATTTAAAAGCGAACTACGATACACTTTTCATTCAACTGGAATTGAACGATAAGGTTTACATGCTTTCAGATGGTGTGATCGATCAATTCAGTTCCATAACTGAAAAACGCCTGGGTAACAAACGCTTTAAAGAGATCTTGCTTGAACTTGAAAGCGTTCCTTTGAAAGAAAGAAAGCGTAAAGTACAAAGCGCTATCAACAACTGGCGTGCCAACGCTAATCAAACCGACGATATTTGCATCGTTTCTTTTGAGGTAGATTAACCTACCTTAGGTTTTTTTAATAATAGAAGGAACGCGCCGGTAATGAACGCGTTAATAATGATCAGCTCTAACCCGATTTTATAATCGCCAAAAAGAGTTATTGAATTTAAACTCATCATGTAGCAAACAATTGGTCCGGCCACACAAGCAACAGGAACCCACTGATCACGCAGATTCACTTTTGTAAATAAGCCTATCATGAACAGCGCGAGCAATGGTCCGTAAGTGTAACTCGCCACCACCAGGATCGTATCGATGAGTGCCGCTTTATTCATTTGTTTGAACACAAGAATAATGAGCCACAAGATAATTGTGAATCCAATATGAATGAGCGTTCGATAGCGTGTCTTCTTTACTTCCGCGATCTTTTGATTACGATCGATCTCCAATACATCAATATAAGCAGATGTTGTTAATGTGGTGAGCACACTGTCGGCACTGCTGAATGTTGCAGCGGTCAATCCCAAAATAAAAACAAGTCCCGAGAACGCGCCAAGATGATTTAAAGCAAGATTTGGAAATACTCTATCTGTAATTACAGCGCCTGTTTCTGCATTGGTTGGTAAAGCAATATGCGAAAAATCGTAATACATGTAAAGTAAAACACCGAGCGCCAAAAAGAACACGTTAACGATAACCATACTGATGCTAAACCAAAAGATATTCTTTTGAGCCTCGGGCAAAGAACGGCAACTCAAATTCTTTTGCATCATGTTTTGATCGAGGCCGGTCATAGCCGCGGCCGTGAATATTCCGCCAATAAAATCCTTAAAAAAGAAATTTGATTTTTTGAAATCGAACATGAACGTATCGGACATGTCTGAAGCACAAATGCGTTTGGTTGCTTCCCATAATGAAATATCCATTTGATTGGTGATGGCAATAATGGAAAGAATAACTCCTAATACCAGGAACAAGCTTTGAATGGTATCGGTGTACACTAATGTTTTTATTCCGCCCTTGTAAGTGTACAACAGCATCAATAAAAGGATCAAAGAAACACTTAGAGCAAACGGAATCTTGGTTTCAAACAAATTGTCGAATACAAAGAACTGAATAACGTTTGCCGCCAGATACAACCTTCCTCCAGCTCCTAATAACCGTGAAATGATAAAGAATAAACTTCCTGTCTTTTGCGTTACTCTTCCAAATCGCGACAACAGATACTCGTAGATCGACGTGAGATTCAACCGATAGTACAACGGGAGTAAAATATGTGAGATGATGAAGTACCCAACAAAATATCCAAGTACGATCTGTAAATAAGAAAAGTGCGCTGTGCCCACTTTACCGGGAACTGAAATGTAAGTAACACCACTCAGTGAATCGCCGATCATTCCAAGCGCCACCATGATCCAGGGCGACGATTTGTTGCCCAAGAAATATGAATCCGAACTTGCTTTTCGCGAAGTAACATAGCCCATCAATAGTAAAATGAGGAAATAGCTAATGATGAAAGCGACAATAAGCAAGGGCGAGATCATAACTCAAAGTTCCTCAAAAGACAGCATTTTAGGGAGTTTATCTTAATAATTTCTAAACATACTGGTTTGAATAAGTATAAATCTCTAACTTTGTTAAGAGCATGGAATACAGTTCTAAAATACTCGAACAAGCGGTTGAATCCTTCGCCTCGCTACCCGGCGTTGGGAAAAAAACAGCGTTGCGCCATGTATTGCATTTGATCAAACAGGATCCTAAGATCATTGAAGGTTTTATTCATTCGCTGGAAAAATTGCGAAGCGAATTGCGTTTCTGTGTGCAATGCCATAACATTAGTGAGACGGAAGTTTGCCACATATGTTCTAATTCGGCCCGTGATCACTCGGTGATCTGTTTGGTGCAGGATTTCAGAGATATTATCGCTATAGAAAATACCGGACAATTCAAAGGTATCTATCACGTACTTGGCGGCCTTATCTCTCCATTGGATGGTATCGGCCCTTCAGATCTTAATATTCAGAGCTTAATTGATAAAGTAAGCATTGGCACTGTTAAAGAAGTTATTCTTGCACTAAATGCCACAATGGAAGGTGAAACAACATCTTTCTTTGTATTCAAAAAATTAAATCCTTATACGGTTTCCATGAGCGCCATCGCACGTGGCATTGCCGTTGGCGACGAACTGGAATATACAGATGAGATCACATTGGCACGGTCAATTTCAAATCGTGTGCCTTTTAATGATTCTTTAAAGAAATAAATAGTTTTTACAACCTAAAATTAACTGCTATTGTGAACCTGTTCTCCGTTTTCCGAAGATCGGGTTTCCATACACCCGATGTTGTTGGGCCATTTGTCCAACCTGAGGGAGACGTTGTTCCTCCATGTCCTGCAAAATAAGGAATATTAGACTGACGGTAGCCATATTCAAAACGGAAGGTCACAAAATCATTAGGCATTAGGTCGAGCGTTGCCGTTCCCTGAAAGATCTCTATTGGTTTATAGGGATCAGTTATAAATGCTTGTGAATAATCATTTGCGTAAACGGGCGAAGGCGAAAATGCCAAATAGGTTCCGCCATTGGATAAATAATCGCCTCTTAACGTTAATGCCATTTTATTCTTATTGAACCAAATTCTATTTGCTATCGAAGTTCCATACATAAAATGTTGTTTGGCTGTAACGGTGTCTCCAGCATCCATTCCTTTCTGAAAGCCATAATGATTATTCATACTTATCGCGCATTGCGAAATTCCTTTTGAACCAGGATTTTTGTAGTATCGGGCAACAACACTGTTGTCTGTGTGAAAACGGATTCTGTTGGATTGATTTCCTAAGGTGTCCGGGTTTTGAGTATCTCTTCCCAAATAATAATTCATCACCAATTGCAAATTCTCGTTTGGTCGCCAATAGGTTGAACTACCTACGCCAGGTGATCTGCCAAAGCTATTGTAAGTTTGCCAACCGTTCAATAGCCAGAACTCTGTTTTTAATTTCCGCGTAGGAAACATTTGAATTCTTGCACCTTGAAAATAGAAGGGCGTAAAATCACATGGCATGGAGCGTTGATAGCACCAATTATCTTGTAACATATAACTCTCCAAACCTATGTAACTCATAAATATTCCGGCTTCGATATTTATTCCATACCATTTATTAAAGTGATAACCCGCGGCTGCTTCACGAATGAATTTGAGATTGCCGGTGCCTGTATTTCGTCCCCGGTTAACACTTGCGTCTAATTCCTGAATAATGTGTTGCATTGTGCCGGTTTGTAACCAAATTCTGCCAATGGTATTTTTATAATTTGTTTCGATACCGAGACTTGCTAAGTTGACTTGAAATTCATTATGTCTGCCAATAGATGAAGAAATGGTTTGCGTATTGTCAATTGGATTCGCAAAATTGTAATTATAGTAGCTATCCAAATAAGCGGTTCCGGTACAAATGGTTTCTCCTGTTTTTTTATCAGTTAAAACCAATGGAGAGTTTTTGACTCTGCTTTGTCCATTAATCCAACTAAGATCCATTCCGTCAAACGGAATTTTATGAACTTGATTTGAATCATTTTGGGCGTGGCCGATGAACGATAATTGAAGGAAACAAAGGAAAAAGAGATGTGTTTTCATATTATTTTTTTAATTGCATACTTAATTCGAAAAGTCTATTTAGTTTATACATTTTATGAACCGGGTCATATTCTAACAGCTCAGAATTGTTCCTGAAATAAAGCTCAATGAGTTCTGTGAATTGATCGTTTCCTTCAAAAGCTTTAAGCACCAAATAAAGATCCAGCTTTTGGATCGCGGCGGCGGCGTTAATGCTGAAAAAATACCGGGTAGATCGCAGGAAACTTTTTGGGCCATCCATGCCATATTCTATTTTGTAAAGCAAGATCTCCTCTTTGGGATTCAGGATAGTGTAGATCTCATCCCCGAAAAACCGGTAACAATTATTCCACGCATCGCAGTAACCAAAGAGCGAATCCTTCAGAAGAACATACGAGGTGTCGGTCGTTTTTACTTTAACGTAATTACGAAATGGTCCATTGTAGATCTTTATCTTGTAACTCATATCCCGGGTACTTTGAAATTGTATGGTGCTCAGCTTTAGATCAGCTGCTGTTTTATAAACACCCTTAATTTTTTGTGACCATGCGTTAACAACAACCAACAAGAAAATTATAAGATATAAGAGTTTCATTTTAATAGATACGTTTCAAAGCCAGATCTTTGGGCGGCACTATTAGAAGAGGTACTTGTTCTATTTTTACATTGGCTGTATCCAAACCAAAGCCCTTTTCTTCAGATAAACTAAATTTCTTCAATATGAAATATCCTTTAAGCGTAATATTCTGGAAGATGGGCAGTTCATTTTCAAGAGCCAGATATTTCTTCAACACCACAAATCTAAAGTCGCCAATGATATTGTTTTTGTGCAAAGAACGATATCTGCTTACAACATCAACTTCCTGCTTTGCGGAAAGATCCTGAACGATGATCCTGAGGAGCTTACTGATGCTGGGGATCTCTCGGAAGCCCAGGCGAATGTCGACCCGAATAATTTTTTGCGGCACAATGTGATCTACGGAATATTCTTTTGTGTGCGGTTCATCGGTCACATCTAAATGAACAAACCAATACACATCAGCTTTCTTTGGTCGTTTTTTTAGTAGGGAATGAATTATTTTTTCTTCAATTTCCCCGGGGTTATTTGCACTGGTTAGATATACCAGATGCGTTGTATATTTTTCTATGGATCTGTCATCAGCTAAACCTAAGATAATCGGAATGTAAGATCTGAGCGATACGAATTCCGTGTATCTATAAAGTATTTTGCGTGCTTTATACCAGATGGTCATTACCGAAATGATCACCAGTGCAATAAGAATAGTTACCCAGCCTCCGTGAGGGAATTTACTAAGATTTGCAATAAGGAAAGAAGATTCTATGAATAGGTAAACCGCGAGTAGTAGGTAGTTAAGCCAGGTTGGATAGCGTTTCATGAACAAATAGTTGATCAATAAAATAGTGGTCATGATCATGGTTACTATAATAGAAAGACCGTAGGCGGCTTCCATATTAGAAGATTCCTTGAAATGTAATACAACACCAATGCAACCCGCGCACAATAACCAATTGATAGAAGGAATAAATAATTGACCGCGAAGAATGGTTGGATATTTAATGCGCACTTTAGGCCATAGATTCAAACGCATGGCCTCATTGATGAGTGTGAAAGAACCGCTTATTAGTGCTTGACTTGCAACAATAGTTGCCGCGGTTGCAATAACAATTCCAAAAGGCAAGAACCAATGAGGCATGATGGAATAAAAAGGATTTGTACCATCCAGTGTTTTTCCGCTATTATTCAAAAGCCAGGCACCTTGCCCAAAATAATTTAAAATCAAGGTTGATTTTACAAAAATCCAGGAAACACGAATGTTTTTCTTGCCGCAATGCCCAAGATCGGAGTACAAGGCCTCTGCACCGGTGGTTGCTAGAAAAACCGCGCCAAGTATCCAAAAACCTTGCGGGTATTTCACTAATAATTCATAAGCGTAGTAGGGGTTAAATGCTTTAAGAATGGAAGCATTTGTGAAGATATTTGCTACGCCCAAAGTTCCGAGAGTTAAGAACCAAATTAGCATCACAGGTCCGAAGAAGCGGCCTACAAAATTTGTTCCGAATTGCTGAATAGCGAATAAAGAAAATAAAATACCAATGATGATAGGAATTGTTTGGATGTGAGGATTTATTTCTCTTAGTCCTTCAATAGCAGATGCAACAGAAATTGGTGGCGTAATAAGGCCATCTGCCAATAAAGTACTTCCCCCAATAATAGCGGGAACTAACAGCCATTTTTTATTCATGCGCTTGAGTAAAGCGTAAAGCGCAAAGATCCCACCTTCGCCTTTATTATCGGCGCGCAGTGTGAGGATAACATATTTGATAGTTGTTTGCAAGGTGAGCGTCCACAGCACGCATGAGATGCCACCAAGAACAAGCGTTTCATTAATTGTGCTTTCGCCAATAATAGATTTAAGCACGTACAGCGGACTTGTGCCGATGTCGCCGTAAATAATTCCCAGAGCCACTAACAATGAGGCAATAGTTATCCTGTTTGAATGCATAGCTTCAAAAATTTTGTTTTTAATATGGTTTCAGAACTTAGCTTTTCCCAACAAAGCGGTAACCTACACCTGATTCTGTTATCAAATGTGCGGGCCTATTGGGATCATCTTCGATTTTTTTTCTTAATTGTGCAAGGTAAACGCGCAGGTATTGCGATTCATTCACATGTCCGGGGCCCCAAACCTGTTTAAGCAAATAGGCGTGCGTTAAAACCTTTCCTTCATTTCTTGCAAACAACGCAAGCAAAGTGTATTCAGTTGATGTTAGTTTTATTATTTCGTCATTCTTCTTTACAGTGCGAGCAGTGAGATCAATCTGCAGGTTCCCGTAGTCCATGAGCGATTGATTTTCGTCGTTCGAACTATTACGAACGGCTGAACGAATTCGCGCAAGTAATTCACCAGTACGAAATGGCTTTATCAAATAATCATTTGCGCCGTTATCTAACGCCTTTACAATATCTTCTTCGCTGCTTTGAACGGAGAGAATAATAATACCTTTGGTGTACCACTCGCGCAATTTTTTAAGAACATTATGTCCGCTATCATCAGGTAAACCAAGATCGAGAATAATAAGATCAGGCGAATGACTTGCAGCAGCCAATAAGCCTTCTTTTGCAGTCGCGGCTTCTTTTACAACAAAATCGTTACTCTGCAAGGTTATTTCAAGCAGTTTACGAATTTGCACCTCATCGTCAATTACTAATATTTCTCCGTTATTCATTTTTCTGCGTTGATGTAAGAAGTTTCTGCCGGGATCTCGACAATAAAATTCGCCCCTCCCATGGAACCTTCTTTTAGTTTAATAGTTCCATTGTGCGCTTCTACAAATCCTTTGGCAATGGACAAGCCTAAACCAGTTCCTCCGGTCTTTGAGTTCTTTAACCTGTAAAATTTCTCAAACACCTTCTCATACTCCGCTACCGGAAGGCCCGGGCCATCGTCTTCAATCCTGAATGTGAGAAATTCTGAATTTTTTTCTTTTTTAATTCCTGCTTGTATTTTGATGCGCGAATCTTTGTGCGAATAAATAGCTGCATTACCAATTAGATTAATGAGAACATGTTGAAGTAAACCGAAGTCAACTTTGAACAAAGGGAGCTTGTCGGCGAAACTGATATTTACCTTATGATCTTTAAGCACCTCTTCTAATTGATTAACGGTGGAGTGAATAAGTTCGTGAACATCGCACCAGTCTTTTTTTGCCTGAATAAAACCAGACTCCAGCCGAGACATATTCAAAAGATTTTCCACTTGCCTGTTCAATCTTAAGGAGGCCTGCGAAATTTCGGAGACCAATTCGCGCTTGTTCTGTTCTGAGAGTTTATTCTTGTCGTTTAGGATATTATCAGACGCGCCAATGATCGTTGAAATGGGCGTACGTAATTCGTGTGACAGAGAATTGAGAAGTGTATTATAAAGTTTTACTGTGTTTGCTTTCTTTTCTTCTTCACTCGCAATTTTTGCAAGTTGACGTATTTTGTACGTGAGTACGGCATTCACTGAAGCGATAACAAAATACATAAGGAAAAGAATGATGTCTTCCGCTGAACTGATGTGAAACGTAAAACGAGGTGGGATAAAAAAGAAATTCCAAATAAGTGCGCTAAGTAATGCGGCAACGATCACCGGAAAAATATCAAAGAGCATGGCAATAATGGAGACGGCTACGAACAAAATAAAAGCCGTTACGCGATAACCGATAAATCCGGAAAGTAAAAAGCAAATGGCCGATACTGCAAACACAAACGCGATACTTATAAAATACTGCTTTGTTTTTGAAGTTCTATAGGCGATGAACTGTTTCATTTGAACGGGAACAAAGGTAAAGTACGCGTTGTAAATAGGGCATAAAAAGAGTGCCAAAAAGTATAAAGATTTTATAAAGATTGGGCTTTTGCTGTTGTTTGGCGCATATTTAACAGAGGCCGAACTTAAAAAGCTATACCTTTGATCAAAATTCTTAACATGAGGGTATTTGGTGGCTTAGGCCTGGTACTTGCGTTCTTAATCTGGGTAATCTACAGACTTTATAAAAAGGATCTAAAACAAAACATGCAGGCGTTTTATGTTTACCTGAGTTTTGTGTCAGTATGGGTCGGAATTTACCTTGTTTGTATTTTAAATTGAACTGAATATAATGACTAAGGAAATATTTTTTTTAGAAACCCAGAAATTCAGGCAATGGTGGGCTTGGATCATTCTGTTGGGAGTTAATGGACTTTTTTTATTTGGGGTTTACAAACAAGTGATCAATGGAGAGGCATTTGGAGATAAACAAATGAGCAATGAGGGACTTTTAGTAACTTCAGCACTGACACTATTATTTACTGTTCTGTTTTTTAATCTTCGTTTAGAAACAGCCGTTAAGAAAGACGGGATCTATGTTCGATTCTTTCCATTCCATATAAAGTTTAAACATTATGATTGGAATACTTTGACAAAATCTTACGTCAGGCAATACTCCCCACTAATGGAATATGGTGGATGGGGATTAAAGCTTGGATTATTTGGAAAGGGAACCGCATTTAATGTTTCGGGAGACCAAGGTTTGCAGCTTGAGTTTACAAACGATAGAAAACTTCTTATCGGCACGAACAAAGCCGAGGAACTTAGTGAAGTGCTGAGCCAAATTGGGCAATTGAAACATTAGAGGGAAAATATTGGTTCGCAACTAAAAACCTCAAGTTCAACTGCGCACTGTAATGTTGATAATTGTGAAACTAGTGTAATTTTCTGGCCTTGACCATCCCACCCCGGACGCTGCTGATGCTATGTGTTGTCATAAATGCGGTCTTATCCACTTCATCTACAATAGACTTTACTTTGGTGAGTTCTAATTTGGTAACAACCGTATATAGAATATCGCGATCATTCATTCCCTCCAGCTGAGCTCTTTTTCCCCGCAACCCGCGTTTTCCATTGTAAATCGTTACGCCGCGTCCTAACTGTACAATGATCTGTCTGCGTAATTTTTCACTCTCTTCACTGATAATGATCACACCCGTATACTCCTCCAGACCGTTGGTTAAGAAATCAACAGTTTTTGACGCGGCCATAAATGTAAGAATAGAGAAGAGCGCAGTTTCTATACCTTGTAATACAGCTGCTACAGCAAAGATCAAAATATTAATGATCAAAATGATCTCACCTACCTGCATACTTGTTTTACGTGTAAGATAAAGCGCCAAAACTTCGGTACCATCGATCACACAACCGCCGCGCATGGCGAAACCAATTCCTGCGCCTAAGCAAATTCCACCAAATACCGCTATCAAAATAGGTTCCTGCGTTAGCGCGGTTGGATGAAATGAGTGCATGACCATGAGTATCACAGAAAGTGTGGTGATCGCTAAAAAAGTCTTGAAAGCAAATAACTTTCCAACCTGACGATATCCTAAAAAAATGAAGGGAACGTTGATGGCGAAAATGAAAATAGACACATCGAGTTTGGTAATAAAAGACAAAAGCAGGGAAATACCCGTTACCCCTCCATCCAATAAGTGATTTGGTACGATAAAGAATTCCAGTCCTACCACTGCAAAAGCAATCCCTGTAAGCACAGAAAATGTATCCTTAATAAACACCTTTAAATTGAAAGGCTCCTCTTTATGCCCGTGCGATCCTTTATGAACGCGATCCTGTTTTGGCCCTTTTATGACGCTACCTATTTTTCCTATCATGTACCTGGAACTAGTTCGCAATACTATCCACTAAAGCCGTCCCCGGGATTAAATGGAAATTAAAAAAGGACTAAAAAGAGATTAAAAAGAGATTAAAAATTGCTTGCTTAAATGGGCCTTAAATGTTAATTTTCAATCCTAAAGCCCAGCCAGGATTCGTATATGCTTGAAAGTCCATTACATGAACACCATCTCTTACGCTACGATGTAGAAGTAACAGAGGAGCCGATCTTTGGACGCAACCGAACAGCACATGTGAGTTTTTTTGACGAGAATAACAAAAAAGTAGCGATCTACAAATACGGGGTTATTACCCCCGATGAAATTTTTGAATTGATAGATAAGGGCGAAGTTTTGAATTTCAACGGTACTTACGTAAAGAATTTCTCGCTCACCGCTTACAGGGTCAATAAAGGGTACGATGACCACGCCGTTATTAAATTAAAGAATTTCAGCGCACGAAAGGCTTTTTTTGATTGTGATATTAGAACAGATTTCAGTTATTCGGAGTTTGAAGGGAACAAGACAACATTTGAATCGGCGATATTTGGTAATGGCCGAAGCGATTTTTCCAATGCCAATTTTGGACACGGTGATGTTAGTTTTAAAAAGGCAAAATTCGGCAGTGGCACCACGTCGTTTCAGTCGGTAAAATTTGGAGAAGGCATCGTGAGTTTTAATAACACCAATTTCGGAACCGGGGATCTTAGTTTTGTTGACGCTGATTTTAGTAATGGAAATGTGGATTTTAAGAACACCTATTTCGGTGATGGGAATGTGGATTTTAAATTTGCGCGTTTCTCAAATGGTGATATTACGTTTGAAAAAGCCGGTTTTGGAAAGGGAAAGAAAGATTTTAAGAATGTGGAATTTGGAGGAGGTAAGATCGATTTCCGACGCGTTGAATTTAACGATGGTGATGTGTCTTTTGAAGGCGTAGAGTTTGGCGACGGGAAAGTGAGTTTTAGAAGTTCGAGATTCGGACACGGACATAAATCATTTGAGCAAGCTGATTTTGCACATGGAGACGCGCAATTTGACCTGGTGGAATTTGGAACCGGCCATGTAACTTTCAATAAGACCAAAGTAGCGGAAATATCCTTTATAGGATGTCATCTCAATTGCTACATTGATATGCGTTTTGGTGAGTGCAAGTTGCTCAAACTAGCTAACACCGTTGTGCGTGATATTCTTGATGTAAAACCCGAAGAAGAAAAAGTGGTGATCCGGGAAATGAATCTTGTTGGCATGCGCATTCTTGGAAGAATATTTATTGATTGGCGCATCAATAACGTTCATGAACTGATCTATAACCAGGAAAAAAGATCGAGTTTATTTCAAAAAGCTGAACAGTTCCGCATTCTCAAAGAAAATTTCAGGAACAATGGTCAATACGAAGATGAGGATGCTGCTTATCTTGAATTTAAACGTTGTGAAGCAAAGGGCAAATTGGAAGAAGCTGTTGCAAAAGGTAAGAAGAACGCGTTATGGGCTTATCCGAATTTTTATTTTCAAAAATACGTGTTTGATTACGTTGGGCGTTATGCCACAGATCCAATTCGGGTTTTGATGAATATGCTAGTAGCTTTATCCATGTACGGGATATTGTATTGGTTCATCACCGAATATTTTCCAACTTTTGGAACGGTGGCTACTACCCTACCCCAGGAATTGTACCACCTACACGATTTTTGGAATTGCATGTACTATAGCGCTATCACTTTCTTTACGGTTGGTTATGGTGACTATTTTGCCGAAGGGTATTTAAAATTCTTTGCTGCCTGTGAGGCGTTCACCGGCGTGTTTTTGATGAGTTACTTCACTGTTGCTTTTGTAAGAAAGATCCTTCGTTAAAAGGTTATCGCCAGAGATGTTGTAAAAAAGTAGTTTTGATTGGACGGCTTCTTATCCATTGTAAAGATCTTGTCTTTACTATTGAATCCACGAGCCTCTATTCGCCATAACACATTCTGATAAACATAGTAATCAAAATTCAGCGAATACCCGGTAGTTTGGAACCCATTTTTGGTTCCAGTATAAATTATAACGCCTTTGTCATCAAAATAATATTCTGCCCTCGCATTTAACTCAGCCTTTTTGGTGAGTTTGTATTCCAATACAAGAATAGGCGCGTACCAAACATTATATTTCGAAGTATCTCTATGAACTTGTTGTGCACCTATATCGAAACCAACAATAGCAGATAATTTTGAATGAAGTTTAAATATACCGTAGAGATCATGGAAGTAACGCATTTGTTTAACCGAATCGGGTTTGTCATTTCCAATGAACGTGCTGCTGTTAAGCGAGATCCTTTGATCTGGGTTCCATGTGATCTGACTTCCAAAACAAGGCGTGTTATTGCCGTTTAAACGTTGGATCCGTTGCCAACCATTAAGTACCAATGCGCTCAGCAACCATTTTTGATGCTTAGAAGTGTATGTAAGTTTAGCGCCACTTTCAAAATACGGAGAATTATCAGCGCAGATACTTCGCGTAAGCGTGTAGCAATAATGACCATTTGCACTTTCAAAACCTACATGAGAAGGAAAAACACCCATATCGAACCACAAATTATGTTTCCTTAAAAGTTTGATGCCTGCATTGGCTTCATAAATATTCCTGAGCACTCCCGGCTCGGATGCTAAATTGGCGTTGCTATAGGTACCGCCCATTAACGCAAAATTTGCACGCGCTTTTTCTGAGGTGAACGCTCCACTAATGTAACCCAAATTTACATTTACTTCGTTATGGCGATTGTAGGAATAAATAAATCCAGGACGGGTATGATTTATTGGATCACCAGCATCCCAACAATAATAAGATTCAACGTAACCTTTTAATGCAACATTGAATTCAGTGCTATCGTTCTGCGAAAATGCACTTGAAGAGATCAAAATCAGTATAATAAAAAAATTTCGCATTAATGTAAAAATAAGCTTTTTATTGCCGATTCGAAATTGCCGTTGTTTGTTCGGGATCTTTTTTCTTTACAAAAAAACGCCAACTAAAACCGGCAGACATAAAAAATACTGAATGATATTGCATACTTATTTTAGACCCATAGACCGTTTCAAGAACCTTTAGTCCACCCGACAGATCCAGTTGTATATTATGATTTGGATAGAACATAATTCCCGTCTCACAATTTTGCCGACTATAACGTATGAATGAAGAATATATGAGCGAACCATGTCCTTGAACATAATATCCAATTTTATCACTCATGTGAAACTCAAGCGCGAGGGCATAATAATGAATTGGATCACTCCCCGAAAAATCTAAAATAGTACCGATGTTATAACACAGAGCAAAAGATTTACTCACTTTATTAGCGAATGATAACTGAAGATCTGTATTGGCGTATTCAGATCTAAAATTTTGCGAAGCCGCAAATTGGAGTTCTTGCATGCCTATAAACGTGATTGCCGGAACTATCCCTTTGTTGTAGACCAAATGATATTTCATTCCCAACCGACACGGATAAAAACCTACATCATCCACCGATGTATTTGTTTGTTTGATCTTCCAAAGATTATAATCAAATCGTAGTTCTGTTCGCTTGAACACACCATATCTCAATAAAGTCGAATTAATACCATATTTATCCTGCGCAATAGAGCCAAATTTTTCCTTTTCGAATCCTACACCTGTCTCTATATGCATGTCAAATTTTGGAAGCACAGAAACGGCATCGCCAAATCCTGGGCGATCGGGTGCGATCTTCTCACCTTCCTCCAAATTTTGCGAATAGATAACAAGATTACAGTTTAATAAAACAAATAAATATCTGAGATGCCGATTCACCACATCAAAATAACAAATTTAGTGGTAAGAAAATAGAGACGCTTACCTATTCAGAATGATCATCCCCTTCTTCTTCGTATCTATCCCACCGGCGTTGATCTCTACCTCCCAGCTGTATACGCCGTCTTCGCAAGGACTGCCCTTATAGGTCCCATCCCAACCATTATCAATGATCAGAGTCCAGAATATGCGTTTTCCCCAGCGATTATAGATACTCAAACTATAAGTACCTCCCTGAAAATCGCCATAAAATTTCGGCAACCACTCATCATTCAAACCATCGTGATTTGGCGTGAATGTATTTGGAAAATGCATAAAGGTAGCTTCACCTATAAAGATCCTTTTCGACATTGTATCTCCACAAACAGGATTGGTTGCAATAAGGGATACCAAATAATAACCCGGTTCTTGAAAAATATGTGTTGGTGAATTTTTATCAGAGAAATAATCGTTTTCCGCGTACCAGCTGTATGACATAGCACCTGAACTTTCATTGGTAAACAAAACATCATTAAAAATGAACGCGCCATCGGGTTGAGAATACGAATAATTCGCTTTTACAACAGGATATTCTTGTATAAAATAAGGGAATACGGATTGTGTTGCACACCCATTTTGAGAAAATACGCTAAGATCTACACCATACATTCCAGGCTTATCAAAACAGATCGTTGGTGTGTATTGCGTTACCTGCACTGGCGCAACCTGTCCGTTTGCATCGGTGAACGTCCAATTGTAAACAAAGGTTGTATTTTGCGCGGCTGCTAAAGTAAATGTAACGCATACTGATCCGCACAAAACGATAGGTGTATTTAGCATCGCCGTTTGTGGTTTTGGATACACCGTAATTGATTTTGCCGAGCTCACCACACATGAATTTGCATCCACTGCCTGCAAGGTGTAGGAATTGGGTCCTGCAACAACATCGAGTGTCGCTGTATTTCCCCCAAACGGAAACCAGGAATATTGATAGGGCGCTACACCTCCACTAAGGCTCGAAAGAATTCTTACTTGATCGCCTTCACATACGGTAAACTGACTCGCAACCGTTGTAGTAAGAACGAGAGGTGTTGGTTCGTTAATAGTAACATTTACAATATTGGTACAACCCGACAGAGTATCGCGCATAAAAAAAGTGTAGGTGGCTGCGGATAAATTGGTGACAGGAATAGTATAAGAACTGAATGGACCCAGTGTTGTAGAACTATTGATGATTGTAAGAGAGTATATTCCTGAACCCCCGGTAACGTCAATTTGCACACTTCCCGTTGACGCGCCATTACATTTTACCGAATACGTGGTATTTACGCTTCCACTGAACGCGCTAATGGGATAAACCGTAATGCTCTTTACAGATTTGCAACCATTGGATGGGTCGGTAACAATGAGTGTGTGAATTCCAACTGTGGTTGTGCTGATGGTATTTGTAGTTGCGCCGGTAGGACTCCAACTATAAGTTACCCCGCTAGTGGAGGAAGTTCCGGTAACCACAACAAGTGTTTGTGTACAAGTTATGGAACCATTTGTGGTAGCGCTAATGGTTGGCGCAGCTGTATTTTGCGCTACACTAATAGTTGCTGTAGCGCTACAATTGTTAGAAGGGTCGGTAACAATAACGGTTGCCGGTCCGCCCGCTGTAATTGCAGTATTAGTAGTTACGTTTTGCGGTGTCCAACTATAGGTTGCGTTACTTATGTTGGAAGTTGCGGTGAGCAAAACCTGAGGATTAAAGCAATTTACAGTTCCGTTAGCGCTTGCGCTTGCTGTAGGAATTACGTTATCTAAAATGATCGCCGCAGTGAATGTTACCGAAACCGAATTAGATCCGGTGATCACATAAGTGTGATTTCCTACGCTCACGTTAGTGATCGAATACGGAAGTGTAACGTTTGAAGCTAAGGTAGTACTTGCTTCGGCGATGGTGAAATTAGGAAGAGCGCTTGCAGTAACAGAGTTAATGGTCACGGTTCCTGTTGACGAAGTACAATTAGCATTTTCAATAGTAAGCGTAACGGAAGATTGAGAAAAAACCGAGAACCACCCACACACAAATACAATTAAAAACAACGCTCTATTCATCTATCTTGAAAACTGCAAATGTAGTGTAAATTCCTTGATTATCTCTGTTTTTTATTGCTTCACTAAACGAATCACATTCGATTGTTGCTCTCCACTCACGCGCAAGTAATAAACTCCGTTTGCAAGCGTACCTAAGTTCAATTCAGTACTCAAAGTTTCATTTTGAGTTTGAAGGATGACTTTACCTAATACGTCGTACAACTGTATCTTACGAGTTTCCAAAGTGGCGAACACTAAAGTTACCATACCATTCGTTGGGTTAGGATACACTTGAGTTGTACTGCCGATCGAATTATTTGCCAAGCCAACATTGCCTGAAGTATCTTCGGCAACACAAACTGTTTGCGAGCTCGAGCAATTATTAGCATCTAGAATATTCACGGTATAACAACCCGCTCCTAAGCCGGTAGCAACAGAAGCATTTCCGCCCGAAGGAAGCCATGTGTATGTGTAAGGCGCTGTCCCCCCAACTACCATCACATTAGCGGTACCATTGGTACAACTTACGCAGGTAGCATTTGTTGAGTTAGCAATAGCGTTAATTGGCGCCGGTTGTGTAACTGTAAAGTTCGCGGTTGAAACACATCCAAAGGCGGTTGTAACACTTGCTGTGTAATTTCCGGCAGGGAAACCACCGGCGGTTTGCGTTACAGGACCGGTACTATAAGAATATGTATAAGGAGATGCTCCACCCGTAGCGTTAATTGTTGCAGCACCCGTTGAAAGATTAAAGCACGTAACATTTGTAACGCTCATATTGACGGTTGCAGGAACAGTGATGTTTACCATCGCGCTATTTGTTCCACTGCATGGACCACTTACACCGGTAACGGAATACAATGTGTTTGCGGTTGGCGTTATAACAATTGAACTTCCGTTTGATGAATTACTCCAGGTATAACTTGTTGCGCCGCTCGCTGTGATCGTTGCAGAATTTCCGCTACAAACAGTTTGCGAACTTGGCGACATTAGAATAGAGATCCCGGTTCCAATGGTTACCGTAGCTGTTTTTACATTTGTACAACCATTACTTGTTCCTGTTACTGTATAAACTGTTGTTAACGTTGGGTTGACTGTAATACTTGAAGAAGTTGATGTGGTGCTCCAGGAATACGTTGTTGCGCCGGTTGCTGTAAGCGTTGCTGTGCCGGTAGGACAAATAGTATACGAACTCACATTCACGGTTGGAGTCGCGTTCACATTCACACTCGCTGTTTTTGCATTTGTACATCCTAAACTTGTACCCGTAACCGTATAAACATTCACACCAACCGGTGGAGTTACCGAAATAGTTGAAGTGGTTGGGCCGCTTGACCACGAATACGTACTTGCGCCACTCGCCGTAAGTGTACTTGAATTTCCTGAACAAATAGTTGTGGAGTTAACTGTAACTGTTGGATTTGGATTTACATTGACGCTTGCTGTTTTTGTATTTGTACATCCCAAATTAGTTCCTGTAACCGTATATACAGTTACTCCTACAGGAGGACTAACCGTAATGCTTGCTGTGGTTGCTGTTGTGTTCCACGAATACGTTGTTGCACCGCTTGCCGTAAGAATAGCGTTATTTCCCGCACAAATTGTAGACGAGTTAACTGTTACTGTTGGATTTGAATTAACTGTAACTGTAGAGGTTTTTACATTCGGACAACCATTGCTCGTTCCTGTAACTGTATAAACAGTTGTTCCCACAGGAGGAGTTACTGCTATACTTGCTGTAATTGGGCCACTAGACCATGAATAGCTTGTGGCACCCGTAGCAACAAGTGCAACTGAATTTCCTGTACAGATGGAAGGGCTGTTAACAGTAACGGTAGGCGTTGTATTCACCGTTACTTGCGCGGTTTTTGTATTCACGCAATTTCCGGTTGTTCCTGTTACTGAATAAATAATTGTTGCTGTAGGACTCACCACAATGTTTGTTGTGGTAGCGCTTGTATTCCACGAATACGTTGTTGCACCACTTGCCGTAAGTGTTGCGTTATTGCCCGAACAAATTGTTGCCGAATTCACAGTTACAGTTGGATTTGGATTTACCGTTACAGTTGTAGTTTTTGATCCATTACATGTACCCATTGTTCCGTTAACCGTGTACACGGTTGTTCCCACAGGATTAACAGACAACGTTGACGTTTGCGGTCCGGTGTTCCAAGTATACGTTGTTGCACCACTTGCTGTAAGTGTAGTTGATCCACCGGCACAAATGGTTGGTGTATTTACATTGATGGTTAATGAGGCCGTAACGGTAACTGACGTTGTAAATGTATTAATGCAAGTTCCGGATGATCCGCTAAGTGTATAAATAGTTGTTGATGCCGGAGAAACAACGGCAGAAGATCCAACGATGTTCCCGGGATTCCAGGTATAACTACTGGCGCCACCTGTTGCGGTTAACGTTGCGTTTTGCGCAGTACAGATCGACGGAGAATTTGCCGTCATCGTAAATGAATTTGCAATAGAGAACGATTGATTATTAATATCATTGCTTGTGTTATTGTCTGTTCCGCTATTTGGCGCGGTTACGGTTGCATTGAACGCGTGCGCACCATTTGTAAGATTTATAATTTGTGGAAGTGTGTAGTTTACATTTGCGCTTGGCGTTAAACTTCCGGCCCAATTCACTGTTTGTGTATTTACACCATCGCAATTGTAATAGATCACCGCGGTTGTAACCGTTGTTGATCCCCAGTTACGAAGGTTGATCACAGGCGTGATCTTATTGCTGCAATTGATCACTTGTGAATATGTTGGCGTTGTTACGTAAGTAATTCCAATATCATTTCCCACCGAAGGGAGATTACAAACTGTTGACGTGAGTAAATTCGCTCTGATCGTTGATCCGGTCATGATCAACTGCGCACGGTACTTTTGATCTTTGGTAAACATGTACATACACGCGTCGTTGGTGTAATCCATGTAATTCATGTGCATTTCTCCGTTAGGACCATTTGAACAAGACACTTTTGGGAAAACAGGACAACCAAAATTTTGCGCTTGCTGTGTTGGCGTATCATTACAATAATCGTTTCCACATGAAGCGTCTCCCCAAATATGTCTTAAACCTATCCAGTGACCGATCTCATGTGTAGCGGTTCGTCCCTTGTTGTAAGGAGAAAATGTTGACGCAGTTCCAATACTTCCAAAAGCGGTATTTAAGATCACAACGCCATCAGTAGTTGGTCCGCCAAAAGGTGCAGACAATCCCAGCAAGCCGGTGGTACCCGGATTTGGAAATGTTGCATAACCTAAAAGCGAACTTCCTAAAGACATTACCCAAATATTGAAATAGCGGTTCACATCCCAGATACTATTTGGTTTGATCGTTGCATCGCAATACGCTTGTGAATATGGAGGCGCTGTCCAACCTTTTGAAACACGATTGATGCGATCAATTCCAGGTTCTGCTAAAACTCCCCCAGTTGGATTAACAACGGCTAAACAAAAATTAACCTGGAATTTTCCCAAGAGAGGTTTGAAAACAGCCGGAATTAAATTTGTATCGGCGTTATTTCCATTGAAATCTTTATTTAAGATGTTTATCTGATCTATGATCTGAGCGGCATTAAGATTTCCACCCGTTGTAGCTGAAATTGAATTGAGCGCTTCGGCATTGTGTATCACGTGCACAATTACAGGAATGTTGAATACCGATTGCGTTGAATTATCTCCACCTTTAGGATTATTTACCGGCGTGATGCTTTGCACCCAATTCTCAAATTGCTGAGGAAGTACCCCCGTTCCGCAACTTCTTGGAGTATTATTATTTTGAATTTGCGTAGTTTGATTAGAGAATTGCGCCGAAGCAAAAAGAGACAATAACGTGAATAACGCAGTAGATAGGTGTTTCATGCTGTTTAGTTTAGAAGTAAAAGTTAGACAGAAAAAGCTCAGAATCAAAGGCGACGGCAAATTTATTTTTAACAAATACTGATAGAAGAGGGGCTTAAAATACAGAGACCTCAACTCTTCTTCTTAACTATCGAACATGGCAAAGCCATTATAAAGCACTGTTTTTCAATAGTTTAAATTGAACTCTACAATATAAGGTCTGTCTTTGCTTTGTTAACGCGAAAATCGACGGGTGGCTAAGGAAAAAAACGAAACTCCATTGGTCTCGCTTAGAAAGCTTTTTGTACTACAAACTTCATGGAGTTTCAACTACAGCTAACTCGTGAAGTCATCATTTTCTTTAACAGTGAGTACATTTCGCTCGCGCATCCTCGACAAAATGGAAATGAAAACTAATGCTGAAATAATAAATTACGCGGTTCGAAATAATTTGGTTTAAGCTATGACAAAACCAATATTAGAAATATTAGCCAAAAACTCGGGGTGGAAAATGAACCGCAAGAGCGATCAGAATTTTAAGTAAGAGATCTGATACTCCTAAGAATATCAAAACTATTCGTTTTTCATAAATTTAAAATTCATGTACCTATCGTGTGATCTGACACGAACAAAATATAAACCACTTTTTAGATCGGAGATTTCTAAATTCATGTGGCTAGAAAAGCTTTTTACGAGCTGGCCGTTTATATCGGTTACTAGTACCTGATCTATGTGCTTATTTCCTTCATTTATTATATGAATATTAGTTGTTGCCGGGTTTGGATAAACGTAGATTCGACCCGGTGAACTTTCCTCAGTTAAACGGCTCGGAAAACAACCGATGATACCCATTTGTTTTTTCGCAAAAATTACCTGCGATAAATTTAAACTATCCATAAATCGTGTACCCTCTGAACAAATTCCTTTTAAATGAAAATCTAAAAAGGGGTCTACAAAGTTCATATACAATTTTAGAGCCGTGGCGTTGATCACAGTATTGGGGCAACTACTTGTATTTTGCCCAAATGTGCAATTAAAATTGCTGCCGTTGCCAAAGTCGCAGTGCGTTAAATTCTTGATGATGATCTCATATTTTTTTGCAGCGGCTGTGCTATCCCACATTTTATCCTGATTTGTAGCAGCCGGCGCAACACAATCGGCCTGGCCACCAATAATAAGTGTTGGCACAGTTACCTGTTTAGCAGCGAGGCTACTGGCAGGATTGGTTTGAGCAGCAGCAAAATTAAAAAGACAGGTGATGCTTGAATTATTTTTGGCAGCTAAAAAAGAAGATCCACCTCCCATAGAGTGACCTGCCAATGCCAATTTTTGCTCTACTTTACTTATAAATATTGGCGCCAAGGTGTTTGTACTGTTTAGCTGTAGCATTTTATTTCCAACCAAGGCAATATCCGATCCAAAATCGTTGTGACTGGGACTGAAGCCCCCTTCTGTTCTTGGCAATGCAACTATATATCCACGTTTAGATAATGCCGAATAAATATTATCATAGCTTTGCCAATCCATTACAAATCCATGTCCAATCACAACCACCGGGAAAGATCCGGATGCAACTGCCACATTTGACCCTGCTATGGCGGCAGGGTAATAAACTTCCGTTTGTATTTGCCTACCCGGACCAGCGCCACTGCCAAATCCACCGGTGCGTGCAGGGTCATTAAACGTGATGGTAATTGTTCCGGTTTGATACGTTTGCGCGAAACAAAAATTAAAAATAACAACTAAGTATATAAAATATTTCATATGTTTTTCTGACTAAAGTAACTTTCCTATATCTTTAAAGATAAACAAAAGTTAGGAACGGTAATTTTTGTTCATCTGATTATCTGATACACATGACCAATGGGAATACAAAATCACAAGTTAGAAGCTAATATATAGCGATCAAAAAAAATGATTCCGGTAGTTCTTTTGTAGGCCATGATCATAAATAGAAATAACGTTTAAAAGTTTCTTTTTAAGATCTCCTGTTTGTTTTTTTTGAGAAAACTAACGTACGCCTCGGCCACAGCGCTCAAATTTCGCCCTTTTAACCAGATCAATCGCCATTTTGTTTTGATGGGAAAGCCCTCGGCCTTTAGTATTTGAAGTTCGCCGGATCTAAGATCGCTTCGGATACCGATAATAGGCATGATAGAAACACCCAAACCAGCTTTAACGGCTTGCTTAACGGCTTCATTGCTGGTGAGCTCCATTTTTTTCCGGGGATCGATCTTCTTTTTAGAAAGAAATTGTTCCATCACATGTCTGGTCGCCGATCCCTGCTCTCTATATATTAAAGGCATTTCTTTTATGTCGTCCTTAGTTAGCGCCTTTTTCATTTTTCTATAGCTTGAGTTAGCGATGAACTGGAGTTCGTTTTCCATGATGATCTCTTCCTCCACTTTAATTCCTTCCGGGAGAACCGATACAAGCGCAAAATCAACTTCGCCGTTTGTTAAGCTGGCTATTACTTTAGCTTTATTTGTTACGTCCATTAACAGATCCACACCCGGATGTTCCTGAATAAAATCCGATAATAAATAAGGCATCACGTATTTACCGGTAGAAACACTGGCAAGCTTCAATCTTCCGGTAAGTAATCCTTTATAGGCCTGAGTTTTGTAATTGATCGCTTCAACATCGTTCATAATTCTTTGCGCAATTCGATAAATTTCCATTCCAAAATCGGTGACGTGTAGTTGCTTACCAATGATCTCAGTAATTGGTACTTCAAATTGATCCTGAAAGTTCTTCAACTGGATAGAAACGGCGGGCTGAGTTAGAAATAATTCTTCTGATGCCTTAGATACGCTTCTGAGTTCTACCACCTTAATAAATACAGAAAGCTGATGCAGTGTATAATTCATATTCAAATATATAAATTTTATTTATAAATATTATAAATATTATAAATAAAAATATATGGATTATGGCCTCTACATTTGTGGTATAAAATTTAAAAAAATGGAAACAACTGTTGTAGATCAAAAAAGTAAAAGCTTCGCAATGCTGATATCGGTGAGTACCGTTTTCGGCGTATTAGCGCTTATCTTCCTTACACTTCACCTTTGGCCGACGGGAATTGCAGAAACTCTGTCTGAGTTCGCAAAACACCATTACTTCCTTGCCGGATTTATTTCCCTTTGCATAGCGCTTACTGTCTTGAAAATTTACCTGGATAGAACTGTTATTACAAAACAAAGAGCGAACGGCCACCCGACGCAAATACTAAGACGAACCAAACGCAGGAAATTGAAGGTCATTTATCAAAACATCAAACGAAGTATAGACCACAGTACTGCAGAGACAGACAGCATTTTTATTTCAAAAGAAGGTATAGTGAATTTAAAGCTACGGGTTAATGAAGTTCTTTCAAGCGCGCGGGATAGAGAGTTGAGATGGAATGACCTTCAAACGGCCTTACGACTTGGCAATCTATACAAACAAAAGGTTATTATATGTTTCTACGACGGAGTCATAAGAAAACACACGCTGGCAACCATTTGGCACTTGGACAATGAACACGTTAGTATAAAAGGAGGAGCTGTTCTCCCTGTAAAAAACATCTATAAAATCGAATTATAAATCAAATAGCCATGAAAACAATTACAATCGCAAAAGGGGACGGCATTGGCCCCGAAATAATGGATGCCACATTGAAGATCGTCACGGCTGCAGGTGCGAAAGTTCAATATGAGGAGATCCTTGTTGGAGAAAAGGTGTACTTGTCCGGCAACACATCAGGCATCTCGAAGGAATCCTGGGATGTGATCAGAAAGAACAAAGTGTTTTTGAAAGCACCGATCACTACACCACAGGGTGGCGGGTACAAAAGTTTAAATGTCACCACGCGAAAAATGCTAGGACTCTATGCCAACGTGAGGCCGTGCCTAAGCTATGCTCCATTTGTGGAGAGTAAACACAAAAACATGGACATTGTGATCATTCGTGAAAACGAAGAAGATCTTTATGCAGGAATAGAGCATCAGCAAACCGATGAAGTAGTTCAATGCCTAAAGCTTGTGAGCCGACCGGGGTGTGAAAAGATCATCAGATACGCGTTTGAATATGCCAGAGCTTACAATCGAAAGAAGGTAACTTGTTTTACCAAGGACAACATCATGAAACAAACAGACGGACTTTTCCATAAGGTATTTGATGAAATAAGCGCGGAATATCCTGAACTGGAAAAGGAACACTGGATCATTGACATTGGCGCGGCAAAAATGGCCGATACTCCTCAAAACTTCGACGTGATCGTTACTTTGAATCTTTATGGGGATGTATTGTCGGATATAGCGGCACAAATTGCAGGATCGGTTGGACTTGCAGGATCATCCAACATCGGTGAAGAATGCTCTATGTTTGAAGCCATACATGGTTCCGCGCCGAGAAGAGCTGGTATGAATTTGGCAAATCCTTCAGGCTTAATTCAGGGAGCAATTCTCATGCTAAACCACATTGGAGAAACAGAAGCGGCTGAAAAGATACAAAACGCATGGTTAAGAACAATTGAAGATGGCATACATACCTACGACATTTTTAAAGAAGGTATTAGCAAGAAAAAAGTGGGCACATCGGAATTTGCAGACGCAGTGATCGAACGACTTGGTGTAAAACCAAAAACCTTAACCCCAGCAAAGTATGAAAACCGAGAATTGAAATTGAAACCTTACAAGCGAAAACCACGAGGGTCAAAGCAGCTACTGGGCGTAGACATGTTTGTGCACTTTGATGGATCGAATCCTGATTCTTTAGCTGAAGCTTTGACTGAAGTTGAGACAAGGAATTTTAAGTTGAGTATGATCAGCAACCGTGGAATAAAAGTGTGGCCGCAAGGTATGCGCGAAACATTTTGTACCGATCATTGGAGGTGTCGCTTCACCGCTACTGACGGCCGAATTGCAAATGCGGATGAAATTCTACAATTGATGGCCATAGCCGGAAAAAAAGGAGTAGAGGTTGTAAAGACCGAAAACCTTTACAGCTTTGATGGAAAACCGGCGTTTTCACTTGGACAAGGACAATAAATCATAAACCAAAAAACAAACCATGCAATTAATCAAAGGAAAATTCAAGAGCTACGATGCTCTCACCATCATCACACAATTGGTTGAAGTGAAGATCAAGTTTCATGAAGAAAAAATTGGGGTAAGTGAAAATGAAGAAGATATTAAGATGCGAGAAACCCGAATCAAGGAACTGCAGAGATACCTTAAGCAAACACGCGATCACTTGATCGACAATCCCGGCGAAGTAAGTATGGAAGGTTTAATTCATATTAATGCCTGGGAAAATCCTTCAAAGGAATTCAGCTTGATCAATGGATCGTTCAAACCCGAGGATGCAATCGAGATACTATGTGAAGCATTTACGAACAAGATCAAGTTTCACACCCTGCAGGCATTTTCCAAACGCATGCGAGGCGAAGACGGCGCGGAAGTTCATGAAGCAAGAATTGCGGAATTGAATTCTACTTTGGAAAATGTTAAGCAGTTGCTGGAGAACTCCAAAAGGGAGAATAGGAATGTTGCGATAAACTGCATGGTTTCAGTAACGATCGAATCTGATAAAACACACGACCTTGTCTTCGAACAGGAGCTTAGTAATAGCCATTAAACTTGGCAACGCGAGGGTAATATCGCCGGTGTCAAAAAACATCTGGGGGTATTACCCTTCACTACAGATGTTGTTGAAACTGCTTACTCAGGTACTTTTACGGGAGAAATAGAAAGAACGTTATCTCTACCAGGAGCTGTACAGCAAAAATATAGTTTAGCTCGCAAAAAAACTGATGCAATAGTGTATTTACAAATGGTACCTACCTTGACCTTTCCGCTAAACACTACCTAGGAACATACCAAAGTTCGCACTAAGAACAATAGTGTGATTCCAACAATTTTCATCATAGAACATTAATGAGAACTTTGGTAGATCATTAATCAAACCGGTTCTATTAAAATTCAAAAATGAAACCCAGTGTTGGTGTTACACTGAGAGAATTATTATCAATAATGACCGGGATTCCATTTGCCCCATCTATTTTCAAAGCCTGACCATCGGTAGTTTCAAATCCAGTATTATCTGCATTACGCTTGAACGTATAACTTGGAGGAGATTGCTGTTTGAACAGGGTAGCGTTTTGCACATCGATAAAGAGATCCAGACTCGTTCTCTTAAAATTGATCTTTTTGTCGATACGCAGATCGAGTTGATTGAATGTAGATAAGCGTTGCGTATTTAATTTACTATAATCCAAAATACCTGTACCCAGCAGAACGTAATTTTGTTGAGATGCTGTAGGATCAAAAGGTGTGTATGGCGCGCCACCGGATAAGCGATATTTGAGGCCGAGCTGCCAATTTGCCTTAAACTTATAACCTAGCGTTGCAGAAACCAGATGCTGATAGTCCCAAGATGAAGCTATGAGCTTTCCATCTATACCAGAAAAACTGCTACGCACAAAAGTGTAACTAACCACATAGAAAATATTTTTTACTAGTTTTTGCTGTACAAAAAATTCTAAGCCATAACATTCGCCTTTACCTATGCTGAGAATTTTTTCGCTGCCAACTGAACCGAAATCGGCACCTTGATTTGCAAATGAAATACCATTTGCCGCCGACACAGGATAGTTATTATATTGCTTGTAAAAACCTTCCAATGTAAAACGCAGAGACTCCTTCGGTAAAAACTGAAGACCTGCAACATAATGATCAGACCTTACATATTTTGATGAACGGTTCACCAAAGTTCCTTGAGCATCCTTAAACCCAAGTGATGTATATGTTGGTATTTTGTAGTAGCTACCAACCGAGGCTGTAATATCAATTTTTGGAAGCAAATGATATGCAAACGACAAGCGAGGCGACAGAGTATTTAGCGGGTTATTGCCATCATTCATAAAGCTATTCATGTCTGTTCGCAGGCCGAAGGACATTAGCAGTTTTTCGTTGAAGAGATTCTTGGATACCGTAGAGAATGCGCCATACTTAAAAAATTCTATTGCATTTTGGAAATTAACTTTCACCGGAGGAACGATCTGGTTTCCCGCGGAATCAGTTACTGCATTAGTAACCTGACTATAAAGAGCGGTATTGTATTTGACGTACTGGGCCATTACGCCTCCACTGATCTTCCAACCCGAAAGATACTTATTGATGTCGAAACGGAATTTATTCTCGATCTCCTGGGAGCGCAGTTTAAATGTGCGTTTTTCTTCAATTTTATTGGGGTCCTCAAATTTATCCAGCGCGTTGTTAAACATATTACGACTGAGCGTTATATTCCAAAAGCCTTTATTTACCAGATGCTTTAAAGCAAACCCTGTGGTGTAATTCCACTGATTGATATATGGCAAGGAGCGCGTGATGTAAATATTTTCGGGAGTTGATTTTTTTGGCGTTGCAAACGCAAATTCATCTATTGCTCCTACTCCTATTGCGGTTAATGTTGTTTTTTCGTTGAACTTATGGTTAAGCTTGTACTGAAAATCCCAATAATTTGGGCGGATTGGAAGATCCAATGCCTGAAACAAATATTGAAGATATGATCGGCGAGCCGAGGCAAGAAAATTAGTTTTTTTACTAATGGGGCCTTCCATGGTTAGCGCCGCCTCGGTTCCACTTAAGCGGAAATTACCGGATAATTTTTCCGGATTTCCCTCTCGCTGCCTTATTATGAATGTTGATGCCAAGGCGTTATCATAGCGCGCGTCGAATGCAGAAGAGCTTAACTTTACATCCTCGATGAATGAAACATTAAGGATGCCGGTAGCGCCACCTGAACTACCTTGTGTTTGAAAGTGATTTAAAACAGGGATCTCTATGCCATCCAGATAATACACGTTCTCATTGGGAGCTCCACCCCTTATTATAATATCATTACGCGCCGCGCCGCCTCCGGATCCACCAACTCCAGGAAGTGTTTGAATCACGCGCGACACATCGAAGTTCCCGCCGGGATTACTCTTTATCTCTTCTGTTGTAAGTTGTTGAACTGATAACGGAGTGATCATGTCCGTTGCCACAGCCGATTTACCTTTTTCAAAAGTAACGCTTACTTCTTGAAGTTCATTTGCAACAGACTCGATCTCGAAGTTGACGATTTGCGCGTTACCCGAAGTGAGTATCACATTTTCTTTGATCAATGTGAGGTAACCAATATAGGAAGCTTTTAAGCGATAGGTTCCCACCGGGATCTCTAATTTGTAATTACCCTCCAGGTCAGATGAAACTCCTAGCGCCGTTCCTTCTACAGAAACGATAGCGCCCACAATAGCTTCCTGGGTGTTTTTATCTTTTACAGATCCGCGAATAATATTTTTGCTTTGAGATCTGAAAAATGTTGGCATCAGCACTAGCAAGCAAAAGGCAATGATCTTTCTCATAGTGTATTATTTTGTGTTTTCTATGGCGTTAAAAAATGAAGAGTAAAAAGAAAGGAACCAAATGGCCATTTTTTCATTGCTGATCAGATATTAGTATCAGTTATTACTAACCATGTGTGATCGCTTTGTAATTTAACAGTGGCTATAAAATTCAAATTGCTTTTCTTTGACGAACCCCATTCGGTTGGTCCTACAAGCATTAATCTACTGATCCCGTTTGATTCATAGAGATGATACTCTTTTCCTATGAGTGGTTCGAAAGGGATATCTGTTTGATAAATTCTTTCGCTTAACTCTACGCGGTGTTTGATCGCGTTGGCTTGTTGCAAAAGAAGCTCTACCTGTTCTTGTATTTGACCAAGTTGAGCAGAAGTTTGCTCATGCATAGCAGACAAGGCGCGGGACTTGATCTTTCCTTTATCCTCAGGTTTGATCACCACGCTACCGATCATATGCGGATACGTAAGCGTGCCCGGTGTATCAGTTGTTTTATCTTTATCAATAGGATTTATCAAATCTCAATTTTTAGATAGTTCAAAAATTCGTTACGTGTTTCGGTTGCCGAGAATTTTCCGCCAAACGAAGAGGTAACCGTAGTGGATGTATCATCTTTTATACCGCGAGAGGATACACACAAATGTTTTGCCTCAATAACCACAGCTACATCTTCGGTATTCAGCACTTTTTTTAATTCGGCTGCAATTTGAACGGTTAATCTTTCCTGAACCTGCGGTCTGCGAGCATAGTAGTTGACAAGACGGTTAATTTTTGACAGACCGATGATAGTGCCTGTAGAAATGTAGGCCACATGCGCTTTACCTATAATAGGTACAAAATGATGTTCGCAATTGCTATAAAACGTGATGTTCTTCTCCATCAGCATTTGATCGTACTTATAGATGTTCTTAAAAATGGACGCCTGAGGTTTATTTTTTGGATCAAGTCCCGAAAAGATCTCTTCTACATACATTTTAGCAACACGCCTTGGTGTTCCTTTCAGGCTATCGTCGGTAAGATCCAGGCCCAGAGTCTGCATTATTTGAGTGAAGTGATATTCGATCCTTTTTATTTTTTCGTTCTCAGACATATCGAACGCGTCCGCCCGTAAGGGCGTATCCACTGAGGTTGAAATGTGATTGTCGCCTACCACATCCATATGTTCGTGATCATTTTCGAGTAAAAGTTCGTCATAATTGCCATTAAACTTTGTGGAAACGTTCTTCATAGATGGTTTTTAGTAAGTCAAAAGTACCACTTTTTTGTTTAACTTTACATCAAAAAAGTTAAACAAAATAAAATCCACCTTTAGATTCAATGGAAAAATTCATATCGGCTGGGTCGTTAGCCACCATGGAACATAGGTTTAGAGCGGCTTTAATTAACTCATTAGGAGGCTTTAAGAGCGTTTGCCTTGTAGGTACTAAACATGAGGAAAAAAGCAATCTTGCCATATTTAGCTCCATTGTTCATTTGGGCGCTAACCCACCGTTGGTGGGCATGATCGTGAGGCCTGACTCGGTAGAAAGACATACCTATGAGAACATATTGGCCAACGGCTTTTACACATTGAACCATATTAGTTCGGCAATGGTTGAACAGGCTCATCAAACATCGGCTCGATATAGGCGGGAAGAATCGGAGTTTGAACGCTGTGGTTTAACTGAAGAATACCGAAATGAGTTCTTTGCTCCTTTTGTAAAGGAAAGCAAAGTAAAAATTGGCTTAATGCTCCGTGAAACAAAAGCCATTGAACTTAACGGGGCTATCCTTGTTATTGGCGAGATACAACAAATTCACCTTAACGAGAGCTCTATTGGAGCTGATGGCTTTATTGACCTCGAAGCAACTGACACTGTTACCTGCAGCGGATTGGATTGTTATCACAGCACCATGCGACTTGGGAGATATAGTTATGCAAAGCCTGATAAATGGCCAAGCAGAATTGGATAATAATGCGCTAACCAAAGATCAGATAACCTATGAGGAAGCTCATTGGAGCAAGAAGAGTTTTATTTGCGTGATATTGAAAATCTGTGTTTTCTAATTTTATTTTGTTTATCCTTTTTAGTCATTTACAAAACAAAATTGACGTGGATATCTGTGAAGGGATTTAGTGAAGGGAGAAAATACCAAGCTCGAGAGAAGCCGCTGAGTTAGGTTACAATGCTCTGATGAAAAATAAAATGCACTTGATGCATGGCATGATGAACTACATCATGGCTAACTCTTAGCGATCTATCCACACGTAGCTGAATACTACCTATTGTAAGTAACCTGCAGTGTTCCGGAAAATTTCACCGGCCCTACCTACAATATTCGTTTCGGAGACCTCCCAAAGGAAGATTTGGAAGAACGCACAAGCTGAAAAAGATCGCTAGAACATTCATCTAACAAGAGCTTCAGTGAAGCTATAAAGTTTTTGGGGAAACTTAAGAGCAACAAAAAAGCCTTCGAACTGAAGGCTTCTTGCGGTCCGGACGGGACTCGAACCCGCGACCTCCGCCGTGACAGGGCGGCATTCTAACCAGCTGAACTACCGGACCAGACCCCCTATTTTGATTAGGGACTGCAAATTTACCGATTTATCCTAAATGGCCAAAATTTTATAGTGAAAATGCCCTTATTTCCCCTTAAAATAAGCTTTCATGGGCTTAAAATAGTGATCTTCCCAGCCCTTACCGTACTTCTTACCGTCGCCCTTTTGTAGATTATAATGGTAAAGGTTCATAGTGGTCTTTCCTCTACGCTCTTCAAATGTGATCTCTAAGGTTGAATCAGGGGCATCTTTTGGGAATTCCTGTGTTCGCCAACTTTGTTTAATGAACTTTCCTTCCTTGAGTTCGAGATTCGTCCCGCTGATGTATTCATCCCACGCAGTGAAGTTTCCATCTTCTTTTCTACTCATGTGTGCTTCTCCTCCTGTAAACGCTGTGTGTTTGCGGCTATCGAGCCAAGCATTATAAAGTTCTTCTGCACTTACAGGTAATGTAACCGACATTTTTATCTTTTCCATACCTCAATGATTTTATACCCCAATGTAGAAAAAAAAATCCCGAGGTTCAACCTCGGGATCAATTTTTTAGTGGCCTCCACCATCGTGCTCTCCATCTTCGAGAGGCACAGTTTGAGGAACGAAATCATGTTCTTTTCCAGGCTTGCTATAGTCATACGGCCAACGGTGAACAACAGGTAAAGCACCAGGCCAGTTTCCGTGGATATTTGCCATTGGAGTTGTCCACTCCAAAGTATTTGAATTCCATGGATTTTGTGGCGCTTTCTCTCCGCGGAAAATACTATAGAAGAAGTTGAACAAGAACACACCTTGCGCTAAAGCACCGATGATCGCTGAGATCGTACAGATCTCGTTAATGTCAACTAAGTTATCGAACAAATAGAAGTTGCTATTAGTGTAATAACGACGCGGCACGCCGGCTAAACCTAAGAAGTGTTGCGGGAAGAATGTTCCGTAAGCACAAACTAAAGTTAACCAGAAGTGAACGTAACCTAATTTCTTGTTCATCATGCGCAAGAACAATTTAGGGAACCAATGATAAACACCGGCGAACATACCAAAGATCGCAGACAGACCCATTACAATGTGGAAGTGAGCAACCACAAAGTAGGTATCGTGAACGTTGATATCCAACGTTGAATCTGCTAAGATGATACCCGTTACACCACCAGTGATGAACGATGATACTAATCCAATTGAGAACAACATTGCCGGAGTATATTGTAAGTTACCTTTCCAAATTGTAGTAATGTAGTTGAAGGCTTTTACCGCAGAAGGGATAGCGATCAATAATGTTGTGAACACAAACACTGAACCTAAGAAAGGATTCATGCCGGTCATGTACATGTGGTGACCCCACACAATGAACGACAAGAAACCGATCGCTAAGATAGACCCGATCATGGCACGGTAACCGAAGATAGGCTTACGTGAATTTGTTGCAATGATCTCTGAGGTGATACCTAAAGCAGGTAATAATACAATGTATACCTCAGGGTGACCTAAGAACCAAAATAAGTGTTCGAATAAAATTGGACTACCACCTACGTTATCTAAAGGACGTCCACCAATGTAGATATCTGATAAGTAGAAACTAGTACCAAAACTTCTATCCATGATCAATAGCACAACGCATGATACAAGAACCGGGAAAGAAAGTACACCAAGAACAGCAGTAACTAAGAACGCCCAAATTGTAAGCGGCATACGTGTCATGGTCATACCTTTTGTACGTAAGTTAATTATGGTAATGATGTAGTTCAAACTTCCTAATAATGATGATACAACGAAGATGGTCATTGAGATCAACCACATAGTCATACCCAGTTTAGATCCCGGCATTGCTTCCGGAACTGCAGATAAAGGAGGATAAATTGTCCAACCGGCAGAAGCAGGGCCGTCATCAATGAAACAAGAGGCTAACATGATACAGCTAGAGAGAAAGAAGAACCAATACGATAACATATTCAGGAACCCTGAAGCCATATCGCGTGCTCCAATTTGATAAGGAATTAAAAGGTTAGAGAATGTACCACTCAATCCACCCGTTAACACAAAGAACACCATGATAGTACCGTGAATAGTAACTAACGCGAGGTACATGTTAGGATCAAGAATACCGTCTTTTGCCCACTTATCTCCAAGCAACGCATTTACGAACGCGAATTTTTCGCCAGGCCATGCTAATTGCATACGGAATATAATTGACATAGTCATGGCGATAACCGCCATGATCACCGCAGTGATCAGGAACTGTCTCGAGATCATTTTATGATCCATGCTGAATATATACTTGCTTACGAAACTTTCTTCATGATCGTCATCATGATGATGAACATGATCGTGATGAACTAAATGTTCCTTTTCAAGTGCCGAATTTGTTGTAGAACCCATTTTATTTCTATTTTAATTATTACTACTTATTTATTTTGATGCTACAGTTTTAAACGCTTTTTGTTTTGCTAACCAAGCATTGTAATCAGCTTCACTCTCAACAATCAAACTCATTTGCATGTTAAAGTGCGATGTTCCGCAGATCTTGTTACATAATAACAGATAATCAAATTCAACCGCTTCTTGTCCAAACTTCTCGCGTTGTTTATTGATACCGGCCATCATTTGTTTTACATAAGGATCTTTTCTCATCTCAGCAGTGGTTTTGTTAGGGATGAATTTGAATGTAGTAATCATTCCTGGCACGCAGTTCATTTGTACACGGAAGTGAGGTAAATACATACTATGAAGTACATCGCGCGAACGCATGTGTAACACGATCTCTTTTCCAACAGGAATATGGAATTCATTTTTCACGATTAGATCGTCGTAACCTGTAGCATCAGCAGTGTCCTGACCAACTGAATTACTTCCTGAGATCTGACGGTAATCTGTCTCTCCTAATTTTCCATCTTTACCAGAATAGCGAGCTGTCCATTGGAATTGTTGCGCGTAAAGTTCAATATCTACTTTATCTTTCTTTTCCGATACAGACATGATCTCATTCCAGTATTTCAAACCGAAGATGATGATGAATGCCAAAGCGAATGCAGGTACAACGGTCCAAGCCATCTCTAACTTGTTATTGTGCGGAAAGAAAACGGCTTTGGTGTTTGCCAAACCACGGTATCTATAAGCAAAAAAGAACAGGAAAAAGTTGGTCACAAGGAACACAGATGTGATCAAATACATATTAGCAGCAAGTAAAGTATCAACTTTTAAACCGTGCTCCGAGGACGCTGCAGGTAAGCAGCGATCGCTCCAACGAGCCACCTGCCAAAAGAAGAAAGAAAAGAATAACACCATGAACACAAGCATGAACTTTCCCATGCGATCATTATCAGCGTTTGTAACTTGCCATTCGTGGGTTTTCTTTAAACCTCTGCTTAACTCAACTATACGTAATAATTGGTGTCCTGCGATGATCAGGAGAACGATGGCTAATAGAACTAGTAAATTCATTGTATATAATTTAAATTTTTAAACTCTCTTTTTCTCTTTATTAAATTATCAGGTTGAATGGTGTAAACTCTCTTGTAAGAATGGGTGATTTTTCACTCTTAAAGGTGCTTTTGTAAGCGCATTCAACACTACATAAATAAATAATCCAAGGAAGAAGAAGAATGTTCCAAATTCCATCCAGCTTAATCCAGTCCATGAATGACCAACTGTTCCAGGCATCACGATCATGATCACATCTAAATAGTGACCAATGAAAATGATCGTTCCAACAAACATCAAGAAGAAGAAATTACGTTTGCAATCGCGGCTCATTAACATGATCATTGGGAATGAGAAGTTAACGAACAATACTGTCCACATTAATGTTTTGTAACTCTCCCAACGTGTTTGGAAATAGATAACCTCTTCAGGGATATTTGAATACCAGATCAACATGAATTGAGAGAAGTATAAGTACGTCCACAAGAAAGAAATAGCGAACATCCATTTACCCATATCATGAATTGTGCTCTCTGTTACATATTCAAGGTATCCTAATTTCTTTAACCAAATCACTAAAACAGTGATAGCGATCAATGCGCTGATCCACATTCCAGAGAATACATACCAGCCCATCATTGTAGAGAACCAGTGTGTATCAATACTCATGATCCAATCCCAGGTAGAAGTTGAAGATGTAACAGCGAAAACAACCATGAACCAAGCTCCAAGCTTTACGTTCTTCCAGTGGAAACTGTTGTTCACATCGATCTCTAATTTATCAGCATCTATAGAATTCTTACGTAATTTCATTGTGAACCAAACCCAACCTACCATATAAAGAATGGTACGAACCCACCAGAAAACACCAAAGTATCCGATCTTACCGGCGATCACTGAATCGTAATGCTCACTAGAAGGATCAGCAACACCCGGCTGCATCCAATGGTAAATGTGGTGTGCGTGTAAAAATTGTCCTAAGATGAAAAGCAACATTAAGAAGCTTAATCCCCATGGCAAATACATTGCAACTGCTTCGATCACACGCTTAATAGTTGTTGACCAACCAGCTTCAGCGGCGTACTGCAATCCTAAAAAGAATGCTGCACCCAAAGCAAGCGCTGCAAAGAAGAACGATCCTGCAAATACATTTGACCACGCGCGGGTTCCGGCAAGATAATGCTCTGCTTCATTTCCTTTGTCCATCATGAACATTAATATGATAGACACTAAGCCTATGCCCATTAAAATAAATGAGGTCATCTTGGCTCTCGAAGGTATTGTGAAATTTTCTGTGTTCATATGATAATTCGGTTACGTATTAAATGTTAGTGATGTGCTGCTGCTTCGTGTCCGGCTGCAGTTGGTGTAGTTACCGCCGCAACTTGTTTAGTTGTATCAGCAGAAGCTCCACCTACTTTTCCTTGTAATTTTTGTACATAGCAAACCAATTTCCAACGCTCTTCTGTAGTTAACTGACTTGCATGCGATCCCATTGAGTTCTTACCATAAGTAATTGAATGGAATATTTTTCCTTCAGGAAGATCTTTCAAAGCTCCATCATACGCCGGTGGAGGTCCAGGAAGTTTCAAACCAACTTTTCCATCACCTGCTCCAGAAGATCCATGACAGTGTACACAGAATTTTCCGTAAAGGTCAGATCCGTCTTTTTCCCACTTATCGCGTTTTGACATATCCAATGGATTATGAAGATTCAATCCTGCAGCTTCGTAACCTGCGGCATTATTTTCATAAACGTATGGCATGTATCCACGAGCGATGGTTCCTTTTACAGGCAACATGGATGTGTTATTGATGGTATCGCCATCTAATACATGCTTACCATAAACTTCCAACGAAGGCGAACGGTACATGTCAGGCATGAATTCCACACCCGGAGTGTTCTCGTCTCTTACACCGCAAGAGCTTAAACCAGCCATTACAAGCGTAATTGCTGCGCTTGCTACTGCTAATTTTATTGTTCTGTAATTCATTTTCATATTAAATATCTTCTTAATATTTTGGTTCAATGTGTAATGTTCCTTTGTAATTCACTTCTTCTGCTCCGTTCTCTTTCAAGATAGAATCAGCTTTTTTAGCTTGTTCTTCTTTCAATTCAAGATAGATAAGGAATTTATCATCCGTTGTTCTTGGATCTGGATTTTTAGCACGAGCTCCAGGAATTAACCAGCAACGCAACAAATACGTTAGCGCCATTCCGTGCGCTGCACAAAATACTGTTGCTTCGAATGTGATAGGAATGAACGCAGGAACTGCCATGTAATATGTCCAGTTTGGTTTACCACCAATATCATTAGGCCAATCGCTCACCATCATGTACCACATCATTAATGTAGCCAATGATGTTCCCGTGATGCCGTAAATGAACGCGCAGATTGCCATGCGTGTGCGTGGTAATCCAATAACGCCATCAATACCGTGGATAGGCATTGGTGAGTATACGTCTTTGATACGGATACCGGCGGTTCTCAATTTTTTACACGCTTCCAACAATGGAACTTCATCGTTAAAAACTCCGTGTATGATTTGTTTAGTTGCCATATTAATTACTTTCTCTTTAATATTTATTAATTGTGAGTTGCGGCATGGTGTGCGTGCTTAGCAGCATCTAATTTTTGTTGTTGACCGGAAGCCTTCAAAATTGTCTTCAATTCGGCCTGTGCAATTACAGGGAAGAAACGCGAGAACAATAAGAAGAATGTTCCGAACATACCAATAGTACCAACGAAAATTCCGATATCAATGAACGAAGGCGTATACGTATTCCATGTAGACGGAAGATAGGTACGTAACAATGTTGGAACGATGATTACAAAACGCTCGAACCACATACCAATGTTCACCACAATTGACAAGATGAATGTTGCAAGAATTGATGTACGAATTTTCTTGAACCAGAATAATTGAGGAGAGATAACGTTACAGGTCATCATTGCCCAGTACGACCAAGCTAAAGGACCAGTTGCACGATTTAAGAACGCGTATTGTTCCCACTCAACACCAGAGTACCAAGCAACGAACAACTCAGTTAAATATGCCACACCTACGATAGAACCTGTGACGATAATAACGATGTTCATGTATTCAATGTGTTTGATACGTAAGTACGCTTCCAATTTGTAGATCTTACGAACTACTAACATGAGCGTTAATACCATGGCGAAACCTGAGAATACCGCACCCGATACGAAATAAGGAGGGAAGATTGTTGTGTGCCATCCCGGAACGATCGACGTAGCAAAGTCGAAGGATACTATGGAGTGAACCGAGAATACGAGAGGAGTTGATAAACCTGCTAATACTAAAGATACTTCTTCGAAGCGGCTCCAGTGACGTGCACTTCCACCCCAACCGAAAGAAAGCAACAAGTACATTTTCTTTTGCCATGGTTTAACCACGCGATCACGGATCATAGCAAAGTCAGGAATTAACCCGATATACCAGAACACGATAGAAACGGTTGCATAAGTTGATACCGCGAATACGTCCCACAATAATGGTGAGTTAAAGTTAGGCCACAAGCTACCAAATTGATTTGGCAAAGGGAATAACATATAATCTAACCAAGGACGACCTGTGTGAAGAGTTACGAAGATCGCAGCACAAAGTACCGCAAAGATCGTCATCGCTTCCGCAGAACGGTTAATAGCCATACGCCATTTTTGACGGAATAATAATAACACGGCGGAGATCAACGTACCAGCGTGACCGATACCGATCCACCAAACGAAGTTGGTGATATCCCAAGCCCAATCTGCTCCGTTATTACTTCCCCAAGAGCCGATACCAACACCGATGGTGTATGCTAAACAACCAATTCCCCATAAGAAGCACAGGGCCATAATTGTTGTAAGTGTATACCAACCTTTGGCGGCTTTACCTTCAATGGGAGCGATAATGTCGTCGGAAATTTGACGATAGGTCTTATTACCTTCTATTAACGGTTCCCTTATTTCTGATTCTGCGTGCATAGTATATATTAAATAAGTTTAATTAATTATGAATGTTTTTCTTCTGCTTTGTGTTCTTCATGTTTTTCGCCATGACCTTCACCGTGTCCACCTTTGTGTCCTTCTTCAGCGTAGAAAGTAACTTGCTCATCTACGTTACGAACTTTCAACAAATATGATACGGTTGGTTTCACGCCTACTTCTTCTAACAACACATAGTTCTTGTCATCATTTCTCCATTTTGTGATCTCCGAATTCTCATCGTTAGCATCACCAAACATGATCGCGTTTGTAGGACAAGCTTGTTGACAAGCAGTTTTGATAGAACCATCTACAAGAGGCATTCCTGATTTTTTAGCAACCAATTTACCTGCTTGCAAACGTTGAGCGCACATTGAACACTTTTCCATTACCCCACGAGAACGAACTACAACATCAGGATTCAACACCATACGGCCTAATTCCATTTGTGCAGGGTTAGTTGTAAAGTTTGTATTCTCGTTATAGTTGAACCAGTTGAAACGACGTACTTTGAACGGACAGTTATTTGCGCAATAACGTGTACCAATACAACGGTTATAGGTCATCATATTCAAACCTTCTGTACTGTGGCTGGTAGCAAGTACCGGACAAACAGTTTCGCAAGGCGCGTGATTACAATGTTGACACATCATAGGTTGGAACGTTACTTTCGGATTTGCCGAAGGAGTTTCCATATCCAAATATGCTTGGCGAGTTGCCATCAAACCTGTAACAGGCTCTTTCAATACATCAGCATCTGAGCTATAGTAACGATCGATACGTAACCAGAACATATCACGTGTGCGTGAAATTTCAAGTTTACCAACTACAGCAACGTTATTCTCAGCAGTACAAGCAACAACGCAGGCAGCACAACCGATACAAGTGTTCATATCAATGGTCATACCCCATTTGTGACCTAAACGCTCATGGGCGTTCCAAAGATCGATTTCATTTACGTGTTTCTTACCACCACCGTGAACCGGAAGTTCAGCTGCCGGGTTATAATATTCTTTATCTTTTGATTTATACTCACCAATTGAAGTTTCGCGCAAGATATACTCTTCACGACCCATGATGGTGTGTTGAATTTGAGTAGAAGCAAAACGATGTTCACCTTCTGCTTTGGTAACTGTTACATTTCCAACAATAGGTTGGAATGTATCATTTGTCCAAGACAATGCAGCAAATGCGTTTACACCAATTCCGTTAGACACCTTGAAAGATTCAACATTGCGGCCATAACCTAACGCTAACCCAATTGTTCCAGGAGCCTGACCAGGTTGAGGATAAACAGGAACTGTCATCTTCACACCGTTCGCAGTTAGCTCAACTATGCTACCGTCGATATCCTGACGTAACATCTCGTTAAAGCCCATTGCTTTTACATCAATTGGACTCATGGTAACGTAATTGTCCCAAGTAACTTTAGAGATAGGATCAGGTAATTCCTGCAACCAAGGATTGTTACTTTGAACTCCGTTTCCTAAACCAATTTTTTCGTAGATGAACAATTCCAATGCGCCGCCTTTTGTTGAAGTAGCCATTGATCAGGAGTTGTTAACACTTCGGCAACTGCCACTACTTTTGGATCTACTTATACAGTTTCAGTTTTTACTGAATCTGTCATGCTCTCAACGATCGCAGTTGCAATTCCAGCCATTAAAGGTTTTCCTGTGCTATCTTTTGCAATTGGTGCTTCTACTATTGCTGCAGATGCTTTGTGAACATGAACTTTAACCACACCATCGTGCAATGCGTTATTCCAGAATGAAGTGAAATCCAAGTGTTTTCCTTGGTTAGGGAACACGCGGTTATTCCAGATACCTTGCATGTATGATAAATAATCAGTTTTTACACCAGCCCACTTCAACATCGAATCCTGGAACTGACGAGTTCCTTCGTGACGAGGTTGAGCAAAAATTTGAGAGATCGCAGGTTGTTGTAATGAATAATGTCCGCGTTTTGGATTGGCGTCGTTCCATGATTCCAAATAATGGTTATCAGGACAAACAACATCAGCCCATTGTGCCGTTTCATCTAACACCTGAGCGAACGATACCTTTGTTCCAACTTTTTTGTATGCTTCAGCAAATTTCAAATTCGCAGGAGCTGTATAAACCGGGTTACAATTGTAAGTCAATAATACATTTACTTTTCCTGCAGCCATATCAGCTACTAAGTCAGCAAACGCTTTATCATCACCTTGTTTTAAATTATAATGCATCTCAACATCTACAGTTTTTCCGTAGTTGTCAAGCATTTTATTCATTCCGTTTACTAATGTTTGGATCCCTTCATCGTTAACTCCGGAAACAACTAGTGAATTTCCTTTGTTCTTCAATAGATCTTCGGCAGCCTTCTTAATTGCAGCTGAAGCAGCAGGGTTTCCAATTTTTTCGTCACCGCTTACTTTTGATCCACCGGTTGCACCAGCGATCTCATTATATAATGCTACAGTAACTTTTCCTAATTCTGATGGCTTTAACCAAGTACGGTAATCAGCATTTGCGCCCGTTAATGAAAGAGTAGACTCAAAATGATAGTGTTTGCTCATTTCCGGTTTCTCTTTTGTAACACGGCGGTTCATCGCGTATTGTTTTGCAAACTCAATTGGATTTAACCAATTCCCTAAGAAATCGCAAGCGATACCAACAACGGTTTTTGCTTTAGAGAAATCGTAAGAAGACACAACTGATTTACCCCACACATTTTTGTTTGCAAGAGTTAAAGCGTTGTAAGAGATCGCATCGTAAGTAACATGCTTAGTGCTTGGATATTTTGAAGTGAACTCAGCAATTACTGCTTTTGTAGAAGGACTGATAATAGTAGAGGTTAAAAGAACGATATTGCCGTTTGCTGAAACTGCAGCCGCAACAGCATCATCTGCCGCTTTCCAAGTTGCATCTTTTCCTTTCACCATTGGGCCACGTAAACGTGCTCCATCATAAAGACCTAATACAGATGCTTGAACGCGCGCTGTTGTTCCACCATGAGAAACCATTGAAAGATCGTTTCCTTCAATTTTGATAGGACGACCTTCACGGGTTTTTACAAGGATAGACGCGTAATCATGTCCATCATAAAAAGTTGACGCGTAAAAGTTCGCAACGCCCGGAGTAACTTCCTCTGGTTTTACAACGTAAGGAATCGATTTATTTACCGGCGTTTCGCAAGCTGCTAAAGCAACGGCTGCTGTAGAGAAGCCCATCACTTTTAAGAAGTCACGACGCGAAGTTCCTTTGCTTTCAGAATCATCCGAATTTAAAAACTCATCGATGGGAAGAGGTTCAGAGAACTCATTTTTTAATTGCTCCTGAAATTCCGGACTGTTATGAAGTTCCGGTAGACCTTTCCAGTATTTTTTTGACATAGACATTAGTTATTTCGTTCTTAATGTATTCATTTAATTAATAGTGACATTTACCACACTCTAATCCACCGATCTTATCTACGGTAAATTTCACATCGTACTGACCAGCATATTTTTCTTTCAACGCTTTGTGTAAGCGATCATAATATGCGTTTCCTTCCATTGCCACTTGTGTGTTGCGGTGACAATCGATACACCATTTCATGGTCAAAGGATTTTTTTGTTCAGCAACTGTCATTTCCTTTAAGTTACCGTGACAGGTAGCACATTCAATTTTTCCAACAACAACGTGTTGTGAGTGGTTGAAGTAAACGTGATCAGGAAGTGTGTGAACTTTGATCCATTTCAAAGGATTTTGTTTTCCTGTGTATTTTTGATTGTCCTTATCCCAACCAGCTGCTTCGTAGATCTTTGCAATTTCTTTGTCTTTGTAAACCGGGCCAGAAGCGATCCCTTTGTGACAGTTCATACAGATGTTCACTGTAGGAATTCCAGCGTGACGTGATTTCTCAACGGTGCTGTGACAATATTGACAAGCGATCTCGTTATCGCCGGCGTGTAATTTGTGAGAGAACTTGATTGGTTGTGAAGGTTTGTAGCCTTTTTGAGTTTTCCAATCGTAATAAACACCAATACGGAAGCACGCGTCCCAACATGATTTCATTCCACCAAACACAAGGATCAATGAGATCACGCCAACCACGCGGCGGTGACCACTCATCCACTCTCTAGCTTCGCCAAAGAATGACAATTCTGGAGATTCAGCTTTACCTGCAGCTTTGTTAGCCGCATTTTGCATTGCATGACGTACACTGCGTAAAGCGTAAAGTAAAATAACCAATAAAATAATTGCACCCAACCAAATGTAAACTGGTTCAACTGCAGGACCAACTTCTTCAACATTTTCAGTTGCTACGCCACCAGCCGGTGCGCCAGGAACAACCGGAGCAGGAGGATTTTTGATATACTTCAAAATAGCAGCAACATCTTTCTCGTTCAATTGGCCTTCAAACACTGTCATTGCAGCATTACCAAAATCGCTCATCAATTTTTTAGCGTAAGGGTCGCCACTTTTGGTTACCTTTTCGTTATTGATGATCCATGCTGTTAACCAAGCTTCCTTGGTTAAAGAGCCTGATTGCACACGATCGAACACGCCCTTTAATCCGGGACCGGTTAACTTTTGATCGGTGGTTGTGTGACAAACCGCACAATTTTTCTTGAATAAACTTGCTCCATCTTGCGCAGATACTTTAAAACTTAACGTTAAGAGGAGAACCGCTGCGAATAAGGCTTGGAGGGGGGTACGACACTTATTATTTTCCATATTTTGAATAAAAAAAGAGGTCTAAAACATTACAGATTATGACAAAATAATGACATAAACCGGCAACAAATTTAGCAGGATATTGATAATGGAAAACAGTTTTTTTTCATTTTTTTAACAACGAAACGTATTTATAATGATTCTAAATAAGTACCGTTTTATCTCCGGAAATTGGAGGGGAAAAAAAGCTGTTTTGTCGTTTTGAACTTGGATGTTATTTATCTTTTGCCCAAGTGCTTGCTTGCTTGCGCGAGAAACGAAGACCCAACATGATCTCGTGGGTTCCCGTTGAATACTTTTTGATATTGGTTGAACAGAAATCGTAAGAATAGCCAAACATGAGATAATCCTTATACATATACCCTACCATGGCCGAAAAAGCCTCGCTGTTTACTCCATTTACGATCCACGAACGGTACCCCACTCCCAACCAAACTTGCTCGGTGTAAATCCCTCGTACTGAAAGATCTACGATCAAAGGGGTGCGTGCCGCGTATTTTAAAAGGCAGGTGGGTTCTATTTTAAAATCATCCCCAATATCAAATTTATAAGCCCCGTTAATATTCAAATGACTAACGATCTTACTGTTTGACTGCTGATCAACATAAATATTGATAGGTGCCTGGTAAATTTGAGGAACCGCCACACCAAAATAAAAACGATTTTTCTTGTAAAAATAAACTCCGGTTCCAAAATCAGGAACCATTTTGGTTTTGTATGTAGTGAGAAGATTGATGTCGCCGTCGTCGTGCAATGTAAGTTTAGATCCATCAATTCCCCATTGTAAAATACCTGCGCTCAATCCCATGGAAACAAACATATCGTCATCCACTTTGATGTGATACGCGTAAGCAAAATTTAATCCTGTACGACGCGTTGGCCCAACAATATCCGTATACAAATGCATTCCAAGTCCCATATGTTTTTTGGTAATTGGTCCATTTGCGGTGATCATATACGTGCGGGGAGAATCCGTGAATCCAACCCATTGGTAACGATTGTTAGAACGAATATCAGTGTAATCTTCTCTTCCTGCCACAGCCGGATTAATAGCCATCTCATTCAACATGTACTGCGTGTATTGCGGTAATTGCTGCGCCTTTGCACCGAATGAACTCAGTAACACAAGACCTAATATGTAGCGTAAGTTTTTCATGTCTGTCTTATCTGAATATAGTTAAAGGTCCTGTGTACGGTTTTGGATATGCAACATGTTTCAGGTCGATGATATAATAGTAGGTGCCAACAGGAACCGGTTTTCCATGGTAAATTCCATCCCACGGCTTAGGATAACCCGGAGCCGATTGGAATAATAATTCTCCCCAACGGTTATAAACCTCAACAATACACTCGTTAAATTGTTGAATGTTATCAATCACCCAAGTATCATTCTTTCCATCGGAGTTAGGACTGAATCCATTAGGGATCTTCACATCCGGATAAATGAAAATATCTACAGTTGAAGTATTCACACAACCTGTATTTGGATCAAGAACAAACACAGTGTACTGCGTATTTACCGTTGTGCTTGTAACAGGGTTAGAAGCATTAGGATTGCTTAGATCAGCAGCCGGCGTCCAGGTAAAGCTTGTTCCCGTAATTGAAGTTGGAGCTCCACCCAAGTTAGCTTGCGTGAATAATGAGATCGTTTGTGTTGGGCCGGCATCCACGGTTGGCAATGGATTCACATTGATCACAACCATTTCAGTATCGTAGCAGATAACAAGCGATGATGTAACTAAGAGAACGTAAGAGTTTGTTCCCACAGCAGGCGTTACACTTGTGCTAGGTGTATTTGCAATGTTAACGGTTGGTGTGATGATTGACCAGGTATAATTTACACCGTTGGCCGAAGACGTTCCATCTAAAACAATTGGCGTACTAGGATCGATACACAAGGTCATATCTGGATTCGCATTCGCTACAACCGTGAAACCACTATTTACAGTTACAGTTGTATTTAAAGGGCATCCTTGTGAATCTATAACATCCAATGTATACGTTCCAGGATTCAAATTACTCAAGCTTGCAGTGGTAAACGTTGCGGATGTAGGATCCGTCCAGGTGTAAGTATACACCGGCGTTGCACCTGTAACCGTTGCACTAATTGCACCATCTTGCGATGAATTACAAGTAGCGTCGGTAACTTGCGACGTAAATGTGAATGGAAGTGGATTTAGAATATCAACCGTTTTGGTCAAGATACAACCATTAGCATCTGTAACAATCCCAGTGTAGCTGCCTGCGCATAAGTTCGTATTCGGATTAGAAGGTGTTACTGTACTTGCGGGGATCCATGTAATTGCGTATGGTAATGCTCCTCCGCTTGGCACTAGTTGAATTGCCCCGTTACAATCGTTATTACATTTTATTGCCGTAACAACAGGCAAACTTAAATTCAATACAGGACTTTGAGTAATTGTAAATGTTTGGAATGCTTTACATCCCGCGGCATCAGTCACCGTTAATGTTATCACACCGGCGCATAACCCTGTTACAGTATGACTTGGTAAACTCAAGGCTGAGTTACCATTGCTCCATAAATAGTCGTATTGTGCCGTGCCTAAAGTTGGTGTCACAACAATTGACCCGGTACACGGACCAGTGCTACAACCGTTATTTGTAAGCGTATAGAACAATGCCGGCGCTGTAGAGTTATTCATGTTCACTACTGCAGTTTGGGTACAAGTTCCATCAAATACCGATACGGTGTAAATTCCGGCAGGACCGGTAATAGTTGTTCCACTTCCAGCAGGTAACCACGTCATTGTGTAAGTACCGCTACCACCAGTTGCAGTCGCGGTGATAGTTCCGTTACCCGGCCCGCAAGAAGGAGATTGTACACTTGTATTTACCGTAATTACAGTTGCTGAGTTTACGGCTACCGAACTTGTGCGAACACATCCTTGCGCGTCCGTGATCTGAACGAAATAAACTCCACCACATAAACTTCCTAAAACGCTATTGGTTGAAACAGGATTTATCCAGTTGAATGAATATGGCGATGTTCCACCACTTGGTGTTACAGTAACTTGTCCATTACAACTGTTAGCACATAATTCATCTTGAACATTGTAAACTTCCGTCATTGTAGTTGAACTACTGATAGGAATATTTTGTGTTTGTGTACAACCATTAGCATCGGTTACTTGTACCTGATAAAGACCAGCACACAAATTAACTTCCGCGTTTGTTGTATTTGTTGCTGAACTTGTCCATGAATACGTAAATGGCGACGTACCACCACCAGTAGCTACCGTTGCCGAGCCGTTACACATACCACATGATGGTTGAGCAACACTTGGCGCAATAGTTATTGCGGCCGGAGATCCAATGTTTGTTGTAAATGTATTTTGACAACCATTGTTATCGGTAACAAGTACACTATATGTTCCGTTACAAAGATTATTTGCGATCAGTCCATTTTGCGAATTACTCCATTGATATGAATAAGGCGATAAACCTCCGCCTGATGCGGTAACTGTTGCGCTACCGATACAATTTCCAAAACATGGGTTAGAAGAACTTGCAATGGCACTTGTAAGAACCGTTACACCATTTACGTTGTAGCTTGCCGTGAAAGTACAACCTGCCTGATCTGTAATAGTTGTAGTATGAACTCCAACACACAATCCTGTAGCAGTATTTGTTGTAGAACTTGACGGACTCCATACGTAACTAAATGTTCCGGTTCCGCCCGCAGGCGCTAAGGTGATACTACCACTGCACACACCTATACAAAATGCGTTGGTTACAATTTCATTATCATCAATTGCAGGCGGTTCTGTGATAACAACAGATTGGAAGAATAAACAGTTGTTCGCATCTTTTACCTGAGCCGTATATGTTCCCGCACATAAATTCGTGACGAGCGTAGAAGCAGAAGGCGGCGCTACCCAAGAGACGGAGTACGTTGGTGTTCCGCCTCCTATTGTTGTTACCGACGCGGCACCGGTACATAGCGAGTTACATGCAACGTTTGTTTGCGCTATAACTGCTAACGTTGGTCCTCCGCTATTACTTACAGGAATAGATTGCGTATTAGAACATCCATTTTGATCCGTTACAACAACGGTGTAAACACCAGCGGCAATATTTGTGGCAACACTTGTGGTAGATACCGGAGGTGTCCAAACAAAATTATAAGTTGGAGTTCCGCCGCTTGGTACTATAGTTGCAGTTCCATTTGCAGAACCACATGAAGCTGCGAGGATAGAAACATTCACATTCAATAACGGAGGATTTGATAAAGTAACTACGCCTGTGTCAGTACAACCGTTTCCGTCTGAAATATAAACACTATAGGTGCCTGCACACAATCCGGTTGCTGTTGAAGCAGATTGAGGTGGCACAGTTGTCCATGTATATTGAATAACAGCCACCGCGTTTGAAGGTGTTGACACTGCCACACCATTACAATTTGCGTTACAAAGTGGATTGGTGAAAGTAATATTAGAAGTTAATAAAGGAGGATTGGTTAATGTAACAACAGCTGTTTGCAGACACAAACTTGCATCGGTAATGGTTAATGTATAATTGCCGGCACACAATCCGGTTGGATTTGCTCCTGAGCCTGCAGGCACCCAAGCGTATGAATAGCCACCATTACCTCCTGCAACGTTTGTTGCAATTGATCCATTACAAGCAGCGTTACATTTTGGGTTTGTTGGCGTAACAGTAACTGTAATTGCAGTGGGTTGAGTTATAGTAAATGTTTTAAGAGATGTACAGCCATTTCCATCTGTAACTGTAGCCGTATAATTTCCGGCACAAAGCGAACCAACCGATTGTGTTGTTGCCGCTATACTTGACCAAGTAAAAGAGTACGTTGGTGTTCCACCAGTTACCACCATCGAAGCAGTACCATTACAAGTTGAATTACAAACCGCGTTTGTGGTTGTTACAGTATGACTAATTGCTGTTGGTTGGGTAATAGTAAATGTTCTCTGAACGGGACAACCGTTAGCGTCGGTGATATTTACAGTGTAAACACCCTGGCCTAAACCGCTCACTGAACTCGCGTTCGACCCAGGGAACGGAGCCAGCGGAAGCCAGGTAAATGTATATGCAGCGGTACCACCGGTTACTGTCAAAGTTACTGCGCCCGATGTACCCGAGTTACAAGCAACATTTGTTTGAGTTGAACTTACGGTAAGAGAACTTGGTGCCGTGATCACGAACGTACGTGTCATTGTACAACCATTAAGATCGGTTACTGTAAGTGTATAATTTTGCGGCGATAAGTTTGTAACAGCAGTTCCGGTCATTGCGCCAGGCGTCCAGGTTAATGTGTAGTTTGGAGTACCGCCTGCAACAGTAGCCGTAATAGATCCATTATTAGATGTGTTACAACTTGCATTAGTTACGTTCGATGTAATGGTCATTTGCGTTGGCTGCAAAATTCCGATCGATTGACTAGTGATACAACCGGTAGCCATATCCGTCACGTTAATGTTATAAGTTCCGGTCACTAAACCAGAAGCTGTTGTTGTTGCACTAACAACCGTTGATGCCGTTGCCGGACTCCAGGTAAATGTAAATGGACCGGTACCGGTTGCCGAAGCCGTTGCAGAGCCTGTTGCCCCGCCAAAACAATTGACAGAAGTTGATGACACAGTTAAGACAGGACCAGCCGGATTAGATAAATTGGTCACAAAACTATTTGTACAATTGGCTCCGTCCTTCACAAACAATGTATAGGTGCCCGCACCCAATCCGGAATTAGAGGTAACAGGACCAACCTGAACCGTTGTAAACGGAGGTGTCCATGTAAATTGATAACCTGCACCGGTTCCACCAGACGCTGTCGCAGATATGATACCATTTAAAATATTACACCCTGTTGGTGTTGTTGAGGTAAATGCAATACTTAACGAAGGATTTGAAGCAATTGTAAATGTTGCCGGTGTTAAGGTACAATTGTTAAAGTCGGTGATCTTGATTGAATATGTTCCTGTACAAAGCGATGTAAGCGAAGACGTAGCTTGACTACCGGGACTCCATGAGTATGTATACGGTCCTGTTCCACCCGATGCAGTTGTTGTGATAGCACCAACACATCCTCCAAAACATGGAATATTTGTTTGCGAAGAAGTAACTGTGATAGAAGAAGGCTGCGTGAACGTAATACCTGCAGTATTTGAACAGCCAGCGAGGTCAGCAACGGTTACGGTATATGATCCAGCACACAATCCTGTTGCGGTTTGTGTGGTTTGGGTAGGTGCGGAGTTCCAGGTAAACGTGTATGGTGCAGTTCCTCCACTAGGATTAGCAGTTGCTGAAGCATTACAAACTCCAAAACACAAAATAGATGATCCACTTGTTACGATGGCTACGGTTACAGTATTCGCTATCCCTACAGTTACTGTTTTTACACAGCCATTAGCATCGGTTATTGTTGCAGTGTAATTTCCAAGACATAAGTTAGCTACGGTTGTTCCCGTTCCAACAGTTGCCGAAACACTGTTTGTCCAGTTCACAGTATATCCGGGCACACCTCCACTTACCGTAACTGTTGCGCCTCCGGTACAAACGTTACATGTATTTTTTATTCCTGTGATGTTCGCGTTTAATAGTGGTGGAGCGCTTATATTAAATCCGATAGATGTGCTACAACCATTTGCATCGGTAACACTTACAATGTATGCGCCCGCACACAAACCGGTAAATATACCTGTTGTATTTGTGACAACAGGCGAGTTCAATTGATATGTAAGCAATCCTGTTCCTCCTGCTGCAGTAACCGTAGCAGAACCATTGCAATCACCTGCACAAACGGTTGATTTTGTAGCAACCGAAACAGTAAATGAAGGCGGAGCAACAACAGCCGCTGTAAATACACGAATACAATTGTTCGCATCATTCACCGTAAGTGTATACACACCTGCACCTAAATTTGTGTTTGGATTTCCACCGGAGTTTGACCAGTTCAAAGTATAACCCGGTGTTCCACCACTCACGTTTGTAGTGATCTGTCCATTAAATCCACCCGGAGGATTTGGACAGGTTGGATTTACAATATTGAACGTTGTGGTGATCTGAGTTGGCTGTTGTAGTGTAAATGTTGCTTGCGCCGTACACGATTTCGCATCAACAACATTGAATGTGTAACTACCCGCGCATTGATTTGTAAGGTTACCGCCCGGAATTGTTGATGTTGCAGTTGTCCAGCTTAAAGTGTAACCCGGCGTACCACCTAACACACTTCCTGCCAATGATCCATTGCATCCATTAAAACACGTAACTGATGAACCAGAAACGGATGGCACTAAGGCAGGAGGTTGAGTGATATTTATAGTTGTATTGGAAACGCAATTAGTAACATCCTTAATTGCTAAGGTATAAATGCCGGCGCATAAATTAGTGAACGGTGGCGGGCCAAGTATAGTAGAAGGAATTGGCGTGAACAATGTGTATGTGTATGGCCCACCACTTCCGCCCGTGGCGGCAGCGTTAATAGATCCAATACACGCGCTGTTACAATTCAATGTTTGCGTGGTAATATTTGGTGTTATACTCGCCGGTTGCGTGATCGTAATTATCGTTGAGCTTGGACACAATGATGCATCTGTTGCGGAAATTGTATAGTTGTTAGCACATAAATTAGAAAGTGTAAGCACTCCACCGGCAACTATTGAAGATGTACCGGGAACAGAAACAGAGTAATTGATAGGATTTCCGTTTCCACCCGAAATACTTACAGTAGCAGCACCAGCACACGATGAAAAACAGGTATTATTTACAACGTTCACGTTCACTGTAGATGGTGGCGGTTGCGTAATGTTAACCGTTCGTGTATTGGTACAGCCATTGCCATCCTTAGAATTTACTGTGTAAACTCCCACGCAAAGATTTGTAATGACACTACCTGTAACCGGACCAAATGACGGACCCGTCCACGTAAATGTGTGAGGCGCAACCCCACCCGTTTGCGTTATGGTTGCAGAACCGTTACATACAGCGTTACAGGATAAATTTTTACCCGTGACCGTTATTGTAATTGGAGGCGGCGACGTAATATTAAACGTTTGTGTTCTTGGGCACGCGTTGTTGTCTAAAATTGAAAGTGTTTGCGTACCGGCACACAAGGCTGTAGCTACATTGGTTGTTGACGCTGATGGAGACCACGAGTAAAAATAGGGAGGCGTTCCCCCACTTACACTCACAGATGCCTGCCCGTTACACACAGAATTACACAAAAGATTTGTTTGAGTAGGTACAGCCGTAATGGATGTTGGTTGCGTAATAGTGTAATTTGTTGTTACACTACAACCCTTAACGTCGGTAATTGTACTTGAATAAGCGCCGGGACATAAACCACTCGCCGATGCAGAACCTGCAGCTGCAACGGTATATGATGTTGAAATAGGCGCGCCAAATGCAACGGTATAACCAGGTGCACCACCGGTTGGATTTATACTAATAGTCCCATTACATGCATTAAAACATTGAACACTGTTTGTGATGGAATTTGGAAGAACCGGAGGCGTAGCAGGCAAAGTTTTTGGGATCACGGCTATACATCCATCCTTATCTGTGATCGTTAACGTATACGTTACACCACCGCATAAGTTATTAAGTGTATACTGCAGTGCTGTTGTGAAATTTGCAGGTGTGACCGTATTCGGAGTTACAGCAACTGTATAGGGGAAACTACCGAAAATATTTCCGGTCATCTTTCCATTACACAAATAACTACAACTAGTAAGTGTATTGCTATTTGAAGCTGTTGCAGTGTTAGGGTTAAAGTTCACGTTTTGGAAAAACGGATTTCCTAAGTTGTCAAAAATAAGCACTTGATAGTTGGCGCTACATGCACATGCACCAGTAAAGGAAACCACGCTAGATGTGGCGGTATTAAATGTTCCCGACAAACTTGCTGTTGTAGCTGCACAAGACGCATCAGAGTTACTCGCTGAAACGTTATACGGATTATCAACGCAACCAGGAGAAAAGCTGATCGTGAGTACACCAGTACATGGTCCTGCACAAGCAGGAATTGTGGTTACAGTTAAACTACAAATTGGCATGAACGTGGCAAATGTGTTGCTTGGAGCGCTCTTCATTTGAGCAGGAACCGTAACCGGCTGCAATGACGATCTAGCTGTAGATAGATAGAATTTATTTGTGAGCGCCACGGAGTTCTCATCGATCTTGAACGTGTTGCTCACTTTGAAATAAGATTCGTTGAAATTAAATATCGCACTTGGGTTAGAGCTAATAAAACTTCCTGTATTCACAAACATCTTGTTGAAAATGTACTTACCATCCCCAAAATTCATTGTGTTCTGATCATACTGATCGATTGCTCTGAATGTATAACTACCATGGTTAAAATAGAGGTTACACTGCAATTTACTTAATCCAAATTCTATCAAATTAGTTCCCATGGAAGCTGAACTAAATATCATTTCCGATTGCGAATTGAATTTTACTCTATGCGAAAGATAAATTCCTTCACTGATATAAACCACATTCAATTTCGATCCTTCAAATAAAGCTGATTGACTCAGCAAATTGGCATTGAAACTTTTCACAGCATTGTTCTTGTCAAAGTTTACTGTGAATTGTCCCTCTCCAGAATTATCATCAAAAAATACGTCGGTGGTATTGTTTGGTATCAAAAATGAAGGTTCTCCACCTGATTTGAGTGACCAATGTTTAGGATCATTGAAATTACCGGAGCCCCCAACCCAATACAATGACTGCGAAAAAATTACATTAACAAGTAAGGTAAATAATGTTGAGAGTACAATTTTATGAAGGGCCCGATTCATAATCACTTGGTTACGAATATATACGTTAAAAGTTACTAATTTAGCGAATAATAATGATATAATTAACATTATGGGCGTGTAAAAGATAGCCACTGTTGAGTGAAGCAAAATCTGAACAAAAAACCTAAAAAAATTAGTATGGAAAATAACCCTTGGAAAACGTTAAAATCTGAGCAAGTTTATGAGTCAGCATGGATAAAAGTGATGCGTCACGAGTGCATAAATCCGGCCGATAAGCCTGCTGTTTACAGTGTTGTAAATTTCAAGAATCTGGCGATCGGAATTTTGCCTTTGGATAAGGAAAATAACACCTGGCTAGTGGGTCAATGGCGCTATCCGCTTGAGCAATATTCCTGGGAAATTCCGGAGGGTGGCGGCCCGCATGGAATTGACCCCATGGAGTCGGCAAAACGCGAGTTAAAAGAGGAGACAGGGATCATCGCCACAGAATTCACAGAACTCATGCGTTTACACCTAAGTAACTCAGCAACAGATGAGTTAGCGATAGTTTACATCGCCAAAAATCTGAGTTTTGAGGAAAGCGAACCCGAGGAAAGCGAGGTTTTACAGGTGAAAAAAGTGCACATCAGCGAAGCCTATAAAATGGTAAACGAGGGCAAAATAACCGATGCCATTAGTGTAGCAGCTATTATGAAAGTGTGGATGAATCTCAACAGCAAATAACAAAATAATAAGTTACCTTTGACCCCTTACATTTTATGAGAGCATTAGTTGAATCGTTCACCGAACAATTGAAAAAAGCAAAGGAAATTGCTTCCAGGGCGGTGATCGCAAAGTCGGGAAATATCCAAAACATCATTGTTACAGGTTTGGGCGGATCGGGAATTGGCGGAACCATTTTAAGCGAATTGGTGAGCGACACCTGCAAAGTGCCCATTTTGATCAACAAAGATTATTTTTTGCCTGCTTTTGCTAATTCAAATACACTTTTGATCGTTTCCTCTTACAGTGGTAACACTGAAGAGACCGTTCAGGTAATGAATGAAGCGATCCTTAGAAAATGCCAGATCGTTTGTGTAACCAGCGGAGGAAGAGTTCTGGAACTGGCGAAACAACATCAATTCGAGTTTATTGAAATACCCGGAGGAAATCCTCCACGTTCATGTATAGGATACTCGTTAGTTCAACTTATTCAGATCCTAATTTCAAAAGGATTTGCAAGTGATCAATTAATGCATCAGGTTGACAGATCTATTGAATTGTTGGATAACGAAAGAGGAAATATCAAATTGGAATCGGCAGCCATCGCACAAAAACTAAACGGACAGATCGCTGTGATCTATTCCCTGGGAACTTGCGAAGGTGTAAGCGTTCGTTTCCGTCAACAGATCAACGAAAATTCAAAAGCGCTTTGCTGGCATCATGTGTTCCCGGAGATGAACCACAATGAATTAGTAGGTTGGACAACTGAAAATAAAAATTTAACCGTTGTGACGTTCCATACGTCTTTTGATTACAAACGTACAGTAAAACGTTACGAGGTTTGCAAACCTATCTTCCAAAAATACGCTAGGGAAGTGATAGATATCAAAGCTAAAGGTGATTCGAAACTGGAACAATTCTTTTACCTTATTCACATGGGGGATTGGATCAGCTGTGATATTGCTGATATTCGTAAGATCGACGCCGTTGAAGTGAACGTGATCGATCACTTGAAAAAAGAACTCGCTAAATTTTAATTCATCTTTGAAAAATAAGAACATCATATTCAAAGATCTTGGGATGATGGATTATAAGGACTGTTGGAATTACCAGGAGGAACTTTTTAATTCTATCATTCAACAAAAAATCGCTAACCGAGATCTTCCGGAAGAAAAACAGACCCCTACAAAAAACTATTTACTGTTTGTGGAACATCCGCACGTGTACACGCTCGGAAAAAGCGGTGATGAAAAAAATTTATTGGTGAATGATTCTCAACTCCAACAAAAACAAGCAACGTATTATAAAATAAATCGTGGGGGAGATATTACTTATCATGGCCCGGGACAATTAGTGGCTTACCCTATTTTGGATCTCGATAATTTCTTTACCGACATCCATAAATACTTACGTTTACTTGAAGAAACTATCATCAAAACTTTGGCGGAATACGGAATAAAAGCCGGAAGAAGCAAAGGGGAAACAGGTGTTTGGTTAGATGAAGAAAATTCAAAAGCGAGAAAAATTTGCGCCTTCGGTGTGCGCTGCAGTCGCTGGGTAACTATGCATGGCTGGGGCTTTAATGTGAATGCCGATCTGGATTATTTCAACAACATTATTCCTTGCGGCATCAATGATAAAGCTGTAACAAGCTTACATTCCGAACTCGGAAAAAAAGTAGACATGAACGAGATCAAGGAAAAATTAAAAAAGAATTTTGCTGAGATCTTTGAAGCGCAATTAGGTTAAAGCTTCTTCTTTAAATGGATTTCGAGGAATCCATTCTTTAGGCTCCAAAAATTTAATAAAAGGTTTAGCTATGAATTTTGAAACCGTGTTTTGTGGTTGCAAATAGCACGTAAGTTCTTGCGCCTTGGCGCCTACCGTGGTTTTAATTTCTGCAGCGGTCCTTCCCAAATTTACATGACTTTTACCCGTAGCAATAGCGATCTCAATAAAACTATAAAGAATGTTTTGATACAATTCCAATTTGGAATTCAATTCATAATCCATTCCAATATAATGCGCTTCGATGGAATTATCCGGCATCACAAACCAGGAAGAAAACGCAATCAATTCGTCGCCGGCGTACAATCCCTTCATAAAAAAGCGATCCGGAAATATATTTTTCGTCTCGGCGAAATAATTGTGCGGAAGAAGTAATAATTTAAATTTTGCCTTGGCGTAAATATTATGGTACAAATGATAAATTCGGTCGGTGTGTTTTTCGATCTCATTCAATTCAAGATCTCTAATAGCGAATTCCGAACGATTCTTCAAAATAGATTTAGCGCGGTTACGGTATTTTTTAGAGAACAGCTGTAAGTACGAGTCAATATTCGTTAAGCCCTCAGGAATATCCACCACCAAATTCGGTTCAACTTTGAAGGCTTCGTACTTATCCGTGGATTCTATTTCTTTCACCGGCTTTTCAAAATCCTTTACCAATACGGCCGCGATGGTCGTCTTTAAATTTTCCTCCGAAGAGATCGTTTTTATAAGTGTGCAAAGTATCGCGTAAAAATCCTTCCTGCTTATCTTTTCCGTTCTCAAAAAACCGTATTCCCCACTTACAAGATTATTGCCCACGGTGAACAAACGGAAAAGAACATCATCTTCATCTTTCGACTCCACGTACTTCTCAAACAACTTTAAACGCTTTGATTTGATCTCGTCGATCTCTCCACTTAAAAGATCACCAAATACATTAGCTTTGAATTCAGTTAACTGAAAATAAATAATAGCGCAAGCTTCGGCGTTCTTATAAATGATCACGTAACGGCATTTCAACACCGCATGTGTTGAGCGCTCTACTAACTTCAAATAATCCAAATTAAAAAAGATGCTATCGTCCCCTACTACTTTATTCCAATCTGCTTTATTCACCAGCGACGCACGTTCAAATTCGGTAAACGAATAGGACTTATCGATCGCGCGAAAAGGCTTGTAACGTGATTTGTTGCGGAGGGGTTTGCAGAAGAGCATAAGTCGACATTAAAGGTATATTTTATTTGATAATTTGTGCATGCAAATCCGTGTTCTAGGTGTATATTTTTTCTATATTTAACAGTTGGTTCACAAAGGTGGAGTTATTTAAAAGTCCCATAATCGATCAGGTAGGAATTGAAGAACGCGTGGCGCGATTCAATAGCCGTAGTATCAAAAAACAAAGCAAGACTCAAGGCTTAAAACTAGCTTTGAACATGATAGATCTTACTACTTTGGAGGGGAAGGACACAGAAGGTAAAGTTATACAAATGTGTCACAAAGCTCTGCATTTGGCCGATCATATTCCCGGTTTACCTACGGTGGCCGCTGTTTGTGTCTACCCTACCCATGTTGCGACGGCAAAACATGTTCTCAAAAGCAGCAACGTTAAGATCGCTTCAGTAGCAACTGCGTTTCCAAGTGGAAATTCGTCGTTAGAGATAAAACTGGAAGATACAAAAATAGCGGTGGACAATGGCGCTGACGAAATTGACATGGTGATCAGTCGTGGAGAATTTCTGCGTGGCAATTACACATTTGTGTACGATGAAATTGCCGCTGTAAAAAACGCATGCAAACACGCACGTTTAAAAGTCATCCTGGAAACCGGTGAACTTTCTACCTTAGATAATGTGCGGAAAGCAAGCGATATTGCCATTGCGGCAGGAGCAGATTTTATAAAAACATCAACCGGAAAAATTCAACCGGCCGCAACCATGCCGGTAACATTGGTAATGCTTCTTGCCATTAAAGATCATTATCAAAGCACAGGTAAAATGATCGGAATGAAACCTGCAGGCGGAATTAGCACAGCAAAAGCCGCTCTTCAATATTTGGTAATGTTGCACGAAACGCTTGGACCAAAATGGATGACGAACGAATGGTTCCGCTTTGGCGCAAGCAGTTTAGCAAACGATATTATCTTACAATTGGGCAAAGAACAAAAAGGAGCATATTTTAGTAAAGACTACATCAGCATTGATTAATTATGATTGATGAGTGATGAATTATGAATGAAGTAATTCCATCACAACTCATAAATCATAATTCATAACTCATAATTAGGAACAATGGACGAAATGAATTGGGAATACGCTCCGGCACCGGAAGCAAAAGATCATGCGAAATTAAAAGCGCGGTACGATCTTTTCATAAATGGGAAATTTGTAAAACCAAATAGCAAAAAATATTTTGATACGCATAGTCCTTCTTCTTTAGAAAAAATAGCGGAAGTTGCCCAGGCGAATGCCAAAGACGTTGATATTGCGGTAACGGCTGCAAAAAATGCTTACGACAAAGTTTGGAAAAAAATGGCGACCAAGGAGCGGGCTAAATATATTTTCCGCATCGCGCGCGTCATGCAAGAACGTTCGCGTGAATTGGCGGTGATCGAAAGTATGGACGGTGGTAAACCCATTCGCGAGAGTAGAGATTTTGACATTCCAACCGCGGCAAATCACTTTTTTTATTACGCGGGTTGGGCAGATAAATTAGATTACGCTTTCCCTAATAGAGAACCGAAAAGTTTAGGTGTTGCTGCTCAAATTATTCCTTGGAATTTTCCTTTGCTAATGGCGGCCTGGAAAATTGCTCCCGCGTTAGCAACGGGAAATACAGTTGTTTTAAAGCCGGCCGAAAGTACGCCACTTACTGCTTTGAAATTGGCAGAGATAATTCAGGACTGCGATCTTCCCCCGGGCATTGTAAATATCATTACCGGATTTGGGGATACAGGCGCTGCGATGGTTTCTCACCCCAACGTCAACAAAATCGCTTTTACCGGAAGTACCGACGTTGGAAAGATAATTCAGAAAGCGGTTGCAGGCACCAATAAGAAAATAACTTTAGAACTTGGGGGGAAAGCAGCGAATATTATTTTTGATGATGCGCCAATTGACCAAGCTGTAGAAGGAATTGTAAATGGTATCTTCTTTAATCAAGGACATGTATGTTGCGCGGGTTCACGTTTATTTATTCAGGAAAATGTTGCCGATGTGGTGATCCGAAAACTAAAAGAGCGCATGGAGACTTTAATTGTTGGTGATCCTTTAGATAAGAACACTGATGTTGGCGCGATTAATAGCAAAGAACAACTCGATAAAATAAATGAGTATTTACAGATTGGAAAAAACGAAGGTCTAGAATTATTTCAAACTTCGGGTAATGTTCCGGGTAAAGGATATTATTGTCGCCCTACTCTTTTTATTGGTGCGGCACAAAGTAATCGGGTAGTTCAGGAAGAAATTTTTGGTCCGGTGTTAACCATACAAACGTTCCGCACTATTGAGGAAGTGATCGAAAAAGCAAACAACATTCCTTATGGCTTAAGCGCAGGTGTGTGGACAGACAAAGGTTCAAAAATTTTGAATCTCACCTCTAAATTACGTGCCGGTGTGATCTGGGCAAATACATATAATAAATTTGATCCTTCTTCTCCGTTTGGAGGTTATAAAGAAAGTGGGTTTGGAAGAGAAGGTGGCTTGCAAGGATTAGCTCCTTACTTGAGTTTTTGATCTTGGGCGCCTGCCCCTCGCTTATGGAATTTCCAAGCTCGGGTCACCGGGCTTTTCGCTTCAATCTTTTTGCCATGGAAACACATGGAAGACAAAAAGGATTTTCGCTACAATCCCTGGCGCGTGCATGGAATTACTTCTTCTTCGGCGCTTTTTCCAAACCGTGTTTGATGTTGTAGCGAACACTGTCCCAATATTCTTTAGTATAACTCACAAGGATCTCTTCACCTGCTTTGATATGACGCTTTGAAACAATGTATCCTCTACCTTTTTCAATATCATAAAAGCAATTGTTCTTCAACCCTTTCACTCTGCTTAAACCCGCGGCATCATTGGCGTAGCGTGCTAAATGTTGTGGCGTTTTGAACGCGTCTATACAGCGTTTGTTATTTACAAATAACAGGTAACCGTCTTCGTTACGCTCTACACGTTTTTGGTAGTCCTTCCAGGCAATGATCTCGCCTTTATACTCGATCACTTTTTCGCCTTTTTTTATTGGAGCTGTAGTGTACAAGCCTTTGCCGGCTCCTGGCAATTGCGATTTTTTTACTTTAAGTTTCATAAGTGCGGTTGCAAATTTAATCGTTTGTTTGGAATAATCAATTTATTTGTGTCTATCTTTGTTCAAGTGAAGGCAAAAAAACTGAACATATTTGAGAGATGGCTAAGCAAATTACACACCTACCTCAGCGAAAAACAGTTTCTTATTCTTTCCAGTATCCTCGTTGGTTTGAGCGCGGGCATCGCGGCGGTTATACTTAAGTCCTTCGCGCATTTTATACGCACTCACTTTGTTGATCAATACCTCTATTCACAGGAATTTAAATTAACCTACGTGCTCTTGCCTCTGATCGGTATTGGAATCACAGTGATCATTGTACATCGCTTTTATAAGGGCTTTTTAGGCCGAAGCGTTTCCTACATTCTACAAGCCATCGCAAAAAAAAGTAGCTACATTCCGTTTCATCACATGTGGGCTCACATTATCACCGCTGGTTTTACAGTTGGCTTCGGGGGCTCCAGCGGTTTAGAGTCGCCCATAGTAAACACGGGTTCGGCTATAGGATCAAATTTTGCACGCCGCTACAAATTAAGTTATCGCGAACGCACCTTGTTGCTTGCCGCGGGAACAGCCGGAGGAATTGCCGGCGCCTTTAACGCGCCAATTGCCGGTGTACTGTTTGCTTTGGAAGTTCTGCTCATCGACATCAATCTTACTGCCTTTATTCCGTTGTTGATAGCGTCGGCCTCCGGCGCGCTCATCTCAAAAATTATTTTGAATGAGAGTATTCTTCTCAATTTCAAATTAAAGCAACCGTTCGATTATCACAACTTACCGTATTATATCATTTTGGCTTTGCTAACAGCAAGTGTTGCGCTATACCACGTTAACATATTTGCTTGGGTTACCTCCCGATTCACCAAATTAAAGCACAAATCCTTTCGTTGGATCTTAGGCGGAGGACTATTATCTATACTGTTGCTTTTATTCCCCACATTATTTGGCGAAGGTTACGACGCTATCAAGAATGTTGCTGAATTGAACACAACACAGATCGTTGAGCATAGTTTGCTGAGCAATTTTGTGCACAATAAGTGGGAGATACTTCTGTTGGTCTGTATTACAGGAATGCTAAAAGGACTTGCAGCCGGGCTTACGATCGGTGCCGGAGGAAACGGCGGTAACTTCGCTCCGTCCTTGTTTGTTGGTGCCTATCTTGGTTTCGCATTCGCGCTCTTGCTTCAGTATTTAGGGTTCAACAATATACCCGTTGTAAATTTTATACTAGTGGCAATGGCGGGAGTTTTAGCCGGGGTATTTCACGCGCCGCTCACAGCTATATTTCTTATCGCAGAGATTACGGGCGGTTACGAGCTCATTATTCCCTTAATGATAGTGTCGTCGGTAAGTTATGCTGTTGTAAAATATTTTCATCCGGAATCGCACGATGTAAAAAAACTGAAAAAGCTGGGAACCGTGATATCGGAGGATAAGGACACCAGCATCTTAGGAAAGATTGATATGAGCAAATTGATCGAAACAGATTTCACAACTTTAAAACCGAACGATAATCTTGGTGTGATCGTTGAGAATATCAAACATTCAAAACGAAATATCTTTCCCGTGATCAACGATGATGGAAAGCTTTTGGGAATAATCACACTCTCGAGCATCAAAGAAGAAATGTTCAAACAGGAGCTATACACGGTTCTGCTGGCGGAGGAGATCATGCAAAAACCAGATACCGTGATCAAACAAAACGATGACATTTTTAATGTGATGGATAAGTTCGAAGAAAGCGGGCATTGGAATTTACCGGTAACCGAAAAAGGGATCTATAAAGGATTTCTCTCTAAATCAACTTTGCTTACGGAATACAGAGAGCAATTGTTGAGCTCGATCTAACCAAAATAACCATTGGTCACTTTTTTAAAAAGCGCACTGCTTTTGAAATTTGAAGTTTCAATGAACTCAAATTCGCTGTTATCCGCCATAATCAGCACATGCGACGCGTATTTAAGTATCAATTCTATATCGTGCGAAGATGTGATGATGCATTTATTCTCTTCTACGCTCACTTTTTTCAGTAGTTCGAAAAGTTGATGCTTTGAAGGAAAATCCAAATACGCGGTTGGTTCGTCTAACAACAATACGCTTGTTTGTTGCGCCAGTCCTTTCGCGATCATCGCTTTTTGGAAAAGTCCGTCGCTTAGTTCGGCCACCGGCTTCAATTTATGTTCTTCTAAACCGCAAATGGAGATACACTCATCAATTACTTTTTGATCTCCTTCTACTAATTGGTTAAATGCATTGGTATAAGGAACTCTGCCCAAAGATACGAGATCAGTTACCGTTAAATTAAATCCTCCAACTTTTTCCGTAAGAACCACCGCAATGGACTTAGCAAGATCATGTCGGTTGATCTGATCGGAACTTTCTCCATCGATCAAGATCTCCCCTTTTAATTTCTCCTGAAGACCAGCAACCGTTCTCAATAAAGTTGATTTTCCTAATCCATTCTTACCAATAATTCCAACAAACATTCCTTCGGTAAAATTGGCCGAAATATTTTCATACACAACCGTGGTTTGCTTTTTTGAAACATATCCAATGGACAATTTATTTATTTGCAATTTGCTCTCCATTACCAATTACGTGTTTTAAAGAGTAAATAAATAATGAACGGAGAACCAAACAAAGTGGTGATCACATTGATCGGTATCACGTGATCGGGAATGATCAGGTAACACAAAGTATCACACACTAACATTGTAATTCCGCCAACTAATAAACACGCGGCCAATTGAAATTTCTGATCGCTGGTATTATATATAAGGCGTGTCATAATTGGAATGGAAAGTCCAACAAAAGCAATGGGTCCGCAAAAAGCAGTAGCCAAGGCAGTGAGTAAAGACGAAATAACAATAAAATAGATCCGGTACTTTTTGAAATCAATTCCAAGTGCGTTTGTGTAGTTCTGCCCAATTAAAAATACCTGGAAAGGTTTAGCCAGCAAAAACAAAGTGACGATAAGCGCAATTCCAATAACTGCAAAAATAGACAGATCTGTATAACTTGAATTACCAAGGGAACCAAAACTCCACATCACAAATTCGCGCAAACCTTTATCCGTAGAAAAATATTCTATAAAAGATTCCAAAGCTCCAAATATCTGTCCCAACATTAATCCTATCAATAACAAGAATACGTTGCTACTTACGCGTTTTGCCACAAACAAAATAAGAATGGTGCAAAACAAACTTCCGGCAAAGGCGGCAAATACAATGGCGGTTTTGGAAAAGAATAAATGTCCCATTAAACCAAACGTGTTCAAGGCCATGATCACAACGCCTACAAATAAACTGGAAGCTGAACTTATTCCCAATACATATGGGCCTGCCAAAGGATTTCGGAAAAGCACTTGCAAAATTTGCCCGGCAATAGGCAAGCTAATACCACACAATAACGCGGTGAGGGCTTTCGACAAACGAATATTGGAGAAAATATAATCATCGAAATTGAACTCACTTAATTTTAAAGCGGAAGATCCGGCAAGCATGACGTTCAGAAAAAATGCAATAGCAAGCAAGCACACTAAAATTACAATATGTTTTGATCCGCCCTTCAATTGAGTTTACGATAATAATAAAACGGACGGTTCAAAGCAACTTTGGCGTCTTTGTGAAACATTTGGATCATATCGCTCAAAATTCTATTTGGATAGATCATACCGGTTTCCCAATAGGTAGAATAATTGAGCTTGTTACAATTTAAATTATTATTATAGATCCCGTCTTTCTTATAAGCATCAAAATCAGAGTAACGTTTGTCTTGCGCTAAAACTTGTTCTTTGGTAGTGCAAAGTGAAACGTTCAGCCAAAAATCTGCATTTTTTGCTTTCTTGTAAACAGCCTCAAAACTTAATTGCAAACTTCCTGTGGATGCATCCTCCCTCCAAAAATAATTACCATTAGCGTCGTTGATCAATTGCCCCATATAACTTTTTCCACCCGGAACATACCAAACGTCGCCAAATTTTAATTCGGTTAAAACGCCCGGTTTATCCGGAAAGTGCTTTGCCATTTCCGTGAGCATCCTGTAGTCTTTTTCAACCTCAGCAAAAATAATACCCGCTTCCTGAGTTTTATTTACAAAAGCCGCGAAGAATTTTATCCATTCGGCTCTTGCCAAAGGCGAACGCTCCAAATGATCCAAACTCATTACTACCGGAATTCCCGCTTCTACAATTTTCGCATCGAAATCATTTGAGGTTTGATTCATACCAAATGCGAAAATGATATCAGGATTTAACTTCAATATCAACTCTCTTTCAATATCGGGATTTCGCTGCACCTGTTTTATCTTGTCTTCCGCAACAGCTTTTACGATCTCCGGGTTATTATAGTAATCCACATTCTCAATGGCGATGATATTATTAAAGCCTCCAACTTCGGCGATCATGTTGGCGTAAATACTACTGAGCGCCATGACCCTTGTACACGGGGTTTTTATAAAGTGAGAATTCTTAAACGACAAATTTGGTTTAATAGAGTCGTACAAGATAAATGTATCGGTTGTATCGTTGCTCTTTGCATTAGCTTTCAAAAAGATCACTTTCAATCCTTTCGCCTGCATAATAGAAAAACGCTGAGCATATTTGATGGTCGTGTCTTGTTCAAGCTGAACCAAGTCCATCACCTTTGTGTTTTGCGTAGGGTCACAAGACAACAAACTAAAAGCAACACTCAAATAAATTATGATCCTTTTAACTCCCATAACTTAATTGTATCTCAAAAACAGAACCGCTTGGCAAATTATCTCTCACCACAATGCTTCCTCCATGTTTTTCAACCAAGTATTTTACGATAAATAATCCAAGACCTGTTCCTTTTGTCTTACGTGTTTCCTCGCTTCCACTTCTATAGAACTGATCGAATATCTTAAGTTTTTCGCCATCTTTTATTCCAATACCTCTATCGGCAACTTCAATCATCACAGAATTATCTTTCTTTTTTAAATTGATGCTCACATCATCCAAGTCCCCTGAATATTTAAACGCGTTATCAATCAAATTTGTGAGAATAGAAGGAAAAGCAAGCCTGTCTACGAAACATTGTACCGAAGGCTGAATGTTGAGTTTCAAATTCCCTGATTCAATTGCCGCGCGATAATTTACCGATGCGATCTTTGTGACCATGTCACTCAGATCCACATTTTCTTTGTTCATCTGATAGTCATTCTCTTGCATCCGCGTTGCCAACAATACATTATCTATAAGCGAATTCAGTCTTTCGTTTTGATTAAGCGCGATCTCAATTAGCTCTTGCTGCTTCTCCGCGCTGAGCTGATGCTTCTTTAAAGTTTGCAACTGTAGTTTTGTGGTGGCTAAAGGAGTTTTGAGTTCGTGCGTAATGCTCAGAAGAAAATTATTCTTTTGATCGAGGTATTCATGTTCTTTGCGATTTGCCTTTCGGATCAAATTAATTCCGTACAACAATAAAAGAAGAAAAATGGTTCCTTCACCCACTACCATGTACATTTTTGTTTTCTTACTTTTCTGAAGTTTATCAATCTCGGTTTTCAAAAGTATAGGATCGGAAACGGAGAGTTCCATTAATTTTTGTCTCTCGGCAATCAAAGCGTTGTTCTGTCGCACCATTAAGATCTCCCACCACAAAAATTGCGCTATGATGTAAACAAAAAGAATGTAAATGATCCCTTTTGAATTTGATCTTATTTTATTTACCCAGTTGTTCATTTTTCTCCAATATACCCGAAATTCCCTTTAAGATCTCATCGGCTCTATTTATCGAAGTTACATCTTCTATAGTTAATATCAACTTATTATTTTGTTCCTTCAATTTACAAAGGGATGGATATTTTTGAACGTAAGCCAAAACGGCTTTGAAATTTTCTGAGGCAAAATAATCGCTGTTCTTATTGCTAATGAAATAGGCCAACATTTTTCCGCTCTTTAAGGTCATTTTCTCAAAACCAATTTTCATTGCTCTCCAACGCATGCGCACCAAATTGATCAATTCGTGAGCTTGAACCGGCACAGGACCAAATCTATCCCTCAAATTTTCCTCAAACTTTACAAGATCTCCTTCATTCACAATATTGTCTAGTTCGCGATACAAAACCAAACGCTCCGTTAAACTCTCCACGTAATTATCGGGCAACAATAATTCCAGATCTGAATCGATCACTGTTTCTTTTACAAACTGCCGAGAGAAAACCGATGTATTTGTTTTGTCATCCTCGCCAACGGTTTCCTTGTACCAGGCTTCTTCTTTCAATTCATTTACGGCTTCATTCAATATTTTCATATAAGTGTCAAAACCCATATCATTTATGAATCCGCTTTGTTCGGCACCCAATAGATTTCCGGCTCCACGAATATCCAGATCGCGCATGGCAATCTGGAAGCCGCTTCCAAGATCATTGAATTCCACAAGCGCGCGCAAACGTTTCTGCGCCTCCGACGTTAATACACTTTGCGGAGGTGTGATCAAATAACAAAAGGCTTTCTTGTTACTTCTCCCTACACGCCCACGCATTTGATGGAGATCGCTCAAACCAAAATTTTGCGCATCGTTGATGATAATTGTATTGGCGTTTGTAATGTCAATTCCGCTTTCAATGATGGTTGTAGAAACAAGTATGTCAAAATCGCCTTCAATAAATGCGAGCATTACTTCTTCCAACTTATCACCATCCAATTGCCCGTGACCAATAGCAATTTTTGCATCAGGAACTAAACGTTGAATGGTTCCTGCAATTTCACCAATATTACTCACTTTATTATGTACAAAAAACACCTGCCCACCCCTTTGCAACTCAAAACTGATAGCGTCGCGGATCAATTCCTCGTCAAACAAATGCAGTTCCGTTTGAACCGGAAAACGATTGGGCGGAGGCGTTGAAATAACCGAAAGATCCCGTGCTCCCATTAAACTAAATTGCAGTGTACGCGGAATTGGTGTTGCGGTTAACGTGAGCGTATCAATATTCTCTTTGAATGTTTTCAATTTATCCTTTACGCCAACTCCAAATTTTTGTTCTTCATCAATGATCAGCAAACCAAGATCTTTGAATTTCACTTCCTTTCCAATGATCTTATGTGTTCCTATCAAAATGTCGATTTTTCCTTGCTCTAATTTTTGTAGAACTTCCTTTTGTTCTTTTGTTGAACGGAAACGATTTACATAATCTACGTTGCAAGGTAATCCACGCAAACGATCCTTAAACGTTTTGTAATGTTGATAGGCCAGGATCGTCGTTGGAACCAAAATAGCAACTTGTTTACTATCGCAAACTGCCTTGAATGCCGCGCGCACCGCAATTTCTGTTTTTCCAAAACCAACATCGCCACAGATCAAACGATCCATTGGCTGCGAACGTTCCATGTCTTTTTTTACGTCGGCAGTAACTTTAACCTGATCGGGTGTATCTTCATATATAAAAGAAGCTTCCAGTTCGTGTTGCAAATAGTTATCTTTTAAGAACGCGTGACCCTTATTTGCTTTTCGTTTGGCATAAAGTTTTATCAGGTCAAACGCTACTTCTTTTACTTTGCGTTTTGTTTTTTGCTTAAGCGTACTCCAGTGCGTACTTCCCAATTTATCCAAACGCGGCACATTGCTTTCTTTACCACTGTATTTACTGATACGGTGTAAATTGTGAATGCTCACAAATAAAATATCATTATCCTTATATAATAAGCGCACGGCCTCCTGTTCCTTTCCTCCCACCACTAATTTTTGCAAGCCGCCAAATCGCCCAATGCCATGGTCAATATGAGTCACGTAATCTCCCGGATTCAACATCAACACATCTTTCAACGTGAGCGCTTCGGCCGTTTTACCGCGAACTTCTTTTAACTTATAACGATGATAACGTTCAAAGATCTGGTGATCAGTGTACACGGCAATTTTGAGATCATGATCCACAAAACCTTCGTGAATATTCACAGGAAGATAGTCGATAAGCGTTTCGTAGGTGCGGTGTTCTTTTGCCAGCAGATCATTAAAAATAGTGATCAAACGATCGGCCTGCTTTCTATTTTCGGTTAAAAAATAATTTTGGAACCCTTTTGTTTTATTTTCTTTGAGATTCGCGATCAAAAGATCAAAATTCTTATTGAACACCGGCTGCGGCGACTGATTAAAAGTTTGCGTTTCGCTTGAAAGGATATTTTGCAAACCAAATTCCAAAACCGCATACAACGAGAGTGCTTTTTTAAATTGTTCCACCGTTCCGTAAAGCGTGTGTGGTTCCAACTGCTTGATCTCGCCCCGATAATCATCAAAAGCTTTTTGCGCGTTGGCAAACATTTTTTCAAATGTGCTGAATAAGCGCTCGGCGCTTTCAACGGCAACGATCGTGTGTTCTGAAGAAAAATAATTCAATAAAAATCCCCGCTCTTCGGTTTGAATAGCAGTATTTATATTGGGAATAATGGTCACAAAATCAAAATTCTTAAGCGACAATTGATTGGATGGATCAAATGTTTTGATCGCCTCTACTTCGTTGCCAAATAATTCTAAACGGTACGGAAACTCATTGGCGAATGAATAGATATCAATAATTCCTCCGCGAATGGAGAATTGCCCGGGTTCATAAACAAAATCGCTTTGATTAAAATTATAGGAGAATAAAAATTCGCTTATGAAATCGATGGAAAGTTTCTCTCCCTTTTTTATTTGGAGAATATTCTGTTGTAATTCTTTTTTAAGAGTTACTTTTTCGCAGAGCGCTTCGGGATAAGTAACAATGATCCCATGATATTTTTCACTGCTCAGCAAACTCAACACCTCAGCGCGCTCTTGTATATTGGCGTTCACCGTTTTTTCGGGATCGTAAGGCTGTTTGTAAGATTGCGGAAAGAATTGAACTTCCTTTTCAGAAAGAATTTGCTGAAGATCGTTCAACGCGTAAGCCGCTTCTTCACGATCATTCTTAATAAGGATGATGTTCTTTTGATCGCTGTTGAATTTGTTGGCGAGAATGAAATTTATTCCCGAACCGGCTAATCCTTTGACAAAAAGATCCCTGCTGGAATTGGAAATTTCCAGTCTTGCAAAGATCTCAGGCAAGAACCTATTGAACATGAAGGCGCAAAATTAGTATTTTGTAGGCATAAAAATCACATTCTTAACCGCCAACTACAATAAATAACCAAATATAAATAATTGATTTTTAAATACTTAAATCAAAAACCGCTCATTTTGAGGAAATGTTAAGTTTTAGCCTACTTTATTGCGGTTAGAATTTAATTGTTCTATCTTAGGAACATAAATTTTTAAAACGTTTTAAAATGAAAAAAACATCTATCTTTTTTGGGTTAATGGCACTAGGGTTTTTTGCAACAGCACAAACCCGCTTGGCATTATACGAAGAGTTTACCGGGGAGAATTGCCCTCCGTGTGCAGCAACAAATCCTGGTTTGGACGTGATATTGGGATCGTCAACCAACACCGCACTTTGTACTGTGATCAAATGGCAAGTACCTATTCCAAGTGCGCCTAGTACAACGTGGTCGCTTTACCAAACTAACAGTGGTGAGATCAACACGCGCATGAACTATTATTCTGTGAACTCTGCTCCGAACGGAAGATGTGATGGGCAAAGTCAAACGGTATTTGGTTCGGCGAGCGACCATCCGGCTGATTGGGCTAACGCGAACATTTCAAATGCTCAAGCGATAACAACACCATTCTCCATCACCATGAACGATGCTTGGGATGGAACGTATAGCAATTGCGTTGTAACGATCACCGTTAGCAGTTCAAGTACTTTTACTTCAACTAACTTAAGATTGCGTTTAGTACTTATTGAGAAACAGATCAATTTCGCCACTGCGCCGGGAACTAATGGAGAAAAAGATTTCCATTGGGCGGCTCGTAAATCCTATCCGGATATTACAAACGGAACAACTTTACCGAATTCATGGACCCCATCACAAACTCAAACCTACACTATCAATTGTGCGGTTCCTGCTTACATAATTGACAAATCACAAATGGGATTTGTTGTGTTCGTTCAAGATGATGGTAACAAAAAGATCTGGCAATCAGCTAGAACATCTCCTCTTTCAATTCCTAACGATGCAAAATTATCTTCATACACAATGCCTGCATACTCTTGTTCAAACTCGATCGTTCCAACGGTAAGTGTAATGAATCAAGGTCCTAACGCGATCACCGCTTTAACAATTACTCCGATAATTGATGGTGTTGGTCAAACTCCATTTAACTGGACAGGTTCGTTAGCAAGTATGACCGGAACCAACATTGCTTTGGGTAATTACGCTGCTGCAGCGGGAAATCACACAGTGAACTTCAATATCTCTGGTGTTAGTGGTGGCGATGTGAACACTGCGAACAACTCTAAAACAGGTAATACTGCGTTGATCCAAACGTATTTCCCTGGCCCTGTAATGGAAGCGTTCCCTACAAATCCATTCCCTCCTGCAAACTGGTTCATGGTGAACGCAGATGCTGGTGCAACTTGGTCGAGAAACGGAAGTGCAGGCTTTAACGGCGCTGGTGCGGCAAAGTACGATTTCTTTAACAACGGTACAGTTGGCGACGCTGATGATCTTTTTGTTCCACCAACAGACTTAACAGGTGTAACAGCTCCGATGATGTCGTTTGACGTTGCGTATGCGCAATACTCAAGCGAGAATGATAAATTAGAAGTAAAGGTATCAACTAACTGCGGTCAAACTTGGACAACAGCATTTAGTAAATCAGGTTCAGTATTGAAAACTGTGAACGCTCAAACATCTGCTTTCACTCCAAACAACGCTTCACAATGGAGAGCTGAAACATTTGCATTACCTGCAGCTGCAGCTAATAACGCAAACGTATTGGTGAAATTTGTTGCAACAAGTGCTTACGGAAATAACCTTTACGTTGATAACGTGAACATTTCTCAAAACACTATTGGAATGAAAACTAACAATCCAAGTAACTTTAACGTGATCCTTTATCCAAACCCAAGTTCAGAAATGACCAATTTGGATATCAACTCTAAGGGAGCTACTAAGGGAACAATTGTAATTTACAATGCAATTGGTCAGGTGGTTTATTCTAGCGAAACACAGGTTGATGCTGGATATAACAACGTTAAAATAGATACAAAAGCTTTACCTGCAGGTATTTATAACGTTACTTTCAACTCTGAGTTAGGAAGCTTCGTTAATAAGCTTACAGTTACTAAATAATTTAATCCGATCCTTATTACAAACCCCCAGTATTCACTGGGGGTTTTTTGTTTATTACCACTTATCAAATAATAGTAACCCCGAGGGCAATTTTAACAAATTGCATAAGGGTTCTTTCTTTATTTTTTATAATTTTAGACTTATAAATTTTTGATTAAAAACTTAAACTGTAAGAAATGAAAAAAACATCTATCTTTTTTGGTTTAATGGCATTAGGGTTTTTCGCAACAGCGCAAACCCGTATGGCATTGTACGAAGAGTTCACAGGCGAGAATTGCCCTCCTTGTGCATCTACAAATCCGGGATTAAACACTTTATTAGCTGCAAACGCATCTAAAGTTATTCCAATCAAATGGCAAGTTCCAATTCCTTCTGCTCCATCAAATACTTGGTCTATCTATCAACAAAGTAAGAACATGATCGACTGGCGTTGGAGATTGACCACATCTCCTGGATATGGTTATCCTTGCGTGTTGTGTAGTCCAACAGTTGCTTATATCAATAGCGCACCTAGTGGACGTATGGACGGTCAAGAGATGAACGCTTTTGGCGGTACATCTAACCACCCTGGAAATTTAACAGCTACACACATTAACAATGCTCAAGCTGTTGCAACTCCTTTCTCAATTTCATTTGCTGCTCCGGTTTGGGACGCTGCATTTAACACTGCAACAGTTGTTGCTACTGTTACATCGTCAGCTGTATTCAATGCTGTTGGCGCTTTCAAATTCCGTTTAGTGTTAGTTGAAAGAGTTGTTAACTTCCCAACTGCTTCGGGTACTAACGGTGAAAAGGATTTTTATGATCCAGTTCGTTGGGCTTACAACACTACTCCTGCGGTTCCTACAACAACCATCAGTGATTTCGGTGTTGTATTACAATCTTCATGGGCAGCTGCTTCGTCAACTGTGTTAACATGGACTTGTACTATCCCTGCATCAGTATATGACAAAGGTCAAATGGCTTTTGTTGGTTTCCTTCAAGATGATGGTAACAAAAAAGTTTACCAAGCTGCTAGAACAGCTCAACCTTTGATTCCTAACGATGCAAAAGCTATGTCAGTTGCTACAGGTGGAGCTTTCACTTGTACAAACACTATTAACCCTACTGCTACAGTTAAGAACAATGGTGCAAACGCGATCACTGCAATGACTGTTACTCCTTATATGAACTCAGTTGCTGGTACTCCCGTAGTTTGGACTGGTAACTTAGCCGTTGGTGCTACAACTGTGATCCAAATGGGTCCTGAGAGTACTTCAAACGGAACAAACACTTATTCAGTAACTGTTACAGACGTAAGCGGTGGTGACGTTGTAATGACCAATAACGGTACAAGCGCTAAATTCATCAACACAAATACTTACAACACAGCTCCTGTAGTTGAAGGTTTCGTTTCTGCTTCTTTCCCTCCAACAGGCTGGGGAACAGTTAATACTCCAAATGCGCAATACGCTTGGGAAAGATCAACTGCAGCAGGTGGTTTCGGTACAAGTTCTGAGTCAAGCCGTATCTTCATTAACTGGACTCCAACTGGTCAATCACAAGAAATGTATATGCCTGGTCAAAACTTTACCGGTACTGTAAATCCTACGATCAAGTTTGATTTATCATACACTCGTTTGAACAACTCAAGTACCGATATGTTAGAAGTTCAAACTTCTACAAACTGTGGTGCTAATTGGACAAGTGTTTGGACCAACTCAGGTGCTTCAATGTCAACTACTCCGAACAACTCTGTATCATTGAACATCCCAACTGCTTCTCAATGGAGCTTGGTATCAGTATCAATGCCTCAGTACGCTGGTAACGCAACAGTAATGTTCCGTTTCAAAGCTACCGGTGGTGGTGGTAACGTTATCTGGGTTGACAACGTAAACTTAGTAGAAGGTGGAACTGCAGGAGTTAATTCTATTGCAAATTCAGCTGACGCGTTTGATGTATATCCTAACCCTGCATCTAACGACGTTAACGTGAAGATCGTTAGCAATAACGCTCTTACTTCAACTATCAAAGTATTGAATAACTTAGGTCAAGTGGTGATCGCTAAAAATGTGTCATTGAACGCAGGTTCAAACACAGTGAACATCGACACTAAGCAATTAGCTAGTGGTATTTACTACGTAAACTACGATTCTGGAAACGGAACTGTAACTAAGAAGTTGACTATTACTAAGTAATTTAAGTAATCAAAAATTAAAAGTCCCGTCTCATATGAGACGGGCTTTTTTAAATCCAGTCTCATGAAAAAACTTTTACAAATAGCCTCTCTTGTGTTCGCCACTTCGGCAATGGCACAAACCAGCATCCAGGTGACCAACACAGGGAACAATCAAACTGTTGCCGCGAATGGTGTTGTGTTCTTAAGCACTACACCTTCTAACAACACCAACTTAACGTTCGACGTTAAGAATACCAGTGCCTCAACACAAACTTATGTTGCAGTGAGATACGACGCTATCTTGAATTCGGGCGCTGACGCTTATTTCTGCTTTGCAGGAACTTGCTTTGGTCCGGGTACTACAATTTCAGGGTACTTGGTTCTTGCTCCGGGGCAAAGCGCTTCGCAGATCACTGGTCAATACCAACAATTAAGCACTGATCTTGATGAAGGAGCAACTGCGGGACTAAGTCACATTAAATATTCTTTCAAGAATGTAAACACTGCAGCTGATTCAGTTCAGATCAATTTACGTTACAATGATCCGGCAGCGGGTGTAAAAGAATCGTCAAACGCTTCTGTGCGTTTTGACGTGTTCCCAAATCCTGCAGTTAACGAGATCAATGTTCGCGTAAATATCACTAAAGCGCAAACTTCAAGCGTAAGAGTATTGAATGGTTTAGGACAAGTTGTGATCACTAAGAGTGTTTCATTGAACGCTGGATCTAACACAATTCAAATTGACACTAAACAATTACCAACCGGAAACTACTATATCAGTTACGATTCCGGTGACAAAATGGTCACCAAAAAGGTAGTCATTACTAAATAAGGCAATAGAAAGTCCCGCCCCAAAAGCGGGACTTTTTTAATTTATTACACATGAAAAAGGCTTTATCCAGCATCCTCCTCGCAATTAGCGTTTGTTCTTTTGCACAAACAAGTTTACTTGTTACCAATGCAGGCAATAGTCAATCGGTAACACCGGGCGAAACTTTTACTGTAACAACAGCGCCCAGCACCACCTATGCAACGTTATACAACGTTACTAATACAGGTTCAAGCACGCACACCTACATTGCTTACAGATACGAGGTGATATCTAGTAGCAGCGGAGGAGCATCGTCGTTTTGTTACGCCGGCGGATGTTACGGACCTCCTGCTTATATATCAGCTATGCAGACACTCACTGTAGGGCAAAGCGCATCAGATATTTCAGGATCATTTCAGATGATGTCGATAGATTTTGAAGAAGGAACATCGAGTAGCTATTCGCTGGTAAAATACACCATCAAATCAATAGATACTCCGGGTGATTCCATTCAATTCACCTATAGATACAATTCTCCGAACGGCATTGGTGAATTAAAAAGATCGAATGTGCATTTTAACGTGTGGCCAAATCCGACAAGCGAACATGTATCAATTCAATTAAATGATCAACGCGAGATCAATGGTGAGGTTTTACTTATGAATTTGTTAGGCCAAAACATAAAAAGCGTTAAGGTTTCTAAGGCAAGTATCATTTCATTAAATGTGAGTGCTGTGGCGAAAGGAATATACTTTGTTTCGATAAGATCGGAAGAAGGTACATTTACCGAACGAATAACAGTCAATTAAAACTATTCAAACCTCGCTTTTGCGGGGTTTTTTTTTGTATCTTTACATTAAGGTTTTCTGCTCAGCAGAATTAAAAGGGAACACAGTGTAAATCTGTGACTGTCGCGCAACTGTAAGTTTCAACCTTTTTCACAAATGCCATTGTTCTGGTCTGGAAGAATGAGAAGGCGTGAGAAAAGGGAAACAAGTCAGGATACCAGCCTTAATAACACGAAACACTTCCGCGAAATGAAGTTTGTGCTATGGAAAAACAAGACCAATTAACTACTTGCCCTCGCTGCAATGGATCGTTTGCCTGTAAACCAAGTGAACTTGAAAATTGCTTTTGTTCATCCATTATTATTCCCGACAAAATTCTAAATTATATGAAAACTAAATTCAAAACTTGCTTATGCGGTAAATGTATCAGCGATCTTGTACGTGATCAACACAAACTATTTTCATTGCTCGTTTTTTTTATGCTGAATAGCTTTTGTTGCTTCTCGCAGTTTCACGCGGCACCCGGATCAACCTATACTTCAGCTATGCACAAAGATAGTAGCGCCTTTGTAGCATGGGCAAAAACGTGCACGGTGACTCGCGGTTGGCAAGACGCTGCCAATCATTCGTTAGGTACTGCAACTGTTGGGGTGGACGCCAACGGAACTCTAAAAGCAAACGACAATCCCGTTGTAAGTTTGGGCGACAGCGGCGTTGCAATTCTTACGTTTTCAAATACAATTAAGAATGGTGTTGGAAATGATTTTGCGGTATTTGAAAATAGTTTCGATGATAATTTTCTGGAGCTGGCGTTTGTTGAAGTAAGCAGCGATGGAATTAATTACGTTCGGTTTCCCGCTACTTCTAACACGCAATTCACCACGCAAATTGGAGCATTTGATCCGCTGGATTGCACCAAATTGAATAATCTAGCCGGAAAATACAGAACAAACTACGGAACACCTTTTGATCTGGAAGAACTAAAGAATGCTCCGGGCTTAAATGTGAACGCGATCACACACGTAAAGATCATTGATGTGATCGGAACTATTAGTCCATCATTAGCAACGCACGATATGAATAACAATCCCATCAACGATCCCTACCCAACGGCTTTTGGTAGCGGAGGTTTTGATCTTGATGCCGTTGGTGTGATCCATGAAAATCCTACGGGACTTGATGAACGATCACTCTTCAATGTGATCCATGTATTTCCAAATCCGTGTAACAGTAAAATATTTATTCGATCTTCACTTTATGAAAAATTCTCTTTCGCTATTACAGATGTGAACGGAAAAACAATAATACGAGGCGTCTACAATTCCTTTGTGGATTTGGGTCAATTAGATAACGGAATGTACTTTCTAGAAATAAAATGCGCCGGAGGAAGTACAGTAAAGAAAATTGTGGTTTCGCACTAGAACTTATTTATTTTCTACGATTGTTCTAAATGTAAGATTGATCCTTGGTGTTTTTATTTTTGTTGTGGGTGGTAAGCGGTGCAGCCAAAAACTTTGGGTCTCGTCTTTCATCACTAATAAACTTCCATGTTCTAATAACACCGATATCTTGTCTCCCATTCTTTTATGCTTAAAACCGAATTTTCGTTCGGCGCCAAAACTTAAAGAACCAATGGCACCGTTCTTTTTAAGATCTTTTTCTCCATCACTATGCCAAGCCATGGTCTCATCGCCGCTGTGATAAAGATTCAATAAACAGGAATTGAATGTATCCTTACATTTTTCTTCCATCAGCGCTTTCAATTCCAAAAGCAGAGGTGTAAAAATCAAGGCTTTTTTAGTTGTGTTAGAATACGTGTACTCAAATTCCTTCTCTCCGTACCAGGCTACTTTTCTTTTCGTAATTAACTTCTTTCCGTAGATCACGGCTTCATCGTTTTTCCAGTTAATAGTATTCATCAACAGATCAAAATAATGATCTGCGGATCTTTGATCAATGATCTTTCCAAAATAATTTACGGTTCCATCAAAAGGAAGTAAATTCTCGGTTGGGTCAATTATTTCGCTAAACAGATCCATTAAACAATTTCCCTTTCCAGACTTGCGGCTTCCCAACCAATAATTCCCGCTTTTCTATCCGGTCCCCACATATAATTTCCAAAATTGCCCGTTGATTGTATCACCCTGTGACAAGGGATCAAGAATGCAATTGGATTACTTCCAATTGCTGTGCCAACCGCGCGCGATGCGTTTGGTAATTCTATACTCTTAGCCAGATCGCCATAAGAAATGAATTCTCCCGTTGGGATCTTCAAAAGCGCTTCCCAAACCTTCAACTGAAAATCAGTTCCCTTTAAATGCAATTTCAATTTTGAAGGCTTCTCCTTCGAAAAGAAAGAAGCTACTCGTTGATGCTCTTCTGTTTTTTGTAATTCAATTTTAGCTTTAGGGAAACTTGAACGTAGATCATCCTTTGCTTTTTCTTCAGATTCAATGAATGCCATATGACAAATTCCCTTTGAAGTAGAAGCGATAATTACTTCGCCAAACGGCGTATCAGAAAAACTATATACAATTGAAAGATGCTCACCGTCATTCTTGTACTCGCCCGGCGTCATTCCTTCAATACTAATAAAAAGATCGTGCAATCTCCCGGTACCCGACAAACCTGTTTCATGTGCAACACCAAATAACGTTGCACTTTTATCATTTCTGAGAACAGACTTAGCATGATCCAGGCTTAAATATTGAAGAAATTTCTTAGGGCTCACGCCCGCCCACTCACTAAACAAACGCTGAAAATGAAAGGGACTTAATCCCAGATGTGCCGCAACCTCATCCAAATTTGGTTGAGACTTAAAATTGTTCCTGATAAAGTGAATTGCCTTCTCTATACGTTGGTAATCAGTCATGTTATACAAATTTAGGAACAAAAGTGAGCAATATCGCACATGTGGAAAACCCGATTCTTGCTAAATTCTAATTAGTTAAAAATATGTAAATCGCTGGCAATCCAATTTTTCGTCAATTACACATTGTTCAGGCAAAATGTAAGACGAATTTACGAAAACAGAGGCCGAATTAGAATTTAACGACAAAAATAAAGCCGCGTTAACCAACATGTGTAAGAAATGTAAAGTTCCGGTAATAGAAGTTTGCGCTTGTGTGAGTACTTTTGCAGTCTGAAATAATGCAATGAACAAAATGTTTTTCAAATTTATGTCGCCTTCAAAAGAAGATCTACCCGCTGAATCAATCAACCCTCAACAACTTTCTGAACTTCAAAAAGAGATCATACGACTTATTAAAAAAGGCTCCAGCTCAAAGGAGATCTCTTTGATCACAGGCTTCAGCCTAGATCAAATTCATACCGAACGCAAATCCTTAATGAAACTAATGGATTGCAACACCATGTACGACGTGATGTTGAAATTAGAAAAACACAATCTATCTTAAACGGGGATCTCGATCGTAATTGTGGTTCCCTTGCCCGGATAAGAATCAAAATGTACTTGCCCATTAAGGAAATCTACACGGGATTGAATGTTCTTTAATCCTATGCCACCCTCAGTGTCGTTCAACTTTCTGTCTACATCAAAACCAACGCCATTATCCTCAATTAAAATAGTAAGTTCGTGCTCATGTCTAATGAATTGAATCCCCACTTCACTTGCCTGAGCGTGTTTAATGATGTTGTTCACCACTTCCTGCAACACTCTAAATAAGATATTCTCTATTGTGCTCTCCAGGCGCTCATTCATCCCAACGATCTCGAGATTCACTTTTAAATTTCCGGTTGATCTAAGAGATCCATCGCGTTCCTGATCATCAGTTCCTCTTCGGGTTTATTTGTCTTTAAACTTGCTTGCAGGCCCGAAATATTCAATTTAGCGGCCGATAATTGCTGACCAATACCGTCGTGTAATTCACGTGCTATTCGCACACGTTCTTTTTCCTCAGCCTCGATAACGGCTTTTGAACGAAGTTCCTTTTGCTGCAACAATTCCTTGTCGAGCGCTTGTTTCTGTTTTAACCTAGCGCGAACAAACAATAAATAAGATACAGCGATCACTAAGACGATGCCAACAACTAAAAAAATAAGTAACAATCGGTTCTTGGACAATTGCGCTGTCTTTAGATCATTTTCATTTTGTAATAACCTATTTTCTGACTCCTTTTTTTCTGATTCATACTTTACTTGAAGATCATTTATCAACGCGTTTGACTCGATAGAATAAACGGTGTCTCTTAATTTGGAATACTTTTGGAAATAATCATTTGCTTCCTTACCCCTGCCGGTATATGAATATAATTCAGAATAGGTTTTGTAAATAGGAAGCAATACATCTATCACGTGCTCAACATTGGCGTTTGCTTCAGCTTCTTTTAAATATCTTTCAGCCTGGCCGTATTGTTTCAGTTTAATGTAAGTATTAGCAATATTGTTCTGATAAGCCGCGATGCTACTAATAGCGCTTCCATTTCTACTAAGCTCCAAAGCTCTTACTTGATAGTTCAAAGCCGTTTGGAAATCCTTTTTTTCATTTGCCGCCAAGGCGAGTGCATTGAGTACTGAAGCCATATAAACCGAATCCCCCAGTTCAGTAAATATCTTCAATGCCTCATTGTTCAGCTTGATCGATTCATCATACTTTCCCTTTCCATAGTTGGCATTACCAAGGTAGGCAATAGCGGCTGCCTGAGCTTCCTTATCTTCCGACTCCCTAGCCAGCTGCAGCGAGCGCTTTGCGTATTCAATTACCTTGTCGTAGTTATGCAGGTTATCATTAATGTTACATAAAGTATTCAAAGTATAAGCTATATAAAGTTTGCTTCCCATTCTCTCATAAACTTTGAGAGAATTTAAGGTGGCTTCATTTGAACTCACAAAATCCGATATTCTGGAATAACACACGCCAAGCTTAAAATAGGAAGATGCGATGTCTTTGTCGTCCTTCAATTTTAAACGGTACTGAAGCGCCTTCTTATGCTCTTCTATGGCTTCTCTGAACTTGCTTTTTTGCTGCAAGGCAATTCCAATATCATTATGGCCCTGTGCAATGTATTTTTGATTTCCGATCTTTTCGGCAAGCGCCAATTCCTGCTTTCCAAATTCCAGAGCTTTGTCAAGATCAATTGGAACGAAATTCCAATTGAGATCGCTTAAGATCTGCAATTTTGCGGTATCCGCAATGTTTGTTTTCAATAACGCCTCTAAACTATCGTTGTTTTGCGCAAGCGAAACAAAGGGGAGCAATACTATAAAAATGATCTTTCTCATAAAGCATTTAAAAATACAAAAAAAGAGCAACTCCGCAAGAAGTTGCCCCTTCACAATAATACAACTCCACTTTCCAACACTATTTTTTGTTAATGGTAAACTCAACTCTTCTGTTCAGAGCTTTACCGTCTTCAGTATCATTACTTGCCAAAGGTTTAGTTTCACCATAGCCGGCCTGTTGAAAGCGAGTGGCAACAATATTTTTAGAAACAAGATAATCAACTACCGATTTGGCACGATTGGCCGATAATATTTGGTTGGCGTCATCATTTCCCACGTTATCTGTGTGTCCGGAAATTGTGATCTCCATCGCGGGATTATCGGTGAGGATCTTCACTAATTTATCAAGTTCCACAAATGAAGCAGGTAATAGGTCGGCTTTAGCGGTCTCAAAAAAGATATTGTTCAAGCGAATTGTTTCTCCTATCTCCACCGGAACCAAATACAGATCACGAGTGATCTCTTTGTATTCGGAAATATTGCTTAGATCCAAATTATCCGATACCGCAATGTATCCTTGTGCGCCGGCATTGAAAGAATAATTCTTTCCGTAGGGAAGAACGATCTTATAGTCCCCATTGTTTGGATTGCTGATCGCGATACCTGCTTCTTGTCCGCTAGGCAGCAATTGATACACAATGCTCGCGTCAATATATTCTTTCGTTTTTGCGTTGATCACTTTTCCGCTTACCAATACAACAGGATTTGGTTTGATCTCATCTTTTAATTTGATGCGAACAACATCACTTCCACCGATAGCATTTCGCGTGCTCACCATGTACGCATAATATCCGGAGGCTGCAATACTGTAATTCGCGTCATCGCCCACTGTATTAATTGAAGAACCTAAATTTACCGCCGGACTCCAATTCAACCAGGTATCATCCAAGCGCTTTGAAAAATAAATATCGCGTTTTCCTAAACCACCCGGACGATCGCTACTAAAATAAAGCGTCACGCCATCGGAAGCTAAAAACGGTGTATCTTCTTTGTACTGTGTGTTGAAACTTTTTCCAAGACCCATGGGCTTGCTCCAAGAACCATCCGGCTTTAAGAAACTTACATAAATGTCGTTGAACTCACTGTTCTTCTCTTCCGAAAAACTTAGTAATAATGTCTTACCATCGTTAGCATAGTAAGAACCAACGTAAGTTCCGTTCACCATATCATCATAACCTTTAAGTTTGATCTTCTCCGGAACACTCCAGCCACCTTTAATACGTTTGGTAAAAGAGAAGCCCAAACTTTCGCTTACTTGTCCATTCTTATAAGCGCCTTTCACCAACATAGTATTTCCATCGGGTGTTATGCCCACAACCTTGTTTACGCTATTGTTGTTGAACGGAGCGCCCATGTGTTGCGATTGTCCCCAGGCTGTATCTCTTGCACTCCACTCCGCATACCAGATATCTTCGCTGGAATTTGCGAAATAATTTTCGGGCGCGCTTGAGCGAATCATGAATAAGGTTCTTTCATCCGGCGAAATGATCGGAGCGATCTCGTCGTAAACCGAATTCACATTGCCGCCAAGATTTCCGGACTCTCCCGGGCGTAGACCTTTGAGCAAGGTGTTCATGTCCTTTTTCACGTTTAGTACATTGATATTCTTCTTATCAAAACCTACTTCGTAGTTTGTAGAAGCCACATCTTCCTCTTTAGCAAATTCTGGCTTATTGGTATTGAATTTTGAAATAATATCCTGGAAGGTGAATTTTTGATCTCCGTCAAAAACGCCAACGGCATCTATTTGTGGTTCGGCTTTTGCCGTTGCACCGCTTATTTTGATCTTAATGGTTTTGATCTTTTTGGTTCGTTCAGGAATATTAATGGTAAATAACCGGTAAGATACATTTGCCGGAGACGCCGGTTTTTCATACACCGGTGTTCCTGTTCCTTCTTCATCCAACAATTCAACTTTTACAATGTTCCCGCAGGAATTATTTTCGAGGATAAAAATTTGTTTGGCTTCCTGCGGCGTTTTTAGATCTAACCACAGTTGTGCGTTCTTGGCTTGGTTAGCTGTAGCGCATCGCTTACTGAGTACACCATAATTCTTTGCATCAGGAGCGCCTGTGGCCATACGCGCGTTGAACTGATCCTTATTGGTGATCTCTGTATCATAATTGACCGCAAAGGCCCATTGGATCTCCTGGGCATTTAACTTTGCCATCAAACACATGACAATAAAAAGAATATTTCTTTTCAGGTGTTTCATAAAACAAGATTTTAAAAAACCCCGGCCTCCCTATGAATCGGGAGCGGGGCTCAGAATTTCAATTATTTATTTGTTACTTGCTTTTGCCAGTTCTTTTTGTAGATATTGACCGATCCTGTTAGAACAACCGATTATCATGTTATTATAGGCGGTAACGTTCATTTTATCGTTCTCCACTTTTTTGGCTTCTTCCTTGATCTTTGGATTGATCGCCAATCCCTTGCTAAATGCCATGCGAACTCCGCAATAGAATAAACCTTTGCTGTAAAGATTGTTATCTTTTTTACCTTCCTTTAGTGGTGTTGGGTTTGGACCAAGCAAATGCATATTAACAGCGCTCAACCAAAAACGTGTGCGAGCCCATTTTGTATCCGCTAATTGCGTATTGAAAATGATCAACACAGCGTCAACTTCCAAGCTCTTGCAAAGATCGTAACCCACCGACTCGATCATTTGTCCGTCGTTTGTCCCATCAAGGTTAGTCGGATTTACTGATTTCTTTTTGTCATCAGAAAAATCGCGCTTATTGATCTTAACCAATTTAAATCCTTCAGCAGCTTCATCCATCTCTAACGTTGTGCCGGCACTACCCATGTTCTTTAGGCCTTTCATGAATTTCTCGCCGATCTTATTTGCTGTTGTATGCTTTACAACAAAATCATTGTAGGCTTGTTTCTTGTCGTCGTCCGTTAAAAATTCTGATGGCGTTAATACGTCCATGCCATAAGTTTTGAATGTAGAACGGATGTTGTCAATACTTTGCTTGTAAAAATCATTTGCAAAAGCAACGCCATTGGAACTTCCGGTATTTGTAGTATTGTAACTTTTACCGGTTGAATTTGTACCGCTTACTTTTGTGATACCGGGATCATCAATGTAAAATGAAACAAGCGCTACACGTTTTGGCATTTTGCCTAAAGCGGCCATGTCAACGCAAAACCCTCTTCCGCTTTCTTTTATTTTAGCGCGGTTGAAATCAAATTTTGCCTTACTTGTTAGATCTTTTTTTTCGGCATAGGCCGATAGTTTCGGAGTACTGCAAGCCGCCGCTATTAAAGCCGCGCCTACTGTTAATGTTACTAGTGTTTTCATTGTTTTGTTGTTTATTGTGATTTAACACCACAAATGTGCTGCAACAACAGGGTTCATGAAATACCCATGCTCTGGTAATTTTATCTACGTGGTAGTACGGATATGATCTATATCCATTTCTGTTCAATGGCCAACTTAATAAGGCCGGCCACACTTTTTGTATTGGTCTTGCGGAAAATATTTTTGCGGTGTGTTTCTACCGTGCGTTCGCTAATGAATAGTTTCTCCCCTATTTGCGCGTTACTTAATTCGGATGAGATCAACTTCACGATCTCTACTTCTCGGGGAGTTAAACTAATAGTTTCTTTTGGTGTAATTTTTGGTTCCGACATCGCTTTCATCATAGTCTCGGTAACCTCAGCGCTAAAGAACATTTGTCCGTTAGCCACTTTATTAATAGCCATAGTGAGTTCATCCATCCCCGTATTCTTTAATACATATCCGCTAATTCCCACTTCCAACATATCCGAAATAGTTTGCCTATCATCGTGCATGGATAAAGCGAGGATCTTGATATTGTCGTCGTACTCCTTTACTTTCTTCGCCAATTCGATCCCCGATAGTTCCTTCATATTGATATCGGTGATAAGTACATGAGGCTTCTTTTCTTTTATCTCTTCAAGAGCTCTGACAGGACTTGTATTGTCACCCACTATTCTAAAACGTTCTTCATTCCTTAATAAGGCGCTTATGCCGTCTATCATGATCTTGTGGTCATCTACAATATATATATCCAGCTTACTCATTAAAGGGACTTTTGCAGGGTAAAAATAAGGGTTTTATGGCAATATACCCAGTAGCACGGATACGTTTTACCCAGAGGGCGGTATTTACCGGAAGCCACGCCCAGTTTACCTTTGAGCCATACAAAACACTATGAAAACCCGCAAAACCCTCATCCTGATCCTGGCTCTCACGGGGCTATTGAACCAAGGCCTTAAAGGTCAAAATATCTCTTATAAGATACTGGAAAATGAACCCGACAAACGCAATTTATTTGTGCATTTGAACCCATTTAATACGCAATGTTACATGAGCGATATTACAATTGGCTATAACGTACAAGCAACCTGGCTAGCCGCACCAATTTTTCAGGTGCAAGTGGATTACCGTAAAGCTTATTTGGATGAGAATGCTCAGGGTGTTTTCTCACCGGCAGGATTAAAAAAATCGAGTCAATTAGAAGCCGGTGGAGTATTCAACTTAAGCTGGCGTAAAAAAAATGTTTCCAATAAAGTAGTATTGTCATCTTTCTCTACAGGAAGATATACTTACACAAAATACATCATGGTGCAAGCCGAAGCACGTAAAATTGTAGGCTTACGCGGAGGATTTTTATCCTTCTTAAGCAATCATAAAGTTGATAATGATATTAGCGACGCGTTCACAGAGTACGACCTGAGAGGAAAAGCCAGCGATGGAGAAACCCGTTACCTACGCGACTCGATCAATTTCGAAACCATCAATTACACCGCGCGCAGTACAGGTTTATATGCGGGTATTGATCTTAAAACTTTACGCCATGTTCGCATCGACGCCGATGGATATGGAAATAAATCAAATAAGGTATTTAACAACGTATATGTGGATGTACTTTTTACGCCACTTGTGAAATACGAATTGAAGCCAAACGCGGGGCAAACTATTTTTAAAGATGTTGACGTTAACATTAGTGAGAACAAGAGGCGAATGTTGGGCTGGAGAGCTGGATGGCAATGGACCGTCAATCAAGGCTGTGGATTTAATGCCAAGATGGAAGTTGGTCAGCAACCCGGTGTTCCAAAGAAAAGCTTCTTCATAACCTGTGGATTTGGAATGACCATTGGGCTTAAAGCAAAATTACCTGAAACAAAAACTGAAACCAAACATGATCCTAATTAATATCGTAGAATTGATCTACACCAAACTCACTAAAGCCGACGCGTTTTAATTAATAGTTAAGAAAATGATCTTAAATCTAAGCATCGCCCAACATTTGTTCAACTTCGCTTGTTTCAAACCTAACACTAAGGTTAAACGTTCGAACGATATTTATCATAAAAAGATTGAAATGACAACACACTTTAAAAATATGATAGCGGATACGGAACTCAACGGTATTGAGAAGGAGATCCTGCACATGATGCAAAAAGGTTTAAGCTCAAATGAGATCGCATCGCTTTTTAATTGCTCAAAAGAGATGATCAACAAACACCGAAACAGCATCCTAAAAAAAACAAATTGCACCACCATGTTTGATGTATTTGCATTAGGCGCGAAAAAAGGTTGGATCTAAGTGGCGCTAAATTTGTGTGGTCTTTTTCAATGCGATTCGACGAGAACATGAATCAGTTGTTAATGGAAGCCGACAAGATACTAGCAGGACGCATTAGTTGATCGTAACCGATTTATCTAAAGTCATGTTAATCAGAGTTTCCTCTAGTGATAACAAAATGTGTTGCTTCCTCGCCAACAATTCTTTCAATTTTGTTATATCCTAACTTAACAAGATCAATTCCTGAAAATAAATTTTCTCCTGATCCCAGAAAAACCGGAACCAACGAAATTTCAAGCTCATCAATATAACCCGCTTGTAGGAATTGACGAACTGTTGAAACTCCGCCACCAATTACTATGTCTTTCCCTTTCGCAACTTTTTTAGCTTCCTCCAATGCAGGCTCAATTCCATTATCGATAAAATGAAATGTTGTTCCGCCTTGCATCTCTAACGATCTTCTTGGATGATGCGTTAACACAAAAACAGGAACATGAAATGGCGGATCTTCTCCCCACCAACCTTTCCATTCTTCATCTTTCCAATTGCCACGAATAGGTCCAAACATATTTCTCCCCATAATAACGGCACCTACATTTTCAAATGTTCCATTCATCACATCATTGTCAACACCTTCTTTTCCACCGATTTTTCCGATCATCTTCTGAAACATCTTTGTGGGGAAAGCCCATTGATGAAGTTCCATTCCCCTTTTTCCTAATGGATTTTCTTTATCTTGGTCAACTCCCGCGCCGAATCCATCTAAAGAGATCGAAAAATGTTTGACTCTAATTTTGCCCATATAATTTCTAGATTTTCAGTTCTTAGCTCTCAACTCTTATTTAAAGATAATAAAAAAGCACTTCATTACTGAGAGGTTTCGTATACCAAAGGGAAATAGATCCGAACCGTGGCTTAAAATCATTCCAAATGCTTTAAAAAAAGATTATCCCAGGCAGAAAAAATTGTTGGACAATTTTTGAGATCGGACTTTCGATTCAAAAACAGTTTCAAACAGAGTGCACTTAAGTGATTGACTACTACATCCGAAAGATAGCTATACTGATATATACGACAAATTTCCTATCTTAAATAAGGATTTTCTAATGCAACCAGCGTGATTAATCATCTACTCATCCGAGTACCGGGACTTGTGTTAACCGGATAATTTGGAGACGCTTGGAGAGCGTTATTAATTCTGAATGTTTGTTGTTTATCGCTTGTACTATATCGGAATGAATTTCCGAATATGAATTCTTCCCGGCCGTTTGACAGATCGGGACTGAATGCGAGGTGTTTGTTTTCATGTCTTAACATTTTGATTTCTTTATAAAGTGAATAAATAAGTTCAGATCTCAACATGATCCAACGCAGATCACTTGAGTACAGAATGGTCGCCAAAATGATCTCTAACAAATGTGTATTGCTGATACTCTGTCATTTTATCTGCCGGCTTGATGGTGAACTTTATTTCAAGGAAATGAGGATCTGTTTTTAATTGCTCACATAATTCTGTCTTAGCATTTGTTGGACCAAACAGTAGCACTTCAGTGTATTGTTTCAACACGGCACCAATTTGCTGATAGTAATCAATTTTATTGACTGTTTCCAGTATAGGTGTATTGGGCGCCAACTGTTTTGCTTGATCTTGTTCAGGTTGAATATTGAGTTTTGAAATGATAACCTTCGTATCCATTTTACCAACATTGTATTCTATAAGATTAGCATTATGATAATTTATCCAAACGCCTATTTTTCGTGCACTCATTTCTTAACGATATTATAAGTAAAGATCAAAAAAAAGCCGCCGTTAACGTTATATGCTATGCACTAAAGATTATATAAATCACAGATTTTCGAGGCAATCGGGATCTGCTTTTTTCCGGGAATTATATCATCCGAAAGTTCCGCCGATCCAATATCCACGGCGAGAGGACTGACGCCTATTTTGCATAACCCATCCTTCAACTATAGTTTGCAACGCAGACTTACCATATACTTGATGTGTAGTTTCAATTTATTGTATCTGGTAACTGGCAGGTGCCCAATCGCACAAAGTTAAGACCAATCATGTCCGTTTTACAATGTTAACGGCGTTTAGTCCTTTGGTACCCGATATTAGCTCGTAATTTACAATATCGCCCTCTTTCACATCAAAAGTTGTTCCCGAAACATGGAAAAAAATTCTATCATGGGTGGCGCTGTCTTTGATGAAGCCAAATCCTTTTTCGTTATTAAAATTTGCGATCTTTCCGCTTTTTACGTAAGAGATCTTTTCTTTGAGGAAAGTTTGTGGGCCCAACTGAATATCTTCGGCTTTTACTTCGATCTTCAATCTAAGATCCGGGGGAGAATCGGATATGTTACCATAATGATCAACGTAAGCTACCGCGTATTCGAGTCCTTTTCCTTTGTTAGAGTTTTTCTTTCTCAGGTCGCGTTTCTCCTGCTTTTCTTTTTGTTTCTGTCTTTTCTTTTTTTCTCTGTCGCTTTTTATAGAAGATTGTTTGGATTTTGCCATGAAAACATAATAAATCTGTTTAAAGCAGATTTATGAAGTAAAACCAACCCAGACTTTTTTTAAAGATACCAAAAAGCTAAGTGAACTTAAGTGCAACTTATTAACTATTGACGTAGTAAGTACTAGGTTATTGCGTTTATTATGTTTACCTTTAAGTATCCTTTTGAGGATTGTATCACAATCTGAGCGCCATTACCGGCAATCATTTAATTTAATTTTTACAATTTTTGAGGCAATATGCAGCATGTCAACTCAAATGACGTGTCTGTTCACGAACGCTCTTAAAAAGCATGAGACAATTAAAGATCAACCGAACTATTACCAACAGGGATAGTGCCTCTTTGGATAAATATCTTTCCGACATTTCGAAGTTGCCCATGATAACGGCTGATGAGGAAACTATTTTGGCCGGAAAAATAAGAAGTGGTGACCATGAAGCTTTACAAAAACTAGTATCGGCAAATTTAAGATTCGTTGTTTCCGTAGCTAAACAATACCAAAATCAGGGCATAAGTTTACCTGATCTGATCAACGAAGGTAACGCGGGGTTGATAAAAGCTGCTTCAAGGTTTGATGAAACAAGAGGTTTTAAATTCATCTCTTATGCGGTATGGTGGATCAGGCAAACGATCATGCAATCCATATCCGAACAGTCACGTATGATACGTTTGCCTTTGAATAAAATAGGTGCATTGAATAAGATCAGGAAAGCGCAGAGTATCCTTGAACAGGAATTAGAACGTCAGCCAACAAATTCAGAGATCGCCGCAATTGTTGAAATGAGTGAAAAAGAAATAGATCTTACACGCAGAGCATCACCATGGCATGTGTCAACCGATTCATTTTTACCCGGACAAGATGATGTTACTGTGATGGACACATTATTTAATGCCGGCGATGAAAAACCGGATCATTCGCTTATGCTTGATTCATTGCGAATTGAGATCGATAGAGCGTTGGAAACACTCAGCGAACGTGAAAAAAGTGTTGTGATCCAGTTTTATGGGATAGGCGGGGTAAACGCATTAACGCTAGAAGAAATGGCCTTCAAGTACGAGCTCACGCGCGAACGTGTACGACAGATAAAAGAAAAAGCAATACGAAAGCTGAAATTCAGTTCGCGTAACAGGCACCTTCTTACATTCTTATAAATTGTAATAATATGCATTTTAAATATTTTAATACAACACATGGAAAAAACGAACAAACAAGAAATAGAAAAGGGCTTGCCAAATTACAAGCATATCATTGGAAAACAATTTGAACATCATGTTTCGGGGAAGATCGTGGAGATCGACTCTCTTGGCATAACGCAAAACCCGATCGCAAAAGAACTATTTGAGATCATAGTGGCAGCCACCTCAAAAGGTCAAATGATGATCACCAAACTGGAAGAAGAAGTAGATTATTTTTTAGGGAGCCACAGGCAAATAAATTAATGATCGCATGAATGTACTAATTGCTGGAACGGGGAGTTATATACCGGCTAAGATCATTACAAATGATGATTTTGCAAATAACTCCTTTTATACCGTCGACGGAGAGTTGATCCCAGAGCCCGGTAAACTTATTACCGAGAAGTTGGAAAAGATTACGGGAATAAATGAGCGAAGATATATTGACGGAAAGCAGCAAATGTATGAGATAGCTGTAATTGCTGCCATGCGGGCAATTTCGAATGCGAGGATAGACCCCGAAACACTGGATACAATTATCCTTGCCCATAATTTTGGTTCTATAGCTAGCGGAACCACTCACATTGATCTGCTTCCAAGTATTGCCTCGCGAGTAAAGCATGCGCTTCGAATAAAAAATCCGGATTGTGTAGCTTTTGATATCATATTTGGCTGCCCCGGATGGCTGCAGGGAGTTATTCTGGCCAGGCAAGAGATGTTAGCGGAAAATGTAAAACGAATTTTAGTGATAGGTGCCGATACGCTCTCAAGAGTGCTTGATCCGCACGACAGGGATTCGATGATCTACGCCGACGGTGCGGCCGCAGTGATCTTGCAGGCGAAAGAAGGAAATGAAAAAAAAGGGATCATGTCTACTCTTTCGCAAACACACTCCTATGATGAAGCCTACTATCTTTACTTTGGAGGATCCAATAACAAAGAACATGAACAGAAAACCCCGTTCATTAAAATGCAGGGAAAGAAGATCTATGAATTTGCATTGAGGCATGTTCCGCAAGGAATGAAAAAATGCCTCGATAGATCAGGCATTGGCATAGAAAATATAAAGAAGATATTCATTCACCAAGCTAATCAAAAAATGGATGAGGCCATCCTAAAGAGTTTTTATAGGTTGTATAACATTTCAACGCCACCCGAAAATATCATGCCTATGAATATCCATGAATTCGGCAATAGCTCGGTAGCAACGATTCCTACATTATTGGATATGGTTCTTGGGAATTTATTGCCGGATCATAAATTAAATAAAGGCGATGCTATCCTTATGGCCTCTGTTGGAGCAGGAATGAATGTGAATGCGCTCACTTATATTGTTTAATTACTTTAAAAATTCAAGTTCTCTTTCAAAATAAACAAGATCTTTATCACTTGTTTGGTCCTTCAATCTGCAGTAGTAGATCCTGTCAACGTAACGCCTCACTACAAGAACTACATTTGGATGCGATTTTGCATAAACAGTTTGCCCTGCCTTGTATTTATTTTCCATATTACTTTTATAAACGCATTAACCTATCTTGGATTGAGAAGTGCTGTAGTACCTGAACACAAATGTTATAACACATTTGCCATTATCAAGGCAATTTTGCACAACTTTCTCAATATACATTCCCTTATCAAAGAATTCGTCAAGCTCGGGATGCATTCTTGCTCCTTTAACTTGCGAGTCAAAAAAAATGTCTGTCACTATGGTAATTACCTCTTGTGGTTTCATTTATCTTCCTATTAAGTGAGTTAATATATAATTTGAAATAGCATATTTGAAAAAAAGCAACCCTGTGAAAGTTGCTTTTTTTCTGATTTGATTATGCTAAACTTACATTTATAGCGTTCACACCGCGTTTACCGTTCTCGGTATCATAAGACACAAGATCGTTCTCACAGATGTTGTCGTTTAAACCCGTTGCATGAACAAATACTTCTTGTCCATCTTCTCCCGTAATAAATCCGAAGCCTCTTGCCTCGTTAAAGAATTTTACTGTTCCCTTTTTCATTGCATTGTTTTTTTACCCATTGAAATGGGTTGTTATTAATTATTCGCCCTTGCACATTGCAAAGGCCGCTTGATAAAAAAATTGAAATTGAACCGGTTTGTATTAGAATTACAAATAGATTGAGACCCAATCTTCTAATGAAGGATATAAAGATACGCTTAATTAATGTACAAACCTAATTAAATGTCTCTTTAGAGTTAATTGCTGTTGAACAGATGATTTCTTCTCGCTCATCATTTTTCAAATTTCATGATTGATCAATACGCATTGCATAGAACAATTAATAGAAACACAAACCTGAGCCAACAAAAAAACAAGGAAATTACCCTTGCTTTAACTTTATCCTTTAGAAATATAAGGCATTAATTCAGTTTGAAGTGCTCGTTTTAATAAGGTCCATAATTTCGTCATGTTTCTTATTAAGCTTTAAACTTATCCTGTTTATCAGGTCACTTTCTTTTCCGTCTTCATATTTTAGATCCGCGTCTGTGAGCTGGTTGAATTTTGTTTTTAATTTAGCTGCCTGCACAGCCCAATCTCCCGTTATTTTGAACGCTTCGTTCTTTTTGCTTGTTTCCATGTTATTTGTTCTAAATGACTAATAATTCTCTTGTACAAAGATTGCTTATTACCCCTCAGCCATATTATATAAGTAAAAAGGAATCTTACATTAATGTCACATTTTACATGTATTCATGCCCCGAAAACCTGATTTTCCAGGAAAGTTAATCTTGAACTGAAGTATAAACGAAATAATGGCGCCTGCTTTGTTTGGGTACCAAGGATTTGAAAATTGGCAAACGAAAGACTCGAATCCTTATTATACTAATATAATCGCCGGTTATGTTCTGCGAAAGTGTGATGAAGTTAATAAAGGTAGTAACAACAAGCGGAGTCGAACCGTCATTGTATTGATTCCAAATGAAATGTATACTACGAAAATTCGGAAATAAAAAAGCGCTTGAGTTTCAAGCGCTTTCTGTTTGGTACCTCCGACCGGAGTCGAACCGGTACAGCTGTTAAGGCCACAGGATTTTAAGTCCTGCGTGTCTACCAATTCCACCACGGAGGCATTCTTGGTGTGCTTATTAAAAAAAGCCCTTGGGGGGCTTTTTTGGAGCGGAAAACGGGTCTCGAACCCGCGACCTTAACCTTGGCAAGGTTACGCTCTACCAACTGAGCTATTTCCGCGTTCTCCGATCAATTCTAGGCCTAAAAAAGCCCTCTTTTGAACGGGGAGTGCAAATGTAAATAAAATTTAATAACCCTACAAAAAAATATACCCCCGTTGGCTATATTTAAAGCATTGAAAATAAGGGTTTTTATAAGGGTTTTTAGCGTTTTCGCCTTGGTTTTGGTACTGGTTTTCGTTGCTTGTAAAAAGAACAAAAAACAGGCCGCCCTTGAGGTGGAGCTCCTTAATTCGCCCACACAACAGCCTATTCATAAGAGCGCCTGGCTCGACGCGAACACCGGTTTTATTTGTGGAGGCAAAAAAAACGAGAACGGTTTTATTTACAAAACTACCGATGCCGGAAACACCTGGCACCTGATCTATAGTGTAACAGGAAAATGCGTTTATGATATCAAATTTATAAATGATACAATTGCTTATGCGTGCGGAGACCAACTATTGGTGTTGAATAGTAAAAATAAGGGTGACAACTGGAAAGAACTCGATTTCTCCAACATTACATTGCAGTATTTCAATTACGCGCCTATGCGTTGCATTTTTGGAAATGCAGAACTTTTAATGATCGTGGGTGGCGAAAATTATCACAATGGAAACGCGCTTTGGTTTGAAAATAATGAAATGCGTTGGGTTTGGCATTTTGATCACGAATTTAGAACAGGCTTAAATTTCACACGCGAAAATTTTGTTTTAGCCGGATACGGGAATGCCTATCGCACAAATGATCACGGCTATACGTATTCACCCATGGATTTCTCAGGAGATTTTTTCACGTCATCAGCTACTTTAAATTCTTCTCTGGGTTATGCATGTGGCTATGATGGGGGAATTTACAAAACAGAGGACGCCGGAAATTCCTGGAGCACACTTTTAAAACCAAACAAAACGGTCAAAAAAAGAATTCATTTCAATGGCATTTGCTTTAAAGACCTGAACACAGGTTGGGCAGTTGGGAATAAAGGATTGGTGATGAGCACTACGGATGGACAAAATTTTACTCCGCATGAGTCCATCTCCAAAGCCGATATGCTATCGATCACTATTGACAAATTGGATCACATGATCATCACCTCGTCCGACGGAAAATTATACAAGATCACTAATTGATCTAAAAAACAAAGCCTATCGCGTATTCATAGAGGTCGGCCTGACCCGCGTTAGCTTTGATGAATACACTTAAACTCAATTGATTTTTGAGCTCATTCAATGTATTACGTTTTTTAAATGGGTAGTAGGTCAAGCCCACACGATTTGTATTGAACGATTCAAATTTCTCTCCAAAACTACCCCAAGTGCCTTCTATCTTTTTTTGTTTAATGAAGAAGGGATTGTAGAAGTAAATTCCAGCCTGGGAAACAAAACTAACTTTTCCCATCACGAATTCATGACCAATGAACGCAACGCCGGTACAAGAACGAATTTGTTGGTCGGTTTTGTAAACCTCTTGTGAAATAATATAATCGTAAAAACTGCTGTAGTAAGAAAAAGTTGCGCCCAATTGAACAACATGAATGTTCTTGTATCCTTTATGAAACCAACCCGACACATGATAGGTTGGATAACTTGGTCCGCCCACGGCTTTTGTAGTTGCGCCAAATTTATGCGGACCATATCCCACACGCATAGCAAAACGAGATTTCATTGTCACATTGGGAATTTCTAATCTTTTAAATTCACGTTGTTCTTCAAATCGCAATCCAACATGTGCGCTTAAAATATTCATCCCTGCGTTAGGCAAAGCCGTGTGCCCATCTGAACAATGCACAGATGAAAGTCCGTAGGTTAGAGCCATTTTTTTCGAGAGACGAGCTGTCCAGTACATACCAATTTGCACCATACTGGTGATTTGTCGCCCTATGTAAAAATTATTTTCGTTTGAGATAATATCGTAGGTCTTGTTAAACCAGGCATTACCCAAACCAAATTTGAAACGCAAATTCTTTTTTTTGTTGGCGCGCCACTCAAAAGAAGGAACCAAGCCTATATTGTAACCTAACTCCTTTGGATTATCAAAGGTGCTGTAAAAAACGTCGATGCCAAACTTCGGAAAATTGTAAAGTTGATGCCACTTATCTTTTCCCATGCTTTGCCAAGAGAATCCAATAGAATTATTAGTGGCGTAACTACTTTTTGGTGTGTTAGGATACGCAGGTACTAAATAACCAACGTTTGCATTCAACGAGGGCTCAAATTTATTTTTTGGGATACTATCTTGCGCAGAAAGTGAAAGGGAAATGACAAAGAATAAAAAAAGATGTTTGATCATGTTAGTCGATCTACATGCCAATGGTCTTTTTGATCTCGTTCAATTTCATGAGCGCTTCCACCGGCGTAAGCGTATTAATATCCGTATTGAGAATATCTTCTTTTATTTTTTGTAGAACCGGATCACTTAACTGGAAAAAACTCAATTGCATTTCTTCATCGCGCAAAACGCCGTTACTGCTTTTCAATTTCGGAGCACTTTCTTTCTTCAGACCGCCATCAACAACACCATTGGCGTTGGCTAACTCCAATTCTAGTTCATGCTCCTTCTCGAGTTTCTTTAGAATAATGTTAGCGCGTTCGATCACAATGCGCGGCATTCCGGCCATTTTAGCCACGTGAATACCAAAACTATGCTCGCTTCCACCCTCTTTGAGTTTGCGTAAGAAGATGATCTTATTATTTAATTCCTGAACAGAAACATTAAAATTCTTGATGCGCGGGAAATAGTTACACATCTCATTCAACTCATGATAGTGTGTTGCGAATAATGTTTTCGCTCTGTTCGTTTCTTGATTGTGAATGAACTCAGCAATACTCCAGGCAATGGAAATTCCATCATAAGTACTTGTACCGCGACCGATCTCATCCAACAAAACCAAACTACGATCGCTTAGATTATTCAGGATACTAGCCGTTTCGTTCATCTCTACCATAAATGTAGATTCTCCAGATGAAATATTATCTGTGGCTCCAACGCGCGTAAATATCTTATCGATGATCCCTAACTCCGCAGCCTTTGCAGGAACATAACTTCCTATCTGCGCCATCAATACGATCAAAGCTGTTTGACGTAGCAAGGCTGATTTACCGCTCATGTTTGGTCCGGTGATCATCATCACTTGTTGATTCTCGTTGTCGAGATAAACAGAATTGCTCACATACTCAGTTCCTAAAGGCAATTGCTTTTCAATTACCGGATGACGGCCATCGGTGATATGAATAGCGTGCGAATCATTTACAGAAGGACGCACATACGAATTTTGATATGCGAGTTCAGCAAAACCGATCAATACATCCAGTTTCGCAAGTAAATTGGAGTTCAACTGAATTGGCTCAATATAATCAGCCACAAAACGGATCAACTCTTCATACAATTGCGCTTCCAATCGCGCGATTTTTTCTTCAGCGCCAAGGATCTTCTCTTCGTATTCTTTTAATTCAGGTGTGATATAACGCTCAGCATTGGTAAGCGTTTGTTTTCTGATCCAGTCTGTAGGAACTTTATCTTTATGCACATTGGTTACTTCCAAATAATAACCAAATACGTTGTTGTAGGCAACCTTTAAAGAACTAATACGTGTATTTTCGATCTCCCGTTGTTGGATCTTCAACAAATGATCTTTTCCATTATAAGATAAACCCCGCAATTCATCCAACTCAGCATTGATACCCGGATTGATCACATTTCCTTTTAAAATATTTACCGGTGCTTCAGGATTCAATTCCTTTTCCAACTTCTCAAATGCCAAAGCGCACGTATTCAATTGCTCACTTATTTTTTTGAGAGAAGTGTTTTCCAGATCTGCTGTGCGGGTTTTAATATTGGCAACGATCTCTAATGAACGTTTGATATGAAATAATTCTCTTGGATTCGCTTTGCCAACGGCTACTTTTGAAATAAGGCGTTCCATGTCGCCTATATCTTTTAACAAGCCGATCAACTCTAATCGCTGAACATCATTCTTCACAAAATAATCTACAACATCCAACCTTTCATTGATCGCTTGGGTGTTCTTCAATGGAAGCGCTAACCAACGTTTCAATAAGCGTGATCCCATTGGTGTATGCGTTTCATCGATCACATCCACTAAGCATTTTCCGTTCTCGTGGTTAGATCCATAGATCTCCAAATTACGAATAGTGAATTTATCCAACCACACATACTCATCCTCATCGATACGACTTACTCGCGTAATGTGTTTTAAACGATCGTGTTTTGTTTCGTTCAAATAATGTAACAAAGCACCGCAACTTGCAATGGCTGTATTCAATCCTTCGATCCCAAAACCTTTAAGCGATGCTGTTTCAAATTGTTTGATGAGCGATTCAAATCCAAAATCGTATTTAAACGCCCAATCATCCAAACCAAAAGAATAGAATTTATCTCCTAATAGATCGTTGAGTTGAGTACGTTTACTTTTTTCAAATAACACCTCGTTAGGTTTGAAATTTTGTATGAGTTTCTCTATGTAAGTCAAACTTCCTTCGGCTATTAAAAATAACCCGGTTGAAACATCCAAAAACGAAACACCGGTTCTTTGATCATCAAAATGAATAGCAGCCAAAAAATTATTTTGTTGGTGATTAAGGATCTTATCGTTGAAACTCACGCCCGGTGTAACAAGCTCAGTGATTCCTCTCTTCACAATTCCCTTCACCATTTTTGGATCTTCTAATTGATCGCAAATAGCAACACGGTAACCCGCGCGAACTAATTTAGGCAAATACGAATCCAGCGAATGATGAGGAAATCCTGCAAGTTCTATATGCGAAGCAGAACCGTTGGCCCGTTTAGTTTGAACGATGCCTAAGATCTTCGCCGCGCGTATAGCATCTTCGCCAAAAGTTTCGTAAAAATCACCAACTCTAAACAATAAGATCGCGTCAGGGTATTTAGCCTTGATGCTATTGTACTGTTTCATTAAAGGGGTTTCTTTATCTGCGCTTTTTGCCATAGATGGGATATCTAATTTACAGGAATTCCCCTGTACAGGCTCAAACAAATTATAAACAAAAAGCCCGATCTTGTTAAGACCGGGCCTTGATAATTAATCTATTGATATGCCTTATCTAAAGAGGCTTACATTACCTTTCTGCTCGTATTCCTGAGCGTCTTTACCTTCGGCCTTGATCACATAGAAATAAACACCTGCCGCGCATTCCTTACCGGTTTGCGCCTTTCCATCCCAGGCAAAATTTCCGGTATCGCTGGTAACTTCATAAACCTTATTTCCCCAACGGTCAAAAATCATCACATGCACCGTTTTTAAGCTCGAGGCGATCAATCGGAAGTAATCGTTCACCTTATCTCCGTTTGGTGTAAATACGTTAGGCACTTGCATTTTACTAGGGATGTCAACTGTAATGATCTTCACCGCGCTATCAACGCAAGATCCTTTTTTAGCGATCAACACTACAGAGTATGTTCCGGCCGCGGTATATGTTGCCGCTTGAGTTACGTTATTATAAACCATATTCGTAGCCACACCGTTTCCGAAACTCCACAAGCATTGAATGCTGGTTGCGCCCGTACTCGTTTGACTGGTGTTTGAGAACGTTATTGCAAATGGCGCATAACCGAAGTTCGCACTTGGAATGAAATCAGCTTTTAATTCTCCATTAACAACTGAATAAGACTCAGAGGATATACAACCGTTAGCAGTGTTTGTTACCGCGATCTTATATAAGCCCGGGAGATTTGCCGCTAAATTCCTTCCCTGAGGATTTGAGATCAACACTCCTGCAGGCGCAGTCCAGGAATACGTGTAAGGACCAACACTTGGCGTAATGATCGGGAAAATAGTGGCGGTTGGAATGACGGCGCAATCTAACGTAAATGCTGTTGCTACAGAAAGCGCCGGTGGAACCACGTCAATTGCTACAACATAAGTTGCAGAGGTTGTACAACCGTTCACAACCGAGGTTGAAATAGAAGTATGTGTTCCCGCCACAGTTGTATTGAATGAACTTCCTCCGTTTGAATTTCCAACAGGTGGAAACCAAACATACTGAGGCACCAATGCAACCGCTAAGGTACCTGCAACAACCGGAACCATCACCACATCAGGATTTATACACGTGATGATAGAATTTGATTGAGCTGTGATGGTGAATTTTGGAACTCTTATGTCTTGAAGAACCTGAATTGTTTTTGTACTGCTACAGAAATTATTGTTATCCACTGCGCCTACCGTCCACACACCAACCGATGTAACAACATTGGTTGCACCTGTTACAGCGGGATTAATGAAAACTGTTGCATTTGGAGTTGGATTTACTGAAGGCGACGGAAGTGCCGGTACTGTCCATGTGATCTGTGTATTTGGATTACTACTGATACCACCCAATACCATACTCGCATCTCTACAGGTTAAAATTGAGAGTGGCTGAATATAATCCACATTTGGTGCAATTGTGTTTTGAATGATACTTATACTTTGTGAAGCGACACAATTGTTTGTTTGATCCTGCACGTACACCACATAAACTCCGGGAACCGTGATGCCATTCAAATTTGGAGTTGCGCTAAAGGTTGTTGGCGTTGAACTTACAGGCGGTACCATGAATGTGTAATTACAAGATACGCTTGCTACCGGCGAAGTTAAAACGTTAGTTACTTGCATGCTGGTCACGCTTTTTGATCCACAACCAATGGTAAAGTTAGTTGGGCTCGTTACCGTAAACACAGGCACACCAACGCTGGCAGTCACCTGCACCGACTTCGTTGATCTACAGCCTGTGATATTGTAAACCGATTCGCCCCAATAAACTCCGGGTTGCGTAGCGCAGAATACGTTGATAGTTCCTTGCGGAATACCAACATAAATTGTGTTTGTTCCCACAACTTGGAACCAATTTGTAGTTACGTTTGGTCCAAGATTGCTCGTAAGCGTAAAACATCCGCTTCCACCCGAACACGTGATGTTATTTACAGTTGGTGTAACCGCTATTGTTGGTGATTGGAAATTAGCGAACACCTGGAATGTTTGTGTTTGAGTACATCCGGTAGATGTTTGACCAATTACCTGGCCTGTGCATGACTGTGTGAACGTTAAACTTGAACCTGTAACCGTAGGTTGACAACTTGGCAACCATGTGTAGGTCAGCGGAACGTTATTCGTAATACTCGTGGTTAATATTACAGCAGGATTACTACACGTTACCGTATAATCGTTGGCAGCATTGAACACCGTGAATGATGGAGGAACTTGAATAGGCGCAATCGGGAAACTTGTGGTTGTTTTACAACTTCCGGTTGTGATTGTTACTTGTTGTGTTCCCGGAATTAATCCCGACGCTGTTCCGCTATTTACCGGTGAGAAATTGGCCGGAGGTGGAGACCATATAACGGTATAGTTTGTACTACTGCTTGGAATAAACGTAACATTCAAATTAACGGAATTACTTGCACTCGAACAAGAGCTATTCACCACCACTGGATTTACAACCGGTCGAGGTAAAATGGTTACCGTTGCAACAGCTGTTTGTGTTTGCACCTGGCTATTCAATGTATTTGTTCCGGTAACGTACAAGGTATAAGTTGTGGTATTGTTCGGAGAAACTGTGAACAGTGGCGTTGCAGATGTTATTGCACCGGGATTTATGGAATATGTTGGATTTGCAAGATTAGAATTATTAGTGATCGACAAAGAAGCAACACTTCCGTGACAGATCGCCGTGCTTGTTGAAACGATACCACAATTAGTTGATCCGGTTCCGGCAGTTTGTGTAAATAAAATATCCTGCGCTACGTTTGAAAAATTAGTGATCAACACTAGGTAGAATTGCCCTGCAATAGCGTTAACAATATTACAGGTTTCAGTAGGACTCGAAGAATAACTGCAATCAACCACATAACTTGAGGTTAGCGAATTACAGATACCGGCAAGACTACTGAACGGCCCCCAACAAATAAAGTCAACGTCTTGATTGGCGTTACCCTGTATCAAAATATCCAGATTACCCGATTGGCTTATTTGTAAATAATACCAAGCCGGATTTGGTTGGGTACCAAGACAATCATAATCCGGTCCTGTTTCTGCATCTTGCGCATTAGTGGACGCCGGAAATGTTCCTCCTGAGGTGCCGCCAGCACAAAACGGCTGAGCACTCGCACAGGTTGTTTGCGCATTTGCTGTAAATGCGAACATCAAACAAATCGTTAAAATTGATAGTATTTTCTTCATGATGAGGGTGTATTACAAAGATAAGACAAAAACTGAACCAAACTCTGTTAAAACAAAAACCCCGCTCGTTTTGAGCGGGGTTTTTAAGGGGTTTATCTAAAGAGGCTTACATTGCCTTTCTCGTTGAATTCCCGGCCATCTTTCCCATTGGCTTTAATGATATAGAAATAAGTTCCCGCAGGGCATTCCTTACCGTTTTGACTCTTTCCATCCCATGCAAAGTTGCCTGTTTCGCTGGTAAGTTCATACACTTTATTGCCCCAGCGGTCAAATATGCTTATCTCAATTTCCTTAAGACTGGAAGCTATTAAACGGAACACATCATTTACCTTGTCGCCATTAGGTGTAAACACGTTCGGGATCACCATTTTGCTTGGTATTTCAACTGTGATTATTTGCATAGCGGTGTCAACACAAGTACCTTTTTTAGCCAATAATAACACCGAATACGTTCCAGGCGCGGTGTAGGTTGTGCTAGGATTTACAGTGTTGAATATAGCAGCCGAAGCCTGACCATTTCCGTAACTCCACAAACAGGTGATACTTGTTGCGCCTGTACTGGTAGAACTTGTATTATTAAAAATAACGCTCATTGGAGCAAACCCCGTACTTGAACTTGGCACGAAATCAGCTTTTAAGGCGCCGCTAACCACTGAATAAGATTCCTGAGAAGCACAACCATTGATCGTGTTTGTAACAAGCACACGATACAATCCGGTCATGTTTGTTGTAAGAACCGATTTGGTTAAACTTGAGGTCAATGCTCCCGGCGGAACAGTCCATGAATACGTAAATCCTGTTGTTGTTCCGGATATAATAGGGAATACTGAAACCTGAGGAATAGCGTTACAATCAAGCGTGAACGGAACCGAAGCGTTAAGCGGCGGCGGCGTTACGTCAATGGCCACATTATACATTGCCGTATATGTACAGCCATTAATTACCGAGGTTGAAATAGATGTATGCGATCCCGCAACAGTGGTATTGTATGAACTTCCTCCTATTGGATTTCCTACGGGAGGATACCACATATATTGAGGAACCAAAGCAACAGCAAGACTTCCTGTTACAACAGGCACGATCACCACATCCGGATTTTTACAATCAATCACCGAATTTGTTTGCGCGCTGATCGTGAATTTCGGTAAACGTATGTCTTGTAATATTTGCACAGTTTTGCTAGAGCTACAGAAATTATTATTATCAACCGCACCAACGGTCCAAATACCAACAGAAGTTACATTGTTTGTTGCGCCTGTGATCGCCGGATTAATATTGATCGTAGCGTTTGGCGTAGGATTTACAGAAGGCGATGGAAGCGATGGCACTGTCCAGGTAATAATTGTATTTAGATTACTGCTAATTCCATTCAATACCATGCTGGCATCTCTACAAGTTAATATAGTCAGAGGCTGAATATAATCCACGTTTGGCGCAATAGTATTTTGAATGATACTTATACTTTGTGACGCGATACAGTTGTTTGTTTGATCCTGCACATATACAACATACACTCCCGGGATAGTGATCCCATTTAAATTTGGAGTTGCACTAAAGGTTGTTGGCGTTGAACTTACAGGCGGTACCATGAATGTGTAATTACAAGATACGCTTGCTACTGGCGAAGTTAAAACGTTAGTTACTTGCATACTGGTCACGCTTTTTGATCCACAACCAATGGTAAAGTTAGTTGGGCTCGTTACCGTAAACACAGGCACACCAACACTGGCTGTTACCTGTACAGATTTTGATGAACTACATCCGGTCAAATTATTTGTAGCGATGATGTAGTAAACTCCCGGAGGACCAGGCGCGTAAAGGTTAATACTTCCCTGAGCAGGACCAATTGGAATTGTATTTGTTCCGATCACTTGTATCCACTGTGTTGTAACGTTCACCGAAAAATTGGTGGTAGCAGTGAACGTACCTGACGTGGTGTTACAGGTAACATTCATTATGGTTGGAGTTACAGCAACAACAGGCGCGGTGAAATTTTGATAAATGGTATACGTTTGTACCATCTGACATCCGGTTGAACTTGTACCTACAACATTTCCTGTACACGCTTGCGTAAAATTGCAACTTGCGGCAGCTACCGTTGGTTGACAACTTGGAAACCATGTAAAGGTTAAAGGAACCGCATTGGTGATACTCGTTGTAAGCAACACGTTCGGATTATTACAAGTAACCGTATAATCATTACTTGGATTTACAACAGTAAAACTCGCTTGCTGTGGAATTGGCGCAACTGTAAAAGTTGCGGTATTCGTACACCCGGCCGCGGTTGTTATGGTAACACTATTGACCCCGGGCGTTAAACCGGCTGCTGTTCCGCTATTGACCGTTGTGACCGTTGAAGGCATCGGGCTCCATGTTGTTGTATAATTTGGACTTCCACTTGGATTGAACGTGATGTTCAAATTCACACTATTTGTAACAGGGTTACTACATGTTGCGTTGAAAACAACCGGACTAGCAAATGGTTTTGGACTCACTGTAACATTCAATGTAGCACTAATGGTTTGTACCGCGTTTGAAGAATTTGTTCCGGTGATGTACGTAGTATATTGAGTAGTTGCTGTTGGCGTTAACACAAACGTTCCGGTTGTATTTACCAGTGGTCCGGGAAACAATGAGTAAGTTGGATTGGTTAAATTCGCAAAGTTAACAGGTGTAACAGCTACGGTTGCACCAGGGCAGATCACATAACTTGGATTACAGTTTGGATTACATGATAAACTTGCTGTTCCCAAACTTTGGAAACTTACCAGGGTATTTACACCGCTATAGTTTGAGATGCAAATAATGAATTGCTGACAAGCGTTTACTGCTAAAGGCGCTTCAAAATTCCCCGGATCTCCGCCTGTAGGAATATTAGCTGCAGAAGCCATTCCTGTTCCACCTGATGAGTTCGCGTTCCAGTTGCAGCGAATTGGCGCTAAGGTATTATTGAATATCTGAGAACAAGAAGAAGGTGTATATGGCCACATAGCCCAATCATAAAAACCCGCTTGCGGGTTTGCACTTGATGCAGCTCCAAATACAAACTCAAGAAGTCCGGCATTTCCAACAGTTAACAACAACCATTGGGGTTTCAATTCTCCAGACAATAAACAACCTGAGTTAGGAGGATTAGGATTTGTTTGAGGATTACTGATATTAGAGGCTGTTGTGAAATCGATCACGTTACCAGGACCCGAATTCGCGTTGAACGTAAAGCTTGGGTTGGTACACAATGGGATCGCGTCGATACAATCATCATTTTGCGCTTTATTACTAACAAAGGCAAATAATATAAAAATAGAGTATAATAGCTTTTTCATCTTCTTAAATATTATCTGGTTATTAGTTGATTGATGGCTTCATAGATCTTATTAGGTTCTAAACCCTGGAACACCACATCTCCATTTGAATTAAATGTGATATTATCTATCCCTTTGGAATTGGCGCTTAATTGCGATCCGTTGATCACGTACGTGTTTTTATATCCCTGTTTATTGAGCGCGATCTCCGCGTCGGTATCTTTCACAACAGTTACGCATATAACACCATTGCGTCCACCTTTTAGCTTGGCACTTCCGTAAATGGTGGCTGTTTTCTCAAGTGAAACATTGGCCTTTTCATTCGCAAAATTGATCACTATTAATTTGCTTTGCGTGATCACATCAGGATGATGTTGCTTAATAAAAGCGCTCACTTCTTTATAAATGTCTTGTTGCGCGCTGCATAAACTTACCAGGAAGCTAAATGCAATGATGAGTGTTGTTTTGCTCATGGGTTTTATTTTGATTTGATTGTATTTGCGAATCTTCGATTTCATGGTGACTTGTTTTTATGGGCTTATGTTAATAATAGCAAAATGTATGCCCTTTTTAAAATAAAAAAATCCCTATCGTAAGATAGGGACTTTTTATTATTATTAAAAGATTCTTATTTATCGGAACAAAGACACATTTCCTTTTAGATCGTATTCTTGAGCGTCTTTACCTTTTGCTTTGATGATATAGAAGTAAGTTCCTGCAGCACACTCTTTACCTGTTTGTGCTTTTCCATCCCAGGCAAAGTTTCCTGTTTCACTGCTAACTTCATATACTTTGTTACCCCAACGATCAAAGATAGTACACTCTACTGTCTCTAAACTTGAAGCGATCAAACGGAACACATCGTTCACTTTATCATTGTTTGGTGTGAACACGTTTGGTACTTCGATCTTACTTGGTACCTCAACAACGATCACTTTGATCTTAGTTCCTGTACATCCACCTTTAGTTACATTCAACAACACGCTGTAAGTACCAGCTGCTGTATACGTAGCACTTGGAATGATACTTGAAGAACCTGAAGCGTTATAAGAGTTAGTTAACACTGCTCCATTACCAAAGCTCCATTGTCCGATCATACTTCCAGTTCCGGCAGATGACACACTGGTGTTTTGGAATTGTACTACTAATGGAGAGTATCCAAATTGTGTGCTTGGATTGAAATCAGTAGTTAAGAATCCATCTACTACTTCATACACACCACTTGTTTTACAACCGTTCACTGTATTTGTGATAGTTACACCATACTCACCTGGTTCTGTTCCTAAGATGAATGATTTGTTTCTTACAGTAACAAACACATTCGGAGGGAAAGAGGTCCAAGTGTAGGTCATACTTGTTGTTGGTGTTACGATAGCGTTAATAGTTGCTTGGTTAGTTCCGCAATCTAACGTGTAGATCGGTGTGAAATCAACCGCTGGAGGTATAAGGTCACTTGCAACTATATACGTTGCATTTGCTGTACAACCGTTTACAACTGATGTTGCCACACAGGTATGTGGTCCTGCTGCAGTAGTGTTGAATGAAGATCCACCTATAGGATTACCAACCGGTGCTTCCCATACATACTGTGGAACTAAAGCTACCGCTAAAGTACCCGCTACAACCGGTACAAGTACAACGTCCGGATTGATACAATTGATCACAGAGTTTGATTGAGCAGAGATAGTGAACTTAGGTACACGTATATCTTGCACAATTTGTACTGTTTTTGAGCTTGCACACAAGTTATTATTATCTACGGCGCCTACGGTCCATATTCCTATTGCCGTTACGTTGTTAGTTGCTCCTGTCACCGCAGGGTTGATCACAACCGTTGCGTTTGGTGTAGGATTAACTGATGGCGAAGGAAGAGATGGTACAGTCCAAGTAATAGCAGTATTTGGATTGCTACTGATACCTTGTAATACCATACTATTATCTCTACATGTTAAGAGCGAAAGTGGTTGTATGTAATCAACATTCGGCGCAATCGTATTTTGTATGATGCTTATACTTTGCGACGAGATACAGTTGTTTGTTTGATCTTGTACGTAAACCACATAAACTCCCGGAATAGTAATACCATTCAAGTTTGGAGTTGCGCTAAACGTAGTTGGCGTTGAACTTACCGGTGGTACCATGAATGTGTAATTACATGCCACACTCGGTACCGGAGAGGTGATAACGCTTGTTACTTGCATACTTGTTACACTCTTGGTTGAACATCCAATAGTAAAGTTGGTTGGGCTTGTTACAGTGAATATAGGTACACCTACAGAAGCTGTTACCTGTACAGACTTAGTAGATTTACAACCCGTTAAGTTGTTCACTGATTCTGCCCAGAATACCCCTGGACTACCAGCGCAATAGGTATTGATAGTTCCTTGTGGAATACCAACATAGATCGTGTTAGAGCCTACTACCTGGAACCAGTTTGTTGTTACGTTTGGCCCGAGGTTACTAGTTACTGTGAAACATCCTGATCCACCGGCACAAGTAATATTGTTCACGGTTGGTGTTACAACGATAGTTGGTGATTGTAAATTTTGATAGATGGTGAAGTTAACTGAAGCACTACATCCTGATACAGCACTTTGACCTACTACTTGCCAGTTACCCGGAATAGTAACACCCACGAAGTTACCAGTTGCTGTTCCACTTGTACTTGTCCATGTGTAGTTCAATGAAGAGTTGCTGGTTGTCATAGTGATCGGTGTATTCAAACATGTTAATGTATAATCATTACCCGGAGAACCTACACTGAAGTTTGGTATCGCCAATGGAGGATTGATCTGAACTGTTTTGGTAATAATACAACCAATACCGTCCACAATAGTTATCGTGTGAATACCAGGGGCAAGTGTTGTGATCGTTCCACCAGGTGATGAGAATGCATTACCTGTAACGTTGACCGGCACTGTACCTGTTGGGCCGGAATGGACGACCGTCATAGGCGTTGCCCCAACGGTTAACGTTCCGGTTAAACTTGCTACAGAGTTAGAACAGCTTGGCTGCAATGGCGTAATATTTACGTTAGGTGCAGGTGTGATACTCACGGTGATCAAACGAATGATAGGCGCGCATGCTCCAGCAGGATTCATGATCGCATTCAAAGTTCCGGAGATCGGAGTGATATAAGTTTGGTTGGTGAACGAAGGTGAGGTATAAGAACCCGGTACACCTGGACCTTGCCATGAATATGGCCCTAGTCCGTTAGGTAAAGTGATCGTTGCTCCAGCAGCACCGCAAGTAGGTAAAGTAATACTTGGAGTTCCTGCAGGGAAGTTGCTATTGTTACCAATTACAACCATCGGGCTACATTGTGCATCGAAATAAACATAACCATAGTGACCACCTGCATTACAATCTGATGCAAGAATCTCGATCTGGATGTTATTTCCAATATACGACGTAAGATCTAAGGTTTGCAATTTCCATTTGTTATAGATCAAAGATCCATTGCTACCGTTATAAGGCGTATTTGAACCAGCCACATAATATGTAACAGGAGTTGTTCCTGTACATTGTGAACTTGGTGCTGATACTGAGAACGCAGGACAAGTTAATACTGAGTTAGTTGTTAAGTTGGTTAATTTGATCACGAACGCACCAGCGTCACAACAAGGGTGACCTGTATAGAATACAGAGATGAAAGCAAATTGGAATAAAGCGTTGTTTGGATTAACCAAGAATGATTTAGTTAATTTCTCAACACTATAGTTATTGATGTTATCGTTCAAACGTAAAAAGTTATCGCCATACATTGCAGGCAAACCTAATTGAGGATTTGAAGCGATACCGTTGTTGTTTGATGTACCAAATACCGAATAAATTGGGTATTGAGCACCAACCACAGGATCCACATAACCAGTTGATCCGGCAGTAATTAAAGCCGATGCATTTGGAGGATTGGTCAACGCCGGTAAATTACAAGTATTGTTTGGATACTGATTTACACCCGCATCAACTGTCCAACCAGTGATCTGGTTATTACTTGTGATCTGAGTTACTGTATTTGGTGATTGTGCAGGATTTTCAAAATCCTCGTTGTTACATTGGGGTGCAGCGGTCTTAGCACTGTTACCACCTTTAAAAGGATTTGTACTCACCTTTGTCCAGTTAACTGGTTGCTTGATCACAATACCATACTTTGAGTTCACGTATGATCTTTTCAAAGCGAACATATGAACCGGAAATTCTGCTCCGAAAAACCCTTCTGATAAGGTTGCTTTCTTAGCTGCATCTTCATCAAACCCAGCTAATGAGTCACCACCAAAATGGCCCGCATAAATGTTCTTTTGAGTCACTGTGGTTGACATTTGGCCAAACACCGTGTTCAGCAACAAACTTGCGAACACTACAGCGATCATTCTTAATTTCATTACTTTTTTCATCTCTTTTGTTTTAATAAACTACAATAAATGCAATTTGTTTTCCGCTATTATACAAGGACCGTGCCAAACTCTAATATTTGTTAATTTTTGGTGTTTTTTAACACAAATTGATGTGGAATTGAAACCTTTTTAACAAACGGACTTTTGATTTGTGAGTAATTGAAGCCATCCGTCTGAATTTTAGCGAACCACGATCATACCGAGCTGGCTAAGGGCATCAATTATTGGCGATTGCAGGCGGCGACAAGATTCATGCCAAAATCCATTATTTGTTAAAATTTGCGGGGACTTCAAGCGAAATATTATGTTTACTTTTGATTTTTAACACTTTCATTATGCAGTTATTACAAAACAGAGTGGCCCTTATTACGGGAGCAACCAGAGGAATAGGAAAAGGCATTGCCGAGAGCTTTGCAAAGAACGGAGCAACCGTTGTATTTACTTATGTTAGTTCGGAAGAAAAAGCCAAGGCGTTGGAGAAAGAATTACAAGCCTTTGGTGTAAAAGCCAAGGGATTTAAAAGCGACGCTGGAGATTTTAAAGCTGCTGATGATCTTGTGAACGCTGTTGTTGCCGAGTTTGGTACCATTGATGTATTGGTGAATAATGCGGGCATCACTCGCGATACTTTACTGATGCGCATGAGCGAACAACAATGGGACGAAGTAATGGCTGCGAATTTGAAATCAGTATTTAATTTAACCAAAGCGGTGCAAAAGCCAATGCTAAAAGCGCGCAAAGGTTCTATCATTAATATGAGTTCGGTAGTTGGCGTAAAAGGAAATGCTGGACAAAGCAATTACGCTGCTTCAAAAGCCGGCATCATTGGTTTTACAAAATCAGTAGCTATTGAATTGGGCTCACGTAATATTCGTTGCAACGCTATTGCCCCGGGGTTTATTGAAACAGAAATGACCGCGGCCCTTGACGAAAAAGTAGTTCAATCGTGGCGCGATGGAATTCCATTGAAACGCGGCGGAACTGCCGAAGATGTTGCGAACCTCACCTTATTCCTTGCCAGTGATATGAGTTCTTATATCACAGGGCAATGCATCAACGTGTGCGGTGGAATGCTTACCTAGTTCATGTACGTTTTAAATTGTTGGTTGATTGGTAAAGGTTATCTCAGACACGCCCTGGTATTTATTTGTTCTATGCTTTAGTGTTGGAATAGCGCTCGCTTTTTTACTTTATTACAAAGAGAAAAAAACATCCGAACTTTCTAAATTCATTCAGCGTGTTCTATTTGGATTGCGCGCCGTTTGCATCACGCTTATTTGCATCCTGCTCACCAATTTATTTTTAAAACACATCAACAACCACAGTGAGAACCCGATCATTCTTGTTGCGGTTGACAATTCAACTTCCATTGTTTCCGGAAAAGATAGTGCAACAATTTCAAAACAACTTACCCAACAGATCGAAGCGCTGAACGCCAGTTTAGCAAAGCGTTTCACCATAAAACAGATCTTATTTGGCGAAAGAACACGACTTTCAGACAGCATCAGTTTTAAAGACAAGGAAACCGATATGGCTAATTTGCTCACTGATGTTTCCAATAATTTCTCGGGACAAAACATCGGTGCGTTGATCATTGCTTCCGACGGAATTATCAATAAAGGCGCAAACCCCGTTTATAGCACCGAACAGATCAAATTCCCGATCTATACAATTGCTTTAGGCGATACCATTGAAAAAAAGGACGCACTCATTCAAAAAATAAATCACAATCAAGTAGCTTATTTGGGAAATCAATTCCTGGCAGAAATTACACTCAACGCCATTAAATTAAATGGTGAGGAATGCGTGGTAAGCATCTCAAAAAATAATATCAAGAAGGGCGAACAAAAAATAAAGATCAATTCTCAAAATTTTATTTCTACAGTTAATTTTATTTTAGATGCCGACGCTCCCGGTGTTCAACGTTATACGGTAAATGTTACTCCCGTTAAAGGCGAAACTAATCTTGTAAATAACACACAAACATTTATTGTAGATGTGATCGATAACCGCGATAAGATCCTGTTAGTTTCAAATGCACCTCATCCCGATGTGGCAGCCATTAGCGAAAGTATTGAGAGCATGAAGAACTACGAGCTGATAAAAGATTTTACGGATAAATTCAATCGTACCGTGAGACCTTTCAGCCTGGTGATCATTCATAGCTACAACTCAAACAATCGAAACATATTGGATGAATGTGTTACAAATCATATCCCCTATCTCCTTATTAATCCGGCTCCAAATGCAGGGTTAAATGAGATCCGCATCAATTCTTATATTGATAAACCAAATGATTCCGAACCGGCGCTAAACAATTCTTTTGGCTTATTTACCATTTCGGAGGACCTACGAAACGCGCTCAATAATTTTCCCGCGGTAAAAACGTATTTCGGAAAATACAGCATTTCCAATGGTGCGCAAATATTATTGAATCAAAAAATGGGATCTGTTGTTACTACTGAACCTATTTTATTCTTCAATGAACTTAACGGTTTGAAAAGCGGGATCTTTATTGGCGATGGCTTGTGGCGTTGGAAACTGCGCGATTACCAGGAGAGTAACAACTTCAACGCATTCAATGAACTCATCAGCAAATCCATTCAATACCTTTCTGTAAAAAGTGATAAGAGTTTTTTCAGAGTATATACTCAAAAGATCATCAACGAGAATGAAGCCATTGAATTTAACGCAGAGGTTTACAATAAAAGTTACGAGTTGATCACGGATCCGGATGTGACCATGGTAGTGAAAAATGAAAAAGGAAATACGTTTAATTACACATTCAGCAAACAAGGAAACGCGTATCGGCTTGCTTTGGGTTTGCTACCTCCGGGAGAATATTCTTACGAAGCCAAAACAAAAACAGATGCGACAATTGCGGTGAAAAAGGGTATCCTTATTGTAAAACCGGTGATCTCTGAAAAGATCAATACCGTTGCTGATCATACACTTTTACAAAAATTGAGCAGCTCCACCAATGGTAAAATGTACACTCTTAACGATATCAAAAACCTGGAGGCTTCTATTTTGAGCAATGAATCCATCAAACCAATTACATATTCTCAAAATGAAACAACTGAATTGATCGATCTAAAATGGATCTTTATTGTGCTTCTTGTTCTATTAAGTATCGAGTGGTTCCTTAGAAAATATCATGGAATGATCTGATGAAGATCTTTACTTTCATATTCGTAAGTGCTTTTCTGTTTGCTTGTAATAAAATGCAAACGGTGAAGGTTAACGACGCGCAGCCCATTTACGTAAAATTCAATCAAAAATTCAGGATCAATCTGCCCGAAGATCATCGCAGCGGCTACACCTGGCAATTGAATGATTACGATCATTCATTGATCACGCACATGAATACGGTTTGGGAAGGAAACTCTAATGGTGTTTACTTTTACTTTGAAACCGTAAAGCCCGGACTGGTTCTTCTCAATTTCACATCGCGCAAACACGACGACGTAAATTCCATCAAAGAATTCTCTATAAAGATCACCGAAAATTAAATTCCTTAAGCCGGCTTAGCAGGCGTGATCGTGTCTTTTCTCTGATAAATATAGATCTGGTTTTGCGCCACAGGTCTGTACGTATTGATCTCCTCGTTATACTTATAAACGCTTTGCTGCCCATCTATCATATCCACCAATCCCACGATCTGATAATTATCCGTAATGTATTTATTTGCCCAATCAAAAACCCATGTATCTACATTTGGCTGCACCAATAAGGAGAACTGATGTTTAAAGAAGACCACGAACTTTGGATTAGCTTTCTCGGTGTCCTTCGCAAATTCTTTTTGCCACAGCTTATGATCTTTTACATTATTCACAATGGAGGTAAAATACGCGTGGCGCGAAGGCGATTTTTTATGCGTGTAAAAATAGATCTGAGGTTCTGAACCTATCAATACAATATTATCTTCCGGTTTTGAATGCGAGTTGATGTACTGACCAACTTCCCAAGCTTCAGGAAAAGGATTATTTCCATACACCGCTCTTAAAACACGCTCGTAATTTGGATGATAATAATAAGATTTCAAGGTTGAAACGTGATTGAATGTAAGTGCGGCGAAGATGCCAAGATAGATCCATTTAATAATCGGCTGCTTAAAATTCAATGCATTTTGAAGGATGGCCATCACCGAATAGAATGTTAAGCCGGCAACTAAAGCAAGCCCTGGAACTATTTGGATCCAATAGTGACCATAGAAAAAATAACCCGGCACAATGGTTAAAAAAGAAAATCCTAATAAAGTAACTCCAAGAATTTTGTACTTAATATTTATTGGGCGCATCAAACACAGCACTACAGTCAACAAACTATGGTACCAGAAAAATTTATGATTCTCAATTATCGCGTCGCGGGTATATTTAAAATATTTCACTCCCTCTTCATAAGGCATTCCGCTGGCGTATTGCTTCGCGTGATCAATGGTCCAATAGATCATATCCTTAAACGAACCTTTAGACGCGATGATCAGGAACAACACAATAATGATGGAAAATCCTCCAACAGCATAAGCAAATATCTGCTTCCAAAAATTTTTCCAAACGCGAGGTTTTGTGAACCAAAAATCGGTGACGATCAAAAGTCCGCCCCACACTGCCATAAACACCGCCGTTGTTTTTACCATGAACGCGCAGCTCAAGGCAAAGCCCATTAATACATAGTAAATGAGTTTTCCACTTGTTTTTGTAAGAGAATAGAAGAATAAGCCCATACTGATGAACAATGAAACCGCATGCTCTGATTGCACCGTGAATCCACTTAAGTTTGGTGTAAGAGAAACAAATGCAAAAGTTATAGCTGAAATTATTCCTGCAACGGGTGAAAATAAATTACGACCCGCGAAATAAATGAACACCATGGAGATAATATTTACCCATGTGAATCCTTTATGCATGCCCTGCACTGTGTCACCAAACAAACCAACAATCAGTCCATAAAAATAAAATAATCCGGGAAATTTGGTCTCGTAAAAATCTTTATACGGTATCTTTCCTTCTAACACTAAAGTTCCGAAATAACTGTAAATACCTTCATCGCGTTCAAACGGAATGCCTGCAAAATTAGAACGAATGGAATGTACGATCATCGTTAAAATAAGCAGCAAACCCGTGCAAATAAGATCCTCATTGGAAACAACAATGGTTTTGTTTCCTACTTTGAATTCTCTTGTTGTTTTAGCCGCCGGTGTTGCTATTTTCTTTTCGACTACTTTCGCTTTTGCCATATTAACTCTGGTTGTTTTTTATTCCAATTTGTTCTCTAACGTGCTTATAGGTTTGTTCAATTCCTTCACTTAACGCTATAAACTTAAAATCTCTGTAAGCATTCTTTAATTTACTGTTATCTAAACTTATTGCCGGATTATCACTTTGACGCGTTTCTTTGTAATTGATCTTAAATTCTTCTTTTACAATTCCCTTGATAATATTCACTAATTGATTGATACTGATATTATCATCCGAGGCCAAATTGAAAATATTCGAATCTGAGGAATTGACAGATAAGCTCAATAATTTTGCAACATCACTCACGCAGATATAATTTCGAATATTCTCCCCATTACCGTAAATGGTCACCGCATTCTCAGCAATTATCTTTTCCAAGAAGGTATTGATGATCCCAAGGCCTTTTGAGGTGTCCTGCCCTATTCCATACACGTTGCTCACTCTAAAAATATCATGCTTGATGTTATGGCGGGCTTCAAAATAATTCAGGTAATTCTCCATAGCCAATTTGGTGATACCATAGGGTGAAAACGGCCTTTTGTCCGACTCCTCCGTTAATTTATCTTTAGAAGGTCCGTAAATAGTTCCGGCACTGGATACAAAAACAACCTTCTTTAATTTATGTTGGGCGCCATTGTTCAGGAAATTTATAAAGGGTAATAAATTCTTCTCCACTTCAAATTTAGGATCGTTCCAACTCGAAGAAGGAATAGAATCCGAGGCCAAATAGTACACAACTTCTGTATCCTTAAAGTATTTTTCTACCTGGTGTGCATTGTTCAGATCCAACTGATGATAGGGCAATGGTTCTTTAAGATCATTTGTTGCACTTCTGCCAAACAAGGAGACCTTCAATTGAGAATTTTGCATCAATGCCTTTGTAAGATGTTTACCAATAAAACCATTGGCCCCAAGTATGGCAACGTTTGTCATGCTCACAAATTCACTGTTTGTTCGATAATGGTGTAAGGGCGATTACGCACCTCGTCGTAAATACGAACAATATATTCTCCAATAATTCCTAAACAAATGAGCGTTAACGAACCAAAGAATAAAATGATAATGGCAAGCGAAGCAAAGCCCTTCACATCTATTTTGTTAACGAAAGATTCATAGATCACCAACGCGGAATATACTATGGCAAAAAGCAATCCAATAAAACCTAACCAGGTAATGATGCGAATAGGCACCGATGAGAACGAGAAGATGCCATCCATAGCGATCTTCATTAATTTTTTGAACGTATAACCCGATTGACCGTCAAAACGTGCAGCGCGTTCGTACTCCACTCCAATTTGTTTAAACCCAACCCAGGCGCGAATCCCCCTTAGAAAAGGGCTCTTTTCCTGGAGCTTGAGCATATTATCTACCACCTGCTTTGTCATCACACAAAAATCACCGCTATCTAACGGAATATCTGTATCGCTGAGTTGTTTAAGAAGGCGATAGAACGCGTTGTAACTTATTTTTTTAAAGATATTCTCTTTCCGTTTTTTACGAACGCCATACGCTACATCATAACCATTATCAAGGTATTTGAAGAAGGATGGCAACAGGGAAGGAGGATCTTGCAGATCATCATCAATGACCGCGATATAATCGCCGGTGCAATGAGAAAGGCCGGTTTTAACAGCAATTTGATGACCAAAATTCCGAGATAACTTTATGCCCTTGATGTAAGTATATTTCTTGCTTAACTCTACAATCTTTTCATAACTTTTATCCTTACTTCCATCATCGATCAATAATACTTCAAGGTCCCAAGAGGAGTTCTTACGCTCTTCGTCAATAGCCTCAATTAAATTAGCCATAAAGGCCGAGGAATTATAAATAGGGACGATTATTGTTATCTTTTTACCCAAGGGATTGTTAGATTTTAAAAGTACTAAAAAAATCAAATCCAAAAAAATAAAAGCAGCCTAAAATCGTTTTTGTATTAAGCTAATTTATTCTATATTTACCGTGACAACGTTTGTCTATTTATTCATTGAAAAGCGCATATGAAAGTAGTAATTCTCGCGGGCGGGATGGGCACCAGGATATCCGAAGAAACAACCATTAAACCAAAACCCATGATCGAGATAGGCGGCAAGCCTATCATTTGGCATATTATGAAAATTTATGCTAAGTACGGTTTTAACGAATTTGTGGTTTGCCTTGGTTACAAGGGCCACTTGATCAAAGAATATTTCATTAATTATTTTCTGTACAACTCCGATATCACAGTAGAACTTGAAAAAAATGTGGTAGATGTTCATTTTACCAATTCAGAATCCTTTAAGGTTACTTTGGTTGATACCGGTTTAGAAACAAACACTGCAGGCCGAATTAAGCGCATTCAAAAACATGTTCAAAATGAAGCATTTATGCTTACCTATGGCGATGGTGTTGCCGATGTGGATATAAACGCTCTTTTAAAGTTTCACAAAGATTCGGGCAAGTTAGCCACCCTAACTTCTATTCAATTACCCGGAAGATTTGGTAACATTGAAGCCGACGATAAAAATGTGATCACCAAATTTCAGGAAAAACCTGAAGGCGATGGCGCATGGATCAATGGCGGATTTTTTGTTTTAGAACCCGGCGTTTTCAAATATTTGGATGGAAATATGGATGATATACAATGGGAAAAGGGACCGTTGATCAACATTGCAAACGATAAACAACTTGTTGCTTACAGACACAAAGGCTTTTGGAAATGCATGGATGCTATGCGTGATAAGATCGAGTTGGAAGAACATTGGGCAAGCGGTAATGCACCATGGAAGATCTGGTAGCCGAATTTTCTCAATTAAAAAACATTAAATTTACCGAACTAAATAAAGAACATTAATAAAAAACGATATGAATCCAGTAGAAGAATTTAAAAAAGAAGTAGTTGACATTATAGATGCTCAAGGGAAAAACCAAGCTTTGATAAAAGCAAAGGATGAGTTCATGACCCAATCGATAAAATCCAAATATTCATACAGCTTTAGATGGATGGGCCGACCGATCATTCAGTATCCACAAGATATGGTAGCTATGCAAGAATTGATCTGGGATCTTAAACCGGATCTTATCATTGAAGTTGGTATTGCGCATGGTGGATCGCTTATTTTGTACGCGTCAATACTTGAGCTTATTGGTAAAGGCGAAGTGCTTGGTGTTGACATCGACATCAGAGAGCATAACAAAAAAGAGATCGAGAGTCACCCAATGTTCAAACGCATTAAAATGATCGAAGGATCATCGTTAGATAAAAAAATTGTTGACCAGGTAAAAAAACACACTGAAGGCAAAAAAACGGTTTTGGTTTCTCTCGACTCCAATCATACGCACGAACATGTGCTTGAAGAATTAAAGTTGTTTGCCCCATTCGCTACCAAAGATTCTTATTGCGTGGTGTTTGATACCATCATCGATGAAATAGAGGGTGCATTTGAAGATCGCCCTTGGGGAATTGGCGACAGTCCAAAAACTGCGGTACACGAATTTTTGAAAACGAATTCTGATTTCGTAATTGATAAGAAAATGGATAATAAAATTCTTATCAGTGCTTGTCCGGATGGTTTCTTAAAACGCGTTAAGTAATTTTTAATGCAGCAGCCCTTAGTTAGTATTTGCATTCCATTGTACAATGGCGAAAAATACATTGATGAAACTATACAATGCTGCATTAATCAAACCTACAAAAATCTTGAGATCATTATTTCTGATAATTGTTCAACCGACTCCTCTATTGAACGTATCAAAAGCTATAATGATCCAAGAATAAAGATCTTTCGCAACGATACAAACATTGGACTTCTGGGCAATTTTAGAAAAGCCTTCACGTACGCCACCGGCCCTTATATGTCTTTCTTAAGCGCCGACGATGGTATGGAGCTCGACGCTATTGAAAAAGGTGTGAAGATCCTCGAAGATCCAAAATACAGCGATGTGGCGCTTGTGAATTCCTACGTTAACATCATTAATGATGAAAGCAAAACGGTATTTACTAAGAAATTCATTTTCGGTGGCGGTAAATTCTCTTCGTATTGGGCTATTCGTGCAAATTTTTTGTATGGATCAAATTCCATTGGTGAACCGAATGGATCTGTTTGGCGCAAATCGGCTTATGATAAAATTCCTGAACCTAAATTCAAGAACGGGAATACCTGGACCATTGACATCGACATCATATTTGAGATCTTATTACACGGCAATTGCTATATAATTCCGGAGCCACTCGGAAAATTCAGGTTATCGCAACAATCATCCAGCAAAAAGGATATGAAGTTCGCGCACGCGAAATTATTCAGAGAATACGCCATGGCCTTGCATAAAGACAAACGTTTTAATTTTTCGCGTTTTTGGGTGTTCACAGCCACTGTAAATTCTATCATCCTTGAAGTGCTGAGAAATATATTTTACGTGCTTTTTATAAAGGAAAAGAAAAAATAACATTCTCTGAACATTCGGTCAAAAAGTTCTTTCCCTCTTACAATTCTCAACTGATTTTACTACATTTACTTTAAAATTTAAGCATCATGTTTGAGATCATTCCAAGTAAGATCGATGGCTGTTTTGAGATCATTTTTAAGAATCTTGTAGATAACCGTGGCATCTTCACCAAAACCTATCACATTAACGCGTTCAAAGATCTAAATATAAAATTTGAATTTGCCGAAGAGTATTTTTCTTATTCCAAAAAAAATGTGTTCAGGGGAATGCACTACCAGGCGCCACCAAATGCTTTGGATAAACTTATTTTTTGCCCGCATGGATCCATCACTGATTATGTGATCGATCTCAGATCTAATTCAAAAACCTACGGAGAATGGGCTTCGTTCAAATTAAATTCAGAAACACCAAAAGCAGTGTTTGTTCCAAAAGGATTGGCGCATGGATTTTACGTAACGTCTGAGCTTGGCATTGTTCAATGTAAATCATCTGGTGTCTTTGACGGACCAACAGACAAAACTATTTCCTATAAATCCTTCTCATTTGCTAAGGACATCATTGACCCCATTCTATCCGAAAAAGATATCAATGCGGAATCATTCGAGAATTTTAAAACTCCTTTTTAACAGCAGATCATGAAAGTATTGGTAACAGGCGTAACAGGCGGCATTGGCGAACTCATTGCAAAAGAACTTTTAAAGCGAGGCATCACCGTTATTGGAACATCGCGCGACGCGGAAAAAGCAAAGGCGAGTGATATTTATGATCAGATAACTTATATCCCTTATGATTTCAATTCGCCCTTGAATACCGATCTCTTTACGCACTTTCATAAACCCGATCTTCTTATTCACCCTGCTTGGGAAAAATTAAATGAATTCAAGAACCAAGATCATGTCACCATTTACCTTGAGAACCATAAAAAATTTATTGCAAGCCTTATTGAAAACGGATTGAAGAGTTTTAGTGGTGTTGGTACGTGTTATGAGTGTGGTCTTCACGAAGGGATCTTAGACGAAGAATGTACATCGCCGCCAACACTCCCCTATGCAGAAGCAAAAAATCTATTGCGACAATATGCTGCAGAGCTTTGTGCCAAGCACAAGGTGACGTATAAATGGATCCGCATGTTCTATGTATTTGGCGAAGTAAAAGGGCGCAAAAATTTATACACCCTATTAAACGAGGCTATCAAAAACAAGGACGAAATATTTAACATGTCGGGTGGCGAACAGGTACGCGATTTCTCTACACCACGTGAATATGCCGAAAAGATCGTCAAAATTTCCCTCCAGGATAAGGTGAACGGGATCATCAATTGCTGCAGCGGTAAACCCGTAAAATTAAAAGACTTTGTAACTGAATTCCTTAGCAAAAATAACTACAAAATAAAGCTTAATCTGGGTCACTATCCTTACCCTGATTATGAGCCTATGGCTACTTGGGGTTCTTTAGAAAAACTAAATAAAATCCTCCCTTAATTAGCGAATATTCTGCTATATTAGGGACGAAAAACCGGCTTTTTCGAGCCGGAACACATAATACCATTTAAATGAAAAATACTGTTGTTACTCAGGACGTAGATCATATCTTCAATCAGTTATCTAAAGAAGAAAAAGACAAGCTTCGCAACTCCAAAGTTTTAATTACCGGTTGCGCCGGCTTTTTAGGTTTTTACTTTCTTCACTTTTTTGTGAGGATGGAAAAAGAATTAGGGATCAAGAAAATAATTGGTCTTGACAGTTTTATAGTTGGTAATCCCGAGTGGCTTACCAATCTCGCAAAGGAAACTTCTATTCTGGAAATTCACCATTTTGATATTTCAAAAGATGATATAACAAAAATAAAAGGGGCGGAAGAATCAGATATCATCATTCACATGGCATCGATAGCTTCGCCTGTTTTCTATAGAAAATATCCTATTGAAACACTTGATGCTAATATTTGGGGATTAAGAAAATTATTTGATTTCTATAAAGGAAAACCGATCAAAGGATTATTATTCTTTTCAAGTAGTGAGATCTATGGAGATCCAACTCCGGAGAATATTCCGACAAACGAAGAGTATCGCGGAAATGTTTCTTGCATTGGGCCAAGAGCTTGTTATGATGAATCAAAACGTTTTGGCGAGACCATGTGTTATCTCTTCTGGCTTGAGCACAAATTGCCGGTTTCTATTGCAAGACCATTCAATAATTATGGTCCTGGAATGAAGATCAACGATCAACGTGTGCCTGCGGATTTTGCTAAAGCGATATTGAATAATAAAGATATTGTTATTTATTCGAGTGGTAGTCCTACGCGTACATTCTGTTACGTAGCTGATGCCGTTGCAGGTTATTTAAAAGTAATGTTACACGGACAATGCGAATATTTCAATATTGGCATTGAAGATCCTGAGATCACTGTATCAAAATTAGCGGAGATCTATGTGAACATTGGTAAAAAGAGTTTTGGATATACAGGAAATGTGAAATATGAAGTACCTCAGGAAACAAATTATCTAACGCACAATCCTATGAGAAGATGTCCGGATATTTCAAAAGCTAAAAAGAAATTAAATTACAATCCTACCATTAAGGTGGAAGAAGGTATTGAACGGTTCTTGAATTTTTTAAAACAAGAAAATATTAAATAACATGATCGCGGTATTAGGTTTAGGTTTTGTTGGCCTTACAACAGGTTTGGGTTTTGCCCACAAAGGATTAAAAGTTTATGGTGTTGATCTTAATGAAGAACGCCTTAACATGATCAAAAAAGGTGAGATCCCTTTTTATGAGCCGGGATTGCCGGAAGTTTTAAAAGAACAGAACGGAAAGAATTTTATTCCAACAAACGATATCAAAGAAGCGCTTAAGAACAGTGAGATCGTTTTTTTATGCGTTGGAACACCTCAAGGCAGTGATGGCAGTGCTGATCTTACGCAGATCTATGGCGCGGTTGAAAGTGTATTGAAGAACAAAGCTCAAGGCAAATTTGTGACCTTGGTTGTAAAATCAACCATTCCTCCTTCAACAACAAAAGAGAAAATTAAAACACATATTGAAAAACTTGGTTTTAAAGTTGGACAAGATGTTGGTTTAGCAAACAATCCTGAGTTCTTACGCGAAGGTTATTCTTGGGATGATTTTATTAATCCTGATAGAATTGTACTAGGTGTTGAAGATGAAAAAAGTTCAAAGATGTTGAACGAGATCTACAAAGGATTTGACGCACCTGTTCATAATGTAAGTTACAATACGGGTGAGTACATTAAATACCTTTCTAATACATTGCTTTCAACATTGATCAGTTTTGCTAACGAGCAATCGATGATCGCGCATTCGGTTGGCGACATAAATATTTCTTCTGCCTTCAGGATCCTTCATCAGGATAAACGCTGGACAGGTTCACCAGCTGGTATGACTAGTTATGTTTACCCTGGCTGTGGATACGGCGGTTATTGCTTACCAAAAGATACAAGTGCTTTGGTTTCACAAGCTGCGCAAAAAGGATACAAAGCTGCGGTTCTTGAAAATGTGATCAATGTAAATAACCAGATCAAAGATTTTCATATTAAACGTATCACCGACAGCGTTTCCAAAGACGAAAAGATCGGCATCTTAGGTCTTTCATTCAAACCTAATTCAGATGACGTGCGCGACACACCTGCAGCACATATCATTTCAAAATTACTTGCGGCCGGATTTAAGAATATCATTGCTTACGATCCGTTGGCAATTCATGAATTCAAAACCGCTTATAAGTTCGACATCACGTATGCCAAAGATCTGAAAGAGGTTTTAGATGCTACGCAAACAGTTGTGATACTTACAGGCTGGAGCGAATTCAAGGAAAAAGGAAATGATATTAAAAAGAAAAAGGTGTTTGACCTTCGTTACATCTATTAACGATAAATTTCTTTTTTAGCGGCCAATAGTGTATTCTGTAAAAGAGAAGCGATCGTCATTGGTCCTACTCCACCGGGAACGGGAGTGATATAAGAACACTTGGGAGAAACTTCATCAAACTTCACATCGCCTTTTAATTTGAAACCACTTTTAGTTTCAGTACTTGGAACGCGGGTTGTACCAACGTCGATGACAACAGCTCCTGACTTCACCATATCTGCTGTTAAAAATTCAGGTTTACCTAAGGCGGCAATAATAATATCAGCTTGTTTGGTAATAGAAGAAAGGTCTTTTGTTTTGCTATGGCAAATAGTAACTGTGCAATTTGCCCAAGCGTTATTCTTAGCCATTAAAATACTCATGGGCGAACCCACAATATTACTGCGACCAATAACTACGCAATGTTTTCCGGCCGTTTCAATTTTATAGCGCTTGATCAACTCTACAATTCCATTGGGAGTTGCACTAATGTACGCGGGTAAATTTAAGGTCATGCGTCCTACATTAATTGGATGAAATCCATCCACATCTTTTGCCGGATCAACAGCTTCGGTTACTTTTTGTTCGCTGATGTGTTTTGGTAGTGGCAATTGAACAATGTAACCGTCAATATCCTTATCGGCATTTAATTTATGTACTGTTGCTAAAAGCTCTGCTTCAGTAACATCAGCAGTATGACGAATAAACGTTGATTTGAACCCTACATTCTCACAGGCTTTGATTTTTGCCGCAACATAAGTTTCACTTCCTCCATCATTACCAACAAGCACCGCAGCCAAATGCGGTTGCTTTCCCCCTTTAGAAATTAGAGTCTTTACTTCCGCAGCTATTTCGCTTTGTAATTCTAATGATATTTTTTTTCCGTCTATGAGCTGCACAACTTTTAACTTTCTAAACTTTAAGACTTTCTACCTTATTGCTTCGGCATCTTAGGCATATTGCGCATCATCTTCATCATCGCGTTCTTATCGTTCATCATGCGCATCATTTTGCGGGTCTCTTCAAATTGCTTTAAGAGTTTATTTACTTCGGTAACGCCTTGTCCGCTACCTTTGGCGATACGTTGACGGCGCGAACCATTTAATAATTCAGGTTTCGAACGTTCCTCCGGCGTCATTGAAGAGATAATAGCTTCAATTCCTTTAAAGGCGTCATCATTAATATCTACATCTTTAATTGCTTTTCCAACGCCCGGGATCATTCCAACAAGGTCTTTTAAATTACCCATTTTCTTGATCTGTTGGAGTTGCGCAATAAAATCGTTGAAGTCAAATTTATTGCTGGCGATCTTTTTCGATAATTTCCGTGCTTCTTCTTCGTTAAATTGCTCCTGCGCGCGCTCTACTAAAGTAACAACGTCACCCATTCCCAGGATACGATCGGCCATACGTTCAGGATAGAACACATCCAATGCATCCATCTTCTCACCAGTACCAATAAATTTGATAGGTTTATTTACTACACTCTTAATAGAAAGCGCTGCTCCACCACGTGTATCACCATCTAATTTTGTAAGAATAACCCCGTTAAAATCCAAACGATCGTTAAATGCTTTTGCGGTATTTACGGCATCTTGTCCGGTCATACTATCTACCACAAACAAAATTTCATTTGGCTTGATCGCTTTTTTCAAATTCGCGATCTCGGTCATCATCGCTTCATCCACCGCTAAACGACCCGCTGTATCTATCAACACAACTGAGTTGCCATTTTCTCTCGCTTGTTTTAATGCTGCTTCCGCAATTTTAATTGGATCTTTTTCTTCTTTGTTACTAAAAACATCCACCTCTATTTGCTCGCCCAATACGTGCAATTGATCAATAGCGGCCGGACGGTAAACGTCGCAAGCAACCATTAAGGGTTTTTTTCCTTTTTTTGTTTTTAAATAACTCGCAAGCTTTCCGGTGAATGTTGTTTTACCCGAACCTTGCAATCCACTCATTAAAATAATGGTTGGATTTCCTCCCAAATAAATATCTTCTTTTACACCGCCCATTAATTGCACTAATTCATCGTGTGCAATTTTGATCATGAGCTGACCCGGAGAAACAGCAGTGAGCACGTTTTGGCCCATGGCTTTTTCTTTAACGGTATCGGTAAATGCTTTTGCTACTTTGTAATTAACGTCGGCATCCAAAAGCGCTTTACGCACTTCTTTCATGGTCTCAGCCACGTTTATTTCATTGATCTTACCCTGACCTTTTAAAACTTTAAAGGCCCTATCTAACTTATCACTTAAACTATCGAACATTCTCTAATTAATTAGGTTTACAAAGATAAAAAAATGATCGGATAACCATATCAAAAATAGATTAAGTACCTTTGTCATATGGCAGACGCTCACATCCCGTTCATGAAAAAAGCCATGATCCTGGCCCAAAAAGGCTTAGGGTCAGTGTCGCCAAACCCTTTGGTGGGATGTGTTATTGTAAAGGACGATAAAATTGTTGCCGAAGGTTTTCATCAAAAATTTGGAGGAGCACATGCCGAAGTAAATGCCATTTTAAATTTACCTTCAAATATAGACCCCAGAGAGTGTACCTTGTATGTGAATCTGGAACCCTGCTGTCATCATGGAAAAACACCGCCTTGCACAGATCTAATTATTGCGCGCGGATTTAAAAAAGTAGTTGTATGCAATGGCGATCCAAATCCTTTAGTAGCGGGAATTGGCATTGAGAAATTAAAACAAGCGGGTATTGAAGTAATTCAAGGAGTTTGCGAAAAAGAAGGCGGATATTTGAATAGACGATTTTTTACATTTCATGAAAAGAAACGGCCTTACATTATTTTGAAATGGGCGCAAACTGCCGATGGTTTTATTAGTAAATGGCCTTTGCCGGAAAATAAAAGCGAGAATAAAATTTCGGGAGAAGAAGCGCAGACCTTAGTTCACGAAATGCGCGCGGCAGAAGACGCCATCTTAGTTGGAAAAAACACAGTGTTGAATGATGATCCATTTTTAACCACGCGTTTGGTTGAAGGAAAAAATCCGCTGCGTGTTATTATAACTGGAAACGAGATCCCAAAAACGCTGAATGTATTTAATCGGGATGCAAAAATTGTGGTGTTCAATCCCAGCTTGAATGACGTGAAAGATCACATCACCTATATTAAACTCCAAACCGGAAATGCCATACCCCAGATCCTCGCCAGCCTATATAAAATGGGCATTTCAAGCGTTTTAGTAGAGGGTGGTTTATATACCTTATCTGGTTTTATCTCAGCGGGAATGTGGGACGAGCAGCATATTTTTGTGGATCCCGCGCTGCATTTTGGACAAGGTATCAAGGCCCCAAAAACCACATTAAATACTGATTATCAATCAATTGGAAAGGATAAATATTATCTTGTTCTCAACTCTGAGAGTTCAAAATAATTGCATTTTTGCATTGGATTATTGAATTTTAAGCGTATATTTGCATCCCCCAAAAAGGGTGAGATTTTAATTTAGAAAGAACTTAGAAGTCATGTCAAGAATTTGTCAATTAACAGGTAAAAAAGCGATGGGTGGGAACCAAGTGTCCTTCTCAAACACTAAAACAAAGCGTCAGTTCAAAGTGAACTTAAAACGCAAACGTTTTTTTGTTCCTGAAACCAATGAGTGGGTAACATTACGTGTATCTACATCAGCATTAAAAAATATAAACAAAAAAGGTATCTACGCTTGCTTAAAAGAAGCAAAAGCTAACGGTATCCTTGCTTAATCATATTAGTCATGGCAAAAAGAGGAAACAGAATTCAGGTGATATTAGAGTGTACCGAACATAAAGAAAGCGGTAAACCGGGAACGTCACGTTATATCACAACTAAGAACAAAAAGAACACTACTGAGCGTATTGAGTTGAAAAAATACAACCCGATCCTTAAGAAGATGACCGTTCATAAAGAAATTAAATAATCTACTAAAGAAACTAGATCATGGCAAAGAAGGTAGTTGCAACACTAAAAACAGGTAAAGGAAAAGACTTTACTAAAGTTATTAAAATGGTGAAGTCGCCAAAAACAGGTGCTTACACATTTAAAGAAGAGATCGTACACAACGATCATATCGCTGATTTTTTAAAAGATAAATAATAGTATTACAGTATTCCAATTAAAATTCTTTCCCCCAACAGGAAAGAATTTTTTATTTAATACCGTACCTTAGCAGCAAATGGGATTTTTTTCGAAGATATTCTCCAAAGAAGAAAAGGAAAGCTTAGACCAAGGCCTTAACAAGACCAAAGAAAGTTTCTTTGGGAAACTATCACGCGCCATTGCGGGTAAAAGCACTATTGATTCGGATGTATTAGATAACCTCGAAGAGATATTAATTAGCGGTGATGTTGGCGTAAAAACCACGGTAAAGATCATTGAACGCATTGAAGAGCGCGTGAAGCGTGATAAATACGTTACCACTAACGAACTTAACGGCATTTTAAAAGATGAAGTAAGCGCGGTGTTGGAAGAGAACAAAAAGGATGGACAGTTTGATTTTACGCAGCCCCTTACTACAAAACCTTATGTAATTTTAGTTGTTGGAGTGAACGGTGTTGGAAAAACTACCACCATTGGAAAACTAGCACATCAATTTAAACTAGGTGGGAAAAACGTGATGCTTGGCGCGGCGGATACGTTTCGCGCGGCTGCCGTTGATCAATTAACTATTTGGAGCGAGCGCGTTGGTGTTGAAATTGTGAGCCAGGGAATGGGCGCGGATCCTGCCAGCGTTGCATTTGATACGTTGAGCAGCGCTAAAGCAAAAAATATGGATGTTGTTATTGTTGATACAGCGGGCCGCTTGCACAACAAAGTGAATTTGATGAACGAGTTGAGCAAGATCAAAAATGTGATGAAAAAAATTGTTCCTGATGCGCCACACGAAATTTTATTGGTGTTAGATGGAAGCACAGGACAAAACGCGGTGGAACAATGCAAACAATTTACCGCCGCCACAGATGTAAATGCTTTAGCCGTAACAAAACTCGATGGCACTGCAAAAGGTGGTGTTGTTATTGGCATTTCCGACGAATTTAAGATCCCTGTTAAATACATCGGTGTTGGGGAAAAAATGACCGACCTTCAGCTGTTCAACTCTAAAGAGTTCGTTGACAGCTTGTTCAAGCAATAACATCGGGCTTCCCAAAGACCTAATTCTTTTAGGTAAATTCATTTTTTTTATATCTTTGGTTAAACTTAAAATCTACCACATGAAGAAAATCTACTTATTACTTAGCGCTATCGCTTTAACCGGCGGTATCACAGCGCAAACAATTACCCAAGCGTTCAACGAACCGGTTTCGGGAAATATTCGCATCAAAAAACAATTTGACTCTGTTGGAGTTGTTCCCAAGAACACAGGTTCCGGTTTGAGCTGGAATTTCAGTGCTTTTACTGCAAATACCAACACTGCCGGAAGCACTTTTACTACAGCTTCTTCTCTTCCCTCTTCATCGCTTTTCGCTAACGCTAACCTGGCTGAAGTTACATCAAGTGGCGACATCAATTATTGGAAATCAGCTACAAGTCCAACCACACAATTGGAATTGCACGGCATTTACAATGTTGGCGGTGTTGAATTTAATTTCACTCCAAATCCTGAGATCGCTATGGTATGGCCTTTAGGTTTTGGTGGAACTACAACTGATGCTGCAACAGGAACTGTATCGGCATTTTCGCAAACAGGTACTTGTCAGGCAACTTTAACTGTGAATGGTTCAGGAACAGGAACTGTTATTGTTCCGGGAAACGTTTCTTACACCAACGCATTGCAAGTGAAGATGACGCAAACGCTTAACGCGCTTGTTGGTACAGGTTTTGGTACTGTAAGCATCAACGTTCTAAGCACAAACTACAGCTACTTTAATGCGTCGCAAAAATTCCAATTAGTTGAAGTTGTTTACGAAAAAACAACACAAACTTCAGTTGCCGGTCCAACTGTTACAACCACTGCAAAAATTTATTTGAACAGCAACATTGTAACTACAGGCATCAACGAAGTAAATTTTGACGCTGACTTTACTATGTATCCAAATCCTGCTAAAGAAAGCATCAGTGTAACATTAGATAATTCAAATAACAACAACGGTAGCGTTGTTATCTATAATGAACTTGGACAAGTTGCTCGTCGTGTTGATCTTGGAAATGATTCAAACATTAAAACCACTATTTCGGTTTTGGATCTTAAGCCGGGAGTTTATATGGTGAAAACTAGTTTAGGTGAAAGAACTACAACTAAAAAATTGGTCGTTCAATAATTGAATTGATCCAAAATAAAAAAGCCCCTTCAAAACGAAGGGGCTTTTTTTATGATCTAATTTATTAAACGGTCATGATCTCTTTTTCCTTTTGCTGAATGTGAGCATCCACTTTTGCAACGCTTCCATCAGTTAATTGCTGAATTTTTGTTTCAGCTCCTTTAGCTTCGTCTTCAGGTAAACCATTCTTCTGTAATTTTTTTACATTCTCAATTGAATCCTTACGAATATTACGAATTCCAATTTTGGTATCTTCTCCCAGTGATCTTGCGGTTTTGGTAAGATCTTTACGACGCTCTTCGGTTAATGGCGGAACAACAATACGAATGATCACACCATCGTTTTGAGGATTGAATCCCAGATTCGCAGCCTGGATCGCTTTTTCAATGGGTGTCAACATTCCCTTTTCCCAAGGTTGCACAACAATTGTTCTTGAATCCTGTGTATTTACACTGGCGGTATTACTCAATGGAACCTTGCTTCCATAATAATCAACCAAAATACCTTCCAGCATAGCAGGATTTGCTTTACCTGCTCTAACTTTAGTTAATTCTGATTCAAGGTGCTTAATGGATTTTTCCATCAGGTCCTTGGCACTATTTAATACGGATTGAACGTCGCTCATAATTAAATTTTAGGTAAAAATAAGAATTTATACGGCAACCGCAGCTTTTATATGCGGATGTGGGTCATAATTCTCGAGGCTAAAGTCTTCAAATTTAAAGGCAAAAATGTCTTTTACCGCTGGATTTATCTTCATTTGAGGCAAGGGACGAAGATCGCGCGATAGTTGCAATTTTGCCTGATCAATATGGTTAGAATACAAGTGCGCGTCGCCCAAGGTGTGTACAAATTCTCCCGGTTGAAGATCGCAAACCTGCGCTACCATTAAAGCCAATAAAGCATATGATGCAATATTAAAAGGCACGCCCAGAAAAATATCGGCACTGCGTTGATACAATTGGCAACTTAATTTTCCGTTAGCAACATAGAATTGAAAGAAAGCATGACACGGAGGCAATTTCATATTCTCAATATCGGCCACATTCCAGGCGCTCACTATTAAGCGACGTGAATCCGGATTCTTCTTGATCATATTAATGACGTTGGTAATTTGATCAATGCTTCCGCCATCGCGCTTTGGCCAATTACGCCATTGGTATCCATAAACCGGACCTAAATTTCCGTTACCATCCGCCCATTCATCCCAAATGCTTACACCATTTTCTTTAAGATATTTAATGTTTGTTTCACCTTTCAGGAACCAAAGTAATTCGTGAATGATGGATTTTGTATGAAGTTTTTTGGTTGTTAGCAAAGGAAATCCTTCGGCTAAGTCAAATCGCATTTGATATCCAAATACGCTTACGGTTCCTGTGCCGGTGCGATCTTCTTTCTTCACTCCGTGCTCCAGCACGTGTTTCATTAGGTCGTGATACTGCTTCATTTTAGATCATAAAATTAAGAAACCCCCTGTTTTTGGCAGGGGGTTCCTTTCACATTTTTATAACAATTTATGCTGTTTTCTCTTATTTTATGAGTGTTACGTGTCCTTTGAACTCTTTCTTGCCTACGCCATTGTCGCCGATCACTTTTACGCTGTAGATGTAAACTCCGTCTTCAGCTTTTTGACCTTTAACAGTTCCATCCCAGCCTTTGTTGATTTCGCGTGATGTATAAATTAATGTGCCCCAGCGGTCAAAAATTTGCATCAGGAATCCATCAGGTTTTAATCCAAGACCTTTGATGTTGAATACATCATTGATGTTATCACCATTTGGCGTAAATGTATTAGGAATGTAAACTGCCACATCTTCATCAATGATAATGATCTTATACACCGAATCAATGCATCCATATTCGTTCTTCACGATCAACATCACCGGGAATTTTCCGTTGTTCTCGTAAATTTTCATTGGATTCTTCATGGTTGACGTATCCGGACCACCCATATTCACTGAGTTTGCAAATCCCCATTCATAAGTGAAGGTTGTTCCATATTTAGTGCTCGGTTTAAATATCACACTATTGTTTGCCGTTGTAGGTTGCTCAGGATCCCAAGTAAAATCTGCACCCGGTTTTGGATACACCGTGATCGGAACCGTGTAATCATAAACTCCTTTACAGCCATTTGTTCCGGTAGAAATGATTCGCATGTAATGTTTGCCTGCAGCTAAACAAATGCGAATGCTATCACCTTCAAATGTTTTGTCCTTTCCAAAATCATAAACAACCGAAGATGCTTCAGAGGTTAAATGACTATTATAAATAGCGCACATTGGTTCGCATACATTATTTTGTGGAATAGTGATGTTTGGTTGTGGCGGTTGTTTTACTGTTACGGTAAAGTTTGTTTGAATAACATAATTTGGACAAGCTATATCGTAAGCAGAGATGTTGTACACTGTTGTTCCAAGTGGATTACCGGCCTGTACACTTCCATTAGGGCTCGTAATATACATGGCAGGATTCCACGTGTAAGCGTAGTTCTCACTTCCTTGTGCTGCGCCTACTACCCAGTTCACAGGCTCACCGCGACAAATTGTTCTGTTACTTGGCGTAAGCGTAAAGATGATCGGAGTTAATACGTTCACTTTCACTGAATCATACGTTTTACATCCGTTCAAATCAACTTCTAATACATACACACCACTATTTGCCGGACCAAGTGTAGGTACAAACAATCCTTGTGCGTTTGATGTATAACTTGTACTTCCCCACCAGTTATATGAGGTTGCTCCCAACGGACCATTTAAGAACAGATCAGAATTACTGCATAACAACTTATCAGCTCCCAGATTAAAAGGAAGTATAGGTTTAACCAATAAGTTTGTAATGCTACTATTATAACAGGTTATATTACCATTGCTAAATGATGCAGTTACAGTGTAGGCGCCACTCATGCTCGGGGTTAAATTTGCGAACATTGGGCTTGGTGAATTCATAGTAAAACTATTTGGTCCGCTCCACAAGTAGCTAATTGCTCCCGGCGCGCTTGCATTAAATGTTGTTTGTTCTCTTTCACAAACTGTGATATTTGGAACAACAGCAATACTTGGTACAGCAATTACATTCAATGGTATCCAGCTGGTTGTTGCACAGGTGTTAGAACCTACGCCAAATATGGCATAAACTGTGTAATTGCCTGCAGCAGCCGGTTGAATATTAGTGATCGTATTGACCTGGTTGTTTGAAGTAAATCCATTGGGACCTAACCATTGATAACCGGTAGCGCCCGGTGAACTTGCGGAGAATGTGCCACTCGTATTTTGACATACGTTTGCAGAACTGAAGGCTAGTACGGGATTTTTTGGTACCACCGAAACACTAACAACCGCAAAGGATGTACACACCAATGTTGTTTGAGGGTTTGTATAATATGCCGTTACCGAATAATCACCCGTATGCACTGTAGAAGCATTTGTGATCAAAGGATTTTGAAGGGTGGAATTGAAATTTGGGCCTGTCCAACTATAAGAAGTTGCGCCCTGGGCGAATGCTGTTAAATTTATATTACCACCCGCACATAGGGTAACCGAAGGCGAAACGTTAAGCGAGGAGACGGGGACGACGACGGCATTTGTTGTTGCCGTAGCTTGACACGTTATTTGCGTTGGTGTTGATGCACTGGTGTAGGTGTTGATCACCGTTAAACTGTAAACACCGGTTGCGACTGGTTGCGCATTAGCGATACTTGTATTTGCAGTATTAGCAGTGAACGTGTTTGGTCCAACCCACGAATACGTTGCTGGCGAAGTTGTATTCACTGTTGATGTAATGTTGAGTGGTGATCCCTGACAAACCGGACCATCATTTGCAACTGCTGTTATGGTTGGATTGCTGTTAACCTGTACGCTCACAGTAACTGCAGCCGAACAGTTACTTGCAGAACCCTCTAAGGTATACGTTGTAGTTACCGAAGGCGTAACGGTAATATTTTGTGTTTGTATATTACCCGGTTGCCAGGTGTAGGTTGTTGCTCCACCGCCAAAAATGGTAACGCTTGTACCCGCGCAGATATTTGCAGTAGGAGCGTTGGTTGTAAGGGTTGGTGTTGGGCAACAGTTATAATACATGAATATACGGCCAATGTTGAAATTTACCTCCGACCAAATGTTAGCCATGTTTTGGTTAGCTGAGATACAAGCCTGCATGCCGCTACGACGGCATACGGTAGGTTGCGCCATAATGTTGGTGGCAAAATTAGCTCCATCATAACTATTGATACAGTTTGCGGCGCGAGCTCCATAGATACCAATTACATCTCCGGCAGCCACAGGAATATTACAGGCAACTGTTACGTTGGAGGCCACGTTACTGATGGTGAATAATTGAACAAATGCGTTCGTAGTTCCGGGAAATGCCGGTGGTGCACCTGCAGTAAAACGCACAACGCGAATATGTTGATTTTGTCCGGCGGCACCTGGAGCATCAGGCGGAATATACAGAGCGCAAATATTGAATGCTACAGGCGCAGTAAAATGGTAGCCTCTTACCATGCTGGAGAACGATGCAGAGTGCGGACCGATGGTCATTTGTGTTTGTGCATTTACCAAATTCACAAAAGACAGAACAAAAAACAGATATACTAATTTCTTCATGTTTATTTATTTTTCAAAATAGTGAACAATGTCTTTCCTTGATTTAAATGACTCAATGATCAACGCTGGATTTTTTTCCATCCATGCATTCAAGGTCTCGTAATAATTGTTATTCAATGCTGGTTTACCGCTTAGTTTTGGAAAATCTTTTGATTCCACAATTGGTTTAGCAAGCGCGTTATCTTTTCCGGGATCAAGTTGATGATCAATGATCATTTTCTTTGCCAGATCAAAATCGTAGGTGTAACCGCTTGAAGCGTCTGAGGCAGGTGTAACACTTGCTGTTTGCGCATTTAAACCGGAAAAGGCTAAAAAAGCGCCGAGGATCAAAGCTGCTGTTCTCATGTTTGTCATGTTAAATCGTATTGCTCTAAGATAATAAAAAATGGCGGCGTTATCACTAAATGCTACTCAGTATTCGACTCAATCCGCTAAATAGAAGACCATTTATGATCAAGGCTTCTTTCTAAATAGTTTAAATATGTTGATAGCTTGTTGAAACAAAAAAGGAGGCTTTTGAAGCCTCCTTTTTGCGATCAATTTGATCTGCCTATTTTATGAGTGTTACATGGCCTTTAAATTCTTTCTTACCTAAACCATTGTCACCGATCACTTTTACACTGTAGATATAAACTCCATCTTCAGCCTTTTGACCTTTAACTGTTCCATCCCAACCTTTGTTGATATCACGTGTAGTGTACACTAAGGTTCCCCAACGATCGAAGATCTGCATGATGTATCCATCAGGTTTTAATCCAAGACCTTTGATTAAACTGAGTCAACACAACCGTATTCATTTTTCACCACTAACATTACAGGGAATTTACCGTTGTTATCGTAAAGGTGTTGTGGGTTCTTCGCTGTTGAAGAATCTACGCCACCAACGTTTGTGCTATTTGTAAAGCCCCACTCATAGGCAAATGTTTTGCCGTTCTTTGTAGTTGGATTGAATGTTACATTGTTATTTGCAGTTGTTGGTTGCTCTGGGTTCCAGGTGAAGTCTGCGCCTGGTTTTGGATACACAGTAATTGGAACAGTGTAATCGTAAGTTCCCTTACAACCATTAGTACCTGTGGTCATGATTCTCATGTAATAGGTACCTGCGTTCAAACAAATACGAGAGCTGTCGCCTTCAACAATGTTGTTGTGACCAAAATCATACATCACCGAAGTAGCTTCATTTTGTAAATGACTGTTGTAGATCGCGCACATCGGCTCACACACATTGTTCTTAGGGATTGTGATGTTTGGTTGTGGCGGTTGTTTCACCGTAATGGTGAAGTTTGTTTGGATAATGTAGTTTGGACAAGCAATGTCATAAGCAGAGATGTTGTAAACCGTGGTTCCAAGTGGATTGCCCGCTTGAGCACTTCCTGTTGGACTCGAAATATAGATCGCAGGGTTCCAGGTGTAAGCGTAGTTCTCACTTCCTTGGGCTGCTCCTACTACAAAGTTCACTGCCTCTCCACGACAGATACTTCTGTTGCTTGGTGTGAGAGTGAAGATGATCGGTGTTAATACATTTACTTTTACTGAATCATAAGTCTTACATCCGTTCAGGTCTACTTCCAATACATACACGCCACTATTTGCAGGACTTAATGCCGGAACAAATAAGCCTTGTGCGTTGGAGGTGTAGCTTGTACTTCCCCACCAGTTGTAGGATGTTGCTCCCGCAGGACCATTTAAGAATAGATCCGCGTTTGAACATAATAATTTATCCGGACCCAAATTAAATGGAAGGATCGGTTTTACTAAAAGGTTTGTAACGTTGCTGTTGTAACAAGTTAAGTTCCCATTGCTAAATGCAGCTGTTACTGTATAAGCACCACTCATGCTTGGCGTTAAATTCGCAAACATTGGGTTTGGTGAATTCATCGTAAAGCTGTTCGGTCCATTCCACATGTATGAGATAGCTCCAGGAGCGCTGGCATTGAAGGTGGTTTGTTCTCGCTCACAAACGGTAATGTTTGGAACTACCGCAATACTTGGTACCGGAATTACATTCAATGGGATCCAGCTGCTTGTTGTACAGGTTACTGTTCCAATTGAGAACAATGCCTGCACGGTATAGTTGCCGCTTGCTGATGGCTGAATGTTTGTAATTGTATTTATCTGATTAGTTGAATTGAATCCGTTAGGGCCTGTCCAAATATAACCTTGGGCGTTCAATGAAGTTGCTGAGAATGTACCGGTAGTAAACTGACACACGTTGGCACTGCTAAACGGAATCACCGGATTTTTTGGCACCACACTTACATTACTAACCGCATAAGATTTACAAACTAATGTAGTATTAGGGTTAGAATAAAATGCGGTCACAGAATAATCTCCTGAGTGTTGCGTACCAAGATTACTTATACTTGGATTTTGTAATGTTGATGTGAATGGTTGAACGGTTGGACTCAAACTACTCCAACTGTAACTTGTAGCACCTGCAGCACTCGCTGTAAGATTAAGACTTGTTCCGGCACAAAGCGTAAAGAATGGCGTTACATTCAGTGAAGCAACAGGCACAACCACTACGTTGAAACCTTGTCCGGTAGAACATGTGAGTGTTTGATTCATTGTACTGTATGGTGCACCGGTATATGTATTTGTTACCGTTAAACTGTAGAACCCCGATGCAGCAGGCTGTGCGTTCATAATAGTATTGCTTGGTGTATTTGATGTGAACGCGTTTGGTCCTGTCCAGGCGTACACCGCTGTTGCACTTGTATTGGCAGCCGAGTTGATAGTTAATGAAGAACCTTGGCACACTGGCCCGTTACTAGCTAAAGTGGTAATAGTTGGATTAGGATAAATATTTACCATCAATGTATTTGCAATGATACACGAAGGAGAGGGTTCAGCGAATAATGTATATACACCGCTTGATGCAGGTTGTGCGTTTGGAATAACTGTATTTTGAGAATTGGATGTAAAGCTAGGACCTTGCCATGTGTAACTTACCGCAGCTGTTGCAGTGGTTGCTGTACTTAAATTCAATTGAGAACCTTGGCAAATAGCAGCGTTTGAAGTTGGCGTGAATACCGGTAATGTACAAGGACATTGACTTCTCCAATACATACCTTCCATTAAAATATTGTAGCAATCGTTGTTTGATTGAATACCAAAAGCGAAAGAATTTTGTCCGCAAGCAACAGGGTTAGCAGGTGCCGAAATAAAATCGTACCAATTTTGTGAACCATTAGGATATGTATAGTTCATTGTTGCGCTATTCATTTTCATTGGGAAAGGACCAACGTTTTGCATATCTGTTACGATATAAAAACCTTGCGCAAATGTTGAAGTAGCCGGCGCTTGAAAACCAGTAAGTGTATTTGTTTGTGTTCCACCGATACCAACTTGACATCCATCACCAATAACGATACATCCACAGAACGCAGCAGTAGGATCGCTATATACAATAAATAAACTTGCGCCATCCATATCATTACCTGCTGTTGGAGGATTAGTTAATACACCTGAAACCTGGTAGTTACCATTTCCTGTAATTTGCGCGGTTACATCGGCACGATAATTACGTGTTCCTGTATAACCCCAACACTTATCAACGTGCGCGCCAATTAATGTCATTGGATAACTAACAGAAGCAGTAGTCGGATCAGTAAGATTACATGTCATTGCTGCACCGTTACCACAACCACCGGTATATAAATATGCTTTTTCAATAATTGCACCTGCAGGAATACCAGCGATAGCGATAGTGGCCGGTTGATTAACTCCACCAATACCACGTTTTCCTAATTTCACTTTTCCTTGCGTCCAACCTAAACCGCAAACAGTCCTTGTGTAAATGGTAGCGATAGTACCATTACCATTATTGATCTGATTGTTGTTATTCCCACCTTTAGGATTACCCGGCGAGCTTTGAGTATTGTTACCATTGCCTGGCAATGTATTCGCACTTGCGTTACTATTAGTAATACAAGTTGAACAAACTGTTCCGGGAACCCATTGTGCTTTTGCAGTGAATGCTGTTACCAGGGCTAAAATGATCGCTAATTTTTTCATTGTATCTGTAGGTATTAAAATGTCCTTTTGTCTTCTTAAAACTACATAAAACCCACCCGCATTCGTTAAAAACTACTAATTAGTACCCTTACTTAGCACATCAATACGCCTGTATCACTCATTTCGTTGAAAATTAACAGGTTTTCAACGTCAACTATGGCGTTTTTCCCTTGCAGAGCTTTGTTTTTTGAAGGTGTTTTACCTTGATATTGGCCATTAAAAAACCCCCTGTTTTATCAGGGGGTTTCTTTATAGATATTTTATTGTGATTACTTTATTAGCGTCACGTGGCCTTTAAATTCTTTCTTACCTAGTCCATTGTCACCGATCACTTTTACAGCGTAGATGTAAACTCCATCTTCAGCCTTTTGACCTTTAACTGTTCCAT